>CBDFHW010000011.1:0-4363 GCA_965247815.1 Tepidisphaeraceae bacterium | reverse complement strand
CCCGGCGTATCCGCTGACGAGCGAACCCATGACGGCAGCACGACTAGGATTTGCCGTCGTACCCTCCACATCTAGATAAAAGCCAGTTGCAGCGTTTTTGCTTCCATGCTCGTGCCCATAGACCTCAAGTTGGCCACCGTTCTGAACTCGCATCAGGCCGTTAGCCTCATTGGCTTCGGTCTTCAAACCGAAGATCCAGACCTTCGCGCCGTCGACGGTGATAAAGGGACCGCTTTGGTCCTGCTCGGGATCTAGATACCGGATCCAGACGTTCTGGTTTGCTCCGAACACCGTTTTGCTGAACTCACAATTGGCGATGTAAGCGTCACCCGCGTTCGCTACTGAAGTGTAGGTCCCGCCTTGAACGTCTTCGATAATGACTTTTCGACCGCTCTCGTGCGAGATCCAAAGCGGTTTGCCGTAGCTTCCTTGAAACGCGGCGAAGCGACGGAGGACAAGAGGTGGGTCGGCTGCGGTTCCCAACACCCGAATGTTCGGCATGCCCGTATCGGCGAAGTCGAACACATTGACGGCTTTGTTGTAAAAGTCGAGGCATTCTACCGAACTCGGAATGGTTACCGTGTGAAGCTGCTTCACGATACCGGAGTTGTAAATGATTTTCTTACCGCTGTTCATCGCGGCTTGCCAGGTCACATCGGTCGTGCCGGCATCGGCGTAATCCGCCGCATTCGTTGAGTCCTGATAAAGGGGTGCCTCACTCACCGGCAGGTTCAGCGCGGTCACGTTGTTTGGAGCCGTGGTGGTCAGCCCACCGGCCACCACGCCACTGTTCGTTGCGTCCTGACTTTGAATTTTTTCGCCGCTGGTCGTACCGCTGACCTGCACCGTGCCATTGTATTTGAGAAGGTTGGCATAACCTGACTGCGTCAAACCATCGACGTAGTACGCAGCGTTTGTGACCGCGTTCATATCGATCGCCGATGTTCCCGTGCCCCCGCTAGTATTCGTGAAGCTGCTGTCGATGATTGAGAAGCAGCCATGAGCGTATTGCGCGGCGTCGGACCGGAACGCCGACACCGCCCCCGATTGCGTGGATTGCACATCGCGCAGCGTTACAGATGTGGAACCGTCGACAACGTGGATGCCGTACACGTTCTGATTCGTTATCTTAAGGTGATCGACCGGTAGCATCCCCGGGCTATTGCCCGCGATTACCAGACCCTCATCGAACCCATTGATCTCGATGTTCCGCGCCAGATGAACGCCCGCAGTCGCGCCGTTCACACCGGTGCTGCCCGGCAGCATTGCGTCGAGCATTCCGTACTTACCAACCCGGCTCGGGGAGGTGATCTTGATGCGTTGGATGGAGGCCAGATTGTGTGCCGCGTATTCAAGGCCGATCGCGCCCGGGTTGTTGGTGCCGACTTCGATGGTCAGATCGCTCAAACCGTTGCCATATGACGTATTGCCGAAGTGGCCCATCTTGAATGCAAACTTTGGCGATGCGGCATTGTTGTAACCACTTGCCGAATCTTTAAGCTTGATTTTGGTGTCGCCGGTGTTGTGCCCAACAATGTAGTCACCGTCTGCATTGATCTGATCGTCGATAATGTATGTGCCTGCCGGGAAATAAATCAGGTAATCGCCGACGGAGTGTTTATAGGCGTCAAACACAGCCTGGATCGCGGCGGTTTGAGGCGTCGCGCTGTTCACCACTACGCCGTGCTGGGTGACGTCGATGACACCGGAGTTGGCCGGAAAATTGTTAACAAACGCCGCAGGTGTGACGAACGCCATTAGCCGGCGACTCTCTAGAATTTCGGCGCAAGCGCCACGGATCACCGGATTGGCCACTGCTTGACGAGTTGGCCGGGACGAAACGACACGACGAAACAAAGAATGGACGCTCATCAAATCACTCCTCTATGCCGGGGCGTGCGGGGTGCACACTCAAGCGGTTGAAACATCGCCCAGTAACCGCGAGAACGGATATGGTTCCTAAAGATCAGGTCGTCCGGCATTGGAATGCCGGACGACCTGCAGCAGTCAAAACTTGCTCGCTGACACCTTTGTCACACGACTTTGACGTCGTCGAACGCTCCTGCCGAGTTGCCGCTTCGGACGGCGATTTTGCCGCCCGTGCGGGCCGTGTCGGTCTGGGTCGTCAGCGTCGTGAAGTTCGTCCCGTCGGTCGAACTCGACGCCACGATCGTGCTGCCGCTCATGCTCAGCTTCAGCGTCAGCCACGTGCCGGCCGTGTACGTCACCGAGCCGGTGGCGATCGTCGTGTTGATCCCCGCGATCCGCTTACGCAGCGTCCACTTGTTGGTCCCGCCGCCGATCGCCAACTCGTAATAATTGTTGGCGTCGCCGTAACGGCCCAGGATCGACGACTCGCCCGTCGTCGTCGTCAGGTTCACCCACGCGCTCAGCGTGTAGTTCGTCCACGTGCTCTGACCGGCGGTGTTCTGGTTGTCGCCCGTGCTCGACTTGGACATCACGTTCGTCCGCCCCGAGTAGCTCGCCGAGAACGCCCACGGCGTCCCCGTCGTGCCCCAGTTGTTCAGATTGCCGCTGGAGAAGTCGTCGAAGAACAGATTGCCGCTGGCCGCCTGCGTGGTGGCATTGACGGTGGCGGAATTCGCCGAGTCGCCGACCGCATTGGTCGCACGGATGCGGAAGTAGTACTGCGTCGACGCCGACAGGCCCGTCACGGCCAGACTCGTCGCATTCGACAGCGTCGTCAGCGTCGTCACGCCGCTGGCGAACGTGCTGCTGGTCGAATAATCGACTTCGAAGCCCGTCTCATTGGTGCTGTTGTCCGTCCAAGCCACCGTAATCTGGCTGCTGCTGTTCGCCGTCGCCGACGGGGAAGACGGGGCATTGGGCACCGTCCCGCTGGCCGTCGGGTTCACCGCGACGATGCCGTACACGTGATCGACCGCCCCGTCGTCAGGAATCACCAGCGTGTACGTCGTCGCGTCACGCTTGTCCTTGATCCGGTTGGTGTAATTGTTGCCGCCATAACCGCTGACGAGCGAGCCCATGATGGTCGCGCGGCTGGGGTTGGCGCTCGTGCCGTCGACGTCGAGATAGAAAGCGGTCGCCGACGACACGCTTCCGTGTTCGTGTCCGTAGACCTCAAGCCGGCCGCCGTTCTGAACGCGCATGATCCCGCTCGAGTCGTTGGCTTCTGATTTGAGTCCGAAGATCCAGACCTTCGCACCATCCACGGTAATGAAGGGGGCACCTTGATCCTGTTCGGGGTCGAGATAACGGATCCAGACATTTTGATTCGCACCGAAAACCGTTTTGCTGAAAAGGCAATTACCAATGTAGGCATCGCCGGCATTGGCGACCGACGTGTAAGTGCCGCCCTGGATGTCTTCAATAACAACTTTTCGTCCGCTCTCATGGGATATCCAGAATTTCTTGGCGAAAGCATCGCCGATCGCTGCAAAGCGACGGATAACGAGAGGCGGGTCAGCGGCCGTGCCGGCGATTTTCATCATCGGAATAGCACCGTCTGCCCAATTGTTGAGTTTGGGGCTCTTATTGAAGAAATCGAGACACTCGACACTGCTCGGAACGGTCACTTGATGCCGCATGTCGATCTGAACGGTTTCGAAGATAATTTTCTTGCCGCTGTTCATCGCGGTTTGCCAGGTCACCTCTGTGGAGCCGGCGTCAGCATAGTCGGCATTATTGGTCGAATTTTCGTAAAGCGGCGCTTCGCTGACGGGAAGATTGAGTGCCGTCACATTGTTCGGTGCAGTAGTGGTCAAGCCCCCCGAAACGATGCCGCTGTTGGTTGCGTTCTGGCTTTGGATTCGTTCACCGCTAGTCGTGCCGCTGATCTGAACCGTGCCGTTGTACTTAAGCATGTTGGCATAACCCGATTGAGTCAGGCCGTCGACGTAATAGGCGGAGGCGGCCGGAGAGTTAAGGGTGACTGCCGATGTCGATCCACCGCCGCTGGTGTTGGTGAATGAACTGTCGATGATCGTCGTCACATTGTGTTTGCCCGCGGGAATATCGGATTGAAAAGCCGGTACCGCACCGGACTGCGTTGATTGCACATCCCGTAAGGTAAGGGACGTGGCACCGTGAAGCAGGTGAATGCCGATCGAGTTCTGATTAGTGATTTTGAGATGATCGACCGGCAACATGCCGGGGCTGTTGGCATTGACGACGAGCCCTTCGTCGAAACCGTTGATCTCGATGTTGCGCGCGAGGTGGACACCCGCGGTCGAACCGGTGGCGCTTCCCGGGATCATGCCGTCGACCATGCCCCACTTGCCGACGCGGCTGGGGGACGTGACCTTAATGCGCTGAATCGAAGCCAGATTTTGCGCGGCATACGAAAGCCCGATCGCACCGGCGTTCCCCGTCCCGACTTCGA
>CBDFHW010000010.1:0-8053 GCA_965247815.1 Tepidisphaeraceae bacterium | reverse complement strand
GGAAGCCGGGAAATACGTGATAACGCGCCGTGCATCGCCGGCGAAAAAACCGAATCCATAGTGAACCGGGCATCCGGAGAAGAAAATCGGTAATGGAATTCTTGCATCGGCTGATTGTTTGGGGTCACGGCGGAGACCACTCCTACTGCTCGATGCAGCAGAGCCTCGGATTTGACTGGACGACAATTATTGCGCTTTCATGCGCACGATGCCTGCTTTTCGTCAGCTATTTAGTTATCGCTCTGCAGTTCAGAATTACCGCAAAAAAACTTTCTGCCAGTCCGGAGAAATCCTCGCTGGTCGACTTGGTTCTTATCTTCCTCGTGTGCGACATATGCGGATATGCTTGGCCCCAACTTAAATTATTCTGGCCGGCGGCCGATCGCCTAGAGATCTTGCCATTGGCCGGGTTGATCATTTTGACACTTCGCTATATTTGCCGCGGCGGCTTGGGAAACGTGTTCGCTGCGATCGCGACGGCCGAGCATGACCGGCTGGCCGCGGAGCAGTTCAGAGCGATCGCCGACGGTTTACCTGTGATGATCTGGACGGCCCGTCCTGACGGCTACATAGACTGGTACAACGCCCGTTGGTACCAATATACCGGTAAGACTATCGCCGAGATGGAAGGGTGGGGCTGGCAGAGCGTTCATGATCCAAAAGAACTCCCACGGGTTATGCAGCTCTGGCAGGAGTCGTTGAGCAAGGGCGTCTCGTTCGAAGCGACTTTTCCACTCCGCGGTAAAAACAGCATATTCCGCTGGTTTCTCACGCGAGTTTCGCCGGTCCGGGACCCTGCCGGAAATCTGATACGTTGGATCGGCTCGAACACGGACGTCGAGCACACGCACCGCAATCAGCAACAAAATTCCTCCGTTCTGGCGGCGCTGGAGAAGCTAACCCTCGAAATGAATTCAGGGGGCTGTGATGCCAGTTCGAAGAAATGACGATGAAACGCCGCCCGAAATCGCTCCGTGGAATGAATACCGGTTGCTGGTTCTCAGCAAGTTCAAGACACTGGAGCAACAGAACGATTCGATCGAGGAACGACTCAAGACCATCTCGACGGACGTCAATGGGCTTAAGGTGACTGCCGCGGCTTGGGGGTTTGCCTGCGGTGCTATCCTTCCGGTCGTCACATTCGCTTTCGAGATTGTAAAGTGGATTAGTAAGTCGTGAACCGCCATCGGCTGTCCTTGTCGATACCAAACCAAATGAAAACCTTGACCCTCGTCATCACGCTGCTCTGCGCTTCGCTCTGCGCCGCGCAGACCACCAAGCCCGTCACCGGTTCAGTATTCGGCGCGGTATTCACAGACGCCAACGCTGACGGCAAGTGGCTGTCTAACGAGCGCGCCGTCGGCAGCGTCACAGTGTTCGTCGACGCGAACCAGAACGGAAAGCTCGACCCGGGCGAGCCGTCTACGGTCACCAGCCCCGCGGGCATGTACTCGTTCGTCCTCCCGCCGGGAAAATACCGCGTGTGCGAGGCGGTCCCTGCCGGTAAGAAGCTCACCACCGCGGGCGGGTACGATTTCACGGTCACGCCGGGGTCGACCGCGGGCCCGAAGAACTTCGGCAATGTAGCGGACCTGGTCGTTCTGCCTGTCAACGAACTGCCGACGACCCAGCCGGCTGTCGATTACTACGTCGATGCCGTCAGCGGGAATGATGCGAACGCGGGCAAGACCCCGGCTACCGCCTGGAAAACGCCGCGTGCCGTCGATCACGCCAACGTCGGGCTGACCGGCGTGTTCAAACTGTCCGACCCACTCAGCTTCAAGACGCACACTGGTGCCCGCGTCGGATCGGTTGATGCATTGCACAAGGCCGAGCTGGTCGCGACTGGAGGTGGGAACGCGACCGCGTGGGGGAACGCCAGCGGTTGCACGCTCGCCGACGTGATCGTCAATTCCGACGACGGCAAGGGGAAGGCTGGCAACGTCACCGGTACCAACAACTCGATTCTCAACGTCGACCTCCGCAACCTCAGCGAGGGCTTCGATTACGAACGAACGGTCAACCAGACGATCCGCGACGGCCGACAGATCGGAGTCGTGCCGGGTCGGTGTCATTACTTTCTCGGCTGCAAGAACACGACTTGGACCGGCGGGCACTTCGGGCCGGGAAGCACGCAATCCCCAGTTCGGTACAGTTCATCCGTTCAAGGCGACAGCATCTGGACGAACGAAGGCGGCGTCGTTCGCGGGGTGACGGTAGACCAGACCGGCTCGCCGAACCCGATCGCCGGCTTTGCGATCCACGCGGCGAGTGGCGTTCAGTTCATCGACTGCACCGTCATCGGCGGGGAGTTCTCTTTCGACTCGGCCGGCGCTGGTATCGGCAACCGAGTTGAAAACTGCGTCTTCCGCAACGTCACCATCACAAACAGCAAACTCGCCCTGCACGAAATCGCGTTCAACAACCAAGTTATCGGCGGGCAGATATCGAACTCGACGGGCGAATCGATTTCGCTCACTCCTGGTTCAGGCAACGTGATTGACGGCATCGAGCTGCACAGCGCTGGCAAGCACGCGATCAAGGTTTACGGCCCCAGCGACATCAAGATCCGCAACGTGCGAGTGATCGGGCCGAAGGGCACGCCGATCATCGACGGCGGCACCCCGGCGAACGATGCTGGCGGGAACACCCTGCAAAGCTCGCCGACGACGCAACCGGGTGCCAGTCGCAGCCGCCGCCGTAAACGTCATGACCGGCGACCTGGTGCTGATGACGCCAGGGACGATCACCACGTCTCGGACCACCGTCGGCAGCGACACGACGATCACCGCGCACGTCACGAATACCACCGCGCAGCCTGTCGGTCCGTTGTGGTTCTCGGGGCTCACATTCACGTTCAATCGCGTTCCGACCGGCACGCTCCAATCCCGCGGCGATGTCGCGGGTGCCGGCCTGGCGAAGTTCTACCCCAGCATCGCGAACCCCCTTGGCTGCATCACCGCACACGACGACCGCGTCGGGGTGTCGATGTACTCGCCAAGTGAAGTCGGACGGCAATCGCTGTTCAATGCCGCGTTCGTGGCTGACAACGTCCTGCCGAACCCGACGCCGGTAGGTTTCGTCACGACGCGGGTGTTACAACCCGGCGAATCGTGTGACGTGTCACTCGTCATCCGGCAGACAACGGACCTGTCGCCCGCTGGATTGCTTGGCGGGTACAAGGCGACGCTCCCGAACGTGACCTACAACGTCGGCGCCGCGCCGGTTGTGCAGTGCGTCGCGGGCGATGTCGGCTGGGTCAACGCCAGCAACCTCTACGGTTTCGGTAGCGCCCGCGACCTCTCGACACCGGAAGGCGTGCAGACTCTGATTGCCTGGCTCGGCGCACGCGCCAAAGCCGCCGGGTGTAAGTCGGTGCTGATCTGGCAACCGCAGGGCGGGGCACAACTTGCGAAGGACGGCGTCTACTCCCCGCGGTTCGACGAGTTCCCGGCGGCGGTCGCTTCGAACATCTCGGCGCTGATTGCTGGCCTGAACGGCTACGGCATCTCAACCGGCGTCTCGGCGTCGGGGTATCTGGTCGACATCAACGACCCGGCATCGGTCGCGGCGTACCTGAGTCGCTTCAAGAATCTAAGAGCACTCGGCTTCCGTGGCGCGTTCATCGACTCGTTTGGTGGTGACTACGCCGCGGCCGTGCTCGCCTCGAAGATTCGCGCGGTGGTCGGGCCTGACTTCGACCTGGTCGCCGAGTTCTGTTCGGACGCGACCTTGCCCTACGCGCGCCGGTACGCGGAGCAATCCAAGGCCGGTCTGTCGTGGATGGACGCCGAGCGGTACTCGCATCTGGCGTACCTGTTCGGTGCTGACAAGTGGGTCGTGAAGACATTGGACGGGACCACGACCCCGGCGGGTGCGACTCGGTTGTATGCGGACGGCGAGTTAGCGGCGGCGGGGAAGTAAGTGGCGAGCATCTTGGACCGTTGAAACTAACGAGCACGTCGCATGGCATCAGCAACCTTCACTTGGACGAGTAACAACGTCTACTTCTTTGGCAACCTCGTCCATATCGGGAACTACAGTGGCGAACAGATGGCCTCACTGTCTGGCCAAAATGCACGTACTGAACTTTTACCAGCAGGCACCGCTTTTAATATGCGATTGCTGGTCGGACAAACTTACTCTGTTGTTGTCGACGGCGGTGCGTCTACCCCCATTGTGCCCTCGGGAACAAACGACACGTGGCAAAACACAGTCATTTTCACAGGTCTTTCGGACACAACACACACGGTTGTCTTTACAGGCCAGTACGTAAACGAATCTCAATTCTGCACCGTGACCGGTGCGGCCCCGGCGCTGGCTCAACCGACTGGATACGGGACGTCCTATCTGCCGCTGTTCAATGTCTCGAACGGGGCAATCCTCGCCAACGTGGTCGCAGACGGCGTCTACACGAAGACTTCGAATGAGGGTTACGCAAACGTCCTGCAGGGCACGCAGCTCGCCGTTCGCTGGGTTGGTAATCATGGTGACGTGTGGATCTGGTGCAATGACGCCGCGCAAGCAAAATTTGTATTGCTTGCCGACGGCAATGAAGTTGGGCTTTACACCCCGCCCGTCGGAATCGACAGGTACAACCTCGCACATGTCGGCGCGAATCTGTCCGGCACGCACACGTACGAACTTGTCCAGGTCGGGATCGGCAAAGCTGCTTACATTCACGGCCTGATGTTCGGCGGCGGTACCGGTGTCCAAGCCTCGTCGTTGACGACGAAGCCAATTTGGGGCCTGTATGGCGACAGCATTGCGGCAATGTCGACCGGCCCGATCGGCAACCAGGACTTTCGGATCGGCGACTTCTGGCAGCTGTGCCGGGCGGCCGGCGCTTTCCCGTATCAGTGGGGGAGTCCCGGACAACCTATTTCCACTTATCTTCGGGACAACACCGCGAACATCACGGCGCTGTCGCCGAACCCTCCCGTGCTGGTAACGCTCGAAGGCGGGACCAATGACATTGCGCCTGAACAACCTGACGGCGTTCGGCAATGATTATTCGACGATGGTGTCGAACGTCCGCACCGCTCTGCCGAGCGCCAAGATTATTTGCCGGGGCATCTTCCCGCGGACACTCACGAACGGATCGGGTCAGACGCGACTCGATTACAACGCGAAGATCGCAACAGCGGCAGGGGCGGCCGGCGCGAACGTTTCTTACAGGTCGACGGATAACGCCTTCGACCCGAACGATACTTCGAACCTCCCGGATGGCGTCCACCTGAGCGCCAAGGCGTACGCGACGTGGGCACCGGTGCAGAACGCGCTGCTGGGCTACAACCCGCTGACGGGTACCGCCGCGGCGGCAAGCGGGAGCGTCGCCAGCGACACCGCGGGTTCTCGCGTGGTGCGTTCCGTTTCAATTCTGACAGATTCCGCAGGTTCTCGCGTGAGCAACTAAAATGGCTAACCCCGTAACGCAGACAATTTCCGGCGGTTCTTTTGATTCGAACAACAGCAACGGCGGTAATCCGATCGCGGCCGGTGCCGGATGGACTCGAGTCCTCACGCTAAGCGTCAGCGGCTTCAAGGATGAGGTACGTGCCGACGTAACAGTTACTGGTGGGACTGCAAATTTCCGGCTGACCCGGGCTGCCAAAGCCAATGAGAATCACGGCCTGCTGCAGACGGACCTCACTCAGTCAAACAAATACGTTCCACTCGCGACGACAACAGGCCCGGGCACAGTCAACCAGCCCCAAGCGGGCTCGATTCTTTGCGTAGATATTAACCCACTCGCCGGCAGTGAAATCGGCTTCGAGTTTCAGAGCGTCAGCGGAAACCCGGTCGTCCGCGTGGCCGGCAGCGTCCAGGTATGAGCAGACCCGCCAACAAACCCGTTGCGACCGCGCCACAGGTGTTCGAGGTCGAGCTCGCGGCGATCAACACCGTGACGCCCGATCCGTCGAACGCCCGGCGGCACTCGCAACGGAATGTCGACGCGATCAAATCGTCGCTCCGTCGGTTCGGGCAGCAACGGCCAATCATCGTCGACGGACAGGACGTAGTTCGCGCCGGCAATGGGACGCTCGCCGCTGCCCTGCAGCTCGGCTGGAAGCAAATCGCGATCGTGCGATCCGAGCTCTCCGGCCCGGAAATGACGGCCTTCGCAATCGCCGACAACCGCACCGCAGAGTTGGCCGAGTGGGACGACGACGTGTTGGCGGCGGAGCTCGGCGGCCTGCAGGAAGACGGGATCGACCTCGCCGAACTCGGGTTCACCGACCGCGATCTGAAAAAGCTGCTCGGCGATGATCTCCCCGGAGGCGATGGCGGGGCGGACGCTAAATTTCTGATCGTCGTGACCTGCACGACCGAAGCCGACCAAGCCCGACTAATCGAACGTCTGCAGGCTGACGGGCGGACGTGTCGGGCAATGATGGGGTAGTTTTCCCGTTCGTCGCGCGTTGCGACTCATGCTCTCCGCGTGACTCATGTCCAAGCTCAAATCGAAAACAAAGCCCGGGCCGCCGCCGCTCTACGATCTCAACCGCCACCCCGTAATCATCCGCAACGCGACGCGTGCGGGCCTGACCGTCGAGCAGACCGCCGCGGAGGCCGGCGTCTCCCGCTCGCTGCTTTTTAACTGGGCCAAGCGGTACCCGGAGGTCGCCGAATCTCTCAAAGAGGGCCGTGAATACGCCAACGGCAAGGTCGTCGACAGCCTGTTCAAGCGGGCGACCGGTTACGAATTTATCGAGACCGAAGCGACGACCGACACCAAGGGTTCGCTGACCCGCGAGACCACCCGCAAGACCCGCAAGCATTTTCCGGCTGACGTTAAAGCCGCAGTTTTCTGGCTGACGAACCGCGCTGCCGAAAAGTGGAAGAACAAGCAGAACCACGAAATCGGGGGGGTCGATGGCAACCCCATCAAATCTGAGTCGGTCACCGAGCTGAAAGGCTTCAGCAGCGAAAAACTCCGTGCCCTCGAAGCTTTACTCAGTTCCGAATCTTGAACAGGTCCGAGCCGAGCTTGCCGAGCGTTCCCTTGCCGATTTCATCCGCCTCGGTTGGCGGTACATCGATCCGTCGGACTTCCTGACCAACTGGCACATCGATGCCATCTGCGAGCACCTCGAAGCCGTAACCCGCGGCGAGATCCGCCGGCTGCTGATCAACGTGCCTCCGCGGCACATGAAATCGATCGGCGTGTCTGTGGCGTGGCCGGCCTGGACGTGGTTGCAGAAGCCCGGCGGTTACAAGCTTGCCGGCCCTCACGTCCGCTGGCTTTACGCGAGTTACGCTCAAACGCTGTCGATCCGGGACAGCGTGAAATGCCGCCGGCTGATCGAAAGCCATTGGTATCAGTCCAATTGGGGCGATCGCGTCTGCCTGACGTCGGACCAGAACACCAAGATCCGGTTCGACAACGACAAGCAGGGATATCGGCTCGCGACTTCGGTGGACGGGGCGCTTACCGGTGAAGGCGGCGACGTAGTAGTCGTCGACGACCCCCACAACGTCAGTGAAGGGGATAGTCCTAACGTACGCAATTCGACTCTCGCCTGGTGGGACGAGGCGATGTCCACCCGGCTCAACGACCCGAAAACCGGGGCCTACGTCGTCATCATGCAGCGGGGTGCACGAACGCGACCTGTCAGGGCATATCCTGAGCAAGCGAGACGGCTGGGCTCACCTGTGTTTGCCGGCACGGTACGAATCGGACCACCCGTTTGCCTTTCCCAAAGATCCGCGAAAGACGTCAGGCGAACTGCTTTGGCCCGCCAGAATGGGCGAGCCGGAAATCAGAACGCTGGAAACAGCACTCGGGAGTTACGCCGCGGCCGGTCAGCTTCAACAGCGCCCGGCGCCGCGGGACGGCGGCATGTTCAAACGTAGATGGTTCGGCGAATTCGTTGTAGCCGCGCCGGCCGACGCCCGTCGCGTTCGTCGTTGGGATCTTGCCAGCACCGAGGCGGGCAGCGGCGATCCGGACTGGACTGCCGGGCTGAAGATGTCGGTGACGCCGCAAGGCGTTTATTACGTAGAGGACGTGCAGCGGCTCCGGGCCAGCTCGTTCGAAGTCGAGCGGACC
>CBDFHW010000009.1:0-637748 GCA_965247815.1 Tepidisphaeraceae bacterium | reverse complement strand
GGAGCGGTTGCTGCCCATGGAACGACACGCTCGGATTCTGCCGAACGACGCTGACCTGCTGGTACGGCTGGACGGCCGGGTGGGATAACCAGCCGTTGGAATGGACCGGCCCGGCGGAGCGGTCCTCGTTGTTCGTGAGTGTGGTCGGCGCCGGGCCGGCCATTCAACGTCAGTCCGTTATGCCTCACATGCGATCAGGCACGTTCACCCTGCTGTTCATCACCGCCCTGGCGTGCATGGCTCCCGGTCCGACCACAGCGCCTGCGACCCGCCCCGCCGTGGCGGACACGTTCGCGTTCATCAACGGGTTTCGGTCATCCGCATACCTACGGAGTGCCGTTAGCCTGCAAGCGCTCCTGCCGGACCGCCGCGCGGCGAAGCTGCGTGAGATGGCAAGCGATCCCGAGCATGGGTCGGACGTTTACCCGCTCTGCCGGATGCTGTTCGACACTGACGGTGACACCATGGGCCGCCGCCCTTGGATCGGCGGTGCGTCGTTCGTCGGCAGTGGCACGTATGCTGACTGGCCGCTCGAACCAATTACGCTCCGCGATGACGTGCCGATCCTGATCGTTCGCGGGTACATGCTCGGCGGCCAAGCGGAACCGCCCCAGTCGTACGTTGATCGCACGATCAAGAACTGCCGGTGGCGGGCCACGAAGTTCGCCGAAGTCGATGCGGCCAAGATCAAGAAAGCAATCGAGGGTCTAATCGTGGCGACGCCGAAGCTGTCCGACGACGACAAGGCCTGGCTAAGGCGGCAGGCGGAGTGAGGCATAACTAGCCACTATGAATCCCTTTCGCCGTCAAGCGCAATCTTTTGCGCGGAATGCCTGATCGCTCGATTTTCTCATTCGGCCCACGCAGGCGGAAGAGGTTTACGAGGCGGGGTCTGGGGCGGAGCCCCGGTTGCGAAGCAAATCTGCTGCTGATGCAAAGAGCCGTGCGCTTCAGCCGACTATTCGATGGGAAATTCAATGGGGTCGGGAGTCTATGATAAACATTCTGACAAGCGTCAAAGACTCCCGACCCCCTTTGACTGCCCCAAAGACTCCCGACCCCCTTTGACTGCCCCGGAAATTCAACTTCTCTTGTCATCTGGGCCTTTAACGAATCCGGCGGCACCGGCGACCCCGGTTGGACGCTGCCCGTCTCATTCAACAACCCCGCCGACGGTCGATTCATGCTCTCAATTGACGCAACTACGAGGTCAGTCCCCGAACCCACCACCGCCGTCGTCGGACTCGTCATGGCCACGCTCACCGTACTCTCCCGCGTTCGGAAAATTTAAGGGGTCGAGGAGAGGAAAAGGGGTCATTCCGGCTCTGTAGAAAACCGCCTGCTGGAAAATTCAAAAGGGTCGGGGGCCAGGATGCGGGCAAGACCGTAGGCATCTCCCGATCCCTTTGATCTTCTCTTCTGATTGCGCTTTTTGCCTTCTCGATGAGCGGCCAGCTGTTCGGGGCAATCGTCTGGCGTGGGTCGGAAAATAGGTTCGCCGCGTCGACGGGGTCCGTCGACGCGGCGTGATTATTTTAGGTCGAGCGTCGGCGTCTTCGCGCGAGAAGGAGGGTTCCGGCGCCGAGCACGCCGGCGGTCGCGGGTTCGGGGACTACGGTAACGTTGGACGACCCGAAGACGACGTTATTACCGTTGATGACCCCGCCGAAGGCGACGATGTGATTGCCGAGACCCAGCGGCGAGATGACGGCGGCCGACGTAATATAGTTCGTCCCCCCCGGCGAACCATCGAGCAACGTCGGCGTGGTGACGCCTACAATATAGCTGTCGTCAAGAACGGTCGTCTGGCCGTCGACCTGCACGAGGAATGCCGACACGTTGAAACCGGTGCTGACATAGTTGTCCAGGTAAGCGGCATCCACAGCTTGGTTGGCGATGCTGGCAGGAAAGTTGGGGTCGGCCGGTGCCGAATCGTCGGCGTAAAAGATGGGCAGATAAAGATAAGTATTCAACCCGACCGTCGAGTTGGTGACCAGCACTTTGAAGGGGATGTTGGGCGGCGGCGGTGTCGACGGATTGTTGGTCGAAAAGCCGGTGTTGTAGACGGCCGTACTTTGAGCCAGCGCGCTGAGCGAGTAGCCCAGCGGAGTCGCCGAGGACGGAAGCACGCCCGCGACCGCGGGGCCGGCCAGAGCGGTTGCCATAGTGAGAACGGATAAATACGGTACGAGCTTTCGATGTACTTTCATCACAAGCCTCCTTGGGACGTTAAGGTAAAATGACCCGCGATACCGGCGCTACAGTGCGACGATGACTCGCGTTCACATGTGAGCAGTTCCTTGCTGCGGGAACTTAGCGAGTTGGTAGGTCGGCTGCAATTGACCTATTCGTGGGTATTGGGGTGCGAGAGAGCGTGCGTTATCCAAACATATGGCGTCTTCACCTGGGGTGTTCGCCGGCGACTCCTTCGGTCGCGAGAGGGCAGCAATCGCGGGGTTCAGGAGCGTTTAAGGAACCTAATATATGCACGGCCGAAAGGTTGCTTGGGCCGGGTCTGGTCGAGTCGCCGGGAATGACCGGCGGTGCGTTCTTCGGTCGCGCGTCGTCGAAGTTGTTTCATTTTGAGTGAGGGTCGTTGGTATTCATTGCGACTGTCGCCGAGGGTAGCGGGGTATGGCAACAGACGATCCGGGTCCTGCGGCGCGGCCAGGGGTGCGGGAGTTCGAATGTGGTCCGGTCGGTCGCCGTCGGCGTGACCGCCGAGGCGGTCGGCGTTGGGCTTTCTTATCGAAAAAAAAGCGTGCGGGGTTTGATGCTGATCGGCACGACGCCAGTAGTGGCGGACGCCTGTGACGGCTGCGGGATGATCGCTCGGCTGCGGGTTCAGAGGGTCGGCCAGGACTGGGTGCGGCGAAGGCGATCGATGACGTTGTAACCGGCGGTTGCTGTGGCCCGGTGTGGGTCATGCGGCCACGGGCCGCCTCGCCGATCGGGCGACGGCAGTTATAAACTAGGAGGCCGGCGCGGCGAGTGGGGCAACGGTAACGGTTGACGATTGCCCGCGGCGGCGGGTGTCGGCTAATCTTTCCCGCCGGGGGTTGGATTGTGCTACACTTCGGCGGTCAGGGTGTGGGCTTCCCCACTAAGCGCGGGCGCTGCGGAGGGCAGAGTAATATCTGTCCAAAGGAGCGTCCATGGCACGAAGAAAGTACACCCGGGAGTTCAAGATCTCCGCGGTGAAGCTGGTGAATGAGCAAGGGTATTCGGTCGTCGATGCGGCCAAAAGTTTGGGAGTGGACCCCAATTGTGTCCGCGGGTGGGTCGGCAAGTTTGGAGCCGAGGCCGGCTTGGCGCCGACTGGCGACGGAGCGATGGCGGCAGAGCTGCGGCGGCTGCGCAAGGAGAACGCCCGGCTTTTGATGGAGCGCGAGATTTTAAAAAAAGCAGCTCAGTTCTTCGCAAAGGAGCAGCTGTGAAGTTTGCCTTCATCGAAGAACACCTCCGTGACTTTCCGGTTGAGGTTTCGTGCCAGGTGCTGGATGTCAGCCGCTCGGGTTACTACGACTGGATCAACCGGCCTGCGAGCGAGCGGTACAAACGCCGGGAGGAACTGACGGCCAAGGTCAGAACCGCCGCCGTGGAAGGGCGCGGCGTCTACGGCAGCCCGCGGATCTATAAAGCCCTGGTGGCCCGGGGCGAAAGCGTGTGTGAAAACACGGTGGCAAAAGTGATGAAAGCGGCCGGAATCCGGGCGAAACAAAAGAAAAAATTCGTGCCGACCACCACCGACAGCGACCACCCCAACCCGGTGGCCGGCAACGTGCTGGACCGGCAGTTCGCCGCCGAACTCCCGAACCAGAAATGGGCGGTGGACATCACTTACATTCCGACCGACCAGGGATGGATGTACCTGGCGGGGGTGATTGATTTGTGCAGCCGGATGATCGTCGGCTGGTCGATGGCGGATCACATGCAAACCGATCTGGTGAGTGATGCGCTGCAGATGGCGATCGCGCGAAGAAGCCCCGAGAAAGGCCTGCTGCACCACAGCGACCGCGGCGTTCAATACGCGAGTGATAATTACCAGCAGCTGCTGGAATCGCATGAAATGAACCAGAGCATGAGCGGCAAGGGAGACTGCTGGGACAACGCCGTAATGGAAAGCTTCTGGTCCACGCTCAAGACCGAGTTGGTGCATCACCAGAAGTTCGCCACACATGACCAGGCCCGGGCGTCGATCTTTGAGTACATCGAGGTGTTTTATAATCGCAGACGTCTGCACAGTTCGTTAGGCTATGTCAGCCCCGAGATGTTCGAGGCAAGCCTGAATTAGCCCTCTGCAGCGCCCGTGCTTAGTGGGGAAGCCCACTCCAGATGTTCATCGGGATTCACCTGTAAGGCCTTTCGCCAATTTAACACGGCTGCGGGATTTTAAATATTCCTTAGCCCGTTCGATTGGGACGAGGATAAGGGGACATCACTCAAAATGATTGGGGACGAGGATAAGGGGACATCACTCAAAATGATTGAGAGATGTCCCCTTATCACGTCCTGCCCCTTATCACGTCCTGGTGAACCAGTCGACTTTGCCGACATCGTTGACGAGGCGAATCGACATGCTTCAGCGCGAGAGCTCCGCCACATAACTATCTATTAATTAACCGGCGGTGCAACATAGCATCGCATCCGCAAATGCCAAATTGCCCTCCGCTGAGACGCCTGTTAACGAAATATTATATTGTTGACGCACTGCAGCAAAGTTTGGTATTTGTTTGGTCCATGCGATTGCTCGAAAAACTCAGCGTCGTGGCGAAGCAGCGGGGCATGGCGGAATCGACCATCGAGTGCTCTTCACTTTGGGTCAAGCAGTTCCTGCGGTTTAGCGCGAGGACGCACGGGAAATGCGTGCATCCCTCGGAGCTGGGGACGTCGGACGTGGAAGCCTTTTTGAATGACATGGTGGTGAGCCGGCAACTAGAGCAAGCGGGGCAACTCAAACACTAACAATTGAAAGTGCAGAGCCCGCTGGACCGGGTCATGTGCGAACGCGAAGCCTTTTACGGCGAAGTGTTAATGCAAACGATTATCGGCAAATGAGTTGTGTTTCGATCCTAGTTCGATCTGCGACATTCGCTCGCCGATTTTTGATTTCGGGCAAGATGGTTAAGCTGGTGGAAAGGGGCAAGTTTAACTCGGGCCGGGCGTTTCGGCTGTAAGGCGTTGTCGGACAAGCATTATTCGCCGCGGAGGTCGGATTTGGCGAGGTCGCGGTAGGTGCCGCCGGTTTTGGTGGCGAGGGATTTCAGGGCGGCGCTGTCGGACGTGCCGAGGTTGAAGGTGTTGATGGGGACGCGGTTGCTGCCGCGGACGGCCATGACGTCGGCGACCCAGTTGGTGTCTAGGTCCCAGCCTTTGCCGGTGGCGATGATGATTACATCGGGGTGTTCCGTCAGGGCGACTTTGAGAGCGGGGCGGATGTCGGTTTGGCCGAAGGCGGGCTGGTCCTCGATGGCGTGGCGGGCGGCTTCGATGCTGTCCTTGGTGGCGTAGGTGGTGACGCTTTCGGGGTACCCGACCGGGGAATCGGACCCGTTGCTCCAGAAGAGGATTTGGAACCGGTGTTCCGACCCGAGTGTTCCGAGCGAGCGGAGGCTGGCGTCTTTGAGGTCGCCGAGGAATTCCTGGGTGGCGACCCCGCAATCTAAAAGGTAGACGACGGTGGAGCCTTCGATTTTGGTGCCGCAGAAGTTCGCGTTGACGGGGGTGGCCGGGGCTCCGGTGGGGGTGCTGGTTTGGTTATTTGAAACGGCGGGGCCGGTGTTGGCATTGACCGCGGGCGTGGTGGTCCGCAGGTCGAGGTAGACGATCACACTGAGAAGGATAAGTATGACGACACCGATGCCGATAAACAGGGGCATCAGGTTCTGGTGCGGGCGGGCGGAAGGGGCGGGGCCTCGGGTGAGGCGACCGGAGGCGAGGCCGCTGCTGACGACGACACCGGCCAGTTCGTCCAAACCGGTGCCGGAGCGGGCGTCGTTTTGATACAGAAGCTTACTGCCACCCATGGACTGACCGGCAACGGGTGAGGTGGACGCTTCACGGGGCTGTGCGGGCACGGTCTGGATGGTGCCGCAGTGCTGGCAGCGACAGACTCCGCCGGCGAACGCGTCGTCGATGGTCAGGACGGTCTTACAGTTGGTGCAGGCGATTCGGATCATGTCGGGGGAAGTTGGTAGTTGTGGGTTGGTAGTTGTTAGTGAAAAGACTTCGCCGTCACGGTTCCCATAGATAATAGAAGCCCGAGGGGAGCATGGTCGCTGCGTCGGGAAGGTCTAGGTGCAGGACGCCGGCTTGCGGGGTGGGGGCAGAGTTCAGGGCGTAGATGGACCCGCCGGCGGCGTAGGGGTGGCGGTATTCGACCACCTTGGCGTCGGGGGATTTTGCCAGGGTGCGGGCGAGTTGGATCGCGTCTTCGAGCAGGCCGGTCTGGTCGACGAGGCCGAGCTTTTGGGCTTGGTCGCCGCTGAAGACGCGGCCGTCGGTGGTCTCGGTGAACTGGGCGGTGTTGTCGGCCGGGTTCACCGACGGGCGGTTGGAACTGACGATGCCTTTAAACTTGATGTAATACTCGTCGACGAGGCCTTGCATGATGCGTTTTTCTTCCGGGTCGGCGTCGCGGAAGGGGGAACCGATGTCTTTGTGGGCGGCTGATTTGTAGTTGCCGGGCTGGATGCCGAGCTTGGACATGGTGCCGGACAGGTTGAAGGTCTCGAAAATCACCCCGATGCTGCCGACGAGGCTCGTCGGCTGGGCGACGATTTTGTCGGCCCCGCAGCTGACGTAGTACGCGCCGCTGGCGCCGAGTTCCTGGATCGAGGCGACCACCGGCTTGTGGGTCCGGGCTTTGAATCGTTTGAGCAATTGGTACATCGAGTCGGAGGCCGACACGGTCCCGCCGGGCGAGTTGACCCGCAGCACGACGGCTTTCACGCTGTCGTCTTTTTCGGCCCGGTCCAATTCCTGGACGAAAAGGCTGACGGGGTTTTCACTGCTGCCGAGCAGCGTGCCCAGCCCGCCGGCCTTGGCGTTGGCGATCATGCCTTCGACTTCGACGATGGCGATTTTGTCTTGAAACCAGCCTTTGCCCTCGGCGACGGTGGTTTCGTCGAGTCGGTTAACGTCTTGAACGGGGGTGATCAAAAAGCTCGGCGTCCCGCATCCGGTCAGGGCGGTCGACGCGGCGGCAAGCAGAACGGACAATAGCGTGGCCGGACGAATCATGTGAACCTTCCACAGAAACAGCTGCAAAATGCACAGTTGAGAGACGGGATTGTACCCCTTGGCGGTGGTTTCCACCAATCCCCGCGACCACGGGCGACAGCGGTGGATATACTCTTTAAGGATTTTACAGATGCCATATCGCGTGAGCAAAGCCGATTTCAGCGTGCTGGTCGAGCGGGCCTTGGAAGAGTTGCCCGAGCCGTTCGCCGGGTTTCTGGAAGAAGTGCGGGTGGAAATCGCGGACCGACCGACGGCCGATCAGATTCGGTTAGCGCGGGTGCAGGATAATGGGCTGCTGCTGGGGCTGTATCAGGGCCGCCCGCGGACGTCGCGGAGCGTCTGGGACTCGGGCACGTTTCCGGACGTGATCTGGATCTTTCAGGAGTCGATCGAACAGGTTTGCCGATCTGAAGCAGAGTTGGTAGCGCAGGTGCGGACGACGGTGCTGCACGAGATCGGTCACCATTTCGGGATGAACGAGCTGGACCTGCAAAAACTGGGGTACGGGTAGGCCGGGTTCGGATTGCAGTAAATTTCTCTTCGACCCCTCGCGAGGGTTGCAGGAAGACGTTAAAAATGTACGGTTCCTGAACTTTGCCGAACAGGCGGGGGAGGGAATCCGTCTAGTTGATGGTTATCGGCGTCGCACCCCGGGCCGTTTCTGCTGCGGATGTTGAACCACTGTTGTTATAGTATGAGAGCACACATGACGAAAACCCCTAAATTCACCTGCCGGCGTTTGTCGTTTGCCTCGGCGGTGGCGCTGGCCGCCGGTCTGGTTTACTCGAACCCGCACCTGTCCCGGGGTGAAGACAAGCCCAGCGCGGCGGTCACGACCACCACCGTTTCGGCGATCACCAAACCGTCGCAGGAGTCCAAGCTGTCGTTCGCCGGCCCGGGGCTGGTGGTTGACGTCGCCGTGAAAGACGGTGATTTTGTCAAAAAAGGGCAGATCCTCGCCAGCCAGGATACGCGGGAAGACGAGTTCGCGTATCAGTCGATGAAGCTCGAAGCCGAGAGCAGCGACAAGATTGACTACAGCAAAGCCGATAGCGCGCTCAAGCGGACGCAGCTCGAGCGTAAAGAAAAGATGTTGAAGGAAAACGTCGCGAGCCCGTCTGAAGTTGAAGAGGCTCAGAACGCGGTAAACCTGTCGGTGGCGCAGATCGCGCTGGCGGTGCTCGAGCACCAGCAGAAGAGCTTCGACGCCCAGAAACAGGCGGTCAAGATCGAGCAGATGCACCGGATCGCCCCGTTCGACGGGGTTATCGAAATGGTGAATGTGCACCCGGGTGAGATGGCCGACCCGCAGAACAAAGACGGCGCGATCGTGATCGGGCACTGGGACCCGTTGTGGGTGGAAATGCACCTGCCGACCAACCAATCGTCGCAGCTGAAGGTGGACCAGACGCTGGACACCAAGTACGAAGACGAGACCGACTGGAAGCCGGCCAAGATCTCGCTGCTCGGGAACGTCGACGCCGCCAGCGACACGCAGCTGGTGCGGATGGTATTGCCGAACCCCGACAACGCCCGGCACCCGGGGCTGCACCTGCAAGTGAGACTGCCCGAGAAGCTCGTCGCCAGTGTGACGACTCCGTAAAATTGAGGTAGTTCCGGGAGGCCGGTTTCGACGATCATCGCGACCGCCCGGCCCGGGGCCGACCCGGTGTATATTTGTGCCCCGACCCGAACGGGAAAAATAGTTATGGCCTCAGGAATCGTAGAACCATCGTCGCAGGGCTCCCAGGAAGGCGACCAAAAACAGCAGGGCGTTCGCGCCGGTGAACGGTCGCGGCTGGTCCAGCGTCTTCTCGACGGCGGTACGGACCTGCCGGCTTACATCAACGACCTGCTCGGCACGATGGCGATTACCGTCGCCGGCACTGAAGCGGCCGGGTTCCTGATCGAACGTGACGGGCAGAACCTGTCGCTGAAGAACCTCGCCCACATTCGTCCTGATGAAAGCGACGCTCAAACCCGCACCGCCGCGCTGGAAGCGTTCGGCGAGCTGGTCAAGCCGTGCATCCTGCAGGGCAAGGACGGCGCACTCGAAGTCGGTGGCGCGACCGGCGTCGAAGCCGAACCGCAATACTGCCTGATCACATTGCTTCGAGACGGCCAGGACATCGTCGCCGTCGCAGCCGTCATCACCCGGTGCTTAAACTTGGAACGCGCCCGCCAGCGGTTGCTGTCGATGCAAATCGTCGCCGGTTATTTCGAAGTCGTCGGCCTCCGCCGCGGCGCCGAGATCAATAAGTCGATGGCGCAAAGCCATCAGCGGGTGCTTCAGCTGTCCCGGTCGGTCGCCGACGCCGAAGGATTCGTCTCCGCCGCCATGAACCTGTGCAACGAACTGGCCAACGCGACCGGCGCGACCCGCGTGTCGCTCGGCTGGCTGAAGGGCCGGGTCATCCGAGTCCGGGCGCTCAGTCACACCGAAGAATTCGACAAGAAACAGGAGCTGATCGTCCAGCTCGAAAAGGCGATGGAAGAGTGCTACGACCAGGAAGAACTGGTCCTGTACGATCCCACCGGGCAGGCGGTTGGAAACGACGCGGTGACCCGTCAGGCGTCGGCATTGTCGCGCGGGCAGGGCGGGCACATCGTGCTGTCGCTGCCGCTGCGCCGCCGGGCCGAAATCGAAGGCGTCGTCACCCTCGAGTTCCTGCCCACCGTCAAGATTGATCCGAAAATCGTTGAAAGCCTGACCATCTCGGTCGACCTGCTCGCGCCGCAGCTGTTCGACCGGTTCGAGAACGACCGCTATCTGGTCACCAAAGCCGGCCTCAGCACCCGGCACATGTTCGAAGAACTGCTCGGGCCCCGGCACTGGGTCGCGAAGCTGATCACCACCGGCGTGATCCTGCTGCTGATGGTGCTCACCAACTTTTTCAACCTTCCCGTCTACCTGCACCTACCCGCGTGGATGGACCTTCGTCACACCTACACGGTAACCGCGCCGATGACGTTCGACGCGACCGAAAAGCGGTCGCTGTGCGCCCCGTTCGACGGGCAGATCGATTCGCTCGGGCAAGTCGACGACCCGTCCCAACCGGGCCGAAAGATCGATGTACGTCCCGGCATCCCGGTCAAGGCAGGTCAGGTGCTGTTCAAGATGAAGACCGACGACCTGGAAGTGCAGAAGGCCAACAGCGACAGCGAAGCGCATTCGCATTACCTCAAAGCCCAGGCCTACTCGGCCGACAACACCAAGATCGCGGATTACCAAAGCGAAATGGCCCAGTTCCACGCCGAAGAGGCGCGGTCCAAGCTGTACGGACTGCAGATCGCCCGGGCGAACATCGTTGCGCCGTTCGACGGCGAGATTCTCAAGGGTGACCTGACCGAGAAAAAAGATACGCCGGTGAAAGAAGGCGAAGAGCAGATGCTCTTCGGCCAGATCTCCAAGCTGCGGGCCGACCTGAACGTCAACGAAAGAGACATTCAGGAGATTGCCGAGGGCAAGACCGGTTACCTCGCCACGACCAGCAAGCCGGGCGAGAAGTACAAGTTCACCGTCGACCGCATCGTCCCCCTAGGCCAGCCGAAAGAAGGCAGCAACGTCTTCTCCGTCTACGCCACGCTGGACCAGACCAACCCCAGCTGGCGTCCCGGCATGGCCGGCGAAGCCCGCGTGAACGTCGACCAGCGCACCTGGGCATGGACGTGGACGCATCGGCTGGTCGAGTTCGTGCGGTTGAAGACGTGGCTATAGGCAAAAAATCAAAGGATGAATGATGAACGAGGAATGATGAACGGATAAAGAGCTGGCTGTACCGGTAGTTGGCAGTTCTTTTTACTCTTCGTCTTCGTTCTGCATTCATCATTCATCGTTCATCATTTCCAACACCATGATCCAAATCCGACCTACCTTCAGCGAGTCCTGGTACCGCGTCGCGACCCTTAAGGCGCGACTGCGATCTAGCGCCCAAATCTCCCGGCAGTTCTACCGCGGGGAACGCTGGTACGTCGTCCGCGACCCGGCGGGCAACCAATTCCACCGGCTCTCCGATGCGGCTTATCGGTTCATCGGTCTGCTTGATGGTTCTCGAACCGTCGAACAAGCCTGGGACATCTGCGGCGGGCAGCTCGCCGACGACGCGCCGACGCAGCCGGAAATCATTCAGATCCTGTCGCACTTGTATGCCGCGAATCTGATCGAAGCCGACGTGACGCCCGACGCCACGGTTCTGCTCCGCCGGCACAAGCAGCTGAACAAGCGGAAGATGCAGAACCGGCTGATGAACGTGCTGTTCCCCCGCATCCCGCTGTGGGACCCGGACGCGTTCCTGGTCCGGTGGATGCCGGTCGTCCGGCCGATGCTCAGCTTCGTCGGCATGATCATCTGGATCGCGGTCATCATCGCCGGGATCGCCACCATCTCCCCGCATTGGACCGAACTCAAAGCCGCCGCGAACAACGCGATCGATCCGAAGAACTGGCTCTGGCTGTGGGCAGTGTTCGTTTTGATCAAGCTGATTCACGAGTTGGGTCACGCGTTCTCGTGTCGACGGTTCGGCGGGGAATGCCACGAACTGGGGATCATGTTCCTGGTGTTCATTCCGACTCCGTACGTCGACGCGTCGGCGGCGTGGGCGTTCCCCAACCGCTGGCACCGCATGTTCGTTGGTGCCGCGGGCATGATCATTGAATTGTTCGTCGCCGCCATCCTGGCGATCGTCTGGGCCAACCTCGGCGACAAGTCCGGGCTGCCCGCGGTGCTTTGCTACAACGCCATGCTGATCGCCAGCGTGTCGACATTGATCTTCAACGCCAACCCGCTGCTGCGTTACGACGGGTACTACATCCTGTCCGACTTCCTGGAGATCCCGAATCTCCGCCAGAAGAGCAGCGACTACGCGATGGGCCTGATCAAACGGCACATCTTCGGCGTCAAGGCGACCCAGCCGCTCCCGCCGCTCGGGCAACGGTTCTGGCTGTTGACCTATGCCGTCACCAGCAGCATCTACCGCATGTTCGTTGGGTTCGTAATCATCCTCGTCGTCGCGTACAAGATCCCGATCCTGGGCACGCTGATGGCGATCGGCGGCGTCGCCACCTGGGCGATCGTGCCGATCAGCAAGCTGCTGAAGTACCTGATGCTCGAGCCCGAACTGCACCGCAAACGGGCCCGCGCGACCACGTTCTGCCTGGCGGTCGCGTGCGTCGTAATTATCTGCGTCGGGCTGATTCCGTTTTACGTTTACGTCGACGGCCCCGGCATCGTGACCGCCGACCAGCGCGAAGTGATCCACACCAAGTCCAACGGGTTTGTTAAATCGGTCGTCGCCCACGACGGCGAAGTCTTGAAGAAGGGCGATACGATTCTGGTTTGCGAAGACCTGAAACTGAACGCCGAGCTGGCCCAGGCCGAGGCGAACGCCGTCCGGCTGAATGTCGAGCTTCGGCAGGCCAGCGCGACCGATCAGACCGAGAAAAAGATCATCATCTCGGCCATAAACGCCAACAACAGGAAGCTTGAAGACGCGCGAAGGCATCTGACCGAGTTGACGCTCGTCGCGCCGATCGACGGCACGCTGGTCGCGCCGAAGCTGATCGACATGGCCGGCGCGTTTCTGCCGCGGGGAACCGAGATCGGCACCGTGGCGTCGCTCGACAGTTTGCTGGTTCGGGCGACGCTCGACCAGGACGACGCCCAGCTCGTCGAAGCGCAGGCCATGAATCTGCTGGAAGCAAAGCCGGTCGAAACGGGACCCATTCAGGTGTTGTTCGCCGGGGCGCTCGACCCGTTCAAAGACCCTAAGCCGGTCCCCGGGATGGCAACCTTGTTCGTCAACTCCGGCGACAACGCCTTACCACACCCGTCATTGATGCAGCCCGGCGGCGGTGATATCGCCCCCGACCCGAGCGACCCCAAAGGCGAGCACGCCGCGGCCCGTCAGTTCGAAGTCCGCGTGCAGGTTGCCAACCCCAACGGCCGGTTCTACGCCGGGCAACGCGCGTACGTCCGCTTCCGCGTCGAAAAACAACCGCTGATTTTCACTTGGACGAGAAGGCTCTGGCAGTTGCTGCAGTCGCACGAGAATGACAGTAAACTTACGTAGAAATAAATGATGAACGATGAATGATGAATGCAGAACGAAGACAAGCCGCGGACTGGTAAGTTAACCTACCCGTTTAACGGCTGCGCCTTTGGAGCAGCTGTTAAACGAGAGACGGTCTCTTCTCTTCGTTCATCATTCATCCTTTCCCCCATATGACCCTCGCGAACTCCGAACTCTGGTCGATCTTCGATGCCCGGCGGGTGAAAGCGCCGGAGCTGAAGGGCATCGACGCGACCGTCAACGGCTTCGTCGGTTTTGTGAAAAACCGCCGGTCGATCCTGTCTCGATTGCAGGCGCAGGCGGCGCGAATTGAGCTGCTCGAACCGAAAGTCAAAGACCTCGGGTCGACGCTCTTTCAAGCGGCCGTGAAAGAACACCGCGACCTAGCCCGGGTCAACAAGCTCAATGACGAACACCTGGACATGGGGATGGCGTTGATCCGCGAGGGCGCCCGCCGGGCGATCGGGCTTCGGCCGTTCCCGGTGCAGGTGATCGGCGCGCTGGCGATGTGCGAGGGGTTCATCTCCGAAATGGCGACCGGTGAGGGCAAAACGCTGACCGCGTCGCTCGCGGCCAGCCTGTGGGCGTGGTCGGGCCGGCCCGTGCACGTGATCACGGTCAACGATTATCTGGTCGCCCGCGATGCCGAGGAAATGGGCCCGGTCTACCAGATGCTCGGCCTCCGCGTGGGTCACGTCGTGCACGAATCGACCCCCAGCGAGCGGGTCGACCACTACCGACGAAACGTCGTTTACATCACCAGCAAGGAAATGGTCGCCGACTTTCTGCGCGACCAGATCCTGCTCGGGAACCTTCGCAGCAGCACGCAGACCAGTGTGGGGCGGTTGCTGCTGGCCGACAACCGCGGGCACCAGCAGCTGCAGGTGCCGGGCTTGTTCCGGGTGTTAGTGGACGAAGCGGATAGTTTGCTGGTCGATGAAGCGGTGACGCCGTTGATCATCTCCAATTCACCGAACGAGGAAGGTAACGCCGCGTTGTATCGCAACGCCGATGAACTCGCCCGGCAACTCGTTCTCGGCCGGGATTTCACGGTCGATCAGGAAGTCCGCAGCGTCGACCTGACCGAGCGCGGGCAGGAACGGCTCGAAGACCTCCCCAACCCGTCGGGATTCTGGAAAGGCCAGCGGCGGCGGGAAGAATTGGTGACTCAGGCATTGACCGCCCGGCATTGTTTCATCCGCGACGAGCAGTATCTGGTCGCGCCGGACGACACGGTGCAGATCATTGATGAATTCACCGGCCGCGTGATGGCCGACCGGTCCTGGCGGCACGGGCTCCACCAGGCGATCGAGATCAAGGAAGACGTTCCGGTGACGGCCGACAAGGAGAATCTCGCCCGGCTCAGCTTTCAGCGGTTTTTCCGCCAGTACCCGATCATGGGCGGCATGACCGGCACCGCCTGGGAAGCGGCCCCCGAGCTCTGGCAGATCTACCAGCGGCCCATTGTCCGCATTCCCACGAACAAGCCGTGCATCCGCAAGCACCTGCCGACGGTGATGTTCGAAACCATGAGCGAGAAGTACGACGCGGCCGTCAAACGGATCTGCGAGTTGAACGACAAAGGCGTGCCGGTACTGGTCGGCACCCGCAGCGTGGCGTCGAGCGAGGAAGTCAGCCGGCGATTGCAGACTGCCAACCGCGCCCACCGCGTGCTGAACGCCGCCCAGACCGCCCAGGAGGCTAACATCGTCGCCGAGGCGGGGCAGAAGGGGCGCATCACGGTCGCCACGAACATGGCCGGCCGCGGGACGGACATCAAACTGTCCCGCGACGTCGCCGCGCTCGGCGGGCTTCACGTCGTCGCCACCGAGCCCGCCACCAGCTATCGCGTCGACCGCCAGCTGTACGGCCGAGCCGCCCGCCAGGGCGACCCCGGCTCCGCCCAGATGTTCGCCAGCGCCGACGACGAACTGTTCCTGCGCCACGCCAGCATCGCCCGAAAATTCTGGCGGACCCTGGGCGCCGATCGCGTCATCCGCATGGCCCAGAATCGCGCGGAAAGATTGGCTCGATTCAACCGCAAGCAAGTGTTGCGGAGCGACGACTGGATGGATCAATCGCTGCCGTTCTAGAGAGTGCAGTGCGACGCCGTTGAAGGCTTTCAACTGAGTCACAGAAAACGGCTCAGTCTTGATCGAAAGTCGTGGACAACTAGAAGCAGATCCCGCAGAGCAACGACTGGCAGGGCCGTTTGTGGCACTTTTTGCAGGTTGTTAGATAGGTCTTACTGCTTTACCCGAGTGGTCCAGACAGTTAGGCTTCTTTCATGAACACCATTATCCTGATCTTGGAGGCTGATGCCGACGGGACGGTGCGTGTTCCGGTACCGGTGGAGTTCCGGCATGGCAGGGTCGAAGTGACTGCCACGCTCAGGGCTGCACCTGCCACGCTGGCCCAGAATGTTTCCGCTGCTGCTGAGAAACTCGCCAAACGCAAAGCCGCTCTCTCGGCACTTCGTAATCTGGGCGGGTTGCACGACGTCATTCCCAATCCGGCTTCGTGGCAGCGAGAGATTCGTCTGGACCGCACCCTTCCCGAGATCGAGTGATCCGTGCTTTGTGATAGTAATATCCTCATCTACGCCACCGACCCGGCTGATACGCTGTGTGTGCGATTTGTTGAGCGATCCGACGCCTGCATTGCGACTATATCGCGGATCGAAGTGCTCGGATTCCCGGGCTGGAATGCCTTGTCCACCGAGCGCCGCAGTCAACTACGCGAACTCGTTTCTTCCATGATAGAACTGCCTTTGAACGAGGCAGTGATCGAACGAGCCGTGGTATTACGCCAGCAGCGAAAGATGAGTCTCGGCGATGCAATCGTTGCTGCCACCGCACTGGTCCGAAACCTAGCCTTGGTGACACGAAATAGCGACGACTTCAAGCATATTTCAGGCCTTTCGTTGATCAACCCTTTCGACGCCGGCTGATTAGGTGGCAGAACGTCTGGTCGCAGGTGAACCCTTTCTCGTTACTGCTCGCCGGCGATCGATCGGCGGCCCTTTAGTAGGATCTTCGAGCCGTGACGGAACGCACGGCCGGCGGTGGCGAGCGTGTCAAGGCGTTCGGTCATCTGTGCGGCCATCGCGGGTGCGGTGCGGTCTTTGGCTTCGGTCAGGTCGATTAGCAATTCGGGTCTTTGGTCGAGCCAAAATTCATAGCGGATTGTGACGAGAATCACCGCCGCTCGCGGGGCGGCGGTGATGACGCGTTCGATGCCGCGTTCGAACGTGATCGGGCGTTGGTCATTCGGTTTAGTCGAACCCTGGGGATAAATGACAACGGCACAGGGGCACCGGTTCAGGCGTTCGGCTGCGAAGCGGACGGCACGCAGGCCGTCTCGCGGACTCGTTCGATCGACGGAGAACGCCCCGACCCGGCGGAAAAACGGGTGCTTTCGGACCTGCACGATGTCGCTCATGCAGTACGCTTTTTGTCGTCGATGCGTATGAATCAGAAAGTTCAAAGCGATCGGGTCCCAGAAGCTGCTGTGATTACTCAGATACAGGCTCGGAATGTCCGGAGCAAAAGGGACGTCGCCGTACAGATGGATTCGATGAAAATGCCGTCGCAACGCGTGCCGGCAATACCAGTCGAACCAGGTTTGGACGAACGGGTTTTGGATCGGGGGAAGCACTCGGGCTCATCCTACGGATCGTCGGTGCGCGGCGGCTATAGAAATTCGGTTGCCGCAGTCTGTCTAAAACATTTTGAAAGCGGCCTTGGGGTCGGCGGCTAGCCTAAACAGGTTCGCGGTGCGTGAGACTTTCAGTAACTCGGCGATGTTTTCCGAATGCGACAGGACCATCTTTCCGCCCAGCGCGTCCATCTTTTTCTGTACCGCGATCAGCATGCCCAGCGCGGCGCTGCCGGCGAACCGGACGTATTTGAAATCGAAAATCAGTTTGCGGGACCCGCCTGCCAAGATTTGGTCCACCTCGGCGGTGATGTGCTGGATCTCGATCATGCCGGTGAGATTCGAGTTCCGCATCCGCACGATCGTCACACCGTCGACGTCGCGGACCACCACGTCGGGGGTTTCATAATCCATGCCCGGTATCGTGCGGCTGAAATCGTGTTCGTCAATCAAAGCCGTTACGTCGCCGGTCTCGGACGGCAAAAACCGGTCGGGGCACTTGCCGTCAAAGATTCGGGTTTGCCAGCGCTTCGGGGATCTGCATCACCTGCCCGTCGCGGCCCACGCAGGCGATCGTCGTGGTCCCCTCGGCCAGCAGCGTCTGGTCCCGCCGAAGCTCGTAACCGTGGTCGTATCGAACGAAAGTCTGCTTAGTGACCCGGGTGATGAGCCGCAGCACGTCGTCGTACCGGGCGGGGGCCTTGTATTTGATCTCGGCTTTCACGACGACGAAGAACGTGCCCGCTTTCTCCAGCTCGGCGTAGCTAAACCCCACAGCCCGCAGCAGTTCGACCCGACCCATTTCAAAATATTGAAGATACCGGCTGTGGTGCAGATACCCCATCGCGTCGACCTCGGGGTAGCGAACGCGAATCTCGATGGTGTTTTCGGTGATCATGGCTGAAACATCAGGCGGCGTCGCGCATTACGGAGGTTGCGGGCCCACCCGACCGATCTACTGACGGGTCCGGGCGCGTGTCTTGAACAAATCGATCCTGTCGGTAGACTATTAGCCCGCAGCCGCAAAGGCAAAGGTGCCGGCGGCTGTTTTCGTCGACAGGTGTTGCAGTCGACCGAGTTGTCACGGGTTGTCCCGAAAGGACGCAGATGATCAAGATCAAGAGTCGCGGTAACGAAACCGCCGAGCAGATGCTTCGACGGTTCAAGAAGATGTGTGAAAAGGAAGGCCTCACGAAGGACATCAAGCGCGTGGCCTACTACGAAAAACCGAGCGAGAAGCGTCGTCGCCGAATCCGCAGCAAGCCGCGCGTGAAGCCGGTCGGCCGGTAAACCGTCCGGGTGGTCGCCTGCCTTTATCGGCTGTCAATCACCGGTGACCGACATCTGACGACCCGCAACTCCTCGGTGGCAAGCCAGTCAGGGCAACTCTGTCATGTCAGATTTGAATTCCGCGGCAGTTCATACCGAGCACCTGTCAAAAGTCTATAAAGACTTCTGGGGACGCGACAAAGTCCGCGCTCTCGAAGACCTCAGCCTGACGATCGAACGCGGCGAAGTCTTCGGCCTGCTCGGCCCCAACGGGTCGGGGAAAAGCACGACGATCAAGCTGCTGCTAGGACTGATCTTCCCGTCGGCCGGCACCGCGACCATCCTTGGTCAGCCGACCGGTAGTACTGTCATTAACGAAAAAATCGGGTTCCTGCCCGAGGAATCGTACCTCTACCGTTTTCTCAACGGCGAAGAGATTCTGCACTTCTACGGCCGGCTGTTTAAGATCGACCGGCGGACTTTGAAAAAGCGCGTCCCCGAACTGCTCGACATCGTCGGCCTCGACAACAAAGCCCGGAAGCGAAAGCTCCGCGAATATTCCAAGGGAATGGCCCGCCGAATCGGGCTCGCCCAAGCATTGATCAACAACCCCGAACTGATCCTGCTCGACGAACCGACCACCGGCCTGGACCCGATTGGCACGCGGGAGATGAAAGACCTTATCGTGTCGCTGAAACAGCAGGGCAAGACCGTACTGCTGTGCAGCCATCTGCTGGCCGACGTGCAGGACGTCTGCGACCGCATCACGATTCTGTTCCGCGGCAAAATGCAGGAAATGGGCCACGTCAAAGACCTGTTGCAGGTGAAAGACGTGACCCAGATCGAGACCAGCGGGATGACCGACGCACAAATCGCCGAGCTGCGAACGGTGCTGGCCGGGATGAATCTCAGCGGGACGAAAATCACGCACCCGACCACGACCCTTGAAGACCTGTTTATGCGGATCGTTCACGAAAATACCGGCGGAGATACCGGCAATAAGCTGGCCTACACCGGTTCGAACGAGATGCGTTAAACAGTCTGTGCCCTTCCGGCAGTTTTGCGTTTAAAATCCAACAGCGTGTTCCTTCTATGCAGAATTTCCTGGCTCAGTTGATCCAAGCGCTCGGCCCGCACGCCGGCCTGTACATCGGCGCCGCCGTCCTGGTCGGGGGCCTTGTCTACGGATTCCGCGACGTCTCCCGGTTCGCGTTCCGTCGGGTCTGGGCGATCTCCGGCGTCTGCTTCGACGAGTCGATCCGCCGCCGGGTTCTCTGGATCATTCCCCTCGCCATCGTCGGCCTGATCATCGTCGTCCAGTTGCAGCAACCGCTCGACGAACAGGACGCGATCCGCGAAACCAGCAAATTCTGCCTGTTCGCCACCGGGCTCGTGGTCATCACCAGCACGATCATCCTCGCCAGCACCAGCCTGCCCCGCGAAATCGAAAACCGCGTCATCTTCACGATCGTGACCAAACCCACGACCCGGCTCGAAATCGTGCTGGGCAAAATCGTCGGTTTTGCCAAGGTCTCGCTCACGATCCTCTGCATCATGGGGCTTTTCACGTTCGGTTACCTTCACTTTCGCGCGTGGTCCTTGGAACGCGATCTGAACGACCGGCTCAAGGCGAACGTCGTCGAAGCGGTGTCGCGTCCGACGTTTCAGCACTACGTCGATGCGGGTCTGCTGAATGCGAAGAACCTCGCCACGCCTGTCGGGATGAATTTGTACGGCCGGGTCCCCGATGCCGGTTCGATGAAGCGGTACTCCCAGCCGGAAGGATACATCTACCTCCCGTTCGAATTGCCCGCCGACAGCTGGGCCGTCGCGGATCCCGAAAACGCGCAGCACGCCGGGCCCGGGATGGTCATCAAGGTACGCGTCGGCTACGACCCGGCAGCCAAGCCGCCGACGCCCGCCGGAGCCGCCGCGACACAGCCGGTTGCCGTCGCCCCGGGACTGCAGATTTGCGACCCGTCCGCCGCCTCGGTTCTGTACCAGGAAATCAAACCCGCGCAGACCACCCTGGAACCCGACGGTTCGGTGGTGCTGACCGCGACGGTCGCGTCGAATTACACCGCGCTGCTTAAAAAATACCGATATTTTTACGTGTCGCTCGTGACCCCGCCCAACGCGCCGGGGCCGATGTGGGTCATCGACGACCCGGCGAAACCGCCCGCCGAAATCCTTTTCCCCGTGACCACCAGTCCGGAGCCCCGGCTTTCGTTGCCGCTGCCGGCACTACCCGGTTCACCGTCGAAGACGGCAACCGCCTTTGCCGGTCGTGAAGGCGTCAGCGGTCAGCAGCTCAAAGGCGACCCCACCGCCCGTTCACAGGCCTGTGTTTATCAGTACCGGGGCGTCAAGCTCGGGTACGGCCCGCGGGACCGCGTCCCCCTGGAGTTCAAAGTCGGTGTCGAAAAGAACGGCGAGGCCGCCGAGGAAGAAGCCACCACCGCGACAACACTGCAGGTGATTAATGCCAAAACCGGGGAAGACTCCGGCATCGTTCAGCTGGCGGCGGAAAATAACCGCACGATGTTCGCGAGTGTCCCGATGGCCTCGATGGAGGGCGGCGACTTCGACGTCGTCGTACGGTGTCTCACCGCCGGCCAGTGGATCAACGTCCGCCCGCGATCGCTGCTGGTGGTGCAATCCGAAAGCCTGTTCGGCCTGAACCTCGCCAAAAGCTTGACGATCATCTGGTTGCTCTCGATCCTGGTGACGACCATCTCGGTCTTCTGCAGCACATTCCTGTCCTGGCCCATCGCTGTGGTGCTGACGCTGGTTATTCTGTTCGGCCGGTGGGGCGTTAATGAACTCGGTGACGCGGCGAGCGCGGGGATCGGCCGGCAGTTCGTCTCGGACTTCGGCGTCCGCGACCCGTCGGTCTCACAGGCGGTCAGCGACACTGTCGAGAAGCTCAACACCGCGCTCAAAACCTTCGCCAGCGTATTGCCGGACGTGTCGCAGTTCTCCGCCACCGATGACATCGAACGGGGACTCAGCATTCCAGTGCAGACGCTCGTCGACGCGTTGGAAGTGCTCGCGGCATTCGGCCTGCCTTTGTCGGTGCTCGCGTACGTGTTTCTGAAAAATAAAGAGGTGGCCCCGTGAGCAACCCGACCGTGAGCAACCCGACCGAGACAGCCATCGAATACCGGACCCCCGGAACGGTCGGTGTGCCCCGGCGTCAAAACGAACGCCGCGGGAGCATTGTAGCCGTGCTGATTATTTCGCTGCTGGCGTCCGCCGGCGCGCGGTACTGGGCCGACGAAAAACGCGAGGTCGCGATCCCGCACCGGGGCGCGAACGCCGCGGCAAGCTCGCTGAGCGGTATGAACAGCTTCGCGCTGGGGCTTCTACTCGGCGGTCTTCGCGGTCCGCTGGTGATGATTCTCTGGACCGAAAGCGAAAACAACAAAGGCAACAAAGATCTCGAAGGCGTCGACACCCAGATCGAATGGATTCGCCTGTTGCAGCCCGAGTTCGACACCGTTCACATTTTCCAGATCTGGAACAAGGCCTACAACATCAGCGTCCAGATGGCCAACCGCGCTAACAAGTACGACGTGATTCTCAGCGCCCTGGATTACGCGAACAAAGTCGACGCGGCCAAACCCGACGACATCAACATGGTCGCCGCGATCGGGCAGTTGTATTTCGACAAGTTCGGCGGGGCGAGCGAAAAAGCGTATTACCGAAAACGCGTCCGCGACGAGACTTTACCGCACGTGAATCTCAGCAAGCTCCGGTCGCAGAATTCGGGCTGGCGGCGTGTCTCGCTGGACCCCATGCTCGATTCGTCGTTCAACCTGTTACCCGAACTGTACAAGCCGAACCCCCGGTACGGGCCCCGGCCGGCGGGGCTGCCGGCGAGCGAGGAATGGTACGACGGGTCGCAGCTACAGTACCTGCCGAAGTATCAACCATTCCCTGATGGCATCTCGCCGTACGCGCTGGCCTTCAGCTACTACAAGCGGACCGAAGTCCTGCAGAACGTCCAGAAGCAGCAGCACGCGCAGCTCGGCGACATGGTCATCGACAGCCGGCCCCCGTTGGCGCTCAAGTTCTGGGCCGAGGAAGAAATCGAACAGGCAAGGCGGCGGGAACTGCAGGCGCTGGGCGTTCCATTAAAAGAAACCGCCGACGACGACGCGCTTCAGAACGATCTCGGGCTTCTGACCGCAGACGTCCCCGTCGATCAGCCGATCGTCGACGCCAACGCGCTCCGTCTTGCGATCGCCGATTACGCACACGCGTCGGTCGTGATTCCGGATTCTCTCACGGAATACGTCCGGCACATCCTGCTATTCCCGCAGCACGAGCAGCAATACCGGTCCTACATCGACGAGTTGAAAATCGAAAAAGAGCTCGCCGACGCCGACGGTTTATATCTGCAGGCAATGGTCGCCCCTGCTGCCGAACGCGCTTCGACATTGGCGCAGGCCGGTCCGCATTACAGGCAGGCCCGCTGGCTCACATACCAGTTGATTCTAAAATATTACGCCGAGGCGCAATACGTGCTGCCATCCTTGCCGCCCGGTTTTGGGATCAATCGCACGACCGAGCACAAGGGAATCGAAGACCTGAATTACGACCAGTCGATGTCGTCGCTTCAGAAAACCGATCAACTGCGGGCGGCAAAGAGCCGGGACAATTGGGTCAACCCGGACCGAGGCGAGTTCGACCGTTTTCTGCACCGCGCGGGCCTGCGGGAAAACGTGATCAGCCCGAAGTAAGGTTCGCAAAACATTGCACGGCAGGAATTAAGTTGCCGCAGGCCTAGCGGCTGAACAAGTGCCGCCTTCGGGTGCTCGGAGCGATCCCTGCCAAATGTTATCGCTGCTCGCCTGAATCCTTAATCGCCGCCGCGAGATCAACTTTCCCTTCGTAGAGGCTTCGCCCGACGATCGCCCCCCAGACCGGAAGTTTCAGCAGTTGGTGGATGTGCGCGATCGAGCCGACGCCTCCGCTGGCAATCACCGGCACGTCCGTTGATTCAGCGAGCAGCCGGGTCTGTTCGAAATTGGGCCCGCCCAGCATGCCGTCTTTCGCAACGTCCGTGTAAAGGATTGCCCCCAGTGGCCAGCCCGAAACGTCGCGTGCCACATCGACCGCGGCCCGGCCGGTCGTTTCGGTCCACCCGCGTGTGGCGACCATTCCGTCCTTGGCGTCCAGCGCGAGCACGATCCGCCCGTGCATGGCCGGGAGCTTCACGAGCGCGGTGAACCAAGTCCAGTCTTCGATCGCCCGGGTGCCGACCACCACGCGGTGCACGCCGAGGCTTAACAGCGTTTCGATATGCGATTGCTCGCGGACGCCGCCGCCGACTTCGATTTTCAGCCCGCTGCCCCGGATAATTTCACGAATCAGGTCCGTCTGCACCGGGCGGCCCTGCTTCGCGCCGTCGAGGTCGATCACGTGCATCCATTTCGCGCCCGTGGCGGCGAAATCCTCGGCCGTTTTCCGGGGGTCCACGTCGTAGTTCAGCTGCTGCGCGTAGTCCCCCTGTTTGAGCCGGACCACTTTGCCTTCTCGGAGATCGATGCTGGGAAGAATGACCATGCCCGCCAAACTAGCGGCAAATTTCCGGCGGGCCAAGACACCGCATGAAAAACGAGGTAAGACATGTTTATCGTGTCGGGCAAATTTAAAACCCCGGTCAGCCTCGCTCTGGCGATTCTGGTCTGGCTCGGCGGTTTCGCCGGGTTGTGCGTTGCCGCCCCGGCCGTGGCAACTATTGATCCCGTCGGCACTGTCTGCCCGCACTGCAAGCCCGCACGTTGCGGCATGTGTCCGTTGTGTGCGACCGCGCCGGTGTCGTGCCGAAGCTGCCGGTGTGAGCTTCCCCAGCCCCGCACGGTCCGCGACCTGACGACCCCTCGCGACGTGGCCCACGGCGACACGCTCGGTTCGCCAGTCTTTCGAACCCTCCCCGTTATTTCGCTTCACCAACCGCTTTGCCGACCGACGCTCGTGCCGTCGACAACCCTTTTCGACCTGCACTGCATGCTGCTGAATTGATTCGCTGCATTGCGCGCCGATTTCCCTTCATCCCGCCTGCGTGCCATATGTTCGCGGGTTTCATTAAGTCAATCTATTACGTTAAGGACTACTATGTTGAAGCTACTCTTGACCTCGTTGATTTCACTGTCCGCCCTTTCAGCCCCGGCCCAACCAGAGGCGCCCAAGGCGGCGTCCTGCTCGACCAGCTGTTGCGCGAGCAACAACTGTTGCCCGGCCGGTTGCTGCGGCGCAACCTGTTGCAGCATGTGCCCCAGCTGCTGCACAGCCTGCGGCGGCTGTAACTGACCCTGATCTCCCAACAACGGATTGGAGTCGCCCGCGTCCCTGACCTGTGTCACGGACGCGGGTTTGTTTTTGGCCGCCGTTCGGGTTGGGCGATTTCATGCTCTTTCGCTATAATGATTTACGGTATGGCTGAGAATATTGTCCCTAAATCACAGATCCTGATCGTCGATGACGAGCAGGAACACGCGCAGGTCATGTGCGAAGCTCTCATTCGCCTGGGTCACAAATGTGACGTTACTTTCAACCTCGCCGAGGCCCGTCAGCGGATGGACCGCAAGAACTATGACGTGGTGGTGACCGACCTGATGATGGACGGTCGCCGCGACGGGCTCGAAGTGCTCCGGCGGGCCAAGACGATGCACCCGCCTCCCCCGGTGTTGCTGGTGACCGCCATCAACGACGTGCCGACCAGCAAGCAGGCCATGAGCGAAGGGGCGTACGACTACATCGTCAAGCCACTCGACCTGGAAGATTTCCGGTCCCAGGTGAACCGCGCGGCCGAGCGTTCCGCGCTGCAACGCCAGAACCAGGCGCTGCAGGAACAGCTGCTCGAATCGTCGGCCGGGTTCGAGGGCATCATCGGCACCAGCCGGGTGATGCAGCAGGTCGTGCAGACCGCCCGGCAGGTCGCGATGAGCGACATCCCGGTGCTGATCCTCGGTGAAAACGGCAGCGGTAAGGAACTGATCGCCCGCGGCATTCACAATAACAGCCGGCGTCGCAAAGAACGGCTGGTCACGCTCAACTGCGCCGGGCTGGCCGAGAGCATTTTGGAAGACGAGTTGTTCGGTCACGAGCGTGGCGCGTTCACCAACGCGATCAGCGCCCGCGAGGGCCGGTTCGAACACGCCGACGGCGGCACCATTTTCCTGGATGAGATCGGCGACATGCCCGCCCCGATGCAGGCCAAGCTGCTCCGAGTTTTAGAAAACGGGGAAGTCGTCCGGCTCGGCAGCAACGAGCCCCGCAAGGTCGACGTCCGCGTCATCAGTGCGACCAATCGCAAGCTGGAAGAAATGGTCGCCGAGAAGCAATTCCGCGAAGACCTCTATTTCCGGATCAAGGGAATTACGATCCAACTGCCCCCCCTTCGCGAGCGGCGGGAGGACATCCCGCTGCTGATGCATTATCTCATCCAGGCCGCGGCCGAGAAATATAAAAAACCCATCGACAGCATCGACCCCGACGCCCAGCAGGTTCTGATGAGCTACAGCTGGCCGGGCAACGTCCGGCAGCTCCGCAACGCGATAGACACCATGGTCGTGCTCAGCGACGGGCCAAAGCTGACCGTCGACAGCTTGCCCCCCGACCTGCGTCCCGCCGGCGCGACGTCCCCCGGTGGCATGGACAACCTCGCCGGCATCCCCCTCGAACAGATCGAAAAAGAAGCCATCGCCAAGACGTTGAAGATGACCAACGGCAATCGCGAACAGGCCGCGAAGCTGTTGGGTATCGGCGAACGAACGCTGTATCGGAAGATCAAGGAATACGGGCTGTAAATTCTGCAATTATTTCGCAGGGTCGATTCCTGCATCGTCCCCGTCTTTGTGTTGGTCACAAAGGGGGAATCGCTTTGGCTTTTGATCTCAGGGTGCACCACCGCCGATCAACCCAGCTGGACGGGTACGACGACACGCAGGCCGGGGAATATATTGTGACGGTCTGTGCCGCGGGCCCTACGTTTCGAGCGACGGTTCCGATGATTGCGCCGCCTTCGTTCAACGTTTAGAGGCCGTAACCCGGCAGACCATGGTTAACGCAGGCGTCGACCCTGAGGAAGAGTTTCAATGACAAACACGTTTCGCATCGGTCACGGTTACGACCTGCACCGTCTTCAGCCCGGCGGGATACTCACGCTCGGCGGCATCGTGGTCTCTACCGAGATCTCGCCCGTCGCGCATTCCGACGGCGACGTCGTGCTCCACGCGCTGGTCGATGCACTGCTGGGCGCGATCGGTGAAGGTGACATCGGCGAACTGTTCCCCAACACCGACCCGCGGTGGAAAGACGCGCCGAGCAGAGTCTTCGTCGAAGAAGCAATGAAACGCGTGAAAGCCGCCGGTTACGCGGTCGGCAACACCGACGTCACCATCCTGGCCGAGCGGCCCAAGCTCAAATCGTTCAAGCCCGCTATCGGTGACGCGGTCGCCGCGATGCTCGAAGTGAAAATCGACCAGGTCAACATCAAGGCCGGCACCAACGAAGGCGTCGACGCGATCGGCCGCGGCGAGGCGATCGCCGCACACGCGATCGTGTTGCTGTCGAGCCGGGCGTAAAGGTCTGATCACTGTTCGATTGCCGGGCCGAACTCGTTGAGTTGGAGTGAACTCGATACGCCGAACCATCCTCGCCGTTACAGCGACGCTCGCGGCGATGTGTGTCGCGGCTTCGCCGGTCGATCTCTCGCCCGAGCTAAAAACACTTCTCGCAAAGCATCCGGCCGTTCCCGGCATCGTGGCGATGCTCGTCGACCACGATCGCGAGGCCGCGATCGGCGTTGCCGGCGTGCGGAAGTTCGGCCGGCCCGAGCTGATGACCATCGACGACCAGATTCACCTGGGGTCCGACACCAAGGCCATGACGGCGGTGCTGGTCGGCCAGTTGATCGAGCGAGGGAAGCTGTCGATCGACACGCCGGTGCTTAAAATTTTTCCCGAATTCGCCGGGAAGATGGACCCGCAGATGGGGACCGTCACCGTATCGCAGCTGCTTCAGCACACGTCCGGCTTACCGGCGAACCTGCCCTGGGGCACCTACGCGACTGCGAACGACGACGTCCGGGCACAGAGACACGCGGCAGTGCTTCGAGCACTGAGCCAGCCACCGGCGCATCCGCCGGGGACCGCTTACGCCTACTCGAACACTGGATTCGTTCTGCTGGGCGCGGTGGTCGAACAGATTTCAGGGAAGTCGTGGGAGGATCAAATTCGAGCCGAGTTGTTTACACCGCTGAAGATGCCGTCCGCCGGGTTCGGCCCGCCGGGAATGATCGGTGGTCTCGATCAGCCGTGGGGGCACGTGTTGCAATCCGGCCGCCCGGTCGCGATTCAGATCGACAATCCGCCGATCATGGGCCCGGCAGGGCGGGTGCATTGTTCGATCCGCGACTGGGCAAAATTTGTCGGCTGCTTCGAATCAGGCGACGTGCCGTCGCTTCCCGGGGTGAGCGAAAAATCAATGAACTCGATCCTGACACCGGGTTCGACCGGCGACTACGGCGGCGGCTGGATTCACACCCGCCGCGATTGGGGCGGCGGGCCGGTGCTGACGCATGCCGGCTCAAACACGATGTGGTATTGCGTCGCATGGGTCAGCCCAAAAAAACATTTTGCAACGCTCGTCGCCGTCAACGTCGCCGGCGGCGACGCCCCGGCAGTCTGTGACGAAGTCACGGGGATGTTGATCAAGCTCGAAGCTGAGAAGAAGTAAACTGCCACGCAAGATCACGCGCCAAGTCGCTGGCCGGGAGCGGATTTTACTACTGCTTGCCGTGTGGACATCCTCGGCTTATTTGCCCACACTACGACCGACATGACTCTACGCGTTTACAACACATTGACGAAGCAAAAGGACCTTTTCGAGCCGGTCCGGCCCGGGAAGGTCGGCATGTATCTGTGCGGCCCCACGGTCTATAAATCTCCGCACATCGGGCACATGGTGGGACCGGTCATTTTCGATGCGGTCAAGCGTTACCTGCAATACAAAGGCTACGAAGTCACCTGGGTGGTCAACATCACCGACGTCGACGACAAGTTGATCAACGCCGCGGCCAAAGCCGGCACGACCATGAAGGAAATGGCCGAGCGGCACATGAAGGAATACCAGGACTGCCTGGCCGAATTTAATATCGACAGCATCGACCGGTTCCCCAAGGCGTCGGAGCACATGGCCGAGATCATCGACCTGTGTGAAAAGCTTGTTGCCAACGGGAACGCCTACGCCAGCGAAGGCAATGTCTGGTTCGATGTCACTAAAGACAACGACTATGGAAAATTGTCCAACCGTCGGGTCGAAGACCAGGAGGCGGGCAACCGGGATTTGGAAGGTACCGGGAAGAAGAACCCGGCGGACTTCGCATTGTGGAAGGCGGCCAAACCTGGAGAGCCGGCGTGGGATTCACCGTGGGGCAAGGGCAGGCCGGGGTGGCATATTGAGTGCTCGGCCATGAGCATGAAATACCTCGGGCCGACCTTCGACATCCACGGCGGGGGCATGGACCTGATGTTCCCGCACCACGAAAACGAACTGGCCCAGAGCGAGTGCGCCACAGGGCAAACGTTCGCCCGGTTTTGGATGCACAACGGGCTGACCAAGGTCCGCACGAAAGCGTCGAGCGGGGAATGGAAGACCGACGACATCCACGAGACCACTGGCAATGCCGCGACCGTGCGGGCCCGGGACCTGGTCGGCACCTACGGGCCCGACCTGCTCCGGTACCTGCTGCTCAGCACGCATTACCGCCGGCCGATCGAGTTCACCGACGAAGCGCTCGCCAACTGCAAAAAGGCGTTGTCTGTCTTCACCCGGTTGATGGAACGAATCGAACGGTTGACCGGCGCGCCGGTGTCGCCCGAATCACCCGATGCCGAAAGCGTCGCGGGCGTGATGCTCGACACCGAGTTCGGCGGACCTTTTATCCGCGACGTGTTGAACTTGAAGATCAAGTTCCTTGAGATGATGGACGACGATTTCAACACCGCCGGCGCGACCGCGGTGCTGCACGAACTGGCGGGCGAGTGCAACAGCTTCATCGAACGCCATGATTTGGAGCGGACGCGGAACGACGAGATGGTCAAAGCCGTCGCCGGCGGGGCGGCATCGCTGCGAAAGCTCGCCGCGCTGCTCGGCCTGATGCGGGCCAAGCCCGCGGGCGGAATTAAGAAAGACGACGGGCTTTCCGACAAGCTGATGCAGCTGTTTATCCAGCTGCGACAGGACGCGAGGAAGAACAAAAACTTCGCGATGGCCGACGGCATCCGCGACGGCTTGATCAAGATGGGTGTCACACTGGAAGACCGGACCGACGGGACGATCTGGCGGAAAGACTGAACGGCAGCGGCCGGGCCGGTGGGGGTTCAATTCAAAATCGATCGATAAGAATTTCAATCAATCCAGATCGTTATACGAAGCCTTGATAGCCCCGTCCCGGCAGGGCGGGGATCGACCGGTCGGTCGTGCAACAGCCGGTATGATCCGTGGCCTTCCGGCCTCGGCTATTACAGATTGTCCTCGGCGGTGAGCCATCCCAGTCAACTGAAGAGTGCGCGCGAACCGAGTGGAGGCCGTACTAGATCACCGATCTCAGTTCGACGGGTACCAAATCATTCGGTCGGACCTCTATCACCCGCGGTCACTCGATCGAGAACTCGGCAACGTCCCCGGCACTGAGTGGTATTAAAAGGACGGCGATCCACGGAGGCGGTATCGATGACTACTTCGATTCCATCCAATCCATTCAGTTCATACGTCCCGACCCCAGCCGAGCCTTGGGACCTCAAGCGGGTCGGGCATTTGTACCGGCGGGCGGGGTTCGGGGTTAGCAACAAAACCGCGGCCGAAGCGTTGACGAAACCACCGGGTGAGACCCTCCGGCAACTGGTCGATTTCGACCCCGCGGTCGATCCACTCAATGATCTGCTCGAGCAACTGCAGGGCTTTGTCACATTTTCGGAAATCAAGCCGGTTCAGGAATGGTGTTTTTACCGGATGCTCTACAGCCCGCGGCCGTTGCAGGAAAAGCTGATGCTTTTCTGGCACAACCGGTTCGCGACCTCTTCGCTGAAAGTCGACGCGGCAGCGATGATGCACGGGCAGATGGAGCTGTTCCGAAAACAAGGGCTGGGCAGTTTCCGCGACCTGCTGACGGCCGTGAGCCGCGACCCGGCGATGCTCGTCTGGCTCGACGGTCAGTACAACCGTAAGGGAAAACCGAACGAGAATTACGCCCGCGAGATCATGGAGCTTTTCTCACTAGGCATCGGCAGCTACACCGAAGCAGACATCCGTGAACTGGCCCGGGCGTTCACCGGTTGGCAGATCAATAAAGGCAAAGCTTTCTTTTCAAAGCAGCTGTTCGACGCCGGCGTGAAACAGGTATTTAACACGTCCGGCCCGTACGACATGGACGGATCGGTGGCGCTGATTCTAAAACAACCGCCCGCCGCGGGATTCGTGGCCCGGCACCTGTTGACGGAATTCCTGCATCCCGAGCCGACCGTCGAGATGATCCGACATTACGCCGACCGCCTGCTCGCGACGGACTGGAATCTGAAACCGGTGCTGACCGAACTGCTTTCCAGCCGGTTGTTCTTCAGCGACTGGGCCTACCGCAGCAAGATCAAGAGCCCGATCGAACTAGCGGTCGGCGCAGTGACCGCGCTGGGCGGGAAGGTGAACACCCTGTTTCTGCGAGAACAGACGTCGAAGATGGGGCAGAACATCCTGTTCCCGCCCAACGTCAAGGGTTGGGACGGCAACCAGGACTGGATCAACGCAAATACTGTCATGCTGCGGTTCAACTACGGACAATCGCTGGCCACCCAGCGCGGGAACGAATTCGCCCGCAAGAGCGACTTGGAATCCTGGCTGCTGGAGCACGGCATCCGGACGTCGGCCGACATCGTCGACCACTTCGCTAAGTTGTTGCTCGACGGGAACCTGAGCCCCAGTGTTCGTAACACGTTGCTCGCGTACATGGATCACGGTCCGAAAGAGCAACCGGTTCCGTTTGTTTTGGACAAGGACGCGCTAAACGATAAAGTCCGCGGGTTGCTGCATCTTTTGATGGCAACGCCTGAGTTCCAACTGGCTTGACGATGATTTCGGGCACGAACGGACGATAAACCAAGATCGGTTCAGACCGCGGCAGCGTTCGGTCTGCCGCCGATAAGCGAGACGACACCGACCGGGACCGGCGGACGAAAAGGATCACCCATGAAACATTCACGTCGCGAACTGCTCAAGGTCGGCATGTCCGGCCTCGCGGTCGTCAGTCTCGGTGGCACCATGCCGGCGTTCATGTCGCAGTTCGCGTTCGGCGCGCCGGCGACGAACCCGAGTGTCAGCAACGATAACATTCTGGTCGTCGTCCAACTCTCGGGCGGGAACGACGGTTTGAACACCGTGATCCCGTATTCCAGCGACCTGTATCACAAGGCCCGCAAGAACATCGGCATCGCGTCGCGGTTTCACAAACTCAACGACCAGCTGGCGCTGAACCCCGGCATGGCAGCTTTCAAGGACCTGTTCGACGCCGGTCATCTGGCAGTGGTGAACGGCTGCGGGTACCCCCAGCCGAGCCGGTCGCATTTCCGGTCGATGGAGATCTGGCACACGGCCAACCCGAAGGAGTCCGAACCTTGCGGCTGGCTGGGGCATTATCTCGACCACGCGATGCGGGGGACCGATAACCCCCTGAAGGCTGTAAATATCGGATCAGAACTCCCGCAGGCGATGATCGCCGACAGTGCGCCGGTGCCGTCGATTCAGTCGCTGGAAGACTTCCGCGTGCGGTTCGACGGCGGCAGTGAATACAACCCCAAGGCGGCCGACAAGATTCTTCGGGACTTGAACGCCGTCCGCGAGCAGACACCGGCCCTGCGGTTTCTGTCCCGGCAGGCGACCAACGCCATCGTCGCCGCCGATCAAATGAGCAAGCTCGGCGCGTACAAAGCCGACGCGAATTATCCGCAGGGGCTTGGTCAGCAGCTCCGGTTGATCGCGCAGTTGATCGCCGGCAACTTCGGCACGAAGCTTTATTATTGCCAGGTCGGCGGGTTCGACACCCACGCGAATCAGACCAACGGGCACGAGCAGACCCTTGCACAGGTGTCGAATTCGATCGGGGCATTTATCAAGGACCTGACCGCCAAGGGCACGGCCGACAAGGTCTGTGTCATGTGCTTCAGCGAGTTCGGACGGCGGTTGAACGAAAACAACTCCAATGGCACCGACCACGGCGCGGCCGGCCCGATGTTCCTCGCCGGCGGCAAGGTCAAGGGCGGGTTGCACGGCGCTTACCCGTCGCTGAGCGATCTCGATTCCGGCGACCTTAAATACACGACCGATTTCCGCCGGGTCTATGCGACGCTCCTGGAACGATGGCTGAACACCAACCCGGTCGACGTGCTGAAAAATAAATTCGAACCGATGGAACTGATCTAGCGCGGCGGATCAGCGTGACCGACCTGCAGATTCAACAACAAACCCCGGCTCGCCAATCTACGATCGGGGGGGCGCGGGTTCCCCTTTCGATCGAACGGTTTCTGTACCGATACGTCCGGTGGCACCGCGCGGTCGCGCTCGTCGGCAACTGCTTTTACGCGTCGGGGGTTTTTGTCGCCGTCGCGATGTGCGAGATGGCCGTCGACCGGTTGGTGGCCCTGCCGAGAGTCGTTCGAGAGTTTGTTCTTATCGCGGATCTATTGACCGCAACGGCGATCCTGGCGGACGCGGTCTTCAAGCTGTTCCGGAAAATCGATTACCTGCAAGCCGCGATCGCGGTCGAAAGTCGGACCGATCAGTTCGACCAGCGACTGATCACTGCGGCCTCCAGCGCCGCGGAGGCGAGCGCCCGGGAGGTCGGGCTGGCAGAACGCGTCCGCCGCGACGTTGCTGATTTGATCGAGCAGGGCGTCCGGTTGCCGCGACCACCGCTCAGACTCATTTGGACCAACGCGTCTGTCTCGATCGCGATTACAGCAGTCGCGGTGCTGCTCGGGATGTGGCCCCCATTCGCGTTCCCGCAATTACTGGAGAGATTTCAGAATCCTTTTGCCGATCTTTCACCCGCGGCGGTGACTCGGCTCGAGGTGCTGACCGGCAACACGTCTGTCGCTGAGGGACATTCTGTGACCATCTCGGCAGCGGTTCGAGCCACGGTGGCCGGTGACGTTTCGGTGCACCTCAGCGACGACGGCCGCACCTGGAACGTCTGGCCGATGGTCCGCGACCCGGGTGGGACTTTCATCTCTGTGATTCCCAGCGTCGGTCGACCGCTGAGGTATTTCGTCACTGCCGGTGATGCCGCGAGTTTGATCTTTGACGTACAGATAAATCGGCCACCGACAGTCCGCGATCTGCAGATGCAGGTCATCCCGCCGGATTATCTGCACGCACCGCCGTCCCTGGTCCGGCAGATGCAGGGCTTGCCGCCGGTCCCGGCGGGCTCGCGGGTGGTGATCGATGTTGCCGGCTCCGAGCCGTTGGCAGCCGTCGAACTTGTCTCGCCGGGTGTCCGAGTCGCGAGCGAACCTACCGCCGACCCGGCCATTCGGCGGGTCCGTCTCGTGGCAACTCACGATCAGGATCTTACTGTGCAACTGACGGCCCAAAACGGCGCGGCCGGCACGTCTGAACTGCACCTCCGAACGATCGCCGACCGCCCGCCGGTAGTTCAGGTCCTGGGGCCGGATGATTTTACGCAGGTCTCTGCCGCCGACGTCGTCTCGGTCAATTACGCCGCCTCCGACGATCGCGGCGTGGCTCGCCTTGATCTGCAAACGCGCGTAAACCTCAATCCGTTGCGAACCGAGACGCTTCCAGTTCCGGGCGGGGCGCGCACGGCCGAAGGCACGCAGAAGCTGACGATCGGGTCTCAGCGCGCGGTTGTCGGTGACGTCATCAGTTTTCGATTGATCGTAACCGACTCGGCGGGGCAGACCGCGTCGGGCGAGATTCTGCATTTACTTATATGCTCGCAACCGAAAAATCCTGTCTCGCCCGACGCGGTCGGGCAGGCGAGCGTTTGCCGGGCATGGGCGGAAAAATACTCGACGCTTCTGGACGCAGCCGCCCGGTCGTACGACGACGCGGCCGGCGAACACGCGGCCGACCTTTTGTCCGATGCAGCGGATGTGTCACCGCTGCTGGAACGGTCGTTGTATCAACTGCTGCTCGATGCGCGGACCGCCGGCGAGGCCGAGGCGCTCAGCAACCTGATAGATGACTGGGCGGTCTGCGATGCGGTCACCCGGTTCGTGCTCCGAACACGGATGGACGCGGCCGCCGGGCGGTTCTGGTTGTCCCAGGTCGAACAGGGCAGGCATAACCTGCGAGACTGGCTCGAAACCCTCGCGACAGGTCGACAGGCCGAGTTGCTGTTGGCAGACCGGGCGGGCATGAAAGCGTTCACGGAGCGCGAGCTGCCGAAGCCGCCGTCCGAATCCGCGTTCGTCGCCGAGACCCGGGTCAAGGCCCGGGCGTCGCTCGATCGGGCGTTAAGGCTGATCGAACTGGACCCCGGGGCCTCCGACGTCGACGAGCAACTGCGCGGCCGGGCGGACGCCGCAACGGATCTTTTTGCGTCGCAAGAACCGACGGGCCTGCGTTTGAACGACACACCTGCCGACGAAGAAGATCGCAGGATACTTGCCGCCCGGCTGCTCGCGGCGGCGAAGGCGCAGACGCTCCGGCCTGATGGGGACTGGTCGCGTGCGTCTGACCTGGCGACGCACGCCGCGATGCTGCTCGATAACGCGGGGCCGGCAACTGCGGGAATTCGAAGCGCGTTTCGGGCCAATGCCGCGAGCGCGGTAGACGACGACGCCCGGGTCGATGCGATCGACCTGGACCGAAAGCGATCCCACGCCCGGCCTGAGGCTGCCGCGTCGGCCGCTCGGTCGATTGCGGCTTACCGTTCACTGCGGGGGCTACAGCGCAAGCTGACGGTGCTCGGTTCCGCCAATCCGGCCGTAGCGGGCAGTTTCGCGTCCGAGCGATTGGCAATTGCCGTCGCCTCCAGGCTGGTGCTACGAGAAGCATGCATCGACCGCTTGCTGTCAGAAAACCTCTTGTCCTCGACCTTCCGCGATCAGGTCCGCCCCGTGCCTTTGCCCGCCGCGACGTCCTACTCGGTCGCGCCCTCGACGAATTTGCCGCAGTTCGATGCACAACTTCGCGCATACTTCAACGGCTTCAAAAATGCTGCAGAAAAAGGGCGGTGACTAGGTCGAACGTCAAAAAATGCCGATCAATCAGGGTTACGTCCGATAACATCAGGCATGTCCCGTAAGAAAGACGGCCGGCAAAAACAGCGGATGCAGGATCGGCGTTGCTCGATTAAAACGCTAACGTCGGGCCGCAGAGTCTGTCTAGTTTGATAGCCGGCATGGCGTCGCTTTTTTGAACATGAATCCCTGGAAAGCCATCTTCCTTCTCCCCATCTGCCTGTCGACGGCGACCGCACAGACCCGGCCGGTCGCGGGGCAGCATCCGACGACGACGGTCGCTGATAAATTCATTTCGACGAGCGTGGAACCGACTCCCGAGGGTGATCGCCGGCAGGAGCAGGTCCAGGCCGCGACAGCCAACGGTGCAGCCGCGCTTCGCGAACAGATTCTGCGAATGCAGTTGACCCGCGAGGTTCAGGTCCGGGATCTGGTCGACAAGACCCGAACGGCCGACAGGTTCGCGGCAATGCTCGAAGGAGCTTCACCTGTGGGGGGGCCGCGGTGGGTCGACGAGCAGACGTGCCAGGTGAAGTTGGAAATCTCCGGGTCGGCGGTTGCCGGTTTTATTCAGACGGCAGCGCGGGAAAATCCGGACACGGTGCCGGTTCGGCCCGCCGCGCTGGCCGCCCGGTTGCCGGTCATCAACCGGATGAAGTTCTCGGCCGTCGGGTCGAGCGCGGGCGGGGCGACGATCGAGAACGCGCGACCGCATTACTCGGCCGGCAAGTGGTCGGAGATTAACGAGCACGCCCGCCGACAGGCGGTCGCCGCCGCTCAGGCGAACGCGGTCAACGCCGTGATCGAGTCGCTGCGGCCTGTTCCGTTGCGTGACACAGTGCTGCTGGGAGACGCGATGAAGCGACCCGTCGTGGTCGACCGTGTTCGTTCCTGGCTCAGCCATCAACCAGTGACAAAGATCGAATTCCTTACCGACCTGAAGGTGTCCGTCACGGTCACCTTGTCCCCCAAGACCCTGGCCCGCGTAGTCAAATCGGCGACTGCCGCTGACGCGGAGTTCGCCCGCGATTTCGGCGCGATTGACTGGGAGAAGGTCAAGGCAAGCGTCGAACAAACATCCGATTTTGTGGTCGGCACTGCGACCGCGGCAGGGGCGCCGCCCAGCACTTTGCCGGCCGTCGTGTTGCCGCTGCAGCCTCCGGAATGGGTCGACCAGCAGCTGACCGCCGAGGCGACGGCTCACGCAAAAAGTTCGCAATTGAAGACCGGGCACGCCGCCGAATCGGACGCGATCGGTAAAATTAGCGAGCAGTTTCTTTCTTTACGACTCGGCGGATCGACCACGCTCGGTGACGCCGCGAAATCCGACCCGCATTTGGCCGGCGCGGTCGAACGCGTGATGCGTCTCGCACACACCGACAAGACCGATTACCAGCTGAACGGCGACGTGCGGGTCAAGGTCAGTCTCGATCTTCACGACGCCTGGGACGAGCTGCGCGGGTCGCCTTGAGCTCCGGCACGGTCCAAATCCAGCGACTCAAAATCCTCGGGAAGCGGCTGCCCCCCTGGGTTTTGGGTCGGGTCGGAATTCCTATTCGGTCGAATATGGTTTGCAATAAGTCGAACTAGACGCCGTTGTAGTAGTATCAACGCCAAACGCGATTGACAGCCCTGCAATGCACCGATTCGAGTGAATCGTTGCACGGGAAACGGGCTTAGTATCCATCACAGGAGTAAGACATGTTGCGGATGCAGAAATGGGTCGCGCCGGTTGCGGGTTTAGCACTTTTGATCGGGTTCGCGCAGACGCAAAGCCGGGCCGCGGATCCCGCGCCGGCGGCCAAGGCGAGCATCACCGTGACGGTCGTCGACAGCGACGGCAAACCGGCTGCGGGCGCGAACGTGACGTTGTATGCTGCGACTGAACATAAGAAGCGCGGCGGGAAACAGGCTCCGGCGGCACCTGCCGCGGCCGACGGAACCACCAAAACCAAACCGGCACGCGAGAAGCCCGAGTCGATCGCGACCGGCACCACCGATGCCGAAGGCAAAGCCGTCCTGACGGGCATCCCTGACGGGAAGTACCGCGTAAACGCCCGGATCAAACACGGCGGCGCGGGCCATGAGTCAGTGACTGTCGCCGACGGGAAAGACGTCTCGGTCAGCGTCACGCTTAAGGCCAAGCCTGCGAAGACGAACTGATCTCGATCGCAATCGAGTATTAATGACGCAGGAAGCCGCCGCGGAGGCGGCTTTCTGCTTTTACGCGTTTAGCTTCGTCGTCCGGTCATCGAATCTGCGGACGAACAATCTGTATTTTTCCTTTGACGCCATTTCACATCGTCGTATGGTGTCCCGTTGGGAACCGCTCGACACGGAGGCTGATATGAATCTTCAGACCTATCTCGACGAGAACGAAGTCCACTACCGAGTCTCAAGACATTCCGCGGTTTACACCGCACAGGAACTCGCGGCAACCGAACACGTTCCGGGGAAACGGGTGATTAAGCCTGTCGTGGTGCGGGCCGACGGCGAACTGATCATGTGCGTGCTGCCCGCGTCCTACCGCATCGACATTGGCGAACTCAAACAGCAATTGTTGGCGGACGTCGTCGAACTGCTCGACGAGCCGTCGCTGGTGCAACTGTTTACGGATTGCCAACCCGGCGCAGAACCGCCGATCGGCCGACTGTACGGCATGACGACGCTGATGGACGAGTCTTTAATGCACGGAAATCAGGTCGTTTTTCAGGCCGGGACGCACGAAGAGGCTGTGACGATGTCGCTGGCAGATTATCGGCGAGTTGCGCAAGCGGAGATGGCGTATTTCGGCCGGCCGGGCGCGTAGCCGCCGCGCGGCGACATCCGCGCACCAGTTTCATGGTCGGCTATCAGCCGACGCGCTAGCCGAGTTTGTTCGGCGGTGGGGTTGGCTGGTCAGTCTCGGATCGCAAAACCAGTTCGATGACCTCGGACGGGCAGAACGCGCGAAAGTTGAACGTGCTGAAGCCGAACCCGCGGCTGACGAAAAACCAGCTGTCGTGCAGTTGATGCACGCCGTGGAAGTACTCGATCGGCAGTGAATCGTGCCGCTGAATCGGGATTCGTCCGGGCAGGCACGCCTGACCGCCGTGCGTATGACCGGCGAGAAAAATATCGGGTCCAAGCCGCTTCAACCGGCGAATGTGGTCTGGGTAATGCGAGAGCATGATTCGCGGGATGCCGGGTTGTTTAGCCGGATACTCGGTACCGAAATCGATCGGGCAGTCCACGCGGTCCTGGCCGGGCACACCGATCAATTCCAGACCCGCACCGTTATGATTCATGACAAGCCGCTGGCCGTCGATCATGCGGAGCGGCGTTCCGTTGAAGTCGTCGGCGTACACACTCCAGTCATGATTTCCGAGGATGCCGAGCAGGCCGTGGCGGGCGCGAAGTTGCCCGAGAAGCTTGCGGGCCGTGGGCAGGCAATGCCAGGGCTTGGTGATGTAATCGATCACGTCGCCGGTGAAGACGATCAGGTCGGGTTCGTCCGCGCGAAGGCGGTCTATCAAATCATCGTACGCGGTCTGCCAGTGCGGCTGGCAGTGCATGTCCGAGAGTTGGACCAGGCGGAAACCGTCCAGCGCGGGCGGGATGCCGGGCAGTGTCAGCTCGAACGTATTCCATTCGAAACCGACGGAATCGTGATATTGAAACCAGGGACCGGGCGGGATTTTTTTTTGTCGCAGGTGGGGATGAATGTCACGCCACCGCGGTCGTTCGGCGTTCATGGGACCGGCACCTTGACCGCTTCACGCTGCGACGGCCGGATCGTCAGCACCTTTTGCAGCCCGGTGATCTTGATCAATTGCGCGAGGGTCGGCCCGATCCCGCAAAGCACCAGGCTGCTGTGCGGCAGTGCGCCGAGCTTCTTTTTCAGTGCCATGACAATCCCGATCGCCTGGCTCGACAGATATTGCACCTGCTCGAAATCCAGCACCATCAAACGCCGGTCTTCGACTTCAACGAGCCGGTAGACCGCCTCGGCGATTTTTTCGAGTGAGGTCGGGTCCATCAAAGAGGGCGTGCGGAATTCGACCACGGTATACTTTTCGACCTCTTGAATCGTCAGCGGTAAATCCATAGTCAAAGCGCCCAAAAAGAAAGCTCGGTCGAGTTGAATCGAAGCATCGCACAGGACCAAAATGCTGGCAAGCGCCGCGAGGGGCGAAATTCACCGCCGACGCTTGTATTATCCGTAAACAACAGGAGAACCATGAGCCAGACCGCAGCATCACGACCAGCGACCGACCCCGTCCGCGCCGCCTCCACCGGGCCGGCGATCACCCGGCAATTTGTCAACTTCGCGTTCTTCAAACTCGACCCGGCGTTCCGCAGGCTCGACGACCATGAAAAAATCCAGGCCCGCAGCGAGTTTCTCAAGCTGTTCCAGACCCCGCGACCGGGGCTGATGTGCCTGACCTATAGCACGGTCGGGCTTCGCCCGGAAAGTGATCTGCTGCTCTGGCGCATAGGCAACACGCCCGACGATTTTCAGGCGCAGACCCAGCAGATCAACAAGACCCGGCTCGGCGCTTATCTGTCGACGCCGCATTCGTTCGTCGCGATGACCAAGCGGAGCATGTACATCGACAAGGTCGACCCGTTTCACACCGTCGAAAGCCGAACGCACATTATCCCCGGCAAACGCAAATACCTGTTCGTCTATCCGTTCGTGAAAACGCGAGACTGGTATCTGCTTCCGCTCGAAGCCCGGCAGGAAATCATGGACGGTCATATCAAGGTCGGGAACGAGTTTCCGAGCGTGAAGTTGAACACGACCTACAGCTTCGGGCTGGACGATCAGGAATTCGTCGTCGCGTTCGAGACCGACGAACCGAAAGATTTTCTCGACCTGGTCATGAAGCTCCGCGAAACTCAGAGCAGCAAATACACGCTCCGGGACACGCCGATCTTCACCTGCGTTCAGATGCCGATGGAGCACGTGCTGGATCAGCTGTTTTAGCAGACGGCGAGGACCCGCGACGGCGCTTCACGAGTTCTGTTATCAAAGGGATCCATGAAGATCGCGTCCGAAACGTCCGATCTGTGGACACTCGCGATGGGTGGGGGGGAGATCGATCCCAGCCGTCTTCTGGCTGCCGTCGAAGCTGAAATCATCAGGCCGAATGCGGACTTCCGAACACGAGTTCTAATTCGAGATTCTCTCCGGGCGTTACAAACGCACTGGGGTCAACAAGGGCTCGTATCCAAGATCTCACCGACATTGAGCATTCGACTACAGTCGATTCTGAATGAACAGCTCGGCGACAAAGGTTTCGCGTCATTGAAAGATCGAATGATGGAGTCAGTTCGCGTCGAAACGATCGAGGCGTTTTTCCGCGAACTCGGTCTTTCACTTCATGAACGCGTTCGGTTGGAGGTCGGCGGTTCGTGCGGGCTAATGCTCGCGAACTTGATCCGGCGTCGGACGGACGACATCGACGCCGTCGACGAAGTGCCCGCAGCAGTACGCAATCAACACGGGTTACTCGATAGCCTTGCGACACGTTACGGACTGCGACTCGCTCATTTTCAGTCGCATTATCTGCCCGATGGATGGCGAGGAAGGCTCCGGTCTTTCGGCGTGTACGGGCTGCTGGAAGTGTTCCTCGTCGACTCGGCCGACATCCTTGTGGGCAAGCTGTTCAGCAACCGTGACAAGGACCTTGACGACCTTCGGCTGATTGTTCCGGCGATCGGTCGGGCGGCGTTGGAAAGCCGGCTTATTTCGGCCGGGAAGTCGCTGGCGTCGGAAATAAAATTCCGCCAGAATGCCGAGCGCAACTGGTATATTCTTTTCGGAACAGACCTTCCGGGCGTCTAACTCCTCGCCTCGCACGTCGACACTTCCTGATCTTTTCAGTCGCCTGATTGACACCGCCTGCGGTTTGGACACACTCCTGCTCCCCCGGTTCAACGCAACACGAAAGGTGATCCAGTCATGAACACCAGCCTCGAATGGCTCAGCCAATATCTGCCCGGCACATTGACCGCCGAAGCCGCCGCAGACGCACTCACCAACGGCGGGTTGCCGGTCGAGAAGTTTCATTCCGTCGGCGACGACACCGTCATCGACGTCGAGGTCACCAGCAATCGCAGCGACTGCCTGTCTCACGTCGGCGTCGCCCGCGAGCTGGCCGCGTTGCTCGATCGTGAATTCAAGGACGCCTCGCTGCCGACCGACGACACCGGTGGGACCGCCAGTGACACCGGGCTGACCTCCATCGGGATCGACGTTCCGGCCCTTTGTCCGCATTACACCGCCCGCGTGATTCGCGGTGTGAAGATCGGGCCCAGCCCCGACTGGATGCAGCGTCGCCTGACCGCCGTCGGTGTCCGGCCGATCAATAACGTCGTCGACGTCACCAACTACGTCCTGTTCGAAATGGGCCAGCCGCTGCACGCGTTCGACTTCGATAAAATCACGGGCAAGCAGATCAACGTTCGTCTCGCAAAATCCGGTGAGAAACTGGTCAGCTTGGACGGCAAGGAGCGAACACTTTCGCCGGGCATGCTGGTGATCGCCGACGCCGACCGACCGGTCGCGTTGGCCGGCGTTATGGGCGGTGCCAATTCCGAAGTCACCAGTCAGACGGTCAACATCCTGCTCGAGTCCGCACGCTTCGACCCGTTGTCGGTGCGGAGCACCGCGCGGGCGCTGGCGATGGGCAGCGACAGTTCCTACCGGTTCGAGCGCGGCATCGACCCGACCCTGCCCGAACGCGCGAGCCTTCGCGCGGCGCAACTGATCCTGCAAGTCGCCGGTGGGAAGCTGGCCGGCCCGCTCGTGGCCGCCGGCGCTTCGGGTCATTCGCCTAAAAATCTCTGGCTCCGACTGACTCGTCTTCAGCAGGTGCTCGGCGTCGAGTTCCCCGACCACCGGGTGGTCGACGCCTTCCATCGCCTCGGGTTGAATCCGGTGCTCCGTGGCGAACGAATTGACGTGACGGTCCCGAGCCATCGGCTCGACATAAACCACGAGATCGACCTGATCGAAGAGGCCGCCCGCGTGATCGGATACGAACACGTGCCGGTCCGGGACGAAATCAGGCTGCGGGTCGCGCCGTCGGACCCGGTGCTCAAGGCGGTGGAAACCATCCGGGCGACACTGGTCGGTGCGGGATATTTCGAAGCATTGACGTTCAGTTTCGTCGCCGACGCGCTCGCCAAGGCATTCATGCCGCCCGAAGCCGTCAGCCTGCCAAAGACCGACGCCCGCGTGCGACTGGTCGACGCCCAGCTCCGACCGAGCATTCTTCCGGGTCTGCTCGAAGCGGTCCGCCGGAACGAAACCGTCGGAACCGCAGGCGTGCAGTTTTTCGAGATCGGGTCGACGTTCTGGACCGACTCGACGGGGAAACTCGACGAGCGACGCCGCGTCAGCATGATCGGCTCGACCGATTATCGCAGCGTCCGTGGCGTGATCGAAACGCTGCTCACCCGCCTCGACGCCGACCGATCGATGAACGTCACCCCCGAAGTCCGTCCCGGGTTTGCCGGGGGTGCTTGCGGCCGCGTGACGTGGGGCGATGAATTGCTCGGTTATCTCGGCAAGATCGACCGATCGGTCGCCGACCAATTGTCGCTGCGAGACCTGCCGGTCGCGGCAGAACTCGAGTTATCTGTGCTGGTCGCCGGTGCCCGGCACGTCCCGCAACTGCACCCGCTCCCCCGTTTCCCTGCCGTCCGCCGCGACCTGTCCTTGGTTGTTTCCGACCAGACGCGGTACGCACAACTCGAATCGCTTATTCACGAAGTGAAACCAGACCAGCTGGAGGCAATTGATTTCGTGACGACTTATCGCGGTAAACCGCTCGACGAAGGGTTCAAGAGTGTCACGATCGCGCTGGTGTTTCGGTCGGCCGATTCTACCTTAACCAGCGAGGCGGTCGACGCTTCGGTTCTGAAAGTGGTCGATGCCGCGAAACACAAACTCGGCGCGACCCTCCGGACTTAATCGGCCGCGGCGTTTAAGGCAGAGCACCGTGTCGCGCGACCTCAAACGCTGCTGAGCGAATCTTGTTCAATAAGAAATCTTGGCGAGCCTGCTGATCTCTGATTTCAGTGTAAGACGCGCACGAAGCTCCTTTAAAGTCGGTTCCACTTCGTTCACGTCAGGCATGCTCGACCCCGGAAAAAGTAAACAACCGAAGGATTGCACCTCTTATTGTGAAATATGACCCGCGTCCGGGCAAGTTTTCCAATGAAGGGCATACAAGTGTTTTCAATCGGCCGCCACCGCCCGGCCGGCAAGAAATCCGGTCGCCCACGCCCATTGAAAATTGAAACCGCCGATTCGGCCGTCACAGTTCAAAATCTCCCCGGCAAGGTAAAGACCGGGAACTTTTCGCGATTGCATGGTTCGGTAATCGATCTCCGAAAGCGGAACTCCCCCGGCCGTGACTTCGGCATAGTTCCAGCCGCGGTGGTGGGCGATCGGCAGCGGGAGCGCCGTCAACAGATGGACGAGTGTTCGCCGGAGGTCGCGCAACAATTGACCGCAGGTAATCATCGGATCAATACGTGCGGACGCGATAAGAGCTGTGGCAATTCGGTCGGGCAGTCTCGAGGCAACTGCGTTGCCGACCGACCACTTCGGCCGGGACGCCGCGAGCCCGGTGAACCAGGCGTCGACGGATTCAAAGGTTTCACCGGGGAGCAGGTTGCAGAGCATCTGAGGCCGTTGACCCGATTCAGAAGCAATCACCCAATGCCGGCTCGCGTCCATGACGACCGGCCCGCTGATGCCAAAATGCGTCCACAGCAAGCTGCCGGTTCGGCGATCGATTCTCTTGTTGTTCACAACCGTGGTCAGCTCGACATCGGTCGCGATCCCCGAGACGGCGGCATGGAACATCGTCGGTTCGAGCACCAGCGGCGCGAGCGCCGCGTGCGGCGAACCGACGTCGTGCCCCAACCGCCGGGCAATTTCCCAGGCCGCGCCGTCGCTCCCGCTGCGGGGCAGCGACTTACCGCCGGTCGCCATTATGATCCGCTTCGCCTGCAGGGTTCCGGATTCGTGGACGATCTGAAACTCCGGGCGATCAGAGGCCGGCGCGATCACGTCGACTACCCGGCAGCCGGTCGCGAGCATCACACCCAATTCTCGGCAACGGTTGAGCAACGCCGAGACGACCGCCTTGGCGGTGTCGGCGACGGGAAATAATTTACCGGTTTCCTCGCGGACCAGTTCGACCCCCATCGACGCGAACCACGACACGGCGGCGGCGACGTCGAACGCCGCGAGCACGTTGCGAATCACCGGCTGTGACCCGTTGAAGTCGGCAGCACCAACCTCGTGGTGCGTGACGTTGCACCGCCCGCCGCCGGAAACCAGGATTTTCGCGCCAAGTGTTTTCGCGCCATCGAGAACGACGACCCGTTTGGAGCGGTCGGTCTGCGCTGCGAAAATCGCCGCGGTGAGCCCCGCGGCTCCGCCGCCGATAATTGCAACGTCTGCAGTCTTTGTGTCCATGGTGCTCGACGGTCAACTGCCAAGTGCCAGCCCAGTTCGCCATTGTAGCGGCTTGTCGTTTTACGGTGCACCCACCAGTTCGCTTTCGCATCTGACGACCGAGGGGCTTGGCTTGCCGGTCTGTTTTCTGCAAAATGCGGTGATGCCGACCCAACCCGCCGCTCGTGTCGCCGAGATCAATCGCAAGACCAACGAGACCGACATTCGACTGTCGCTGAACCTCGACGGGACCGGTACGGCTGAGATCAAAACCGGCGTCGGTTTTTTCGAACACATGCTGGACCTGCTCGCCCGGCACAGCCTGATCGATCTGAACGTCGCCGCGACGGGTGACCTGCACATCGACGCGCATCACACCGTGGAAGACGTCGGCATTGCGCTCGGGCAGGCGCTCGAGAAAGCCGTCGGCGACAAGCGCGGCATCTACCGCTACGGCTGGGCCGTCGTCCCCATGGACGAAAGCCTGGCCCAGGTGGCGATCGACCTGAGCGGCCGGCCGGCGTTTGTTTATAACGTAACCTACCGCGGCGATTCGATCGGCGCGTTTCCGGTCGAACTCGTCGAAGAGTTCTGGAAGTCGGTAGCCGTCAACGCGAAAATGAATCTGCACGTCACGGTGCCGTACGGCACGAATAATCACCACATCGCCGAAGCGATTTTTAAAGCGACCGCCAAGGCCTTGCGACAGGCCGTGTCGTTCGACGCGAGGAACCCGGGCGTGCCGAGCACGAAGGGTTCGTTGTAATCGCCACCGTTTAGCCGGCCCGCTCGCGGGGCGATTTTTATTGTAGATGGGAAGAGAAAATCGCCCCGCAAGCGGGGCGGCTAAACAGGGATTGTGTCGCCATGATTCATGCGCACCACTGCATCTTCACCGCGTACGGATTTTGGCCGCCGAACGACCCGCGTGGGTCGTGGTCCGATTTCGTGTGGGCCTGGGAACTATTTAAATTCGGCGTGTCAACAAAGACAGATATGCGTCGATCGGTGGCGAATCGTGCGCACGACCGGGACCTGCGTAAGGCCGCCAAGGATGCACTCAGATATCCCGAGGTGAAATTCACGGGGCTTCAAGCACGCGCCACCGCACGCGGGTTCGCAAAAGCGCGTCACGAATCAAAATATAGAGTCATCGCGTGCTCGATCATGCCGGATCACGTCCACGTCGTGTGCGAACGGCACGAACGTCCGGTCGAGAAAATAGTCGGACACCTCAAAGCAAGGGCGACCCAGCAACTCATCGCCGAAAACCTTCACCCGCTTGCGAATCTGCTACAAAAAGACGATCGATTCCCGACAGTGTGGCGCAAGGCCTCTGGAAAAGTATTTCTCGACGCAGACGAAGACATTGTCCGTGCCGTGGACTACGCCAACAAAAACCCGACGAAACAAGGCATGAAACCGCAGACATGGCGATTCATCGCCCCACGTCCCATTTAGCCGTCCCGCTAGCGGTGCGACATCCCAACAAACCATCGCATCACTGACGCTTTCATCGTCCGGCACCCGAATAACCCGCCGACAATGCCGCCGTGGGAGACGAACTTCACGGTGACCGTCTGCTTGTCTTTGGTCAGCTCGGCCGGGATCGCGTACGTGACGTTGTAGAACTGGTTCCGGCTTGTTCATGTCCAGGCGTTGGTTGGCGATCGTTTTGCCGTCGACTTGAATGTCGAAGTTGCGGTTCCCGGTCTCGCTGCCCCAATAAGTGCAGAGCAGGTCGGTCGGTTGTTTGGCGTCGACCTTCAGCTCGTACGAAAACCACCCGCTGGGGGCGGCCGCGTCGCGCCAGCCGCGGTCGCCTAGCAGGCCGTGGTTGCTGCCTTGCCCTTTGTAATGATGGTCCTGTTCCGGCTGTTGCTCGGCGGCGCTGACCTCGTCGAGCGTTCGCGCCTCGAGCGCGGCTTCCTGCTGACGCTGGGCGTCGAGAGCGACCTGCTTTTGCTTCCAGGCCTCGGGCGTGAACGTGTCCAGATACACCGCGTACCGCTCGCGGTTTACCGTGTAAAACGGCACCAGCGTGACGTCGTTGGGTTGACCGGCACCGACGGTCTGAAACGTCATAGGTTTGCCTTCGACCGGCTTGACCCATTTGCCGGAGTTTCCTTTATCTGTCACGAACACCGGTACCTTCGGCAGCGGGGCGCGGGCGTACATGAGTTGATCGTTGCTTGCGATCGGAGTCGCGGGCATGTTTGACGTCCCCAACTCGGCCGCGAGCAGCACGGGGCCGTAGAACAGCGCGACCTTGCTCGGGATCGTCCGGCATCGGTTCGGCGCGGACGGTCATCGGGAAATTCACCACGACCTTGTCCCCGTTTTCCCATGTCCGGTCCAGATCGAAGTACCGCGACGCCGGGGCGGCATTACCCAAATTCTCCCGGCAGTTCAGCCCGTTCAGCGTCACGTCCATCTGGCCGGAAGACCATTCGGGATGACGAATGTGCAGCGTGGCGTGCGTCGATTTTTCGGCCGATACAGTCAGCGTGATTTCGCCGTTCTGGGGATAATTGGTTTCCTGTTTGATCTTCAACCCCTGCTCTTTCCAGTCGAGTTCCGACGGGGACGAACTGGTTGACCCAGAGCGAGTCGTTGTTGTGGTAAGTAGATCTGCCCGCCGTAACGGGCGTGGTTTTCGATCCCCGTGCCGACGCAGCACCAGAAGCTGTCGAAGGGGCTGCTAAAGGTTTTGAACCGGCCCGATTCGAGCGGCACGTAGTAACACAGTCCACCGGTCGCGGGGTCCTGCGAGGCGAGGATGTGATTGAACAACGCGCGCTCGGCGTATTCGGCATAACGCGCCTGCGGGTCCCAGGCGAACAGGTGCTCGGTGAGCTTGAGCATGTTGTACGTGTTGCAGGTCTCGCTGGAATTCACGCTCAGGTTCTGACCCATTCGACCGACCGGGAAGAAGCTTTCGTGGTTGCTGTTCCCGCCGTTGGCGAATGACCGCTTGCCGGTGACGGTGTCCCAGAAGAATGACGCGCCGGTCCGGTATTTCTCGTTCCCGGTCAGCTCGAACTCGCGGGCCAATTCCGATCAGCTTGGGGATCTGCGTGTTGGCGTGGAAGCCCGGTCAGGTCGTCCCGGGAGTTCATCAACGGGTCGAGCACCCTCTTGTGGTTGAAACGCTGCGAGAGCGCCAGGTATTTCTTGTCACCCGTGATCGAATAGATTGTCGGCCAGCACTTCGTTCATACCGCCGTGCTCGGCGCCGAGCATTTTCTGGGAACTGCTCTTCGTCGAGCTTGCCTGCCAGGTCGCAAGCCCAGTCGGCGAACCCCGATCATGACGGTCTTGGCTTTTTCGTTGCCGGTATACAGGTAGGCGTCGCGGAGGCCGGCGAAGTCCTTGTGCAGCGTGTACCACGGGACCCAGCCGCCGTTCAGGCCGTTGGCGACTTCGATCTTGCCGTGACCGACTTCGTCGAAGATCCGCTTGCCGTCGTCGAACGCGCAGACGAAACCGTTGCCGTTGGCCTTCTGGCAGTCGGCCAGTTCGTCGACGATGTAGTCGACGCGCTGCTTCAAACCGAGGATCACCGGTCGCCTGGAACATGGTCGACAGCGCCGACAGGTAATGCCCGAGGATGTGTCCCGCGACGCCGGAATTTTCCCAGCCGGAATATTTCTTGGCCTTCTGGGGTAGCCCTGCGACTTCGCGAAAACCGGACAGCAGGCGGTCGGCATCCAGGTCGAGCAGGTATTTGGCGTCGGTGTCCATCGCGTGTTTGAACGGCCCGTCGAGCAGGCGGACCTGCGTCAGGCTGAACGGATAGGCCTTCATTGGCGTCACCGGCGCGACCTTGATCGACGGGTCGTGTTCCAACGGCAGCGTCGCGGTTGCGATGCCCGTAAAACCAAGGCCGAACAAGACGGCGGTCGCGAGCTTGAATCGATTCATGCTATTCCTCTGAAGGTGCCTGCTACCGGAGAAAGGGGTCCTGACCAGACTCGCATCTCTCCGGGGTTCAGTAGTATATCAATCGTAACCGGCAATGTTGAACGCTTGACGGGCGGTGGGGCAAGGCGGGTCGCGAAGGAACGAATCGTCGTCAAACGTTTCGCCGCGCCGGCGGTAATAAGGCGGCGGTGACAGGCAGGCATGAACAGTTGGTCGGTCGACATCGTTCGCCAGTCCGGTTGGGACCTCTGGGTTCTGGTGTGCGTTGCCGCGTCGCTGGTTCTGGTCTCGTACGTTGTGGTCGGCCGGGTCTGGGAAACGGCGCGGGGTCGATTGACGCTGGCATTTTGCGCCGCCGGTGTCGGGGGGACACTTGTTATTCTGCTCGTCCCGCCACTGCATCATCCCAAGGTGGGCCTGGTTTGGACATTCACGCTGCTGTCGATTCTGTCGATCACTTTTTATCTCAACTTGCGCGATCAGCTGACGGTCACCCCGCACGGGTGTGCTGCTGGGCATGCGGATCACTGCGCTCTCGCTATTGGTGCCGATGCTGTTCGAGCCTGTTTGGCGGTTCGTATCCAAGCCCAAGCCCCGAGCGCCCGTTGCTGTTTTTGATCGATACGTCGGGGTCAATGTCGATCCCGGATGCTCAGAACGGGCCGACCCCGAATTCAATCGGTCTGGCAGGCGCTTCGGCCAAAGGTTGCCGATATCAACGATCATTTCGTCCCGGCTTATTTCACGTTCGACAGCGGCTTCAAAACCGCTTAAATCGCCAGACGAACTTTCGTTGATCCGGGCCGACCGGCAAAGCGACCGACCTGGTGAACGCGGTCGCGAGCGCGCTGCAGAAGACCAGTCGCGACGACGCCGCAATCGTGTTGATCACCGACGGAATCGACAACACGTCGCCCAACGTGGCCGACGCGCTGCGGGCGTCGGCGAGAGCGATCCACACGATCCGGTGTTGGGTCCGACCAGGCCGAGCCGGCATCGGTCGCCAACGTGGCGGTCGACAACGTCGAAGCGCCCGACGACTTCACCGTGAACCACGAAAGCAACATCCGCGCGACGATCAAAAGCACCGGGTTAGCCAACCGGGTGGTCGACGTGAAGATGAGCGAACTGGACCCCGACGGGAAAGCGATCGGGGAATTGAAAACGCAGAAGCTGGTGCTTCAGCCGGCACCCGAAGGGCAGTCGGTAGACCTGCCGTTCAAGCCGGGCAAGACCGGGCTGCACAAGATCGCGGTGTGGGTCGACCCGATCGCCGGCGAACGGACGACGGCCGACAATCGACAGGAAGTTCAGGGGCTGGCGACCGACCCGCGGATCAAGGTGCTGTACATCGAGGGCAGCGTCCCGGCTCGAATACAAGTGGACTCGTCAGGCGTTCATCAGCGACAGCAATATTGAACTGGCAACATTCTTAAGAAAGACCGCGACCGACGTCGAAGCCGCGGGCACGGTCGACGGCGAGCCGTTCAAAACGCTGCCGACCACCCCGGAGCAGTGGAAGAAGTTCGACGTGATCGTGATCGGCGGACATCGACAGCAGTTATCTTTCGACCGCCCGGCAGCAGCAGATCGAACAGCGCGTCAGCACCGGCGGGGGGTTGCTTATGCTCGGCGGGCAGAACAGCTTCGCCCCCGGCGGGTATAACGGGACGCCGATCGAAAAAGCATTGCCGGTATTTGCCGGTGAGAAAAGTAATGGTCAGGACAAAAGCCGGTTCGTCCCGCGTTTGACGGCTGATGGAATGACGTCGCCGATCCTTGACGGTCTTACTGAGTGGTTCGGACTGGACGAAAAAACCGGGTAGTAAATCGCTGCCGCCGATCAACGGGAACGTGATCGTCGGGCAAACCCAAATCCGGTGCACAGGTGCTGATGGTGCATCAGGACAGAACAACCGCCCGACGGCAAACCCGAGATCGTGCTGGCTTCGCAGCGATACGGGCAGGGGCGTTCCGCGGCCTTTACCGTCGACACCACTTACCTGTGGTTTTTGCCCCTCCGCGGCATGGGGCAGGACAGCCCTTACAACAAGCTGTGGGGTCAGATGATCCGCTGGCTCGCCGGTCAAGACGTCCGCGACCGCCAGCGCGGGGCGGGGCTCGAAGCACTTCTGAATAAGTCGAATTTCCAGCTCGGTGAAAGCGTGAAAGTCCGCGCGATGGCCCGCGACGAGCACGGCGACGCGACCAAATACGCCGAGCTGAAAGCCGTTCTGACCGGCAAAGCCGATCGCAAGTCGCAAACGTTTTCCATGACCGCGGTGGACAATCAGCCCGGGATGTACGATCTGGTCGTCCCGAGCCCCGACAAGGGGGATTATCAGCTCGAAGTCGTCGCGACCAAGGACGGAAAAGACCTTGGCCGGCAAACGCTGAATTTCACGGTGATTCCCCCAGCCGACGAAATGGTCAAGGTCGCCGCCAACCCGCAACTGCTGACCACGATCGCGAATCAAACGCACGGGTACCATTACGACCTGGGGCAGTTCCCGCAGTTCATCGACCAACTCATCCGCACCGATCCGACGTTCGGCCAGTCGCAGCAGCAGTCGGTCCCGCTGGACGATTACGTCCGCGCGGTGGCGTCGGTCTTCGGCGCCCGCGTTCACTGGCCCGAACGGTACGACCTGCCGATCCAGGGCGCGATGATGATCGGGCTACTCATCGGCGAATGGTTCATGCGCCGGCGGTGGCAGCTGATGTGAAGCGGACCCCGGGCCTTTTACGGCTGGAGTCGTCTTGGCGATCCCCCTTCGGCTCGATCTTCCTGTGCCGATGTTCTATCCTCCGGGACATGGCACGTCTGTCGGATCTCGGAATCGCAATTCATACCCTCGGTTTTCGACGATTCGTCTTACAGCTCTGGGCCGAAATCGTGAAGGACAAACTGACCACGCAAGCGGCGGCCGTCGCCTACGCCTGGCTGTTCGCGGTGTTCCCGTTTTTGTTGTTTCTGCTCACACTTTTCGCTTACATCCCCGAACGGCAAAAGGTCGACGCGACGCAGTACGTTTCAACAGTCCTGCACCGCGTGATGGCGCACGAAGCGGCCAAGACCATGGACAGCAATCTGACCGAAGTGCTGAACGAACCGCGGTCGGGGTTGTTGAGCGTCGGGCTGGTCGTGACGCTGTGGATCGCGAGCGGGGGGATGGCCATGACCATGACCGCGCTGGATGCGGCGTTCGACGCCCCCAAGCCCCGCCCGTTCTACACGCAAAGGCCGATCGCAATGCTGCTGACGATCGTCGTCACCGCCCTGGTGATGGTCGTGTTCCTGCTGCTGCCGGTCGGGTCGGCGATCGAGCGCTGGCTCGCGGCGACCGCGCGGGTCCCGTCGCAGGTGCTCTGGGCACTCACGTTTACGCGGTACATCCTGGCCATCCTGCTGATGTTCGCGAACCTCTGTCTGCTGTACACCTTCGGCACACGCGTGCGGCACAAGTTCGCGTTCTTCAGCCCCGGCGCGATCTTCACCGTGATCGTCTGGATCGTGCTCGGCGAGGGATTTCGGCTCTACGTCGACAAGTTCGGCCGGTACCAGAAAACCTACGGCGCGGTCGGCGGGGTCACGATCATCCTGTTGTTTTTCTACCTCGACGCGCTGGTGATGCTGATCGGGGCGGAAATAAACAGCCAGGTCGACCGGGTGGCCAAAGAAAAAACGTTGTTCTAAGACGGCCTTGCGGGTGGTGCCGTCACTCGCGAAGCCGCGAGCGCTCCTCTCGCCCGCGCACCGTTCTCGGTCGAAGTGTTTTTCACCGCCGAGACGCTGAGGCGCAGAGAAAGACCGGCGATGCTACTTCGCTTTTCGAGCGATCGCCTATTTTGTTTCCGATTTGGCAGACGCCCTAAGACTTTTTTGCGGGCGGTTTTCTCAGCGCCTCTGCGCCTCAGCGGTGAATACTTCGTTCAGACCAAAACCGACGCAACGATCAGATGTAAGCGATACAAAACGTGATCAGACGAATTGCACGAGCTGCACGTCTTGGATCGTGCGGGGGTCGAAATCGATCCGCTGTTCGAAGGTGCCGCCCAGGCCGTTGCGGTCGGTGGCGATGATCCAGCCCTGCTCGACGATCAGGTCTTCGATCACGCGACCGCCGACGAGCGTCACCCGAAGCACGGCGGTGTATTTGCGTTTCGGAACGCCTTTGGCGAGCAGCACCGTGCGCCACTCTTCGGGCAACACTTTGGCCAGGCGATTCCGCGGGGGCGATTTCGAGTGCATATCAGGGCCGATCTTCGATCCACACCAATCCGAGCAGGTCGGTCGACACTATACAGACGCCGGCGTCGAGTTCCTCCAGCTCCGACCCCGACGCCCATTTGTGCGGTGACAGCGACGTGTCGGCGTGCGGCCGGACGTTGGTCAGGAACATCGCGTCGTCGGCAAACTGCCCGAAGATTTTGCCCGTAAGCGCGGCGGCTTCCCGCTCGGGAACGTACGCCTCGAAAGTCTCGAGGTCCCAGTGCAGCACCGCCATGAGGATGCCCGCGGCCCGGATGCGGTCGACGGGAAACCAGTGGGGCCCGAGCACCGGCATGTTCACCAGAGCGATCATCCCGTCGGCCAGCGTCCGGGCCTGGTGGATGTTTGCCGCCTCCGCGCCGTCGGTGAACTCGATCACGACCCGCCCCCGCGCGCGGGCGGCTAGGACTTCGCGACGCAGGTGGTGCAGCTGCAGGGCCTTTTCAGCTTTCATAAAAGGATTTTCCGTCGCGCGGTCCGCCGTCGCAAGGGAAAATGTTTCGCGGACGTGCGGTGCCGCGAAATGGTCGGCGTTAGCGGATCGGCTGCTGCACGCCCACGGTCGGTGACACGCCCGGCGGAATCTTCGTAGAGAAGAAATCACGACCGCCGTTTGTTGGAATGATCGCACCTTCAGGGAGACTCGCGCCGGGCGCGACGCCGTAGCACGCCAGAGATTTGAACCCGTCGACACCACCGCCGGGGCGGATCAGCGGCGGTTTTTGCGTGATAACATTCGGGTCCTTCGGCGGGGCGACGTGGTTGCCGAAAAAAACGTTGTGGTCGAACACGTTGTCGAAGCTTTTGCCCCAGCGGTAGGTCGCGGTCCCGTCTACGTAAAAGATGTTGTTGTTAAACGTCGTGCGGTGGGCGGTGCCGCCGGACCATTCGTCGAAATCGAGCAGGGGGACCGCTCGGTTCGGGCCGACGTAGATCACGTTGTTGTAGACCTTGGAGTCCGAGGAATTTCCCGCGAAGTGGAACACGCGGGAGCCGGACCGGCCGTCGTTTTGGCTGATGTTGTAGCGGATGATTGTGCCGGTGTTGTACGAACCACCGGGCGAACAGACCAGGATAAATCCGCCGTCGTTGTCGTGGCTGTAGTTATATTGAAAGACGCTGTTGCGGCAGAGGTAATCGGAGTCGAACCCCTGCCCGTCTTTGATGCCTTTCATGCCGGACACTTCGTTGTGTTGAATGATCGTGTCGTCGCAGGCGAAGGGCCAGATGCCGGCGGCATAGTCGTCGCACCGCATTCGCCCGCCGTGAATGACGTTGTTTTCGATCAGACCGCCGTTGCTGCCCCAGAGCTTGATGCCGTCCCCGCCGATGTCTTCGAGCAGATTTCCGCGGATGACAACCCCGGTACTGCGGGCCGACCGGGTCGATCGCTGACAGATGCCGTTTCGATCGGTGCGGGCCAAGTGGCAATCTTCGACGCGGTAGTCGTCGAATTTTGAATTTCGGCCGCGGGTCTCGAAAAAGATCCCGCACCCTTCGTGCTCCTTGCGGAGATCGCCTTTGACGTCGTGTACGAATAGCCGGGTGAGCCGGATGGCGTGCCGGGTCTGGTGGTCGTCGCACAGGACGGTCACGCCGGTGCTACCGTCGGCGGGGGTGTTGCCGTGGTTCGTAAACTCCAAGTCGTGCACGGTCCAGCCTTGGACGTTGTGAAGCGTGAGGGCCGCGGGTGATTTGCCTTCGGCGTCGATCCGTGCCGGCGGGCCGCTCCCGAACGACGTGAGTTCGATCGGTTTCGCGGCGGGGCCCGTCGTTCCCGAACCTTTTAGATCGAGCGATCCGGTGTAGTGCGTGCCTGCCTTGAGGAAGATACGGTCGCCGGGCAAAAACGTGGCGGCGTTGACAGGGTCCAGCGACTTCCAGGCTGATGTCTCGGATAAACCATTGTTGCGATCGGCGCCCGCGTCGGCATCGACGAAATAATCAGCACCGCGACTTACGCGTGCCGGCATGATCGCTGACACCATGCAGGCGAGAACCAGGAAGGGCACGGATAGGCTGGTCTTCACGAACGTCTCCGATCGGCTTATCTTGCCGCGTCTGTTCGTCCGATAATGTTCGAAAGGATCATGCGCAAGCCGAAACCCGTCAAATCCGCAGACAAAAGCCCGACGAACCGCGGGTCGCGTCGTTCGACGGCAGTGGTATTACATCTGGCAGGCGTCGTTGTTTTCATCGGGGCGATCGTCTTCCTGACCGTCGTGACCAAAAGGTACGTCGACCGGGAAATGGGAACACCGGACGGCCCGCTGAAAATTGCGATCAAGAACAAGCCCGAATGGATGAGCGATTACCTCGCCGACCAGATCGCGGCGACCGTTCCGCGTGGCAGCAGCTCGGCGTTCGACCACGAACTGGTCGTCGGCGCGGTGGCAAAGCTGCAGAAAAATCCGTGGGTCCGGCAGGTACACCAGGTTCGCCGGGTCTTCGGCGAGCAGCCGGGCGATACGCTCGAGGTGGACTGCGAGTACCGGGCGCCGATCGCGTTAATTAACTCGGGTGAATCGTACTGGCTGGTGGACAACGACGGCGTCAAGCTCCCGGAACAGTTCGCGGCCGATGAGTTACCCAAGATCATGAACGGGCGCGACGGACGGATTAATCTTCGAGTCGTCGAAGGCGTCGCAAAGGGACCCCCGGCGGCGGGGCAGAAATGGCCGGGGCAGGACCTGGCGGCGGGGCTGGAACTGGTCAAGCTGTTTTACGCGAAACCCTACCTGGATGAAATCACGGCGATCAATGTAAAGAACTTCGGCGGACAAGTTCGTCGGGGCGACCCGCAGCTGGTGCTGGAAACACGTTATGGCACGCAGATCTGGTGGGGCCGACCGATCAACGCCAAAGACTTTTTCGTCGAAGTCCCGGTTTCGCGGAAGCTGGAAATTCTGCAGGCGACGGTCGCCCAGCGGGGCAGGATCGACGCGGGAAAACCATACTTCGACGTGCGCTACGAAGATTTCCTGGTGCCCTCCGACGCGGCACCGGCAGAGGCGGGGACGCACGAGAGCGGAACGCGCTAGGCATGTTTTGCGTCTGCCGGATACCATCCAATGATGTGGATTCGAGGGGCTCATCGCGGGTTCGTGACAGACAGTGAATCGGGTCCGGGTGTTGTCGCCTTTGAACACATCGAATGGCTGCCCCTTCTGCTGTTAAGCGGAATCCAGCTTGCCGCGATCCTGCTGGCAGCGTCGGAAAGGCCAGTTTGGCCTCATCAGAGTTTCCCGCGGTCGTCCGCAGCAGTCAGTGAATTGACGGTGATTACCGTTTGGTCGTCAGCCCTTCTAGGGCCGGCATTGTCGAGAACTTGGCATACGATTCTTGCCGTGTCGATCGTAACAATCGGCTACATGGCACTCGCTGGATTTTTGAGCCGCCTTTTACTTGACGCTCAACTCGAAGCGATCACAGCAATTACGATTTGGCAAGTTGGGATTTGTGGGTGGTTCAGGCGTTTGGAACGTAACGGGCAAGCTTTGATGTCTTACGCGATATCAACGACAACGATAGGGTTGGCCTGCGTTAGCTATCTCGCAACGGAGCGGGCGGTCGGTGTAGGGAAAGAGATCAGTGAATCGTTCAGCTGGCTCGTCGACTTGCACGCAAAACAGCTAATCGTGCCGGGGTGTTTGGTCATCGCACTTCCAATGTTGAGCCTGGTAATCACCGTGCCGTTTTTTAAAAATGTTAGCGATCGAAAACAATAATCCACTTGCCTCCACTGGGCCATATTCGAAGTGATTTTTGCATTGTGAGCGAGAAAGAAATCATCAGAATTGGACGTTCGCTTTTTGCCAGTTAGACAACGACACGAAGCCCACAGGTTATCCACAATTCGATCCACCGCCATAAAGATCAGGCGGGCTGAAAACAACGTTTTTGACCCGAAAACAGGCCTTTCGGTCATTCCGTAAAAATTCTGAACCAAAAAATAGGAAGATGGGGAATGTACTTGCTTCAGTGGAGGAAAGTGGTACAACCTCCCATGTCGAGAAGGACAAGTGGAACAAAAAACACGTGCGGACCACAATCCTTTATGGCGAGTATGAACTGACGATTGATGAAAAAAATCGTTTGCTCATTCCCGCCGAGGTCCGCCGATCCTTGGACCCCGAACGTGATGGAAGCGCGTTCTTCATAGTGATCGGTGTTAACCGTCAGCCGTGGTTTTACCCGGAGTTCGGTTACGAAGCGCTTGTCTCTAAGTTAGCATCTGAAATGGCGCCGGGCGAGAGTAAATTGGCATTCGACCAATTAAACTTCTCGATGGCCCATAAGGAAAGCTGGGATAAACAGGGAAGGTTGTTAATTCCCGACTCGGCCAGGCGACGGACCGCTCTGGACCGGGAAGTGACTTTGATCGGAGTTCGCGATCATTTGGAGTTGTGGAATCGAAGGGCTTGGGATGAACGCCGGGAGTTGTTGTTCGGCCGGCTTCAGAATTCCGAGGCTGTAAAAGGCGACGTGGCAACCTAGCCATCGGTCGCAGGTGAATTGAGATGTCGGCCAAGGGAATGGGCCGGCAACAGGTCTGAAGTTGTGGGTCGTATCGTTTCGTGAAGCACATCCAGGGAAGGATGTCTCGTTTTAAACATTGGTGTTCGAAGGTCTAACTGCTACCGCAGACGGTGCAGGGTTGGAACAGGATGTTCCGCGCCTGCACGATGCCCTCTGCCCGGCACGGATGCCGATCACGTGGAAGGTGTCTCGCGGTACGCCGGTCGCCGGAGGCGATCGTCGTTCGGTAACAGTGAGACGAAGTGCGTACGGGCGGCACAGGGTTGTGATGCCGCCCATGGGCACTGTCTCCCGAGGCCGGGCGTCTCATGCTTTATCGGCGAAGGACCGCCGACAGCATGAGACGGTCGGCAAAGGGATATCCACCGGTAAAAAGCCGAGAGGCTTTGGTCCGGTTGCTCAGAACACCCTCGGAAATTTGCCGGCGGGAATCGTCCCGCAGGCAGGAACGGATTCAGCCGGGGCCGAAAAGTTTGTCCTGCTTCAAACAGACGAACTTTACGCCCTTAGCGGTACAACAGAGCCATCCCACGACGGGGCCCTTTTGACTGGAATCAAAAGGGGGAACGGATGCCCGACTCTGCGGTATCGCTTTTCTCAACGATCGCAAAACACATCTGGCATAATCCCTCGTGTGGCTAACAAACAGCGAACGAGGACTATTCTCGCACCCAACTGTCGATTTGCAACAAAAAACTTAACGCGATGCTGAAACTGCTTAGGCCTTGTGGGCTCGGAATGCCTTGAAGCTTGAGCTTACTGCCCTAGGTTCTGCACACGCGAAAAGCTGTCGAGCCCTGGCGCTGGTCGGCAACGAGTTCAATTCCATTCAATCTGCTCTCGCCCGGCCGTTTTTGACCAACCGGCCTGCGGTAAATCTGTCGGTCACCGCCACGCTCTGTTATCGGGCCCGGGAGAACCCTTTCGATCATTTTCACCGTCCAATAAGCGCAATCCGGAATTCCGTTTTGTTTCCCACGCGAAACATATCGTAGCTTTCTTTCGAACACATTTTCGTGTTGAAATTTAAAACGGAGTTCGAAATGCGACGGATTGTTTCAAGCCATCAGATGAATGCAAAGAACGCCCTCGGCCTCGTCAAAGCGGCGGGGATGATTGCCGCGGCCGCCTTGGCGTTCAGTTCGTCCAAAGCGGGGGCGGTCGTCGTGACGCCGGTTACGGCAAGCGACGTTCCGGTCTCGATGCCGAGCAGCGTGTTCGATGCGAGTCACACCGGGAATGTGTATTCGCTGGGTTCGGGGACCCGCTTCATCAGTCCGAATTTTAACGCCAGTGACCTGTTCGGCGGGTCGGCCGGGAAATTTGGCCCCGAAGCGAACGACGTGTTGTTCGCCGACAATCAACCGGTCGGTACGGTCAACACCGTGGAGGTGACCCTCGAGTCGCCGGTTTTGGTAACGGGGTTTGATTTGTTTCTGGAAGACGACGGAACCAACGGCGACCGCAGCGCCCGCGAGTTTCGTTTGTACGCCGACGGCCAACTCGTCGACGACATCAACCTGCTCGACGACACCGCGACGCAATCGTACACCAGCGTGTACGGCAGCAATTACATCCAGATCAGCGAAGCCCTGGCTGGTCTGTCGGCGTCGGCCGATTACCAGCTCGAGTTCGTCCAAAATCACGACGGGAATTACACCAGCGGCGTGCGAGCCCTCGACTTCCAGGTCACCGGCACCAACGCCCCGACGTCGGTCCCCGAACCCACTGCCATTACCGGTATGCTTGTCGCCGGCACCGGATTAACCCTCCGCCACCGCCGGATCTAACACCCACGAGCCTTTCTTTCCACCACGGCCGCGGGACTACCCACTCGCGGCCTTTTTCATGCGCTCACCGGGACCCGGGCGCGCGATCCGGCCAGTCGGGAGAATCTCGAAGTTCCTCGATCCGTTTCTGAGAATAATGCGTCCCGGTGTTCATCCCCGGGCACTTGCGGGTCTCGACTTCCCACGCGGCCTTGTCTTCCAAATTCTCCGGCCAGAACGGCCAGGTTCGACACTGCAGCGGGCGCACCTCGTAAATGCCGCAGACGCGCTTCGCCTGCACGATCGTCTGCCCGTTCCGGGCGTTCCGCGGCGGTTTGATTTCCTTGAGAAACTTGCAGTCGTACCCGCCGCTGACCGACCGCGATTCGTTCAAGCTCCACTTGCCGTTCACTTTCCGGCAGTGCTGCTCGATCGTCTCGTCGACCGTCAGTTGCAGATGTTCCGCCAGCCGCTGAATCTCTTCGTCAGACAGCCACACATACCCCGGCCCGCCGGTGCAGCAGTTCCCACAGCACGTGCAGGTAAATTTCAGGCCCTGCTTGTACCAGACGGGTTTCTCAGGTGGATTCTGCGGCACGACAGGAAGATTCATTACATCAGTCTATACAGAAACAACGTCGAGAAACGCAAACTTCGAATTTGCGTGAGCTTCCACGACCGTCGCAGGATGCCGACGCCGACCCTGACCAGAGCAAGAGCGAGTCGCACAGCCCATTCCCTGGTCGTTCAGATTTGGGCCCCGAGCATTCCGACCTTAATCCCGTTTTGCTTAAGCAGCTGAGTTGCCTTCCCGTTGATGGAAAGCAAAAGCAGCAGATTAATCAGCGGAATGATCATCCCGATGAGCATGAACGAGGCCATCACAGGATGATGGAATTTGATGGCGAGACGAAAGAAGCTGAGGGCTGCTAGAACGAACAAAGCCAGAAATCCGAGTCCAGCAAACGGTCGCATTGCCAACGGAAGCGTCAGCATCACGACCACTAAACCAAAGTATGCGAGAATGCAGTAAATGATCTGCTTCTGGCGGGCCGCAACGTCCCTGACTTGCAGTTCGGTCAGATTTGTCGGCATCGACGCGTATTCAATGACTGCCATGGTACTCACCCGAAGTGGCATCGTCCGGAGTTGTTCTCCCGCGACCATCAGCCGGACATCCTCTCCCTAATGTGTCGCTATCGACTGTTCAAAATGTGTCGAATTGTTGAGAATTAGCCGTCCCGATTGTCGATCACGCCGCGACGTTCGCCACGCCGAGCAGTTTCGCCATGGTCTCGCCGATCGTCGCGGGGCTGTCTGCGACCGAGACACCAGCAGCTTTCAAGTTTTTGATCTTGCTGTCGGCGGTGTCGTCACCGCCGCTGATGATCGCGCCGGCGTGACCCATTCGGCGGCCGGGCGGGGCGCTGATGCCGGCGATGAATGCCGTCACGGGCTTCTTGATGTTCGCCTTGATGAACGCGGCCGCCTCGGACTCGTCGCTGCCGCCGATCTCACCGATCAGAATGATGCCGGTGGTCTCCGGGTCGTTATTGAACATCGTCAACAGTTCGATGTAATTCAGCCCCTTCACCGGGTCACCGCCGATGCCGACGCAGGTCGTCTGCCCGATCCCCCGGGTGCTGGTTTGCCAGACCGCTTCGTACGTCAACGTCCCGCTCCGGCTGATGATACCGACCGCTTTTTTCGTCTTCGCTTCCTTGGCCGGCGTGTGGATGTAGCCCGGCATGATGCCGATCTTGCACTCGCCCGGCGTGATCACGCCCGGGCAGTTCGGCCCGATCAAATAAAGCTCCGGTTTCTCGGCCAAAAACGCTTTCACCTTGATCATGTCCAGGACGGGGATGCCTTCGGTGATGGCGCAGATGACGCCGATGTTCGCCGCCGCCGCTTCCATGATCGAGTCGGCCGCGAACGGCGGGGGGACGAAGATCATCGTCGCGTTCGCGCCGGTCTTCTCGACCGCTTCGGCCACCGTGTTGAACACCGGCAACCCATTCGCGTCCCTGGTCCCGCCCTTGCCCGGCGTCACGCCCCCGACCATCTTCGTGCCGTATTCCAGGCACTGCTTGGTATGAAACGCCCCGGCCGAGCCGGTGATGCCCTGACAGATCACTTTGGTATCGCTGTTGACGAGAATGCTCATGGTGCGGGGAGAATACAGGAAGCCAGCTTCGCTGGAAACCCGGACGACCAAACCCGAATGACGAATGAAGCGGAAGGCCCCGACGCGAAGAACGAAATTGCAAAACACCCACAAAGCTCGACGTACGCCTCGCCCCGAACGACACCCCATTTAGCCCGGCGTGACCCCACGCCGGGCGGCTAGCGGGTCAAGTTCACGCATCCGTCCCAAGGGTGATTCGTCCCCGCATCATCGCCAAAAAAGATCCGCGGCCGTAAAGTTGCGGTAAAAAACCGAGCATTATGACAGTTGAAACTGCCGGTGGCTAAAGATTGAATACTACAGCATGCAGTGAGTATGCGCGGGCTGCGCGGACACGCGCAGCTTGCTTGTACTGAAACGGCATCCCTGCACTCGAACCCGAAAGTCCCGGTGAGATCACTACTCAGCCTTGCCGGCGTCGCCGCCCGAGCAGCAGACCGCCCGCCGCCAGCGTGGTCAAGCTCGCGGGTTCCGGGACGGAAGTCCCGGCATGTGAGATGAAATTCTCGATCAGGATGGCATTGTTTTCGTTCGGCAACAAGGTCGCCGGCGGGACGAAGAAGTTCTCGAACGCGACATCGCCGACGGCTAAGACACCGCCCGACCCGGACGCAAGCGCGTCGGGGGCGATCTCGACCAGGTAGTTGCTGCCAGAGTTGATCCCGATCACCGTCGAGGCCGAACCCGGCGTGATCGGAGAATCGGGGGTCGTTCCGAACGTCGAATTGATCGGGAGGGTCCCGAACGGACCGGAGGTCGAAAGACCCGAACCGACGATCACGCCGTTGGTCGCCCCCGTAGCACCGCCGGATCCGACGGCCGACCCGCCGTCCAACGCGTTGAGCGTGACCGTCACGCCATCGGTCGTAGCGGCAAGCGAGTCGGTCACCAGAACCAGTTCGTTGCCGGCAAGGACGAAGTTCTTGAGCGCCGTCGCTTCTGCCGGGGCAAGTGAACTGACCTCGGTCAGGAAAAAGACCGAGTCGCCGGCCAGCGTCGCAGCGGTCACGGTGCTGACCGGGGTGCTCAACGTGACAGTGTTCGAATCAATTCCGCCGGCTCCGAAGTATGTCGGATTCGTCAGCCGACTGGTTAGGTTGGAATAGTCGGATCCCGAGAGCGGCCGCGACGATCGCGTCGAGTCGAACGAGCCCACCACGATGCCGGCTTGCACACTCCTGCCGCCAAGAATTCCAATCATCGACAGAGTTAGTATCGCCACGCTTTTGCGCTGTTGTGCTGAAACCATGTGACCCGTCTTCCCATTCATTGCCCCGATCCCCTGATTGGCTCATCTCACGTAAGATGTGCACCCGGTTAGCCTAATGCACGTCCGGGGCCAACCAAACCCAGCGGAAAAGATTGACCGCAAGTCGTTGCAACAATCGGTTTTATATTTGCTGCCCCGTTAGTCTGATATTGCTATCGAAAGTGCTTATTTCAACCAAGCGTTTCAATCCACGAACTCGTTAAAGCTGGGTTAGAAGGCATTTGCAGCAAGGAAGGTTGATTCAACCTTCCCATGGCATAACAAGCTAACGGTACACGTCCGAACCGATCCGGGCGTGCGTGGGCCGGCAGAACGCGGAACAGCGAAGCTCGACGTACGCCTCGCCCCGAAAGACACCCCATTTAGCCCGGCGTGACCCCACGCCGGGTGTGTGGCAGGATCCGATTTATGCGATAACCTTTGCGAAGATGATTAACGCCCTGCGGCGAACCCGGAGGATCGGCAACTGAACGAACAGGCAGTAAGATCCGTGCGTGCGATGCCGCCTAAGGCAAATCGTGCGTCTAACGGCGACGTCGTTTCTTGTGCTTTGCGCAGTTTTCGCTTTTCGTAGCGATTTCATATGCGAGGGCGTCATGCGCCACAGTCCGCAAGGCGACATCGGCCTGATGACCGACCATGGCCATCTCGTTTTGACGTTCAATGGAAGCTACGGCCAAACCGTGCACGGCATGATCTCAACCTTGACCACTTCGTATTGGCATCGCGGTGCTTGGCTGTCAGCAAGTGATTTCTATTCAAAGTTGCCCACGCACGGCTGGGCGTTTTTGGGTATCTCGCACATTCGAACAGCTTCGAGCGGCGGATTGGGTTCTTGGCATTCCAGTTACAGATTACCGATCTGGATCTTCGCAGCGGCCGCCGCATTGATTGCATACGCCACACGGCAGCCGTCCCGCCGACGCCAACGTGGCGTGTGCCTTAAATGCGGTTACGACCTTCGCGCGACGCCCACACTTTGCCCCGAATGCGGTGAGGCGCCGGCTGTTAGGTGATCTAGCGCGCGGTTAGCGGGAATTACCGTTCCTCTCGCAGGCGATCGTGTGCGATCCGCTGTGCAGGCGCCAAGCTCACCGGTTTTCGCCCAGCTCCACCGCCTGCTCGATGTCAATCGTCCGGAAATGCCGGTAAAAATTCAGAAAGATCGCCAGCGCCACCGCCGCCTCGGCGGCGGCGATGACGATCACGAACGCGGCGAAAATCTGCCCGTCCAGTCGCGGCGCACCAACTGGTCCCGCGTGGCTGAAATGGTTGAACGCCACCAGGTTGATGTTCGCCGCATTCAGCATTAACTCGACCCCGAGCAGCACGCCGATCGCATTGCGTTTCAGCAAAATCGCCAGCAGCCCGCAGGTGAACAGCACTGCGCCGAGAATCAGAAAATGTGGTAACCCGATCGTCATGCGCCCGCCTGATCCGGGGCCGGGGATGTCGCGGCTCCGGATCGTCGTCCCCTGGCAAGGTATGCCGCGCCGATCATGACCACCAAAAGCAACACGCTCGCCAACTCGAACGGCACCACGTAATCACCCAGGAACGACTGCCCGATTAATTCGATCGACCGGCTGCCCTCCAGCGTGTCGGGCGTCTGTGTGAATGGCGTTTTGAAAATCACCAAAACCAACGCCGTCAACAACACCATTGCCAGCGACAACGCGACGACCACTTCGCTCGCCTTCGGTTCGAACCGCGAGAACGGCGACGTGCTGGTCAACATCACGCCGAAGATGATCAGGATCAGAATCCCACCGGTGTAAACAACCAGTTGAACGGCCGCGAGAAACTCGGCATTCAGCAGAAAGTATAACCCCGCCACGCCCGCGAGCGTGAACAACAGGCAGACCGCCGCCCGCACGATGTTCCGGCACGCCACCACGCCCACCGCCGACCCGGCCGTCGCCCCCGCGAACAGATAAAACAAAACCGGCGTCAGCCAGTCGGTCGTCACAACGTTCGGAGAATTAACAATAAGATTGGCCAACATTTCGTTACGACGAGCTAAACCTTTAGCGGTCCCCCCGCAGGGGCACCCCCGCACGATTCCGGCAACCAAAGCGCCGTTTACACGCCGCGCAAGAATACATACGGTAATACGAATGTCACCCACTCTGTTCGAGAAAATCATCGCCCGGCAGATCCCCGCGACGATCGCCTACGAGGACGACCAGTACATCGCGGTCCACGACATCGACCCGGCCGCGCCGGTCCACCTGCTGATCATCCCCAAGCGGGTCATCCCGTCACTGAACGCCGTCGAACCCGCCGACGCGCCGCTGGTGGGCGGGCTGTTCCTGATCGCCAAAAAGCTGATGAACGAACTCGGGCACCAGGATTACCGCACCGTCTTCAACTGCGGCCCCGGCGCCCAGCAGACGATCTTCCACCTGCACCTGCACGTCATGGCCGGCCGCCCGTTCACCTGGCCGCCGGGGTGAGGCTCGGCTGAGCGTGCTGCGGTGCCAGGGACAAAATCGCGCCGTGGTCGGAAGCGTGGATCTAACGACACCGAACCGCGGCCCTCTGCAGTTCAGCGGTCGATGTAAGAATGTCGCCTTTTCTTAGTTTCATACCCGCAGCCGTCGCCTAAAGAATAACTTTAATTCTTTCAGCGCCGCCTCAAGAAACGGGTTGGGACTAAAAGACGGAATAAAATGGGTTCTGGCAGTTGGCTACCCGTAGTATGAAACAGAGCTAGAGAGTAGTTTGAAGCCTGCAGAGTCTGGACAAGCTGATGCAACAAACAGAGGACCCTTTATTTTCGATTCAAACTTTCGAGGTCTTCTTGACTCGATCGGGGCTAAAATGCTCTGCTCGCTTAAATCCTGGCTTTAATGAATATCAGCTAATTGAATATTCTGCTCCGGGCATTGGGGTTAGATTTGAATGTGACAAAGGATACTGGGGCATTAAACTGGTATGGAAGTCGACGAAGGATCATTGGTATCCTATATCCATATTCATGGAGCTGATTTCTGAATCAAAATCGGCTAACCCGTCGTTCCAAGCTTAAATCAGATTCGTTGAGCTCGAATGGGAAAAACTGCTCAGCCTTTCGTCAGTTGTGACGCGGGACAGCATTCAACCGAAAATTGATAAATTATTGAAAGAAAGGGTTGAGGCGGTTTTTGCAGTTTGGCCCGACACTGTACTGTTGCTAGAACGATTCCTGATTCAACAGAAATTTAAATGTCGCCGAAAAATAGAATCAAAGGAGCTTGGCGGTTCAATGAGCTTGGAATATTCAGGTTCAAATCTTTCGATAAAAGCCGGCTCAGCAGGGGGCTGGACATTCTCCTTTGCGGAACCCTCAGATGTCCGTCACCGGTGGCACAGTTTTACAGCGGTGCGACGACTTATCACGTGGCCAACTGACGAAAAAGTTGCATTTTCGAAAATGGGAACTTTTGTAATCGAAAATTGGGTGTCTGTCGCAAATTTGTTTTTGGGAGAAGATGCTGAAAAGGTTCATAACAGACTTATCGCGTTAGAGGACTACTAGCTAAAGGTAGTTTTCAAGATCGACTATGTCGCGGCCAGACGAGTTGAAGCTGAAAAGGTGACATCAAGGCAAAGATCACACTTTCTTTTTTCCCGGCAGATGGGCGTCTCGGCGGTGCTGGTGAAATCCTGGGAGCAAAGCGTCCGCGTTCCGTCGCCGCTCGCTTCACGGCTGCTCGACACCATAGCCGCCGATCCGCCGGCGTGGATCGAGTCGCTTCGACGCAACAGACGTCAGAGGAAATCGCAACGAGCTAATGACCGTGCGACCTAACAATCGTGGTCAGATCGACTTAATCTCGGACCCAGGCGATACTGTCGTCTCTTTTGTAGCCGCGCGGCTTTAGCCCGCGGAGGGCCAAGGGTCGACGCGGTTCGACGGTCGTCCGCGGGCTGAAGCCGCGCGGCTGGAATTCGATGCGGTGCGTGAGTCGACTGCAATCCGTTTCATCCGCACGGCCGCCGACTTAATCGTCAGCTTTGCGTCGCCTCGGTGCTGATCAGAAACCGCAGGGCGGCTTTGAACTCGGCGCGGGCCGCGGGGCGGAGATGCCTCGCCCATTTGGGTTTCGGTTCCTCGCGTAGCCAGCACCGCCGGGCGAGCGCGTAGCCGAACATGGACGCGGTCATGTATTCGCTCCGGGGCTGCTCGGTGCCGGGCCAGGTCTTGGAATCACCGTCCCAGTGTCGCGGCACGTTGGCGAGGAAGATGCCCATCCCGTGATACACCACGGTCAGGTCGGTCAACAGCTCGTTGTCGAAAACGTCACGCGGAATTCGACTTTCCCCGAGTAGGCGAACGTGGGCCAGTTCGTGTGCGACGGTGCCGACCAGCGTCATCGGGTGGTCGAACTGCTGCCGCTCGATGCGAATCACGAATCGGTCGTCGCCTTCGTGGTACGTCCCAGCGGTACCGCCGATCGCGTCGCCGCGGTCGTTGACCAACCGCGGCCGCCGCGCTTCGGAGTAAAACTGCAGGTCGATCAGCTCCGGCGACACCTGCATGTACCCGCAGACCCGCTCGACGAGCGTCCGGACCGACGCGTCGGACGGCTCATTAGCGTCGGGAAAAAACTCCCGCGACGGCAGCACGTGCGGCAACTCCAGCAGCGCGTCGGGGAACTGTTCTCCCAGCCATCGCCAACGGCGGTCGAGCCAATCTCGCGTGACCGGGTCGAGTGTACATTTGGGTTTGAACCACGAAAACGTAAGTCCCCGCGTCGGAACCGCATCGCGGCACAAAAAATAGCCGAAATCCAACAACCAGGAAAAACTCGAGCAACTGCAACACGTCAAAGCCCCCGTTTCGGATTTCTGGTCTCGGATTTCGAGCTTCCCAGAACCGCCTGTGCCGCGGCGGTGGATAAACTTGACAGGGTATGTGGTGATATTAACATGCGAGTCGCGAGAGGGTTGGATACCGTTTTCGCCGGGCGGTTTCGGGATTTTTCCGGGCCGCCGCTCCCGCCGCGGAGGTCTCGAATTGCCTGCGTTGACTGCAGTTCGAGGTTCACGAGTTCGCGACTATCCTGCCCCCGGTTGTTGCCGGTATTGATCTAAGGAGCCTGCCTTGAGCGCGTTGACCAAAGTTTTCATCGTATTGCTTGTGGTTCTGTCGCTTCTGTTGGCGTCAGGGGTCGTCGTATTCGTGAACCGTGCCGAGAATTTCAAGGCGACGATCGCCAAGAATTCGCAGGCCGTGACACAGGCGCAGACCGCCACCCGGACCGCGACCGCCGAAGCCGCCAACTGGCGTGCCGCCACCGACAAGGCCCGCGCCGAACGCGACGCCGCTTACGCCGATGAACAAAAACAGCTTGCCGCCCGTGACGCGCAGATCTCGACTTTGAACAGTCAGATCGCCTCCGGTGACAGCAACATGAAGATCAACGCGGTGACGGCCGACAATCTCACTGCGGCCCTGAACGCCAGCGAAGCGGTCCGCACCAAGCAGGCCGAGACGCTGACTACCACCCGCGCGGATTACGATAAGTCGGTCACGCAGGTGTCGGGTTTGAACTCGGCCATTTCCGATCTGACCAACCGGCTGGAAGTCGCGACGCGGAAGATGAACGACTTCCAGGAACAGCTGCAGGAAGCCCGGGCGACCGTCGACCGCGACAACAAGATCATCGCCGATGCGGGCATTCAGACGACTGGCAAGACCGAGGTCGGCCTGGCCGGTGGGGCACCGCCGATCAACGGCGTCATCGTCTCCACCAATTCGCAGAACGGCATCCCGCTCGCCACCATCAGCGTCGGGTCCAATGACCAGGTGAAGACCGGGATGAAGTTCAACGTCATAGACCGCGACAAGGGCGAATTCCTCGGCGAGCTGACCGTCGAAACCGTCGATCAGCAGTCGGCGACCGGCAAACTCGAAGGCCCCAAGGTTTCCACGATCAAGGCCGGAAACGAAGCAAAGACGCAGCTGTACTAAGCCGCGAGTCCGTTGCAGCTGAGACCCTTCGGGGTTCGGAGAGACAGATATGAGTCGCGCACCCGCAGCCGAAGTCATCGAAACCAAGCCGAGTAATAACATTTACACGGCTCTGGTGATCATCGCGTTTCTCGCGGTCCTGGCCGCGTTTATTGTCCTTTATCTCAAGGCCGGCGAAGTGTTCGCCGAAGGCTCCAAGGGCTTGTTCGGCTGATCGTCTTGGTCGTCCCAATCGTCACGGACCGACGCGGGGCGCCGTTCCGCCCGAGCCTATGATTTTGCCATGCCGTGGCCGTTCCTCAGCCGTCCCCGCTTCGACTTCATCGAATTACCCCCGCTCGTCGACGGCGACCTCGAACTGGTCCCTCCCCAAAAGCGATATCTCGAAGACGTTTTAGCCGCGTGCAGGCACCCGCGCACGCTCGCCGAATCGCCGGACTCTGCGCGGGTCACCCGCGCGGCCCTCGCCCAGTTCCTGGACCTCGCGCCGATGGGGCATCAGCCCGGCGATACCGACCGCGACAGCGTTCCCAGCTACCATTTCTGGATGAAGCTCACGGGCCCCGACGCGCCGTTGCGGATCGCGGGGGGCATCGGGCTTCGCATCGGCGACACCCCGAATCTGCGGCAGTACTTGGGTCATATCGGCTTCAACGTGTATCCCCCGGCCCGCGGTCGCCACTTGGCCGAACTCGCGACCCGATTGCTTTTTCCACTGGCCCGGCGTCACGGCATGACCTCGCTGTGGATCACGGCGAATCCCGACAATAACGCCAGCCGGCGAACCTGTGAACGCCTCGGCGGAGTGATGGTCGACACGATCCCCGTCCCCCCGGACCACGAGCTGTTCGACCGCGGGGACCATTTCAAAACCCGGTACCGGTTCGACCTTTAATTGAATTCAATTTGTCGGTGAAGCAGTTCTGTGGGATGGCCCCCTTATCCGACAAAAACCGCCGCCCATTTTGATAGCCCCGTCCCGGCAGGGCGGGGATCGAACGGTCGATTGCGCAACGACCCGTTCGATCCGCGGCCTACGGGCGCACGCCATCAAAACGACAAAACGGTGTCGGACACCGTTTTCATAAAACGCGCTATATATTGATCTTAAAGAGGAGTGTTAATTAAACGGTGTCCGACACCGTTTTGTCGCAACTGCGGCTATGAAGACTGCTCGCACTTCGCTTCTCGGCCGAGGGTTGTTCACGCACCCGCCGCTACTCCGCGAATTCGGTTTAGGATGATGCGACGTGGCCCAAAAGGTCGATGCAATCCCCGTAAGTGGAGGAAACCGTCGCTCCTATGTCCGATGACCCATTCCCAAGCCTCGGGCTTCTGCCGGTCGAACTTTCCGACCGCCGCACGTTTGGCCCATTCTTCGCAACGCTGGTCGAACCGCTCTCCGACTACACGTTCTCTCAGATTTACACCTGGCGCAACAGCCTGCACATCGTCTGGAAGATCATCGACAATCACCTGTGCGTGTTCGCCAACGGCAGCGGCGACCTCACGCTGCTGGTCCCGCCGATCGGTGACACCGGGTCAGACACGGCGCTAAAGCACTGTTTCGAATTGTTGGACGATTACAACGCGTCGCAAGGCGTCCCCGAACGCACCCGCGTCGAGTATGCCAGTGAAGAACTGCTCGCCCGGCTCGACCGCTCGAAGATCGACGTCACCCCGATGGGGACCGACTACGTCTACGACGTCCGGAAAATGATCGACCTGCCCGGCGGCGATCTGGCCAGCAAACGGCAGGCGAAGAACCGGTTTATGCGGTTGTACAACCACCGTGTCGAAACCTACGACCCGTCGACGCATCTGGAAGGCTGCCTCGCGCTGCTTCAAAGTTGGCGCGTACATCAAGACGCGCAGCACCTGGAAGAACCGAACGCCAACTGCGTCAAACGGCAGAAAGAATCGATCGCCACCGAGCTCGCGCTGCGGTCGGCGTGGGACCTCGGGTTCAATGGAATGGTCGTCTACGCCGACGAAGCGAATGCCTCCGAAAGACGACCGACGGGCGTTCAGGCACCGCCGTCGACCGGCGGTGATCAAATCAAAGGCTTCACATTTGGTGAATATCTCGGCAACGATTCGAGCAGCATCGTCATCGAAAAGACCGACCTGGAAACGAGGGGGCTGGCGCAATTCATATTCAGTGAGTTCTGCCGAGCCCACTGGGCCGATCGGCCGATGACCAACGTCGGCGACGACTGGGGGCTCGAATCCTTGGCCTGGACCAAGATGAGCTATCGGCCGGTGAAACTGCTGCAAAAATACACGCTCGCCCAGAAGGCAAAATCAATTGCGCCCTGCGGCCCTGTCAACCGACCGGCAGTGCCGTCCACCGCGTGCCGGGTCCGGTCGGCGATTAAGGACGATCTGACCGCAACCGTAGCGCTGGAAAAATCTTGTTTCAGCTCAGACCTGAGCCTGAAAAAGCGACAGCTACAATACCTGCAACGGCAAAGTTCGACCGTGTTTTTGGTCGCCGAGGTCGAGGGTCAAATCGTCGGTGAGGGAATCGCTCTGGTCCGCCACCACAAACGCGGCATCTCGGGACGGATTTACAGTCTGGCAGTCGACGAAGCCCATCGCGGGAAAAAGATCGGAAGGCTATTGCTCGAAGCAATGGTCGAAAGCCTGCGCAACCGAGGCGTGCAACGCGTCTACCTCGAGGTCGAGCAATCGAACGTCGCCGCGACGAAGCTCTACGAAAGCGCCGGCTTTAGGTCTATCGGCATCCTTCCAAATTATTACGGGCCCGAAGTGCCGGCCGTACACATGATGGCATTGTTAACCGACGAGCGGGCTGGTCTACCAGTCGAAAAACGTCTGCTCAGATCAGCCGGAACGGTCTAGCGGCAGCGCCGACGGGCACTGGTTGCGTCTACAACGTTTGCAGAACCAGCCTCGCGGGCTGCCGCTAGAATTCTTCCGTACAACGATATCAACGCCGCTACTTTGCCGATTTCGATTTCTTCGCTTTCGCCGCCCCGGGCGACGCCGTAGTCATGCTCACTTTCATGCTGGTACCGAAAATCTTGTCGGCATACTCTTTCAGCATCTCCGGGTCAGGGCCCGCGTCGGGCCCGTCCGGTGACGTTAGCTGAGGCTCGGCTTCGAGGTTCGGTGGCGTGAATCCCTTCGGCGGTCCCTGCTCGACCCGCAGCGGTTGCCCGTCATCGGGGTGCGGCCCCTGCCAGACTTCCGACACCCGCTTGTAGTCGTTCGCGCTGTACGTGTAGAGCACAAGATGTTGGCCGTTTTCCTCGTGCTTACGCGCCTCGGGGAACCGCTTGTTACTGATATCGGGAATCGGAAGCAGCCCGCCGACCGCCACGCCCGACAGCTTTTCCAACGCCTTGGCGTACGCCACGACGTGCAGTCCGCCGCGGACCAGCAGGTACCCCACCGCAGCACGCGCACAGGGGTCCTTGGTCATTTCGTAGACGCGAATCTTGTTCGCCCGCGCGCCGCATTCGAGAAAGAAGTTGTGCAGCAGGTCGAGCTTCAGGTTCCCGCTGCTGAACACGTTCTGGCCGGTCCAGAAATTTCCCATGCTGTCACCGCAATACGCCTGCTGCCCGGTCGCAACCGCGTGATAGGTGTTCCGCCAGTTGGTCGCTTCCTTCAGCGGCGCGACCGTCGGATCGTTCCCCCGGGGGGACGCGCCGGTCAACAACATGTTGATCGCGTAAGACAAAGTTTCGATGTGCGAGTACTCCTCGGCCGCGATGCTGGCGATCGTGTCGTAGAACGGCCGATACGCCTCCCGACCTCGGAAATTGAACGATTGAAACGTGTAGTTCATCAACGTCGACATCTCCCCGAATTTTCCCCCGAGCAGTTCCTGCAACGCGGCCGCGTCGTTCGGCGACGCGCTTTTGGGTTTCGGTAATTCGACGGCGATCTTATCGATTCTGGAAATCATCTTGCTCCTGAGAAGTGGGTAAAGGCACCAAAGCTGATGCATTACACCCGGACGGGCCGGTTCGCGGAGCGCGCGGAATTAGACTGCCGATAAACCTTAAAGACGAAATGACGTATGGAAATGCCTGCTTGCAAGGCCTCAGCTGCCCGCACCGGCGTTGAACGCTATACAATTGCAGCGTGACCGCCCCCGACCTTTTTTCCGAGTTTCGGCAAAGCCTCTGGCCCACGAACTGGCCGATGACGCTAACTCTCTCCCGCTTGTTGCTCGTCCCGCTATTCCTCGTCGTCTTGATCAATGAAAACCGGGCCGATGCGTTTCGTTGGACCGCGGTCGGGTTGTTAGCCATGATGACGGTCACCGACTTTTTCGACGGTTACCTGGCGAGAAAGCTCGGGCAGACCAGCCGGCTTGGGACCTTGCTCGACCCGCTCGCCGACAAGTTGCTGGTGACCGGGGCCCTGATCCTGCTTTGCGTCCCCCGGTTCGCGTCGCCGGGCTTTGCGATTCCGTGGCCGATCCTTCTCGGCATCTTGATCAAGGACACGGGGGTGGTCGCCGGCGTGCTGGTGGTGCGTCACATGCTCGGCAACGTCGCACTCACCGCCAGCCGGGCGGGCAAGGCGAGCACGACGATCCAGCTTCTGTTGATCTTGGCAACGCTGCTCGCGCCCGATCTATCGCGGGCCAATACGGGAATCGCGGTGGACGTCGTGTGGGTGCTGTGGTGGGGAACCGTGGTGACCGCCGCCCTGGCGGGCATGGGTTACGCACGCGAGGGCGCGCGACAGTTCCGGGCGGCTGCGAGCAAAAGCTGATGCCGACCGACAACCTGATAATCCCCCAACAAATGAAGACCCGTCTCTGCGGCGAAACTATATTGCTTCCAACATCCGCTTAAGAATCCTGCATTTAACTTGGTCCATGTCATCCGATTCCACGGCCGGTTCGTCCTACCCGGATATTGCCTATAGAATGGGAGAGGCCGCCCCGGGCGGTTGCTGATGTTGGTGACGAAGGAACTTTATGCCATTTGCTCCGATTCCTGAGATTCTGGACGACCTGCGTGCGGGGAAAATGATCGTTCTGGTGGACGACGAAGACCGCGAGAACGAGGGGGATATTGTGATTGCCGCCGACAAGGTCACGCCGGCCGCGATCAATTTCATGGTCACCCACGCGCGGGGGGTCGTCTGTCTCGCGTTGACCACCGAGCAGTGCGACAAGCTGCACCTGCACCCTCAGGTGGATGTGAACACGGCCCAACTCGGAACGGCGTTTACGGTCACCATCGACGCGCACCAGAAATACGGCGTGACCACCGGCGTCAGCGCGAAGGATCGGGCTAAGACGATCGAAGTGGCGATTGCCGAGGACGCCCAACCGCAGGACCTGCTCCGGCCGGGGCACATCAGCCCGTTGCGGAGCCGCGACGGCGGGGTGCTCGTGCGGGCCGGTCAGACTGAAGGCAGCGTCGACCTGGCTCGGATGGCCGGCCTGAAACCCGCGGGCGTGATCTGCGAAATTCTCCGGGAAGACGGCGAAATGGCCCGCCGGCCCGAGCTCGAGGTGTTCTGTGCCGAGCACAAGCTGAAGATGTGCACGATCGCCGACCTGATCAGTTACCGATTAAAGCGGGAACAGTTCGTCAAGCGGATCGAGTCGGTCGCGCTGCCGACCGACTGGGGCATGTTCACGCTGCACGCGTATCAAAGCGTGATCGACCCGCAGCCGCACCTGGCGTTGTGCAAGGGCGGCATCGGCGACCTCGACGTGCACGGCGTGGTCATCCCGCATGCCGACCCGACGCTGATTCGCGTCCATAGTGAATGTCTGACCGGCGACGTGTTCGGATCGGGCCGCTGCGATTGCGGGCCGCAGCTGCACACGGCCATGGAGATGATCGAACGGGAAGGCAAAGGCGTTCTGCTCTATCTCCGGCAGGAAGGCCGGGGCATCGGCCTGGCCAACAAACTCCACGCGTACGCCTTGCAGGAACGCGGGCTCGACACGGTCGAGGCCAATGTTCGTCTAGGCCTGCCGATCGACAACCGCGACTACGGCATCGGCAGCCAGATCCTCCGCGACCTGGGCCTTTCCAAGCTGCGAATCCTTACCAACAACCCGAAAAAGATCTACGGCATCGACGGCTACGGACTGTCCGTCGTCGAAGAAATCCCCATCCGCATCGCCGCCGGCGAGCACAATACTGAGTACCTGTCGACGAAGAAGCTGAAGATGGGGCACACGCTGTAATCAGCGGATTTGTTTTTTTGACGAATGCGGGCTTTTCTCAACAGCCGCGGCTGTGATGTTTGACGCGGTTTGATTTCACTATCAGGTTCATGAAATTAGAGAACTAGCGTGCACAACGTTTAATGTCCCTCGACGATTTTGAACCGACCGGCAAAAACGGTGTCGGACACCGTTTTTTAGTCGAAAACCTAAGCCTCTAAAAGACAATCATTTAGGAAAACGGGGTCGGACACCGTTTTTTCTTCGGGTGTCGATTCTCGCCAAAGGCCCAGAGAACTCAAAACAACTTGCAAAATACTGCTGTAAATTGCTTCGTCTGCCATAAGTCATTATCAATCATTAGTTTCTAGTTCGATCCTAGTTTGATCTGCGACAGTTGGGATTCGAATTTTCAACTTCGGGCAAGATAGGCAAGGCCAAGCTTCATGTTGACTGGCAAAAACTGCGGTTTCCACTTCTGAAGTTTCCCATGGATCGAGCCGATATCGGACGTGGAGCGAATGGTCGCTCGCAGGCATCGGTAACGGAAGGGACCCATGGCACGGCCGTTCGACACAGCTTTTTCAAGCCAGGATCGACAGTTTCAGATCAAGGCCGACACTTTTACCAACCCGTTGTATGACGGGGCGGACCCCTGGGTCGTGCGACACGGCGAGGTTTACTACTCCTGCAACACCGGCCCGGGCGGGCGGATCGAAGTCTGGAAATCGGACTCGATGGTCGAGCGTGGGCAGTGCAGCGTGATCTGGACCCCGCCGCGGTACGGCTGGAACCGGGCCGAGGTCTGGGCGCCGGAACTGCATTTTATACGCGGGCTTTGGTACATCTACTATGCGGCTTCGGACGGGAAAAATGCCAATCACCGCATGGGCGTGCTGCGGTCGTTGACCGAAGACCCGCAGGGGCCGTTCGAAAATCTCGGGCAGATGTATACCGGTGACGACTTGGCCGGGCGGACCAACAACCGCTGGGCGATCGACGGGACCGTGCTCGAACTGCACGGGGAACTGTATTTCGCCTGGTCCGGTTGGGAAGACCACCGGGACATTCAGCACCTGTACATCGCGAAGATGTCCGACCCGGCCACGATCTCTTCCAACCGCGTGCAACTCTGCCCGAACAACTGCCACGAGTGGGAACACGTCGGCGAGACCCGGGCCGAGCGCGGGCTTCACGAAGGCCCGGCCTTCCTGCACCGCAACGGCCGGGTCATGCTGATTTATTCCTGCAGCGGGTCTTGGCAGACTTCGTATAAGCTGGGCATGTGCTCGATGTCCGAGGATGCCGACCCGATGCTGCCGGGCAGCTGGACCAAGCACCCCACCCCGGTGCTCGCCCCGGCGGGGAAGATGCTGGGCGTCGGGCATTGCTCGTTCACGACCAGCCTGGACGGGCAGGAAGACTGGATTCTGTTTCATGCCAAGAAAAGCCGGCGAGACGGCTGGGACCGACACGTGCACGCCCAGCGGTTCTATTGGACCGAGGAAGGGTTGCCGGATTTCGGGTCGGCGATTACACCCGGCGTCGCGCTGGCCAAGCCGGCGAAGCCGATGCGGCGAAGACGCGCGGCGTAAGGGGAAATCCGAAACCCGACGCGCGTAGCGAAATCCGAAATCCGAAACCAGAAATCCGAAGGAAATCTCAAACCCGAAATCCGAATCGGAGGGTTCGCTAAGATGTCATCACTTTCCTTTTCGGATTTCGATTTGCGGATTTCGAGCTTTCCCGAGGAAGTCCCAAGCTCGAAATTCTAAAAAGAAGAGAACTGCGATCCGGCCCGTCCGCAGTTCGGATTTGTGATTTCGGATTTCCTTCGGATTTCGGTTTTCGGATTTCGAGCTTTCCCAAGGAAGTCCAAAGCCCGAAATCCGGATTAGGACCGTCAAGACCCTCTGCCTAGTGTGGCTCGGGCATCTTGCCCGTGCGTTCGAGCAGAGCGATCTTCGTTCAAGATAGGTCGACGTTGCAAACGCACGGGCGAGACGCCGGTGCCACAGCGGACTACGCAGGAAATCGCTTTTTCAGCGATCTCGATCGGAAGACGGTCAGGATGTCGTCACTCCCCTATTCGGATTTGTGATTTCGGACTTCCTTCGAATTTCGGTTTTCGGATTTCGAGCTTCTCCCCATGCTCACGACCTCCCAACTCGTCTCCCCAGGCCCGACACCTCGGTCGGTCCGAACCGATTCCGGTACGGTGCTTCAGGCTCCACCTGACTGGATCCTCGTTCCACCCGGCGACCCCGGTTTGACCCGGCGGATCAAGGCCGCGGGGCCGACCTGGACCGTTCAGGAAAGGGTGAAGCGGCGGATGTTTTCGCGCGGGGTGTGGGCATCGGCGGCGGACGTGGAGCGGATTCGGGTGGAACTCGAAGCCGAGCGATCGACGCCGGAATATGCGAAGAAACAGGAAGCAGCCGTCCGCCGGCGGGACCGCGAGCAGGGCGAATATGTTGCCGAGTTTTACCAGACGGTCGTCGACTTTCTTCGGTTTCACCCGAGGCATGCCGCCGTCGCGAAGCAGCTTGCCGCGGCAGTGACGGCACACGCAACGCCGGTGGGCAGCGGGACCGTCGCCCGTACCGAGCGGATCCCGGTGAATGAACGGGCCGAGGCGGCAGTGATCGCGTGGATGCGGCACAAGACGACGGCATACGATCAGATGGTGATTCCCCGAGTGGCCGGCAAGCGCCGGGAAGTGCGTCGAATGCTCGCCCAGCGGTCCAAAGCCCTGCTGAGCGCGTATCAGTTCGACCGCGAGCCTCCATCGAACTGCCCACTCGCCCGCGCGCTGAACGGCGCTTAAGGGGCCCGGGCACACCAGCATTTAACAAGACAAGGATTGGGTCGCCGACAACTCACAACTGACGAATGCAGCTTTACACCGGCGGGGCTTGCCCTGAGAATCGATTCCGGAAATAGATTTCTGGAGTGAGACCGATGGCCGAAGAATTACCGTCACTGCATATCGACAACGACTGGAAGAAGCAGGCGCAGGAGGAGAAGCGGAAGCTCGCCGAGCAGGCCGCGGCTGCGAAGACCGTGACCACACCACCGCCGCCGCTACGCACAGCCGGCGGACCGTCGACCCCCGCCGCACCGGCAACGCCCGGTCGCGCCGGTCGCAAAGCGATCCCCGCCCCCGGATTTTCCAGCCTCGTGCAATCGGTGATGACGCAGATCCTGTATTACCTTGGTGAATTGACCACAGCAGGCGGGCAGGCGAGTGTCGACATGGACCTGGCCAAGCACCACCTCGACACGCTTTCGATGCTGGAAGAGAAGACAAAAAACAATCTGACGGAAGAAGAGCAGTCGATCCTCGATGCCGCATTGTACGAGACACGGTCGCGGTTCGTGAACGTCGCCACTCAATTCCTGGGGCCGTGAGTCGTGGGTACCGCGACCGACGATCAGCGTGCAGGCGGTTCGGCGAGCCCGCCGCGATGGCAGTATCTGCTGCTGTTGCTCTGCGTGCTCGCGGCGGGTTACGCGTCCCGGCGCTACGCACACCTGCTCCCTGGGCTGCTTCGCAAGCGCACGGGCGACGCCCTGTGGGCCAGCGCAGTGTTCGTGCTGCTCGCGGTCGCCCGGCCCGATTGGGCGACGTGGAAACGGGCCGGTCTCGCGATCGGCATCGCGTGGTGCGTCGAGTTCAGTCAACGGTATCACGCGGCGTGGATCGACTAGCTCCGGTCGTACGCGATCGGCAAAATCATCCTCGGTTTCAGCTTCTTCTGGTGGGATCTGGCCGCCTATGTCGTCGGCGTGCTGGCGTTCGTGCCCGCGGATCTGCTGCTCAAATATTCGAACAGCCGATGGCACCGAAGACCGGTTTAGCGGCGGCCCGGAGGGCCGGGCTTTCGGCGTGATCAACTTTCAACAGCCCGGCCCTCCGGGCCGCCGCTAAACGGGAAAGAGAACTGATGATCGTCGACGTTTTAATACTTCCCCGCGATCTGACCCCCGCATTGATGCTCGATCGGACGGTGATCGTGTTCGACGTGCTGCGGGCGACGACGTCGATAACGGCGGCGCTCGCGGCGGGGGTGACTGAGATCCGCGTGTTCGACTCCCTCGACTCGGCTGCCGCGGCGGCCGGCGCATTCGACGGGCCCAAGCTGCTCTGCGGTGAACGGCACACGCTTCCGCCGGCTGGGTTCGACTTGGGGAACAGCCCGGGGCAATTCGATGCCGGTCTGCACAAAGGCAAAACGGTTTTCATGTCGACGACCAACGGCACCCTAGCGATCGTCGCGGCACGGTCGGCGAAACTGCTCCTGACCGGCGCGCTGGTCAACGCCGCCGCCGTCGCCCGGCGGGCGTTCGCAGCGGGCATGAACGTGACTCTGGTCTGCGCCGGCTCCGACGGCGGGCCGTCGATGGAAGACCTGCTCGGCACCGGCGCCGTCATCTCAGAACTCAGAAAATCAGGTGAAATAGAACTCGGCGGTGACCTCGCCCGCGTGGCCGCCGAATTATTCCAAAGCTGCCGTGACCGCCTGCCCGCCGTTCTTGCCGAAACCTACGGCGGGCACAACATCCGCCGGGTGAAGCTCGATGCCGACATCGCCTTCGCCGCCCGGCTGAATGTGATCGATGTCGTCGGCGTCGTGCACGACAACCCGCTTCGCGTGGGATGCTGAACTCGGCCCGGTGCCGACCGCATATTCGCCCCAGTTTCACATTTGTTAAAACTCCCGGGGGAGCGGCGTCGATAGGACCTGCAGTGGCTTGTTGTGTCGAGGGAAACGCTATGAAGATCAAACTGTCAGCCGTGTTCGTCGTCTCGACCGGTTTGCTGGTCGGTTGCTCGAATAACCAGAACCACCCCGACGACCCGCGGAATGCCGCCAACGCCAAAGCGATGCCCGAACCGGCGCTGACGGCCGACACGCGGTACGCCGCCGGTCAGGTCGCCGAAAGCCAGGGCGACACCGCCCGCGCGATCACGCAATACCAGGAAGCGCTCAAGCTGGATCCGAAACAACCGCTGCCGCTGCTTCGGCTCGGGATTCTCTACACCACCACGCAGCAGTACGACGCGGCAGTCGCCATCTGGAAACGATATATCAACGCCACTGGTGGGGCGGCGGCGGGGTACAGCGATCTGGGTGTCTGTCTCGAGCAGGCGACCCGAATCGGTGAGGCCGAATCCGCGTTCCGGGCCGGCATCGCAAAAGAACCGGCGAACGAGGCCTGCCGGGTAAACTACGGTTTGATGCTAGCCCGGCAGGGGAGACTTGGCGACGCCGCAACACAGATGCAGGCCGTGCTCCCGGCCGCGCAGGTGCATTACAACCTCGCCTCGGTGCTCCAGTCGCAGGGCAAAAAAGACCTGGCCAAGGCCGAGTTCCGGAAAGCAATCGCCGCGAATCCCGAGATGACCGACGCCAAAGAACGGCTCGCCGAACTGGACAAGAACTGATTCATCCGCATTGGCTGGGCCGCTCAGGGTTGAAGCGACTTAAAATCGAGCACCTTAAATGCCGTCGGCTCGTGGGGCTTGCCGGGCATCTCCTGGGCCATGATCGAAAGCACCCCTTCGGACGCGAAACGTGGCGCGTCGATCATCAATTCGTTGAGATAATGCCCCGGGTCTCTGGTCACAATTTTCCAATCGTTCCAGTTGGAAGCGGCGGTCGCCACGGCGATGCGGATCTCGCCGTCGGTGTAATAGATGTCATGCGACCAGTGGGCCGGGTCGCGATTCACGGTGAAGACCGCGTACCCGTTGTCGGCTTTGTCGAACAGCAGCTTCGGGCGATTGCCGACCTCGCTCGGGATCTGTGACCGCTGCCACTTGCCCGAGTCGTCCGACCAATAGTGAAAGTAGCCTGCTTCGGTCGGGCGGTACGGCTGCGCGTGGGACGAGCTGCCGTCCTTGCCGTGCCAGACGAGCACATGAATGTGCCCTTTGGAATCAACCGCTTGCGCCTGCTGGTTCATCAGCGAGCGGCTTCGGTCGATCGGCACCACGACGATGCCGGGGGTGTGCACGTTGATGATCATTCTGCCTGACCCGTCGTTGACCAGATCTCCGGCATTGTTGTGCCAGGTCACGCCGCGATCGTCGCTGTACGCGTACAGCAAGTCGTGATTCGCGCCCTGCGTGTTCTCCCGCCAGACCCAGGTGTAATGCAATCGACCGCCGGGGCCGTAGGTGAAGCCGTTCGGGTAGGCGTTGCGGTTGTGAGATTCGTTGAAGTCGTCCTTGAAGATTCCGTCACCGGTATCGATTTGGCGGGTGTGACCCCATTTCCCGGTCGCGGCATCGTAGTCGACCATCCACCGCTGCCCGGCGCCGCTGGTTCCGAAGCGATACAAAAGCTGCAGGTTCCCCTCGGGGGTCTGAATGAATCCAGGGTAGGTCAGATTTTTGACAGGCCGCTCGAGCGTGTCGGTTACGGCCGAGAACAGTTCCGGCGACCATTTGATGTCGTCGGGGTGCAGCGCCACGCCCGATCGGGACACGCGGTAATGAAGGGGGTTTCCGTGATGATCGAACGCGAGGTGGATCGTGCCGTCGTTCGGGCAGATGCCGATGGATGCGACGTTGTGCGCGTCGTCCCCTTTGAACTGATAATCACCGAGCCGAACGACCTGCCACGGCCCCGCCGGCAGCTTGCGTCTCCCGACTGCGACGTGTCGGTCGACGTCGTAATAGATCACGTACTGCCAGCCGTTGAATGATGTTAACGCGTCCTGCTGAAAAGCCTGCCCGTTGATTGCCTGACCGAAGACGCCGTCGATCGTAAGCGCGGTCGGGTCGACGGTCGGCTCCGCGATCTTTGTCAAAGAGACCACATCCGCCCGGGTTGCCGAAACCAGAAAAACGCACGTTAGCCAGCAACTTCCCAGGCGCATTCGCATAAACTTACCTTTCGAGTTCGGATCTCAGAATTCTCGACTAATTATTTAATTACTTAGAAATGCTCGACACCGCTGAGTGACCAATCGTAATACAAGTCCCGCAACGAACGCAAGTTGAACCTCCACAATTGTCGGTAAGAACCGCCAATGCCGAATCGGGGAGTCCGGGTTTAATCTCGGGAATTTCTTGGCTTTAAGAATTTACATTGCCGGCGTATGATCCTGTCAAGTTTCCTGTTGCCAGGGAAACTTCTTGCAACGAGGGGTGGTTGTTCGCAGGTGCCATCTATGTCGATATTAAAAGTTGCTCATCTAGCTGGCGTATCGACGGCTACGGTCTCTCGGGTCCTCAACGGCCTTCCGGGTGTTCGACCGACAACCGTCGATCAGGTAACCCGGGCTGTGGAGAAATTAGCCTATGTCACGCCTGCAGTTAAGCGTGGCCCCAAACCCGGCGCCCCCCGTAAATCAAGGTCGACCCGTCGGCTCGGGACGATCGCGGTCCTGGCGATCGGACAAGGCCGCCAGTGGCTTCAGCTTCCCGTGATGGCAGCTGCCGTCGCGGGGGTCACCCGGGAAGCAATCCGGACCGGCACCAAGGTGCTCCTGGAAGAGATGCCGGACTCCCGGATGCCGAGCGCATCCGTTCTTAACGGTGATCTGGACGGCGCGATCGTATTCCTCTCCAGCGACCTCACGCCCTCGCAGTTCCGCGAAGCGCTGATGACCGTGCAACGGTATGTCCCGGTGGTCTGGGCGATGGGCGGTGACGCGGGCATTTCGCCGGTCGACCACGTCATCCCCGACGATCGCGCGATCGCCCGGCTGGCGTTCGAACACCTGATCTCGGCCGGGTGCGGTGAACTCGCGTTCCTCACCGCGTCACCCAAATGGGCGATGATGCGCAACCGCGGGCAGGTGTTCGCCGGCCTCGCGCACGATGCCGGTATGCCGTGGTCGGCCTACATCGTCAGCGACGACACTCGCGACGGTGAACTGTTTGGGCCCCGGACGATCGTGGAAAAAGATCTCGACAAGCTCATCACCCGGCTCAGCAAAGCTTCGCCCCGGCCGGCCGGGTTGTTCATCGGAAATGATGCCGTAACCGCGGTCGTGCACCCCATGCTGCTTCAGCGGGGCGTCGTCCCCGGCAAAGACATCGTTCTGGTCTCTTGCGACAACGAAGAAGTCAGGCTCGCCGGTTTGGTCCCCCGGCCGTTGAGCATCGACATCGGGTCCGAGGAGGTCGGCGCGGTCGCGGTCCGAAGGCTGGCATTCCGAATTGAACACCGCGGCGAACCGCCGATCATGATCAAGGTCCCGCCGAAGCTCCCGTCCGTTCGGCAACCCTAAACACCCCGGGTGTTCTTTAATCCCACCTCCGCACGCGTACGATCTGTCCGATGCACAACGACCCACCGCCCGTGTTACCCGTCGGCACGCAGGTCGTCAGCCGGGCCGAAGTCCGCGGTGCCGACGGGAGGCCCGTCCACCCCGGCGGCTCGGTCGGCGTCGTCGTGCAGGCTCCGTCGGATTATTGGCACAGCTACCGCGTCCGTTTCCTCGACGGGTTCGAAGCCGCATTGAAACGCGACGAACTCGACGTGCTGTCCCGATTCCAACTGTCGAATATCGAATCAAACAGCGGCCCCCGTGTGGGAACACTCGATTCATATTCACTGGCCGACCGAGTGATCTATCGGTGCGTGGTCGGGTCCCGGGCGTACGGCCTGGACGATGCCGATAGCGACACCGACCGCCGGGGAATTTATCTACCACCGGCCGACCTGCATTGGTCGCTGTTCGGTGCTCCCGAGCAGTTGGAAAACGCTGCCTCCGACGAGGTCTACTGGGAGATCCAGAAGTTTGTCACGCTCGCGCTCAAATCGAATCCGAACATTCTCGAATGCCTGTATACCCCGCTGGTCGAACACGCGACCCCGCTCGCCGAAGAACTGCTGGCGATGCGCGACTGCTTCCTGTCGACGCTCGTCTATCAAACCTACAGCGGGTACGTCACGAGCCAGTTCAAAAAACTGCAGGCCGACCTGCGGAACAAGGGCGCGGTGAAGTGGAAGCACGTAATGCACCTGCTCCGCCTGCTGCTGGCCGGGATCGGCACGCTGCGCGACGGAATTGTCCCGGTGCATACCGGCTCACACCGTGAAAAACTGCTGGCCGTGAAGCGGGGCGAAATCCCGTTCGAAGAACTCGAGCTTTGGCGAGCCGACCTGCACCGGCAGTTCGACGACGCGATGACGCACACCGCACTGCCGCGACGGCCGGACTACGTCCGGGCGAACGCATTCCTGCTCAAAGCTCGCAGGTCCGCCGTCGCCGGTTGAACGAGGTCCCTGCCGATGTCACGGTCTGGTCGTCGGTCCGGGGACGACGGAACTGGTGGTCGATGTTGTGGTCGTGGTCGCAGGCGGCATGGGGGGTGGCGAGATTTTAATACGGGGCGAGTCGTCGACCGACAGTTCCACCGGCGCGATCTTCAAAAGTTCGACCGCCGATAGAAGGTATCCCCCGCTGGCGTAAAGCCGGCTGGTGCCCGGTCGTACGCGGGCGGGACCGGCACCTTCGGTCTGCACGTAACCCGGAAGTCCGTCGGGCCGGCGGGAAGCCATCATTGCCGTCCAGGCTTTCAACACCACCGGCAGATAGGTCTCGCGGTTAAGAATTGCGTGGTTGATTCCCCAGGCGATCCCGAAACAGTCCAGCGCGGTGCCGCTGGTTTCGGGGGTCGGAAACTCGTCGGGGTCGAGCAGGCTCGGTCGCCAGGTGCCGTCGTCGCTCTGCAGCCCGGCGAGCCGGGCTGCCATCTCTTTATACATCCGGACATACTTCTCCCTCGTCGGAAAGTCGTCTGGCATGTAGCTCAACGTGCGCGCCAGCCCGGCGATCACCCAGCCGTTTCCGCGTGACCAGAACACTTTGTGCCCGGCTTTGGTCCTGCGCTTGAAGTATCCATCGTCACGGAAAAAAAGGTGCTCGACCGGGTCGTACAAAAGTGCGGTCGTGCGCCACCATTCCTGGTCCATTGCCTCGAGGTATTTCCGATCGCCCGTCAGGTTCGACAGCCGGGCCATGCCCCGGGGCGCCATGAACAGCGCGTCGCACCACCACCACGTCAACTGCTTCGCGGGCGGCGCTTTCAGACGATCGGCAAGCAGATCGAGCTTGGCCTGCAGCGGCTCGCGGAGTGTGGCATTCTGCTGGTCGACCGACGCTTCTTCGAACGCCATTGCAATGCACAGTGTGTCGGCGTGCAGCGGGTATTTGAGATCCAGCTGCGGGGTCCATTTGATGCGTTGGCCGAGATCGAAGATCGCCTGCTGGTATTCTGCCTTTTTAGGCGAATCATGAAGATATTCGGCGAGCCCGGCGTAGAACGTGCCGGCCACCCAGTCGATCTGGTTTCGGTGTCCCGCGAGCTTCAGCTGTGCGTCCGCGAGTCGGTCGGCTGCGGTAATGATCTGCTCGCGGGTCAACGTCTCGGCGGGCGCGGGGGCCGACATCGCCGTGCAGCACGCCAGGGCTAAAGCAATTGAGAAAATTTGTTTCATGAGCAAGTTCCCGACGGCTTTTCAGGCTAACGAGGGTTCAGCGGGACCAACTTATCGCGCCGCAGCCGACAATAAAACGCGCTGCCGATCTTTGGTGTGATTTCGGACACCGGTCTGACCACCAGCAGCTCCAGCCCGCCGGCGGTCCGTACGGTGAGCTGTTCGAACGAGCCTTTGAAAATGTGTTCGTGCACCCGGACCCCAAAACCCATTTGCCCGGGTACTGACGACGTCGCGAGTTCGACGTGTTCGGGGCGAATCGAAAACACGGCGTCGAGGCAACTCGCGTCTTCGAGGCTACACGCGATCTCGGTTCCGTCGCTCAACCGCGCGACGGTTTCGGTCCCGGTTCGCGAAACGATCTGCGCCGGCAGCAGATTCGTCTGACCCAGGAAGGTCGCGGCGAACGGTGTGGCCGGGCGAAGGTACAACACTGACGGTGAATCGAGCTGTTCGATCCGGCCGCGATTCATCACCGCGATCCGGTCCGACATGGTCATCGCCTCTTCCTGGTCGTGGGTGACGAAGACGAACGTGATACCGAGCCGGGTCTGCAGGCGTTTAAGCTCGACCTGCATCGACCGCCTCAGCTTCGCGTCCAGTGCGGCGAGCGGTTCGTCGAGCAGCAGGACTTTTGGTCGACAGACCAGGGCCCGGGCGAGCGCGACCCGTTGCCGTTGCCCGCCGGACAATTGGTCCGGCATCCGGTCTTCCATTCCGGTGAGCGAAACTGTCTCGACGATCTCGGCGACTTTTTCGGCAACGGCCCGGCCGGACATCCCGCGCAGCTTTAGGCCGAACGCAATGTTCCCCCGGACCGACAGGTGCGGGAACAAGGCGTAGCTTTGAAAAACCTGGTTGACGTCCCGGCGGTAGGGCGGCACCGCGGTCACGTCACGACCGTCGAGATGCACCGAACCGCGGTCGGGTGATTCGAACCCCGAGATCATCCGCAGCAACGTCGTTTTTCCGCACCCGGACGGTCCGAGCAGCGTGAGAAACTCCCCCGCGCGAATGTCCAGCGACAAGTCGTCGACGGCGATGGACGCGCCGAACCGCTTGGTCAGTTGACGCAGTTCGATCACGCGACCCCCGACGGCCGGCGCGACCCGGTCACCAGCAGCACCAAAGCGAACATCAGCAGCAGTGTGACCCCTAGCGCCGCGCCCAGCGGCTGGTTGTTGCTCTGCCCGAACTGGTCGTTGATCCGGCTGCCGATGGTCGGCAGCTTATTGCCGCTGAGCAGATCGGTGATCGCGAACATGCCGACCGCCGGAACTGCGACCAGCATCACGCCGGCGACCACGCCCGGTGCGGTCAGCGGAAAAATCACCCGGGTCAACGTTCGCCACGGCCCGGCACCGAGGTCCATCGATGCTTCGACGAACATTGGGTCGAGCTTCTCGACGCTGCCGTAGATCGGGAGGATCATGAACGGAAGGTACGCATAAATCAGCCCGATTACCGCGGCGGCGGGCGTGTACAGGATCGCGCCGGACTCGGGGATCAACGCGTCCAGATGAAGCGAGCGAAGCCCGCCGTTGAGCAGGCCGTTCTGATTCAGAATGGTCATCCAGGCATAGGTGCGGATCAGGAAGCTGGTCCAGAACGGAATCATCACCGCCGCGAGCAACCGGTTGCGCCACCGGACCGGGGACCGGCCGATGAATAGCGCGACCGGGTAACCGACCAACAGGCAGAGCAGCGTGGTGACGGCCGCCACCTCGGCCGACTTCCAGAAGATCTGCAGGTAAGTTCCGTCGACGTCGTCACCGAGATGCCGGACGGCGTACGAAAGATATCCACCACCCCCGAGCAGAAACCCGTACCGAATAGAAGCCGTGCTGAACCTGCGGCGGGCGATCAACCATGCCAGGCTCGCCAGCACCGCGCCGCTCACCGCCCAACCGGCTGCCCGCCAGAGCGCCGGCGCGACCGTCGGGTCGAACACCTCTTTATAATTGTCGAGCGTGAACCGGAAGACCGGCGTCCCCAGGTCTTCGTCCCGGTCACAGAAACTGTAAACGACCAGAATCGCGGTGGGGGCGACCACCAACAGCAGCAGCCAACCGGCCAGCGGCACGAATGCGAACCACGCGGCCAGCCCGGGCCGCCGCGCGAGCGAAGTCGAACCGGCAACGTCGGCCTTCGAGCTCACGCTTTGCTCTTCAGTTCTGTCATCAGCTTATCGATCAAAGCGGTCGCTTTTCCGATCGAATGAAAGATCTCGAGCTTCTGCGTTTTCGGGTAGCTGGCCGGGTTTGCCAACTGCTCTTTGCTGAGCAGCTTTCTCGCTTGAGCGTTGGGGTTTGTGTACGGAAATTTGTCCGAAATCAGCTTGCTGACCTCGGGTCGCAGGATGTAGTTCAGAAACTTTTCCGCCTCCGCCCTGTGTGCCGCGGTCGCGGGGATGCACAGGCTGTCGACGAACTGGTGCGCGCCTTCGATCGGGAGCACGTACTGAAATTTATGGTCTTGTTGCCAGCACAACGCGGCCTCACCGCTCCAGACCACACCCAGGTCGCAGTCGCCGTTGATGAGCGGAGTCCGCGGGCTGTCGGAGTTGTACACCTTGATTAACGGCACCCACGCCGCGAGCACCGGCTTCACCTTCGACAGGTTGGCTTTTGTGACTTCGTTGATCGGGATGCCCGTCAGATCCATCGCCCAGGAGACGATCTCACGGTTGTCGTCGACGACCACGATACGGTTTTTATATTTTCCCTGAAATACGTCGCGATACCCTTTGATCGGCTCTTTTATTTTGTCCGTGTTAACGACGATGCCCACAGTACCGGTCATCCACGGCACACTGAATTGCTGTGCCGGGTCGAATCCCATGTGCAAAAAGGCGGGGTCGATGTTCTTGATGTTCGGCACCGCAGCCCAATCGATCGCGGCCAGCTTCTGCTTCTGGACCAACGCCTCGACGGTGTATTCCGACGGTTGGATCAAATCGTAGTTGCTCACCCCCGCGAGCAGCTTGTTTAGCATTTCTTCGTTCGAGGCGTACGTCTCGTAATGCACCTTGATGCCGGTGTCCTTAGTGAACCCGTCGACTACTTCCTGCGGCACGTATTCCGACCAGGCGAACAGGTCGAGATCCGCTCTAGCGGAGCTGCAATAAAGGACCGTAACAAGCACCCAAAGCCAGGCGACACGTGTCCCCGCGAGCCTGCTCGCCTGTAGGGCAGGTGCATGTCGACACCGGGAAAAAAGCAGTGACGCTGATCTCATGTGCTGTCTGGCGAATGAATTGATGTTCATGGTGTATTCATGGCCGCTCGGGCCGGGCGTCTGAGGTATTCGCTGACGCCCATCACAACTGCGGTGGCGACGATGAAAACGGCCGACACGGCGTTCAGCGTCGGTTTCAATCCCGCCCGGGCCATTCCGTAAATGACCACCGGCAATGTCTTGCATTCGGGGCCGTATGTAAATGACGAAACAATCAGCTCGTCCATCGACAGCGTGAACGCCATCAGTGCGCCCGAGACCAGCGCGGGGAACAAGTACGGGACCACAACGCGCAAGAACGCCTGGGTCGGTGTCGCGCCCAAGTCCATCGCGGCTTCCTCCAGCGACGGGTCCATCCCCGCGAGCCGGGACCGAACGCCGACCATCACGAAAGGAAAACAGAACGTCACGTGCGCCAGCAGCAGCGAGACGAACCCCAGCTGAAAGTTCGCGTGCAGGTCGTGCGTCCGGGCGAACTCGTTCAGGAATCTGAACGCGGTCGAGAACAGAACCATCAGGCTCACGCCCATGATGACATCGGGCATCAGGATCGGCAGATAAATCAGCGACAACACCGGTCTCCCGAATGGGAACCGATACCGGTACGAAAGCCACGCGCCGGAGGTTCCCAGCGCGACAGACAAGACGGTCGTCACGCAGGCAAGCTCGACACTGTTCTTAAGCGCCGGACCCAGTTCGGGGTCGTGCAGCAGTTCGCGGTACCACCGCGTCGTCCCGCCTTCCCAGACGATATTTAAAGGCGATCGGTTGAACGAATAAACGACCAGCAGGATGATCGGTAGATATAGGAACGCCATGACCACCAACGTCCACGCGCCAGCCAGGCGGTGCACTGTTGAAAAAGCGGCAGAAGATCGTGGCATCAAGATTCGACCCAAACGCTGAACGCGGCTGCGTTAGAATATCGGTGCCGGGTGCAAATGGAAGAATCTAAAAAATCTGAGGAATATCATATCCACGTCACCGGTTCGTACGCTTACAATTCGAAAAACATGAGCACGCGATTTTTGAACAGTTTAACGGCCGCCCTTGCTTTGCTCATTCTGCCGGCTGTGGTCCTGGCGCAGGAATCGACCCACGCGTCGGCTGAACTGATTGCCAACGTGTCTGCAATTAAAGCGGGCGAACCTTTCACAGTCGGCCTGAAGATCAAGATCGATCCGGAATGGCACGTCTATTGGACCAACCCCGGCGATTCCGGGCTTGCCACGAAGCTGCACCTCACCTTGCCGGCCGGGTTCAGCGCCGGTGACGTGCAATACCCCGTGCCGGAACGTCTGGTGCTTCCGGGTGATCTTTTGAATTATGCCTATGAAGGCGAAGTGATGCTGCTGGTGCAGATCACTCCACCCAAACAGCTGAACGAAAAATCAATCACCATCGGCGGCCGGGCCAGTTGGCTGGTCTGTAAAGACGCGTGCATGCCCGGTGGGTCAAAAGTCTCGATCGACCTGCCCGTGCAGGATTCGGTCACGCCCGCAAACGAGGACGCGTTCAAGCTCTGGCAAAGCCGCCTCCCGCTAGCGACCGACCCTGCCCGTGTCGCCTCGGTCGACAGCACGCTCGTCAAGGGCGCTAAGCCCGGCACGCTCGACGCCAGCGCGACAATCCATTGGAAAGCCGTTCCGACCGATGTCCAGTTTCTGCCCGATGCCATCAAGCAGGGTGATGCATCAGGCATCCAGGTCACCACGAGCGGGGACACGACCAAAATCGCATTTACAGTGAAACCGGACACCCTGAACGAGGTGCACGGATTGATCACATACGCCAGCGCCGACGGGCAGCACGTCGGTTTGAAAACAACAGTTTCTGCCGGTCATTAACTCGACTCTTGGACCGGCGACGTTTCAACATTTATTCCGTGTCACACGGAAGGAGCCAGTTATGAGGAACATCTGGAAATCAGCGACGGTCGCCGTCGCAGCGGTCGGATTACTCGGTGCCGTCTTAGTCAACTCGTTCGCAAACGCGGCCGGCGCCACTGCCGCGGCAGTCGGTGCGACCGCGCCGGCATTCGCGCTGCAGGACGAGAACGGCAAGACCGTGAACCTGTCCGATTACGCCGGCAAGATCGTCGTGCTCGAGTGGACCAATCCCGAATGCCCGTTTGTCAAACGGCATTACAAGGAAAAGACCATGAGCACGCTCGCCGAGCAGTACAAGGCGAAAGACGTCGCCTGGCTCGCGATCAACTCGACCGGCGGTTCGGTCAACGCGACCAACAAAGCCTGGGTCGGCCAGAACAGTCTGTCGTTCCCGATCCTGAACGACTCGACCGGCGCGGTCGGTCATGCCTACGGCGCCAAAAGCACGCCGCACATGTTCGTCATCAACAAGGGCGGCAAGCTCGCCTATGCGGGCGCGATCGATAACGACAACGACGGGTCAATGGCCCCGTCGGCCCGGACCAATTACGTCAAGAACGCGCTCGACGAACTGATCGCCGGCACCGCGGTGGTCAACCCCGAAACCAAGTCCTACGGTTGCGGCGTCCACTACGCGAACTAATCAGACATCAATTGACATCAAACGAAACCGGCGGAAACCGTGAAATGGTTTCCGCCGGTTTTTTTTGCTTTTTTACAAGCCGAATCAGCGCGCGGCGCTTCTACCTTACCCATTTATCGTTTCACATCCCCCGAGATCAGACCGGTCAGCAGCTCCGGTGAAATGTTTAGTTCCCCGATCTTCTGCGCGTTCTCGGCCAGGTCGCGGAAGGCCATCGCGATCGACAGTTTTGCGTCCATCTTTCCGGCACTGAGCGCGGTCAGCGTCCGCCAGTCGACGCCCTTGATCGGCGTCAGCATCGCGTCCAGGCCGTACGCCTTCGCGTCCGCCTCCTTGCGGTCGTTGGTGACACGCTGGTCCAGCAGCGCGACGCGCTGCTGTTCGACGGCAATGTCAGCCGCCATCTTCGCTTCGCGGATCTGCCTGCGCTTTTCTTCCACCGCCAGCTCGGTGTTCAGTTCACTTTCCTTGATCAACCGTTCCTGCGCGACGGCCGCATTGCGGCGGGCGTACACCGCTTGGTCCGCTTCGCGGAGCAGCGCCTCGCGGGCGTCCGCTTCGAGCGCCTTGGCCGTTTCCGGTGACGGTTTGATCGACGTGATCGACAGCCCCAGGATTTCCACGCCCATCATGGAAACCGCCGGTGACGTTTTCAGCCCCGCGAGCACTTCGCTCACGATCGTGTCGTACGCCCCCAGCAGTTCCCGCAACCGCAACCGGTGCGTGATCGCGCTGGTCAGCACCTGCGTCACGTTCACCAACCGGTCGCCGAGCTTCTGGGGATCGTCCGACAAATATCGGCCGTTGGGGCGGATCGTGAAATCCATGATCTGCGCGAGCCGCCGCGGGTCGGACACCCGATACGTCAGTTGCCCCTGGATCGTCAGGTCCTGAAAGTCGGAACTCACTTCGTTAAACACGAACGGAACGTCGACGCTGGACAACGGGACTTTCACGATGACCGAGTTCGGCGCGAAGTAAAAAAACGAAAGCCCCGGCCCCTCGCGCACGGCCTTGCCGTTGATGAACTGAACCACGTAATCGGTCGGACCGGATTTGAGATACTGAACGCCGAGCAAGGTTGCCTCCTGTGAGAAAACGGAGTCTACCGCCCGGCGGGAAGCTGAGATAGCACGTGCACGGAGTCGCGTTTAGAGTGTGAACGATTTTACAAGACTTAAGAGCCGCGCACGGGGCGGAGCCGCGCACGGGGCGGAGTCACCCAAGGTCGTTCAAAACCGCCGCGAAGTTCTAAGGAAAGAATCGATCGCGCGGACGCGATCGCCATGACGTTACCGCATGATCTGCGTGCCGATTTCGTACATCCCGTCGTCGGCCCGCCGACACGACGTCACCCGCACTTGGCTGTCGCGGATGAACAGGCTGCGGTCGTCGCATTTCAGCTGGTACTTCGAGCAGACGTCCAATGGCCACCGCGAACGCAAGCCGATCTCGTTCAAGGTCAAGTCGTGCACGGACACCCACTGCCCGCCGAGCGGTCGCAACCCGCGTTCGATCACGTGCGCGTCGGACACCACCGGCTTCAGCACCGCCGTCGAGATCACCGGCGCGTACCCCGCCGCAACGGCCGCCGTTTTCGCGTTTCGCATGCAACGCGTATCGGTGCGGGATCCGACCGAGTTAACCTGCAACGATTACCCCGTCCGCGACGGCTGTTCCGACTATCCCGACCGCGCCGCCGATCAAAACCCTTGCACGCCCCATAATCCGCGATACAATGCCCGCGCATCGGGCGATTAGCTCAGTTGGCTAGAGCGCACGGATCACACCCGTGAGGTCGAAGGTTCGAGCCCTTTATCGCCCATAGACGTAAAAGCTCTTAGAATCGTCAGTAACGATTCCTCTCCCGTGTTGCATTGTGCTGCCGAAGACATCGATAACAACGGAATCTGCCGTTTTTATTCGTCGGAGGCACCATTTCCATGCCAAGACTTCTCGAAAACCGAGTTCCTTCCTACCGGCTCCACCGGCAATCCGGCCAAGGCATGGTAAAGCTAAATGGCCGCGATGTTTTGCTCGGCAAATACGACAGCGAAGCAAGCCGGCCAGAGTACAATCTTTAAATCAGCAAATGGCTGGGCGTCGGCCCACCACCGCACAGGCACCTCTGGTCGGACGAGACTTTTCACATTCTCGATGGCACAATCACTTTCCTTATCAGCAGCGAGATAAGCCCGCAGGTAAGGGGGCCTTCATCAACGTTCCCCGTGCAATGCGGCATCGCTTTCGCGAGGACAGCGACACCGCCCGCATCCTGAACGGATTTACCCCGTCCAGATGCGAGGCAGTCGTCGCCGAGAATGGCAAGCGCACCAATCAGCGTACGCTTCGTACGCCCGGCCCGGCTGGAGGCGCAAGGTGATGGCTTCAGCCCGCGTTGGCTGCGAGTTCTGCGAACAACTTTGGATCGAACTGCTCGGCATCGGTGATGCCTTGAAGGTGAGCAACCGACACCCACGGCAACCAAAGCCGGTGTCCGCCCAATCCCCGCTTGATCGACAGACACCAATGTTCCTGCTGCCAACCGGGGCCCTTTAAATCGAACGTATGATCCGGCATAGCAAGCATCGCCTTGGTGCCATGCAAAAGTACTCGCGCAATGGCGTGGTAGTGGGGGTCACCGCAGTAGGCGGACAGTTTGAGATAGCTGCCAACATCAAACGCCATGTATTGATCGACCAGGCTATGCCCCGTGGAGATGAGCTGAACACCGGTCGTGTTGACACCGTGCTTCCAATGAAGTTCGCTCTCCAAAGCATCGACGGGCATTGGCACATTCCAGCCGTAAACCCAGGTCTGGGCGAAATCAGCGGCTTGTTTGGCCCGGTCGAGCCAGTAATTCGCTTTGGTCATTTCGAACAGTGAAAGGTAGGCTGACAGCGAAATCGTGCCTGCCTCTTTGTCGATCACATTGGGATTGTCGATCGTCCCACCAACGAAGTTCCCCTCTTTTTGCCCGTCGTTCCAGGCGAACTCGCCCGCGCGCTCTGCGGCAGTGAGGTAGATTTTTTCACCGGTTTCAGTTGCCAACAGCGTCAAAAGCGTTACGGCGTTGTAGGTTGACCGCGGGGAATCATCACCCACTCGGCCGGTTTTAGCGATCCAAGCACGAGGGAACGATCCATCAGCAAGCTGTTGGCGGACCAACCAGTCGCCGAAATCAATCGCCCATTGTTTCCATCGACCATGATCCCGCCCGGCATCGTGTTCGATGCGCCAACACCTCAGCAAGGAGCGAGCCCCTTCGCACATCGGTCGCAAATACAGCAGGTTTGGTCGGTTCAGGTACGTCCAGACATAGGGCTTGGCGTCGCGGAATCCCTCGGCCTCGGGCGGGTTCATTTTCAGGACAACAAACGAGTCGCAGATGCCTGTGCCGAGTCGGCGGTATTTGATAGCGCGGGCGTTATCGGGGCGACGATTTGCTTCCAATAAAAGGTAGATCGCAGTGTCAGTGTTTCGACCGGTAAAGCCCATCAGTTTGGGGGAATCATAAACCTTGCCATTTGTCGACTCCATCGCCAGCGGTAGGCCAAATACTCCCTTATCTTGGTTCGTATTCGACGCCAGGACCTCGACCAGCGCCTGGCGGGCAACTTCGATGTCGACAGTGGCCACCTCCGGAGCGGCTATTTTCCATGCCCATCTCCAGGCCGCCCTCCAGAATGATACGGCATCGGTTTCATGTCCCACGCGGAGGGCGGCCTGGTAAGAGTGAACAAATCCGTCGGAGATCGGATGGAATCGTCGCCGCCAGTGAAGCAGGTTTTGAGTATGCGGGTAAGTTTCTTCCCCTTCACTACCGGGAAACCAAATACCAATCGAGAAACCACCGGCGGTTTCGATACCGCCCACTGCCGACAACAACATGTGACCGTCGACCCTGGGTGTTGCCGCCTGAGTATCCCAGCAATCGGCAATGACGGATGCGCCGTCCGGCCGAGGGTCAAGGATGGTGATCGAGCGCTTGCCCGTCGTCCACAGGCCAAAAAGGGGCAACGGCAATCGGTCGGCGCGAATCCTTACCTCCCTGACACCCGCGCTATACGCCGCAGGACTCGCCAGCGCGCCGGGCGCGATAGCATCGCCCGACCCGTAAATGATTCCGGGAAAAAACGGTTTGATTGTCGACCAGCCGGTTTCTCCGGTGATGTTCACCACCAGCCCCGTGGCAAACCCTCCAGATGCCCGACCTTTCACCCTGACGGTGCGACTCAAGTCCAACGCGACAGCCGAAACCTGCCAGCGGTCCTCAAAATGAATCTCGGCCCCGTCGAAAATGATTACAGCCCGACCCAGCCATGAACGGCTTTCTTTGCCGGCTTCGAGTTCATGATAGCCGGCCTCTAATAATTGTACCCTGTCAGCATCTGTCCATCGTTCGACCCGGGCTGGTCGCGGCTGAGCGAACACGGTTTTGCCGCCCTCGACGGCGATTATGCCCCACCCGGCCTCAGCATGTACCGCAATAAAGTTTACTGAGTCGATTGAGCCCAACGACAAACTATCCGCTCCCGCCGCATCTATCGCTATCTGCGCCATATTGTCATCCGGTGTCGCAACTAAAACGCCAATCGACTGCAGGGCCAAATCATTTGGCTTTGCGCGATCTGATCCCCGGTCCCGATAATTCTGCTCTGGGACCGATTACTCTTCAAACACCACCGCCGCCGAACGCGGAGGTACGGTCAGATCCTGCAGAAGCGGTTGTTTCTCCGGGTTTTCCGGGGTTGCAACGGTGGAACGGCTCGCGGGATTTCCATATATGATATGCGCTTTGAGCGTGGCAGAGGCATTATCATTCACTACCACCACGGCGAACTTCCCGTCGTGTTGTTTAAAAGCGGTATATTCGATGTCAAGACCGCCCGTGCGCGATACCAGTACACCCTGATTATCCCGGAATTCCGCATCCCACAGGGATTCATGGTAGCGCGTCCGCAGCGCGTCGACCTTGCGGCCATACTCCATCGTGAGCGGCATGTCGTCCAGATCACCTTTGAAGTTAAAAGGTTCATAGCAGATAATATAGCGGTCGAGCAGGGCATGATTGATCGTCTCACGATCATCGAATCCCGCGACCGTGACCAGCATGGGCAAAAAAGGATCGGCATATCGTCGCGAAGGGACATGGCCATTGCCAATGCGGAAGTAGGCAAGCGAATAATACATGTCTTCGGCGTCATAAAGCTCTTCGCCGGACAACAGAAAGTGTTTTTCTCCGACACTCTTGCTGATTTTGTTGCGCAATCGTTGACCCAATTGGATGTCACCCCCATAGATATAGGCCGGCGACTGATGTCCGTGGTCTTTGGAATAGCAGTAGCTGGTCCCCCCGTGCCAGGCGGCTTCGTCGAAGAGAATCCCTGACGCGCCCAGATCTAAACTTTTCTGAAATTCCCTTTCACACATGTCCAGCCAGAACGGATCCAGCATGCACCCCGGGGCGAACCGCCTGGTATTCAGGTTCGCTAATTGCACAGGCGTCTGATATTGATAACCGGCGAACTGGTATGGGATTCCATACGGATCAGTCGCTACATGCTTGAGCAGTTCCTTGCCATACCAATCGGTAGTCATGTCCGCCCACGTGTATTTATTAAAGAGAATGACGCGCAAATTCAGTTCGGTTTCGATGCGATGAATGACATCCTTAAATTCTTTCTGCGATCCCAAACGCGGGTCGGTATCGTGGGACGGATTTCCCCTGTCTTGCCCGCCGTTATTCCAGCCGATGAGATGCAACGCGGTAACCCCGTGCTTAGCGGCCTGCTGGGCTCTGGAGTAAAGATCCGCATAAGTCGTGCGCAGGTCATCCTCTGGTGAATTGAGTTGCAGTTCCTGCCAGGAGTGAACACCTTCTACCCATTGCGGCATCCCCGGGCGTTTGAACCAGCTTTCACGCCAAGTGCGGTAAAGGTCAACACCCTGATGCCAATCTCCCTGATAGGGTGCGACGTAAATGGGAGACAATTGCGTTTTCTTTCCGGGTAATACAAATGGGAAATGAATCGCGTTCAAAGTCAGGCGTATTGGATGATCGCCGATCGTAATACCGCTTGCGGTGCGGGAATGAAACGAATCGGCGTAGCCGGGTTGAAGAGCAAATTGATACCTGACCATCTCCCGAGAAATGAGGTCCGTCGGCGCGGCATCATGCTTACCAACATACAATCCCTGATTTCTCGCCGATGCCAAAACATACCGGTATTCGACGATCTGGGTCGGGAAATTCACTCCCCAGTACCCCTTCTCTTCGGGGAAATTCGGCAGCAGCGGAACACGTTGCAGAGCGTCATAGTTCTGATTTTCCCTCGTCAGGCCGTTCTCCCCTTTAGGTGGACTGAGATGTCCCAGTATGGGCCAATTGACTGTTTCCACACTCAAACTTGACCTATTATCTGTTGGGATCAACTCCGATTCAAAGTGAATGCCGGTTTGATCGAGGAACACATGTCCAGTGAGGGTGATGGCAAGTTCACCGGCATACTCGCTGACAACCCGATCCCAGATCAACGTGAGATGAGTTGCGTCTTTGGCAAGCTCGTACGAGGTGAGCTTATTTCGATAACCCATCACCGGGTTGAAATTGCGATTGGCGGTGGGAACCGACATCTCAAATGAGCGTCCGTCGTCGGTCTTGGTCCCTTCCACACTCCAACCAGACCGCTTGTTATACAAGTCAGTCAACGCGCCGGTAACGGAGTCGAACGAGACACGCATCGCATCATTTTCAAGCGTGATCTGCTTTGCGCTGACCGGATAAGCACGATCCGAATCGTGCGCGGGCGAACCTTGTCCGGACCTGACGTCCTGCGCATTTGCTCGAGAGACTAACAGTTCGACGAGCAGGCACAGGCAAGCGGCGTAACTAATATACTTGTATAAATATCCCAGTCCGTTCGTCTTTGCGCCATCGCTCATACAACTCCCATGAAATAAAAGTGAAGTCGATGAACAAGTAATCGTGTAATTTCGAGCGACTTCATAAAATGCAAAGCTTCCCCGCGGGTTGCGGGGAAGCTTTGAAGACTAGATATAATAATCGGCACTTTTGAGCTTCTTAGAGCCCGTACAGACTTAATACCTCCTGATCGGAAAGTGCCCGCTGGTAAAGCCCGGTTTCATCAATCCTGCCGGTGAAGTAATCGACCCGCGCCCCGTTCCATTTGCCGGCACCCAACACGGTGGAACCTGTCGCGTTCCAGGCGCTGGTGAAGGAGGCTGAGCCTTGAAGCGCACCATTGACATAGAAGCGAATCTGCTGGGCCGACGCATCATAAACTCCGGTAATATGAAACCAGGTGTTTGCTGTCGGTGCAGCTAAGGCGTCTACTTTTACAACTGCGGCATTGGCGACGTCGCTGGTCGTCACAACGAAAGCGAACTTACCGGTGTCATCACGCTCTTGCAAAAAGAAACTGCTCACATTCGAACCATCTTGTGTAAGGATCGAATGCCAGCCTGCCGATCCGTCGAAGTAGACCCATGTGCTGACCGTATAGCTTCTTGAAGTGTCCAGAACCGAGACCGTCGTGTTGGCGAACTGATTGGTGCCATTGAAGCTCAAGGCATTGCCCGAGTGTCCTGCCGCAGTCGCGGGACTGTTGTTCAGCGTGAGGTTACTGGTCCCCGCGGCGTCAGAGCCATCGCCTTCGAGTTTGTAGTAAGAAATCGGCGTGCCCGCTGCAAGATTTTGCACGGCCTGATCCGACAAAGCGGTCTGGCAGAGTTGCACGTCGTCGATCGTGCCCCCTACATAATCCACACGTCCGCCGGCCCATTTGCCACCACCGATGATCGTATCGCCTGTTGCCTGCCAGGCACTGGGAAGCGTGTTGGAACCTTGCAAAACACCGTTGACGTAGAACTTCAATGTCCCCGCTGACCGGTCGACTACCCCGGTCAGGAAATACCACACACCTGAAACGGGTGAAGCGAGTGAAACGACGTTGGGGATTGAAGCACTGGTCGAGTCTCCGCTCGAGACGGCAAACCCCATCTTATTACTAGGATCACTGACCTTGAGATAGAACCCGGAAATGTTGGTTCCGTCCTGACTGACGACAGTCTGATGACCGACAGTCCCGTTCCACTTCACCCACGCAGAAACGCTGAAATTGCCGGACGTATCGATCGCGGCTCTGTTGGTGTCGACCGAATTGGAAGTCCCATTGAATGTGAGCGCGCTCCCGTTATGACCGGCGGTGGTCCAGGCGGCGCCATTAATTGTTGCACCCGAGCCGCTGACCGAATCCGCGGTGCTCGTGCCCGAGCCTTCGCTGAAGGCGTACGCGGCGACGGCACCGCTGCCAACAGACGTATTGGTGAATGTTGCGGTGTTCAGCAAACTATTGTTATGAGCCGTAACCGCCAACCCCGCACGGAAGTTGGCATTCGAGAATGAAGCGGTGACCGTGCCAATCTGCGTCCACGTTGTTCCGTTCAGCGAATATGATCCAGTGTAGGTCGTGCCAGTCTTTACCAGTTTTAGCCAGACTGGATTTGCCGCACTTGGAGCGCCGATACCCCTGGTGGTCGTGCCAACGGAACTGCCCCGCGTACTCGTGCGACACTCGAACCGAACACCGTTGCCCTGAGTGGCAATTGCATAAACGTACATCGAATTCGCCGCCGTTGAATCACGCAGCATGACACCGGCTTTTGCCCATGGATCCGTGTTAGAGATCCCGGTGATTTTCGCGACCACGGTCTGATTGCCGCTTACACTTTGGCTTGCGTAGTTGAACTGATCGGACGTACCCCAGATATCCGCGCCACCGCCTTTGACAGTCCAGGCGGAACCGCTGTAAGAGGCCGAACCAACCTGCCCGGGCGAGCCAATATCACCATCGGACCATCCGCTGGGAAGAGGAGTTGCGGCGGGCAGGAGCTCCACCCCATCAATAAGGGCCCAATCCTTCGTTGGAGTAAAAGTGATAGTCACCTTACCCGACGAATCGGCCGTAGTGGCGAAGTCGCGGACGACCTCAGTGCCATTGCCGTCGGCGGCATAAATATCAAAACCCGTTAACACCTGCGTGCTATTGATTGTCACGTTGAACAGACGTTGGCCGGCGGACCGAAAATAGTTTTCATCAAAATGTAGTCGCGCCGTGTAACCGGCACCGGCGGGGAGGCCGGGGATCGTGTAATTAAACGCTGAGTCCAGTCGCCGATAGTCACCCATCACCGCGGCCGGGGCGGCGTTGGTCACGCCGTTTTGGTTGACGACCTGCCCCGCGCCGGCAGCACCACCGCCATAATATGCGTCACCGATCCAGTCGGGGCTGACCGCGCCGCCGCCGGAGTTGATTTTCAACGCCACATTGGCGCGGGGGGTGCCGGCGACGGCCGAGGAGGTAATATCCCCCCTGGCACCGCTGGCAATCAGTTTATAGTAGTAGGTCGTGCCGTCGGTCAGCCCGACATCAATGTAGCTCGTGCCGGTGACGCGGGCCGCCAGGGTCGTATAAGTCCCGTTGGCCGATGGGGATCTGAGTACGGTGTAACTGCTCGCGTTGGCGTCATTGGTCCAGTTCAGGGTGACGTAAGTATTGCCCGCGGTGGTCGTCACGCCCGGGGCCGCGGGGGCGGAGCTTGGCGGGGTCCAGCGGTACAGCGTGGTGGCGGCGTGGAAGTCGTTCTCCACCGTCACCAGGTATTCGCCGGTGCTGCGTTTGAACGCGCTCACGCCGTACTCGATGTCCACCCGGCCGTTCCAGTTGTTGGTCGCGTTCTGCAGTTTGCCCACGAACCCGCCGTCGCTGGCGCGCAAAATATACACGAACCCGTCGTCGGGTTGGTACGCGCCGCCGTCGTAGGCGACGAACACGAAGTCTCCCGCCACCGCCATCGACGACGGCGCGCGATTGTAATCGGGCAGGACGATCGACCAGGCCGCGGTTCGGCCCCCGGTGCTCCAGCTGTTGTACCGGGAGATCACCGAGCCGATCGACTTGGAGTTGAAGTCCGTCCCGTTGTAGTGGTGGTTGGGGTCGATGCCGGTGGCGTACCCGGCCAGGAACTGAGTGTCCGACAGCGGGTCACCGGACTTCACGGGGTTGTAGACGCTGCGATACAGTTCGCTCATCGGGCCGGGTTCGGTGACGGCGGTGACGTGAGAGAAGTCCCAGACCGGGTTGCCGGCCGAGTCCAGCCCCTGGGACTTGAACTGCCTGACCCCGCTGGAGCCGCCGTTGCCGTTGGGGTAGGTCTCCCACAGGTCGCCGGCGGTATCGACGTAATAGCCGGTCAGTCCGTTCTGGGTCGGGGCGCCGGGGCCGTCGATTGTCTCGCCCGTATCGACAACACCGTTGCCATTGGCGTCGCGCCAGATGTGGTCGTAGCTGATCGTGACCGACGGAGTGGCGGTCTGGCCCTGGCTGCCGAACCGGTAGACCTCGAAGTTGTAGGCGTTCATCGTCGTGCAGAACAGAAACTTCTTCCCGCCGAGGGTCTGAAAGTACGAAGCGGTGGGTTGGCCGCCGAGATAGTCGGTGTAGGTCGCGCGGTAGTCGGCGGGGTTGGCGAAGGGGTTGACGGTCTGGCCCACCCAGCTCCACTCGCTGCCGGGGGTGGTGTTGGCCAGGTTCAGGGTGTAATGATTGTTCTTGGTGTAGACGTCGACGGTGTTGGACGTTTCGCTGGAGGCGTCGAACGCCGTCCCGTCGACAAACTCCAGGCCCAGCAGTTCCCAGTTGCGGGCGCCGGTCGAGAGTTTGTAGCTCTCCAGGTGCGCTCCCTGCTGCTGGAAGTTGACGTTGGGCGCCAGCGTGCTCTGGCCGACATAGATGTTCCCGCTGCTGTCCAGGCCCACACCGCTGAGGCCGCGGAAGCGCAAGGGGCCGGGCGTGCCGATCGTGCTGCCGGTGCCGGAATAAATGCCCCCCTTGACTCCGAAAGTGGAATCCGGGGCCGTGCGGTTGCCGCCGAGCGTGCTGTAGATCTTGACCTGCTGGTCGGGGCCGTCGTCGGCGACGTAGAGCTTGCCCCCGCTGAACGCCAGACCCGAGGGGTCGAACCGGGTGCCGCTGGACGAGTCGGTGATCGAGTCGCTCAGGAGAGTGCCCGAGGGGGTGTAGTGCAGGATCTTCCCCCCGGTGGTGCCGGTCTTTTGCGAGACGACCCACAGGTTCCCGCTGCCGTCGACCGCCATCTTGCCGGGGTTGGTCACCGAAAAGGAAGTGGGGGCGGCGGTCAGGTTGTTGGAGTCATAGACCTTGATGTCGTTCTCGCCGTCGCAGGAGACGAATAGCCGGTGGTTGGCCGCATCGACCACGACGGCCTGGACGTACCCGCCGTTGGCCAGGCTGACGGGGATGCCGTTGCCCTGGTTGGTCCCGCCGGTGAAGGTCGCGAGGCTGCCGTTGGGGTTGAACCGCCGGACCGCCGCGCCGGTGGTGAAGGCGGCGTAGATGTAAGTGCCGTCGCCGGTCACGCTCCTGCCGGCCTGACCGCCGGAACTGTCGGGGCCGTCGTCGGGCGTGAGGCGGCCGACCAGATTCCCGTTCTGATAAATGCCCGTGGCGTTGTGGTTCTCGTCCCAGGTGCTGTCGGTGTAGACCGTGCCGTTGCCCGAGACATAAATGTCGGCAATGTAGTTCTGCATCGACTTGCCGCCGGACGCCCCCCAGCTGTTGCCGATGAAGCTCTCGCTGTAACTCAACGACATCAAACGACGAGATTCAAGAGGCTCGAGCGGAGATTGATTTACGTACGTCAAACCCGAAAACAGAATTTGCTTGACTGGTTTTTTAAACATTGCCAGGGATCGTTGTATTCTTTTGTAGTGGAGGGTCATTTTGTGTAAACTACGCGGTAAAGACCACAACCATAGTATGGTTCTCCAACTCGAGGACACAGGCCGTTGTAGCGAACGAATTTTACGCTTCTGCGACAGATTTCGACTTTTCCGTGAGGATCTACAGCAAGACGTCAAAGGTTCCGGAACTGCCGTCGGTAGGCCATAGGCGTAATGCCGAGTTCTCTACGGAATAATTCAGCCAGACGAACCGCGCCACTGAGTCCGGCTCGTTTGGCGACCACGGGCGCGGGCAAATCGGTGCTGATCAACAACTTTTTCGCCAATTCCAAGTGAACACGCCGCACCTCGGCCATTGGAGAATGGCCTAAAGCACGCTGGAATCGACGTTCCATCGATCGCCGGTTGATCGTTGAACGTGCAAAAAGTTGTTTAAGACTGAACGAAATGCCGGCATGTTCACGAATGTAGCGGACCGCGTCTGCCACTTCCGAATCATTGAAGGCCCAGACATCGGTCGACTGTCGTGAAACGACTTCTATTGGGAGTAAAAGCTTTGGTTTTTTGAGCGGCTTGGCGCCCTCGAAAAGCGATTCCATCAGCCGCATCGCCTCGTGACCGATCTGTTCCAACGGCGCTGCGATGCTCGACAACGAGGGCGTTGCCAACTCACACATGACATCATCGTTATCCACTCCGAGCAATGCCACGCTATCGGGCACACGAATTTTCAGCGTGTGTAATATTTCAGACAACTGCCGAGCGAGTGAATCGGTTGCCGCGAGCACGGCAATGGGATTGGGAAGCCTCGCCACCCAGTCCAACTTCAAAACCGACTCTGACGTCAAAGCGTCGCCGGGCTCGGTTTTCACGCCATCGATCCAAACCGGCAAGTCCAGTTCACCAACCCCCCGGCGTAGCCCCTGAAGACGGTCATCGACATAGCCGTTACCACGAGGCCCCACAAACGCGAAGCGTCGATAACCGCGCTCCAGAAAGTGTTTCGCTGCCATGTATCCGACGGCAATGTCGTCCACGCCAACGCGCGAAAACAGAAGATCGTGTTCAGAACGATCGGACACCAGCACGGCAGGTTTTCCGGTTTGCAAAAGCCGGTCGATCAGTGCGCCGTTCGCGTGTGGCTGTGCGATATACCCATCGGCGATAGGAAGTGCCCCGCCTATCAGAAATGAGTCAAGATAAGCTTCAATGACGTCAAAAGTCCACGGCCGATTTTGTCCGGCATATCGCGCGATCCCGCGAAGGATTCCCCGGCTGTAACCACTGTGTTGTCCGAGAAGCAGCGCTACGCTTTTTAATTTCATCCTCGGCACATTGTAACGCCAGACTGACTGCGTGATCTAATTCCTGAACGGTATTGTCTTCGATTTTTCAGATTCACATTTTCTGTCTTGTCGTGACGTCAGGGCGTGTCCGTCCATCACGCGTTCTGGACTAATGGCGGCCCGAGCGTCTCTCGGGCGGCATTGGTCAACGGCCCGTAGCATTGAATGCACTACGAGGCGTCGCGTTTTGGCCGAGAATGGGGCGTGATGGTAATCGTCTTGCACGGCAGTGTCGCTTTGAAATGCTGTCAGCTGGAAGTTTACAAGGGCAATAAGGTCGAAGTTATTAAACACGAATCCCTAGTCGCCTTAACGCTACAGCGTATTTCAAATTCGCCAAAACGCCTTGTTCGTAAGAACACCCGCGGTACCTTTCAACGGTAACGAAAACCCACACTTGGCATAGCGGATTAGCGTGAACGAGGTGTGGGTTTCGAAGATGCGGGCAAAAATTCGGTTTTGATAGGCATGAACGTATGCGTATGTGCCCCGGCCGTGGCCAAGGGCTACCCGGTTGCCGCTGCGGGCCCGCTGCTGGCGAGTACTTCACCGCAGCTTTGGAACAGGCCATCTATCGGCGGCAACCTTCTCGAGCGTACGCGGTGCCAGTATTTCCGCGACACTGTCTAGGCCTGCAACAACCGGCAGCCAGGCATCGGTCGCTCGGCGATAGACGGCGAGATTCTACACGGCATACTAGGGTGCCCAGTTCTGCGAGGTGCGGGTGAACCTGGATCTTGGCGAGGTCGGAGTGAGCCGGTTCGTCGGGGCATTTGACGCGGGGAAGGTACTCAATCCGAAGGCAACTCGCAGCCAGTCCAGCGGGGGCATCATCATGGGTCTCGGAGCAGCTTTGATGGAACAGATCAACCTCGACCCGCGCACCGCTTAGGTGGTAAACAGAGCCTGGCCGATTACCTCGTCCCGACGCACGCCGACGTTCCGGCAATCGAAGCCTACCGGCTTGACCGGCCAGACCCGCACACCTCGCCCGGGGCGAACGGGGTAGGCGAGATCGGCATTACCGCTGGTGGTGTGCCACTGACGACGTGGGTTCCGGTGATGGCCGAGCTTGCCGCGAACACCGTGACTCACGGGGCAGAGCTTGCGGGAATTCTGAATCGGCGTGTGACCGAGTACAGCCAGACGCACGGTCTTTTCCTCGGCACAGCGAGAACGGCTGAGCAGGTTGCCGGTCAATCTAAACTCACCCTTCCACCACCTCAGGACGGCCAGCGCAAAATGACGGCGGCGATGCAAAAGGCGATGGCAGCCGCAGGGTCGTGACTCTACCACCCGTTTTGTACATCAGGACCTTGAGAGGATATCTATCTCAAAGTTCGAGCCGTGCCGACGCTCCTTTCTCGCGACCGCCGTCAGCCTTTGCATTGCACCACGGTGTTTGGTCCAAGTGAAAGCGATGCAAAATGATAACAAAAATCAGGAGAACCCGATGCAAGAAGATAAAGGAACAACCTATCCGTTTGAGCTGCCGCCGTTGCCCTACGCCTTTGACGCGCTGGAGCCTGTCATCGACGCGAAGACGATGGAACTGCACCATGACAAACACCACGCCACTTACATCAAAAACCTTAACAACGCCCTGAAAGGGCATCCCGAGTTTGAAGGGAAAACAATCGAGCAAATTCTCACCAGGCTCGACGCGGTGCCAGAGGCGATCCGTCAAACCATTCGCAACAACGGGGGTGGACACGCGAACCACCAGCTTTTTTGGAAGCTGCTCAAACCAGGTGGGGTGAAACAAGCGGGCGGTGAATTCGCCAGGGCTTTATTCCGTGACTTTGGTTCCATCGACGCGTTCAAGACCGCCTTTCAGGATGCTGGGGCCAAGCACTTTGGGTCCGGTTGGGTTTTCCTCGTGGTGAACCCCAAAGCCGGGAACAAATTGGAGGTCATCACGAAACCGAATCAGGACAGTGTACTCGGAGACGGCTTGCCAGCCGTGTGCGGTAACGACGTGTGGGAACACGCCTACTACCTTAAGTACCAAAGCAGGCGGCCTGACTATCTGAAGGCGTGGTGGGATGTGTTGAATTGGACCGTATGCGGCGAGCGATATGACACCATCCTGGCCGGCCATCAAGAAAAACTCGGCGGACCGGCCAAATAACAGGAGTTCAAATGACCACAGACAAATAATTTGGTGAGGGCTGGATCACAGACTATTTCACCGAAGTGGACCGGCTCGATCCCCGGCGCTGATGGAGTGGTACACCGACGACGGCTGGTTCCGCTTCGCCAACCAACCGCCCGCGGTCGGCAAGCCGGCGATGGTCGCCGCGCTCGCGGCGTTCTACGCACATGATCTAAAACACATGCTACTGAATGATGATCAAGCCAGATCACGTTTTCGCCGTCCAACATTTTGATGTCGAGTATTGCGTCGACTGGATGTTCGACGATGACGCAGAAGCGCTGGACTGAATCAAGGAAGTGCTCTGAGCGCCATGGTTTGACGCAGACGCGATGGGTCTAGGCAAAAGTATTGGCGATGTCGATCCTAGTTTCCGTAGCGAGGAACTTCGTCTAGGAATAGCTTTTTCAGGAGCGGATTAGCTCAAAAAATAGCGACATTCGGCGAAGAAAGGATGTGTGGAATTATTCAGTCGACACGCTCGCGCCGATCAATGCCGCCGACAGTGACTTTGCCTTGCCGCCGGTGGGGGTGTCGGGGAACTTCGCGGCGATGCTTTCGCAATAACCGACGACTTGCGTTTTCTGCTGGATCCGGGCCCGGGGCACGGCCGTGTAGAGCTGGGCGTATTGGGTTCTGGCTGTCATCTCTTCGACCACAATCTTGTTGCCCTTCAGCGATTTCAGCGAGTCGGCGACCGACTTTGCCAGCTCGTCGCCGGCGAACAGCATCGAGATTTTTGAGTACAGATCGAACGCCTGAACCGGGTCGGTCGCGGCGACGTCGTCAGCCTTGTGCTTCCAGTCGTCGGCCTCGGACTTGACCGCTTGGTAGAGTTTCTCGGCCGACGTGGCGAGCGCTTTGTTCGCGTTCTTTCTCAGCGGTTTCAACTGGTTCAGGGCCGGGGGGTACTGGTTCCACTCCAGCAGGTCGATGATACCGTCCAGCCGGTGGTCGTAACCCTGATCCTTAAACTTCCATTTGACGTCGGCCAGCAGCTTGTCGAGATCCTCGGTCGTCATGTCGTAACCAACCACCTTGCCGTCAGGTCCGACCACGCGGAACTGGCGTACGTTCTTCAGCGACATCGTCTGACCGTACATCGATTCCATGATGTTCAGGTTGTCGGCAAAGACCGGCATCGCCAGTTTGGTCTCGGCCTGATAGGCCTTCACCCCGGCCAGGTTGTTGTGAGGCCCGACCGCGAGGAACTTCACCGGTTTGTCTTTGTACTGCGCGACGATCTTGTTGAACCCCGGCACGAGCAGCTTGCAGTTCGGGCATTCGCTTTCGAAGAAGAAGATGACCAGCAGTTTGCCCTTGAAGTCGGACAAGTCGTAATGCCCGCCGTCGCTGAACACGCCGGGCGGAAAGTCCGGCGCCGGCTCGCCGTAGGCCCCGGCCCCGAAGGCCCAACTCGGGAGCGATAACAAAACGACGGATGCTAAAGCGTGTCTCAGTTTCATTGCGTGTCTCCGGGCGGACGGGTCAGGACGTGAGCGAATTTTTTCCTGTAGGAAGAATACCTCGCGGGATTGCCGATCGTCCAGTTTAAAGTAGCCAAGGTGCGAGTCGAATGCGGAAAAACAGCCGGGTTTATCAAAAACGAACACGGATACCGAAGCTGTCTGGAACGAGTTGGTCGGTCGCCAGGACGACATACCCACCACCGCACCCGCTGGTGGTTCTGCCGTGCGAAAGAGGATCGTAGCGGTCCAACTCGGCGTCGATCTGCGGGCTCGTGGTATGCGGCAGCATCGCCCGCCAGGCGTCGTGCGTTGCGGTCAGTGATCTGCCGAGCCCCGCGATGTCACGGTTCATGATCGCCGACCAGCAATCGTCACCGGCTTTGCCCAGATTTGATACGGTGCGAGATGAAAGGTGCTGCTCGGTCAGCGGGTCATACCCCGGCGGGCGTTCGTGCAAGGGGACCAGTCGAAGCGATTCTTCCAGCCAACGGCAGGTCGCCGGGTCAGTGCAGGTTTCGATTCGCAAAGGCCAGTACCCGCCGTCGTAATAAAGCCGATTGATGCCGGGGTGCGTAAGCCCGATCGCATCCTGTGACCCGGCTACATATTTCGTCCCCGGCGGGTTTTCGTAACCGAACAACAGCCTGGCCAGCTCAGTCGGGTCGTTTGAAAGAACTCCGGTAGGAAAGAAGCGCTCCCATAGCGTTCGCGTGCTGGTCGCCATCCCGGACCTAAGGTTGAAATCCCGGGTCGGGTGAATGTTCACCACCACGACGGAGCCGGCCGCGTGCCGGGAGACGAACGGCTGGTCCATCCACCCGCCGGCCAGGCAAATGCGGTAGGGCGGGACGGTCGGTTGCTGCGATGTGACGTCGCTCGCCTGCCGCAGTTCCTGCTTAATTCCGGTCGACGATCGCGGAGGTAATCCCGTCTTAGGAATGCGGGGTAGCTCGACATATTGCACGCCGAGCTTTTCGCACAGCGCCCGTTTTTGAACACCGCCGCCTCCGTCGGAATTGACGACGAAAAAGTCCGGGCGAATCTCGGCAAGGTCCGGTTCAAAATCGAGCACCCCGGTACCCGACGCCAGACGCGCTTCGCGAACGAACCGGACGGACTGCACCATGTAAAGCCGTTCGCCCTGCGTGAACCGCGGCCGGGCGCCTTTCAGGAGTTCGACGTTCGCATCAGTACCAACCCGGACGTGCAGCTCGCCGTAAGCCGACGCGGTTTCGAAAAACGCCACGTGTCCGGCGTGGAGCAGATCGTAGCAACCGCTGACGAGAACTTTTATGGGTCGAGGTGTCATCATTGCACAGCGATCTGCCGGGCGACTGTTTTACCGAACGTCTCCGGATTCTGTCAGGCGATGTCGAAAATGCACGCCACTTTCGATTCCGGACGGACTATAACCCTTCTATGGACGTCGAACTGCTGTTTCTCGGGACCGGTACCAGCGCTGGCATTCCGATGATCGGCTGCCATTGCGAGGTCTGCAGCAGCACAGACCCGCACGACAAACGGACGCGTACGTCGGTCGTGTTTTCGTATGCCGGGCTCCGCGTGCTGGTCGACACCGGGCCCGAGCTCAGGCTGCAGTGCGTCGCGAATGGAATCGACATGGTCGACGCGGTCGTGATCACCCACGCCCATGCCGACCACATCATGGGGCTCGACGACCTCCGGCGATTCAACGCACTGCGGCATGGCCCGCTCGACGTCTGGGCCGAAGGCCGTGCGCACCAGACGCTGACGCGGTGCTTCGGGTATGCCTTTCAAGAACCGGCGGCGGAGGCGAAAGTGTTCCGCCCGCACTTGGTGCCCCGCGAAATCACCGGCCCGTTCGAGATCGGCCCACTGACGTGGATGCCGATCCGATTGTTCCACGGGAAAATGCCCATCCTGGGATTCCGTGTCGGCGACATCGCGTATTGCACCGACGTGAACCAGATCCCCGATGAATCGTTCCCGCTTCTGGAAGGGCTCGACTTACTGGTTCTCGATGCATTGCAATATAAACCGCACACGACGCACTTTTCGATCGAGCAGGCGCTGGCGGTCGTGGACCGAGTGAAGCCCCGGCGGACACGGTTCACGCACATGGCGCACGCGCTGGGTCACGAGGCAACGAACGCCACGCTGCCCGATGCCGTGAAGCTCGCCTACGACAGCGAACGGCTCGTCTCGTCGACAACCGACTCGGCATCGCGATAGATTGACTGCGAATGAAACGCTACCGCGCTATCGCCGAATATTACGATGCCGAGTACGCATCTTCGAAGATGCTGCAACAGGACGTCCCGTTTTTCCTCGGGCAACTTCCCAAAAAGCGACAATCAGTCCTGGAGCTTTGTGTCGGAACCGCCCGAGCGGCAATCCCGATCGCGCAGGCCGGGCACAGGGTTGTGGGGATAGACTACGCCAAAGATCTGCTGAAGATTGCGGAGCAGAAACGCGACTTCGTCGGGCTTGGCGAATCCGAGCTGACGCTTCGGTTCGGCGACGTGACAAAGCTGAAGCTCGGTGAGAGATTCGACTGGATCTGCATTTTCTTCAACACGCTGCTCGCATTCCCGACGCTGAGTGAGCAGGACCGGTTACTCAAAGTGGTCGTCCGGCATTTAAAACCCAGGGGCCGGGTCTGGATCGACATTTTTCAACCAGACCTGCAGATGCTGTCCGGCCCGCAGGTGAAGGGAATCGACCCGCACTGTTTCTACGTGCCCGCGTTGAATCGGACGGTCTACCAGACGACCGACATCCATCGCGACCTTCCGACGCAGTCGCAGCAGATCACGTTCAATTACCAGTGGTTCGACGACACCGGCCGACTGCACCGGGAAAAAAATTCCTTCGCCATGACGTGGATCTTTCCCCGCGAGTTGCGACTGCTGCTGGAACGTAACGGGCTGCGAATCGAGCACCTGTTCGGTAATTACGACGGCAGCGAAATTGCCTCGAACTCCCCCCGGCTGATTGCCCGCTGCGTTCATCTTTGATCAGGCCGCGGGTTCGCGGACCCGCTTTAGTTCCTCCGTGGATAAAATTTTATCTTTTCCGTTGACGCTCGCGTCGCAGGTAGATAAATTCTTATCCATTCCGGTCTGTTCGCCGTAGCAAGGAAAAACTCGATGGCCGACCCTTCCCAGTTCAGTAAGCGAGAACGGCAGATCATGGACGTGATTTACGCCCGCGGCGAGTGCACGATCTCGCAGGTGCTCCAAGAAATCCCCGACCCGCCGATGCGCGGCGCGCTGCGGACGCTCCTTCGGATTATGGAGGAGAAAGGGCATCTGGTCCGCCGGCAGGAGGGACGCGATTTTATTTATCGGCCGACCCAGCCCCGGGGGCGGGCTGCGCGGTCGGCACTGGGGCGGGTGCTCGACGTCTTCTACAGTGGGTCGCTGGAGAAGGCCGTTGCCGCGCATCTGAGCGACCCTGCCGCGGGCAGGAAATTGGATGCCGAAGAACTTCAGCGTCTGTCGGACCTGATCGAACACGCCAAACGCAAAGGGGTTTGAAATGCAGCTACAAACGTTTTTCGCTCGGTTGTCGTCGGTTGGTGCGGCTTGGTTTCCGTCATCGGTCGACGTCGCCGTCAAGGGCGTAGTGATTCTGCTGCTGGCGACCCTGGTCTGCTTCACAATGCGGAGTGCTTCGGCGGCGGGCCGGTCTCTCGTCTGGTTTCTCGCCACGTCGAGCCTCCTGCTGGTTCCCGTTCTGTCGACCACGCTGCCCGGTTGGTACATCCTTCCACGGTGGTCGTCCGCCGCCGCCTCGGTGTCCGAAACGCCGGCCAGCCCGCCCAGACTGCCCGGGAGCGTCGGGAATTCTGAGTTGATCCTCAGGCCGACAAAATCCGACACCAAGCTCTTTCCGAATTACCAAACGCCGTTCGCGACGTCTGCTCAAAGATGGCAGACTGCATCCGGGTCAGCCGCGCCCGCCGTCGCGACGACACCGGCACGTTCGCCTCTGCAGTTGAACTGGCAAGCATGGGTGATCGGCATCTGGCTCGGTGGAATCCTGGTCAATCTGAGCCTCATCTTGTTCGGATGTCTCAGTCTGTGGTCGCTTCGTCGGCGGTGCTCGCCGGTGACCGACCGGCAATGGTCAGGCCCGCTGCGCGAAACGCGAACGGCGCTTGGCTTTACCCGCCCGGTCGAACTGGTCAGCTGCGGCTGTCGCGCGATGCCGATGACATGGGGATTGTTTAAAACAACCGTCCTGGTGCCCGCCGGCTCAACGGACTGGAACGCCGAGCAGCGACGCATCGTATTGTTGCACGAGCTGGCCCATGCCCGGCGATTCGATTGCCTGACACAGCTGATCGCCCAGTTCGCCTGTGCAATTCACTGGTTCAACCCGCTGGTCTGGTTCGCGAAACACCGGATGCATGTCGAGCGCGAACGTGCTTGCGACGATTTGGTCTTGACCACCGGCACGCGGGCGTCGTCGTATGCCGAACAACTACTGAGCATCGCCGCCGACTGGCCGGCCGTCCGGTACAGCGCCGCGGCGATCGCCATGGCGAGCCCGGGAACGCTCGAAGGCCGGCTGCTGGCGATACTGGATCCGAAGCAGAATCGCGGTCGATTGGCCGTCAGATCCGTGGGCGGGCTCGCGCTGCTCGCGTGTTTGTCTTCAATGCTGTTGGCAGCGATCCGCGTAGACGAAGCGCCCGCAACGGCCGCGCTCGTGGCGGTCGACCGATGGGCTGCGCAACTAGGGTGGACGGCCCGACCGATCCAAACGACGACGCTCGAATCGCGGTGGGGCGGGTGGCGCAATCTGCCGTTCGCGCTGAGCCCCGAGGAACAGGCCGATGCCGACGCCTGCATCGCCTCGGCTGCGAAAATGCATTCCACCCGTGACGGGAAAGAGGGCTCTGCCGACGCGCGCAAGACGCTGGAATCTATTCTGAAGAAGCGACCGGGTTATTTCTACGCCGAGTTTCTGCTGGCATCTTGGCACCGCGACGCGGGCGACGTCCGGGAAGCAGATCGCTTGTTCGAAGCCGCCTACAAGGACGCCCCGGTTGTCATCGTGCAACGATTCGAATCCCCGACCGGCAGCCCCGTCCCGAACGTGAAGATTAGAAGCTTCGCGCTCGAGTGCAATCGCGTGAAGAATGGTTCGCTCGATCCGTCATTGCAGCTGGAATACCCGGACCAATGCACCAATGCCGACGGTTGCATTTACCTGCCCGCTTACAACACCGTCTTCCGCACCAACAATCAGTCATTGCCCGATGGTTACAAGACCGAGTATCCGCGGCTCGGGTGGTTTGAGGCGCCCGAAAAAGTTGGCGTGCTGCCGGTCGCGGTGCTCACCGCAACTCCGGTCGCAACGCAGCCGGCCGGGTTTTCGCAGTTGCACGTCGTCGATTCGAACGGCAAGCCCGTCGCCGGGGTGAAGGTGCTCGGCGGGTCGCCGCAATGGGACGAGCGGGGTGACGAGATGGGCCGGGTTAATTTGCCGAAACTTCCGGCGGACGTCGGGATCGAACTCACCGTTTCTGCTCCGGGTTATCTGGAGCGACGAAATGTAAACATCGAGATGAACACCGATCGCACTGTCCGCTGGCCGGCGGGCGGGGTCCTCGAATTGCACCGGCCCGCGATGCTGGAAGGAACTGTCCTCGATGTCGACGGGCAGCCCGCAGCATTTGTTCCGCTTTCTGTTTCCTGGGTCGAGAAAATACAGGGCTCGACGTCCGCGACATTCAATGGACTTCACGGAAGCACCGACGAAGAAGGCCGCTTTTCGATTCCCGGCGTTCACCCGGGCGACGTGCTTCTATCGACGTTGAAATCTATCAAAGGCAGGAGCGTTGCCACTCAGTTTCACGTCTACGACGGGCAACAGGTCAAAAATCTTCAACTGGATTTGTCTCAATCAACCGCTTCGGTCACCGGCCGGGTGGTGGACAGTGAACACACGCCACTGGCCAACGCCCGAGTCGATTTGTGTTGGCACACGAGCGACGTCACCGGCGGGGCGCTGATGGACGGTCATACAGCGAAGACGGACCAAGACGGCAACTATCAACTGGAAAATTTACCCAAGGGGTCTTGGCACGTTCGGGCAGTAGCCGGTCGGGTCACCGCGCCGCCAGTGGCGGTAGAGCTATCGGACACGCCGACAACCGCAGCAGATCTTGTCCTGTCGGTCGTACAGACCGCGTCCGGCCGGCTCCGCCGGATCGGTGCGATGAATGCCGAGGATACTGTTTTTGAATGGATTGACGCGTGTACCGACGGTGATGCCGACGGTGCACGTGCGGTGGTCGAGCTGAATTCCCCTTTCGCAACCGACAGCGAACGGCTCAAGACGCTGATGCCGCAGATTAGAGCGCTTAAGACTTTTCAGATGTCTTCAGAGGGGAGCACTGCGGAGGTGACGACCAAAGTCTTAGACTTGGGCGACGGGCATCGCTCGGCGGTCCGCTTTGAGCTCACCGGGAAGCCGGGCCATTGGAAAATCACAGAGGTTGTAGACGAGCAGGGCAACCGGATCGCGCAAGACGCGGGCCGAACGGCCGTTCCGTCGGGCGGGCAGGACCCGCGCGTTGCGAGTGGTGCCCCGGCGGCAATCAAGACGCCGGACGCGAAAGCGAGTGTCGACGCCGCGGAGAAACACTTCGCTAGGGTCGACTCACAGTAAAAGATGGGGCTCGCTTCGGCGTTCGAACGTGCCCGTGCCGAGCAAGACCTGAACGTCATCCGTGCGGAGGCGAGCGATGATCCGGTGAAAATTGCGCAAGCCAAACTAGACCGTGCGTCGGCGATTTTGAAACTCGTTGAGCCGATGTACCGTGCGGGCCTGTCGGGTGCTGACGATCTAGAGTCCGCCCGTGCGGACGTGAAGCAATGTGAGGCAGAACTCACAGCCTCGAAAGCGTTGCCAACCTTGAAATAAGCTGACATTGATTCGTTCGATTTTCCCGGTCAGGAATGATTTTTTCCGATTCGGAACCGTTTACCGGCCGCCCTGGAGGTCGGGGCGGAACCACGTTCTGTGGTGAAGAGCTTGGCTCTCCTGGCCACCGCCAAATGAAAAAAATAGACACCATCGGCCAGACTATGAATCAGCTAAATTGCGTGCGCGGTTCGTTCGGCCTAATAGCCCGTCCCGGCCTCGGCTATTAAAGATTTTCAAGCACGATTTTCACCTGTTGCAAATGCAGTGTGTAGCAATGGCAACGCGATGTCATCCTGCCGTTGCTCGAGCCCAGGTAGAAGTGAAAGTCATAGCTCAGGTCGGACGAACCAGGTCGAGTGTCTGTTTGACCGTGAAGGCGGTTCTGGCCGCATCGCGAAAGGCGTTCTGTGCGGCGGCGAAGCTTTTCTGTTCGCCGGTGGTGCGATAAATTACGCCCGTTCATAAAGTTGCGTACGCCGGGGTTTGAATGCTCGAAACCGGAATTGTAACTGACGACAGCCAATGGGCAATCGCGACCGATTGTGTTGCTTTGGCATTGTTATGCCGAACCCCTACATCTTTCGCCGAATCCAGTTATACTCCGCTCGCGGCGTATGGGTCACTGGACGACCGGCGGCGAGGACATTCGGTAAGTGCTGCTCCAACAACGAACAATTTCACGCGAAGTGTCGCTGACCGGGCCGGGGCTGTTCTCCGGTGAGTCGGCCACGCTGACGTTCTCGCCCGCGGGGGAAGACGCGGGGATCACGTTCGTCCGCGAGCAGGACGGCAAAATCGCCAACATCGCCGCCCGCATCGAAAACGTGATGAAGCGGCCGCGGCGCACGTGTCTTCGGAATGGCACGCTGCTGGTCGAAACGGTCGAACACTGCATGGCCGCGCTAAGCGGGCTCGAGATCGACAACGCGATCGTTCGGGTCAGCGGCGGGATGGCGGGGGAAATTCCCGGCGGCGACGGGTCGAGCCGGCTGTTCGTCGAAGCACTGAGCGAAGCCGGCCCGGTCGACCAGCGGGCGACCAAGCAGCCGTTGATCATCCGAGAACCGGTCACGGTCACCGACGGCGACGCGTCGCTGTCTGCGTTGCCGGGCCCGACCGACCGGCTCGAAATCGTTTATGAATTCGAGGCTCCAAAGCCTGTGGGGCGGCAGGTCTTCTCGTTCCACGTCGGTGCGGATGATTTTATCACGCAGCTCGCGCCCGCCCGGACTTTTTCGTTCGAGGCCGAAGCCCGCGAGGCGTTCGCCCGGGGGATTGGCAAGCACCTGACGCCCAAAGACGTGCTGGTGATCGCCGCCGACGGGCCGATCGACAACGCGTTCCGGTTCCCAGACGAATGTGCCCGCCACAAGGCGCTGGATATCCTTGGTGATCTGTATCTGGTCGGCAGGCCCCTGCGGGGGCGGATCGTCGGTTACAAAAGCGGTCACGCGCTAAATCACCTGCTGGCCAAGCGGTTGCTTGAAAAGGAAGAAAAGACCACCCGGCAGTCGCTGGTGCATCGCGATGGTGCGCTGGATATTCGCAAGATCCAGCGGATCCTTCCACATCGCTATCCGATGCTGCTGGTCGACCGCGTGCTGGAAATTCACGGCGACCACAAAGCGATCGGTATTAAGAACGTCACATTTAACGATATTTTTTTCCAGGGGCATTACCCTGGTACGCCGATCATGCCCGGCGTTTTGATCGTCGAGGCGCTCGCTCAGCTCGGCGGGATTCTTCTGAGTCAGAAGTTGGAACACACCGGCAAGCTTGCGGTGCTTCTGAGTATGGATAAGGTGAAGATGCGGCACCCGGTGACGCCCGGGGATCAATTGATCCTCGAAGCGACTACCGTCCGGGTCAAAAGTCGCACGGGTCACGTCCGGTGTAAGGCATTTGTCGGTGAGAAGTTGGCGGCGGAGGCGGACATCAAGTTTATGCTTGTGGACGCCGAGCCTGTGTAACGCTGGTCGTTTTCAAGACGACCGACCTGTCGGCCGTCAGACGGAAAGAATTTCTTGCTCGCACGCTTTCTAAAACGTCCCGTGAACGAACAAAGCACCGACCCGGCCTTGTCGATGGCGGTTCGTCCCGCGGGCGAGTTGCGCATCTCACCGCTGTCGGTGATCGACCCGAAGGCGCAGATCGCCGACGACTGCGAAGTCGGTCCGTTCTGCATGGTCGGCCCGAACGTGGTCCTGGGGCCGGGGTGCCGGCTGATCAGCCACGTCGTCATTTCTGGTCACACCACTGTCGGCTCGAAAAATATTTTCTTCCCGAATGCCGTCATCGGTTCTGCACCGCAGGATAAAAAATTTCGCGGCGAACCGACTCAGCTCGAGATCGGCGATCGCAACATGTTTCGGGAAGCGGTCACGATTCACTTGGGCACTGCCGTCGGCGGGGGGATCACCCGCGTCGGTGACGATAACCTGCTGATGGTCAACGTCCATCTGGGTCACGATTGCCAGGTCGGCAGCCGAACTGTTCTGTCGAACAATGTCATGCTCGCCGGCCATGTGGTGGTCGGGAACAACGTCGTCATGTCCGGCGGTGCCGCGGCTCATCATTACGTCACCATTGGTGATTACGCCTTCATCGCCGGGATGGCCCGCATTCATCATGACGTGCCCCCGTTCATGAAGGTGTCTGACAACGACAAGATCCGCGCGTTAAACAATGAGGGCCTGAAGCGGGCCGGTTTCAACGGCGACGACATTGACGAAATCGAAGAAGCAGGTCGCCGGTTATTCTTCAACCGAGACAAGCCGTTCGCGGCCGCTCTAGCGGATTTCGACACGCAGAACGGGATTCACCCGCAGGTAAAACTGCTGGTAGAATTCCTCCGCCGCCGCGACGCGGGCAAACACGGGCGATACCTCGAAAGCAAACGCCCGCCGAAGAAACCGACGACGACCTGATTCGCCATTTAGATTGCATTAAATAAAAAACCACGACGCTATCGCGTCGTGGTTTTTTGGTTTTATGCGGCTGAATCAAACGATCAGGACTTTTCGGCCCGGGCTTTATTGTTCGACACGTTTTCGTTCGAACCCGGGCCCTTGTGCGGCCGGCCGTCGATTTCGTCGCGGAGCTTGGCGGCGTCCTCGTAACGCTCTTCCCGGACCGCACGGTCCAGCCTTCGCCGCAGTCGTTCGACCGGGTCGACCGGCAACTTCCGTTGGATGTCCCGGCTGAGCCGCTTCAGTACGCGTGCTTCGCTGGATTTGGCGAACGCCTCTTCCTGGCCGAAGCGTTCGTAAAAATCGCGGATCTTCTCCATGCCGTCATCGACGGCCTTCAACGCATCACCGAACCGCTTGGCTTCGACGTGGATAGACGCCGCCGCGCGGGCGTTCATCATCGTGATATAGGGCCGGTATTGTTCGAGGATCAGCCGGTCCTGCTCATCGGTGGCGAACTTCCCACAGATGTCCAGCACGCGCAAGTTGCGATCCGTGTCACGCACGACGCCGGAGAATTCCTCGAGCACGAACAGGCTCAGGTAGCGGTGGTAATACATCACCGCCTCTTCGCGCAACGCCTGGCATTGCTCAGAGGTGAGCTGAAAACCCATCTCCGTACCGGTCTTTCGGGTGTGATCGCGGAGCTGTTCTTCGTAGAAGTCCAGCAGCGACTCGCGGCCGTGCGGTTTGTCACCGTCGGGCCGGCCGTCCATTTCCATCTGCAGAAGGCCCAAGTCCAGCCGCATCTGCAACTTCGGTGAACCGTCGATCCCGCTCACCTTGCGAACGTTGATCGTGCCCGCTTCGTACTCCCAGCTCTTCAAAACCGGGGTGATGTCCTTGCTCGGAGACTTCGCTTCCTGCTTGTCCGACTTTTTCTCTTTCATCTTCTCGACTCCAGATGCCCTTGACTGCAAGCTGCAACACAAACCATAGGCCTTCCCTGACTTCCCAACCTGATGAACTATTGTAGCATCAGTCCTCCGACTTTTTCGCGGATCGACATCCCGCGCGCCAGCAGGGCGTTAAATCGGCAAGAAGCCCATCGCCGCCCGCCTCAGGACGTGTCTGCTACAGCGATGATGATCGAAAAAGCGCCCGCGAAAGTATGCTATGATCTTGCCGCAATTTTATAATTCGCCTGCACTTGCGATCGAAACTTCGGGTGGCAGCGGGTCTATCGCGCTGCTGGTCGGGAAGACCGTTGTTTCCGAAGAAATGTTCCCGCACGGGCTCAAGCACGCTGCCGAATTGCTGCCGACCATCAACCGCATGATGCGGACGCGGGGCTGGAGCCCCGTGGACTTGGGTATTCTGTACGTTTCGGAGGGGCCCGGTTCGTTTACCGGGCTTCGAATCGGGATCACACTTGCCAAGACCTTGACGTTAGCCACCCGCGTAAAGCTGGTGGCAGTCCCGACCCTGCAGGTGCTTGCCCGCAACGCGCCGCCGGATGCCGGGCACGTGATTATTGTTTTGGACGCCAAGCGGGACCAGATCTTCACCGCGAGATACGAGCGGGTCGGCAGCAACCTCGTCGAACGGGAGCCAGCGCACTTGGACACGCTCGCGGGCATGCTCGACCGCGCTCCTCGACCGGTTTGCCTGCTCGGTGAAGGTTTACCTTTTCACACGAAGCTCATGCCGGCCGGTGACGAACGGATTTCAATCGCGCCGGAAGATTGCTGGCGCGCCCGGGCGACGGTGGTCGCCGAGATCGGAATCGAACTGGCTGCCGAAGGAAGATTCGCCGACCCCGATCGCCTGATCCCGCTTTACATTCGCAAACCCGAAGCTGAAGAGAAATGGGACCTGCAACGCGAACAACTGCTCGAAAAATGACCGGATTGTGGCTCACTTCAGAAAATCAACATACAGCCCGATCATGCAGCCGATCCCGCCGAGCACGAGGCCGGCGATTGCCATGCCTCTGCCGCTGCCCTCGCTCTTTGAAAGCTGTGAGAACCCGATACCGGCGAAGACTAACGCGAGCACCGACGGCACCAGCACGCAACTGGCGGGCAAACCGATGATGCCGAGCACAAGCCCGGCGACGGCAAACCCGTTGCTGGTGCCGGCGGCCTCCAGCGTGGTGCCCTCCATCGTGAACGGCATCCCGCAGGCTTTGCAGTTGTTGGCCGTGATCGGGCTCGCCGCCGAGCACCGCGGGCAGCGGATAATCTGCTTGCCGTCCCCTTGCCGAAGAATCCCAGGTGCCCGGTCACCTGCGGCCGCATAGGCGTGCACCGGGTGCGGGTCCTGCCTGATGATCTGCCGGGTCTTGGGGTCGATTAGCCGGCCGTACCGGTCCTGAATGGGAATCGTGATCGAGTTGCCGCAGGTCGGACATTGCCCGTCCTGGGCCGCCATCGCCTCGGTCGCTTCGAGCCGTGACGAGCAGTATCCGCAGTTAAATCCGTACCGTTTGCCCCCGGAACCTGAAGCGCGAAACCCGCCGGGACTGGACCCGGTGAGTCGCGGGGGTGGTTTGATCGCCGGTCCCGGTGGCCCGGCCGGCCGACCCCCGGCCGACGCCGTCGTCAGTGCCGGCGCGACACCCGCGCGTGCAGCGACGCCGCCTGCCGGCACCTGCAACTTGGTCCTGCATTGCGGACAAAGCACCCAGGACCCCGCCTGCTTCTCATCTGCCGAAAGCTTCGTGCGACATACCGCGCAGTCGAAAACCATCATCGGATGAAAAGTCTACCTAAACACTCCCAGCGTGGCGACTGTTGTCCCGGCCTCTGGTTCGTGCAATTGCCGAGAGAAAGACTGACGGAGCAATCTGTGCGTTATTGACACTGAAACAGGCTTGGTTTTTTATTTTGTTGCTCAAATTGCATTTCGAGTCGGTCGATAGGCACCAAAGAGTGGAAGGTGCATTTCTTTTCCGCATCGCTTCGTGCTCGCTAACCGTCGTCCGCGCGGTCATTTCGGACCGGCCGGACCGATCAAAAGGATAAACGCGGATGACGATCCTGAAAAAATATGCATTTCTGCTGTGGGCTTCGACCGCCGTCGTCAGTTTGATGGCCGGGACCGCCCGCGGCACCAGCGCCGGGTCGTCCTCCGCCGCCCCGGCCGTGAACGCGCAACCCATCGCGCCCGCTTCTGCATTGTTGCCCCCGCCTCAGACTCATTCGACGAACGACGTTTCACCGAATCCGGAGCACGGGCTTGCCGAGTTGCTGGCGAACCTTCGCGCGAACTCACGTGCTTTGTCGTTGCAACTTGACCCCGGGCTGAACTTCGACGAGCCGGAAACTCGCGCCCGGCTGGCACGCGCGGTAATTCCTCTCGAGCGTCGTCAGGTTGGGATCCTGAACGAACTGCTGAAACAGCCACAGATCCCGGCCGCCCGCATCACCCCGTTGAAGCAGCGCGCCGTCGCAACGCTCTATTTCTTCCAGGATCAGCCGACCGTCCAGGTCGTCGACGCGATGAAGGCTGGCTCAAATCCGCCGCAGGCCCGTAGCGCGACGGCCGTGCAGATCCTGTCCCGCTGGATCGCCGCCAATGGTCAGCCGGCAGGGTCGAACCTTGCCGCCGACGAGTTGATCGAACTCGATCGCGCTAACCCGACCGACGACAGCCTGGCCCTGCTGACGCATTCACTCGCGCGCGAAACCCACGACCAGGCGACCGCCGACAAGTTGCAGGACGCCGTGCTCGGCATGTCGAATCCGACCGCGACTTCGTTATCGGTGCAGATCCAGTCTGACCGAAAATTGGCCGCGCTGGTCGGACATCCGATCAACATCACGGGTCAGACCCTGGAGCACGCGGCCTTCGCGACCGCCGGCTGGAAAGGGAAAGTGGTCGTCGTCGACTTCTGGGCCACGACCAACGACCACTGCAAAGTCGACCGGGCCGCCCTCCTTCAGCTCTACACCGATTACCATAAGAAGGGCCTGGAAATCGTCGGCGTCTGCAACGACTACGACCGTGCCGCGTTGACAGATTATGTTTTGAACAGCGGCATGCCGTGGGAACAGCTGTACGACGACGACGCCGGTGCCGCGCGCCAGCCACATCCGCTCGGGGCGGTGTACGGCGTCCGCGTAATGCCGACGATGTTTCTCATCGACAGAAAAGGCATCTGCCGAGCCGTCGACGCCAGAACCAAGCTGCAGGAAATGGTCTCCGCATTTCTCGCAGAATAGCCTTTCTCCAGTCCGGAAGTTCAAACCTTGATCGACCGTGAGTCGCACCGGTCGTTCACCTTTGGTCAGTACGCGTCCGACCGGCGAAATCGTGAGATCGCTAGAACAAGGATTTTCCGCAATATTCCAAAAAAGTCTTAACCTTGTCGCTGCGTCTTCCGATCAGATTGAGGATTAGCAGTAGTTACCCAAGAAGCGCTATGGAAATCAAAAGCAAGACGGTTCAACCCTCGGCCGGCCAGCGGTCGAGCAGACCTTCGACGAGTCGAAAGCCCGCGCGCCGGCGCGGCGGCGCCGTGATCGAAATGCTCATCGTGTTCCCAATTATTACTTCGCTGACCTTTGGCATGATCGAGTTCGGATACTTCTTTTACGTCAAAAACATTCTTGCCGGTGCCGCCCGGGAAGGTGCCCGCGCCGGCGCACCCTGGAACACGACGCTGGCGAACGTGAACACGGCCGTCACCAACGCGATCGCGCCGACTGGTCTGGCGACCGTCAACCCGCTCTACACCGTCGCGGTGACCGACACCAGCGGTAACACGATTTCCGACCTCACGACTGTCCCCTCGGGGTCGCAATTCCGGGTGACGCTCAGCACGACCTGGGGCACGGTCGGTGCCGGGTTCCGCCCGTTAGCGCTGATCAGCACGGGCAAGGTGATGAAGACCACCTGCGTCATGCAAAAGGAATACTAACTCGCGAACTGCTGAACCGATGATAAATCACCATTCGAAAATTGGTCGCGCGCGGCGGGGTGGCGCGATGGTCTACCTGATCACATGTCTCCCATTTATGTTCCTGACCGCGTCACTCGCGGTGGATTACGGACGGGCGCAGTCGGCCAAAACCGAATTGCAGTCGGCAGTGGACGCCGCCGCCCGCGCCGCCGCAGAAGACCTCGTCAATTTCAACTCGACAGACACGGCAACGGCCAACGCGATCTACACCGCCGCGGCGAACAAAGTCGACGGGACGTCGCTGGTGCTGCAAACTTCAGACGTCGTTTTCGGCACGTGGACCCCTGCCTCGAAAACGTTCGTTCCCGGGACGCCGTCCCCTAACGCCGTGCAGATCACCGGTCGGCGCACGGCGGCGACTTCGACGCCGATCCCCACCATGCTCGCGGCAGTCATCGGTAACGGCAGCATCGACATCCACGCCACGTCTACTATCTACGTAAGCCAGGAGATGGCGCCATTCAACGCGCTGGGGAACGTGACCTTCAACGATACCGGGAACTCCAACGGCGGGATCTGGACGACTGACAGCTACATCGGGAACACAACGAACTATTCGAGTTCAACTGCCCGCAACAACGGTCACCTCCTGACCAACGGAAATGTCACCTACAATTTCGTGACGCCCGCCAACGGGCAGGGCGGTTTCGAGAATCGGATCAGCAGCATCGTCATGGGCACTATCTATTCTGCCAACGGGCAGGACTGTCAGAAGAACTGGGCCATGAACAGCACGCAGGGCGGCACGCAGTGGGTGGAATGGGGCGGTTTAAACAACCCCGGCCCGTCGACGTCACAAATGAGCACGCCGGCGACGTTCACCACGCCGGCCATGCCGAGCAACAACACAAACCCTTCGATCCCCGGCGCGTTCACCAGCGGTTCGTACCCGAACAACCTGCACGACCTGGTCGTTAACGACGGCAGTAACGTCACATTGCCCGGCGGGGTCTACACGCTTAACTCGCTGTCGATCACCAACGGCAGCACGGTGACTTTCACAGGCCCGGTGACGCTCGACATCGCGTCGAACGTCACGATCGATTCGGCTTCGATCGTCGGTTCGAGTAACGACCCCAAATGTCTCGTAATCAACGGCTGCAACACCGGCCCGGCCGGCGCGAACAACGTGACGATTAACAATCTCACCAAGCCGCTCTATGCCGACCTGAATGCGCCTCTGGCAAATCTGACCTTCACGCAACCCGACGGCGGCAACGGCTTTTACGGGCGCACCCGGTGCAACGACATGACCGTCAACACCCAGGCGAACGGCGGCATTCACGGCGACGAATCGCTGCTGATGGCGTTCCACGTCGTGAAATGAACGGAGCGGTCAAGTTTGTGTCGATCGAGCATCGGATCGGGCAAGATTGATCGACAACTCGGCGTCCCCGGTGATCAAACGGGCGTCGCGGGAGTTCAGCAGCCAGTTCCAAAACCAGTTCAATAGCACTGCCGCCCGGTTGTGAAACCCGACCAGGAAGGCGATGTGCACCCCGCTCCAAAGCAGCCACGCGACGAACCCGCCGAACTTCATCTGCCGGATCTCGGCGACCGCCTTCGCCTTGCCGATCACCGCCATCGAACCTTTGTCGAAATAGTTGAACGGTTCGCGGTCGGCGACCGTCGCGCGGCCCGACACCTCTGCGGCGATCATCTTTCCCACGCACTTGCCGGTCTGCATCGCGCCCTGGGCCATGCCGGGGACAGGCTTCCCAGTGTCGCCCGACTTCGCGGCCGCCATGTCACCGGTGACGAAGACCTCGGGGTGTCCCGGGATCGACAGGTCCGGGTTTACGACGACGCGCCCGGCCTTGTCCAGCGGCACGCCCAGCGACCCGCCGAGCAGACTGCCCTTCACGCCCGCGGCCCAGAAAATGTTCCGCGCCGGAATGAACTCCTCGCCGATATAAATCCCTTTAAGGGTAACGTTCGTCACGGCCGACTTCAGTCGAATTTCAACGCCCATCGCTTCCAGATCGCGTTTGGCGCGGGCACCGGATTCGGGCGCAAAGGGAGGCAACACGCGGTCGGCCGCTTCGAAGATGATCACCCGCGTGTCCTTCGTCGCGACGTTCCGGAAATCCTTCGGCATGCTCTGGCCGGCAATCTCTCTGATCGCGCCGGCGAGCTCCACGCCGGTCGGGCCCGCGCCGACAATCGCGAAGGTCATCGCGGTTTTGCGGGCTTCCGCCTCGACCGCATACTCCGCCGCCTCGAACGCGAGCAGGATCCGCCGCCGCATCTCGACGGCGTCTTCGATGTTCTTCAGCCCCGGCGCGATCGGTGCCCAGTCGTCGTGCCCGAAATAGGAATGTGTCGCGCCCGCCGCGAGGACCAGGTAGTCGTACCGCGCCGAACCGTCCTTGAACTGGATCGTGCGTGAAGACGTGTCGATGCCGGTCACCTCGGCGAGCACTGTGCGGCAGTTTTTCTGGTTGCGGAGAATGTGCCGGATCGGAGCGGTGATATCCGCCGGTGATAGTGCCGCAGTCGCCACTTGATACAGCATCGGCTGAAACGTGTGATGATTTCGCCGGTCCAGCAGGGTGACGTTCACCGGCGCTTTCGCCAGCGCCCGAGCGGCCGCGAGCCCGGCGAAACCACCGCCGATGATGAAAACGTCTGGCACCGATCCGGTCATAGGAACATCCTTTTGCAGGGCTGATAGTCACGGGACGAACAGTCGGTCCACCTTCGCGGCTGAAATGAAATCGTTCAGCGACAGGCCGCCGGCCGAATGGGTGCTGAACTGCAGGACACACGTACCAAAGCCTACAACGAGATCCGGGTGATGGTCTTCGCAGTGCGCGACCCACGCCACCGCGTTCACGAACGCCATCGTCTGGTGAAAGTCCTTGAACTTAAATTCTCGACTGATCCTGGCGGTTTCGAGTTTCCAGTCGGGTAACTGCGAATGCCATTCGGCGATTTCCGTCGGTGCGGCGGGCGGGGCGTTAGGACTGCAATGCCGATTCGCGAGAGAACTTGTGTTACCTGAACCCGTCATGTTTCACCGTCCCGTGCGTCATCGACGCCGCTGTTATTGCCGTGCACCGCCGTCCCGATAGATTGGCCGCCGATGAACTGGATTGTCGGCGACGTTCACGGGATGTACTCCTCGCTCAGGCGTCTGCTCGACGCGGTCGACGCGGCCGACCCCGGGGCGAGAATCACGTTCACCGGCGATTACGTCAATCGGGGAAATGATTCCAAAAAAGTCATCGATCATCTTCTGACGTTGAAAAACGCCAGGTTCGCCAGGGGAAATCACGACGATATTTTCGACCTGATCCTTCACGGTAAATGCTTCGCCGAGAAGGCCGCCGGCGGCACCGCGGTGCTCGCGTTCCAATGGTTCATGGACTACGGGCTCGACCGGACGTTCCACAGTTACGGTCTGGACTGGCAATGGCTCCGGGACACCGCGACGCTGCCCACGGCGGAACGAATGGCCCACCTTGCCGCGATCGTCCCCGAGCCGCACAGGCAGTTCATCCGGAATCTCCCGGCGGTCGTCGAGGACGAAAGCTTCTTCGTCGTCCACGGGTATTGGCCCCCGTTCGAGCCGTGCTACCCGCCGGCCGTGAGCGCCACGGTGCAGGACCACCCCGGCGCTTGCCAGCACCTGCTGTGGGGCCGGTTCCGGATGGACGAGATCGACGCGCAAAAGCCGTGGAGCAAGCGCGGCTTTTTCGGTCACACGCCGATTCATTCGTATTTCTCAAATCCGAAAAAAGCGCCGATGGTCCCGATCGTCGGACCACAGTCCGTGCTGCTCGACACGGCCTGCGCTATCGTGACGTTCGGACGCTTGACCGCCTACTGCGTCGAAGAAGACCGATATCTTCAGTCGTCCCATTTCGGCGAAATGGTGATCTGAAGCAACTCAATCTGAATCTCTCACAGCAGCAATAGATCGCGCTTGATTGGGTTCGCCGAAGAGTTTAGACCACTGATAACACGGATGGCACTGATAAGACAGGCAGTTCTTCTTATCCGTGCAATCAGTGTTATCAGTGGCTCATTCGCTTCGGGATATCAGGTGTGAAATTCGTTCGCCCCGGCGTCAAGTTCACGCTTTTGACCGTCGGGAGAAATGAACTCCGCCGTGACGCCCTCGGGCACGTCGATCCGCACGGCCAGTTGATCGTCCCCCGCCTTCTCCCATTCGACGCGCAGTGTGCCGCGTGGCGTTGGGATGTCACCCCGCGCGAACTCCAGCGTCTCGGGGAACGGGGCGATCGTGATCTTCGTCCAGCCCGGCTCGTTGGGCGTCACACCGAGCAGAATCTGCATGAGGTGATACACAGGCGAAGCCGACCAGGCGTGGCACCGGCTTTCGGTCGTGACCGTCCACATTTCGTAAAACGTGGTCGCGTCCAGATCCAGAAAATGCGTTTTCCATTTGTCGCGGATGATCTCGATCACCTCCGCCTTCAGGCCCTGCGACGCAATCGCCTGCAGCACGTAAGCGTAGAAGAACGGCGACGCGGTGATCACCTTGGTTCGCTTGGACTTCGCGCTTTTCAACAGAATCTCGCAGGCGATGTCGGCGTGCGTCTCGGGCTTGAGCCCGAGCAGGATCGCCAGCGTGTTGGTGTGCTGGCTGATCTGTTCGACCGGCTTGTCCGTCGCGGCATCGAACCCGTCGCGCCAGCATTTCGCCTTGTCGTCCCAGAAAATCTCGATCGCCGACTCGACCTGCTTTGCCTTGTGGGCGTACGTCGCCGAATGACTAGCGTCCCCGGCCAAACGGGACAGGTTCGCGGCCCAGCGAAGCGATTGCAGGTACAGCAGATTGAACGACGCGCTGTAGTCTCCTTTGAAAACCGGCGCCCAGTCCAGAAACATCCAGTATCCGTCGAATTTTCCGATCAAATGCCCGGTCGATCCGTGGGCGGCTAGGAACCGGAACATGCGGTGCATCACCGGCAGGCATTCCCGGATTAAGTCGGTCCTGCCTGAGTACTGGTAGTGGTCCCAGAGCGTGCCGACCCAAGTCATCATGAAGTCGGGCAACCGGTGTCGGGGGATGTCCGCCGGGGCGTGCGCGTGCAGTGCGCCGTCGGCCGACTGGGATTGGGCGATCAACCGGATGCCGCGTTCCAGCAGCGAGGTATCGCCGAACGCATACAGCGCGACCTGACCCTGAACCCGCGAGTCTCCCCACCACATGGCCATCTCGCGCCAGGGGCAGTCGACGAACGCATCGAAGCTGCAATTCAACTGCGTGTTTCGGCCCACGTCCCAGATCTTGTTCAGCGTCTCGTCGCTGCTCTCGAACGAAGCAACGCCGTCGAACGCGGTGTGGACCTGCCGAACCGCGATCCGCCGGATCTTTAGCGGTTTGTTCTCGACGTTCCGGAACACCACCAGCAGATACCGCATGCCGATGTAATGAAACGACTCCCACTGCTGGGCCCCCGGCCGGCACCGGTATCGCAACGCTTGAGACTCTTTGCTGCTCGGCCCGTTCAGCACGATCAGCGGCAGTTGCGATTTCTCGATCTCTTCCGAGAAAAGAATGTCGACGATTTCATCCCCTGCGGCGTCGGCGATGTCGATCAGGATGTGACCACTGCGATAAATGCCCAGGTCCAGCGTAGCGGCGATAAACTCCCCTTCCGGCGGGGGGCACGGTGGTGACGTCGTCGTCGTCGTCCAACATCGCCCTGGGGTTTTCGAGCGCGGCATTATCTTTCTTGAAATCTCCGGGCACGCAGAGGTGGTATACGTCTTCGACGACCTTATACCCGCGCGGATTTTCACCGCGGAATTGTGCGACCACTCCGGTAAGCGGTTCGATGTGATCCGCGAGCAACGGCACGCCACGCGGTTCCATCAATAACCACGGGTGCGTCCCGACCGGGCCGCAGACCCAGGGCGCTTTCCAACCCTCTTTTTCGCCCGCAAGGTATGTCGGTTTCATCCAGTCGACCGGATCGGCGTCGGCATCGAAGTGTTCCTGGAACCCGAGTTGAATCGATTGCCGGGCGACCGTCTTCCGCCACGCCGTCGCGGGTTTGCACACCCACCGGTCGGGGGTGTGCAGTGGGACCGAATCCCCATCGCATTCGATGACCCCGTCGAGCAGAAATCCGTTGGCGTCGCGAAAGACGCGTTGAAACGTCGGGACCCCGAACTGGTGCGCGATCACGGCGATCACATTCTGGCCCGACTGAAACAGCGCCGTCAGGTCCAGCGTGTCATAGCTTTGATGGCCCGGAAAACACCGGGCCGGCCCCTGGTGGACGCGCTGACCGTTGACGTACAGAGTGTACAAAGCATCAGCCGAGATGCGGACGATGGCCCGGCGGGGCGTGCCCGGGACGTCGACCACACGGCGGAAGTAGACGTACTGGTTCCACGGGTGCGTGACGTGGCCGGTCCAGCACCATTTGCCGGTCCATTGTTTCTGCTGTTCGATAATCTGGCCCGCGATCGTCGTCATCGCACGTCCTTCATTCGCATTCGGGTGTGACCCGGTATTGTGATTCAACGGGCAGAAGAATACTGTAACCGCCGGTGGGGTAGAAGCCCGCCGCGAACGCAATGCCCACCTCCGTTTCACTTTTCATCGGCTGTCTAAACGATCTCTATTTTCCTCGCGTGGGCGTCGCGGTGACCAAGATTCTGGAACGGTTCGGTTGCCGGGTCGACTTTCCCGACCAGCAAACCTGCTGCGGTGCGCCGTTGTTCGAAGACGGTTATCAACCCCAGGCGAAGGGCCTCGCCCGGCGGTTCGTCGACGTGTTCAAGCACAGCACATACGTCGTGACGCCCAGCCCGCGGTGCTGTGCGATGGTCCGCGAAAACTACACAAGGCTGCTGGTGGACGACCCGGCGTCCGAAGAGACGATGTGGCAAGTCGCCGGGAGGACGTACGAATTTGTCGAATTCCTGACGACCGTCCTCAAAGTTGATCTGTCCAAGCTTTCTTTACCGGCGCAAACCAGTGTGACTTACCACCCCGCCTGTCAGCAGCGAGCGATGGGCGTCGGCGACGAAACCCCCCGCGTCATCCGGCAATTGCAGCACGCCCGGCTGCAACTGCCCGAGAAGGCGGATGTTTGCTGCGGTGCCGGCGGGGGGCTGCCGGAAAATCAACCGATGATCAGCACGACGATGCGGGACGAGAAGATCGCGGCGATCCGAGCGGTGAAGGCGGATGTCACCATTTGCAACGAAGCGGTCTGCGCGCTTCGGCTTCCAACGGTAAAGCCGAAGCACGTCGCAGAGCTGCTCGCCGAGGCGATGGGCATCGACAGTAACAGCTTCTAACGGCGCATCCGCACTAACGGCGCGTCCGCAGCGTTAAACCTTCAGCTTCCGCACCGCGGCGGCGTCGCGGCCGCACAGGTCTGCGTAGTCCGGATCGGCCCCGACGTCCGGACGGCGTTTCCAGCAGCGGGCGCAGGCGGCATATTTTTCCCGGGCATCGACGACGACGACCGAAGACGCCTGTGCGGATTCGATCGACACGTGTCCCGCGCCGGCGAGATCCTCCAGGTCGACGCCGTACGCCGTAAGCCGATCTCGCACGCCTTCCTGCAAGTGATAGATCAGTTCAGACTCCGACGCTTTGTTCAGGCCCGACGACTTTTTCAGCACATCGAGCTGGCCGAGCGCCGATTCACGCAACTGCATCAACAGGGCCCAATCCTCGCGCGTCTGCTCGTCGACCGCCTGCCCGGAAACGGTCGGCAGCAATGTCATGTGCACGCTGGGCAGATCGACTTCGTCGGCGGGCCGGTGCGGGACGTGACACCAGGTTTCGTCGGCCGTGAACGGAATCATCGGCGCGAGCAATTTGCTGAGCGCGAGCACCAGCTTGTGCATCACAGTCTGGCTTCGTCGCCGGATCGGTGAATCGACCGCTTCACAGTAGAGCCGGTCCTTCATCGCGTTCCCGTACACGCTGCTGATTTGCACCGAGCAGAAATCGTGCAGCAACCGGAACGCACGGTGCAGTTGGTAAGTGTCGTACGCCACTGACACGTCATTGATCAGCGTATCGAGCTGGTCGAGCGCCCAGCCGTCCAGACTGTTGGCGGGCACCTGCACACTTTGCGAGTGCGCGTCGAAGTCGTACAGGTTGCTGAGGAGATACCGCATCGTGTTGCGGATCTTTCGATATTTGTCGCCGAACTCCTGCAGCGCCTTGGGGCTCGCCGGGATGTCGTTCTGGTAGTCGACGCTGCAGCACCAGAGCCGCAGGACGTCCGCCCCGTGGCGGTTGATTTCGTCGACGGCCTTTACATATTCCTTGTCGCTTTTGCTGACTTTCGTGCCGTCGGGCTTGACGACAAACCCGTGCGTCAGCACCTGCTTGTAAGGTGCCTGCCCGGTAGCGCCGAGCGCGGGCAGCATCGACAACTGGAACCACCCGCGGTGCTGGTCCGAACCTTCCAGATAAAGGTCGGCCGGGAAGTGCAGGTACGACCGGGCCTGCAGCACCGCCGACCAACTGCTGCCGGATTCGAACCAGACGTCGAAGATGTCTTTTTCCTTGCGGAGATTATTCGGCGTGAACCCGGCCGGGTAGACGAAATCCGCGCCGAGCAACGTCGCAGGTTCTTCAGTGAACCAGCAGTCCGATCCGAATTCTCCAACCCGCTTGGCGATCGCCCGGACGGACTCCGGCATGAGCAGGGCGTCACCCTGTTCGTTGTAGAACACTGGGATCGGCAGACCCCAGGCGCGCTGCCGGGAGACGCACCAGTCGGGCCGGCTCTCGAGCATGCCCTTCAACCGAGCCTGACCCCAGGCGGGGACGAAGTCGACCTTTGAGTTGACGGCATCGAGCGCCCGCTGGCGCAGCGTCGCGTCCGGTCCCCTCTCTCGGTAAGCCGGGAGAGGGTTAGGGTGAGCGTGATCTTGAACGTCGAGCGATGTCTTACGCTCGAAATCACCCCCGCCCTCTCCCGGCGTGCCGGGAGAGGGGGTCAGAAACGGCTTATCCATCGCAATGAACCACTGCTCGGTCGCGCGGAAGATGATCGGCGTTTTGCTCCGCCAGTCGTGCGGGTAGCTGTGCCGGATTGTTTGTTCCGCGAGCAGATGGCCCGACTCTTTGAGCCAATCGACGATCAGCGGATTGCCCTCTTTCAGCACGGCCTTACCGCGCAACCATTCGGGCACCGTGTCGTCAAATCGCCCGTTGGCGAGCACCGGGCTATACACGTCGAGCTTTTCGCGAAGGCCGGTCTCGTAATCGTCTTCGCCATGACCCGGTGCGGTGTGAACCAGCCCGGTGCCGTCGGTAGTAGTGACATAATCCGCCATCACCACCCGGCCCGTCCTTTCGACAAACGGGTGCTGATACGTCATCCCTGCCAGGTCGGTGCCGATGACCGTGCCGACAATTTCGAACGGCTTTCCTGCGATGGCAAACACCTTTGCGACCAGATCCTGCGCGATCAAGCCGACCCGGTCCCCGTACTTCACCTTGGCGTATTGCACTTCCGGCCCCGCAGCCACGGCAAGATTGGCCGGCAGTGTCCACGGCGTCGTCGTCCAGACCAAAAGGTGCGTGACGTCCGTCGACCCGATTACCGCAAACTCGACGTACACGCTGTTGTCACTGACGTCCTGATATTCCAGCTCCGCATCTGCCAGCGCGGTCTGGTTTGCGATCGACCACGGCACTGGTTTCAGCTTCCGATAGACCAATCCCGCTTCGACGAATTTCGCGAAAACACTCAGCGTGCTCGCTTCATAGGTCGGCTTCATCGTCAGGTACGGATTGCTCCATTCGCCGAGGATGCCGAGGCGTTTGAACTGCTCGCACTGGGCCGCCACCCATTTTTCCGCCCACTCGAAGCACCGCTTGCGGATGTCCAGCGTGCTGAAATCACGTGGGTTCTTGCCCTCTTTTTTGATCGCCTCGCCGACCTGATGCTCGATCGGCAGGCCGTGACAATCCCAGCCGGGGACGTACGGCGTCTGGTACCCCTGCATCGTCCGAAACTTCAGGATCACGTCCTTCAGCGTCTTGTTGACCACGTGCCCTATGTGGATATCCCCGTTGGCGAACGGCGGGCCGTCGTGGAGGATCCACTTGCCTTTGCCGGTTCGCGCCCGCTCCATCTGGATGCGGTCGTACAGCCGCGACTCTTCCCAGGTCTTCAGTCTCACCGGCTCGTTCTGCACCAGCTTGGCCTCCATCGGGAAGGCCGTCTGCGGCAGGTTCAGCGTCGTCTTGTAACTCGATTTTTCGGCTTTTGTTTCGGACATGATATTGGGTCACTCTTCGGAGTTCAGTCAGCTAGGTTGCTCAAGTCGAGAGCAGGCCTGCAGGCACACGGACTTGAATAAAGTTCGGTTCAGAGCTCAAGTAAACACAAAACCGCGGCTTTCGGTGTGCCAGCTCTTCTGTCTTCTAGTTTTCTCTGCGTCTCGGCGTCTCCGCGGTGAATACTGATTCCAGACTACACGGCCACGGTCGGTTCCTCTGAAATTCGAATCTTCTTCCACCCGCCCGCGGTGAATCGGGTGTACATGAACGTGCCGAGGATCGCACCGTATATCGTTGCCGCGACCCACGGCCCGGCCGCGCCCAGCTTCGGGAAATGTTCGGCGATGGCGTGCCCGCCGTACACCACGATCGCCCAGCAGAGCACTGCCGTCACAACGGCCGGCAAAAGCGTATCGCCCGCGCCGCGCAGGGCACCGTTGTAAACGATGTAGAGCGCGTCGAACAGTTGATAGACCGCCGCGAAGATCAGCAGCGTCGCCCCGGTACTCAGCACGGCCGGGTCTGTGGTGAAAATCCCGATCAGTTGCCGACGAAACCCGAACAGCAGGGCCCCGCACACGAGCATGTAAACCGCCGTCACCTTGAACCCCAGCGTGGCCCGCTGCGTGGCCAGGTCGGGCCGTCCCATGCCGACGTAGCGGCCGACCAGAGCGGTCACCGCGACGCTGATCCCGAAGGCGGGCATGAAGCTGACCGACATGTACCGAAACACCAGCACGTTCGCCGCCATCGCCTGGGTGTGGAACGGGACCATGACCCAGGTGGTGAAGGCGGACCAGGCCAACACCTCGGCGATGATCTGGGCGCCGGACGGGATGCCCATTTTGAGCAGCAGCCACATTTCGCGGGTCCGGAATTTCCAATCGGTCAGGTTAAAATATCCGCGGACATCCGACCCGAACGCGAAGACGGTCACGCAGAGCAGTTCGATCCCGACGCCGATGTTTTGCGCGACCGCCGCCCCCGCAACGCCGTGCGGTGCAAAGCCCGCCCGGCCGAGCACGATCATCCACGCCGCCACCGCGTTCACCGCCACCCCGCACGCCGACGCCACCGCGACGACGGCCGGGCGATTGATGCCGAGCAGGAACTGCTCGACCGCCGTCGCCGCCAGTTTCAGGAACGCCGCGTCCAGCACCAGTCGCAGATAGATCCCCTCGTAATCGGCGAGTTGGGCTTCGTGCCCGAGCGATAAAAACAGTGATGAAGAGCCACGCGTCAACGGCCACAACACGGCCGAGAACAGCACGGCGAACCAGATTCCCTGCCACAGATATCGCCCGCACTCGTGCCGATCACCCCGGCCGAACGATTGGCTCACCAGTGCGTTGACGATGAACATCACGCCCATGCCCAAACTGATGGCCGAGAACGCCAGCATGCCCGCCGTCGCCGCCGCGGTAAGCGCCGTGACGTTCCCGGTCCGGGCCAGGATCCAGGAATCAATAAATTGCATCAGCGTGTAAGACGCCATCTGCGCAACGGTGGGGCCCGCGAGCGTCAGCAGTTCGCGCAGCGGCGATACTGGAGTCGCCGGCTGCGCCTGAAGCTGGGTGTCGCTGTTTTGTGACATAGGTAAAACAAAAACCCCGAGGCGTCGGCCTCGGGGTCGTTGATCTATAGATTCGGGGGAACCATCAATCGCGACACAATCGAGACACGCTCGGAATAAAAATCGTAATTATCTCTCGCCCGCGACTCATAATTGCGCCGGATCGTATCCCCGGTCAGTTGCTTGTCAAATTCTCTATGTACGGACTTTCCAAAGTAAAGACCGGTCAAAAGACCACCGGTTCCTACGAAACGGTGTCGGACACCGTTTTTCGAAATTCAGCCTGCATTTTCCAAAACGATTATGCTAAATTCATATTATAAATGAGCTTATAAAAACGGTGTCCGACACCGTTTTGGACTTTATCGGGCTGATGGGTATTGTATTTGGACGATCGCGCGCGTGGCGGTTGACGGGGCGGTGGTAAATTCTGCATCGCGCGTGCAACATCGAGCTTGATGAAATCATCTACCAGTTTGGGATTGGATTTTGGATCGTCGAGCGTCAAGGCGGCGGTGCTCCGCAACGGCAAGCCGGCCAGCAAGATCGTTCACGGGTCGTACAAGACCCGGTTCGACGGCGTGCGTGCCGAGATCGATGCTGATTCAATGCTGCGGGCGTTGGCTAAGGCACTCGCGGAGCTCGGGCCGGGTGTCACGAAAGTCGACCACGTCGCGATGGACGTGATGGCGCCGTCCTGGCTGGCGATGGACAAGGCGGGCAAGCCGCTGACGCCGATCGTCACGCACCAAGACCGGCGGAGTGTCGAGATCGCTCACGCGATCGAAAAGAAGGTCGGGAAAGCCCGGCACCTGCGGCTGTCCGGCAACCGCCCGATCCCCGGCGGGATCAGCTCGACGACCTGCGCCTGGTACCTCGCAAATGAGCCGCAGCTGATGAAAAAAGCCGACCTCGTCGGCCATCTCAGCACCTTTCTGCATCGCCATCTCACCGGGGCCAGAGTCACCGATCCGTCGAACGCGTCGTTTATGGGGCTCTATTCGACGCTCACCCTTGCCGGGTGGAATGAAGAACTCTGCACCGCGATCGATTTAGATCGAAAGCTCCTGCCCGAGGTGATGGACGGAGACGTCGTCGCAGGGCACGTCACGCCCGCCGCGGCCCGCAGTTTCGGCTTGACTGCCGGGGTTCCTGTGCTGGCCGGCCTTATGGACACCAGCAGCACGATGCTGCTGCGCGGTGCCCGGTCGGGACAACTTCTGAACGTCTGCGGGTCGACCGACGTGCTCGCACTGTGCACAACACATCCAAAGCCCGACGAGCACCTGCTCACCCGGGCGGTGGGCATTGGACGAAAGTGGATGCAGGTCAGTACCCTCGCCGCTGCCGGGTCGTCGCTGGTTTGGGCGAATCGCGAGCTGTTTCCCGACCTGTCGGAAAAGAAATTCCAGGCGCTGTGCAAGAGGCTGGCGACGTCGCGGCGCGAATCTTCGGTCCGGTTCGAGCCGTACCTCGCCGGTGACCGGGTGAGCTTGGACCAGAAGACGGCGAGTTTTACCGGCGTCAGCCTCGCGACCACCCGTGAAGACCTGCTCTGCGCGATCGTGGAAGCGTTGGCCGAGGCGAGCGCGAAACGCTTGCCTCTGCTGCAGGCGACCGGCACGCCGATCCATCACGACGTGCTGCTCAGCGGCGGGCTCGCGGGTGACCTGTCGAAAGTGCTGCACCGCGACTGGCCCGGGAAATGGACTTTTGATCTGGTCGAAGAAGCAACCTTGAAGGGGCTGGCGACGATCGAACCCCGTGAGGCGAATCGTTGATTGCGAAGTTGAACATCCAATTTTGATATACGCGCCTCCGTCGGCCATTCTGCAATCCGCGGCATTTCGTGTAAAAACTTCCGTCATGACCGTCGAACAGAAATTGCTGGTGCTCGTTGCCGTGGCTTACCTGGCGGGATCGATTCCGTTCGGATTGATCGTCGGCCTCGCCCGGGGGGTCGACGTCCGCACGCAGGGGAGCGGCAACATCGGCGCGAGCAACGTCGGTCGGCTACTGGGCAGGAATTATTTTTTCCTGGTGATGTTCCTGGACCTGCTCAAGGGGCTGATACCGGTGCTGGTCGCGTCCCAGGTTGTGGCGTCGAGAACGAACGCGTCGCTCCCCCCCGGACAGGCAGTTTACATCCTATGGTTGAGCGTCGGTTTCGCGTCCGTGATCGGGCACATGTTCAGCGTGTTCCTGAAGTTCAAAGGCGGGAAGGGCGTCGCGACCAGTGCCGGCATTCTGTTGGGGCTTTGGCCATTCTATACGCTGCCGGGGATCGTCACGGTCGCGACGTTCATTGTCCTGTTTTTCGCGACACGGTACATCAGCGTTGGTTCGATCGGCGCGGCAATCTCGTTCCCAATTGCTTACGTAGCAATCGGCCTGTGGCGCGGCTGGGACCCGCTGGGCGGACAGTGGCCGCTGCTGGCGTTCGCGGTCGTCATCTCCGGGCTAGTGATCTGGAAGCACCGGTCGAACATCGCCCGCCTCCGCGCGGGAACCGAGCACCGCATGGTGAAAACCGCCGAGGACCCCGACGACGCGCCGCCCTTACCGACCGAGTAATGACTTTGACGGCGACGACCAAGAAATTGCCGGCGTTGCCACGAACCGCCCGGCGTCGGTAGTCTGAAGTCTTATGGAAGCAGTTGTAAAGCTTGTCGAGGATTTCGAGTTGGGCGGAACCGGCGGTGCGCCGGCGTGGAATCAATCGCCGTGGTTGCCGATCATTCCGATCAAGGGCGCGTCCAAGTCTGTGACGCGGATGCGAATCGTCTACTCGACAACGGGCATTTATTGTCAGTTCGACTGCGAAGACCACCTCTTGATGTGCACCGAGTTGCAGGACAACGACGACCTGTGGAATGAAGACGTTGTCGAGGCGTTTTTCTGGCCCGACGAACGCCAGAATCTGTATTTCGAATACGAAATCTCACCGCTGGGAAAAGAGCTGCCGCTGATTATTCCGAACCACGAAGGCAGCTTCATGGGTTGGTCGCCGTGGCATTACGCGGGGGGCCGAAAGATCCGCCGGTCGACGAGCGTCCGCGGCGGGCCCGCCATTCCGGGCGCGACCGTGACCGGGTGGTGCGCCGAATTCTTCATCCCGTTCGCACTGATGCAGGGTTTAGGAAATGTTCCGCCGAAACCGGGCAGCACTTGGCGGGCGAATTTTTACCGAATCGATTACGACAAAAACCTACAGACGCTGTTCGCCTGGTCGATCGGGATCAACAACAGTTTCCACGATTTCAAACAGTTCGGCATTCTCACATTCGCCTGAACAAGTCCGCTTTTTTTGGAAAACAAAATGCCCAAGCTCACCATCGATAACGTTTCCGTCGAAGTCCCGGCCGGTAAGCGGTTGATCAACGCGATCACCGACGAAGGCAAATCCGACCAGCTGCACAATTGCGGCGGGGCAGCGGCGTGCACGAGCTGCCGGGTGCAGTTCGTCTCCGGCGAACCGACCAAAATGACCCAGGCCGAGAAAGACCTGCTCACTGCGCGGGGCCTTACCGGCAAGCAGGGGGTGCGGCTTAGTTGCCAGCTTCTATGCGAAGAAGACATGGAGGTGATGATCATCAGCCGCCTCGCCGGCAGCGGTCGCAAGGACGCCGGCGGGAGACCCAAAGACCAAATCGAACCCCCCGCGGCGTGGACGACGAAATGAGCTGGCAAGAATCGTTGTTGTAACGAAGCCAAAAACTTACCCGTTAGCCGCAGCCGTTTCATCCCCTGGTAATCAACGCGGTGCGATAGAGACTTTGAAGATGTCGAGCAACGTAGATTGCGTCTGAAGTTGATGACTGAGCCGAGTGCATGTAGTTGACGCCGAAACGCCGGAGCGTCAATTAGGGTTTTTGAATCTTGACGAACGTTCTCGGCTTCAAATGGTTCAGAGCCCCGATCAGCGACGGAACCATCGATTCAATTGTCCTGAGATTGTTGTCCTTGGCCAGTAGCACCACGACAGAGAGGGGTAACGCATCCTGGTTCTGCTGGTACTCCAGACCTCGGTCGTTCGATATCACTGCATCGAACCCATTGGCGGCGGCGATTCGGAGAAGCTCGCCGTTAGAGACACCATTCGAACCCATGTACGTGGTCGTGAAGCAGGCATGGTCGATAAGGAATTAGCGCAGCTTATGCGGCAGGTTTTCGTCAATGAGGAGCTTCATCGGCTTGCCAGCGCCTCATCGAGCGTATGACGCCTGGCGGCGTCAAGCACAGCGATCACCTGGTCGTGATTTACGCTGGGAAATTGCTCGATGAAATAAGCGATGTCATGCCCTTCCTCCAACCAGTCAAAAAGAGTCTGAACAGCGACCCGCGTACCTGTAAAACAGGGCTCACCATGCATCACTTCCGCGCGAATGCTGATTGCTTTTTCCATGAGGTGATTCTACTGCAGTCAACGCATCTGGATCAGATCGGCGGGCGGTCGATTGCCATGCTTAAACGGTCTAGATAGATTCACCGGCATGATCGATAAGATTTTCAAAGCCTATGACGTCCGTGCCGTTTACCCCAATCCGCTGAATGAGGAAGACGCGTGGAAAGTGGGGCACGCGACGGCGCAGTTTCTGAAACGCAGTCGGGAAAAATTGCCCGCCGACCAGCGGGTGAAGAACGAAAACACGATGGCGGTCGGTCGGGACATGCGGCCGCATTCGCCGGACTTGTCTAAGGCTTTGATGGACGGCATCCGCTCGACGGGCATGAACGTCGTCGATGTCGGCATGATCGACACGTCGTTCATCTATTTCGCGATCAACGAACTGGACGCCGTCGGCGGGATCATGGTCACCGCTTCGCACAATCCGATCCAATACAACGGCTTTAAAATCAGCGGTCCTAAGGCCAAGCCGATCGGGTCGGCCACTGGACTCGACGACATCAAGCGGATCGCCACGGGTCTACGGCTCGGCCAGACCGGGCTTCTGGGCAAGTACGAAGAGATGAACCTCTGGCCCGCGTATAAGAAGCTGGTGCTCAGCTTTCTCGATTTGAAGCGGCCGCTCCGCGTGGCGATCGACGCCAGCAACGGCATGGCCGGGAAAATGGTGCCGGCCGTGTTCGGCGACGTGCCGAATCTGGAAATCGTCCCGCTACTGTTCGACATCACCGGCAGCTTTACCCACGAGCCAAACCCGCTTGTGGAATCAAACCTGGACATGCTCAAGGCCGTGATGGGTGAGAATCCCTGCGACCTGGGAGCGTGCTTCGACGGCGACGCCGATCGCTGCATGTTCCTGGACGAAAAGCGGAAATACATCGGCTCGGACATGATCACGGCGTTGCTGGCCAAGGATTTTCTGAGCCGGCCGGAGAACAAGGGCGCGACAGTGGTTTACGACCTGCGGAGCAGCCACGTGGTGCCCGATGAAATCACCGCCGCGGGCGGAGTGCCCAAGCGAGACCGTGTCGGTCACGCGTTTATTAAGAAAACGATGGCCGACACCAAGGCAGTGTTCGGCGGGGAACTGTCGGGGCACATTTACTTCCGTGACTTTTACTACGCCGATTCCGCCGCGATCGCGTTCGCTCGGCTGCTGTCGGTGCTGTCGGCTCAGCCGGCGCCGCTCAGCGAGTTGATGCGGCCGTTCTACAAGTACAGCCAGAGCGGCGAGATCAATTTTCACGTCGAGGACAAGGACGCCAAGATCCGCGAGCTCGCCGACCATTACAAAAAGGGAAAAATCGATTATCTCGATGGAATCACTGTCGACTTAGGCGACTGGTGGTTCAACGTCCGCAAGAGCAACACCGAACCGCTGCTACGGTTGAATCTTGAAACACCGACAAGGGCGATGCTCGATGAAAAATTTGCCGAGCTGAAGAAATATCTCGGCGAACCCGCGGAAGGGCATTGAAGACACGGGAGAGCCGGGGCCTCCTCGCACCGGTTTTCGTCTAGCTTCACAGATCAGTAGATAAATCCCCAGACCGCCGCGGGGACACCCCGGCTGTCTGGGGGACCACCGCGCCTACAATCGTGCGATGGTTGATGCCCGCGCTCGTCTCAAGCTATTTTCCAGCCCGCGCTATTTTGTTCCGCTGCCGGCCGGGCACGTGTTCCCGATGCGAAAGTTCCCCGACTCTGTCGCCAAGCTGATCGGCGACGGAACGGTTACCGCGGATCAGATCATCGATCCCGGATTCATCGACGACCGAAGTTTGCTGCGGGTGCACACTCAGGAATACGTCGAGTCGATCCGCAGCGGACATCTGACCGAGGTCACGCGCCAGAAGCTAGGGCTGCCGTGGTCGGCGGAACTGTCGACTCGCAGCCACTGCGCGGTGTCAGGCACTCTCCTCGCCGCCCGCGCGGCGCTCGCAGATGGGATGGGGTGCAACCTTGCCGGCGGCACGCACCACGCGTTTCCCGACCGGGGTGAGGGGTTCTGCGTGTTCAACGACGTCGCGGTGGCAATCCGCGCGCTGCAGGCAGAGGAGCCATATCTGCAGGCGATGGTGGTCGATCTCGACGCGCACCAGGGCAACGGCACACACTTCATCTTTAAGGACGAGCCCCGGGTCTTCACGTATTCGGTCCACGTTGGTCGAAATTACCCGAGCAAGAAAGAGCCCGGCGACATGGACGTCGAGCTGTCGCGCTGGGCCGGTGGTGATGAATATTCTCATCGTCTGAACGAAACGCTTCCCGCCGCCGTCGAGCGGTTCGAGCCGGATCTGGTTTTTTATATCGCCGGGGCGGACGTGCACGTTGACGACCGGTTCGGGCAGATGCGATTGACCACCGAAGAGATGGCGACCCGCGACCGGTCCACGATCGGACTGCTTCGTAAATGGAACATCCCGACGGTCGTTCTGTTCGGCGGCGGTTACAACAAAACCGAGGGGATGACGACCGAACTGCACTGTCAGACGATCCGCATTGCCGCCGAGGCGTTCCTGGCGGACCGATGACTTTGATTGGTGTAAACGGGGTCGAGAGGTCGGCTGCCGGGGACGGGGCTGATATATCTCAGCGACACAGAAACGTGCGACGAAACATCCGCACCCGTAGTGCTAACCCGGCCGGAGACTTCGGATTGCGGAGTTCGTTGAAAACCCAAACGATTTTCCTTGTTACAAACTAGAATCCCAGTAGAATCCGACCCAGCGGTAATTAGAGAAGAGGCTTAACTATGCCGACAACTTTCACCAGCAAATCGCACGATTCCGTTGGATCATTGTTCGAACGCGCCTACGCCCACATTCAGGAGTCTATCGTGAATGGCGAACTGCCCGCCGGGGCGGTCGTCTCCGAGGCGGTCTTCGCCCGCGTTCTGGGTATCAGCCGGACCCCGGTCGGTGAAGCGATCCGGCAACTCGCGCGGGAAGGATTCGTCAGGCAGGTCCCGCGATACGGGACAATCGTAAAACCGATCGATCGGCAAGAACTGATCGAACTGTATGAGATGCGGGAAGCGCTCGAGAGCTATGCCGCTCAGCGGGCGGCGGAACGCGCCGATCATGGAATCATTGTTCGCCTCGAGCAGTTTTGTGACGTCATGGACCGCATCGCCGCCGACCTGGATCTCGCGCAGTCGACCGCGCTCGATGCCTCGGGGTTGAGCCGATTCCTGACCGCCGACATGGCGTTCCACATGACGATCATCGAGTCGTCGGGCAACTGGCGGATCATGGAAGCGGTCCGAACGATGCGGACGTTGAGCCGAATTTTTCGGATGCGTCGCACTGACCACAGCCGAAATCTTGTTCATAAGGCGAATGAATTTCACAGAGACATTCTCGCGTCCATCCGAGGCGGCCACGGCGAAGACGCCCGCCGGAAGATGGCCAGCCATATTCACCTGGGACAAATCGAGTCGATCGAATATCTGGACCGAATGGCCGGCCGCGGCGCTGCGCCGATCTACGAGCTGCCCGCCGCACTCGTGAAAGAATTGGACGCGCTCGAACAGACCAACCGCACTTCACGCTCGCAGCGACGCCGGTCGTAAACAGCCCGCGAATGTCCGCGATGGCCGCGAATGGCAATGACGAAATGGCTCCCCGTTTTCTGGACGACGATGACGTTGCTCTCCACGAGTTTCTGCTGTCGGCCGTCGGTCGAGGAACCTGCCGGCCGCAGCAGCGCCAACGCATCTGCTTCTGTCGATCGACAAATCACCTCTGCACCCTACGGGCACATTCTCACGAACGTCGATGCGTGGTCGCCCGACAGCAAATGGCTCTACTACGACGTCCGGTCCGACCCGGCAGGCTCGGTCTTCGACGGCTCGCGTATAGAGCGGGTCGAAGTCGCGACGGGCCGGGTCGAAACGGTTTACGAGTCTCGTAACGGGGCACACTGTGGCGTTGTCAGCTGCAGTCCCGTTGATGGCCGAATCATCTTCATTCGAGGACCGGAAAATCCGACCCCCGATTGGACTTATGCCGCGAATCATCGTGAAGGTGTGATCGTGGACGTCAGCGCTCGGACAACCGCAGTGCGTCTCGATGCCCGCGACCTGGTGTCCCCTTTCACGCCCGGCGCGCTGCGCGGCGGTACTCATCTTCACGTGTTCGACGGCCATGGTGAATGGGTGAGCTTCACTTACGAAGACGCGGTGGTCGCCCCCGGCGGCGTGAGCCCGGGTCTCCGGTACGTCGGCGTCAGCGTGCCGGGGCATGACGTTCGAACTTCGAAATCTTCCGACCGGAACCACGATGCCGATTATTTTTCGGTGCTCGTGACGGCGTTGACTCCGAACCCGCAACCGGGGTCGGACGAAATCAAACGGGCGTCGGAAGAAGGCTGGGTCGGGTCTAGTGGCTATCAGCGATCAAATGGATCCCGTCAGCCGCACGCGATCGCGTTTCAAGGACAGGTAGTCACGACCAACAATGCAACCGTCACGGAACTGTTCGTAGTCGACATCCCCGCGGAAGTCACGATTCCGGGTGCTAATCCGTTGCAGGGGACCAGCGACCGCATGCCCGCGCCGCCGCGGGGCTGCGTACAGCGACGTCTGACGCACACAGTGGATCGAGAATATCCCGGCATCCAGGGCCCGCGGCACTGGACGCACTCGTCGTCGGACGGATCGCGAATCGCATTTTTGATGAGGGACGACGCGGGGATCGTGCAGGTCTGGACGGTCTCGCCCAACGGCGGACCGGTAACGCAGCTGACTCATAACTCTTTCGGCGTGGCTTCGGCCTTTTCATGGACCAGAGACGGGACCGCGATCGCGTACGCCGGCGACAACAGTATTTTCCTGACCGAGATCAACTCGGGTTCCACGCGAAGGCTGACGCCGAGGTCCTCCGACGAAACCGCGCCCCGGCCCGAGGCGTGCGTGCTCTCGCCGGACGGAAACCATGTCGCGTACGTGCGTCGGACGCTGCGCGATGGAGAAGCGTTCAATCAAATCTATCTCGTGGACTGTCGCTGAACGGGCGGACAATCGGATGAAGTGAGGCACGAATGCGGATCAGCTTTGTATCGATACTCAGCGCTGCGGCTGGTATTTTTGGTTTCTCGACACCTGCGTTTCCTGCGACAGGGCCGGCGGCAGCCCCGGATTTTTCCAATGTGCCGGGGGTGGTGATCGATCACGACTCGGCCGAATCGGGGATTTACGTCGGTTCCCCGACAATCGCTGTTTTAAGCGACGGTTCGTACATCGCCGCGCATGACGAATTCGGCCCGAAGTCACAATACTACACAGCCGCGATTACCCGTGTGTTCCGCTCCCGCGACAAGGGCGCAACCTGGACGCTGATTTCCCGGATCCAGGGGGCGCTCTGGTCCACTCTGTTCGTTCATCACGGCGAGCTTTACCTGATGGGCGTGACGCACGAATATAGCGACCTGCTGATCCGCCGATCCACCGACGGTGGGGTCACATGGACCGACCCGAAGGACGGCCAGACGGGGTTGCTTGCTAAAGGAAAATATCACACCGCGCCGGTGCCGGTCGTCGAGCACGACGGGCGAATCTGGCGCGCGGTCGAAGACGCGGCCGGCCCGGGTGGGTGGGGCAAATGTTTTCGCGCGATGGTCTTTTCCGCCCCGGTCGATGCGGACCTGCTGAAAGCCGACAATTGGACGGCGACCAACTTTGTAGCCCGCGATCCGGCGTGGTTGAACGGGAAGTTCGGCGGCTGGCTCGAAGGAAATGCGGTCGTCACGCCCGGCGGGAATATCTTGGATATACTTCGCGTCGACGCCCGCCCGGACTGGAGCGTTGCCGCGGTCATTCAGATCAGTAAGGACGGCCGGCAGGCGAGTTTCGATCCGCGATCGGGATTCGTAAAACTGCCCGGCGGCGATAAAAAATTCACAATTCGTTACGACGCCGCGACGAAACTCTACTGGTCGCTGACCAACGACATCCTGGCTCGCGACGCGGCCACGGTGAACTCGGAACGAACCCGGAATACGCTTTGTCTGATCAGTTCTTCGGACTTAAAGGCGTGGACGACGCGGTGTATCCTGCTTCACCACGACGACTGGAACAAGCACGCGTTTCAGTACGTCGACTGGCTCTTCGACGGCGACGACTTGATCGCCGTCGCGCGGACTGCATTCGATGACGGGCAGGGCGGCGCCCACTCCGGACACGACGCAAACTTTTTAACCTTCCACCGGTTCAGGAACTTCCGCACGTTGACGCTGTCGGATTCGGTCGTCCCGGCTAACGACCGTTAACGCAATCCCACGGTTGTGCTGCTTGCGGTCTCGACGTTCGTAATGACAGAGGAAATCACGTGGGCTCCCTACGAACACTCGACCTGATCGTGCTGGTCGTCTATCTGACGGCGAGCGTCGGCGTAGGGTGCTATTTCGTCTTCAAAAATCGCAACAGCGAAGAGTTCACTTCCGCCGGCGGGAACCTGCCGGGATGGCTCGTGGGTCTGTCGGTGTTTGGTACCTTCGTCAGCAGCATCAGTTTCCTGGCGTTGCCGGGAAAAGCCTTTGCCACGAATTGGAACGCTTTCGCGTTCAGCCTTTCATTACCTCTGGCGGCTTTCCTCACCGGCAAATTTTTCGTCCCGTTTTATCGGCGGCAAACCGCGATCTCTGCCTATAGCCACCTCGAGCACCGCTTCGGCGTCTGGGCGCGGGTGTACGCCAACGTCTGTTATCTGCTGATGCACGTTGCCCGCATGGGGTCGGTGATGTTCCTTCTCGCGCTCCCGTTGAATCAACTACTCGGGTGGGACATTAAGACGATCATCCTGCTGATCGGCACGCTGACGACAATTTACACCTGCCTTGGCGGGATCGAAGGCGTGATCTGGACCGATGCCATCCAAAGTGTGGTGCTGGTCAGCGGCGCCGTCACCTGCGCGATCATGCTTCCGCTGCGAATGCCCAACGGCCCGGCACAGCTGTTTCAGATTGCCGGGGATGCGCACAAATTCAGTCTCGGCGGATTCGGGGCATCGGTGTCCGGTTCGACTTTCTGGGTGGTGCTGATCTACGGACTGTTCATCAACCTGCAGAATTTCGGGATCGACCAGACGTTCGTGCAGCGATACCACACGGCCAGATCCGACACCGAAGCGGTAAAATCGGTCTGGATCGGCGCGATGATGTATATCCCGGTGTCGGCGTTGTTCTTCTTTATCGGCACGGGCCTCTATGCGTACTACACGGCGCACCCGGAGCAGCTGCCGGCAGGAATAAAGGCGAACATCGAGCACGGAAAGGCCGACCAGGTTTTTCCTTTCTTTATCGTCAACGTCCTACCCCGGGGGGTCACCGGACTGCTGATCGCGGCCGTGTTTTCTGGCGCGATGAGCACGCTCAGCAGCAATTTGAACAGTGCCGCGACGCTGACATTTTCCGACTTCTACCAACGCTTCGTGCGGCCGAACCCGACGACCCGGCAATCCATGACCGTGCTCTACGGGAGCACGCTCGGTTGGGGCGTCCTGGGAACTGGGACCGCGCTGGCGATGATCCGGCTTGCCGGCGGAATCCTCGACGCGTGGTGGGTGATGGCCGGAATTTTCAGCGGCGGCATGCTCGGGCTCTTTTTGCTCGGCATGGTCTGCCGTCGCGCGACCGGCGCAGCCGGGGCGACCGGCGTCGCGGTCGGTTGCGTCGTCATTTTCTGGCTCGTTGTATCACCACTGAAGATTTGGCCCGCCGCACTTTCGACCGTCCGTAATCCATTTAATGAGGTGCTGACCATTGTCGTTGGCACGATCACCGTTCTTGTGACCGGGCTGCTGGCAACATTCGTATTGGACGCGCGAGAACCACAACAGCCGATCAAGACCATCGCCGATCCGGCTTCCGTCGGTTAAGCCGTTCGCGGATGACACCCCCTTTAAAAAAGCCGCGAGGCATTTTAAAAAATTGCGTCAGGCACACACGCAAAATCCCTTAAGTGTCCCGCAAGTATTTTTAAAAATAGCTCGAAGATTCCCAGCCAATTCGCATTTTTCGAGTTCTGCGTGCGTTTAACCGCATGTCAAATTCAGTCCTGTCAGAATTATAGTTTTCTACTGGACTACCACTGAAATACCAGTACAGTACGGGGAATTGAACGATGCGCGACTTTGCCGGTAGCGGCATTTGTCCCTGCACCGGTTCTAAACCAAGTCTTCAGGCAGGCGTCATTGCAGAGACGAGCGGGATCGCGGCGGCGGTCCGCTCGAGGTCTTTACGGTCCGGTGGAGGAAAAGATGAATAGCAGGAAGCGTGCAGGCGTTCTCAGGACGGCAGTTGCGTTGGTCCCCTTACTGGTCGGCGGGCAGTCTGTGCTGGCGACCAACGGGACCTGGATAAAAACCGCATCCGGCGGGCTGTGGTCGGCGACAGCGAACTGGAACAGCGGCATAGTCGCGGACGGGATCGACGGCATCGCCGACTTCAGTACGCTGAATCTCACCGCCGCGAATACCGTCACGCTCGATTCGTCCCGTACGATTGGGCAGCTCAAGTTCGCCGACATTACCACGCCGCTTTTCAACTGGGCAATTACTCCCAGCAACAGCTCGGTACTTACGCTGAGCACGAGCACCGGCGTGCCGGTCATCAACGTCGGCAGCGCTGCGACGGAGACCGCGACCTTCTCCGGCGTTCTTTCGGGCACCCAGGGTTTCAGTGCGACTGGTATCGGAATTGTCGCACTGACTGGAACGGTGAATACCTTCACGAACGCCTCGCGCTTTTCAGTCACCGGCGGGGGCGCGCTGCAAATTCTGGGGGACGGAAGCCTTGGGACCGCGCCGTCGAGTCCGACCGCGGCCGACATCACGCTCTCCGGTGGTTCTATCCTGAACCCGAATTTGAGCGCGGCCGGGACCTTTACCTTAAACAGCAACCGCGGGATCGCGCTGGGTACCGGCGGCGGCTTTATCAATATCTTCTCTGGCAAAACGCTCAGTTACGGCGGGATCATCGCCGATGCCGCCGGCGCGTCGGGGTCGCTGAGCACCAACAGCGTCGGCACGGTTCTTCTGACCAACACGAGCACTTATACCGGCGGGACGAACATCGGCGCGGGCACGATTCAGATCGGGGTCAACAACGCATTGCCGGTCGGAACGAATCTCGCTTTCGTCGACACCACATTCACCGGTTCGCTCGACCTCGACGGCCATAGTCAGTCGATCGGCAATTTGTCGGACGCCACATCTGTGTTCGCCCACGGTGTGACTAACAGCGTCGCCAACACCACTGCGACGTTAACCGTTTCAGGAAGCGGCACGTTCGGCTCGGGCACTGGTGCCGCGGCCGGCCTCATCAAAAACGGGAGCGCGACCGCGATCGTGGGGCTGACCAAGACCGTGGGCGGGACGCTCACCTTGATCTCGGCCAACACTTACACAGGACCGACCAATATCACTGCCGGCACCGTCGCTTTGTCCGGAGCAGGTTCGATTGCAAACTCGTCGGCGGTCAATATTTCTTCCGGCGCGGTCTTTGACATCTCGGCCGCGACTACACCGTCTCTCGGAACGTCACAAACGCTGTCGGGTTTCGGAAACGTCAACGGCAGCCTGAATCATGCTACCGGAACGATCAATCCTGGAACGATCGGCACGGCGGGAACGCTTACCTTCAATAACAATTTGGCTTTGAACGGCGGCGGGTTGTCGTTCGACCTGTCGGCGGCGGGCAACACGACCGGCAGTGGAATCAATGACCTGATCAGTGTCACCGGCGGTTTGGCGCTCAACACGGCGACCCCGGTTTCGGTCGCATTTTTAGGAACGCCCGCGGTCGGCACGACGTACACGGTGCTCACGGCCGGCAGCGAGACCGGTTCCGGATCGCTGGTCGCACAGCAGCACGGGTACACGATCTCAAATGCGACGCCGGGGCAGGTCACGATCACTTACGTCGGGGGCCCGTCGGTCGCGAACCAGGTCTGGAGCGGGGCGACGAACAATCAGTGGGACGTCAACACGACGCCGAATTGGTTCAACACCGACAGCTCGGTCACTGATACTTTTTTCAACGGTGACAACGTCACTTTCAACGATTCAATCGGCGGCGTCCCGACGTCGGTCGTGCTGGCCGGCATCGTCTTGCCGGGTTCGGTGACGGTGAATTCGAATTCGAACAATTACAACTTCAGCAGCACCAGCAGCACGGTGGGCAAGATCAGCGGCACGACCGCACTGACCAAGCTCGGAAGCAGCACGCTGACGATCGCGACGGCTTTGAACAACTATACCGGCGTGACGACCCTCGGCGGGGGCATTGTGAACGTCTCGGCGCTTGCGAACGTGAACACTGCCAGCAGCATCGGCTCCGGGTCGGTCGCCGGGTCCTCCGCAGATCTGGTGCTCAACGGCGGAACGCTGCAATACACGGGCTCGACCGCGCAGGTGACCAACCGTCTGCTGAGCGTCGGCACCTCCGGCGGATCGATCGACAGCTCCGGGACCGCCACGCTCACGTTCAATGGAACCGGCGCGATCGGTTTTGCCGGACAGACCGGGCCGCGAACGCTGACGCTAACGGGCAACCTCGGGAGCCTGTCGCTATTCAATTCGTTCTCGCCTGTGATCGGCGACAACGGCGGGCCGACCAATGTCAGCAAAACCGGCAGCGGTGCGTGGGTGCTGGGCGGGGCGAACACCTACACCGGTACGACATCCGTCACCGGCGGGGCGCTGCAGATCACTTCCGACAGTAACCTCGGCGCCGCGCCGGCTACCGCGACTGCGGGTTCGATCGTTCTCGACAACGGGACGCTCGTCGACGGCACCAACTCGGTCGTTCTCAACAGCAACCGTGGGATCGCGGTCGGCGGCGGTGGTGGGACGATCGCGGTCTTCTCCGGCAAAGTCCTGACCTACGGCGGGGTGATCGCCGACGCGCCGTCGGCAAGCGGGTCTTTGACCAAGGACAGTGTCGGAACCCTGCTTCTGGCCGGCAGCAGCACTTACTCCGGGGCAACTTCGATCTTGAATGGCACATTGCAGTTGGGCGTGAATAACGCGTTACCGGTGACAACGTCCCTCGGTTTCCCGAACGGCGTCGGCACGTTCGACCTGCACGGGTTCAACCAGAGCGTTGCAAGCTTGTCGGACAATTCCAATACCACCGCAGACGTTATCACCAACACTGGAACGACGGCTGGCACGATCAGCGTTGACGGGTCGAATCAGTTCTTCGGGACGATCAAGGACGGCACGGCCAAGCTTGGATTGACCAAAATCGGCAACGGGACCGTAACGCTGACCCAGGTCGAAACCTATAGCGGCCCGACCAACATCACTGCCGGAACGCTGTCGCTACTTTTCGGTTCGATTAAAAACTCGACATCTATCAACATCAGTGCGGGGGCGACGTTCGATATCAGCAATTCGATCCTGACTTCATCCCTGACGTCGGTGCAGACGTTGAGCGGAAATGGCTCGTTGACCGGGAACCTGGACCACAACGCCGGGACGATCAATGCCGGCACGGTGGGGACGGCCGGTACGTTGACGTTTAACAATAACCTGAATCTGGGTGGAGGCACGTTGACCTTCGACCTTTCGGGAACTGATCAGACGACCGGGAGCGGGATTAACGATCTGCTCACGGTCAACGGAAACCTTGCCGTGAATCAGATCACGCCGATCTCGGTCACGGTCTCCGGCGGCACGCCCACGATCGGCAGTGTCTACCGGGTGATTAATGCCGCTTCTGAATCGGGTACTCCCGCCGACCTGGTGGTGGCTCAACGCGGTTTCGCGGTCGACAATTCGGTCTCCGGGCAGGTGAATATCATCTATACCGGCGCTTCGCTGGTAGCAGCGAACCTGATCTGGAATTCTACGTCCAGCAATTCATGGGACGTCGGAACCTCGCCGAACTGGTTGAACACCGCCACGAACGGTAACGACAAGTTTTACAGCGGCGACAACGTGACGTTCGACGACACTGCCGGGGTCCAGACGTCAATCAACCTGACCAGCCCGCTCGCCCCGGGCGCGATGGTCGTCAATTCGAACACAAACAATTTCACCTTCAGCGGGTCCGGGAAAATCACCGGAACGACCGGCGTCACCAAGGCGGGCTCGAGCACGCTGACGATGTCGACGGCGCTGAACGACTACACCGGCGCGACCACCATCAACGGCGGAACCTTGAACGTCGCCGGGCTGGCCAACGTCGGAATCGCGAGCAGTATCGGGGCCGGGCCGTCCGCGGGTTCCTCGGCTGATCTGGTTCTGAATGGAGGCACGCTCCAATACACCGGGTCGACGACCCAGACGACCAACCGTTTGTTCAGTATCGGAACGGCCGGCGCGACGTTGGACGCGTCGGGGACTGGAATTCTAAATTTCAGCGGCATCGGTGCTCTTGGGTACAACGGTCAGTCCGGCGCACGGACACTCACACTGACCGGCAACCTTGCCACGACAAGCACGCTCACGCCGGTGATTGGCGATAATGGCGGACCCACCAGCATCGTCAAATCCGGCGCCGGCATATGGGGGCTTGCCGGGACAAACACCTTCTCAGGACCAGTCACGATCAACGGCGGGATCCTGCTGATCGCAGGGTCGGATCTCAATCTCGGTGCAGTGCCCGCGACTCCGACACCCGGTTCGATCGTACTGAACGGAGGGGCTTTGACCGACAATGCGGCTGGTGTCACTACCTTGAGCGCAAACCGGGGGATCGCCATCGGAGCCGGCGGCGGGGGTATCAACGTTAACTTCACCAAGACGCTCGCCTACGCCGGGATCATCGCAAATGCGGCAGGTGCGACCGGCGCGCTGACCAAGGACGGACTCGGAACGCTGACCCTGAGCGGCAGCAGCACTTACACCGGCGGCACCACGATCAACGCGGGCGTGTTGAAAATCGGCACCAACAACGCGCTGCCGGTCGGGACGACCCTCACCTTCAATGACCTGCAATTCACGAACCCCGCGGCCACACTGGACCTTGGCGGGTTTTCTCAGACCGTCGCCGGCCTTGCAGACAATCCCACGGCATTGCCGCGGGTCATTACCAGCACTGGAACCGGGGTAGGAACGCTGACGGTTGCCGGCGGAGGCACATACAATGGCTCGATCACCGACGGCGCGACGGGGCAGCAACTGGCGCTCACCAAGAACGGGGCGAGCACGCTGACATTGGGAGGTGCCGGGACCTACTCCGGTGACACCAACATCAACGGCGGCACGGTCGTGCTGACAACGACCGGCTCGATCTCTAAGAGCACGATCAACGTGAACAGCGGGGCGACGTTGAACCTGGCCGCGAACACCGGCACGGGAATCCTTGCCCGGACCGCAGCGGGAATTAACGTCAACAGCGGAGGCCTGGTAACGCTTTCCCCGGCACCGAACCAACTGAACCGGCAGTACGTCAGCGTCGGGAATGTCACGATTGCGGTTAACGGATCGGGCTCATTCAACGGCCTGGTCGATCTGGCGAACAACGATCTCAACATTGTCTCCGGCGGGACGACGGCGGTCGCAGCAGTGACCGCTGCCGTGAAGCAGGGATTTAACGGCGGTGGATGGAACGGGGCGGGCGGGATCGTCAGCAGCAGTGCCGCGGCGGACAGCACGCACCTGACCGCGATCGGCATCCTTCTCAACGGCAACACGTACGGTACCGCGAGTGGATCCCTCGGCCTGTTCGACGGCTCGAATCCGGGCTCGACCGATGTGCTGGTGAAGTACACCTACTACGGGGATGCGAACCTCGACGGCGCGGTCGACGGTTCGGATTACACCAACATCGATGCGGCCTTCGGCACGTCCACCACCGGTTGGCAGAACGGCGACTTCAATTACGACAACAAGATTGATGGTTCGGATTACACGCTGATCGACAACGCGTTCAACACGCAGGGCGCGACCCTCGGGAGTAACCCGTTGTCGCTGATCGCGACCAGCACTGCGAGTCTGGGCGGTGGATCGGCAGCTGTTCCCGAGCCTGCGAGCTTGGGAATACTCGGCATCGCGGCGATCGGAGCACTGTTCCGCCGACGCCGGAAATTAAACGTGTAGCTTGCTCGTGGCAAGGCCTTCTTTATCGGAGGCGTCGCCACTTTTTCAGCTTTTCCTCCGCGGCGGCAGTCCGCCACCTGACTGGTGGGCTGCCGCTTTATAGAGGGCCTCCACGACACGAAAGAGCGTGCGATATGAGACTTGCAATCACGAAGCGTCGACCCCAGGCATTTACGCTGGTCGAGTTATTAGTGGTGATTGGAATCATCGCCCTGCTGATTTCGATCCTGCTACCCGCGCTCACCAAGGCCCGGGCGGCGGCGCAGAGCACCGTGTGTCTTTCGAATCTGCACCAGATCATGCTGGGCGCTCGGGTTTATATCACCGACAACCGCGGGAGATTTCCTTATCAATACGCGGGGCCAAAGTCTGCCAGCGCGCTGCCCAGCTCGTGGTGGATCGTGCCTGACCCGGCGAACCAGAATCTGCTGTCGCTTCAGCCGAACTGGATCGGCCTGCTCTGGAAATACATGGCGTCAAACACCCGGATCCTTCAATGTCCGACACTGATGGCCAACATCAACACCAATGCCGCCACGGGTCTGCAGGTCACAGCCGACGTGGTTAACTGCTACGAAGCCAACGGCGTTCTTACCCAATTCGGGGGGATGAGGTTCCATGACCCGTCGACAGTCGTCGCGTTCAGGGACGCCTGCAGCGCCGACGTGCTGGCCAGCGCGGGGGGTTCTGCCATTCTCCGGCCGCACGTCGAAGCCTCGTTCAGCAGTGGTGTCCCGAGCGAGACGGCCGCCTGCTGGGTCGGGTGGATGCGGTTTTCGAACGGCGACATCATGTGTAACGAGCCGCACAACAAAGGTCAGAATTATGTCTTTCTCGACGGCAGCGCGCACACGATTGCCGGAAAGACGATTAAAAGTCGAGACTTCGGCCTGCTCTACCCGAACCGTCTGAATATCCAGGAACCGTTCGGAAGCACCTACACAACAACCAGTCGCTGGGCGATGATTTCGTATTAACCCTGAACTGGACATCCATTTTAAATCGACCAAGACCGCAACGGAAGCCCGAACTAGTCAGACCGATGGAACTTTTTTCCAGTACCAAGATGAACCACACGAACGGAGTACCTGCCGTGCCTCTTCGAGGGATTGTTCCCCCGATGCTGACGCCATTGAGCGACGCGGATCGACTCGACGTCGACGGGCTCGAGCGGTTGATCGAGCACATGATCGGCGGGGGGGTGCACGGGCTGTTCGTTCTCGGAACGACCGGTGAATCGGCCGCGCTCAGCGGACGTCTGCGGCGGGAACTCGTGCAACGGACCTGCAAGCAGGTCGCCGACCGCGTTCCGGTTCTGGTCGGTGTTACCGACACGTCGGTGGTCGAATCGATCGAGCTTGCCCGGTATGCCGCGGGGGTGGGGGCGCACGCGGCTGTGATCACTTCGCCGTTCTATCTGCCGCTCGAACAGTCCGAGCTGTTCGCGTACGCCGGCATCATGACCGCGGAGCAGCCGTTGCCTGTCATGCTTTACAACATCCCGCAGTTGACCAAGACCTGGTACGAGTCCGAGACTTTAAAACGGCTCGTTGATCGGCCGCAAATTATCGGGATCAAAGACAGTTCCGGGGACGCCGAGTATCTATCGGTCGTTCATGAGATATTTGCCCGCCGGCCCAGTGCTTCAGTACTCGTGGGCACGGAGATGATGATGGCGGCCGCGGTCCGGCGGGGCGTGCACGGCGCCGTTGCCGGCGGGGCGAACATCTACCCGAGACTACTGGTCAAACTTTACGAAGCAGCCGTGGCCGGCGACCACGAGTCGGTCGACATCCTGCAGGCCCGGCTCGCGATCCTCGGGAACATTTACCGGATCGGCAGCGGCAGTTCGGGGATCATCAAGGCGCTGAAGTGTGCGATGGGCTATATGAAAATCTGCAGCGAACGGCTGGCCGACCCGTACCTGCAGTTCAACGTCGAAGACCGGAAAAAAGTTCGCCACTTCATGGACTTGGTTGAAGCCGACGCGGCTGAGCCTGCGAGTAACGAAACTTCGCTCGTGTAGTGGCTGCCCGGTCTCCCCAAATGGGCACAGGCCGTTCGTCTTGAGGTCACGGCCTTTGAATCTGTTGCGATGCTTGTCGTCAGCAGATTTTGCCGCGTTTACCGGCTTGGGAATGTCCGACCGGGTTCGGGCCGACCCATCGGTCGTCGGCCGGTTTACTCGCCGGTTGGTACCGCGAGTCGGCCGAAAGCCTCAGCCGGTTGGACGTGTTATCCAAACTGGCGTGCACCGTGTACATCGAGAAAATCAGCACGTCCCCGGCATCAAACTCGGCCGTCAACCACCGAAGTCCCCCCAGCGATTCCCGCAATTTCGGCGGGTTCTGTCCGAGCCAGCCGTTGCTACGCCCCTTGCCCCAGTGGTCTTTGCCGGCCAGACCGTCACGGTTCGAACAAAAGCTGTCGACGTCTAATTCCCCGTAAGTCTCGCGCAGGTGCGTGAGATTGTTAGACCCTTCGAGCACGAGAAGCCCGCCCATGGCGTAGTCCACGTCCCCGACGGGCGTCCACGCGGTAAACAGCTTTTCGCGCTCGCCGCGACCCATGTATACGACGTCGCAATGCGGGGGCGTGCCGTGCCCCGGCGCGATCGCCCGGAACCAGGTGAAGTCGTAATGCCTGATCGATTCGCCGATGAACCGCTCGAAAAAGTCGGTCATAGCGCCGGTGTAGAGCACTTCCATTAACGCGTCGTTGCCCTTGGCCATGTCGTGCTGAGAACGCGACTGGCTTCCCGTCAGGGCAATGCAGTCCATCGGATCAGTGCCTGGTTCCAATTGTCCGGCCGTCATTAACCGCTCGGCCGCAGTCCGCCGGGCCGCTAGAACATCCCGGCGATCGAGCATGCCCCGCATCAACAGATATCCGTCGGAATCCATCCTCCGACGCAGTTCCTCCGGGTCTGAAACCGCCGCTGCCGAGTCGCGTAAACACCCCAACGCACACTCAGACGAATCCAACTCTTGACCGTTGGACATCAATTTTTTGGACGGTGCTGTGACTTGCATGTGTACTCCCGTGCATAGACTAACCAGATTGATATGAGCTAATTGTACCTTGGAAATAGAAGTATTCCAGTAGTATTCGCTTGCGGCTATCGGATTCAACTTTCGAGCTAGGTACAGAATGACGCATAGCGTGAAACGGCTGCCGAAGGTGAGAGAAGTCGTTCAGTCATGATTGTCAGTCCGGAACGGGGCTTGGATTGTCGATCACAGCTTTTGTGTTTCGTCTCCGACTTAAACTCTAAAGGAATGATCATGACACCTGCAATCGGTTACGGTACCAACCACTCATTTACCTCTCTCGGTCCGACCACGTTCGATCGCCGCGACGTCGGCCCGGGCGATGTGCAGATTGAAGTTTTATTTTGCGGCGTCTGTCATTCCGACGTTCATCAAGCGGAGAATGATTGGGGCAACACGGTGTATCCTTGCGTGCCCGGTCACGAAATTGTCGGCCGGGTGACGGGCATCGGCGCGGGGGTCACGAAAGCGGCCGTCGGTGATCTGGTCGGCGTCGGTTGCATGGTCGATTCGTGCAGACAGTGTGAACCCTGCCGGGAAGATCTAGAACAGTACTGCGAGGGGCCGAGGGGCGCGACAATGACATACAACGGCCCGATGAAACCCGACGGAACCAACACCTTCGGCGGGTACTCCAATGTCGTTGTCGTGACCGAACATTTTATCCTGAAAGTGCCAACTAACCTCGATCTTAAGAGTGTAGCGCCGCTCCTTTGCGCCGGCATCACCACCTATTCCCCACTACGGCACTGGAACGTTCAGCCGGGCCAGAAGGTCGGCGTTGTCGGTCTCGGCGGGCTCGGGCACATGGCTGTCAAACTTGCCACCGCGATGGGGGCCGAGGTCACGGTGTTCAGCACGTCGGCAGAGAAAAAAGACGACGCGATTCGGTTCGGGGCGAAAGCATTTGTTCTCTCGACCGATACCCAAGCGATGGAAAAATTGATGCTCACGTTTCATTTCATCTTAAGCACCATTCCCGAAGCCCATGACGTGAACCTTTACGTGCCGCTGCTGCGACGGGATGCCACGATCGCATTGGTCGGCGCGCTCGGGCCGGCCACTAAACCTACAGACAACAGCCAGGTAGCATTTCACCGCCGGACGGTCGCCGGGTCGCTCATCGGCGGTATCAAGGAAACTCAGGAGGTGCTCGATTTCTGCGGCGATCACAACATCACCGCAGACGTACAGGTGATCCCAATGGACGAGATCAACGCCGCGTTCAAGAAGATCAAAAAGGGGGACGTTCGATATCGATTCGTGATCGATATCGCCAACACCTTAAAGCCGGCGTAAGTTGTACGCGCGACAACCGCCGAATTTACGATCCAACCTAATGTCCCGGGCCCCGGTGGTGGCCAACATGACCGAGTGCGACCAATAAGCAAAATAGCACTCCAAATCCTGTCATCGCGAGACAGGGAATGAATGACAGTGCTGCCCCCGATTGGAAAGCTTCTCGGCAAAGCGCGCCGCCAGCAAGGAAAAAGATGATGCCTGCGACTATCGCCCCGATACGCGTCGATACTGCTGCCCCCTGCAAAAGCTGAAACCGTCCCGGCGTGAAGTAGGCAAGTCTCAACGGGGCTGTTGGTCGACCTTGGTCGGTTCGATCTTCTGCCATCATGGTGTACTTTTTTCGGAGGGCTGACGCGCTTTGTAAGCCTGATTTTGCGTGCCGCTGTGTTGATCTAATGGCACACTGCGTTGATTGTCGGTCGGTACTAATTGTTGGGGTGGTCTGAAAAAGCGGGCGATCGGGTTTGAACCGACGACATTCACGTTGGGAACGTGATGCTCTACCAACTGAGCTACGCCCGCAGACCGTTAGATTATCGCGCCATCGTGCGGTGTCAATTGCCGGCTGTCGCGACTGCGACGACCGGAAATCCTGTCGGCGGGGCGGCGGCCGGCGGTTGGGCAACTTTTCGGATTCGTTTACGGGCCTGAACGATGTGCGTGATCTGGTCCAACGCGACGGCCAGCAGCAGAACCCCGCCGACGATCCATTCGGTCCATTCGGTGGGGATGTGCCAGAGCTCGACGCGCTTGCCCGGCGTGACCGACATGAAGAACTTCAGCGGCCATTGGAACATATTGATGCCATTATAAATCACGTTGTACATCAGGCTGCCCACGATAACGCCGAATACGGTGCCTTCACCCCCGCGAAGGCTGCACCCGCCTAGAACGGCGGCCGTGATCGCATAGAGTTCGTAAGACTGCCCCACCTTGTTATCCATGCCGCCGATAAACGACGCGTAACAGATGCCGGCTAGCCCGGCGAGCCCTGCGGAGATGACATAGGTAAGCGTCTCGGTTCGTTTGACATTGATCCCGGAATATCGGGCCGCTTCGCGGTTCCCACCGATGGCGTAGACGTATCGACCGAAAACGGTGAAGTGGAGCAGGTAACCGAAGAAAAGAATCACCAAGACGAAGATGACGACCGGCCAACTGATCAGGGCGGACCCGGTCTGGGCGTCCACAAAAAGACCGCTGTTGGATAGCTTGGCCAAGGGTGAATCGGTCCCGATGCTGAGCGTGCCGCTCTGGCAGATCGTCTGCGAGATGCCGCGGAAAATCATCATGCCGGCGAGCGTCACGATAAAAGGCTGCAGGTTCAGGCTTGTGATGAGTAGCCCCTGCACGAGCCCGATGATGAGGATGATGCCCATCGCGACGCCGACCCCGACGACGAGCGGGTAGCCGAGGCAATTTTCTTCGTGCGACGAAAGTTTCGCGATGATAACGCCGGTCAGACCTACCAGCGTTCCGACCGACAGGTCGATTCCACCGGTGATGATGACGAAGGCGATACCGACGGCGAAGATGCCGAGCATCGACGTATTTCGGAGCAGATTGCCGGAGTTGCTGAAGTTGAAGAACGACGGGTTCGACACCCACAGTCCGACGCACATTGCCAGCACTGCAATGAACATTCCCAGTTCGCGTCTCAAATGGCTCATGAAAAGGTCCGTAGAAGAAAGAACAAATCGATCACGCCTCTGGACGTGCGTCGGGTGAATCGCTGAGCGGGCGGTGGTGGTTGTCCACGCCGTCGTGGCCTAGGGCTCTGTTGACAGCGACCGTGGCGGCGGCACCGGCCGGCCGGTCGTGGCCGGTCATCATCAGGCCCACGCGTTCCTGGCTGAAGTCTTTGCGGGCCAGGATGCCGCAGATTTTCCGTTCGTGCATGACGACCATCCGGTCGCTCATACCCAGCACTTCTTCCATGTCCGAGCTGACCATCAGGATCGTGATCCCGGATTTGGCCAGCTCGTCCATCGTTTTGTAAATCTCGGCCTTGGCACCGACGTCGATCCCCCGCGTCGGTTCGTCGAGGATCAAAACCTTTGGCTTCATCGCGAGCCATTTGCCGAGGACGACTTTCTGCTGATTTCCGCCGGACAGGTTCACCGTTTTTACCTCGACGGTGGGGGCCTTGATCCGCATGCGGTTCAGCTCCTGGGTGGCGACCTCGCGCTCGCGGCCGCGGTTCAGCCAGCCGGCCGGCGAATAATTACTGACGTCCGGCAACGAAGTGTTCTGTGCGATCGACATAGGCAGCACCAGCCCGTGCCGTTTGCGGTCTTCGGGGGCCAGATAGATTCCCCGGTTGATTGCCGAGCGAGGACTCTTGGGCGTGTACGATTCCCCGTCCAATTTAACGCTGCCACCCCCGGGCGGGTCGACGCCGAACAGCACCTGCATTAATTCGGTCCGGCCTGCGCCGACCAGGCCGGCGAATCCCAGGATCTCACCCCGTCGGGCGTCGAAACTGACGCCGGTCGGTGCCCCGGGAACCAACAGGTTGCGGACCTCGAGCACCGGTTGCTGGCCCGCGCCGTCATTAAATGCCGGCCTGTCGGGGAACCGCGTGGTCAGTGCCCGCCCGACCATCATCGAGACGATCTTGTCGTGCGTCGCATCCGCCCGAGAAAGGTCGCCGACGTACTTCCCGTCGCGCATGATCGTGATCCGGTCGGAGAGTTTGAGAACTTCCTCCATTCGGTGCGAGATGTAGATGATCGCGATGCCTTCGCTCTTGAGCTTGGCGATGATGCCGAACAGGTGCTCGGATTCACCGGCGGTCAACGAGCTGGTCGGCTCGTCCATGATGATCGCGCGGGCGTTGAACGCCAGCGATTTGGCGATCTCGACCATCTGCATCTGGCCGGCAGTCAGAAGCGACACCGGGGTGTTCGCCGACAGCTTCAAGCCGACCCGGCCGAGCAGTTCGGTCGAGCGTCGTCGCATGAACCCGCGGTCGACCGGCCCGAGCCCGCCCAGCGACCGCCGCTCGTTGCCGAGAAAGATGTTGCTGGCAATGTCCAGATTGCCGGCCAGCATCAGTTCCTGGTGGATCAAGGCGATGCCGTGTTTCTTGGCGTCCGAGACGCCGCCGAAGGTAATCGGAACGCCGTCGATTTTGAGGACGCCCTCGTCGGGCTTGTACGCGCCGCCGAGGATCTTCATCAGCGTGCTTTTGCCCGCGCCGTTTTCGCCCATCAACGACAGGACTTCACCGCCCCGCACGTGCAACGATACGCCCCCGAGCGCGACCACGCCGGGAAACCGTTTCACGATGCCGGTCATCTCTAACAAAATGGGTGAAGACATGACGGTAACTGCCTCTTCAGGCAAAGAAATGTGACGACGACCTTGAGTGGTTCGGGGCTGCAAATTCGCCGCGAAACATCGGGGCGGAAAAACAGGGCGCGGCCGGATTGCGGCCGCGCCCCGGGTTCAATCAGCCGCCGGCTTTCATGGCGGCCAGATTCTTCTGGAATTCGTCGACCGAGTTCGAGTCGATCAGATCGACACCGGTGTCGACGACACCGCCGTCGGGGAGCTTCGCGTCGCCGCCGTTCTTGGCTAGTTCTGTCAGCCACTTCGCCGACAGGTATCCGAACTGGAACGGCTTCTGAACGCAGGTGACCTGAATCGTGCCCGCTTTGATGCCGTCGAGCGTGCCCTGTTCTTCGTCGAACACGGCGGCGAGAATCTTGCCCTTCTTGCCGGTGGATTCGATCGCGGCGGCGATGGCCGGGCCGTTGTACGACCAGAGCCCGGTCACCAGATTCAAGTCGCCGTAGGCATTGATGACGTCTTCGACATTCGACCGGGCCTTGGCTCGGTCGGTCGCGTCTTCCTTCTTGGCCACGATTTCAATGTTGTGATCCTTGATGGCTTCGACGATGCCGGCCAACCGTTGGGCCGCGTTGTCGGCCGACAGCGAACCGACGAATACCGCCATCTTCCCGCCGTTGGGGAGCATCTTCACGATCTGACCGCCGAGCGTTTTGCCGGCTTCGAAATTGTTCGTGCCGATGTACAGCAACCGCTTGCTCTTCACGCAATCCGAGTCGAAGGTGATCAGATTGGTGCCTGTAGCGATCCGGTTCAGCGCGTTGACCTGGTCCTTGGGGGTAATCACGCTGACGGCGATCCCGTCGTACCCCTGGCTGCCCAGGTTTTCGAGGATGCGGTTCTGCTCGTCGGTCTTTCCCGTGGTGGGGAGTTTGATATCGACGTGTACGCCGGCCTCTTTCTCGTATTTGTGGACGCCCGCGGCGGCGATCTTCCAAAATTCGCTGGCGTTGTTGGTCACGAACGCGAGCTTCAAATTCGTCGGATCACCGGCTTTGATGACGGCGGCGTTCGCGGTCAGCGCGGGAACGAGGGGCCGGGACGAGACAACCAGAAGCGTGACGCCCGCGAGGGCGGCCGGAATCGCCGGCAAAATCAAACCCGATAGAATCAGACGTAGTTTGGAAAGCTGCACGATGTGGTTCCTCGCTCAGGTCAGTGTGTAGCGCCGAAGCTGTTCACAGCGATCGGCCGAAGACGGATGCCCGACGCGACCGCCGTCGCGACCCGGGCGATCACACTCTACCGCGAAAGCGGGGCGGGTTTCAATGATGAACCCGGCTTGCGTTCGTCGGCCATCGCCACAGAATGTCGGCAGGCCGGGGCGAGCCCCGGCGGTTTTCAGGAGAAACGATGCGCGTATTCGTCACCGGGGCGGCGGGGTTTGTCGGAAGTCGGCTCAGCAGAACGCTGATCGACCGCGGTGACGACGTCGTCGGATTCGACAACTTCAACGACTATTACGCGCTGTCGCACAAGGACAGGCACCTGACCGACCTGTTGCCGGACCCGAAATTTACATTAGTCAAAGGGGATCTCCGTGACGCGCCGCTGCTTCGGCAATTGTTTCAGCAGCACAAGCCCGACGCGGTCGCGCACCTGGCCGGGATGGCGGCCGTGCGGTACAGCGTCGAGTTCCCACTGCTGTATGCGGACGTCAACGTGCAGGGCTCGGTGAACCTTCTGGACGCGGCCCGGCACATCGGGCGACCGACGTGCATTCTGGCCTCGACCGGCAGCGTGTACGGCGCCGACACGCCGGTGCCGTTCGTCGAAACCGCAGCGGCGGCGTGCCCGCTCGCGCCTTATCCGGCCAGCAAACGCGCGATGGAATTGTTCGCCTTTTCGTACGCCCACCTGTGGAAGTTACCGACCACCATCGTCCGCTTCTTCAACGTCTACGGACCGCACGGCCGGCCCGACATGATGCCCTGGCAGTGGACACTGAAAATTCTCCGCGACGAACCACTGACGTTGTACGGCGGGGGGAAGTTGAAGCGGGACTGGACGTACGTCGACGACATCGTCGCCGGGCTGATCGCCGCGATTGATAAGAAGCTCGACAATGAGATTCTGAACCTCGGCTGCGGGTGCCCGGTCGACAATCTCGAGTTCGTTTCGATCCTCGAAAACCTGCTCGGGAAAAAGGCGAAGATCATCGACACACCGACCCCGGCTTCCGAGCCGCTGATCACCTACGCCGATGTTTCCAAGGCTCATAAAATGATCGGTTACAAACCCAGGGTATCGGTGCAGGAAGGGCTGCGGCGTTTCGTGGAATGGATGCGGGCGGAAAAGATCATCTGACGAATAAATGTTTCGTGGTAGCGCGACACGGTGGCGACGGGAACGCACGACGATCAGCCGCTGCGGTGATCCTGTTCCGGTCGCGTGAGAGGCTCTGCGCCGAACTTGGACCGAAGCCAGTTCGCGGGTCGAAAGACGACCGGTCGGCGGACCAACGACTGTTCCAGCTTCCGCTTGCCCGGAAAGTCTGCCAGCGAAATCCCGATCATCAGCAGAAGCAACCCCGGGCCCGGCACGAGCGGTACCGACATCAACCCCCCGAGCAGAATCAGCCCGAAACCGAAGACGTTCTTCGACAGCTTCCGAACCATCGCACGCACGTCCTTAGACGGCGGGGCCGGGGGTCGGGCGAAAAAGTCGGCAGGTACTTTGACGATGAGGATCGCCGCCCCGACGGAACTGATCAGGAGCAAAAGCACCGAGACCGTTGTGATCCACCAACCGTGCTCGCGGAGAAAATCGCTCATTGTTGCTTGCGATAGTGGAGGCGATTTGGTTCGGTCAACTGAAATTTTTCAAACCGCGATGAAGCCGCCGTTCGTTCCATCGCTCAGCGACGGTTCTTAGGTGAGATGTTTCGATCAGACGGATGGAGGTGGGACGGGCCCGCCGGCGGGGGGTTGCTCGCCGACCAGGAAGATGGAGTTTTTGCCGGACTGTTTCGCTTTGAACATTAACGCGTGGTCGGCGCTGTCGATCAGTGCCGCGGCCGTCTGGGCGTCGTATGGGTAGACGGCAAGCCCACCACTGATGGTCAGCGTTCCCTGCCCCGAAGGCCCGAGCGCCTGCAGCGATTCGGTGGCGAGCAGTCGGCGGAACCGTTCGAGGATCTGCACAGGCGTTTGCGGGGGCCTGCCCGGCGCGCCTGCGTTGGCCTCGCGGGGTTGGCGGGGGCCTTCTTTTTCCCAAAAGACGACGGCGAATTCGTCGCCGCTGATGCGGGCGACCAGGTCGTGATCGCGGACGCACCGCTTCATCAGGGCCGCGGTCTGGCGAAGAATCTCGTCACCGACGCCGTGACCATATTGGTCGTTGTATCGCTTGAAATTATCGATATCGAACAGCAGCAGGCTGACCGGGAACCGGAGCGCGCGGGCCTTGTCGATAATCCGGTTGAGGTAATGGCGGAAATACCGGCCGTTATAAAGGCCGGTCAGTTCGTCGGTGATCGCGAGCTTTTGAAGACGGTTGTGACGATCCTGCAGGCTCACGACTTTTCCGAGTGTTTTGGCGAACTGAGACAGGAACTGCCGGGCGACCGATTCGTCTTCGTCGGCGGGCATGAACAGGTGGATGCTGCCGATCTCGGCTTCGGCCCCCGCGATCCGGCAGGAAACCACGGCCACGCCCTCCGCGGCGGCGGGCGAAGACGCTGTTAACGGGGTGAAGACCAACTTCATGGCCGGGGCGATGTGCGTGTTGACCTGCGCGACCGCCGCGGCTGGCGCGTCCTGCGGGGCCAGGAGCATGGCGTCGAGAAGCACGTCCGCGAGCGGAACTTCCTGCAACCGGGACAACACCGACGGCGGGGTGAGGCCGGCTTTTTCGGCCCGGTCGACACCTACGGCAGCTTCGTCCGGCGAACGATCGGCCTGGTTGGAGTCAAAACTCAGCAGTGGTCCGAGTTCTGTCGGGGCAGTGGGGGTCACGACATAATCGTCGATGCCGAACTGCAGCATCTTCTTCGACAGCGGTTCGAGAGTGGGGTGCCCGAACAGCAGCAATTTTCCCGAGCCGGACAGCTCACGGAGTGTTCGCACGGCGGATTCGGGTCGGCGTTCCAGCGGTTCGGCGGCGGCGAGCACGGTCGTGTACGGGCGGGCAGTCAGCTCGGCGATCCCGTCGAAGATGCTGGCCACGCTGACGACCTGCGCGCCGGGCCTCGCCTGGAGGACGGCCGCGTGCAGTTCACGCTCGGTGTCCCCGATCAACAGGATTCTTTCGGACATCAGTCGGACCATGAACGGACGCTCGTGAAATTCAATCCCGCTCGGTCGCGGGCTGTTCCTGCAATAATGCACGCAGTTCGTCGGCGGTAAGAACCGGTTCCCCGATGCCGGATTCGGCGTCGCCCGAATCGTCATCCTGCGGTGAACCGTCGCCGAGATTTTCGTGTTGCGCCGGCTGCTTTTCCGGGCGGGACTGTTTCGACGGTTCTGTCGACGGCGCCATTGCGATGCGGTGCAGACCGTCTTCGCTGAGCAGCCCGTCGGCGCCGAGCCGCATTGCCTCGGCCAGCGACGCCTGCCGGCCGTCGGTCTGGGTCAGCCACACCTCGACGTGCGGGAATCGCTGTTTGATCGAACTTACGACGGCCAACTCTTCTTTATAAAGACTTGTCAGGCTCAAAATTAGAGCACAGTAAACCAGGGGCCGGCGGCATAATTCTGCCATGGCGGTGTAAGGGTCATCCGCTTCGGCGCATGAGTATCCGAGGTGCTGGAGCACCGTCAAAGGTTGCTGCCGCGACGACGGGCTGGCAACGACCATTGCCCGGCCGATTGGACGCGTGACTGGCAAGCTGACGGCAGACATCCCACTCCAGAATAAACCCACTGGCAAAATTGAATATACCCCATCCGACGGATCGTGCAATTTCAAAACCCGGGCGGGGCGTCGGCGGGGGCTGAAATAGCTGCGGATTAAATCGAAACCGGGTACAATCACGGTCGATGGAACAAAAGCAACGGTACACGCTCGACGACTACTTTCGCATGGAAGCGGATTCGCCCGACCGGCACGAGTATATCGACGGCGAAATCGTCGCCATGGCGGGGGGCAGCGAGTCTCACAGCCTGATCACGGCCAACATTATTCGCGAAGTCGGGAACCGATTGAAAGGTACTACTTGCCGTGTGTACGACAGCAATCTGCGGGTCAAGGCGGGACAAAGCATTCGGTATACTTACCCGGACGCGTTGGTGGTCTGCGGGAAAACTGAATTTGATCCCGCCGACACCGGTCGGACGACCATTACCAACGCGAAGGTCATTATCGAAGTGTTGTCGCCGTCCACCGAACGATTCGACCGCGGCGACAAGTTCAAGCAATATATTTCGTCGCCGGCCCTCGAAGAGTACGTTTTGCTGAATCAGGACAAGCCGCAGGTGGAAACGATCCTGAGGCAACCGGATGGTACGTGGTCGCTGGCGTTTTTTAACGGCCTGGATCAAGTCGTCCGTTTTCGCAGCCTGAATCTTGAATTGCCGATGAGCGAGTTTTACCTCGGCGTGACGCTTCCGCCGCAAGAACCGGCTGCCTGACGGCCGACAAATATGCCGTCCTTAGGTGCGTAGAAAACCCGGTGCGGACGGGGCCTGACGCGTCTTGACACTCATACAGCCCCCTCCTATCGTGCGCAGACCGGTCGGATTACACAAAAACAACCCGCCCGGCATTCTGAGGTTGTTGGCGGGTCGAATCACACCGCGGCGAACGTCGGATATTTCAATCATTCGGAGAAGGCAATGGCCCTCAAAGTCGGCATTAACGGTTTCGGTCGGATCGGTCGGTTGGTTTTTCGCGCCGGTGTTAAAAATCCGAACATTGAATTCGTCGGTATTAACGACCTCGTTCAGCCCGAGTACCTCGCCTACCTGCTGAAATACGATTCCACGCACGGCATCTTCCCCGGCACCGTGACCCACGATGCCGACGGCATCATCGTCGACGGCAAGAAGATCCCCTGCGTGTCGGTCCGTAACCCGTCCGACTTGCCGTGGAGCAAGGTCGGGGCTGACTTTATCGTCGAATCGACCGGGCTGTACACCGACTTTGCCGGGGCCGAAGGGCACATCAAAGCCGGCGCGAAGCGGGTCGTGATCTCGGCCCCGACCAAGGACCCGGAAAAGGTCCCGACCCTGCTCATGGGCGTCAACGAGGGCAAGTTCGACACGAAGAACACGATCGTTTCCAACGCGAGCTGCACCACCAACTGTCTTGCCCCGATCGCCAAGGTAATCAACGACAAGTTCGGCTTGGCTGAAGGGTTGATGACCACGATCCACGCGACCACTGCCACGCAGTTGACGGTCGACGGCCCCAGCAAGGGCGGCAAGGACTGGCGCGGCGGTCGCGGCGCTTCGCAGAACATCATCCCGTCTGCGACGGGCGCTGCGAAAGCGGTCACGCTGGTGTTGCCGGAACTCAAGGGCAAGCTGACCGGTATGGCCTTCCGCGTGCCGACCCCGGACGTGTCGGTGGTCGACCTGACGTTCAAGACCACCAAAGCCACGAGCCTGAAGGAAATCAACGCCGCCATGAAGGCCGCCGCCGAAGGCGAACTTAAGGGCATTCTGGGCTACACCGACGAAGAAGTGGTCTCGACCGACTTCCTACACGACGCCCGCAGCAGCATCTTCGACGCCAGCGCCGGCATCGAACTGAACGCCAACTTCTTCAAGGTCGTCAGCTGGTACGACAATGAATGGGGTTACTCCAACCGCGTCGTCGACCTCATGCTGCACATGGCCAAGAAAGACGGCCTGGTCAAGTAAGTTCCAGACCGCTCGAATCACAACCGAAGGCCCGGAGAGTTCCCTCTCCGGGCCTTTTTCTATCGCTTGGATTTATCCGCTTTCTGAAAGATCTGCACGCAAGACGACGTCGATAAAACAGAAAAACGGTGTCGGACACCGTTTTTATAAGCAGTTGAATTAATTAAGTTTATAAAACAGCAAACGGAAACGGTGTCGGACACCGTTTCCTTCTATCGAAAGGCCCGCGAGGTTGCTCTCTGGGCTTTTTTACTTGCTGGGCTCGAGCGAATGGCGCTGAATGTACTGGACGGCCGTAAGGAGCTCGGTCGTTTCGAACCCCGCCGCTGACCGACCATTCCGTGCCGCCTCGGGCGATGCCGCGATACCCGGTGGGTCGAACAGAATCGTTCGGCACCCGGCAGCCCTGCCGGCTTCGATGTCGCGAAGTGCGTCCCCGATCAGCCAACTCTTGGTAAGGTCCAGACCCAGTTGCCTCGCTGCCAGCAGCAACATCCCGGGGGCCGGCTTTCGCAGGTCGCTGTCACGTCGATAATTCTCCAGTTTCGCATGCGGGTGAAACGGGCAAAACAGGTGCAGGTCGATAACCGCGTCGGGATCATCGGCGGTCAGCAGTTCGTTCATCCGCCGATCGACTGCCCGCACCGTGTCTTCGTCGAAGAGCCCCCGTGCGACCCCACTCTGGTTGCTTACCGTCACCGCCGCAAATCCCATTCGCTTTGCCCGCGCGACGGCCGCACCGGCGCCGGGCATGAGCACCACGCCGGCGGGATCCCCGAGGTACCCGTCGTTGATGATCAACGTGTTGTCGCGGTCGAAGAACACGGCGCGTGCTGACATAGTCCGCATGTGTAACTGCAACGGACGGAAAACTCACGCATGCCGCGTCCTATAAACGTTTTCGAGCCATTTTTAGTGCAAAACGCTTCAGCGAATTTTGTCCGTGTGCCGACGAAGATTAGAGCCCTGTCTATTAAAAGTGGTTTGATCATGACGCAGATGAATTACAGCCGGCGGAACCCGCTCCGAATCGTCATCAATGAAATCAGCAAAGTTGCCGGCCAATTGGCTGGGATTGTCACCGGTGCTGCGGATGACTTAAGCGACTTGGCCTTGTCGACCACCACGTCGGTCATCGTTACCGACGATCAGGGGAAAATCGCGTGTGTCAGTCCGGGGTTCACCACGCTGACTGGTTTCACTGCCAAGGACGTCGTCGGCCAGACGCCTGCGATGGCGCTGCACGGCCAGCACACGGACTTCCGCACCGTGGAAGTGCTTCGCGCCCGCTGCAAGGCCGGCGAGCCGTTCGGAATTAACATTCTGCTTTACGCTCGCGACAACCGCCCGATGTGGGTCACCAGCAAGGGCCGGCCCGTCGTCCGCGGCGGCCGGTTCCGCGGGTACGTCATCACCCAGACCGCGATCATCCCCAAAGCCGCCGACGACACCAACGCGCGTCCCGTTCCCACGGCCCGCGCGACCGCGGCGTAGGCCGTCGTCAGGCTGTTCCTCGCGTCGCGTTTTGATCATCAAATATTTGGTAGCCCCGTCCCGGCACGGCGGGAATCGACCGGTAAATCGCGAAATTTCGAGTTCGATCTGTGGCCCCCCGGCCTCGGCTGTTAAAGATTTTCATCGTGTGTCATCTGAAGTGAGTATCAGTCTTTCGGGACGTCTTCTCTGAAAAAGTTGCTCGCCGGGTCACCCGGTTGCCAGAATTTTCGGCGTGTGCGTTTCGGCCCCGCCGCGCTGAACCACTGACGATTGCGGACCAAAACAAAACCAACGGCGGCACCGCCGAGGTGAGCGGCTTCACCGCCGGCATTCGCTCCTACCTGAGCAATTCTGATGAAGGCGATCCCGACGAACACCCAGGCGAGCGTCTGATACCGAAGCTGCATCGGCGGCCAGATCAGGTTGACGACCCGGTTCGGTACCAAGTAAGCCGCCGCCGCGATCAAGCCGAAGACACATGCCGATCCGCCGACCATGGTCGTGCCCGCATCGACATGCAGAATCTGTAGCCGCCAAAGAAGCAGGTACCCCAGCAGCCCACCGATCCCCCCAAGCAGATAAAAAATCAGATAAGCCCAACGCCGCAACACCGCCTCCACCGGCGGGCCGAACGCCAGCAGTCCCATGACGTTGAAAAATAAGTGCTCTGGCGATCGGTGCAGAAACGCGTACGTCACCCACCGCCAAACTTGCATGCCATAGACGGCGGTCGCTCCGCTGAACTCCCCGAGATAAGTCAGCTGCCCCCGCAGCAGCAAGTCGACGATGTAAACCGCGACGTTCACCGCGACCAGCCAGTGTGTCATCGACCACCACCGCCAATGCGGAATCATCGGACGGTTGTCCGACCGACCTCCGATCGACATCGGTTGAGCAAGCTTCACCGCCGGACTGTAATCGCTTTTGAAATGCTTTTCACCGCGGAAACGCCGAGACGCGGAGAAGTACCCTCGGAGTTTTTCTTAAACTCCTTTAAGAATGAATTTGCTGCTTGTATTTCTCCGTGTCTCTGCGACTCCGCGGTGAACCAAACCGTTCGAATCCAAAAAACGCTTGACGCCGGATATAAACTAGTTAATACTAACTAACATAAATATTGCGGCTCGTTCGCTGCTCGGACTCAATAGAAAGGTGTATCTCAAATGCGAAGTCGAACACTCTCGGTAACGTTGTTACTCGCGGCGACGGCAGGGTGCGGGTCCAGCGGTCTGTCGCCGCACGAAGACCAGTCGCAGAGTCTAACGTCAGCGGTATACCAGCTACCGCCGGACACCCGGCCGCAGCGGGTCGTGCCAACCCCGGTCGAAACGGCAATGCCGGCCGCCACGCGCCCGGCGGCCCTCACCGTCGCGGTCCCGCCGAACATCGTGTTGCCAATGCGCGTCGGTGTCGTGCAGGTCGGCGAAGGCGCGCCACCGCAGTCGGCATTGGACGCCTTCCGGGCGCACCCGGAATTGTTCAACGTCGTCGAACCGCTGGCGGGAAACTTCGACCGCTGGTCCTGCGACTCGGCCGGTCGCCCCAAGACCACGTTCGGGGTCGCCGAGTTGTCCCGCGTCCGGGCCCTCGCGGCAGAGATGGGGTTGAACTACGTGCTGGTTTACGGCGGGACGATCGACCAGACGAGCACTCCGACCCCGCTGAAAATATTCGACCTGACGATCATCGGCTGCTTCGTGATCCCGTCCGAACACCTGGTCGGGAACGGCAAAGCAGTCGGGTCGATGGTGGACGTCGCCACCGGCAGGGTCGTGCTCAATGTCAGCGTCGACGCACGTGGCGCGACGTACCTGCCGACGCTCAGCGCCCAGCACGCGGGCGAGGCGATGGCCGCCGGGCTCCGCGACGAACTGGTCACCAAATGACCGCGCAGACGATCGACCGGCTTGCCGACGCGAAAAAACGAAACTCACCCGCCGGGCGTCCGCTCTAACCACAGGACCGCCCGCACTGCTATACTCGATCGTTTCCCGGTTCGTTTCGTTGGAGACAAGTATGGCATTGCAACAGGATCAGGTACTCGCGGCGCTTCGTTCGGTCAAAGAGCCGGAACTTTTCAAAGACATCGTCCAGTTGAACATGGTGAAACAGGTCCAGATCGACGGGTCGACCGTCCGACTTCGGATAGACACCGGCACCTCGACGCCGCAGGCGAAGCAGGTCATCGACCGCGACGCCCGGGCGGTGCTCCGGCAGGCCGGCGCGGAACAGGTGGAGATCGAATTCGTCGGCGCGTCGGCAACGAACCCCGCAGCCGCGGCCCGGGTGTCGGCATTACCGCAGGTGAAGAACGTGGTCGCCGTCGGCGCGGGCAAAGGCGGTGTCGGGAAATCCACGATGGCGTTGAATCTCGCGATCGGGCTGCAGCGTACCGGCGCGACCGTGGGGCTCATGGACGGGGACATCTACGGCCCCAGCATGCCGACCCTTCTGGGCATCAAGGGCCTGCAACCCGGCCTTCGCAATGGGAAAATTGTCCCGTTCAACGTTCACGGGTTGCACGCGATCACCATTGGCGCGCTGGTCGAACAGGAAAAACCGCTGATCTGGCGGGGGCCCATGGCCCACGGGGCGTTCAAGCAGCTGCTGCTCGATAACACACAATGGCCCGAGCTGGATTACCTGATCGTAGACCTGCCGCCCGGCACGGGGGACGTGCCGTTGACGCTGTGTCAGTTGTTACCGCTGAGCGGAGCGGTGATCGTGGCCACGCCGCAGCAGGTGGCGCTGGACGACGCGGTGCGGGCGGTGCGGATGTTCGAGCAGCTTGGCGCACCGATCCTGGGGATGATCGAGAACATGAGCTATGTGACGATGCCCAACGGCGAGATCATGGACATCTTCGGCCGAGGCGGCACCGAGAAGGCGGCGCAGCGGCTCGGGCTCCCGTACCTTGGCGCGGTGCCGATGTTTCAAGAACTGCGGCTAAACAGCGATGCCGGCACCCCGATCCGCAACTTCGAAGGCGACGCCCAGCTCCGGGAATCGCTGGAGACCGTGGTCACAAACTTGGCAGCACAGATTCAGCAGCGGAATCTCACGACGGCCGCGCCGCAGCTGACGATCAGTTAGGGCACGATGACAAGTAAGACGCCGGTTCTGAGGACCGCCGAAAGGCCGGGCCGGGCGTCAAGAAACTCCCAGCTCTTCGGCGTACCTCAGGATCGAAGTCTAAAGAATGCTCGCTGTCGCAGGCCGCTGTTTCGATGTAGCATTCGCGGCGTGAAATTGAATTCCTTTTTCCGTCGTAGTCTGCTCGCCGTTGCTGTGATGTCGATCCCTTTCAGTGGGACCCGTGCGCTGGCGCTGGAACCGGACGAGATCGCGCTGGTGGTCAATTCTGCCGAGCCGGCGGGCAAAGAACTCGCGGCGTTCTACGCGGTGCAAAGGCACATCCCTGAGAACCGGATCCTCGAGCTCGACAACATCCCCAAGACCGACGAGATGACGACGCGGGAATACGAGGAACTGGTGGTCCCGCAGGTCCGCGAGTTCCTGAAGTCCGGGCATCTGACGACCAAGGTGAAATGCCTGGTGCTATTTTACGGCGTGCCCCTGCGGATCGGCACGCGCGTGAATTCCGCCGAGGAAGGCAAGGAATTAATTGAACTCCGCCAGACGCTGGTGTCACTGCCCGAAAAGGTCAGACCGCCCGTGCAGGCCGTCGAGGCGATCGCGCTCAAGCTCGACCCGACGTTTGTTCCCAACGGGTCTGAAGGGAATCTCGACGACCTTCGCCGCCGGTTCGTCGTCGCGGCACAGTCGATCTCGCAGCAGATCACGACCATTCCTAACGGCCAGACCAAAGATCGGATCACCGCCGATTTTTACGCGGCCGCGACCCCGCTGATGGGCCAGGGCGCTGCGATCAAGAAGATCGCGTTCGACTTGACCGCCAAGGGAACAACCAAGCCGTCGGACATGGAACCGGTTACGACGATGTCTACCGAGTACAACAAGACGATCGCCGAGGCGGGCCGGCTCGAACAGATGTTTTACGACGGGGCCGCCCGCGCGAAGCTGCGGGACCTGTCGCTCAGCAGTCTCGGGCTGCTTCCGTACATGCAGCTGATGAAAGACCAGGTCGATTACCTGGACCCCGCGCAGAGTTCTGCGTCGGTCGACAGCGAAATGCTGACCTGCGAATGGACCGTCTACCCGCACAAGGCGTGGATGATGAACCCGCTGTTCTACCAGTCCCGCATGCAGGTGCATCAACCGACGTTAATGATCGCCCGTCTCGACGCGCCCACGCCGGAACTCGTCAAATCGATGATCACAACATCGGTCAAGACCGAGCAGCAGGGACTGACCGGCGGCGTTGTGCTTGATTCGCTGGGTGTGAAGGCCGGCGAGGAAAAACCGGAGCAGAAAGGGTACGGCATGTATGACCAGTATCTTCGCAATCTGGACCAGCTGCTGCGGGGCAGTACCAAGCTGCAGGTGACTCTGGACGAAAAACCCGAAGTAATGCCGGCCGGCAGCGTTTCGGACGTTGCCCTGTATTGTGGTTGGCACAGCGCCAGGAATTACATCCCGTCCTGCAAGCTGAACCCCGGCGCGGTCGGATATCACATCGCCAGTTACGAACTGATCAGCTTGCGGGGGCCGAATGAAACCGGCTGGGTTCACGGCTTGGTCACCGACGGAATCTGCGGCACGCTCGGTTCTGTGGCCGAGCCGTTCCTCGGCGCGTTCCCCCGCCCCGACGACTTTTTCCCGCTGGTCCTGACCGGCAAACTCCCCATGGCCGAGGTCTATTGGAAGACCGTTCCGTGGGCCAGCTGGATGATGTCGTACGTCGGCGATCCGCTTTACACGCCGTACCTTAAAAACCCGCAGTTGCAACGGAGCGACCTGCCGTTTCGCTTGCGTATCCTGCTGGACAAGCCGACGACACTCAAAGGAACCTGATCCCAACCGCGGGAACGCCGACCCGGGTGTTTTTGCTATCGTTTAACTTCCGCACGTCTTCGACCGATAACTCTGTTGGAGGCCAGCTATGCCCGTACAGATGATTTGTCCGAACCTGCAGTGCCGGAAATTTTTGAGCGTCCCGGATCAGGTTCGTGGCAAGCTGGTGAAATGCCAGCACTGTCAGACGAACTTCCGCGTTCCCGAGGCGCGCAAAGTCGAAACGCCCGCGCCTGCGACGGGAAAGTAATCCGACGCAGCGACACGCGTTCTCGCCACGCGTTCTGGCTTGTGCGATCAGACACCCGGGGATACGTTCGCGGGTACATCCCGATGAACACCGCTCATTCCACCGCCGCCGAGTCCGTCGACGAAATGATCGCCGTCCGAAGCCGAAGCACGCTGGTGCGCGTCGGCGGGGGGCTTAGTCTTGCCGGTTGCCTGGCGGGACTCGGGATCCTCACGCTCTGCTGCGGCGGACTTGATGCCGCGCTCCCGTTTTCCGTCCTGCCCACATTGGCCGGTCTCGTCGGTGGAGCAATCACTTTCTTTGCCAGCACCGGGGCCAGGCAGCCTGGAACGCCCGACACCTCGGTTCTGGCCGCGTTGTTCATTGCCGCGATGGCAGTCCTGGGCGGCCTTCTGGAAATGGCCGCGTGGTTGCACTGGCCGATCCTTTTCAATCAGCATGCGTAGGCCGTACTACGCTCCAAACTGGCCGTACCGCCGAAAGCTCTCACCCACCAGTTCTAGCAACAATCTCTAAAAAATGGCGATTTTATGTTAGATTATGGAAGGTTTTGTTAACTGCAGCCGCGATTTCAGGAAAAACGCATTCGATCGGTGCCGCGAGCGAGTTGGGTTAGCCGACGGCCGAGGCACGCTTGCACGCTTCGCGAACGCGGTCCAGCTGCTGCCGGACGGCCGGGTCGAGCGGTTTCCTGATGACCTGCATCACGTTGTCAATCCGGCGGACCGTTTCGATCGCCTTGTCCAACTGAGCGGCCTTGCACTGCGTCTCGGCCAAGGCGACCAATGCGGTTGCGTTCTGGGGGTCCAACCGGGTCGCGGTTTCGAAGTGTGCCCGGGCCACATCCAGATCGCCTTGCTGCGAAGCTATTTCGCCCAGCGTCAGGTGGATCGCTCCGTCGTTCGGATCAATGCTCACGGCTTGCTCGGACAGCGTCCGGGCCTCTTTCAGGTCGCCGTTACGCTGGAGGATCAGAACGGCCAAGTTGTTTTTCGCCTTGGGAAGCGTCGACGACAGGGCGATTGCCTTCCGGTAGGCCGCTTCGGCCTCGGTCGGCTGATTCATATGCTGGTGGATCGCGCCGAGCAGCAACCAGGCGTCGACCGGTACCGCGCCGGCGTCGGTCAACGGGTCGAGCACGTCGAGGGACCGCTGAAGCAATTCGGTATCGTTCAGGCGGACACCTGCGGTGTACCGCGCGTCGGCCATGGCAATACGGTCGTCGACGGAACCTGCCGGGACCATCGCCTCGATCGGTGCCATCTGGGCGGCGGCGGTGGCGGCGTCGGGAGCCGTCTCGGCGACCATCCGCAGCACCTGATGCCGCCAGCCGGCCGACTGCTTGCACAGCGGGGCGGCGAGCGACTGCATCTCGGCATACCGCTGCTCGACGGCAAGCGCCCGGGCGTACACGGCGACCGTGGTCGAGTCGTCGCTGGCGACATCGGGAGCGGTCTGGACTACCGGCGTGCACCGCGGCAGATACGGGGACAGCACCGCGACCGAAACCTCGGGGTGGTTCAATCGCTGCTGCGCCATCGCGATCGCGTTGTCGGCCGGCTGGGGGTGCGCGAGCGACCGGTTGCGCCAGTTCGCGGCTGCGTTCAATCCGGCCTGCCAATCCCCGCGATCGCCCTCAATCCGGGTCAACATCCGGGCCGGCTCGACCGAGGTCGGAAACGACTCGGTCATCTGCCTTGCGACCCGCACCGCATCGTCGGTCAGCCCGGTCGCGGCGTACGACGAGGCGAGCATCAGCTGGGCCGGCAGGAACCGCGGGTCGCGCCGGACCGCGTCGGCTAGCCGGACTTGCAGTTTGTCGGCCGATTCCCCGGCCGAACGGCTCGCGACCAGATCGTTGAGAAGGCCGACCGCCGACGGGTTGGTCGGGTCGCCGGCGATCGCGTCGACCAACGGCTGAATCTCGACGCCGGCCGATAGGCTCGCAAGGAATTTGATCTGTACCGAAAGCGAGTTCAACGTTGGGTCACCCGGGCACTGTTTCAGGCCCTGGTCGACGGACACGGCGGCGGCGGGATAGTCGCGACTGCGGAGCTTGAACCCGGCCGATGCGACCCACGGTTTGGGATCGTTCGGTGCCTGCCGCGCCGCCGCTTGGTAGGCCGTCGTTGCTGATTCGGCCGTGCCGAACGCGGCTTCGAAATCGGCGATCGCGAGCGCCGCCTCGCCCGGGGTGCCGTGGTTCAGGTCCATTCGTTTGATCGTGTCGCGGCCGTCGGTCACATTCCCGCGCGACGCCTGGAACCACGCGTACGCCCGGAGCACCGCGGGGGTCGGATTAGACACTTGCAACAGCCGCCCGTACAGGTGCGACGCCGACACGTCGTCCCCCTGGTCGGTGTAAATCCGGGCCAGCAGCAGGTCCTGTTCGACGGTGTGGTCGCCCGGCATGTTTTCGAGCAGATCGATGGCTTTTTTGGGTTCCCCGGCCTGGCAATAGACGCGGACCGCACTGACCCGCGAACCGGCCGACAATGCCGGGCTACCGGCCACTGATTCGGTCAACGTGACGGCTTCGTGATATTGGCCCTGCGCGGCGAGCAGCCGCGCGAGTTCGACGGTCACGGCCGGCGTCTGCGCGATCGCCTGTGCGTCGCGCATCTGCTTGATCGCGCCGGTCTGATCCCCGAGCCGCTGCAGCGCTTCGGCCCAGATCAGATGGGCTTCGACCATCCGCGGGACGTCGCCGGCGACGTCGGCCATCTCGGTGGCGACCGCGGTCGCGTTCGCCTTGGTGTCCTGCGGTGACTCCAGTTGCCAGCGGGCGCGGGCCATCCGCCATTGCACGGCATCGGTGCCGGTCAGGTCGCGACACCGGCTGATCACGCGATCGATCAGATTGCGGTCGGCCCAGGCGGCGGTCGACGCGAGCGTCGCGTGCTGGATCGTCAGGTCGGTAGGCGAGCCGTCGGCGAGCTTGGCCCACTCGGGCGTGAGCCCGGGGTCGCCGGCCATCTCGCGGCATCTGAGGATCGCGAGCAGCCATTCGGGTCTGTCGTGCCCGATCGCATTTCGAATCGTGCGGTGTGTCTCCACGGCCCGGCCGGCCGCGGTGAACAGTCGGACCTGGTCGACCAGGCCCTCCGGGCTTCCCGGGGCATGACGGGTCGCGCGGTCGGCGATCGCGTCGGTCAGATCGAGATGATTGGCGTCGCTGACCTTCAACAGGTCGCAGAGCGTGCCCGCATTAATCGACGGACTCGCGATGGTGGCGAGGATCAAATCGCTCGCCTCTTGTTTGTGGTCGGTCCGCGCCAATAGGTCGGCGTAGGCGGCCAGCACCTGGTAGTCGTCGGGCAACTCCTGATGGACCGTTTTTGCGAAATCGAGTTGCGCGGGCAGGTCGGTCGACCGGGGCTGCAGGTCGGCGGTGACGACCAGCGTCGTCCGGGCCGGGGCGGAAGTGGTGTTGCGCTCGAATGCCGCGTGCGCCGGATCCGAGGCGTCCAGAACCTGATTCCGCTCGAGCAAAGTGCGGGCCATGATGACGTAAGGGGTGGACCAACCGGGCGACAGATCGGTCGTCTGGCGGAGGCATTTCAGCGCCAGTTCACTTTCCCCGAGGCGAAGGAACGCCCGGGCCTGATCGAACCGGGCGATGGGGTTGTCCGGGTCCTGCCGCGACGCCGACGCGCACAGCACCGCGGCCCGTTTGGGGTCGTCCAATCCTTCGACGAAATCGGCGTGCAGCAGAGCCGACCACGACGCGGCGATCGGGTCGTCGAGCCGGTCGTCCAGCGCTTTGAGCGCGACCGCGGCATCCGGATCGGACACCGACCGGGTGAACAGGATCAGCCCCTTCAAACCCAACAGGCGAGCATCGGAGGTGGTATCCAGGCTCACGTTCTTGAGATTCGCCAGCGCCTGGTCGACTTGGCCGGCTTCGTACATCCGCTGCACCCAGGCGGCGGTGATGCTCGCTGCCGCCGACGGTGCGGCCGCGGATTTGGCGATCAGATCACCGGCGTCGTTCCACATTGAAACCCGGTCCATCGCCCCGGCGAGCATCTGCACCGATTGCGAATCGGGCTGCGGCCGCGTCGCGGCGGTGCGGAGCCAGCGGCGGGCGGTGTCCAGATCCCCGGTTAAAGCGGCGGCGTCGGCGCGGAGCAGTTCGAACCGCGGGTCGGCGGGGTGCTCGGCGAGCATGCCGTCGGCGCGGGCGTTGAGCTCCGCGGCGGGGCGCTTGCACCGCAGCATCAGGTCGTAGGTGATCTCCTGGGTCCGCAGGTCCAGCGGGGTCAGCGTGTTAAGCTTTTGCGAGATCTTCAACGCGTCGGCGTACTTCGCCTTGTCGGCGAGCACGGCGAGCTTCACGTTCAACGCGGGGACGTCGTCGGGCACGTGCGACAGCAGCGTGTCGGCCAGGACGTCGGCCTCGGCGGTGTAGTTCAACCGACGGTAGATGTCTAGCAACTGGTGTTGTGCGCCCGGGTCACCGGGCTTGAGTTCGAGATACCGGGTAAACAGCGACTTGGCCTCGCGAAGATGCCCCAGGTCGGGCAGGGGGACGCGACTGCGGGAAACGGCGTAGGCATAAACGGCTTCGCCGTCGAGGCGGTCGTTCCCGAGGTACTGCTTAAAATCCGCGATTGCTTCGGCGAACGCGCCCCGCTGGTAGGCCCCGAGGCCGTTGGCACGCAACTCGCGCTGCCGGCTTTCTTCGCGGTTCAGCTGGACGTAGATCAACACCGACGCGGCGGCGGTGAAGACCACTCCCCCGGCCGTCAAAGCCAGCAACCGGCGTTTTGTTTTAGGCCTAAGGTTCATGAGGACTGCTGGATATCGACCCTGTTTTACGAATTTTGCCTATTGCCGCAGATTGCTACGGGGCACATGCTAACAACGCACGAGCGCCTAAACCAGCAGCTTCATTTCGCGGTACGCAAATTTCTTAATCCGACCGGCTGACCTTCCCCAGGATATTGGCGACGGTTTGCCAGATGATGTGAATATCGATCCACCAGCTGCGTTTTTCGACGTATTCCAGGTCGAATTTGATCCATTCCTGGAAATCCGAACCCGCCCGGCGGGTGCGTTTAACTTGCCACAGTCCGGTGATTCCGGGCCGCACACTGAGCCGGGCTTCGCGCCACGGCGGGCAGTACTGATTTTCCTTCCGCGGGCTCGGACGCGGACCGACGATCGACATGTCACCGGTCAGCACGTTCCAGAACTGAGGTAACTCGTCGAAGTTGTACTTCCGGAGGAACCGGCCCGCGCGGGTCAGCCGGGGGTCATTTTCCATGAAGAACTGCGGCCCGTCGGCCTGATTGTTCTTCTTCAGAATGGCTTTCATCTGCTCGGCGTCTTTGCGCATCGACCGGAACTTCACGCAGCCGAATTCGCGGCCGCCGCGTGTTTCGCGCTTGTGGGCAAAGAAAAAGGGCCGGCCGTCCTCGAGATAAATTGCGAGCATGAACAGCGGGTACAGCGGGAGCGTCAGCAGCATCGCCGTCGAGGCGAAGACAAGGTCGAACGCCCGCTTTGCGACGCGGTCGAGCAGTGACTCGTGGCGGGGGGGTGGGGCCTGATCGGGCATCGACGAAGGTTCGATGTGGAGCCAGTGGATGTCGTCGTTGACCGGTCGGTTGGCCGGGTCGTCCCACATCACCGCGGGCCCGACGATGGGCAGGTCGGTTGCAGCGACCTTGCGGCCGCACCCGATCCAGACCGGTCCGATGAACTTCGCGCCGGCGTCGATCTTCGCCTGGGCGTCCCGCCAGACCTGGCCGTTGACCGACCGGGCGCGAAGCACGGTCGAGTCGGGCTTGTGCCAGCGCGACACCAGGTCGTAAACGAAATAAGCGATTTCGCGGTGGACGGTGCGGTCGTACAGGTGCCCGTCGACGCTGAAGGTCGTGCGGTCGGTCCGGCGGATGAACTTACGGAGCCGCCGCCAGCCGGTCACGGCATCGGGGGCGCTTTGCCACAGCTTGGCGATGTCGCGGTCGGGCGTGATCGCCACTCGGGTGAGCCTGCTGGTGCCTTCGTAGATTCGCTCGAATTTGATGAATTGGTCGAATTCGTCGGTGACGACGTGCTCACGGTAGCTGCGGTCCCGGCTGTCGTGAAGGCGGACGAACAGGACCTGCGGTTTGATCCAGTTCAACGCATCCAGCACGTCGGCCAATCGGAACAGCGTGAACGTCGGCGATTCGATCAGCAGAAAAAGCTCGGCATGCTTGACAATTTCGCTGGGCTCACCCTGGCGGACCACCTGGACGCCATTGGACGCCCAGTACCGCGTATGCAGCTGCGAGGGGTCGAGCCCCCAGATGGTGCGGACCGGCGGGGGCGTCTGCGCGGGGATCGTGCCGGCGACGGCAGTGGTCACCGGTTCGGTCCCGGGGGCTGCCGACATGGGCGGAGTCGGAAGGAAGATGGCTTCGGCCCTGCTCATGATTCTTACACCGAACCCGGATGGTTCGCCCGCTCAGTCATACTCACCCGCGGCCGGGCGCTGGCGCCCTACCGCTGTCCCGGTCGTTGTACTTTATCCGGCGCGTTTGAACGAGCCCGCGACGGCATTGGCGGCGGCCGCTTGGCTGGCCGACGCGCCGGGTCCACCGCGGGGGGGCTGGCCGTCGGGGACGCGGCTCCGCAGGCCTACCCCGCTCATGCTCTTGGCAAAGTCGTTCGCCTGGGCGCGGTTGAACACCACACCGGCCAGATTCGAACCGATCGAGTTCAGGTGCTCGATCGACTTCTCGACCAGCGGGCGTTGCTGATTGCGGGCGACGGCCAGGATCGTGCGGTCGGCCGCGGCGCAGACGAGGCTCGCTTCGATGCTGCCCAGGATCGGACCGGTGTCGACGATCACGATGTCAAAGTGCTTGCGGGCCTCGCTCAGAAGTCTCCGCAGCGCGACCGGTGACAGCGTGCTGGCGTGATGGGCGTGGGTGGTTCCCACAGGGAGGATCGCCACGTCGGCGATGTCGGTCGTCCGGACGTATTCGAGCAAGGCCCGGTTGGCGACGGCTTCGAGCACGCCGTCCGGCGAGCTGACGTTCAAGCGGTGGGTGAGCCCCGCGGCAACCAGGTCGCAGTCGATCAGCAGCGTGCGGGCCCCGCACGCGGCATAGCTGAGGCCCAGCGCCAAAGTGAGGCTGGTCTTGCCGTCACCGGCGCTGGCGCTGGTGATCGAAAGGACCTGCGGTTCGTCGTTGTGCCGGCTGATCTGCAGCATCGTGCGGATCTGGTGCACGCAGTGGGCGGCGATGCCGGCCTGCTGGGGGTCGCTGAGCCGGTCGGGAAGATTCGGCAGGATGCCTAGCAGGGTGACACCGGCGAGGTCCGTGCTGTTGGCGTCGTCGCTGAACCGGAATTTGTTTTCGCGAAGGCCGTAGAGCATCAGCAGTCCGATCGGGAACAAGCCCCCGAAGAACAGCCCCACGCCCGCTGCCAGCTTGCGCTTGTCGCCGGACAATTGCGGTTCGCTGCCCGGGTCGAAGACGACGACCGTTTTGGTCAACGTGCGTGTCGCTTCGAGTTCGTTGATGTTCCGCTGATCGACGGCCCGCTGGGCGTTGATGCGGGTGATCTCGGCCTGGGTTTCTTCGATCTGCCGGCGCTGCGAACCGATGTCCGCGGCCTGGGCGCGAAGGTCCTGAACCGTCTTCTCGAGCCGGCTCTGGTTCTGCTTCAAGGCTTCAAGGTTGGCGCCGTTCGCCGGTTCGAGCGACAGCATATCCAGCTTGTTTTGGTTGGCGTTGAGGAACTCGTGCGCGAAGTCCTGAACCCGCTGCTGGGCGGAGATTACCGTCTGCTGCGCACGCCTGGTCGCCGGGTGGTTGGGGCCGTAGGTCGCGAGCAGATTCCCGAGGTTGAGCTGTGCTTCCTCGCGGTAGGCGAGGTCGCTGGCCATCTGCTGGTTCGGCAGGTCGGCGATCTTGCGGTAGACGAATTCGGGGTCGGGCTTGCTGGTCAACACCGGCTTACCGTCGGCGGCGGAGCGGGCGATTTCGTACGCGCCCTTGGCCTGAGACAACTCGGTTTCGTAACGGTCGAGGTTTTCCTGTACCGCGCGGTCGCGTTCGGTCAGGTCGGTGGTGCCGAACTTCCGTGCCAGCTCACGCAGCGTGTTCTTGTTGGTTTCCAGCTCGACGTTCCGGCTCTCGAGATCGAGGTGGTTGAACTCGAGCTTTTTATTGACGTCCAGAAAGTCGTCGCCGTTGGCGTGACGGAGCATATAAGACGCGAGAACGGCTCTTGCCCCGGTCTGGGCGACGTTGCGATTGCGGTCGGCGAACGTGACGCGGATCAGCGGGCCGTTGGCTTTGTGCTCGATGTCGATGGCGTTCACGAAATCAGGAACGGCGGGCAACGGTTGCGACCCGTACGCCGCGCGCCAGGCGTCGACGAACGCCTGGTCTTTCATGGCAAGGTCGGCGACCGCCGGGCTGGTGATCAGCCCGATCTGTCCCTGGATGTACATGTTGACCATCGGGATCAGGGCGTCGGTCAGACCGGCGCCAACGATGGTCGGGTTGATGTTGACGAGCCCCGTGCTTTCGAACTTCGGCGGGACCGCGAGGAAACCGACGGCCGCGCCACCGAGGCCGCAGATCGCCGCGAGCGTGATCGCCAGCGGGTAGCGGCCGCGCAGCAGCCGGTGGATCTTTTTCATCGGCGAACGGGCCGGCGGGGGCGGTGCGCTGACGCCGGTGCCGGAGTTCCCCTGTCCTGGTGCGGCCAGGACGGTGGACCCGCCCTGGGTCCAGAAGTCGGCGGCGGCTTGGGTATTGGTCGAGAGCTGAAATTTGTTGCTCATTGATTTCCTCCGGACGACATCAACGTCCGTATGACTGGCACGCACGGTTCCATCAGTGTTTTAAAAATCTCGTCCCGCTCGGCCTGTGGGAGGTCGGCGTTCATCACCAGTTGAAACTGGGCGGCCCCGAAGAACCTTCGTTGCAGGTCCCCGGACGCCTGTCTGACGCCGTCCATGTCGCGGAGGATGCCGCGATCCGGGACGATCAGAAAGTTGTAGACGGCTGTTTCGCTGAATTCGGTCGCGGTGGTCTGTCGGAATCGGTATTCGGTGCCGGGGATCAGCAGGTTACCGACCCGCCAGTCCCGGGGGACGGCCAGCAGTTCTTCCTGCCCGCTGTTGACATAACAGTTGTGGGGCCAGTGCCCGTTCATGTCGCGGGCGTCCCGGCACTGGTCGACCAGCAGATTGGCCCATCGGTCGCGCGACCGCGGGTTCGACACGTCGTCGTCGCGGTATTGAACGGACAGGATCGCGTTAGGCCGAAGGATGGTGATCGCCTCGTGGGGGATTTCGAGCGGCTGGGCGGACCAGCGGTCGATCTGGAGCGGGATCGAATTGATCGCGGCCTTGGCGTGAACGTGATACGGCTCGGCGGCGGCGGGGGTGACCCAGCTGGACCGCTCGGCGCTCATGCCGACCAGCAGTGCCCCGCACACGGCAGGGGCGGCGAGAATGGTCCGATAATTCTTCATTCAGAGTCGTACTGCGATCGCCCACGGGGTCGGTCCCGTCCGACGCGCGGTCTCACCACTCAATATCGAATTCGAAGCGACGTTGCATAAACCGATAATTCCGGACGGTCACCGGCAGCGCCGAAAGGCCTACCCGGCCAGCGTGAACCGCATCACCGGAATCATCGCCCATCGCAGCACGCGAAGGATTCCCAGCAACATTAGCAGGGCGATCACCAGCATTAACCAGCCGCTATACAGATGGAACCGCTCGGCAGTGCTCTGCGAGGCGATCCCGTATACCCATACGGTAGGCAGGATTCGGATCAGATTACACAAAATCGCCGCAAAGGGGCTGGCGATCAGGATTAAAAATCGCACGCTGTTCCGCAGCGGCAGGCTGAAACTGAAGGCGTAGCTGACCAGAATCAGGCCGAACACCATTCGCAGCCCGTTGCATTTTTCGATGATATTAACAGGTTTTCCGTTGAACAGCAGTTGATTGCCCGACCGGACCACCCGCGCTCCCATGCCCAGAACCTGGAAGACGAGCTGTTCGATATGAGCGGTCCAGTTTTGCAGCGGTAAAGCGACCCGGAGCCGAATCTCGCCCGGCACCGGGACCAGAAACACGAGCACTGCCACGACCGGGATGAATCGGAAGATCGCGTGCTTGCCGAGCACCGACACGACGCACCCGAGCACCACGAGCACCGAACCGCCGTGCCAGAAGGACAGGACGCCGTAATAAAATCCGTAGGACCGGATGATCCAGCCGATGGCGACAATGATCGGCCCCAGCAGTGTGAAGCTCGGCCGGCAGTATCGAAACCGGACCCGCCGCGCCCACAGCATCCACAATGCCACCAATGGCACCAGAAGCACATGGTCCGCTTCTTCGTCGGTGGTCGCAATGTGGAAAATGTCCACCCAGGCGTTCCAGGTGACCGCGACGCCCAGAACCGCCATCACTGCCGCGGCAGCGACATGAGCCCAGGTCCAGCGGTCAGAACGTAAGAGGCGGTTGGTCATAAAGGCTTGCAGGTCGTTCGGCAGAATATTTCATTTCTTAAGCGGCGCGGCCTTCGTTGTCGGTTCCCTTGCCGTTAGCACGGTTCACCTGAACGGGTCGAACGAACTCGTCCACCAGCGCCTTGTCCTTGCGGACCAGCCCGCTGGGGCATACGACCGAGCGTACCAGCACGGCACCGGCTTCGACGACACCGCCGCGGAGCACGACCGAGTCATGGACACGGGCGCTCGGGTCGACCACCGCGCCTTCTTCGACGATGCCGAAGGACGGTTGCCAATCCTCGGCCATCGGGTCGGACAAGGTCATCCGACCGGCCCTACGCATGTGGTAGAACCGCAACGCGCTGACGTAATCGCTGACCGACCTGATTGGAAGACCGGTCGGCCGACGCCGGTGCAGCACTTCGACCGCGAACTTCTGGGCGATCAAGGGCATCGCCTGCTCTTTCATATCGATAAAACCGGTGGGGGGGATGAGCCGAAGCGTTTTGCAGGTGATCAGCATCATCCCGCTAGGCGTGCCGTCGCGGTGCGAGACCACGGCGACGTCGCCCCGGCGTTGGTCGAGCGTGGTCGCAAGCGTAATGAGCGGGTCCAATAAGATCTGCGCGGCATTGGCGACGAGAATCAAATCGTCGTCCGCGTACTGGGCCGCCATGTCACCGAGGACGCCGCCGGTCCCGCGGTATTCGGACTGATCGCGCTCGACGCGGAACGTGCCGTAGTATTTCACTGCCGCACTGATCGGTTCAGGCGAGACGCGGTCGACCATGACCCGGACGGGAAGTTTCTCGATCCCGGCCGCTTTCGCCAATTCGGTCGCGTGATTCAACCAGTGATTTAAAACCGACCCATTTTCGTCCAGCGGAAGATCGAGCAGAGAACGACCAATAGATTGGCTGAGCGGGCTGGAGCGCACGTGCCCGCCGAGCAGGACGAGTCCCTTGAGACGCTGGAGCGAAGCGCCGTCGTGGTAGGACGGACCGGCGGTCATGCGACGTGCCCGCTGGGCCAGCCGTTCGGCGGCCGCGTCGACCGGCGCTCCGTTGGTCGCGCCGACGGTGATGCTCGCGCCCGCGTCATTCGCACCTGTGCCATTGGTGCCCGAAGAAGTCCCGGTTGAATCCGGCACGCCGCTCGACCCCGGCGCCCGGAGGAAACCCTGTACGGTGATCTCGGCCGATTCTATCGGGGCGGCGTTGATTGTGCCCCGGCGGTGCATCCTTGCCGGAATACCGCGGATCGCCGATCGTGCGAACAAATTCATGGCGAACGGGATGCCCGAGACGATGTACCGCTTGAACAACCGCCGCGGTTCCTGCCAGAGCCGGTGCAGCCATTCGGTGCCGGTTCTCTGCATGATCAGCGGGGCACGCTTCACGTGACCGGTCAGGAAGCTGAAGCTCACACCGACACCGAGCCACCATGCGTCGGGCAAGGACGGCCTGAGCTTGGCGATCAGGTGTTCCTGCTTAGGCGACCCGAGCGCGACGAACACCACATCCGGGCGGGTCGACTCGAGCAGGCCGACGATCTCGGCCATCTGTTTAGGTTTAGACTCGAAGCCGATTTGCGGGCAGAAAGACCCGACGATTTTCAACTCAGGATTCCGTTTGAGAAGGATTTCTGCGGCGCCCTTAGCGGTTCCCTCGGCCCCGCCGAGCAGGAAGACGGTTTTTCCTCGAACCGCCGCGCCGGCGCTGAGGCTGGAGATCAGATTCGACCCGGCGACCCGTTGCGGGAGCCGAGTGCCCTGGAGCGCGCTGGCCCAGACCAGAGGCATCCCGTCGGCGACGACCAGATCGGCTTCGGCGACCAGCGCGCCGAAGTGCAGGTCGCGGGTGCACCGCCGGAGGTGGTCCAGATTCGGCGTCACCACGACCCCGCCGCGGCCTTCGTCGAGTTCTTTAAGGATGTAGTCGACGCATTGCTGTTCGGTGACCGAGTGCAGCCGAACGCCGCACAAATCGATCATCGGCAGTTTCGTCGTCGCCCGGTTGAATGACCCGTTTCGACGGCGGTGCGCGCCGTGCGCGGTGGTCGAACCGATCGCAGTCACCGCTCCGGCATCGCTGCCGTCTTGGTGGTCCCATGAGATATCGCCATGGCGTAGATACATAAAACTCTTACGGCTAAACAAGCGGATCAATTACAGCGGGAACTCGCATTCAGTCATTATCGGGCAATCTCGGGGAAAACTCGGCATGAAGTTCTGAGACTTTTAATCTATCTCAGAACCTACAAATACGGGAGTGAAAAATCCAAACGATTTCGACCTCGAACGCGCACAAAACCAATGCCAAATGCAGCGACCGGACTGAGCCGCAAAGACCGCAAGCGCACCTTCGGACCGCCCCGAATCTACAGCTTTACCAGCTGTTGCTGAGGCTTCCAAGCCTTTGCGCTGGATCGGTTTACAGATTCTGTGGCGACCTTTTTCCCGCGCATCAGGCAGTCCCACTGATAGCGCCGCAGGAATTGTTGGAATGCTTGGTCGCCGTACCTCGGTCGGCCCTGCAGGGCGCTACGGAGATAGCCCCAGAACATCGCGACCCCGCCGAGAATTCTCGGCGGTTTGCTCATTCGGTAAATCGAACTCGCAATGATGTACAACAGCCCGGTTCCCATGAACCACTGCCCGACTCCGTGCCTGACCCGGCCCGTCCACCAGTTTTTGTGACTGGTTCCCATCGGTCGCAGGTGTTCGAAACGCAGCTCGGGATCGTTCCAGCTGACGGCAATCCAGCCCGACATTCGACAACGGTGGCAATCGATGCCGTCCCACATCAACTCGTGTACGAACCCGCCGATCTGCTTGAAGCACGCGACCCGGTAAAATTTGACCATGCCGACCGAGTTTTCGTCCCCGCACGCTTCGCGGATTCGTTTGCCCTCGGCGACGTAATACGGCTTCCCGCTGGCGGTACCGATTCGTGGGTCGGCTTCCATTCGCGTCATCAACGATTCGAAATACCGAATCGGCAGGTCCAGGTCCAGATCCAACTTGCAGATGTAATCGTATTCGTCGGGATTGATCGAATCGTACCCGCTGTAGAACGCGTCGATCACACCACCGCCGAGCTTGCGGACGCCGCGATCACCGCGTGTCACGATTTTGATGAACGGAAATTTCGCCGCGTATTCGGCCAGAATTGCAGGCGTTTCGTCGGTGGACCCGTCGTCGACGATCACCCAGATCGCCGGTGGAATCAACTGACGCGTTATGCAATCGAGCGTTCTGCGGGCGTACTTGGCCTCGTCCCTACACGGGGTGATCAGGGCGTACCGGCGGTGCTGGTTGTTCTCGCTCACCGGAGTACTCACCATGTCGTCGGTTCCCGAAAATCCACGATGTCGTCCGACCGTCCGTTCGATCGCTCGCTCGATCCGCGAGATGTTAACCGCCAGATCGAACTCTCGCAGGATCACCTCACGGCCGTTGCGCGAGAGCGTTGTACGCAAGGTAGCATTAGTTGCCAACTGTTCCAATGCCGAGGTCAGCTCTTCGACCCGCGTCGAATTGACCAGCAGTCCGGAAACGCCGGGTTCGACCAGTTCCCGGATCGCGGGCAGGTCCCCGGACACGACCGGAACGCCGCACGCCATTGCCTCCATCAGCACGACAGGAATCCCGTCTTTGTCACCGGCCGAATCGGTCCGGCACGGAAGGGCGAACACATCGGCATTCGCAAGCAGTTCACGCACCCGGCCGTTGTCGACCGCGCCTAAGAAACTTACCCGGGCGGTGATGCCCAGCGATCGCGAAAGTTCCTCCAGCCGCGGACGCTCCGGCCCGTCACCGGCGATCGTGAGCTCCCAACCGCCGGCCGGTTTCCACCTCGCAAGACCGCGGAGCAGCAGGTCGGTCCCTTTCTTCTCCACAAGCCGGCAGACAGTCAACACCCGGGTTACCGAGTCCCGCAAATTTTTCGGGCCGAATGCCCACCGCGAGGTTTCCACGCCGCACCGGATGAGCCGATAGGTCTGGTCGTCCCCTCGGGCGATCTCGCGGTAGAACTCCCGGTGCCAGTCACTGATGCAGGAGACGAACGCCACCCGCTCGAGCTTGCGTTTGAGCAACGCGCGACGCTGGAACAAATCGTTCGCGTGACCGGTGAAGCTGAAGCTAACCTGCAGCTGGCCTGCCAGGTACATGCCGATCGTCGCAGGTGCGTGGGCGAAATGGCAATGGATGTGGGCGGTCAAAGTGCGCCGAAGGCGCGGGGCGAGTGAGATTGCCGCTACCGCCTGCGCGATCAGGCGCAATCGAGTCTTGGCAGCCGTGGGTTCACCCGGATCGATCGCGTCGGACAGCGACGTGATCAACGTCCGCAACGTCCGCAGCGGGTGCGTCACGACTTCCAGCAGAAGACCACCGCAGACCTTCAACAGACCTCGGCCGTAGACCAGGATTCGTCCGCATTCCAGCCCGTCGAGTTCGGGGGAGACCGGCCCGGTCGGTTTCCGCAGGCTCACGACATCGACCGTCCAACCCCGCCCGCGGAGCGCCTGCACTTCCCGGTAAACGAACGTTTCGCTCTGCGCCGGGAATACGCCGGCGATATAGGTGATCGGCACCGGGCGGTGTACGAGCAGTTGGGCGAAAGTGGCCGTGGGGGCGATCAGGTCGGGGCGAAACGGGGCTTGCCGGGCGGGGCCGGTCAGCTCGGGCACGAGCATGGGTTCGGGTCGAGTCATGCGGACGAGTTCGGGCCTTTATATTCGATGATCGCGTTGCGCCGGCCGCGGCGTTTTGCCCGTCGGAAATACCCGATGCCCAGGTGCTGGGGGAACTTACCCAGAACGGTGAACGCGCCATAAACGATCGCGTCTTTGGTCGAATCACCGAGCCGCCGCCGGTAACCGGCGATCTTCACAGCCAGCAGTAGATAAACCCCCAGCGGGGCGAGTCCGAGCCAGCACCACCGGGGTCCGATAAGTATACCGGACAGGATCACGCATCCTGCCGTCAGATAGATCGGCACGGTCGTCCAGAAGCTGATGCTGCGAACTTCCCGTCGGGCGAATAATTCCGGCGGCTCGCCGTGCATCGCGTTGCCCTGGGCGTACGCGTGCCCGCTGCGGACGTTCCGCTTCCACCACTGAGCAAACCGCGTCATGGCCGCGTCGTGCAGCGTCATCTCGGCGTCGATGCGATGAATAGTCCAGCCCTTGTGCCGCAACCGGACGCACATTTCCGGTTCTTCCCCGGCGATCACGGTGGGGTCGTACCCTCCGACTTCAGTAAATGCGGCCACGCGGATCAGGGCATCCCCGCCGGACGCTCTCGCCTCGCCGATCGGCGTGTCCCATTCCATGTCGCACATGCGGTTGTAAACCGAGGCCCCGGGGAACCGCTCACGCCGACGCCCGCAGACCACGGCCATTTTCGGGTCGGCCGAGATCGCCGCGTTTGCCGTCGCGATCCAACTATTCACGATCTCGCAGTCACCATCAACGAACTGCACAAACTGCACGTCGGGAAGGATCTGCTGCAACCGCGCGAACCCCTCGTTCCGCGCCCGGGCGGCCGTGAACGGGATCGAAAGATCCAGTGGAACGACCGCCGCCCCGAGTGATTCAGCCAGATTCACCGACCCGTCGGACGAGCCCGAGTCGACGTAAACGACGGCCGCGCAATCCCGCGCCGCCGAGCTCAGACACGCCCGCAGGCGCGCGCCCTCGTTACGCCCGATCGCTACAACACCAACGCTCAAAAAGTGCTCCGAAAAAGCCCGCATCGCCGCACTAACACTCAAAAAATGAAAAAACGGTGTCGGACACCGTTTTTGTAAATCTCGATTAAATCTCAGTTAACCGCAGATGACTCGCCTTCGACTGCAGAAACGGTGTCCGACACCGTTTTCGCTTTTTTATGCCGACGCTCATCCGGCCTCCCGATGGATCAAATGATTTCGGCCGTTTGTTTTGTATCGGTCAAAACTGAATCCGCTTCCGCCTTTTTCGTCGTCAGTTTCGCGGGGATGCCGGTGGCGGTCGCGCCGGCGGGGACGTCTTTGGTCACGACCGCATTCGCGCCAATGCTCGCGTCGTCACCGATGACGACCGCGCCGATGATTTTCGCACCGGCACCGACGTTCACCCGTTTGCCCAGCTTCGGCGCGTCGTACGGCCGATCCAGCGACTTGTTTCCGAGGGTCACGCCTTGGCGGATAATCGAATCGTCGCCGATCTCGCAGCTGCCGTGGACGACGATCCCGCTCTGGTGCTCGATGATCACGCGACGGCCCAGCTTTGCCGAGTAGGGGAGCTCGATGCCGTACTGGTTCCGGCACTTTCGGAACATCCACCGGTATAGCATGCTCAACGGGGCACGCAGCAGTTTGGGCTTGACTGTCATCCGCCAGACGCCGAATCGGTGCGACGCGACCGCGCGAAACCCGGGTCGGGTCCAGTCACGCCCGTGCGCGACCCAGTCTTCTTTGATCTGAGCCTGTAGCGAAATGTTCGGCGACTGTGATTCCATCAATCAGATTACGATAAGCGACAGGAGACAGAAAAAGTCGAAATCTTCTGAGCGAGATCGTCGGGGACGCCGTTCACGTCGCGAAGCCGCGAAGGAATACGCTGTGGGCGACCGAATCGGTTAACAGCTTCGGCGGGTCGGTGTCCTCTTTCTGCTGCACCCATCGGCGGAGCCGCCAGATCGTGTGCGCGACCAGGAATGCGGCGTCCGCCAGCGATGCGTAAATCCACCCGTGATTTTTAACGAAGTACCGCCGCCGCGACTCGAACCAATACGCCGGCCGGCGTTTGCGGTGTTTTCGGTTGTCACTCATCTGCGAGACCGCGCCGACCAGATGCACGACCCGGCTCTCGCGAACGTACCAGCAGGGCCAGCCCGCGCGGGCGGCGGCGAGGCAGAAGTCGACTTCCTCGAAGTACATGAAGTATTTTTCGTCCATCAACCCGGCCGAGCTGAAGACTTCGGGTCGGACGATCATGCTCGCGCCGGCGACCCAGTCGCACGGGCCGGTGATCTTCTGCACCGGCGGGGCGATCATCCGGCTCGCGAGCAACCGTGTGACGAACCCCATGCGGATGCCGCGCTCGAATTCCCCGCCGAGTGAGTGAAAACGGAACGCCGAGGTCTGCGGGGTCCCGTCGGGGTCCTCGAGCCGGGACCCGGCGATTCCGACTTTCGGGTGACCGTCCATGAAATGGACCAATTCCTGGATCGCGTCGGGCCGGACGACCGTATCCGGATTCAGGAGCAGGACGTAATCGGGTTTGTCGGCTGCCGAGAGCGCCGGTGCGATCGCCGCATTGTTCCCGTAAGCGAACCCGCCGTTCTTCGGCAGCGGTTGAACCATAACCCAATTTTGCCAGTGATTCTCCGAGACAGCGGCATTCAGTTTCGCGACCGAATCATCGGGGGAGAGGTTGTCGGTAACGACGACCCGTGTGCCCGGCACCGCTGTCACTTCGGGCGACAGGGACCGAAGGCAATCGATCGTCAGATCGGCCGAGCGGTAATTCACGATGACGACGAGTAGCTTCATTGCGCGTTCGGTGGAGTCAGACGACCTTGCATTCGGCAATATGTTTCTGGGACTTTCGCTTCCGGCTGGCGTTCAGCACTTTGCTGAAGACGCGCTGGAACTTCGAACCCGGTTCCTGCAGCGGGCCGAGCGGGGCAAGCCAGTCATGAACTTCGGGACGGTCGACTTTCAGCTTTTCCAGAAGCAGCGGCCAGTTCTCGATCCACATCATGTCGTGGTAATGCAGGATCTTCCCGGACCGCACTTTCTCCGGCTCGTACTGGGTCATGATCTTCCGACCCACCGCGTAGTTGTACACGTGCGGCAGCGGTTTCCAACGCAGCTTCCCACGCACGGCGGCGAGCCCCAGTGACGCCTGCTCCAAGAAATAAATGTTCGACACCTTCGACGAAACACGCGCGTCCAGCAGCGTGTTCACGCAGTCCAGATACTGCTCGGCGAACCCGCTGGATTTGCGGTAACAGAACATGCCGGCGTTGAAATAAATCCGAATGTCGACGTTCTCGCGAAACGCATGCACGGTCGGCAGGCGATCGAAATCGAGACCCAGCGTTCTGCTGATTTCACGCCAGTACGGCGTCGTCTCGTCGGTTTCACTGCTGGTGCCGATATTTTTGTCCGCGGCGCACGCGACCACATCGGTACCGTCGTCCAGATCCAGCAGATCGAGCTCGCCCGTGACGAGCATGTCGGCGTCCAGATAGCAGACGTGATCCGTGCTGGAAAGTTGCTGGGCTTCGAGCGCGGCAAGCACCTTGTTCACGTACGGGTACCACGAATAACGATTCACCGGCCGGGCATTGGAATAGTCGGCGTTAAGGTCGGCGAACGCGCGCAGCGTTTTTTTCGTCAGCGCCGGACCGAACCGTGGAGTGACGGCGATCACGGGACAGTTGGCGAATCGGCCACCGAATTGCCGCAGGCTGGCGATCGCCCGGGTGGCCATCACTTCGAACCCGCCCGCCTCGACGCAGAGGGCGAACGTGACCGACGGCGCGGCGGCGGGTGCCGGGGCGCGTGGGCCGGTCGGTAAGGCTGCTGTCGATTGGGTCATGCGTCTGCCTCGATGGCGAATCAGTGCGCTGCAGAGCTCATCGGACCCGTGCGAACGATGGGCTCGAATCCCGCGCGGAGCGGGGCGAGGGAATCGTCAGTCGCCTGCGATTTACGCTGGATCAGGCTCGCGACGAACGCGCCACCGAGGGCGAGCTGGAACGGCTCGAACGGAATGGCAAACCGGGCGGCCGTCACGGTGAACGTGTAGGTCGCCAGCGAGGTCAAGACGATGACGGCGGGGAAGAACAGGGACCACCGCTGCCGCCACGCAGTGAACAACCCGGCCGCGGTGAGGAACAGTAGCAGCGCCCGGCTGCTAATATAGACCACGTTCCAGGACCGCGGGTTGTCCCAGTCGAAGGTGATCGTTTTGAAGAGCCGGATCCCGCACAGCTGGGCGTACCGGCCCGGGTGGTCGTGAATCCACTGCGTGGCGTATTCCTTGAAGATGTCCTCGCGAAGCGCTTCGGGCTGGTTCGCGAGCCGAACCCGCTGGCTGATGTCCAGCATGTCGTACTGGTGCGGCGTGTCGGTCAGATCTTCGTCACTAAGCGACGTCGTCCGCTTCTTCAATTCACGCTGCATCGCGGGCGTCATTTTCAGCCGGTCGGTTCCGGTCGCGTTGTCGTTGTTGCCTTTCCAGACGTTGACCCAGAAGGTGTTTTTGATCGGGATCATCTTGCCGTGCACGATGAAATTGCGGGTCGCCCAGGGCCCGATGATGGCCAGCGTCACCAGACCCAGGACGACGGCATTTCGCAGCCGTGCTTCGAACGACAACGACCGGGTGATGAGAATCAAACCGCCGCTGATCACCAGCGCGGGTAACAACACCGGCTCGGTCAATGTCGCGAGCACGGCGACGACCGAATACCCGATCCACGGCCCCGCGGTGCCGGTCCGGATCGACTTGTAATAAAGCAGGGTCATCGCGGCGACGCTCAGGGTGATCAGAGCGATCGCCTGCACCGTGCGGGCGGCGTAAACCTGGCTGGGCCAGAGCGAAATCAGCGCCGCGGCCAATAACGCGGCTAGTGGCGTGCCGCCCAGCGTCCGGGTCATGTAATACGTCACCCAGACCAGCGCGGCCCCGGCGAAGGCGTTGATCACCATCATGGCGAAATACGCGGCATTGGCCCCCCGCAGGGACCCGTCGGCGGGGGTGTCGGCGCCGAAAATTTTGTACATCGACGCGAGCAAAAACGGGAACGGCGGGGACTGCACGCTGGTGGGGCCGTAATAACCCCAGTCGCCGAACGTGAACCCTTTGCCGTGCACAAGCGCCTGCGCGACCGTGCGGTGTTCCATCGCATTGGGGGACCGCCAGGCGTGCTCGTAAAGATCCAGGCCGACTCGCGCGGTGAAGGCGACGACCGACAGCACGATCAGACTGATGAAAAAATGACGACTCATAGAATCACCTTCGGCGATCAGGCCCCGACTCTTTGCCCTAATAAGCGATCGCGGGCCGGCCCGTTCCTTCCGAGGCGTATCGCGGCCCTGAATTCGAACTTCGACGGGCGGATGCCTCGGCCCGCGGCGCCTTCGAAGCGGCCACGACCGCGTCGATCAGCGTGTTGCCCAACCCGAGCATGATCGCCCAGATGACCGTGTAAAGCGCCCCGGCCCAGACGGTGTACATCGAGACCATCAGCCCGAGCACCGTCGCGGTTGCGGCCGCGAGTGGCAACACCTGCGACGGGTAGGTGATACGCCGGAACGCGCCGGTGACCCGCCAGGCAAAACAAAGCCCGATCGAGGTCCACAGCATGGTGTAGACCCAGCCGTGCGTGACCGTGAACTGCATGTAGCTGTTGTCGATGCTCTTCAAGTCGAAGTCTTCGTCGTCGGGGAACGAGGGGCGGATGCCGTACCCGAACGGGCCGGCCGTCACGGCTTTTTTCCACGACTCGGAAATAATCAACCGGCGGGTCCACATGCTGCCCGGCAGTTCGCCCTCGGGCTTGTCACCTAAGGGCAGGGTTGCCATCAGATACGTGTAGGTAAATAAGCCCGACACGGCCAGCAGCGTGATCGGAAAAATGAGCTTGCGTGCGAACGGGACCGAGATCATCACCATCAGCGCGAGCGTGCCGGCAATGCAGCCGACGTACGGCGTGAAGCTGATCGAGCAGAGGATCGAGATGAAGCATCCCGCGATGGCGGTCTGCAGCCAACCGTTTTGCAGGCTCTGTCCGGAGGACTTGGCCAGAACCACGATCAGGCCGAGGATCACCACGCACATGTTCCCGAAATAGATCGGGTGCTCGACGGTGCCGGAAACGCGATAGAACCCGTACCGGCTGTAGGCCATGCTGTTCAGCTTATTACCCAGCCCCATGCCCTGCAGGATGTGCTGGTAGAAGTACGGGACCATGCGGACTTCGATCACCGCGCAGATCGAGATGAACAGCATCAATCCGATCAGCACTTTGAGCCCGGCTCGGCGCATTTCCCAATCGTTGAAGACGACGCGGGCCAGAAAATAAGGCGCGACCAGCGTGAGCAGGTCGGTCCTGAACGTGTTAATGCCGGTCTCGAAGACTTCGGTCGTCCAGGCGGTGATCGTGGCCGAGATCAGCAGCAGGATGAAAACGATGTCGATCGAGCAGAACTTCAACCTGAACTTTTCACCGCGGAACGGCATGCCGAGCAGGATGGCATACAGCGGCGCGTTCTGGGCCGCGATCGGCACGTGTGGTATTTCGATCTGGGGCAACTGGTTCAGCAGAATCAGTGTGGGCAGAAAGACCGCGACGTACGTCCACGACCACCCGAACTGGAGGGTGACGATGAACGAAACGACGAAAATCAGGCTGATCAATAGAATCGCGATCATGCCACGTGACTCCGATCTTCGATGGCGGGGCCGGTTGCCGGGTTCGACCCGAGGCCGGACGACAACTGCGATGAAATTTGGGATGAAATTTGGGGCGACATTTGTTCGACCCGCGCGATCAGGAATGTCGGCCGGCCCTTCACTTCCTGGAAAATCCGGGCCAGGTACTCACCGATAATCCCCAGCGACAGCAACTGCACCGACGACATCAGCAAAACGACGCAGGACAGGCTCGCCCACCCGCGGGGGGTCCGGGCCGAAGTCTTCTGATCCCATTCGTAAATCGTCACACCGATCACCCAGATGCCGAGCAGGATGGCGGCAAAAACGCTCGCGACGCCCATTCTTGTGACCCAGCGCAGCGGGGTGCTGCTGAAGCTGATCAGCCCGTCCATGGCCAGTTTAACCAGGCTCTTGAACGTGTACTGAGGAACCCCCGCCTGCCGGGCGTCGCGTTCGTATTCAACGCCGATCTGTTTCAAGCCGACCCACGTTCGCAGCCCACGAACAAAGCGTTGCCGTTCCGGCAGGGCGTTCAGCAGGTCGACGGCCGACCGGTCCATCAGACAAAAGTCGCCGCTGTCGAGCGGAATTTTCAGATCGCTGATCGCCGCCAGCAATCGGTAAAAGGCCCAATACGCGAACCGCTTCCCGAACCACTCTTTTCGCTTCTTGCGGATCGCATAAACGACTTGGTTTCCCGCCCGCCACTGTTTGATGAATTGCGGCAACACCTCCGGCGGGTCCTGCAGGTCGCAATCCATAATCGCGACCGCCTCCCCCCTGGCGACCGTAAGTCCTGCGCTGATAGCAGCTTGATGTCCGAAATTTCGCGTTAGATGTACCGCACGGATGTGCGGGTCGTTGGCTGCTAATTCGTCCAGAATTTCGGCCGTTCGGTCTTTGCTGCCGTCGTTGACGAACAGGATTTCATAATCCAGCCCGAACTCGGCAAAGGCCGGACAAGCAGCTTTAAACCGGGCATATGTCTGGGGAAGCACGTCCTGTTCGTTGTACGCCGGCAGGACCATGCTGAGCAGGCCCCGCTGCGGAATCGAATTGCTGCTGCCTTTGATACTGCTCATAGGATCAATTGCCATTTGCACGAGAACTACCCTTCACGGCCATTACGGGTTCGATCGATGCGGACCGTCAATTCAAGTTATCGGCAAAAGGACGCCGGGATGCGAAGGCGGAAACGAAGCCGCTGCATACCGGCACATTCAACGAAATTATCGGACGTTGTGCGGGACGCACTACAGTCCAAAGATTGTAAATGAATCCCGGGGCATGGCAATCCGGGAATTCTGTGCGGATTAAAAAGGTCACCGGCCCCCGCGCCGAGACAGACGCGCCATGGCCAAGTGAATCGGTGCCGACTTCGGACTTTAACCCCTTCCAACCCAGTTAAAGAGCAACTAGATATGAATCGCCCGCTTTTCCATCGCCATGGCCGCTTCCTTTAGCGCTTCGGGCAGTGTCGGGTGCGCATGCATGGTGCGTCCCAGATCTTCCACGCTGGACGAAAATTCCATGGCCACGCAGGCCTCGGCGATGATGTCGCTGGCATGAGGGGCGAAAATCTGCACCCCCAGCAACCGGTCGGTCTTGGCGTCGCCGACCACTTTCATCATCCCCTCGGTGTCGTCGAGCGCGATCGCCCGCCCGTTCGCTTTCAACGGGAACTTGCCGACCTTCACTTCGATGCCTTCCCGCTTGGCGTCGGCTTCGGTCAGCCCGACCTGCGCCAGCTCGGGGTGCGTGTAAACCACGCCCGGCACGACCTTGTAATTCACATGCCCGGCTTTGCCCGCCATGATCTCGGCCGCGGCGATCCCTTCTTCCTCGGCCTTGTGCGCGAGCATCAACCCGCCGATCACGTCTCCGATCGCGTAGATCCCCGGAACGTTCGTCTGAAAATGCGGGTCGGCCAGGACGAAACCCTTCTTATCCATTGCCACGCCGACTTCTGCCAGCCCGAGTTTGTCCGTAATCGGCTTTCTCCCCGTGCAGACCAGCACGCGGTCGCATTCTTCGACACTGGTCTGGTCGCCGATCTTGATCGTGACCGACACCTTGCCGTTTTTGATCTCCGCCGCCTGAGCGGCAGCACCGAATTTAAACTTGATTCCCTGCTTCTCCATCGTCCGCTGCAACAACCCGGACAATTCCTGATCCATCAACGGCAGGATCCGGTCGGTAAATTCGACGATCAAGACTTCGCTGCCCAGCCGCCGCCAGACGCTGCCCAGTTCGACGCCGATGTAACCACCACCGACCACGAGCAGCTTTTTCGGAACCTCCTTGAACTCCAACCCGCCGGTCGAATCGACGATGTATTGGTTGTCAAACTTCAAGCCCGGCAGTTCGATCGGCGCGCTGCCGGTCGCGATCAGGATCCGCTCGGTCGCCAGCGTGGTGACCTTGCCGTCGTCCGCCGTCACCTCGACCGAAGTGGCGCTGGCCACCCGGCCGTTGCCCATGAACGAATCGACTTTGTTTTTCTTGAACAGGAAACCGACCCCGCCGGTCAGCTGCTTCACCACCGCGTCTTTGCGCGCCAGCATCTTGCTCAGGTCCAGCGTGACCCCGGTAACATTGATGCCGTGCTTGGCCAATCGGTTCTGGGTTTCGTAGTACCGTTCGCTCGATTCGAGCATCGCCTTGCTCGGGATGCAGCCGACGTTCAAACACGTGCCGCCGAGAAACTGGCGGTCCACGCAGGCGACCTTCATACCCAACTGCGCGGCTCGAATCGCCGCCACGTAACCGCCGGGACCGGCACCAATCACAACGAGATCATACTGGGTGTTTTCTGACATAGGTTGAGAATCTTAGGGACCAAGCCCCCGCCTGTGTAGGGGACGCGCCGGCTGCTATTAGATCTGCAGAACCGCCTGATACTTTGCGAGAATAATTTCCCACGAAAACCGACTCTGAACATCTGAGCGCGCAGCCGTCGTCAGCCGCCGGCGAAGTTCTGAATTAGAGACAATCGAACGGATTGCCGCCGCCATCCCGGCCGCGTCTCCGGGCGGCACCAGCAGGCCGGTCTGACCGTTTCGCACGACATCCCAAATGCCCGCCACGTCCGTCGCGATCACCGGCACGCCCGCGGTCATTGCCTCGATCAGCACCAATCCGAAACCCTCGGCCAACGACGGCAGCACCAGCATCCCCGACCCCGCCAGTGCCGTCTGCGGCCGGTCGACGGCGCCGTGCAGCGTCACCCTGTTGCGTAAATTCTCGGCAGCAATCAACGCCTCGATCCGGGGTCGATCCTGGCCATCACCATAGACGTCGAGTTTCACGAGCCCGCCGAGCAACCCCACCGCCTTCAACAACGTGGGCACGTCCTTGATTGGATCCAACCGTCCCAGGAACGTGATCGGATACGGCTCGCCGGCCGCGAAGCATTCGCCGGGTTCCCTCGGCGTCGACGACGCCCAGTCCGCTACATCAATCGCATTGGGAATCACGACTAATTTCTCTTCCGGCACGCCCGCCCAATCCGCCGCCGCCCGCGCCGCCGACGGCGACGGCACGACGACGACCTCCGCAGCGTGCTGGGCCAGTCGCTGCACCTGCCAATGCCAGCGGGGGTCAGGCTGCGTCGTCTGAATCGACTGGATCCAACGCACGTCGTGCAACCGCAACGACGCCGCGGCGGCAACGAAATTTGCGTGCAGGAGAAAGCTGAAGACCGTGTCGTACTTCTGACGCCGGATCAGTCGAATCAGACGCCAGAGTGTGACCAGCAGGTCGGCAGGCCCGGTCGCGCCGAGTGCCGAAACGGCAACCCCCGCGTCACGCAGTTCATCGGCAACGGGGCCCCATTTCGAAAGGCAGGCGACCTCGATCACCGTGGCCCGCGACGCGTCGCGCAACCGGATCGCCAGCTCGCGCACGACCGTCGGTGTGCCGCCCCGTTCGAGGTCAGTGATCAAAAGCAGGATTCGCCGGGTCACGAAATGATGCTACCGGAGCCCGGCCGAACCGGGGACAGCGTCACCTTGAACCTGAACGTCTCTGGCTTCAATAAGTATTGCTGCAACGGGGCGGGCCCGCAGCTGGCGGTGCCGAGTCCGTTCTGAGCGTAGTCGATATTCAGCGTGACGTAGTCGCGTTTCTTCAACTCATGAAAGTGCCGGGCCGCGTCCAGATCCTCGGCCGTGTAACGGTGCGCGCTGAAGTTGATCGGCGGTTCCCGTTCGGCGACGACCCTTAGCCCGGTCCCATTCTCACGCGACAATTCAGCCCAGCGGACGTCGGTCCGGTTGCCGTTTTCCTGCGGGTAAATGTAATTGGTGAACAGCTCGTCGACCGGCATCGACCACAGTCCGAACTTCACCGCCTGCTTGCTGTCGCTGTAGCTCTCGCCCGGCCCGCGACCGAGCCATTTCGCGCGGGTGTACTCCGCCGGAACAGACAACCGCAACCCGATCCGCGGAATCGCCCCGGGCCACGTGCCGCGAAACTCGCCGGAGGTTTCAAGAACGACCCCGCCGTTTTCCAAGACCGTGTAGACGTACGTGGCGTGGAGTGCGATGAATTTGTTCGGCGGCGCGACGACCGACTTGATCGTGACGACATTTTCAGTGCAATCGACCGACGCCGTGCGGTGCTGCAGCAGATGCAAAAACGAATCCCGCCAGGCCTTGTCGGCCTTGCCGCTGTGGTGGTCGAGCCGATCATTGTCAGTCACCGCCCGCCACAGGTTCAACCGCGGCCCGTCCTGCAGGACGTCGACACCCTGGTATTTCCAGGAAGAAATCTTCCCACGGACGGTATCGAACGAAAGCTGAGACGCGTTCGATACGAACGAAATCGACTGTCGATCGCGCTCGACCAAAAAAACGGTGTCGGACACCGTTTTTTCTGAATTCGACACTTTTCGCGAAATGTTAGGCGTTTTTTCGAGATTCGTGTCCGGCACCGTTGCGGATTCTGAAGAAACGGTGTCGGACACCGTTTTTGGGTCGGGTGTGCGAAACTGGGCCCAGGCGATCTCGTGGCCGGGGGGCGACCATCGGGTTTCGGTCGCTGTGGTGAACGCGATCGTCAGCATCGAAATTGCACCGGCCGTGCGCGGCACGTCGTTCAGATTAATCTGAATCTCGGCCGCTCTGCCCGGGCGAATGACCGGTGTCGGAGTCACGCCCGCGGTCGCCAGCCGGCCATCGACTTCCAGCTTCCAATTAATTCTTAAATGGTCGAGCCGTTTCGAAATCATACCGATTAAGCACCGACAGCTTCGCCCTTTCGGCCGTCAATTCGACCACGGTCACCTTGACCGGCTCGATGACCTTTTTCAGTTCGAGCAAACCGGGCGACGGCGTGCGATCGGGGAACAGCAGTCCGTCGGTGATGAAATTTGAATCGTTCGGCACGTCGCCGAAATCACCGCCGTAGGCGAAGTATTCGATGCCGTCCGGCGTCGTCGTGCGGATGCCGTGGTCGAGCCACTCCCAGACGAAACCGCCCTGTAATCGGGGGTATTTGTAGAAGGTCTCCCAATATTCCAAAAGTCCGCCGGGGCCGTTCCCCATCGCGTGTGCGTACTCGCAGCAGATCATCGGTTTGTCGACGTAGTCCGAAACCTCCAGCGCAAAGCCCCAATGCGTCAGCTTTTCTTTCGCCTCGCCGATCTGGGCCAGCACGTCCACACCGGGGTACATCATGCTGAGGACGTCGGCGGCTTGGAGCGCGCGGTCGCCTTCGTAGTGAATCGGCCGGGTCGGATCGATCGCGCGGGCGTGGTCGGCCATCTTCATCAGGTTCGGGCCGAAGTCGGCCTCGTTCCCGAGGGACCAGATCACGACCGACGGGTGATTGATGTCCCGACGGACCGTGCGGTCCATGCGATCGACGCAGGCCGATTCCCACTGCGGGGCCTTGGTCGGGTTCGATTCGTCGGCCATGAACCCGTGGGTTTCCAGGTCACATTCGTCGATCACATACAGGCCGTACTCGTCGCAAAGGTCGAGAAATCGAGGGTGCGGTGGGTAATGGCTGGTTCGGACGGCGTTGATGTTGTGCCGCTTCATCAACAGCACGTCCTGGATAGCCGTCTCGTGCGGCACGGCACGCCCCAGGTCTGGGTGGTGCTCGTGACGGTTCACGCCTTTGAACATGACGCGGACGCCGTTGATCAGCAGGTCGGGGCCGACGATTTTCACGCTGCGGAACCCGACCCGCTGTGAGATCACCTCGCTGGCCGAGCCGGTGGCGTCCCGCGTCGTGACCAATAACGTGTACAGGTTCGGCGATTCTGCCGTCCACTTCAGGGGATTGCGGACGGGCAGTTCGACTTCGACCAATTCGCGGGACCCGCTGGCGTTTACCGAAGACGGGCTCGGTGTCGGCAGCACCCGGCCCGACGGGTCGATCAGTTTGAACGCCAGCTGGCTTGTATACGGCTCGTTGAAATCGAGCCGGATCTTCAGGACCGCGTCGCGGTTGTCGGCATCCAGTTCGGTCACGATCCGGATGTCGCGGACCGACGTTTTGGACCGCGCGACCAACATCACGTCGCGAAAAATCCCGCTCAGCCACCACATGTCCTGGTCTTCCATGTAGCTGGCATCGGACCATTGGTAGACGCGGACCGACACGCTGTTGGGCCGGTCGGTGCGGAGGTGCGGGGTGATGTCGAACTCGGCCGGCAGTCGGCTGCCTTTGCTGAAACCGACGTCATCCCCGTTCACCCAGACGTGAAACGCCGAATCGACGCCGTCGAATCGCAGCACGATCTGTTTGCCGGCCCAGTCGGCTGGAACCACGAACGATCTACGGTACGAACCGGTCGGATTCTCGCTCGGCGTGAACGGCGGATCGATCGGCCAGGGGAACTGCACGTTCGTGTAATGCGGTCGGCCGTAACCGTGCATCTGCCAACTGCTCGGGACTGATAAGTCGTCCCAGTCGCGGGTGTCGAAGGCGTCGGCTTCGAAGCCGCCGGGCGATTCGGCGGGGGATTGCGCGTGATGGAACTTCCAGTTGCCGTTCAATGACATCACCAGCGACGACGCGAACGGATCTCGGTTCAGCGCCGATGATTCGTCCGTAAACGGAAACGCGTATGCCCGCGCGGGGAGGCGATTGCGGTGCGGAAGTTCAGGGTTCTCCCAGTCGTTCAAAACGGTCAATGTTTCCCTTCTGAAAAGCGCGGGGAATCTTCGCGGACCCTGGTGCAATTCGCAATCACCCGTGAATGCTGACAATGCGTTGCCGATGAACGGATTGCCCGAAGAAGCCGGGTCGCGGTGGTAAACGTGACAGACTCAATCTATTTTGACAACTTGCTTCCGTTATCAACTCTCTTCTGACACCAAATCCGGTTGTTTGTCGAAATTTTAAGTGGATATTCCAGCAGTGGCCGGCGGTGCACCAACCGCTGCCCGGGCCAACTCATGTTCGAAACTTATTGAAATCGCAGCCCGGTCGACCGGACCGGCTAATTCCTCCGCCATAACAAGCGGGCAAGACTGGAGCATTCTGTGCGCGTTTCGTCGAGCTCTTTCCGAGCCAAGGGTCGGGGTGCAAATTCGAATCGGCATCTCGGATTTCGGCGCGCCGTCGTCGAAGGTCTCGAGTCACGACAGATGCTGTCAGTGAACGTTCTGACCTGGCACAACGACGCCGGCCGAACAGGGCTGAATTCCAACGAGCAGATTCTCAACGCCACGAACGTCAACAGCACCAGCTTCGGCGAGCTCTATTCCTACCCGGTCACGGGCCAGGTCTACGCGCAGCCGTTGTACGTTTCGAATCTGGCGATCCCCGGGAAGGGGACCCACAACGTGCTGTTCGTCGTCACGCAGAACAACGACGTCTACGCCTTCGACGCCAACAGCAACACCGGTGTGACCGCCGGCGTGCTCTGGCACGTGAACCTGGGTCTCGCGGCCGCGATGCCCAACACGTTCTTCGGCAATCGTTACGGCCCGTACCACGACATCAACCCGCAGGTCGGCATCACGAGCACGCCGGTCATCGACCTGGTGTCCGGGACGCTTTATCTCGACGCGTTCACCAACGATGTCGCCGGGCAGGACGTCTTCTCGCATCACATTCACGCGCTGGACATCACCACCGGGCAGGAAAAAGTTACGCCGGTGCTCGTAGCCGCGGCGGTCAAGGGGAACGGCGTCGGCGGTGACGGGACCACCGTCACATTCGATGCCGAGCACCAACTGCAACGGCCCGCGCTGAGTCTTCTGAACGGCGTACTCTACGTCACCTACGGGGCGTTCGCCGACAGCGACCCGTATCACGGTTGGATCCTGGGCTTCGACGCGACGACGCTCGCGCTGAAAAGCGTCTTCAACAGCACGCCGAACCTGCTGACGACCCCGTCTGGCGACCCCGCCGGTGAGGGAGGTATCTGGCAGGGCGGCGCGGGGCTCGCCTCGGACGGATCCAGCCTGATGCTCATGGTCGGCAACGGCGATTTCGACGCCACGATCGGCGACTACGGCGATTCGATTCTGAAAGTCTCGCCCGACGCGTCCACACAAGCCGCGCCCAACGTGAACGGCTACGGTACGAGCGTCAGTGACTTCTTCACACCGTTTAACCAGCAGCAACTGTCCGACGCCGATGAAGATCTCGGTTCCGGCGGCGGGCTGGTCGTCCCGACCCCCAACGGGCCGTTCGCCCACGAGTTTATCGGGGCCGGCAAGCAGGGCCGGGTCTACGTCATCAATCTCGACAACATGGGGAAATTCAGCGCGACCGGTGACAACGTCATTCAGCGAGTCGACATCGGAAACGGCGCGTTCAGCAGCCCGGCGTATTTCAACTCGGCGGTCTATTTCCACGCCGTCGGTGACGTGCTGAAAAAGTTCGTCATGACCAACGGGCTGCTCTCTCCCGCGCCGTCGGCGCAGACCAGCACGTCGTACGGCTACCCCGGGGCCACGCCGAGCATTTCGTCGGACGGGACCGCCAACGGGATCGTCTGGGACGCCCAGTACGACACGCACGAGACGCTGCACGCCTACGACGCGAACACACTGGCAGAGCTCTACAACAGCAACCAGAACGCGGCCCGGGATCAGCTGCCGCTGGGCGTGAAATTCGTGACACCGACCATTGCCGACGGGCAAGTCTATCTCGGGCTCGCCAACTCGGTCGCCGTCTTCGGGCTGCTGATGCCCGCGACGACGGTCCCGAACGCGCCGTCGAATTTGACCGCCGCCGCCGCGAGCGCGTCGAGCGTGATGCTCCATTGGGTCGACAACGCGAACCAGGAAGCCGGCGTGAAGATCGAGCGGTCGACCGACAACGTCAGCTTTACGCAGATCGCGCTCGCGAGCGCGAACTCTACTGCGTACACCGATTCGACCGTGGCGGCGAACACGCTTTATTACTACCGCATTCGTTCGACGAACGTCATCGGAGATTCGGCCTGCAGCACACCCGCCAGCGTGACGACGCCGTCGGGCACCAACGCCATTAACGTCTACCACTTCGACTCCGGCACGGGCACAACGGCGGTCGATTCGGCGGGGATCAATTCCGGGACGCTGGTCGGCGGCGTGCTCCCGCAGTGGACGACGCCGGGCAAGCTCGGCGGAGCCGCGATCTCGTTCAGCGGTGACGGCACCTACAACCAGACCGCGAGCCAGTCGGCGGTCAAAGTCGCGAACGATCTTTCGACGATTCTCGGTTCCACCAGCACGCTCGACGTGTGGATCAACACGACCCAGGTGGGGAACAACGTCCACTGGAAAGCGCCCGCGATCACCGGCGTCGAGCAGGCCGCCGGCGCGAACGACATCAACTGGGGCAGCATCGACGGCAACGGGCGGATCGGGCTGTGGGTCGGGGACTCGGGCAGTGTATTCAGCAAAAACGCCATCAATGACGGGCAATGGCACAACGTCGCCATGACCCGCGACGCGACCACGGGCCTGGTTCAGCTGTTCGTCGACGGGGTTCTCAATTCATCGGCGACGTTGGAAACCGGGAACAAGACGACGCCGTTTACGCTCATCGGCGCGCTGTCGGACGTCGCGGTGAACAGCATCACGCCGACCGGCAATAATTTTTTCAACGGCACGCTCGACGAAGTCCGCATCTATCAGAAGGTGCTCGGCCAATCCGAGGTTTCGGCGCTCGCGACGATCCCGGCCGCGCCGGTGCTGCAGTCGGTCACCGTCGCCGCCGGCCCGGTCGCGCACCTGGTGTTCAGCAGTCCGTCGGCCTTCTCGCAAAGCATCGAGATCGACAGGATGACCGGCACTAACGGGAGCTACGTCCCGATCGCAACGCTCGCCGGCGGCGCGACGGTGTACGACGACACGACGGTCACGCCGGGCGTGACGTATTGCTACGTCGTCAAGGCGATCGATGCCGCGGGTTCTTCGCCGGCTTCGAATATGCTTTCGGTGACGCCGCCGGTGCCGACCGTGATCGGCAATTACGTTTTCTACAACAACAGCAAATTCGACGGCAACAACGGGTCCTCGAACCTGACCGACACGACCGCGATTGCGACCGACAAGGTCGCGCTGCTCCCCGGGCAGACCGCGAGCTTTGCGAACGTCACGAACTATTCTAATGGAATCAACGGCGTCATCATCGACGTGGCGAACATGTCGGGGCTCCCCCGCGTTGACGATTTTACCTTCCTGGTGGGCAACGACAACAACCCGGCCAATTGGGTCGCGGCCCCTTACCCGACGTACATCAACAGCTACCCCGGCCGCGGGCCGGGCGGGTCGACGCAGATCACGCTGATCTGGGCCGACCACGCGATCCAGAACCAGTGGCTGCAGGTGACAATGTTCGCCCAGCCGCACCTGGGGCTCGCCGCCGATGACGTGTTCTATTTCGGCAACGCAGTCGGTGAGACCGGGGACACGGCCACCGACGCGCTGGTGACCACATCCGACGCCGCCCGGGTGACGGCTAACTTCGCGTCGTCGGCGACCGTGACCAACGGATTCGACATCAACCGAGACGGCGCGGTGAACGCGGCCGACGTCTCGCTGGTGACGCCGACCACTAAGTTTAACGGCCTGAATCTGATCTCGTTGACCGGAACCGCGCCGGGCAAACCGGCGTCGCTGACGGCGGTCGCCGGGACCGGGCAGGTGACCCTGAACTGGACCACTTCGAGCAACGCGACCGGCTACAACATCTACCGCGGTATGACGGCCGGCGGGGAAGGAAACACGCCGATCGCTACTGGAATCGTCGGCGCCTCCTACGTCGATACCGGGTTGGTGTCCGGAAACTACTGTTACTTTGTGACTGCGGTGAATGCCGCGTTGTCGCTGCCCGCCGCCGAGAGCGCTCGGTCCGCCGAAGCAGTCGTGGCGGTCAGCGCGTTCGTGAAACTCACCGGCACACCTATTGGTACCACGACGTCGTGGGCCGGAACCGGCGATACGATCGCGCAGGTGTTCGACGGCAATCTGAACACGTACTTCGACGCGCCCGCGTCGGGAAGTTTGACCAGTTGGGCCGGGCTCGATCTGGGCTCGCCGCAGCAGATCACGCAGATTAAATTCGCGCCGCGGTCTGGGTTTGCGTACCGCATGGTCGGCGGGCAGTTCCAGGCGTCGAGCACGCCGGATTTCTCGAGCAATGTAGTGAACCTCTACACCGTCGCCGCCGCCCCGGTGGTCGGGCAATTGACAACCATCGCCGTGAACCCGGGTGCGAACTATCGGTATGTTCGATACGTCGGCGGAAATCAGTGGGTCAATATTGCCGAGATGGAAGTCGACGGGATCTTCACCGCGCCGCCGGCGTCGGTGAAAATTCCGGGCACTCCGATCGGGTCGCAAACGTCATGGGCCGGCGTCGGGGACACCGTCGCGCAGGCGTCGGACGGAAATCTGTCCACCTTCTTCGACGCGGCCAACGGCAACCTTTCCAACTGGGCCGGGCTGGACATGGGCGTCCCGCAGACGATTACGCAGATCAAGTACGCCCCGCGGGCGGGTTTCGAATATCGCATGGTCGGCGGACAGTTCCAGGTCTCGAGCACGGTCGATTTTTCGGCCAACGTCGTCACGCTTTACACCGTTGTGACTACCCCCGTGGCAGGGCAGCTGACGACCGTGTTCGTCAACCCCGGCGGGGCGTACCGTTACGTCCGATTCGTCGGCGGGACCGCCTGGGTCAACTTCGCCGAGATGGAAGTGGACGGCATCTACACCGCGCCACCGGTCGCCGGGAAACTCACCGGCACGGTCATTGGCACGCCCACATCCTGGGCCGGGACCGGCGACACGATTCAGCAGGTCTTCGACGGCACTTTCAGCACGTTTTACGATGCCGCGAACAGCAATCTGAACAACTGGGTCGGACTCGACTTGGGGTCCGCGCGGAACATCACGCAGATCAAGTACGCCCCCCGGGCAGGAAGCGAATACCGCATGATCGGCGGGCAGTTCCAGGTCTCCAGCACTGCCGACTTCTCGAGCAACGTGATCACGCTGTACACCGTCGCGGCGGCACCGGTCGCGGGCCAGTTCACCACCGTCGGCGTCAGCCCGGGTGCCGCGTACCGGTACGTCCGGTTCGTCGGGGGCAATCAATGGGTGAACATCGCCGAAATGGAAGTGGACGGGCTGTGATACAGGGTGCCGCCCCGGCCCCGCAGGGCAGGAGTCGGCCGGCGGATGGCGAAAACGACCAATTCGATCCGCGGTCCCCCGGCCCCGGCTATCAAAGAACTCTTCGCACAATTTCACGCGGTTCGTGCGAAAGTTCTGATCTGTGATATCCCCGTCCCGGGAGGGCAGGGATCCACCCTTAGATCGCGCGACGACCGGGTCGGCGAAAACGGTGTCGGACACCGTTCTTCCAATGGCCGACGTTTTTCGGGCATTATCGGGTTTTTCGCCAATTTGTGTCTTCAACCATTCCCATATTTAAGAAAACGGTGTCGGACACCGTTTTTATTTTCGTTAAGAAAATGGTGTCGGACACCGTTTTTCTTTTTGTGCGAAAGTTCGGATCTTTGATAGCCCAACCTGGGAGGTCGGGGATCGATTCGGTAGATTGCGCGACGACCAATTCGATCCGCGGCCTCCCGGCCTCGGCTATCAAGGAATTCATTCCCGTCAGCTGCCCGGCCCCGGCGGTCCCCAGTGCATGAGCCACCGGATCGCGAAGCAGCCTGGGAAGATGGTGAAGCCCAGCATGCCGATGTGAATCAGAAGCACGAGCCACACGTCCCATCGTTTCCGGGAGAGTGACATCGCGATCACGCACACGAGGCTGAACGTCGCAATTGCCATCCAGAGGGCACCAAAATACTGCTCGCGTTTATGCCCGAGGTTCAACCAGCGGGTCCAACGATTCGGCGCGAACAACAGTGCGACGAAGATCGCGACCGGAAACGTTGAGGCGAGAACGGTCCGGCGGGCAATGAACAAACGCCGACGCGGGGGCATTGGCGTGCCGGTTGTTCGGTAGTCGAGGACCTGCGAGTGCTCCGATCCTGGTTCAACTTCCATCACCGGTCCCGTTGTTCCGACACGCAACGGCACGGCGGCGTTATTGCATCTTCGCCGGGTCGTACGAATTCAAAGGTTGGTCGGGTTGAAGGCCGCAAAATTCTTCACCGCAGGCGGCCGGGGGTTGACCGACCGGTACGGGGTCGGCCGGGACCGACTGTGGGTGCACGGGCAGGCCGTACCCGGTGCGGAGGTTTCGGCGGTGTTCGAGAATCTGATGCATCTCCGATTGTGTGCCGACCGAGGGGGGCTGATTCTTCACCGCGTCGTGCAGCATGGCCCATGAGACTTCCGAAGCGATCGAGCTGTCCCGGACGGTCGGGAAACCGAGGTTGCGGCCGGCGACAATCGATTTGGCGAAGATCTCGATCATGACGTCGAGCTTTTTGTCGTTGAAGAGCCCCGTGCGGGTCAGCGTGGTGTTGATCCCGTGGCACTCGATGGTCGCGTTTTTAAAGTCGTGTCGCATGCGGGCGATGCCCTTGGTGCCGATCGCGTCGACGTAGCAGTTGTGCGTGGAGTCCTTGGCCAGATGCCCGTAGACGAACCCCTGGGTGATGTCGAAGACGACGCCGTTCTGGAACGTGCCGTGGGCCTGCACCCACCACGGGTCCTTGTGGTCCCACATCTTCATGCCCTGGGCATGCCAAGTGGCGAATTCACTTTTGGCGTACCAGCGGGCGACGTCGACGTAGTGCATGCCGCAGTCGTGGAACGGCGGGCCTTCGGGGTCGTGCCCTTCGGTGGGCATGTGTCCTGGGGTCATGTGGCAGACGCGGATGATCGCCAGGTCACCGATCTCGCCTTCGGCAATAAACGCGAGGATTTCCTTGTGATACCAGGCGTTGCGGTTGAACAGGTTGACGGCGACGAGCCGGTCGGACGCTTCGATTTCGTTGACCAATTCCCATTCGGTCTGCGGGTCTGCGGCGATCGGTTTTTCGGCAATCACGTGCAGGTTCGCCCGCAACGCCCGGCGGATTAATGCCGGGCGCACGTCCGCCAGCGTGTATAGCCCCACGGCCTCCAGCGTCTTGTCTCGGAAAATCGCGTCCGGGTCCGCCGTGATCAACGCCGTCGGCGCGGTCCGACCGGCGAGCTCGCGCGTCGCCTCGTTCACGTCGCAGATCGCGGCGATCTCCCACCGGTCGCTCTGCTGGAGCACGGAAACAAAACCCCGGCCCATCCGGCCGAAACCAATCACGCCGATACGAAGTTTGCGGTGCATAGTAAAAATGTTCGTCCCAAGACGATCAGTTGACGTCGATCTGTTCGCAGTTGGCGACGATCCAGGCGGCGAACTTTTCGTCATTCCAGCTTCCCGAGGCCATCGCGAGAAAAGCCGAATACCGTTCTTCGCGGGTAGCAGTCATGTCCCAGCCGTTCAAGATCAGAAACGTTCTACAGACGACGTAAGCAGTGCGTTTATTTCCGTCGATGAACGCATGATTCTTGGCAATGCCGAACGCGTAAGCGGCCGCGAGCGCCGGCACGTCCGGCGTCGGGTCACTGTAGGCGAACAATTGCCGCGGCCGCGCAAGGGCGGATTCGAACAAACCCATGTCGCGAACGCCGTCCGCGCCGCCGTGCTCGGCCAATTGCCTGCTGTGAATCGCCAGCGCGAGGTCGGAACTGATCCAGATCGGGTCATCCACGGGAACCCCATTTCAATCGTGTAAGCTCTTACTGGGCCAATTTGTGCAAGATGTCCCGGTCGTCGCGCATGACCTGCTCGGCCACGTCCATCTGACTTGCAAACGTGTCGTCCAAGACCGTCAGCTTGATCCCGTCCGGCGTCTCGAGAACGTGCAGCATGTCCCCCTTCTGCACACGCAGCTTCTCGAGCAGCTCTTTCGGGAAAATAACCCCCGTGGAATTGCCAATCGCAGTTAGTTTTAGTTTCATGGCCATGCAGGTATTATTACATATGTTATAACTTGAGGCAATCGCGGTCTGAGAAAATAGTTTTGTTCGATTTGTCTATCGTGTAAGCTCGAGCGACCTGAGCAAGGGTGAGTCGATGCAACTGACGAAGCAGCAAATTAAAGAAGCGGCTTTACGCCTCGTCGCGGCTGACCGCGAAACGCTAGCGGAAGATCTTTTGCTTAGCTTGGGCGAGGACGACCGACGCAGCTTGGAGGCTGCCTGGCTTGATGAAATTCGCCGACGAGATTCAGCTGAAATTATTGTCGGGACTAATGCAAAAACGGCTGAAAGTGTGCTCTCAGGGATCGAGCGCAAGCTTTCAAAATGATCGTCGTTTTACGTAACGAAGCCGCCGTGGAACTTGAGAACGCGTTCGATCATTACGCCCATATAAATGTAACTTTGGCAACAGAAATGCTAGCCGAGTTCCGCTTTGGTCTCGATCAGATTTTGGAGCATCCGCACGGCTGGCAGCTTTTGGATTGACAGTACAGGCGATATCGGCTGTACCGTTTTCCTTACGGGATTGTCTATCGGCTCGATGCAGTAGCCGACGCAGTCGTGGTCGTCGCGTTCATGCACCTCAGCCGACGCCCGAACTTCTGGCGACGCCGGGACCGGTGAGTGGAATGTCTTGATCCTACCATTCCGCAAGCGTTGAGCGACAATGACCAGATCATGTTGCTTAGTCGATGAAGCAGAACACTGCGATGCAATAGACCGCAACCGCCAAGGCCGAGACTCCACAACCGATAAGCGTTCCGACGAACTGATAGCGGCCCAGCGTCGGAGCCTCGGTCTGCGATGACATCTGCCGAAACCGTGTGATCGATTCTCGGACAGACAAGACGGCAAGGCACAGGCAAATCAGCCCCAGCAAGATTGCCGCCGGTCTTTTCATTACGTCGGGAGAAAGGGAAACGAGCAACCCGCTGAAGAAGACCGCAAAGAGTGCGCTGACAACGAAAACGACGGGTGTCCAAACAACAAGCACAAGAACAATTGCGAAGGGCTTGACCGGTGTTCGGGTAGCGGATTCGTAATCGAGTGGTTGTGCGGACTTTTGATCTTCCATGTGTAGCGTCCGCTGTTCTTGCGGCCAATGATTATCCCCGCGGCTGGCGATCAGTCGAGGCGTTGCTGTGCCGGGCTTCGGAGTGCTGTTGCACCGAATTTGTCCCGACCTTCCAATCCGATTACACTCCCGCTCATCATGAAGATCCACGAATACCAGGCCCGTCAGATTCTGTCCGAAAACGGCATTCCGGTTCCCCCGGCGGAGGTATGCCGGACGCCCGACGAGGCGGCGGCGGCGTTCAAGGCGTTCGCGCAGCCGATGTGCGTCGTCAAGGCCCAAGTCTACGCCGGCGGGCGCGGCAAGGCCGGGTTCGTGAAACTGGTCAAGTCGGCTGACGAGGCTTTGGAAGCTGCCAAGTTCATGCTGACCCACCGGATGACCAGTGTTCAGACAGGGCCTGAGGGCGTGCCGGTGTCGGTGTTGATCGTCGCGCCGGGGGTGGACATCGCCAAGGAATATTACGTCGGGATCACGATCGACCGCGGCCGCAAGTGCGCGACCATGATCGCGTCGGCCGAAGGCGGCGTGGAGATCGAGGAAGTCGCCGCGAAGACCCCGGAAAAGGTCTTGAAAGAACCGCTGCACCCGCTGCTGGGATTGCAGGGATATCAGGCCCGTGAACTGGCATTTAAGCTGGGCTTCGAAGGCAAGCTCGCCACGCAGGCGGCCAATATCATGATGAACCTGGCGAAAGTCTTCCTGAAGACCGACGCGGCCCTGGCGGAGATCAACCCACTGGTCATCACGAAGACCGGCGAACTGATCGCGATCGACGCCAAGATCAGCTTCGACGACAACGCGATGTTCCGCCAGAAGGCCGTCGCGGCCATGGAAGACGAAACGCAGGAAAACGTCCTGGACGTGCGGGCCAAGAAGGCGAACCTGAACTACATCGCGCTCGACGGGAACATCGGCTGCCTCGTGAACGGGGCCGGCCTGGCGATGGCGACGATGGACATCATCAAGCTGCACGGCGCGGAGCCGGCGAACTTCCTGGACGTCGGCGGCAGCGTGACCGCCGACGGCGCGATCGAAGCGTTTCGCATCATCCTGGCCGACCCGAAAGTGAAGGGGATTCTGGTCAACATCTTCGGCGGGATCGCCAAGTGTGATTTGATCGCCGAAGCTTTGGTTCAGGCGGGTAAGGAAATCGGGTTCAAGGTGCCGCTGGTGGTTCGACTCGAAGGAACCAATGCGGAAAAGGCACGCGTAATTCTTAAAGCCGCTCAATCTCAGATCCCGTCGCTGCAAGCGGCATCGGATCTCACGGACGCTGCCAGAAAAGTCACCGCGGCAGTGAAGGCGGCTTGAGGGTTTTGCCCCGTTTAAAGCTGACCGCGTTCGATAATCGAAAGCAATATTGCCGCGAGGCGTACTCGCAGCAATATGGCTTTTTTCGCGACTTCCCCAAACCGATTTGCCGGCCTTTTCACATGAACGTTTTCGCGGCGGGTGTTCACGCCGGGCTAAATGGGATTGTTTTATTGGTGATGCGTGTTTGAATCGCTAACGACCCATTTAGCCCGGCGTGATTACACGCCGGGAACGCCTCGAATTCAAGACAATTTTCCCGGCTTACTTTCGACCAGTTCATGCGCTCGCACCTACGGCTGCATGCCGCTGGGCGCGCTGCTCCCGCCGTTCTGCTGGCTCGTGCCGGTGTGACTCAGCGGATCCGGCGTCTGAGTCGGCCCGCTATAAGTTCCCGGACCGCTCCTCTCCGTGTGGTTCCCGGGCGGGTTGTTCCCGTGGAAGTCCGTCGAATCATGCATGTCATGGGCGCACCCCGTGATGCTGAACAGCCCGATGGACACCAAAAGAACGCTCGATTTCAAATTGCTCATCATCGTCTCCTGAAAACCGCTTTTAACATCGTGCCGACCAGCGAAGTCGATCAATGACCTCTGCCAAGGCCGGACCCGGTCTGACTGTCCTTATCACCACCGACGTGTCCGAGCGCACTGTCCGGCGCGTTGGAGCCACCAGCCGGCTGTGACGAATGACTTACGTCCTCGGGAGCGATGTGCTTGTCGGTCGGTTCGGACATCGAGTTTCGATCCGGGCTGCAGCCGGCCAAGGCCCCGACGGACATTCCGGCGCATAACATCAACCCGATTTTTACGTTCATGATCGCTCCTATATACTTCTCACGCGTCCGGCAAGAGTTCATCGAATAAGCAAATGACGCGCCGCGACCGACCGTACGCCCATGGAGTGTCTTGGCCTTTCGAACGCACATTCAATTCGATTCGTCACGCGGTCCCGCCGACGCGTGGACAATTCGTCCCGCGGTTCCGTCGCTGCAACTGCGGTGCGACTCGGCGTCGCTGGTTACGACTCTCGAATCCGAAGCCGGCGTCGAGCGTCGCTGGGTCGACCCGCTCGAAGCCCTGCACTGGTTGTCGGGTCACTTCGGTGACGCGCCGGGCACCCGTTGGGCGGGTTACCTCAGCTACGATCTGGGCCGGCTTTTCGAGCGATTGCCGGCCCGCGCGGTCGACGATCTCGGTCTGCCGCTGTTCGTCTTTTCGCTGATCGACCCGGGTAGGCCCGGCGAACGGCGGCCGATCGAACACCCGACTCGCACCGACCAGCTGATTAGCACGCTTCCCCGCGAAAAATATCTAGGTGCCGTGCGTCGGGTCATCGATTACATCCGGGCCGGCGACGTGTTTCAGGTCAACCTGGCGCAGCGATTTACGGCCGGGCTGTCCATGCAACCCGGGCAGATTTGGGACAACCTGCTCGCCCGGACGCCGGCGACTTACGGCGCGTTTCTCGACTACGGCACCCACGCGCTGCTCTGCAATTCACCGGAACTGTTCCTGAATGTTACCAGCGACAGGCGGGTCGTCACCCGCCCGATCAAGGGAACCCGCCCCCGGCTTCCCGGGATGGAATCCGTGCTGCGCGACAGCCTTAAAGATCAGGCCGAGCTTAACATGATCGTGGACCTGGAGCGGAATGACCTGGGCCGGGTTTGCGAAATCGGATCGGTAAAGGTCACCCAGCCGCGAACGATCGAGGCCCACCCGACGCTCTACCACGGCGTGGCGACCATCGAAGGAACGCTCCGCCGCGGCGTGTCGTTCGTCGACCTGCTCCGGTCGACCTTCCCCGGTGGTTCGATCACCGGCACCCCCAAGATCCGGGCCATGGAGATCATCGACGAACTCGAACCGGTCCGGCGCGGGCCGTACTGCGGCGCGATCGGTTACCTGGCCGCGGACGGGTCGATGCAGTTCAACGTCGCCATCAGGACGATGATCGTGACAGCCGGGCTCGTGCACATTCCCGTGGGTGGGGGGATCGTCGTCGACAGCGACCCGGCGGCCGAATACGCAGAGACATTGGTCAAAGCGCGGGCCATGTTCGACGCCGTCGGATTAACGGCGTAACCGGCGTGACTACTCCAGCATTTCCAACATATCACGAAATCTCAATAAGCGGATTTGACAAGTTTTTGTAGTCGCGGGATCATTGCAGGATCAAGCTTCGGCACCCGTCGCGCGGGGCGATCTCAGTGGGTTTTTGAGAGGGTCATGTCATGAATCGTCGAACAGTGTGTGTGTGCGTTTTTGTGGCCGCATCGTTCACCGCTCGAAGACTGCTGCTTGCTGATGCCGACTCGGCGAAAAAGTATCTCGCCCAGGCGAAAACCGACGTCGCCAACAACGACGCGAATGCCGCCGGCAACGACATCCAACTCGCCGAAGCAGAACTTGACGGCGTCGCCGACGCCGACAGAGCGCCGATCGCCAAAGAGCTGACCGACCTGAAAAAATCGTTGTCGGACGCCAAGGCCAGTGAAGGAAAAGAGAAAGCCGTGAAGATCGCCAATGGCATGCTGAACGACGCCAAGAGCTGCCTCGACGCCAAGGACAGTTTCGATTCGTCGGACAAGGCGTTGCAGGAATTCCTGGCCGTCGACGACAACAAAGCCGCGCTCGGCGACGAGGCGGTCGCGAAATACCTCAAGACCCTGTCCACCTACCGCAAGGTCGCGATCAACAACGCCTACGCCCGCAACGTCGGCGAGGCCAGGAACGCCCTCGATGCGGCCGAGAAGGAATGGCCCGACAAGCTAAAGGCCATGCAGAACGCGGCCGAGCCGGGCGACCGCGACACCGCTTTCACCGACTTCGGTCATACGCTCGACCCCATCGAGCGACTGGTCAAGAACTTCCCGACCGACAAACCCGAAGCCGCCACGCTGGTCGCCCGGTTCAAGAAACTTCAGGACGGCTACAACGAACAGGTCGCAATGGCCAAGGCCGGCGAAGTGTACGACCAGCTCAAACGCGGGTGGGACGAATACACCAACGAATACGAAGGCTGGGACAAGGAAACCGTCGGCCCCAGCTTCGACGAGTTGCTGCACAATCAAGGCGACGAGATGTCCGCGTTCAAGGCGCCTAAGACCGTCGCCATGATCCGCCGGGCTAACAGCTGGTTCGAAAACGCGTACGAAATCGACACCGTTAAGCAGATCGGCGACAAGGACCCGAAAATCAAAGGCCTCATCGCCGACATGACCAAGACCCGCCAGGCCGGGTGGACTAAGATCGAAGCCTTCGCCGCCGTGATCCTCGATCAGGCCGAGAAGACCACCATCACCAAAGACAGCCGCGACCGATTGGAAACGATCGCCAACGATGACCTCCGGCTCAACGACGAAGGCTCGCCGAATCTGAAATCCCTGCAGTCGCGTGCGATGAAGCTCGTCGCCGCCTTCGACAAGAAAACGATCGGCGACGCCGCCGCGCAGGAAAAGCTGTACAACGACTTGGTTGCCGCCGGAAACAAGGCCTGGCCCGACATGGTCAAGCAGACCGATGCGACCGACGGGCTCGATGCCGTCGCCGCACTGGCCAAGATCGACGACTTCAAAGGGAAAACCGTTCGCTTCAAAGGCGTCACCAACCGCATGGGTTTCGACTACAGCCCCAACGGCGGCTACGACTTCGCGCTGACCATCGACGGCGTCCCCTGCGCCGCCAAGTTCGACAAACCCCTCGCCAAAGCGTTCAACACCCTGACCGCCAAGACCGGCAAGGACTTCAGCACCGGTGAATACGACGTCGTCGCCCAAGTCGTCGGCACCGGCCCGATTGTGAAGATCGCCCGCGCCGAAGGCACCCTCAACACCACCGGCGGCGAACACGTCGCCAACATCACCTCCGAACGCGAAGAAACCGTCCAGGGCATCCGCCTGAAAATCACCGCCATGCACGTAGGCCCCCTCACCGGCACCAGCGTGCAGGGAGTCGTCGACGAAAACGGACAGGTCGGACAGCCTTGAAGACAACGATGAATGATGAATGATGAATGCAGAACGAAGAGAAGAGAAGACCTGCCGCGCTCGGCGACTTGTATTCTTTCCTCCATTCTGCATTCTTCGTTCTGCATTCATCATTCATCATTCATCGTTTCCTATGAACTACCGTCGCCTGGGCCATTCCGGTGTGAAGCTTTCCGAGCTCGGGCTCGGTGGGTGGTTAACCTTCGGCAACGCGCTCGAAGCCGAGCAGGCCCGGTCGGTCATGCGTACCGCCTTCGACCTGGGGATCAACTTCTTCGATACCGCCGACCAGTATGCCGAGGGCAAAGGTGAAGAGGCATGGGGCGAACTGCTCAAGGAGCACCGCCGGGCCAGCTATGTGCTGGCCACCAAGGTCTTTTTCCCCACCGGTCCGGGCCCGAACGACAAGGGCCTGTCCCGCAAGCACGTCTTCGAAAACTGTCACCAGAGCCTTCGCCGGTTGCAGACCGATTACCTCGACATCCTGCAATGTCACCGGTTCGATCCCGAAACCCCGGTCGAGGAAACCGTCCGTGCGATGGACGATTTGGTCCGCCAAGGCAAGATCCTCTACTGGGGCTTTTCCGAATGGACCGCCGACCAGATCGAACAAGCCCTCCGCGTCTGCGGCGACCGCTACGAACGACCCCGCAGCAGCCAACCCCGCTACAGCGCAGTCCAGCGTGATGTGGAGACCGCCGTCATGCCCCTCTGCCACACCGCCGGCATCGGGCAGGTCGTCTTCTCCCCCCTCGCCCAAGGGGTCCTCACCGGCAAATACAAGCCCGGCCAACCCGTCCCCGCCGACAGTCGCGGTGCAGACGACCGGCAGAACCAGTTCATCCAGCGGTTTCTCAAAGACGAACTGCTTCAAAAAGTCCAGCGACTCATCCCCCTCGCCAGCTCATTGAACCTGCAACTGTCCCAAATGATGCTCGCCTGGGTCCTCCGCCGCCCCGAGGTCACCAGCTGCATCGTCGGCGCCAGCAAACCCAGCCAACTACAAGAAAACGCCATCGCCAGCGGTACCAAGCTGCCCGATGAGGTAATTACAAAGATCGAAGAGATCCTCGCCTAGACGATAGTCAGCTTACCTATTGTCCCAAAATGAATTTTGGCCAGCTTTTGTCGCATATCGAACTGGGATGGGAACGTAACTATAATCTAGACAGTGATTTGCAAACGAAGCCTGTCAAAACGGCAAAATCGTCGCAATCGCGGTTTTTGAGCTAATAATAAGCTTTCGGCCGAAATCGGCATTCAAATTGCCACCTTTGTGTCAGCCGGTTACGCTCACCGGCATGGGGCAAGCACCTGATTCCATCAAGCGGTTGGTCGACCGATTCTCACAGCAATCCGACCAGATTCGCTCTCCCGACTACAATGAAACGCTCATCCGCGTCGACTTCATCAACCCGCTGATGACCGAACTCGGTTGGGACATCGATAACCGCCAGGGGTTCGCCGAACGCTACCGCGAAGTGGTCCACGAAGACCGAGTCAAAGTCGCCGGCCAGACCAAGGCCCCCGATTACTCGTTCCGCGTCGGCGGTCAGCGCAAGTTCTTCCTCGAAGCAAAAAAACCGTCGGTCGACATCCGCAACAACTGGGAGCCCGCTTACCAGCTCCGACGTTACGCCTGGTCGGCGAAGCTGGCGTGCAGCTTACTGACCGATTTCGAAGAGTTCGCCGTCTACGACGCCCGCATCCAGCCGAAGCAGCTCGAAAAAGCCTCGGTCGCCCGCCGCGAGTACATCCCTTACACCCAATACATCGACCGCTGGGATTTTCTCTCCGGCACCTTCTCCAAAGACGCCGTCCTCAAAGGCGAATTCGATCGCTACTGCGACTCGAAAAAAGGTCGCGGCGCACAGCTGTTCGACGACGCGTTCCTCGGTGAAATTGAAGAGTGGCGAAAGGCGATCGCCAGCAGCCTCGCCCGCAACAACGAAGCCCTCGACGAAGCGGCCCTGAATTTCGCCGTCCAGCGGATCATCGACCGCATCATCTTCCTCCGCATCGCCGAGGACCGCGGCACCGAAAACGTCGGTCAACTCCAGCAACTGCTCAACGGCGACGCCGTCTACCCCCGCCTCTGCGGCCTGTTCCGCGCCGCCGACGCCCGCTACAACTCCGGCCTGTTCCACTTCGCCAGGGAAAAAGACCGCGACGAATCCCCCGACACCCTCACCCCCGCCCTCGACGTCGACGACAAAACCCTCAAGGGCATTATCAAGGCCCTCTACTACCCCCAAAGCCCGTACGAATTCACCATGGTCTCGGCCGACATCCTCGGGAGCGTCTACGAACGGTTCCTCGGCAAGGTCATCACCCTGACCGCCGGTCACCACGCCAAGATCGAAGAAAAACCCGAAGTCCGCAAAGCCGGCGGTGTCTACTACACGCCCACCTACATCGTCGACTACATCGTTAAAAACACAGTCGGTAAGCTGCTCGAATGCAAAACACCCAAAGAAGCCGCCAAAATCACCGTGCTCGACCCCGCCTGCGGGTCCGGCTCGTTTCTGATCGGCGCGTACCAGTTCCTGCTCGACTGGTACCACACTCAATACACCAACGGTGACCCGGCCTCGCTCGCCACCGGGAAAAAACCCGTCCTCCGCCCCGGCCGCACCGGCGGCTGGGCGCTCACCATCGCCGAGCGCAAACGCATCCTGCTCGACCACATCCACGGCGTCGACCTCGACGGCCAAGCCGTCGAAGTCACCAAGCTGAATCTGTTGCTCAAATGCCTCGAAGGCGAAACGAGCCAAACCCTCGGCTTCGAACAACGACTGTTCAGAGAGCGGGCCTTGCCGGATTTAGGAAGAAACATTCTGTGCGGAAATAGTCTCATTGATCACGATGTACGCAGCCTTCCCTCATTTGCAGACTTAGCGATAAGCGACCGAGATCGTGTGAACGCGTTTTCTTATGAGCACGAGTTTCCAGCGGTCTTTAAAACCGGTGGTTTTGATGCAGTAATTGGTAACCCGCCGTATGACGTTTTAGAGAAAGACCGCGGCGAAGCTTCATGGCCGCACCTCGTGCTATCAGAATATGTTCGTAACAACGCCGACTATAAACACGGACTGGGCGGAAAGCTTAATTTGTTTCGATTTTTTCTGGTGCGGGCACGCGTACTTGTGAAAGATGCTGGTCGATTCGGGATGATCGTACCGCTGGCGGTGCTCGGCGATGTCAGCTGTGCGAAGACTCGTCGTTCTTTCTTCAATGCGTTCAATGAATTGGAGGCCGATTGCTTTCCACAGAAAGACAACGCAAGCAGGCGCGTGTTCAAAGATGCAAAGCTTTCAACTGTGGTGTTAGTCGGCCGACGTGACACATCAAGCCGATTAGGTGGCGTCTTGCGCGTCAGAACCTACCCTTGGCAGAGCTTTAGTGATGAGCATAAGTCTTGCGCAATCCAATTGGATGATCTTGCTCTGCTCGACCCTGAAAATCTTCCAGTGCCATTGGTGGACGAAGTATCGTGGGCTTTATGCCGTAAGCTCCACGGAAACAAGCGAGTTAAGCGATTGGGCACAATGAACCGCTATGTCGTTACACGAGGGGAGATAAATCAAACAGTCTTTCGACGCTTCATTACGAACGATTACCGTCACGCCCGCTTGTTGAAAGGCGTAGAGATTCATCAGTTTGGGTTTAATAATGAGCTTCAACAAGGCCATCGCGAATGGCTCGATGAGGCTAGATACCTTGGCGAGTGCCCATCCCGACCTCAGTCGAAGCTTCGACGTATAGCGACTCAACGCATTACCGGTGTAGATGATAGACTACGTATCGTGGCTGCGCTGGTAAATCCGCCCTGCTATTTTGCGGATTCAACAAATTCCATCGTGGTGGCTGAAAATAGCGACCTATCGGGGCTTAATCTACTCCTCGGATTGCTGAACTCGTCCCTCTTCCAGTGGCGATTCAAAATTACGAGTACCAACAATAATGTTGGGACAAACGAATTAGATTGTCTGCCTGTTTATATATTCGATTCGACTAGCTCAAATACACCTGAAGATTTGGCAACGCTTGTCGGTAGCATGATCACCCTTCACGCCCGTCTCGCCGCCGAGCAGTTGCCGCAGCGGCGTGAACAGATCCAGCGGGAAATCGACGCGACGGACCGGCAGATCGACCAGCTGGTCTACCAGCTGTACGGCCTGACCGACGAAGAAATCGCGATCGTCGAAGCGGCCGTCAACTGATCCGTCACGGCGTTAGGGAACACACATGCCGCTTCGGATACTGGTTTTTGCCTTGTCGGCGATTCTAAGGCTAACCCCTGCCGCAGTGGCGGCGACGTACTTCGTCAGCCCGACCGGGAGCGACGCAGCGGCGGGGACGTCAGCAACGACGGCTTGGAGGACCTGCGCGAAGGTCAACGCGTTTCACTTCAACCCCGGCGACCACGTCCTGTTCCAACGCGGCGGGCAGTGGCGGGAACGGCTTGTGGCTTCGGCCGACGGAAGTGAAAAAACGCCGATCGTTTACGACGCTTACGGGGCGGGGGCCAAGCCGCGGTTCTGGGGTAGCGATCTGCTCGACAACACGAAGTTCACTACGGCCGGCGAGCATCGGTTCAGTTACGCGATCGCTGCCCGTGCCGACTCGGCACTTTGCAATCACGTGTTCGTCGACAGTACATGGGCTGCCGGGGTGTTGACGATCACCTCGACGACTGATCCGCGGACCGATGGGAAGGTGTACACCGCCTGCGTTCGAGGGAACGTAATCCTTTGCCACGGCCACAATCATCTGGTGTTCAGAAATCTCGTCGTCGACGAGACGGCGGGGGAACTGACCGACGGGGCCGTGCAAGGGTACGGCGTACGGATCGAGGGAAGCACCAACGTGCTGGTCGAATCGTGCGAGGCGTACCGGTGCGGCCGGCATCATTTCGGCGCGATCAACTCGACCGGGTTCGTCGGCAGGCATCTGATCGCGGCCGGGGTACAGCCGAACACGCCGGGCGACAACACCGCTTTCGTGTCCTACGCAGACGCCGGCGCGCCTGTCGCGCACTGCACCAGCGTCTGGGACGATGTCACGGCGAGTAACTTGGACGACGGCAAGGGCGGTCAATCGCTGACGTTTGTCAGCCACGGCGAGCAACAGGGGATGATCGTGTTCGAGAACTCGACGGCGCAAACCAAGATGTCGTTCATGACCGCGCCGGTGGTGGTAAAGCACGTGACGCTGGTAAAAAATGCGTCGATCGAAAACTGGGGCCCGGGCGTGGTGATCGACGGGGTGATGCTCCGAGATAGTTCGGCGATCGATCAATGGGCCTCGGACGGCACGATTCAGAACTGCGTGGCCGGGCTCGATCCGACCGGCGGGGGGCCGACGGGCTACTCGGCGGCCGTGGTGATCCGCGACAAGGCCAGGCGGAATACGCTTCGGTTCGACACGCTGGTGACGGGAAAATTTTCGGGCCTGATGCTAGTCGGTGACGGGTCCGCGACGACCCTGCTGGGGAACATCATGCGGGCGGACGGGCAGACAATCGGAAAGGCATCGGGCACGCTGGGCAGAGCCGATGTCGCTTCGGCCGACCAGAATTTCTACAGCACGACCGCGACCTTCGCGGGGCAAGGCTTCGACGCGTGGCGGGCGGCGGGGTTCGATCAATCGTCGGCGGTCGGTGACCCTTTCTTCGTGAACGCACCGGCGGGGGACTTTCGTCTCACGCAAAAATCGCCGTGTCGTGACCGGGTGCGGATGACGAGCGATCTGCCATCGACAGATGCCGCGGGCGTGACGCGTTCGGCCACCACGGCGGTCGGCGCGTTCGAATTCAAACAGACGGATGTCGAAGTCCGGAAACGAAAAAAGAGCCCGCGGCGAACCGCGTGGCCCTTTCCTCGTTCTCTTAGTCGTGGTGCGCCCGCCGTCCGAAGCGGGCGTGCGGCAGTCGGATCAGGCGGCGAGCGAAACCGGGTCGAACTCGACCGCGATGCGATAGCCGAAGCTGCTGGCCTGACAACGGATGACTCGGCCGGACGCGTCCCATCCGCGCTGAATCCCTTCGGGCGGGAAGAAGACACTGACCCGTTCACCGCTGGCGACCGGGGTCTGGCTGATGGCGGACAACCCGCCGGCCGACACGTCGCGGAGCGACAGGTTCAGGAACGGCTCCCGGCGGGCGGGGATCGTGTGATCCAACCGCTTGCCCTGCACGCGGGCCTGAAATTCTTTACGCGGAAAGATCCGGCGGTCGGCGCCGGTCGCGGTGTCCTCGTCGGTGACGAGCCGCATGAAGTTCTGGGTTTCGACGGACTGCTTCAGGATCGCTGACATATTGATCTCCCTGGTTCGGGCCTTTTTCCACTCGCACGACTTGCCTGTAGACTGCTCTAACTGCCGTGGACAGTGAGTACATCGGTCGCTCTACCCGGCGGGTTTACCGCAACTTCCCAGACACCCGGGGCTACCCCGGCCGCTTGCTTTATCCAGACGGGCATCATGTCAAAAGGTATCGTTTATCTCGTCGGCGCCGGGCCGGGTGACCCCGGGTTACTCACACTGCGGGGGGCCGAGTTATTGGCCGCCGCCGACGTTGTCGTCTATGACGCGCTGGCCAACCCCCGGTTGCTCGCCCACTGCCCAACGGCCGAGAATGTTTACGTGGGAAAACGCGCAGCGTCCCATTCGATGTCACAAGATCAAATCAATTCCCTGCTCGTGGAACTGGGCCGAAAGGGTAAACGGGTGGTCCGGCTCAAGGGCGGGGACCCGTTCGTGTTCGGCCGGGGGGGTGAGGAATGCGAGGCGCTCGCCGCTGCGAGTATTGCGTTTGAAGTAGTGCCAGGCATTACGGCCGCTATCGCCGCGCCGGCGTACGCGGGGATCCCGGTGACGCACCGCGATTTTAACTCCAGCTTCACGTTCCTGACCGGCCACGAGAAGGAAGAGGAATACCGCGAAGCCGAGGCGAAGCAACGGACGCCGGGCGCGGGGTCGGACGTCGACTGGGTGGCGCTCGCGAAGCTGCCCTGCCTGGCGTTCTACATGGGCGTGAAGTCGCTGCCGCGAATTTGCCAGAAATTGATCGAGCACGGCATGCCCGCCGACATGCCGGCCGCCACGATTCAGTGGGGGACCCACCCGAAGCAGCGGACGGTGGTCGGCACGATCGCGACGCTGCCGGAACGAGTCGCCGAGGCAAAAATATCACCCCCCGCGATGACGATCGTCGGCCGGGTCGTGTCGCTGCGGCCGACGATGAACTGGTTCGAATCCCGGCCGATGTTCGGTAAGACGATCGTCGTGACCCGAGCACGGGACCAGGCGAGCGACCTGTCGATCCGACTGGAAGCGCTGGGCGCGCGGGTGATCGAAGCGCCGGCGGTCGAGCTGGTTCCGTCACAGGACGCGGCCGGGATCGAGCAGGCACTGCGCGAGCTGGCGAGCAACCCGGTCGACTGGATCGTCTTCACCAGCGCGAACGGCGTAAAATTCGCGAAGCAGAAGCTGTTCGAGCTGGGACTGGACGCGCGAGTGTTCTGCCGGGCAAGGCTCGCCGCGATCGGAGACGTGACCGCGGCGGCGATCCGCGAGCACTTGGCGCTGCGGATCGACCTGTTGCCCGAAAGCTTCGTCGCCGAGGCGTTGGCCGAGGAATTGGTCAAGCGGAACGAAGTGACCGGCAAAAAGTTCCTGCTGTTGCGCGCCGACATCGCGCGACCCATGTTGCGGGAGAGATTGATCGAAGGCGGGGCGACCGTCCGCGACCTGCCGATCTACGACACCCGCCCAATCCTGACGATGCCGGCTGAGCTGCGCGACGCGCTGGACGCCGGGTCCGTTGACTGGATCACATTCACAAGCAGCAGCACGGCACGGAATCTGATCGGCATGCTCGGCGAGAACTATCCGGCGGTGTTGAAAGACATCAAGCTGGCCAGCATCGGGCCGATCACGACCGCGACGCTTCGACAGTTGAAGCTGTCGCCGGCGGTCGAGGCGGTAACGTTTAATCTGGACGGCCTTGTCGAGGCGTTGCTGGAAGCGGCCGGTGTGGGCAATTTGCCCACGTCTGCCGAGTAAAATTGATTCCAAAACTGGTGACAGCCGGCATCGGGCTTATTGCCATTCGTCATATTCCGCCGATACTGGGACGAGTATGGACGGACTAACACTGAACCCAAATTCGAAGATCTCGGCACAGATGGACACCGATTTTGCCGGCTGGCTCGAACAGCACGCGGGGCGGGCGTACGAGCTGCACGAGAAGCACATCAATCCGGTGTTCGTCAAGATGCTGCGGACGATCGGGTTCGACAAGGGGTACGTCCGCGGCGAAGGGTGTTACCTGTGGGACGCGGCGGGGAATAAATATCTCGACCTGTTGACCGGCTGGGGCGTGTTCGCGCTGGGGCGGAATCACCCGAAGGTGAAAGCGATCATCGAACAATTGATGAATCAGAACTCGCCTAACCTGGTCCGGATGGACTGCAGCCTGCTGAGCGGGTTGGTTGCCGAGATGCTGACCAAGCACACGACTGAGGGGCTGTCGCGGGTGTTTTTCTGCAACAGCGGGGCCGAGGCGATCGAGACGGCGATCAAGTTCGCCCGGTGTAACACGGGCCGGCAGGACATCGTTTATTGCGATCACGCTTTTCACGGGCTGACCACCGGCGCGTTGAGCGTGAACGGGGCGAAGTTCTTCCAGGAGCGGTTCGGCGAGTTCGCGCCGGGGCCGAAGATGGTGCCGTTCAATGATTTGTCGGCGCTGGAGCAGGCGCTGAGTACGAAGCAGGCGGCGGCGTTCATCGTCGAGCCGGTTCAGGGCAAAAGCTGCGAAATGGTCGCCGACGGGTACTTGGCAGAGGCGCAGCGGCTGTGCAAAAAATACGGCACGCTGCTGATCTGCGACGAAGTGCAATGCGGGCTGGGCCGGACCGGCAAGTGGTTCGCGTTTCAACATTTCGACAACGTCGAACCGGACATCGTCTGCGTCGCCAAGGCATTGTCCGGCGGATACGTGCCGGTCGGCGCGGTGATCACCCGGCCGAAGATCATGGACGGGGTTTTCAATTCGATGGAACGCTGCGTCGTGCATTCCAACACGTTCGGTCAGAACGACATGGCGATGGCCGCGGCACTGGCGAGCCTTTACGTCATCGAGCAGGACAAACTGGTCGAGAACGCGGCTGCGGTGGGGGAGTACACGATCGCTAAACTTCGTGAGCTGGGGCAGAGCTGCCCGTTTGTTTCAGAAGTTCGCGGCAAGGGGATGATGTTCGGCATCGACTTCGCCCGGCCGAAGGAATCGTTCAAGCTGAAGATGGCCTGGGACATGCTGCACAAGATGAACTTCGGCGTGTTCGGGCAGATGATCATCATCCCGCTGCTGCAGGAGCACCGCATCCTGACCCAAGTGGCCGGGTACCACACCGAGGTCATCAAGTTCCTTCCGCCGATGACCGCCACGAAAACGGACATGGACTGGTTTTTGTCTGCGATGCAGAAAACGCTGACCGACACGACGCGGTTCCCCGGGGCCGCGTGGGATACGGTCATCGGGCTGGCGAAGCGGGCGATGTTGGCGTGAGGGGCTTGGGCGAAGTTCGAAATCCGAAACCAGAAATCCGAAAGAAGAGTTGCAAGCATCGGCGCGAGCGTCAAATCGGCGGCCGTCGATTGCTAAAATCAAATCAGGCGTCGGTTCTCGACCGACACAGTCGTTTGTTCTATCTTCCAGCGTCGTCACGGGCTTTCGTATTTTGGTTTTCTGAATCGAGCGTCTTGTCTCGTCGCCGCCTATGTCCAAACGTCCCAGCCGAGTGCACCGCCTTCTGCTGACCGCGGTGTTGTACATGGTCACTTGCCCGCGGCGGACGCTGGCGATCGCGGCTTTGGTTTTGCTCGGGTGCGGGGGGCTGGCCTTCTTTCGGCTGGGGATTTCGACCGACCAGGACGAGCTGTTTTCCAGCAAGGTCGCGTTCTTTCGCGACTATGTGAATTTCAACAAGAACTTCCCCGAGAATCAGGCGAATTATGTTTTAATCGAAGCCCGGGACCCGAAGCACCCGCCGAGCACGGCGCGGTGGGCCGAGGTCGCCGACGCGATCGCCGCCGCGGCTGCGAAGCAAACGCAATGGGTGCGGAGCGTGCAGGCACATATCCCCTTAGACAAACTGGGGTCGCAGGGGTTGCTGTTCGACGACCCGATCGCGGTCAGGAAGAACTTTTCGAACATCACACAACTGGCGTCGGTCTGGCAGAAATCAAATCTGCTGACGCGGGTCCTCGGGGCAAATCCCACGCTGCGGTTTCTTCGTGGATTGAACACGCGGGCGGCCGATGCCGAGTCGGCTCAGTTCGTAAAACTGCTTGTCGACGGTTGGAAACGAGCCGTCTCCGAACCGAAGCAGCCGATCGAACTGGGGGACCAGGTGCCGGATCTGGCCGCGCTGGGAGTGCAGTCGCCGCGCGATTTGGAGTACAGCTTTATTCCTGACGAAACCGACCCGTCGCGGAACATTCTGCTGGTTTCGATTTTCGAGCAGGACGACTACACGGCTCGAAACGGGCTGTCGGACACGATCAACGGGATTCGAAAAACAGTCGCGACCGCGGCCGAGCCGTTCAAAGAGTTCAACGTCGGGTTGTCGGGCCGTCCCACGCTCGAAGCCGACGAGATGAAAACCACCGACACCGACGCCCGGTGGTCGGAGATCGCCGCGTTGTCGGCGGTGTTCGTCGGGCTGGTGCTGTTGTTGCGGTCGATCTGGCTCGCGGTCGCGGCGGAACTGGCGCTCGTGGTGGGCATCGTCTGGACGTTCGGGTGGGCGACTGTTTCCGTGGGCAAGTTGAATCTGTTGTCGATGGTCTTCCTGATCGCGTTAACGGGCATCGGGATGGATTATCTGATTCAAATCTTGACGCGGTACCGCCGGGAAAGTGCACGACATACCGACCCCCGCGCGGTCTGGACAGGCGTGTTCAAGTACGTCGCGGCACCGATCAACACCGCCTGCCTGGGCGCGGCGGGCGCGTTTTTGGTCGCCGTGTTCACCAACTTCCGCGGCGCCGCCGAGCTGGGCGTGGTGGCCGGCGGGGGGCTGCTGCTCTGCCTGATCGCAGGCTACGTGATCCTGCCGCCGCTGTTGACGTTGTTCCCCGCCAAACCGAGACCGCAGGACGCCGAGCGGCCGAGTCGTCCTTCGCGTGACGCTGTCCCCGGTTCGATGAATCCAGGCGTTCACACCGCAACGGTACCGACAAAGCAGACGAAGGGTCGCCGGGGTTGGCTTCTACTCCCGCTGGTCTGGGCGGTGCTGCTCGTGGTGGCGATCCCGTTCGCCCGGCGGGCGGTGTTCAATCCCAGTTTGATCGAGCTTCAGGCCGACGATCTCGAATCGGTCAAGCTGGTGCGGAAGCTGCCGACCTGGTCGGCGGTGGTGTTGTCCCGGGATTTCAATCAACTCCGAGCCGCGCGGTCGGCGGTGGCAAAATTGCCGGTCGTGAAAGACACCGACAGCCTGCTCAATGCCTATGACAATTACGACTGGCTGCACGCGCGGGCGGCCCAGGTGCCGGTCATCACCGACACCGACTACGAATCGATTACAGCCGGCGATGTTCCCGCGATCGTCACCGCTGCGACGTCGCTGGCCGATCGCTACCGCGGCGGCTTCAACGAGACCGCCGTCGCCTTGGACGACTTGGTTGCGGCGTTGAAGCAAGCCGACCCGGTGGTCGGCGCCGAACGGTTGTCGGGCTGTCAGGGTGTGTTCATCGCACAGCTCAAAACCTTGCTCGCCCCGTTCCGACCGGCCCCGCTGGACCCGGCCGCGTTGCCGCCGAGCATGCGGGATCACTTCGTCGGCAGCGACGGGCAGATCGCGTTGTATATCAACCCCGTAAAAGATCTCTGGGTGCAGTCGAACTTGGCGGAGTTCACGACACAGGTCGAACACGCGGTCGCCGGCATCGGGCCCGGGGCACCGACGGTGACCGGCATCGCCGTCAACGTGTACCACTCGACCAGTTCGATCGAGAAATCGTTTTACCACGCGACGCTGTACGCACTCGGATTAATCTTTCTCCTCGTGCTGATCGACCTGCGGAATCTTCCACAGACGTTGCTGGCGATCAGCGTGCTGGCGATGGGGCTGCCGATGTTGGTCGCGCTCATGGGATTGCTCGGGATCAACTGGAACTTCGCGAATTTCTTCGGCCTGCCGATCCTCATCGGCGCCGGTCACGAGTACGGCGTGTTCATGGTCCACCGGTACAACGAAGCCTGCCGGGACAGCCACCGCCCGTGGCGGAACTGGGACGTCAGTGACCGCGCGCTCTTGAGCTGTGCGTATGTCACCAGCGTCAGCTTCGGTTTCTTCTGGCTGCTGGGTCACCACCAGGGACTGAAAAGCCTGGGGCTGGTCATGGCGCTCGGCACCGCGTGCATCTACCTGGCCACGCTTTGCGTGCTGCGACCGCTGTTGCTTTGGAAGCTCAGCCGGCACGACGCGGCGTGTAAGGCTTAAGCAAGTCCCAGAATTCAAAGGTAGTCGCCCCGTCCCGGCAAAGCGGGAATCGACCGGTCGATCGCGCAACCATCGGTCCGATCCGTGGCCTCCCGGCCTCGGCTATTAAGGATTTCTTCGACAGTTTTATTTTCGCACTTCGTTCTCCCCGCGTCTCGAAGTCGCTGTGGCGAAAGCGAAAACGGTGTCCGACACCGTTTTCATAACTATAGTGAATTAAACCGTTTTTGTAATCAGAGCAAAAAACGGCCGAGCAAAAACGGTGTCCGACACCGTTTCCATAGCCTTTATTTTCGCACTTCGTTCTCCCCGCGCCTCGGCGTCTGTGTGGTGAGCAACTCTTCTGGAGAGACCTCGGCGGCCCCCGTGTGCATCCCGGCGGGGGCCTCGCTACAATTCTTCCGTCCCTTAAGAGGAATTCGATGTTCGATGCACTGACTGACAAATTCAACACGGTTTTTCGCGCGTTCTCCGGTAAAGGAAAAATCAGCGAAGAGAACATCCGCGAATCCATGCGCGAGGTCCGCACGGCGTTGCTCGAGGCCGACGTTAACTTCAAAGTCGTCAAGGATTTTACCGAAGCGGTCGTCGAGAAGGCGATCGGGCAAGAGGTCATCAAGAGCCTGAAGCCGGGCGAACTGATGGTCAAGATCGTGCACGATGAGCTGCTCGCGCTGCTCGGGCCGGTGGATACGAACATCATGTTCGTCCAGCCGGGTCCGACCGTGATCATGATGTGCGGCCTGCAGGGCAGCGGTAAGACGACCACGACGGGCAAGCTTGCTAAATTTCTGCTGGGAAAGGGGCACCACCCGATGCTCGCGGCGGCGGACTTGCAGCGGCCGGCCGCGGTCGAACAGCTCCGCGTGCTCGGCGAGCAGGTGGGCGTGCCGGTCTACAAAGACGACAGCAAGATCGCCCCGCACGGCGAGGTCCAGAAAGGCGCCGCCGTCGCGGTTTGCCGGGCGGCGATCGCGCAGGCCAAATCGACCGGCCGTGACGTGGTCATCCTCGACACCGCCGGCCGGCTCGCGATCGACACCGAGTTGATGAATGAACTGAAGGACATCAACACGCAGTTGAAGCCGCACCAGATTTTCCTGGTGCTCGACAGCATGACCGGGCAGGACGCGGTCGAGTCGGCCCGGCGGTTCAACGAACAGCTCGAACTCGACGGCCTGATCCTGACCAAACTCGACAGCGACACCCGCGGCGGCGCGTTGCTGAGCGCGAAAATGGTCACGGGCAAACCGGTGAAGTTTCTTGGGACCGGTGAAAAGCTCGACGGCCTTGAAGAGTTCCGGCCCGAGGGCATGGCGTCGCGGATTCTGGGCATGGGCGACTTAGTCGGCCTGGCCAATCAGGCGATTGCGAAGTTCGATGCCGACGAAACCGCCCGGCTCCAGGCCAAGATGGAGAAGGGGCACCTGTCGCTCGAAGACTTCATGAACCAGATGAACCAGGTCCGCAAGCTGGGGCCGATGGGCAAGGTCATGGGGATGATCCCCGGCATGAGTGAGCTGAGCAAAACGGTCGGCCAGAACGAAGGGCTGATCGAAGGCCAGATGAACCGCATGCGGGCAATTTACGATTCGATGACCAAGGCCGAGCGAAAGAAGCCGGACATGCTGGACGGCAACCGCCGCCGCCGAATCGCCCGGGGATCGGGCGTGCAGACGAATGACGTCGGGCAGTTCATGAAGCAATACGAGATGATGCGCGACACGATGCGGGCGATCGGCGGGGGCGGCATGGCCGGCAAGCTGAAGCTGCTACAGGGCGTGATGGGCGGCGGGCTCGCCGGGCTGGCACAAGGCGGCGGTGGCGGGTTGCTGAAGACCAAGCGATCGGGATGGATGGCGCCGAAGGACCGGAATAAGAAAAAGAAGCGGTGAGACTCATAACACCTGTGGGTCGTGATTAAGGAAAAGAGGTCAAATGCCAACGACAATAATCACTGTTCCAGCGGAAGACGAGTTGCTGCAACGCGCCGAGAAGGTCGCTGCGGCGAGAAACACAACTGTTTCGAGCATGCTGGCGACCGCACTGGCAGCGATAAGCGAACTCGATTTCGACCCCGGCAAGCTGCCGCCGCTAACTAGACAAGCATTGGGTATCGCCGCGGGGGTGCCTGATAGGCCATACAAAGATCTTTTAGTCGAGGCGTTGATGGACAAATACGGGCTCAAGAAGTGAAAGTATTGATTGATACCAACGTACTTCTTGACGTGTGCCTTTCCCGTCAACCTTACGCTGTTGCCTCTGCCATGGTTTGGGAGGCTGCTGAAAATCGCCGGATTGATGCAGTCGTTGCTGCAATCAGCCTTACAAATCTTCATTACGTTCTACGAAAAATTAAGGACAAACCGCCGCGGACGCGGCTGTAAGATTGGTGCACCAAGTCTTTGCGATTGCCAACGTTGATGGAACGACGATTGGTGAAGCCATCGCGAGCGGGAACCCGGACTTTGAAGACGCCGTGCAGATCTCAGCAGGAAGACATGCCGGCGCGACTCACATCGTAACCCGCGATCCCAAAGGTTTCAGTTCCTCAGGATTGGTTGTCGTCAGTCCGCAGCAATTGATGTTGATGATCCGCACCGCTCCAGCACCTTGAAGCCGATGCCTGTTGTAACCAAAATTTCCGAGCAGAAGCGCAGCCTCAACCGGCGGAGCGTTTACCTCGACGGGGCATTCGCGTTCGGCTGCAATTTGAACGTTGTCGCGCGGTTTTTCCTCCGCGAAGGCATGGTGCTTTCGGCCGAGCAGATCGAACAAATCCAGGGCGGCGAGCTTCGGCAGGAGTGCCTGGACTCGGCGTTCCGGTCCCTTCAAACCCGGTTGCACAGCCGGGCGGAGTTGAAGCGGAAGCTGATGAAAAAAGAGTGGGGCGAGTCGGTCGTCGAAGGCGTGCTCGAAGACCTGAAACGGCTCGGCTATATCGACGACGAAAAGTTCGCGATCGCAAAAGCGCTGTCCGCGGCCAACCTGAAACACCACGGCCCGCGGCGGGCGATGGGTGAATTGCTCCGGGCGGGCGTGAAGGCGGAGGTGGCAAAAAAATCGCTCGCAGCGGTCTACGAACAATCCGATTCGACTGCAGTCGCGACCAAGCTGGCCGAGCGGCAGGCGACGCGATTAAAGAAGCTCGAACCGGCCGTCGCCCGTCGGCGATTGATCGCGATGCTGCAACGGCGGGGCTTCGATTATGACCTGATTAAACCGGTGGTCGACCGCGTGCTCGGAAGCACTCGCCGGAATGACTAACGTGGATCTGCTTACCGCTGTCTTGTAAACACAATCGGGATTCGAACTATGGATCGTATCACGTCACCACCCCGATTACCGGCGCGTCCGCACGACGGCAACAAAGGCACCTTCGGTCGAGTTCTAATCGTGGGCGGCAACACCGGCATGCTCGGCGCGCCGGCGATAGCGGGGCGGGCGGCGCTCAAGCTGGGGTCGGGGCTGGTGCAGGTCGCGGTGCCGTCGTCGATCCTGGTGGCGGTGCTGACGATCACGCCGGAACTGATCGGCATCGAGCTAGACACCGGCGTAAGCGAAGAACTGCTCGAAGCGGCCGACAAAGCCGCCGCGGTGGTGATCGGCCCGGGGCTCGGGAAATCTGCCGACGCGCTGCTGCGGGTCGAGGCGTTGCTGCGGCGGAAAACCAATGCCGTTGTCGATGCCGATGCGTTGAATTTGATCTCCGAACAGCCGGCCTGGCCCGACTGGTTCGCCGCCACGGCGGTACTCACCCCGCACCCCGGGGAGATGAAGCGGCTTGCGAAACTGATCGGCCGGGTTGAAGTCCCCAAAGACGATGCCGGGCGGATTGAGATCGCCACCGCTGCCGCACGTGCGTTTAAGCAGGTGGTTCTGCTCAAGGGCGCTCGCACAGTGATCACCGACGGCGACCGCGTCTTCCTCAACAGCACCGGTGACAGCAGTCTGGCCAAGGCCGGCACAGGGGACGTGCTGAGTGGGATGATCGGGTGTTTGCTGGGCCAGAAAATGAGCGGATTCGATGCCGCGTGCGCGGCGAGTCATCTGCACGGAAGAGCCGGTGAGATCGCCGGCGAAAAGTTCGGGCGTCGGTGCGTGCTGTCGCACGACGTGATCGACGCGATCCCGCAGGCGGTCATGGAATACGAGCGTCGTTACGGCACGGCCGGGACGGACACGGAATAAAGCTGGAAAATGGTTAGGTAATTTGCGACACTTCGACCGCGACTTTTAGAACGACACGTTTGCCGCACAAGGGAAACTTCGATGGAAATCTGGTTCTACGCATTGAACGGCTCACAGCAGGGCCCGGTCTCGATCGAAACGGTCAGCCAACTTCTGCAATCGGGCCAACTCCCGCCCGACAGCCTGATTTGGAAAGAGGGCATGGCCAACTGGTTGCCGGCCCACAGCGTGCCCGAGCTCGTGAACCCGGGCCTGCCCGGGGCAGTGCCGGTCTCCCAATCGGGCCGGCCGCAACCGGAATACGCGCTGCAATATCAATCGGCGTCCGGGGTTGTTTTTGCCGGGTTTTGGCTGCGGTTCGCCGCGGCGATCGTCGACGGGTTGATCATTTACCTGCCGTTCAAAATTGTCGGTGCCGTCCTGCAGTATCTGGTGGCCCAATCTTCGTCCAACTCTTCGGCAAAGGCGGGGATCGCGGTTCTAGGTTGTGGAATCAGTCTCATTCAACTTGTCGCCGGCTGGCTCTATTTTGCGAAGATGGAAAGCTCGCCGAAGATGGCGACGATCGGCAAGTCGGTGTGCGGAATCAAAGTGACCGACATGCAGGGTGCGCCGATCTCATTCGGGACGGCCAGCGGACGGTATTTCGGAAAAATCGTGTCGGCGATCATCCTTTATGTCGGATTTATGATGGCCGGCTGGACTCAAAAGAAGCAGGCGCTTCACGACATCATGGCGAGCACACTTGTGGTGAAAAAATAAACGACTTCAAGCCGCGTACCGCTCATGCTTTTTTAGAAGGCAACAGGTCGGAAACTTTGACCGTAAATTCCGGGAGCACCGCCTCGCCTTTAAGCGTGTCGGTTTCTGTCAACTCTGTCACAGTGTGATCGGGCCGGTAGACGCGAACGGTCCGTGAATTGGGATTGATGACCCAGACCAGCGTCACACCCGCCGAGCGGTAGTCCTCGAGCTTTTCGTCCAGTTCGTAGATTTTGTCAGACGGCGAGACGACTTCCACGGCGATGTCCGGTTTAATATAAAGATGTCCCTCGTTTACGTCCGACGGTAGCCGACCCGCGGCGATAAATGCGACGTCCGGTCGGCGGACGCGATCCCCATTGTCGGCTTCAAAGCACTGAAAGGTCTGCTCGCTTAGTACGTCCCCTGCATTGCAGCCCTCAACAAACGTTAAAAAACGGGAAATGAAAATCGCCGTCGTCTTACTGGCCAGATACCCCATTTGTTTCTCGATTAGCTGCCCGTCGACCAATTCGAAGAGCTTCTCATCGCCCAGCGATAGCAGGTCATGAGGGGTGATGCGTGCGGGAGCAGACAAGGTCGTCATAAGCATCTCTGGACTCTATTATACCATCCGTTCGAGTTGCGTGGAAATGAATTGTGAATACTCACCCGCCGATGCGGCTCATCTGTTCGTTACCACGCGCCGAGTGCGTTTCCGGCTTTAATCTGACACAATTCGTCATCGCGTCGGCAAGGGCGATCCGTTTTTGTGCGGTGGTCATGGGTTGCCGGAGCAGATCGCGGATCGCGACCTCACCACCTTCGAACAGGCAGGAGCGCAGGACGCCGTCGGCAGTTAGTCGCAGCCGATTGCAGGTCGAACAGAACGGGGCGGACATCGCACTGATAAAACCGATTCGGCCCTCGGCACCAGACAATTGGTAGACGTTTGCCGGGCCCACGCCCGGTTCGGTATTGCGGTCGACGGGGATCAATTCGCCGAACTCGTTCTCGATCGATTGCCGGATTTCACCTTCGGAGACAAACGCATGTTCCCCGCGGTCCTGGCCCCCGCAGCCGGCGGCGGGGCCCTGTTCGGAATCGGCGATGCGTTTGTCGGGCGTGGCGGCGTGCATCAACGCCGCGTCGCCGAGCGGCATATATTCGATGAACCGGACTGTCATGGGCCGATTGATTGTCAGACGCGCGAAGTCGGCGAATTCGTCGTCGTTGCTGCCCCGCATCGCGACGCAGTTAATCTTCGTGCCGACAAACCCGGCGTCGGCAACGCAATCGAGCCCGCGTAAAACGGTTGCCAGATCTCCGGTGCGGGTGATCATCAAAAACCGATCGGGCACAAGGCTGTCGATGCTGACGGTGATTCGGTCGAGCCCTGATTCGTGCATCGGCCTGGCCAAATCGGTCAACAGCATGCCGTTGGTCGTGAGCGAAAGATCTTCAACGCCGTTGATTTTTCGGAGCCGTCGAATCAGGTCAGTAAGCCCGTGACGAACGGTTGGTTCACCGCCGGTGAGTTTGAACCGGCGGATTCCGTGAACCTCGACCGCCGCTCGAACGACGTCGCCGATCTCCTCGAAATTGAGAATGTCTTCACGCGGCAGCCATCGCACGCCCTCGGCCGGCATGCAGTACACGCAGCGAAAATTGCAACGGTCGGTGATCGAGATGCGGAGCACCTTGACTGCGCCGATAGACCGCGGCCCGGTCTCGAGCGCTACAGGGTGCAAAACTTCAGGCAGTACCGCAAGTCGCATGACGGGATTGTACGCGATCAGCGAGATGCGGTCTGTAGGAATTTTGAGCCCGGACAGAACCCTGCGGACCCGGGACCCCAATTTTCACAAGCCCGTCCCTGTAACCCGGCGGATCACTGACTGAAGGTGGTCGAGATTAACCGGCTTAACGACGTGTTCGACGAAGCCCGCCTCTCGGCTTTTTCGCATGTCCTCTTCCATTCCGTAACCGCTCAAAGCGATGCCGCGGACGCCGTAGCGGTCGCGGAGCTGTTTCATCAGGTCGTACCCCGTCGCGTCGGGAAGGCCGATGTCGCTGACGACCACGTCGAAGGACTCTGTTTCAGCGACCTGCAACGCCGCCGCGACGCTCGACGCCGTTTTCACTTCGAACCCGGAAAGCTTCAGCAGTTTTGACAGCATACGCGCGGTATCGGCATGGTCCTCGACTAGAAGAACCCTAGCGCCGCCGGACGACGGCTTGACCGACGTCGACGCCACTTTTTGTGGTCGATCCAGGCCCGTGACCGGGATCGTCGCGTTGAAAGAGACCGTGAACGCCGCACCCAGATCTCGCCCGGGGCTTGCGGCCGTGATCGTTCCGCCGTGCATTTCGACCACCGCCTTGGCGATAGCCAGTCCGAGCCCTAACCCGCCGAATTTTCGGGTCACACCGACCTCGCCCTGCTCGAATGCGTCGAAAATCCGGGGCAAAACTTCCGGATCGATCCCGGTCCCCGAATCTCGGATCTCGATACAGATCAGGCCGCGCGAATCATCCGGATTCCAAGTGCGGATGACGATCTCGCCGAGTTCGGGTGTGAACTTCACCGCGTTGCGGAGCAGGTTCCAGAACACCTGTTGCAGACGCGCCGGGTCGGCGGTGAGGTGATCGTTCACCGCGTGCAGTTCGGTCCGGACGCTCAGCCGTTTTCCGGCAGTGTCACTTAAACTGTTTCGAATCGCATGCCCCAGCAGGTCGTGAACCCTGACCGGCTGCGGGTGCAGCCGAAGCTTACCGCTGGTCACCCGGCTCAGGTCGAGCAGGTCGTCGATCAGTTTTACTTCGAGATCCAGATTTCGCTTTGCCACCGCGAGGTCGTCCTGAAACTTTAAAGGCAGGTCAGGGTCCGATTCGATCGCCGCGACGGCCATCACCACCGGGGACAAAGGCGTCCTCAATTCGTGACTGAGCACGGCGAGAAACTTGTCCTTGGCAAGGCTCGCGGCTTCCGCGTCGTCTCGGGCGTCTCGCAGCGTTTGCTCGGCCTTTTTGCGCTCCGTGATGTCGGCGAGGGTGCCGTCGACGCTGATCACTGTCTTTTTGCCGTCCGCGGTCGAAATGTTTGCCCGGCCTTTGGCAAAAACCCAGTGCACGGACCCGTCGGCGTGAACGACGCGGTGTTCGTCCGAGTACGTCCGGGAGCCTTCAGGGTTCATCGCAGACGTGATGGACAATCTGACCCGGTCGCGGTCTTGGAAATAAACCGCCTGCATCGCTTTTTCGAAATCGATCGGCTGATCGGAGCCAAGAAGAATCATCCGGAACCGTTCGTCGGTCGTCAGCTCTTGCGTGATGGTATCGATGTGCCATTCCCCCAGCTCGGCCGAATCCAGCGCGAGCCGCCGCCGCTCCTCGCTGGTTCGAAGCGCCTCCTCGGCCCGCTTCCGCTCGGTCACGTCGACGACGACTCCGGGCAACCGAAGCGCGTTGCCCTGCTCGTCCCGTTCGACCCGCCCGCGTGCGATCACGCTACGGGCCGTCCCGTCCGGCAGCACGAGCCGGCACTCGGCGTCGTAGGTGTCCTGGGTCGCCATCGCGGCCGCGAGGCTGTCGCCGACGCGCTTCCGGTCCCCCGGATGAATCGCCGCGAGGTAAGTTTCGATTCGCCCGCCCGCGGCGTCGATTTCGGACACGCCGAATAACCGCGCTAGATTTCTGTCGGCGACCACCTTGTTGGTCTGAACGTTCCACGTCCAGGTACCGATGTCGGCCGCGGCGAGCGTCGATTCGGACCGCGTCTGTGCCTCGCTCAACTCGCCGGCCACCTTATCGAGCTGCCGCTCGGCAAGGACGCGCTGCGTGTCTTCCACGCACGCGCAGAACAGACCACCGACCGCGCCGGACTCGTCGGTGATCGGGCTGTACGACCAGGTGAACCACGTGTTTTCCTCGAAGCCGTTCCGCTCCATCACGAGCAGGACCCGGTCGTTCCAGGTCGCTTCGCCGCGCAGCATGACCGCGTCCACCTGCGGGCCGAGCACCGGCCAGAGTTCGGACCAGATCGATCGCGCGGGAAGGCCGAAAGCGTTGGGGTGGCGTCGGCCCAGCACGGGGGCGTACGCGTCGTTATATATGTTGATCAGATCCGGTCCCCACCAGACGAACATCGGGAACCGGCTGGTCATGCAGATGCCGACCGCGATCCGCAGACTCTGCGGCCATTGCCCGGGCGGGCCGAGACTTTTGCTCCAATCGAACGACTCGAGCCGTTTGCCCATCTCGCTGGCAGCCGAGATCGGGATCGGCACCGCGAACCGATCTCCCGATGCGCGCGCCGGCTGATTATCTGGAGCGGGATCATGTCCGAACGACGGAACGGCTTGAGTATTCATGAATAACGCTGAGGAAAGAAACCGAGATCTTCCGCATCGACCCGTCGACTGCTCTGCAACACGATCCGCTTTTCAAGCCGTTACAAAAATCCAGGGAAGAAGAGGTGCTTCCATAATAGTAGCATAATAGCAAAACGATGATCGCGTTCGAATTTATCCGGCCTTAGCGGTCGCCGGTCCTTGCCGCGGGAATGCCGAATGCGTTGATCATACCATTGCCGGCCAGTGCGGCCTTTCCCGCTTCCGCCGCCGCCGCCGGATGAAAGTCGGTTCTGCTTGCCGACGACTTGTAGCTCCCGTCGACCGGGGAAATGGACAGCAAGCCGGCCGTCGAACGAACGAGTATTTCGTCACCGCGGACGACCGCCGGCCCGGTTAACCGCATGCCGTCGACCGGGGTGAAAGTCCAGACCTTTAAACCGGTTGCCGCGTCCACCGCGGTAACTGTGGCGCCGCTCATAAGAAGCCTTCCAGCGACGACACCGACCGGCGTTGCCTGCGGCAGGTTTTCGGTGCCCCACATCTGCCGGCCCGTGGTCAGGTCCAGGCCGAGGACGGCAGCCGTGTCTTGAGGCGCGACGATGACATTCCCGCCGATTACGTGCGGCGTGCAATGCCACCGCAGCAGGTCCACCCAGGCCAAGGGTGCGATCAGCTCCCGACCGCGATTGCGCTGGTCGATGAATTTGTGGATCGCCCCGTCGGCGATCACCGTCCGTCGATAAGATCGGACCCACCGGATTTGCCCGTCGAATCGATCGACGGCGAAGACCGCGCCGACGTTCGGCGAGACTACAACACAGTCGCCGACCACGGCCGGTGGACTTTGGTCCCTGTACAGGTCGAGTTCGTGCTGCGACTGCAAGCTGCTCACGCCCGCCAGTTGCGTTTTCCATAAGACGCGGCCGTTTGTGACGTCGACGGCCAGCAGCTGCAGAGATCCTGAGTTTAAATCATTCGCCAGGGTCTCGATCGCGACGCTGATGGCATAACGTCCGGCGACGGCGGGGGACCCGAGAAACGACGTCGCCGCCAACCGCGGATCATTTTCGGTGGACCACAACAGCCGGCCGTCGTTGAAACGAAAACAGCTCAGACACCGGTTTTGATTGGGTCCGGTCGATTGAGAAACCACGACGCTTAACGCCTTGGCGGCGGGGTCGGAAAGAAGTGCCGGGACGGAGAGGAGTCCTCGCCCGGTGCTGCCCGGCTGATACCGCGGCCGGGGGTCCTGGGCGTGCTGTGGTGTTTGATACCGCCAGGCAACAATGCCGTCGGGCTTGAACCCGAGCACGGTGTCGGCGCTGGCGATGACTGCCAGATCGGTCGCGCCGACGGGAACAAGTTTGTCGGCCTCGAAACCGCTCGCGAGGTTGAACCACGGTGCGTCGAAAGGCAGGAGGCCCGGAACGCCAAAGACGCCCGCCGGGGTTGCGTGCGTCGGGGCCAGAGCGTTCATTCGCGATTGCTCGACCGATGACAACCGCCAGCCAGTTCCGCCTGCCAACTCATAGCAAACGCGCGCCGTGTTTAGGTCACCCTGGTCGATCGCCCGGTCCGCAGCGGCCGCGTACGCTCGGCCCGCCGACGACGTGAACGTGTACCGTTTGGCCACCGCGTAAAGGTTCTGCGGTCGAAAGTCGGCCTTTGCAACGACCGATTCAATCGCGCGACCGGCGTCCTCGTCGTACCGGGCGTTAACGGCGGTCGTCAAACCCGCGCGTTCGGCGGCCGACATGGCCGTGAAACACTGGGAGACCGATGCCAGCGTGTCGTCGTCAACCCGGCACAACTCCGGCGCGTGCCGGTCGAAAAGTTCCTGTACACGCGGTGCGGCGGACGTGTAGCTCTGTTGGCGAATCTCGAGAAGAACTGCCTGCAGTCGTTTAGACGATTCGAAATTTTCCTCGGGCAAGCTCACGCCCGCCCGGGCGAATGGTGCAAAAATCAACAAAGTGGCGAGCAGGCTTTTCACGACGGCGATTATAAACGTTGCCGGACTATTCGCCTGCACCTACTGTGCAAAGCGAATTACCGTGGAGGATTTGTGAACGACGGATTGCAGAGACCGGGCACTGTGCCCCCGAAGCCGAGAATATTGCTGGTCGACGACGACCCGGTCGTGCTCCGGGCGATGAAGTTGCTGCTCGAAAAATCGATGTTCGATCCGATCTGCTGCGCGACGGCCTCCGAAGCGTTGACCAGGGCTCATGCGGGCATCGACGCCGCGGTGCTGGACATCCATCTTCCCGACCACAATGGGCTGTGGCTGTCGCAGCAGCTCCGCCCGGTCGTGGGACCCGATCGGCCCATTGTGATTCTCAGCGGTGACAATTCGATGGAAACCATTCGGTCGCTTCCCGACGCCGGCGCGACTTATTTTTTCTCCAAACCCGTAAACACGGCAATGCTGGTCGCCAAGCTCCGCGAGTGGACCGACGCGCGCCCGGCCGCTAGTGAATGAGCAACGCTGTAATTTCACATGACCGGTCGCTGAATGCGGCTACGGGGACGGGCACGATTTCTTGCGATAACATGACGACCAATGGCGGCCGCCGAAGTTATCAAATTGATCCAGGCAGGGATCGCCCACCACCAGTCAGAGCGATTCGCTGAAGCCGCCGCTTGTTATCAAAAGGTTCTCCAGACCGACCCCGGGCAGTGGGACGCGTTCCACCTGCTGGGGCTTGTCGCCCATCAGCAGGGGCGGCACGCGGAGGCTGCTGAGCTGATCGCGCGGGCGTTGCAACTGCGGCCGGGCGAGGCCGGGTTCTGGTTCAACTACGGGAATGTGCTCGCGGCGGCCGGTCGCGACGCCGACGCGGTCGAAGCATTCCGGTCCGCAACCAGGCTGCAACCGGGATTTGCCCAGGCGTGGTACAGCCTCTGCAACGCGCTGGAGCGGCTGAATCGACATGCCGAGGTCGCGTCGGCAGCGGAATCAATCACCCGGCTCCAGCCTGCTAACGCGGACGACAAACTCCGTCTCGGCATCGCGCTGTATCTGGTCGGTCATCTGGGTCGCGCGGCGGCTGCGCTTCAGGAAGCGATCGCGTTGCGGCCGGGATTTTTTCAGGCACGGCACCAACTCGCGGTCGCCCTGATGGGGCTCGGCAGGTCGGCCGAGGCGATCGGGCTGTTTCGTGAACTGCTGGCAGAAGGTGCGTCCGAACAGGCGAGGGAACTGCACAGCAACCTGTTGCTTACGCTGCAGTATAGCGACGCCATCCCCGCGGCCGAGATCTACCAGGAGCATCTGCGCTGGGCGGGCAGTTACGCCGATCCTTTGTCACCGGCAACGGCGGTGGCGGCGCGTTCGGACGAACCGCTCGCGGGGCGTCGCCTGCGGGTTGGTTACGTGTCAGCAGACTTCAGGGCTCATCCCGTGGGACGGTTCATGCTGCCGATCTTGCAAGCACATGATCGGACCCGGTTTGAAATCTTCTGCTATCACAATTCGGAATTGCCGGACGATCTGACGACAGCAATCCGCGGCGCGGCCGAGCACTGGCGGCCGATCCGTTCGCTTTGCGACGACGACGCGGCGCAGTTGATTCGAGACGACCGCATCGATCTGTTGATCGATCTGGGCGGGCACACGAGCGACAACCGGTTGCTGGTTTTCGCGCGCCGGCCCGCTCCGGTGTCGGCGACGTATCTCGGATACCCGGGCACGACCGGCATGGCCGCGGTGAACTACCGAATTACCGACGCCCGGGCCGATCCGCCGGGTGAGGCCGATGCTTTGTCGCGTGAAAAGCTGCTGCGACTGCCGCGGTGCTTCCTCTGCTACGAGCCACCGGCAGATTCACCGGACGTCGCCGCGTCACCCGCGGTTTCGAGCGGTCACGTCACGTTCGGGTCGTTCAACCAGGCCGGGAAGATCAGCCCCGCGACTGTGTCGCTGTGGGCGAAAGTTTTGAACGAAGTACCGAGTTCGCGATTGGTGCTGAAAGCGAACGGGCTGATGGACCCTCGGACGCGAGAGACGCTTCTTGCGGACTTTCAGCGGTTCGGGGTCGAGCGAGGCCGTGTGGAAATGCTGCCGGTCGAAGCGCAGCACCGGGACCACCTCGGCAAATACGCGCGGCTCGATGTGGCGCTGGATACGTTTCCTTACCACGGCACGACGACCACCTGCGACGCGTTCTGGATGGGCGTGCCGACACTGACACTGGCAGGCACGGCGCACGTGTCGCGGGTGGGTGTCAGCCTGCTGACCGCCGCGGGCCTGCCCGAATGGGTCACTTATTCACCGGAAGATTTCGTGCGTGCCGCGGCGCGGTTTGCGGGCAACATCGGTGAACTATCCGCACTCAGATGTACGCTCCGCGAACGTCTACGCGGGTCTCAATTGATGGACGTGTCGGGGTTCATCTGCGACTTGGAATCTGCCTATCTCGCCATGGCGTACGACCGAGTCGAGGGCGCCGCGGGTCGGACCGAAACGTGAGTAAAACTGCGTTGATGCGGTGACGAATCATTCGGAGCGTAATATCTCTGCCGCGTTGTGTTCGACCGGCGCGTCACCCGGGAGCCATCGCACGTTGCTGAACCGCCTGAACCACTTCATCTGACGACGGGCTAATTGCCGGGTGGCGATTTTGATCTGTTCGATCGCGTCATCGAGCTTCATTCGGCCTCGGAGGTGCTCGATCAGTTCGCGGTACCCGGTAGCCTCCCCGGCGGTCTGAGATAAGTCGTCGAAGCGTTCCAGCAACCCCCGCGTTTCGTCGATCCACCCGGCGGCAATCATCTGTTTGACCCGACTGTTGATGCGTCGATTCAGCTGGTCTTTGTCCCACAGCAGACCGAACCATCTGGCGTCGTGGCGCTGCGCGGGAGAAGCCCATTCGGTTTGAAAGGACGAGATTGGTTTACCCGTCAACTCGAAGACTTCGAGCGCGCGGATGACCCGGCGGGTGTCATTGGAATGAATCCGTGCCGCGGCTTGCGGGTCGACCGCGAGCAACCGCCGGTGCGACTCGTCGGCGGGCACGAGGGCAAGCCGCTCGCGCAATTCCGCGTCCGCCGGGGGGCCGTCGAACAATCCTTCGAAAAGCGCTTTGTAATAAAGCGGGGTGCCGCCTGTGGCGATCACGGCGACGGCCCGATCGGCGGCGTCTGCAATGCACGCGTCCGCCGATTCAACGAATCTGGCGACCGTAAAAGCGGTGTTCGGATCGGCAATGTCCAACAGGTGATAGCGAACTCTGGCTTGGTCTTGGAGCGTCGGTTTCGCGGTGCCGATGTCCATCCCGCGGTAAACCTGCATCGAGTCGACGGAAAGAATTTCGGCCGAACTCTGTACCGCGACGGCCTCCGCCAATGCGGATTTGCCGGACGCCGTCGGACCCAATATGACAATCATCGAACCTCGCCTGCCATGTCGGCAAAAGCTGTCAAAACCGCAGCGAGATCATCGCGGCTAACGTGCCGAGTTGCTCCAAGAGCCGCGAAATTCTAAAGAAATCAGAGCTTCGTGAGTGGATCTTTTCTGGCACCGACTTTGTTTCATGAGTCCCGTCGGAACGCAACCCGGGAGTGCGTTCCGCAACCTAAACTGCTTTTAGAGGAGAATCAATCATGGCTCTGCCAGTTCAAGTCAGTCGTGGTGTGTTGTCCGATCCGTTCGACTCGCTGCAGCGGGATTTCGATTCGGTTTTCGGCCGGCTCGTGAACAACGGCCGGTCCGCCGAAGGTCAGCGTTTGTCCCCGTACGGTGTCGACGTCCGCGAGGACGCGGACAACTTGTATGTCGAAGCGGATCTGCCCGGGTTTGTGAAGGACGAAATCGACGTCACGATGGAGAAGCAGACGTTGACGATCGCGGCGCAGAAAGCGCATCGAGCCGAGGAGAAGAAATCCGAATGGCTCCTGAACGAGCGCCGGTACAGCAGGTTTCAACGTAGTTTTACGTTGCCTTCCACGGTGAGCGATCAGACTGTGAACGCCAAGCTCGAAAACGGCGTGCTGTCAATCACACTGAAGAAGCGCGAGGAAAGTAAACCTCGCAAGATCACGGTCGCGTAATTGATTACATTTTGAAAAACGCAGCGGCTCCCTAAAAGGCCGCTGCCTTTTTTTGCGCCCACCCGCTCGTGTAGCCCGACAACGGGTTTGATTTTCACCGGCGACTGATCGCGGGTCGCAGTTCGTCGGGCTACACTGCCGCGCATGAGTCCGACTGGGCAGAAACTCATTTTTGCGGGCGTGGTGCTTCTGGCAGTCGGCACCTTTTTCACAGGAATTGGCTGGGGCTTGCCCACCCGCGACAGCGATTCGTTTCTGTTCGGCGGGCGTACGCCCTGGACCGGCGAGCAGATCATGAGCTTGGCCGGCGCGTGGGACGAGGGTGGGAACCGCGGGGCCGACATCGCGATGCACCCACTGGACCGCCGCGACCAGCCGTTGCCCATGAACGACACCGACGCCAAGCGGGCCGAGATCGTCCGGCGATACCGGCTGTATTCGAATCAGCCCGACGAGATGATCACCTTCCGGTCGCTCGCGCGGATGAAACCGGCAACCCGCGACTTCGATCCCCGGCTGTACCAATACGGCGGACTCTGGATTTACCCGATCGGCGGGCTGCTCAAACTTGCTTCGGTTCTCAAGCTGATAATGCTTCGCACGGATCTCGCTTTTTATCTGGATCAGCCCGACGCGTTCGGTCGGTTCTACATTTTAGCCCGGGGCTATGCGGCGGTGTGGGGACTTGTCGGCGTGGGTGTGGTCTTCGCGACGGCGCGGGAATGGACCAATAAGTTCAGCGCCGGCATCACGGCAGCGGCGGGGTACGCGGTGATGCCGGTCGTCATTAATTCCGCTCACGAAGCTAAACCGCATTTGCCGGGGACGGTCCTCACACTCCTGACCATCTTCGCTGGGTTGAAGTTCGTGCGAACAGGGCAGTCGCGGTGGTGGGTGTTCGCCGGGATCAGCGCCGGGGCGGCGATGGGAATGGTGCTCACCGGGTACGCGGCGTTTGCGGTGCTTCCAGTCATGACGCTGCTTCGACCGCTGCCGTGGCGAGAACGGATGGCTGTCATTGCCGGCGCAGCGGCCGTTGGCATCGCAGTTTTCGTACTTAGCAACCCGTATTTGATCTACGACTCCGCCTTCAACCGCGCGGTACTGAAATCGAACGTCGGCAATTACGGCACGTTTTACCGTCCCGGCTTGTCCGTCTCAGGGTTGCTGACATCGGGCCGGTTGATCGTCGAAGGAACGTCGCTCGCGACGGCGGTCGTCGGCGTGATCGGAGTAATCGGAGTGATCGTTCTCGCTCGGCGGCCCAGCAGCGGTAACCCCCTCAAAGGTAAACCGAACGGGCTGTTGCTCGCAGCGCCCGCGGCAATGGTCCTGCTGCAATTTGTGCTGTTAGCGCGAGGCAAACCGGCGGAGTACGCGCGGTTCGCGATCACATTTGATGTCGTGCTGATGATCGTTGCCGCGGCATTGATCGAGACGCTGGGCCTGAAGCAGCGGGAAGGCGCGCTCGCCGCGTGTCTGCTGGTCGGCGCGACGTTGTTGGTCGGCGTTCGGTACGACCTGAACTGTCTGATAGACAACCGAGCGGATTCGTCACGCCGGCTCGCGGCGGTCAGGATTGACGGGCTGCTGGGTCGCGCCGACACGATCGCGGTCTGGGCCGAGCCGGCGCCGTACTGCATGCCGCCGGTCGATCTATTCGCTTGGAAGATTCTGTTGCTTCCGAAAACGGGCCGGCTGTCGACAACGGGGGGGCGGGGGGTGGTGAGCGTGCGACCTACCGACGAGCGGTTTCAGGATGGAAGCCCGCTCCGAGCGGCGTCGCCGATCGGCTGGGCGAACAAGCCGTTCGAGATCGTCGGGCCGTCGCAATAAATCGTGCGGATTGGTAAGTCATCAAATGAAAGCCCCCCGGTCGTGAGACCGGGGGGCTTTGTTTTTTACGTCAGTTCACCGACTCCGTGGATCAACCAAGGAGCTTGAGAACCTGCTGCGGCGAAGAGTTGGCCTGGGCCAAGACCGTAGTCGCGGACTGCGACAGGATCTGTGCACGGGTCAGTTTCGCCGTTTCGGACGAGAAGTTGGTGTCTTCGATGTTGCTCAAGGCCGAAGAAGCGTTTTCGTAGGCCACGCTCAGGTTGTTGATGGTCGACCCGATCGTGTACTTCTGGAACGCGCCCAAGCGACCGCTCAGGGTCGAGACCTGGGTGATCGACTCGCTCAGGATGTCCTGGGCCTTGGTCAGGTTTCCACTGGTCAGGGAGTTTGCACCACCCGATGCCAGCGAGTTGAGGAACCCGAGGCTGACGTCGCCGAGGCTGCCCGTCGTGACCGACTGAATGCCGATCGACGACTTGTCGGTCTCGGTGACTTTTTCACCCAACGCGAAGGTCGCTCCACCGCCGGTGATACCGAAGGTCTTGCTCTGGCCTTGGTTCAAGGCCGACGACAGCGAGAAGCTGACATCGAGGTTGTTGTCGCGGTAGGTGACGTTCTTGCCGTCGGCCGTTGCGGCGGCGCCGTTGACGGTCACGATCGCGTCGGTGCCGGTCGCTTTACCGCTGACCCCGCCCGTGGTGGCGAAGGTACCGGCGGTTGCTTCGACGCTGACGAACCCGCTCGAACCGAACGCGGTCGAGTTGATCTTCAAGGTCGAACCCGAAGCGGCGGCGCTGACGCCGGTCACGTTCTTGATGTTGTTGAACGCGTTGGCAACCGCGCTCAGGTGGGTACCCGAAGCGAAGCTCAGCTGCGAGGTGCCGTTGGCACCGGACACTTGCAGGGTGACCGCGGCCGACAGCTGCGTGTTGGTCGCGCCGCCTTCAGTAAACTTCACCTGACCGGTGGTCGCGCTGTTGGTGACCTGAACGACGACGGCCTTGGTGGTGTTGTCGGCGAGCAGGGCGGCGTTGACCTGAATGGCAGCGAAGGCGCTGGTGCCGGTGCTGCTGGTCGTGTAGGCGTACGAACCGTTCAGAAGCTTCTTGCCTTCGAACGAGGTCGAACCGGCGATCCGGTTGATCGTCTGCAGGACCGAGTCGACCTGCTGCTGGTTGGCGTTGACTTCGGTCGAGCTCAGGCCGCCGCTGTTGGCGGTCTGGCTGACCAGGCTTTGCAGCTGGGTCAACAGCGAGCTGACTTCGGTCAAACCACCGGCGGCGGTGCCGATGACGTTGTTGGCGCGCTGGCCGTTGCTGATGGCCTGGTTGATACCGGCCTGCTGGTCCTTAAGACCGTTGGCGGCGATGAGACCTGCCGGGTCGTCCGCACCGGTGTTGATCTGCAAACCGGTGCTCAGGCGGGTGAGGCTGCTGTTCAAATCGGCGTTGTTTTTGGACAACGCGTTCTGGGCGATCAGCGACGTTACGTTGGTGTTAATTCTGCTCATGGTACTTGTCTTTCCTTGACGGTTGTTTTTGTCACGGGCCACATCGGCCCGCGACCGCTTTCATTCCCTTGAAAGGCCAAGCGTTGCTTGACCAGCGAAGACCCCACGTGGTGACCTTCGGGCCGGTGGGTCGGGTTGCCCTCCAGCGAAGCGAGGCTGTCTGGGCTTCATGCCCTTGCAGGCCTTCGCCTGCGACTGGTTCGACCGGTCAGTCCCGGTTCGGCGAACCCGATCGTGTCATTCCTGCTCCTTTCACCACTCGGTTCCGTTCGGTCGGCCGGACGCGGGCCGCGCAACTTTTGCCGAACGAAGCCTGATCCTGCTGGTGGGTGCCCCGGTGGGCGGTGCCATCAACTGCGGTTTCATCGTCGTGTGAAAAGGGGGTACTTTAGATGTAGGATTTAACGGAAATACCTAGTCGTTATGGGGCGTAGCTATCGAAAGCCGGGTCGTACAGACTGAGGGGTTGAGCAGTGGTGGCAGACGGCGCATTATCAGCCGTTGCGCTGTTTTAGCGCAGGATCTGCCGAATCCTGGATTGAAAAATGTTAAGACAGGGTCCAGCGAACGGACCAGTCGCACCGGCCCAGTGGGCCCACGCGACCGGCCGAGCCGTCGTTCACGCTTCGGTCTAGTTGATCGAATCGACCGGTCACCGGCTCGATGGAGAAGTTGCGATTACCGGCCCAGCCGCCGGTGTTAATCCAGATTCCCCAATAGGCGGCGAGCCCGTCGTCGGAGGAATAGGACATCGCCAGCGCGCGTTTCCGTTCCGGGTACCGAATCACAACCTGTGACGTGATCGGTGCCATCGAAAAAAGCTTCCACCCCTGGCGGGTGGGCAAGGCGGGCATATCGGATAGATCCAAGCTCGCGGTCAGCCCGGGCCACTCGAAGGGGAATTGGTGATCGATGCCCTCGGCATCGTGACTGAACCGAAACGGTTGCGGCGTGAGCTCCAGCCGGGCGGGGCTAGTCATCGACATCAGCGAATGCAGCGCCCAGACGAACCGGAATTCGAACGGCGCGAGATTGACCAGCGTGTACTCGGCCAGAACGGTCGGGCCTTCGAGGTGCAGCTTGCGGGTGAGCCGGTAACCGAACCGCAATCCGTGCCAGACGGTCGTGATGCCGTTTTTGGTCGGCACCGCCGTGGTGGGAAGGCCCCAGAGTTCGCCGTGATCTGGGATCGGGGTACCGTCGTAAGGATGTCCCGGGTACTTGCCAGGCGCGATAGCCGGGAAACATTCGTCCCACCCGGCACACCAGCTGTCATCGAACCGCCGGTCGTATTGCGCCGACGTCGGCAGCTCCATCGGGAAGCTGAACATCAGGTCGAACTTGTCGGCTTTGTCGATCAGGGAAGCGACCTTCCCGCCGATCGTCGGCCAGACTTCCATTCGGATTTCGTCGTTCTCTATAATGACAGGCTGGCTCATGACTCGATTGTTCTAACCGACCCGGCCCCCGGTCACAAAGCAATTCCGGGCGGGCGTCAGCCTTCAAACGACGATCACGCGGTCCGTTTCTGACCGAAAAATTCGCCGGTCACCGCCTGCCCCGCGGCCAGCGAAACGCTGAACAACCCCGTGCCCGGCGTCGTCGTGGCGGTCTTGGCGACTTGCACCACATGCACCTGGTAAGCCCCGGCAGTGAGATTCGAAAACTTCCAGGCGCCGTTGATGTCGCTCGTCGCCAGCACGTCCCCGGCGTCGAATTTCGCGTCCTTATTGGTGTCGATGTAAACCTGCCAGCCCGCCAGACCCAGCTCGGTCGGATCGAGTTTTTGATTTACGTTTGCGTCGTTGAACACCATGCCGGCGATGCTGGCCGTTGCGACGACGTTCGCGAAGTTCACGCCTGTGAATGTTTTGCCGGTGGTCAGTATTTCGTCAATGTAACCGGCGGCCGGTGCGATCAGCTTGTACCCGGCGGGCGCGACCTCGCGCACGCGGTACGTGCCGGCGACGAGGTTGGTCAGTTTATAGTTGCCCGATGCGTCGGTCGTGACGACTGGTTCACCACTGTCGAGCTTTCCGTTTTTGTTGCCGTCAAGATAAACCTTCACGCCGGTTAGGCCGGGTTCACCCGAGTTCAAAATTGAGTTGGCGTTCAAATCCTTGAACACATTGCCGGCGATGGAGGCCGTCGTCGCCGCCGCGTTGACGGTTACCTTAAAAGTTGCCGTGTTGGACTTCACACCTTTTGCGTCGGTGACGACCAACGTCACGGTATCGGTCCCCGCCTTCGCGAACGCGTGTGACTTGGCGGCGATCGTGCCCGGGGCATTGGTGAAGACCGTATCGGCGGTGCCGTCGCCCCATTTCACGTCGACGCTGTACGCCGCGGTCGCCACGATTTCGCTGAAGCTGCCGAGCGAAAACGATTTCAAGATTCCGGCCGTCGCCGTCTGGGCGGCGGGGGGGACGACCGCAATCGTCGGGACGTGCGTCAGGCTGACTTTCTGGGTCGCGTTGCCGTCCCACGTCCCGGCCATCGTTTTGTCGTCCGCCGACACCTGAAGCACGATCGTTTTAATCAGCCAGACGGTGCCCGGTTTGGGGTTGTTAGTCGTGATCGTGCCGTCTTTATACGAGAAGGTGTTTCCGGCGACGGTCCCGCTGACGGTGATGATGCCGTAATACTGCGGCTGATCCGGGATCGAAATTCGTTCAGTTCCCGTGACCGATTGCCCTGTCTGGGTCAGGTCTAACTGATAATTAAAAGTGATCACTCCGATGGCGTTTGATGGTTGGGTCAGCACCCCTTTCCATTCGCCGGCAACCACCGCGGTCGAGAACAGGCGTCGATCTTCAAACTGTTCAGTAAACAATTGGGACGTAGGAACCGGTGCGCGATGTGTACTCTTGTTCATGACAGAGATTTCTTTCTGTGTGGTCAGTAGTCATTCGACGATACCTGCCTCGAGCAGGGATATGACAGCAAATAATCTAAATTCATGCAATGGATTACAAAAATTTTGCGAATGTCCACTGGGTTTGCGGCCGAAGCGGTGACACCGTCGAAAATCTGGTATGTCCGAGGTTTGATTCAGACGCGCGTCAACCCGTTCGAGTATTGAGCGCAGTTATCAGTGCTGATATGGCTCTGCTTCGAGGCTTGCTCTGCTATGTACATATCCGACCGCATCGAGACCGAGTCATTTTTGGCGCTCTGCATCATGCAGAACAGCCGCATTTTCAACTTCCAATATGCATAAAGAAGCCCGCCACGGGATCGTGACGGGCTTACGGCTTTGGCGTCGGCAATTTGAAGAGGCCGTTACGGCGTCTTGCAGTGACGTTAGATTGAACGTCGGCGGCGGCCTAGCAGGCTCACTGCTCCGACGCCGATCAAGGTAAGTGTCGTCGGTTCTGGTACGGCGCTGGCGAAGCCGCCGCTGCCGGTGAAGAAGTAGTCGCCCGAGGTGAAGTACGTCACGCCCGCTTCACGGGTCGATGCGTAGCCGCCGAAGTCCAGGACCTGTGCGTAGTACGAACCGGCCGGAAGCGTGCCGTCGTAGGTGTAGAACAACGAGCTTGCGTCGCGAAGCGACGAGCCGCCAGCGACGATGTTGCCGCCGGCATCCAGGATGTTGAACGAGCCGTCGAACGTCACGCCCGGATCGACGACGTTGTCGCCATCGCGGTTGGCACCCGCGTGGAGCGTGAGACTGATTCCCGTGCCATCGGTGCTGAATTTGAAGTAGTCTTTCGTGTAGTTGTCGACACCGATCGGGTTCGACGGGTTCGTCGTGTTAATGTAACCCTTCGCGAGGGTGGCATCGACCGTCGAGCCAGTGACGGGCAGCGCCGTCGCGGTCGCGAGGCTGTGACCGATTCCGTCCGCGGTCAGCGTCATGTTGGGATTGCTTAGGAACGTCGAAATGTCGTTCTGGAACGTGCCGTCGTCCTTCGTGCCGTTACGCCAAAGGTTGCGGGTCTCTCCGTTCTGACCACCCATGATCGGGGAGTAGGACCCGGTGAGGGCGCTGGCGGGTTCGCCGTTGTCGTACTCGCCGTTGTTGCCCCCGCTGGAGACGACCAGCGCGTAATCGCTTTGGTGAAAAAGGCCGAACGCGTGACCGTTCTCATGCGCGCTACCGCCGGCGGTGTAGTACGTGTCGCCGTTGATCAGGCCCGAGTAGATCCAGTTGGTGTGGGGGCCGTTGTTCGCCGAGGGGCTCGCGTAGGAGTTTCGTGCCACGTCGATCTGCGAGACGCCAAGCCCGCTCCCGCCGTCCCACCCGCCTTTACCGCCGATGACGGTGTGCAGCACGCCCACGTGGTTGTCGTAGTACACCTGCCGCTGGGGGTCGGTCATGCCCGCCGCCGGATCGACCGTCGTCACGTTGACGCTGAGCCCCGCGTACTTGCCCGCGACCGTGGCCCAGACCTTGCCAATGTTTGCCAAGTCCTGTGTGCTGAAGGTCGACGGGTCGCCGTCAGTGTCGTAGGCGACATTCGTGCCCGGGTTGCCCTGATTGTTCCAGTCGCCGGTATAGGTGAAGCCGCCGAGGTCGAGATAGACGGTGTACGCCGCGCCCGGCCGGCTGCTGTACGCCGGAACCGAAAGACCTGCAGAGGCAACGGATCCAAATGTAAGGCCTGCGATTGCCGCCGCAAATACGGCGGAACGACGACGAGCCGGTGAACTGAATAAAAACATCGTCCTACTCCTGATTGTAAATACTGAAAAAGCGCCGTTTCCGTCTGCTTTGTGCGGCCGGGCTTCCGTTGGAAGCGCAGCCCCTCGTGGCGCGATGAAGAATACGGCGGGAATGGAAATTGTCTATACAACCAAAGGTGTATATCAAGCTCGACATGAGGGCTCAGCTAACGTGACCGTGTGCTTCGGTTCGATCGCTCTGAAAACAGCACAAGCTCCGCGACTGAAGAGACTTGCAGCTTGGTCATTACGCGAGAACGGTGAATCTTGATCGTCGTTTCCGCCGCCCCGAGTTCCTGGGCGATCTCCTTATTCGAGCGACCCGCCACGACCCCGAGCATTACTTCACGTTCTCGCAAAGTTAGCGCGGCGAGCAAGCTTCTGAGCGCTTCGAGTTCGCTCCGCTCTTGCCGCAGTCTTTGATCCAACGCTAATGCCTGGACGACCGCCTCTAGAAGTTCGTTGGCACCGCACGGCTTGCTCAGAAAATCTACGACCCCGGATTTCATCGCTCGGACCGACATCGGAATGTCACCGTGGGCCGTTAGAAAAATGATGGGTAGAAAATTTCCTGCGTCGATCAGTCGTTGCTGGACAGCAAACCCATTTAAGCCAGGCATTGCCATATCGAGGATCAGGCAGCCCGGCGTCTCCGGGTTTTGATCCTCCAAAAACTTGAGCGGGTCGGCGAATATTTCAACGGTGAAATCGGCTGCCCGAAGCAAACGCTTCAGCGCTTTTAGAATGGCGTGATCGTCATCGACAATGAAGACAGTCTCTTGACGCTGATTCATGTCACGCCCCCTTGCGATACTGGAACCCTGAAGCAAAAAATGGCGCCGGCAGAATCCTGATTTTTTGCCCACAGGTGTCCGTTGTGGGCCACGGCGATGGATCGGCTGAGGGACAGCCCTAGACCGAGCCCTTGCGGTTTGGTGGTATGATAGGGCTCGAAAATGGTCTCCAACTCGGCCGTGCGAATGCCGGGGCCGGTGTCGCAAACGCAGATTTCGATGGCTTTTTCTTCCGGCCGGCTCGATCCCAGCGTGAGCCGACGACGGCCGGGCGGTGTGACCGCCATTGCGTCGGCCGCGTTGAGAATCAGGTTGATCATTACCTGTTGGAGTTGCACTGAATCGCCGTAAATCGGCGGCAAGTCGGCTGCCAACTCGGTGATTACCGTCACTTCGCGCGCAGCCAGGTCCGCGCTCAATAGTTTGAGAACATCCTCGACCATTGCATTGGCGTCGAGTGACTGCCTGTGCGGTTCGCCTTTTTTCAGCAGCTTTCGAAGCCGAATGATGACTTCGCTGGCACGCCGGTCGTCGCTGACGATGTCGCCAAGGATGTCGTCTATTTCCTGTCGATCAATGGTCGTCTTCTGGACCAACCGCTGTGCGGCCTGGGCGTTACTCATGATGGCCATCAGGGGTTGATTCAGTTCATGTGCCAGCGATGAAGAAAGTTCTCCTAAGGTCGCGACACGAAGCGAGTGGATTGCCCGATCGCGGTGCATCCGCGTTTCCAACTCGGCCACCTTGCGCGGGGTGACGTCGGAACAAACGCCAAGAATGCGCACGGGTCTGCCGGTGTCGTCCTTTTCGATGTAGCCGTGCGAAGCAATCCAGCGAGTCCGTCCGTCCGGAAGTACGGCTCGATATTCTCTGAAATACCACCCGTCGGATTCTGCCGCATGGTCGACGGCGGTACGAACCGCCTGCCGATCGTCCCGGTGTAAGCGTTCGATAAATTGACCAAACTTCAACGGCTCGGAGTTAGAAAACCCGAACAAGTCGCGCCACCGCGCCGTCGCCCAGATGTCGTCGAGAACCAGGTCCCGAATCCAAATGCCGAGATTGGCCGCTTCGGCGATTAATATCGTTCGGTTTTCCGCCCCACGCAGTTCTTTAGTCAGCCTGGTCGTGCGAAAAGCGTCGCGGCTTAGCTCCAGACTCATGGCGGCGATGATTCCGACCGAGAAGAGGCTGGACATGAACGGCAATCGAAGCCCTGCCCAGACCTTAATGGCAGCGAGGCCGGCACCTGTCAGCAGGAAAAAGATGATGCTTCCGCCGATAACTAGCGCCTTGCGACGTTCACCCCGTTGCCAGACCGCGATAGACGCATCGACAACGAAAACCGCCAACAGAAGCAAGCTGACTTGGCCCACGATCATCGCCGGATTCGCCACGCCCCGGGCGACCGACACTGTCTCGCCGAGGAATGACAGCCGATCTACCGCGGTGATATGGTCATAGTTTAAGCTTGTTCCCGTTACGAAGTTGAGCAGAAGCGATATTGTCCGTAAGCCGCAAACAGTCCAGGCGAGCGAGTCTCGCCCCGCACGGAAGTAAAATCGTACGAATCCCGTCAGCGACAGGACCATGAACCAGATCGGAACATGCGTCCAGCGCACCGTGAGAGCAAGGAGCGCCGGCGTGGAGACCTTCATTGCGGTCAGTTCGCCCCCAGCAAACAGAGCTGTGCTGACCGCCGTCAAGCCGAATAGAAGATGAGCTATCAAGCCTCGCTGCTGCCACCAGATCGAGAAGTGAATGAATGCCAGCGTGAAACAGGCCGATGCGGTCATGGACCAAATAATGGTTGCCCAATTCACGAAAGGTAGAATTTATCACAAACCCGGCTGAGAATCAGCTTTTGTAATCAGCTCTCCAGCTGCTGTCTCGATTAGGAAATTTGCAAGTCCGGGATCGCAGCCAAAGTGACGGAAGATTCTACCGGTTTTTGCCCTCTCCTGACGCAGAAGACCATGGCTACGCCGGCTACCTTGCAGGGAGACCGGTCATTACAATCGGATTGATGCCAACCCGCCTCATTGAACTGGTCGAAAATCTGCCCCGCAGCCGCGTGTTGCTCGTTGGGGATCTTATGCTGGACCGCTATCTGTATGGAAATGCCGAACGATTGAGCCCCGAAGCGCCGGTGCCGGTGCTGCATTTTCAAAAGGAAGAACTTCGACTCGGCGGGGCGGGTAGCGTGGCAGCGAATCTGGCAACCCTGGGTGCGCGGGTGGTGACCGTTGGTGTGATCGGCATGGACGAGACGGGCCAGCAACTGGCCGCGTTGCTGAGCTCCATTGGCGCGGACCCCTCGGGGCTTGTCGAGTGCGCGAGGCCAACTACTTGCAAGATGCGGCTGGTCGGCTCCGCCCAGCACCGTCACCCGCAGCAGATGATCCGACTCGATTTCGAAGAATCCAAACCCATCGACGCCGAATCCGCGGCGAAAGTGATCGTGACTGCCGTCAAAGCGATGGAACACGCGGACCTGATCTGCATCGAAGATTACGACAAAGGCGCGGTCACGCACGACGTCTGCCGGGCGATCATCGCCGCCGCGGCGAACGCGAAGATTCCGGTCCTGATCGACCCCGCCCGGATCAGTGACTACCGCAAATACGCCGGCGCGACCTGCCTGAAACTGAATCGCCCCGAGGCAGCGCGGGCCACGGGTTTGCCGGTCGAAACGCCGGAACAGTTCCGGCTCGCCGCCGAGCGATTGCTCGAGATGTTGTCGCTGGAAGCGGTCGTGTTGACCCTCGACAAGCACGGCGCATATATCGCCAGCCGGGCCGGCGACCGGGCGCTGCTGCAGACCCGCGCCCGGCAGGTGTACGACGTGACCGGCGCCGGGGATATGGCCTTCGCCATGCTCGCCGTCGCCCGCGCGGGGGGCGCGACTTGGGAAGAAGCCACCGCCCTGGCCAACGTGGCGGGGGGTTTGGAGGTCGAAAAATTCGGCGTCGTCCCGATCACGCCCGAAGAGATCATCCGAGAACTGTTCGCCGACGCCCGTCTCCGGCAGGGCAAACGTCGAACGCTGGTCGAATTGCTGCCCGAACTCGCCCGGCACCGGGCCAGCGGTAAACGCATCGTCTTTACCAACGGCTGCTTTGATTTGATCCACCTCGGGCACATCAAATACTTCCAGTTCGCTAAGCAGCAGGGCGATCTGCTCGTGGTCGGAGTCAACACCGATGCCAGTATCCAGCGGCTCAAGGGTCCCAAACGCCCGATCATCACCGAATCGGACCGAATCAGCGTGCTGGAAGAGTTGGAGAGCATCGATTACCTCGTCTCGTTCGACGAGGACACGCCGTTAGATTTGATCAAAACCATCCGTCCGAACGTCCTGGTGAAGGGTGCCGACTATCGCAAAGAGCAGGTCGTCGGCTGGGAACTGGTAGAGGCGGGCGGCGGCCGCGTCGCGCTCGCGCCGCTAATTGACGGAAGGAGCACTTCGAACGTGATCGAGCGGATTATCGAAGCATACGGGACGCCTCGATGATCGGAGATCCTGGCGTTCGACGGCAGGCGGCCGCCGCGTCGCATTGCCGGTTCGGCTTGGGTTGAGTACGCCGGCCTTTCTTCGGATGTTCTCTTGATCCGCCGGGCGGTCGAAGTACGATAGTTTTCAAATGGAATTAACAGTGAGTGAGCGGCGAACGGATTCGCGCTCCGCGAGCCGGTTTACCGGTAAACGGGTGCATTTCATCGGCATCGGGGGGTGCGGCATGAGCGGGCTTGCCCGCATGCTACTCGACGGTGGGGCCGTCATTACCGGCTCGGAACCCAAGCCGAATCAACAGACATTTCAACTCGCCAAACTGGGCGCGAAACTGTCGCGGGACCAGATGGGTGAACTTCTGACGCGCGAGACCGATCTGGTCGTCCGCACGGCCGCGGTTCCAGATAACAATCGCGAACTGCTGGCCGCCCAGGCGTACGGGATTCCGTCGATCAAGTACGCCGAGCTGCTGGGTCAGGTCATGGCCGAGCGGTACGGGATTGCAGTCGCGGGGACACACGGGAAATCGACCACCACTGCCATGATCGCTTACACGCTGCTGCAATGCGGCGCGGACCCAAGCTTCGTGGTCGGCGGCACGGTCCCGCAACTGGGCGGCGGAAGTCGCTCGGGCGCCGGCACCGCCTTCGTTGCAGAAGCCTGTGAGTACGACCGCAGCTACCACAAGCTGCAGCCCCGGGCGGCGGTCATCCTTAATATCGAAGAGGACCACCTTGATTGCTACAAAGACATCGACGAAATCGTCGAGTCGTTCCGGCAGTTCGCCGCCCTCACGCCGCTCGACGGCATTGTGCTCGCCAACGGCACTGACCCTCGGGTGCTTCAGGCGCTGGCCGGATGCAAAACACCGGTGGAACTGGTCGCTCTAGAGCCGGGTTATAGCTGGTCGACGCGGTCGCTGGGCGTCGTAAACGGCTGCTACCACGGCGAGGTGTCCTACAAAGGGAAAGTCATAGCAAAGCTGCAGCTGTCTGTGGCAGGGCTGCACAATCTTTACAACGCGACCATGACGGTGGCGGTCTGCGCGACCTACGGCATCGATCCGGCGAAAGCTGCGACCGCGTTAGCCGGCTTTACCGGCGTCGACCGACGAATGACCGAAATGGGCCGGTGCAACGGCGCGATCGTCGTCGACGATTACGGGCACCACCCGACCGAAATCCGCGCGACGCTGAAAGCCATCCGCGAGCGGTACCAGCCGAACCGGCTGTTCTGCGTGTTTCAACCCCACCAGCACAGCCGGACGCGGTTCCTTCTGGAAGATTTCGCGACCAGTTTCGCCGAGGCCGATCAGACGATCGTGCCCGACATTTATTTCGTCCGCGACAGCGAAGCCGAACGGCAGAGCGTCAGCAGCAACGACCTGGTCGACCGGATCACCGGGGCGGGCCAAAAGGCCTTGCATCTGGCCGACTTTCCCGCGATCGTGGAATACCTTAAAAACCAATGTCGGACGGGCGATCTGATCGTCACGATGGGTGCCGGGAACGTGTGGGAGATCGGCCGCGACGTCGTCGGCGACGCGCACTGACGGCCGCGAAAGTTGGCCCGGTCAGAATGCTACTGGCCCCGCGGACGCAGGACGGTACGATGCTTTGATCGGCGCGGTTTCGATGCTCGTCGGTCGCCCCCGGGTGAGGGGCGGTTGACCCGCGACCGTCACAAACTTTTTCGGGCCCGATGGGTCGTTCGCAAGCACGTACCGATACTACAATTTGCCAGAAGTTTGCCCGAGGGCTCGACGCTGCCGAGCCGCGTATTGATGGGAAGATGATGCTGATACGAGTCGCCAATCCGTTCGCCGGCCTAGAAGAAATTGTCGAGGAAAACTCGCCGCTGGCGCGGTTCACCTGGTACCGCATCGGCGGGCCCGCCCGGTACCTCGTCCGGCCCCGGTCGGTCGAGGAACTCGCCGAGGCCGCACGCCGGTGTGCGGAAAACGAACTGCCGATTCATGTCCTCGGCTTGGGTGCGAATCTGCTGGTCGGCGACGACGGCGTCGACGGGGCCGTCTTCAAGCTCGATTCCGATTTTTTCAAATCGGTTAACATCAAAGACAACGTCGTCGAAGTCGGTGCGGGCGCGGACATGCAGAAACTGGTGCTCAAAAGCGTCCGGACCGGCCTGGCCGGGATCGAATGTCTTGCGGGAATCCCCGGCACGATCGGCGGGGGCATCCGCATGAATGCGGGCGGGAAGTTTGGCGACATCGGTTCGGTGGTAACACGGGTCAAGGTCATGAACGCCGCCGGCGAATCGTTCGAGCGGTTCAAGGACGACCTGGTTTTTGACTACCGCAGCACCAACATCTCGGCGACCTTCATTCTGTCGGCGACGCTCGAACTCGAGCCCGACGAACCCGACCGCATCCTGAAAAAGACCAAGGAAATCTGGATGTACAAGCAGAACACCCAGCCGCTGAGCACCAAGAGTTGCGGGTGTATTTTCAAGAACCCCCGCGGGCTGAGCGCCGGCGCGCTGATCGATCAGGCCGGGCTGAAAGGCATGCGGGTCGGCGGGGCCGAGATCAGCGGCAAGCACGCGAATTTCATCATCGCCCACAACGGCTGCCGTGCCGACGACGTGATGAAACTGGTGAAGCTCATCCGCGAAAAGGTGTGGGAAAAAAACCAGATCCAGCTGGAAAGCGAAGTTCAGGTTTGGACGTGAAGGAAATGATGAATGATGAGTGATGAATGATAAATGTAAGAGATTTGAATCTCTTGCGTGATTGTTCAGTCTCTTTCATTCCTTGTTTGAACTCGATGAAAATTACCGTTCTTTTTGGCGGGCCCAGCGCCGAGCGTGAAGTCAGTCTTGTCAGCGGCCGGGCCGTCATCGACGGTCTGACGTCGATGGGGCACGACGTGTTCGGCAGCGATATTTCACCGAGCGACCTGTCGGGCTTGGAAAGGCCGGCAGACGTGGTGTTCCCGGTCCTGCACGGACATTTCGGCGAGAGCGGTGAACTGCAGGAAATTCTGGAAGCCCGCGGGTTGAAGTTCGTCGGCAGCGGCAGCCGGGCGTCACGGCTCGGTATGAACAAGGTCGACACCAAAAAAGCCTGGGAGGCGGCCGGGCTGCCGACGCCGAAATGGCTTTTCGCCGACGCCTCGACCGCGAACGCCGCCCGGCAGTTTATCCAAGCCTTCGGACAAGTCGTTGTGAAAGCGATCGACAGCGGGAGCAGCATCGACGTGTTCGTCTGCAAGACCGTCGCCGAGGCCGAGTCGGCCCTGGACGACATCCTCGCGTCGCACGGCAAGGCGTTGCTCGAACAGTACATAGACGGCCCGGAGCTGACCGTCGGATTGCTGGAAGAAAAATCGCTCCCGCCAATCCGCATCGTGCCCAAGGCGGGGTTCTTCGATTTCACCGCGAAGTATAAGGCCAATGACACCGAGCACCGTTTCGCCACCGGGCTCCCCGACACCGTCGTCGAGCATTGCCGGGATCTGGCCCGCCGGGCGAACGAAGTCGTCGGAGCCCGGGACCTGGCCCGAATCGACATCATGCTCGACGCTGCCCACAACCCGTACCTGCTGGAAATCAACACGCTGCCCGGGTTCACCCCCAAAAGCCTGCTCCCCGAAGCCGCCGCTCACGCGGGCATCGCGTTCGGCCCGCTCGTGGATCGCCTCGCCCGCCGGGCAAGCCTCCGCTGAGCTGCCGAGCCGGCAAGCCCGAACCCAATCTCGCGTGTCTGCCGCAGCCAAACGCAAACTTTCTTTCCGTCGACTCCGCACGATATAATGCAACTTCGTCGAGTCGTCTCCGCCTTATTCGTGTAGCAGGGGTTCTCATCGAAGGACATTGTCCATGACGGTCGGGCGGATCACGCGCATCTCAATTTCGATTATCGTCGTTGTCGGCCTCGGCTGGCTTCTCTGGAAAGCAGGCGCTTTCTCGGGCGACACCGCGCCGGCGCACGTCGTGCCGACCGCGAAGGCCGAAACCAAAGACCTGGAAGAGACCGTACTGGCGACCGGTGAAGTGTCGCCCGTCGACGAAACTGAAATTCGCTCGGAAGTCAGCGCGCAGGTCATGCAGGTGCAAGTGAACTCCGGCCAGCGCGTGGAGAAGGGCCAGCAGCTAGTACAGCTCGACCGACGCGAACTCGAAAGCCAGGTGAACGAGGACCAGTACCAGATCGCCGCCGACGAGCTGCGGGCAAAACAGGCGACAAAAGAGCTGGACCGCGACCGCGAGCTGATCGGCAAAGGCTTCATCCCGCAAAAGGAATATGACGACGCCGACATCACGCGAATGCTTGCCGAGAACGACTTGCAGGTTCAGCGCGCCAAACTCGAGACGTTGCGTCAACAGATTATCAAAACCGACATCCGCGCGCCACACTCGGGAATTGTTCTGAAGTTGGAGGCGCGAGAAGGGCAGGTCATCGTCGGCGCCGGGTCTGTCTCCAGCGGCACCGTGCTGATGCGAATCGCCGATCTGACGCACTTAAAAGTCGACACGCGTTTAAACGAAGTCGACGTCGTCAAAGTGCACGTCAACGGCAAAGTAGAACTGACGTTCGATTCGGTCCCCGACAAGATCGCGACCGGGACGGTGACATTCATTTCCCCGTCGGCAGACGCCGGTGACAGCACAAGCTCGGGGCAGGGATCGCAAGGCCGGGGGGGCGGCAGCTCCGGTGCCGGGGGCTCTGGCACGCGGGGATTTGAAACCATCGTCGCGATGGACGAAACCGATGAGCGGATTCGTCCGGGTATCACCGCGCACGTAAAAATCACGATGGCGAAATCGCCGCACGCGGTAACGGTCCCGCTTACAGCCGTTTTTGTCGAGGAAAAGAAGAACTACGCTTACCTCAAAAAAGGAGCCACCTTTAACAAGATCGAAGTCGACCCCGGCATCAGCGACGGCATGGTGGTCGAGATCCGCAAAGGCCTGTCGACCGGGGATGAAGTGGCGCTGGAGAACCCGGACGAGAAGTCCAGACCGAAGAAAAAGCGAATGTCGGAATAGCCGGGCAAAGCACGATGTCGTCGCTGATCGAATTTCAAAACGTCGAGAAAACCTACCAGGTCGGCGCGGTGAAGGTCGCCGCGCTGGCGGGGGTGAGCTTCACGATCGAGCAGGGCGAGTTCGTCTCGATTATTGGCCCGTCGGGGTCGGGCAAAAGCACGCTGATGCACCTTTTAGGATTTCTGGACCAGCCGAGCCGCGGGACGATTTTGTTCGACGGGCAGGACGTCTCCAAAGTGTCGCCGCGGAAGCGGGCCACGATCCGGTCCGACCGGATCGGTTTCGTGTTCCAGGCGTTCAATCTGCTCCCGCGGATGACGGTGTTGCAGAACACGCTGTTGCCGTTGGCCTACAGCCGCGGGTCGCAAGTGGCGCGGCACGAGTCGCGCGAGCGAGCGAACCAGGTGCTGGAAGCGGTCGGCATGGCCGATCGGGCGCACCACCGGCCGAACCAGCTTTCCGGCGGGCAGCGTCAGCGGGTCGCGATCGCCCGGGCACTGATCAACCAGCCGCGGTTGATCCTGGCCGACGAACCGACCGGGAACGTGGACACCGCGATGGCCGAGACCATCATGGAACTGTTCAAGTCGTTAAATCAGCAGGGTAAAACCGTGGTGATCGTCACGCACGACATGGAAGTGGCGCGCCACACCCGCCGGTGGATACGGGTGCGGGACGGAAAACTGCTGGAAGGCGATCAGCCAGGGTAACTGATTTCTAAGAACGTCTCTTATGTTTTTTCTACTCGGAATCCTCAACGGCCTCGGCGAGATCGGAGCCCACAAGCTCCGCTCGCTGCTGACCATCACCTGCGTGATGCTCGGCGTGGCGTCGCTGGTACTAATCGCCGGTTTTATTACCGGGCTGTTCAAGCAGTGGGATAATTATCAGCAGGAAATGGACTGGGCACACCGCGTGGACGTCTATACGGACAACGTGCCAAAGGAGCAGAAGAACCTCGAACCGATGTCGCCGGGGCAGACCGTCGACGACGCGACGACCATCCGGCGGCTTTCGAAACACGCCGCACACGTGTCACCGGTTTGCTCGTCGAACATGATGCTGGCGTTCAAGGGGAACACTACGCAGATGGAAACAAAAGGGGCTACCCCGGACGTGCTGGCCGTCGAGCAATACGTCGTCGACCGCGGTCGATTCATCTCCGAGCTCGACCTGCAACGCGTGGAACCGGTGGTGGTGCTCGGCAGCACGCCCGCCGACGATTTATTCAAGGGACGCGAGGACCCAATCGGCAGAACCATCCTGATCAACCGCGAGCCGTTCCGCGTGGTCGGCCTGCTCCACGACTACCAATCTGCACAGGGCAGCTTCAACATTCTCGAGCGGAAAAACCGGGTGGCATTCGTCCCGATCACGTCGATGCAGCAGCGTCTGACGGGCCAGAGCAAGCTGACCGAACTGACCATACAGGCAGACGAGACGATTAACGTGGCAAAAGCCGTCGACGAGGTCACCAGCATCCTGACTCGGACCCACCGCGGGATTCACGATTTCAAGGCTTACACCTCGCAGGAAAACATCGAAAGCTTTAACACGATGCGGAAAAGTTTCTACGTCGTCGGTTGCGGCATCGGCGCGGTGACGCTGCTGGTCGGCGGCATCGGGATCATGAACCTGATGCTCGCATCGATCAACGAGCGCGTGCGCGAGATCGGCATTCGAAAAGCGATCGGCGCCTGGAATCGCGACATCTTCGCCCAGTTCATCGCCGAGGCGATCGCGCTCAGCCTGCTGGGAGGGTTGGTCGGTGTTCTGGTGGGCATCACGGTCATCCGGGTGCTGCACCATCTGCTGAACGCCGGTGACATTTCACCGCCGGAGCTGTCGATTCCCGCCGTGCTGGTCGGACTCGGTTTCAGCGTTGTCATCGGCGTGGTCGCGGGGCTCTACCCGGCGATCCAGGCGTCCCGCCTCGACCCTATCGAGGCGCTCCGATATGAGTGAACCGGGACACCGCATCGCTGTCGCTGTGAGAGTCGCCGTCGGGATCACCTTCGTTGCGATGACGGGCTGTTTCTCGGCTTCAGATTCCGACGGTCGTCTGGTGCTTGCCGAACAAGCGCGGATCGATTCACTCGCCGACCCGGCGACGCTCACCCGCGCAAAGCAAACACCTGTCGAGAACCCGCCGACCGATCACGGACGCTGGCCGTCGACCCTGCCCACTACTCAGGCGACACCGCCGGCGACCACCCGGCCGATGGTGGAGCTCACGATCGAACAGTCCGTGCGGATGGCGCTGGAAGGCAACCGAAGCCTGGTGGTGCAGCGGTACGCGCCGACGCTTTCAAAGTTTGCCGCGGATGCAAGCCTGGCGCCGTTCGATCCGACGTTGACGAGCACGATTTCCGGCAGCCGCAGCGGACTGACGATCGCGCCGGCGGTCCCGGACTTTAACTCGATCACAGCCCAGGCGGGGCTTCAGCAGTTCTTCGTGACCGGCACCACCGTCGGGGCGAACCTGACCGGAAGCTACCAGGGGACGCAGCTCTACGGCGACCGGCGGGACGCGGTCGGTTCCCTCCGCGCGGGGCTGAGTGTGACCCAGTCGCTGTTGCAGGGCGCGAGCGTCGAAGCCAACCTGGTAAGCGTCCGGCAGGCACAGTTGGATGTGCTGACGTCGCAATATGAATTGCGCGGCGTGGCGGAGCAGTTGGCGTCGGACACCGAGCAGGCGTACATCGACTTGGAATTGAATTACCGCGAACTGGAGATCGCCGAGAACGCGCTGCACGTGGCGCAGTCGCAACTCGAAGAGACCAACGCGCTGATTCATTCCGGGCGGAATGCCAGCAGTGACCGGGCGGCAGCGCTTTCGACGGTCGCCCAGCGGCAGGAGGGATTGATCAACGCGCGGGCCGCGCTCGAGCAGTCGCGGCTCCGCTTTATCCGGTTAATCAGCCCGAGAGGCCCGGGGGGTGAAACCGCCTGGGACGCGCAACTGCACCTGACGCAGCCGGCGATGCCGGTCGGTCTGCTCGAAGACGCCGACGCCCACGTTCGAGTGGCACTGGTCTACCGGTCGGATCTGAATCAATCGCGGTTGCAGGTCGAGCGTGGCAACCTGGACGTCGTTCGCACGCGCAACGGCTTGTTACCCAGGCTCGACCTGTTCGCGACGCTCGGCCGGACGTGGTATTCGCATTACCCGACCGCCGGCGGGTTCAGCGATCCCGCGAGTTACGACGTGTCGGCCGGATTGAATTTCGCCTACCCGCTGTTCAACCGCGCGGCGCGGGCGGCGCACAACTCGGCGTTGGCGACCCGTGATCAGTCGGCCGACGCGATCGCGAACCTTACCGAGCTGATTCAGTTCGACGTCCGCAGCAGTTATCAGGAGGCGGTCCGGTCGCAGCAGCAGATCGCTGCCACGGCCGCCACGCTTGCCGCAAATGACGCGGCGTTGCAGGTCGAGCAGGAAAAATATCGCGTCGGTAAGTCGACCAGCCTTCTGGTGTCGCTCGCGCAGCAAGCACTGCTGGACAGCAAAAACGCCCAGGCAGTCGCGATCGCGAATTATCTGAAAGGGCTCGTGGACCTCTATCGTATCGAAGGTTCCCTGCTCGAACGCCGGGGCGTCGTCAGTCTGGATTATCCGCCCCGCGTGGCCCGCTGAAGCGTGCGCGAGATCTCGGGCGCGTCGGGATCTTTGTTCTTCATATTCAGGCCGTTCACGTCCACCGGTTTGCCGTCTAACCGCAAAAACGTCGGCACGATAACGATCACCTGCTCGACGCGTTCGGACTTGTCGCTTTTGATTAGAAACCTTCCACCGAGGCTGCTCGGGCGTCGCGCGTCGATGCTGGGGGCGACGATGAAAAAGCTGTCATCGGGCAGATCTACGTTGATCCCGATCTCGAAAAGCTGGTCGATTTCGTCCTTCGGCGAAGATTCGTATTCCTGGTTCAGTGACGTGTACTGGAGCCGCTGGCGCTCACTTTTGACGACCGGGCATAGGGTCAGCCGGACACCGCCGGGGTTGCGGGGGGTCGGGCCAAAACCCAGCGCGAAGTAGTCCACGCAATCGTCATAGGTCCGACCGATGTCTTGGCCTTTGCTGTCGAAGTAAAACAGGTCTTGGGTTCGCAGCTTTTCACCGACGTCCAGTTCGATGGTCTCGGCATGTAACCCGTTAACGGTCGTCATGCGGGTGCGGATTGAATTTTTGTCGAAGAATTGGCTGAAGTACGGGCTCAGTATTTTCGGGACGAGCCCCGTCCGGATGCCGCTCCGAAAAAGACGGTCTTCGAGCCCGACGCCCACTGCCTGCTCGTCGACCCGTTTCCAGAAATCCTCGTTAGCAGTGACCGAGCCCTCGGGCAGTTCGACCGTGTAAACGTCGAGGTGCACCATCGCGTTCAACTGCGGTTGCGGGTCGCGGGAGTCTTCGCGGGGCAGCGCGTGTCCCGTCAGCGAAATAATTCTGGAACTGACGGGAACCGGCGCAGTGGTCGGCCGGGTCGTGGCCGGGTCAGGTTTTGAGCCCGTCTTGCAGCTCGCGATGAGGATGATTGCCGCGAGCAGGACGACTCGGCCTAAACCGGTCGCTTTTAGACGGGGGCTCGGGGCGCTCGCAGGTGGCAATAGTCTGCTCGTCATTTTATCTCACTCGAACATCGCGCGTTCGCATGTTCCAGCGGGCCGGCGGCGCTACAGGCTGGCGATCACTTCGATGGTTCGGTCGAGACCGGCGTCCCAGTCTTCCCGGCTGATGTTGATCGGCGGGGCGAGCCGAATGACATTCTTGGCCGTCAGGTTAATGACAACGCCGCGCTCCAGACCCTTTTCGACCAGCTTGTCCGGCGGGGCTTTAAGCTCGATGCCGATCATTAACCCTTTACCGCGGACGCCCGCGATCTTACCGGCAATTTTCTTCTCGTTTTTCAGTCGGGCCATGCCGTATTCACCGAGCGTGGCGGCGTTCTCGGTCAGGCGGTCGCGATCGACGACCTCGAAGATGGTTTTCGACACGGCCATGCAGATCGGATTCCCGCCGAGCGTGCAGCCGTGTTTGCCGGGCACCAGCAGCTTCGCGATTTCGGGTCTGGCAAACATGATCCCGACCGGCAACCCGCCGCCGACTGCTTTACCGAGCGTGATGATGTCCGGCTGCACGATCTGGTCCGAACCGACGGGAACAAAATGTTGATGACCGAACCACTTGCCGGTGCGAGCGCCACCGGTCCAGACCTCGTCAAAGATCAGAGTCACTTGCCGTTGGTCACAGAGGCGTCGTAATTCGAGGGCGTAGTCGACAGACATCGGGTGGATGCCGCCTTCACCCTGGATCGGTTCGACGATGACGGCCGCGGTTTCCTCGTCGACGACGGCGGACAATCCTTCGGTGTCACCGGGATCGATCTGCACAAAGCCGGGCGTCATCGGTTCGAACCCGGCTTTGACGGCGGGGTTCCCGGTGGCGGCGATCATGGCCATCGACCGGCCGTGGAACGAGCGATTCAACGAAACGGTTTTCCATTTCCGCGGCGACGCCTGTTGACCTCGCAGCCGTGCGAGTTTGACGGCGGCTTCGTTGGCTTCGAGGCCGCTGTGACAGAAAAACGCCTGGCCGATGAAGGCAGTTTTGTTCAACCACTGGGCGAGTTCGATCTGCGGCGTCGAATAAAAAGTGTTACCCACGTGCCAGAGCTGCTTCGCCTGCTCTGTGGCTGCGGCGATCAAAGCGGGATGACAGTGCCCAATAATTCCGGCCCCGAAACCGGCGAACAGGTCGAGGTATTCTTTGTTATCAGTGTCCCAGACGCGCGAGCCTTCACCGCGGGCCATCACGACCGGCAGGCGGGCGTAGTTCCCGATCAGGACGGACTTACCTTCTTCGACAATGTGCTGCGTTTCGGACATGCGGCGAAGGATACTGTTTTGCGCGAAAAAACCCACGGCCCGGCCGTGGGTTTTGTGCGTGAAGTCACCGCTATGTTGATTTCAACCCGCGTGCGTTTTAATGGCCCAGAACAAGACGGCGGACCCGACGATGATGCGATAGATTGCGAACGCCGTGAAGCCGCGGCGTCGCACCCAGGCCATAAACCAAGCGACCACGCCGAGCGCGACGATGAACGAAACCAGGAACCCGATGCCGAGCACGATCCAGTCGTGCGACGTCATCCCCTTGGGACTGAACGCGTCGGCTTCTTTTCCTTTGCTCGGATGGAGCGCTTTAACCAGGGTGTAGCTGGTCGCGACGAACATTGTCGGGATGGAGACGAAGAACGAAAATTCCAACGCCGAGGCCCGAGACATGCCCGCCAATTGACCACCGGCAATCGTGCACATTGATCGGCTGCTGCCGGGGAAGACGGCGGATAAAATTTGACACGCGCCAATCCAAACGGCTTGGATCAGCGTCATTTCCTCCATGTGCTCGGTGCGATAGTGCCGGGCCGGGGTGGTCGGGTTTTCCGGTGGGGAGGCGGTGACCTGGGTATCAACTTCTCTGACTGTGGCGGGGGGGCGGCCGAACATCGCGTCGACGACCCACATCACGATCCCGCCGATCAACAGCGCCGCTCCCATGACGGTGAAGCTTTCGAGGTGCTTGCCGATGGTCTTGGACAGCAGGAACGACGGAATAGCCGTGACGACGAAGGCGATCATCGCAAGGCTCAGCGGGTGAGTGATAATGTTTCGGTCACCGCGCTCGCCGCCGGGAAAAGTGCCGATGAACTTCAGAATTCGCGGAGCAAAATAGACCGGCAGACAGAGGATCGCGCCGAGCTGGATAACGATCGTGTACATCTTCCAGTAAGGGTCGTTCATGTCGATGTTGGTCAGGTGATAATTCTCGGCCAGCAGCTGCGCCAGGCGCAGGTGGGCCGTCGAACTGACCGGAAGAAACTCGGTGAGACCTTCGACGATTCCCAGCAACACCGACAGCATGTAATCGTTCAGCAAACAAGACTCCTTCGATAGACCGGGTTTACAGGCGCAACAGCACCTGACAGAGAACGTTGGCATACACGCCGGCGGCGAGATCGTCCAGCAGGATGCCCCAGCCGGCGGGCAGCTTCTCGAGCTGTTTCGCGGGTGGGATCTTCGTGACGTCGAAGATTCGGAATGCCACAAGCGCCAGCGGAATGGTGAGCAATGGGTTCGTCCACGGCAGCAGCAGATTCGTTAACAGGATGCCGGCTACTTCGTCGAGGACAAACGCCTGGGGGTCTTTTCGACCAAAGTACTCGACAGCCCATCGTCCAAGCGCGACCGCCAGCACGCAGGCAATCAGCAGGGCGAATGCCAGCAGCATTTGCCACTGCTGCCACGTCGGATGCGCGAAGTAAAACACCGTATACAGCAACACGCTGACCGCTACGCTCCCGGCGGTCCCTGGTGCGACTGGCACCATGCCGGAGCCGAAAAAAGTAACGATCAGCTTCCGCATGCGTTACTCGGTCGCAGCCGTGCTGGCTTTGTACAAGGCGACGCCGCGACGGACGTAGGTCATTCCGCTCCAGAGCGTGACCGAGATGGTCAGCCAGATGCAAAGGTCCCGGAATTTCGCGGCGTAGGCCTGGATCTGTGCGCTCTGGCTGTCGAAATAATTCACGTACAGAAGAATCACCAGAATGGTCACCGACTGGAGCACCATCTTGATCTTGCCGGGGAACGCGGCCCCGAAGCTCGCGCCCCCGCTCTCGCTCATGCCGCGCAAGCTGGTGACCAGCAGCTCGCGGGCGAGGATCAGGACCACCATCCACGGGGCCACGCCGGTGATGGTGCGGACGACTTCGGTGTGTTCCTGCTGGATGACGAAGTTTTTGCCGGCGAAGAAAATGAACGTGCCGAGCACGAGCACCTTGTCGACGAACGGGTCGACGACCCGGCCGAACGCGCCTTCGACTTTCCATTTACGGGCCAGATACCCGTCGAGGAAATCCGTGAAGACCGCCACGAGATAAAGGATAAACGCGATGTTCAGTTGAGTCGGGTCGCCGCGTCCGCCGTGCTGGTAGTACGACAGGAGGGCGAAGAAGACGACCGCCAGCAAAAGCCGGCCGGCGGTCAGAGCATTTGGCACGTGCCGAAACATGAGGCGGCGGATTGTACGGGAGCGGTTGGGTTATCACTACCCCGACAGGCATCCATAAGATTCGGCGTGAACGCGCGATCGATCTGCGGTATAAGCGGTACCGTTACCGCCGAGGAATTTGCCATGTCCACAGCACTGCTCGAACCACCGGTCACCGCTTCTCGTCCCGATGAATACTTGTATTTGGAAAAAGTGACCTGGGAATTCTACGAGATGATGATGGAAGCCGCGGGTGAACGGCATCTTCAAATCACGTTTGACCAGGGAAGGATCGAGGTCATGTCACCCCTGCCCAAGCACGAGCGCATCAAGTACCTGATCGGAATGATGGTGGACTGCGTTGCGCTAGAGAGGGATATACCGACGCTCGGTCTGGGATCCGCCACGTTCCGCCGAAAGCTGCTGAGCAAAGGTCTCGAACCGGACCAGTGCTATTACATTCAAAATGAAGAAAAAGTTCGCTTCAAAGACGAACTGGATTTGGACGTTGATCCACCTCCGGATCTAGTCGTCGAAGTCGACATCACCAGCAGATCGATAAAGAGGATGCCGATCTACGCCGCGCTCGGCGTGCCGGAGATTTGGCGGCATGACGGCTTCCGCCTGCAATTGTTGCAACTAGCGGGCGGTGAATATCAGCCGATCAGCACCAGCGTAAGTTTTCCGTTTCTGCATACCGGCGACATCAACCGCTTTTTGGACCGACGACACAGCACGCCGAGTACCTCCCTGATGCGGGAATTTCGCGACTGGGTCCGTCAGGGACTCTGAATTCCGACAGGGTAAGGGGATGATCGTTGCCACCAGCACGGCCCGACTTCCGCACCGCCCAGCCCACTTTGCCACTGGGCTACTTCGAGCCACAGAACGGTCCGTGGCTGCCGGTCGTCCGCATGGCGGCGTTGGTGCGATCGCCTATCCGGCCATCGTCGTTGCTGCCGAGGTCGCGGCATTGCTTATTTACGTCTGGCACTCGACGCGGGCTCGCGCGGCGACCCCAATTCGATTCGACACGCCGGCCAGCCTTCTTAGCGCGCTCCTAGTAACGGTGGCGGCGTGCGTGTTACTGCTCGGCGGCGTTCTGATGCTTGCCATGCATCCGATGAGCCGATCAGTGGTGCTTTGGTCTTCGGCAGCAGTCGCGATGTTCTGGGGGCTTACGTTCACGGTCACCGCAGGCGGGTACATTGTCGGAAATACATACCCCCGGGGCGTGGGTGCGGACTTTATTACCTATCACATTCTAAACGTGTTTTTTGTCTTGCTCTACCATGCGTTCGTACCAGTGGCGCTGTTGTTTCCATGCACCCGGCGCGATGTACGCGACGTGTTCGGTTTCAATCGTTGATCGATGACCCGCCCACTTAGCCTGGCGTGATTACACCCCAGGGAGACATATAGATGGTGGTTTATTTTCGACGCCACGCGTGCCCGGCGTGTGTTCACGCCGGGCTAAATGGGATGTTTTTGATCGTTACGCCGTGACGACCTTCAGCGTCCGCGACTTTTTCGCTTTCGGAATCTGGGCGACCAGGTCGTAGTTCTGGTAGTCGGTAACTTTGACAGTCGTGATCTGCCCTGGGTGCAGTTCGGTGCCGTTGGCGTCGACGTGAACGACGCTGTCGATGTCGGGCGCCTGGCTCTGGCTGCGGGCGACGTATCCGTCTTCCACGTCGCGGCCGGCGGGCCGCTCGATCAGCACTTCGATGCTCTGCCCGATCGTCGATTCAGCCTTGGCGAACGCGACCTGCTGCTGGGTCAGCATCAGTTCTTCCACGCGGGCCTGTTTCACTTCTTCGGGAACTTGACCTCCCATTCGACCCATCGGCGTGCCCGGCTCGGGGCTGAACGGGAAGACGCCCATCATGTCGAAACCGAAGTCTTTAACGAACGCGACGAGCTCTTTGTGTTGGGCCTCGGTCTCACCAGGGCTGCCGGCGATAAAGGTTGTTCGGATCGCCATGCCGGGGATCTTCCGAAGCTTATTTAGAAGGGTTTCAATTTCGTTCCGCGTCACGCGGCGCTTCATCGTGTTCAGCATCGCGTCATTGATGTGCTGCAACGGCATGTCGATGTACTTCACGACCCGCGAACTTTGCGCGATCGTGTCGATCATCTCGTCGGTGAAACAGGACGGGTAGGCGTACATCAGGCGGAGCCAGTGCACGTCGGTCATCTGCTTGTTAAGCGACCGGAGCAAACCGGAGAGGCCCGCGGCGTAATTGATGTCAGTGCCGAAGCTGGTCGTATCCTGGCCGATGAGGTTCAGCTCAACTGCGCCGTCGGCCGCGAGCTCTTTGGCTTCGAGCAGGATCTGTTCGATCGGCTTAGACCGCATCGGACCGCGAATACTGGGGATCGTGCAGAAGGAGCATCCCTGATTGCACCCTTCGCTGATGCGAAGGTATGCAAAATGGCGGGGCGTCAGCCGCAACCGGGCGCGGTCGTTTTCGAAGACGGGAAGGCGATTGGTCTTGGTTTGCGTGCCGGCTGAACCGACTGAAACGCCCTGCGCCTTCGCCAGTTCATTCGACAGGTCGTGGTATTTGCCAAGGAAATGGCCGTGATCCTGCCGAGGATTTTCTTTTCCCTGCACGGCTTCGACGATGTGCTCGCGGTCGAAGACGCCGACCAGTCGGTCGATGCCTGGCGCGTCGGCGAGCAGCTTGGTCTTGTGCCGCTGCACGAGACACCCGGCCACGACGACGCGCTTGCAGTTCCCGGTCGCTTTCATCTCGATGGCTTCGCGAATCTCTTTCAGAGATTCCGTCTTGCTCGCTTCGAGAAACCCGCAGGTATTGATGACGATGGCGTCGGCGTTGGCGAAATCATTGGTGATCGCCAGCCCGTCCTCGGCCAACAAGCCGAGCATCCGCTCGCTGTCCACCAAGTTTTTGGGGCAGCCCAGACTGACAAAGGCGACGGACCGAATCTTTTGATCTTTTGCTTTGGCCGGGTTGGCCATTGGAACTCCGGAATAATACATATAGACGCGAAGAGTAACCGATCGAGCACTGGTGTTAAAGGAGAATCAACGCCGAGACCTGTCTGCAGATCGGCTGCAGATCAAGTTAAATCTTGCTACGCCCAAAGCCTAAGCCAGACCCGCAACGTCGATAGCATCAATTCATAAAGCGCCCGAACAGGGTCCAAACTTGTTCTCTCCATTTGCTTGCCTCTGCTAACACGCAAATCTTGAGGCTGTCGCAGCTTGGAACGCCGTTTGAAAGGGGCCGCGCATTATGATACGATATGAACATGGCGACGCAAGGAAAAGTGAGGCGGGCGGTTGGCAAAAAACGCCCTGTGGTTGTGGGCAGTGGTAAGTTGCGTAAGGCGAGCACGCGACCTGAGCCAACGGCGAGGCCGGTCCCGGCCAAAGCCGTTGTTCGCAAATCCGCCGGTTTTATCGAGCCAAAGCCGGTCGCCCATCACGGGTCCAGCAATTTTACGAAAGCAATGCGGTTCCTGAACACGCTCAGCGACTTCGAGCGACTTCGCATCGTTAGGTACACCCCTCAAAATTTCGACTTAGACCGGATGCGCACGCTTCTCAAGAAGCTTGGCAACCCGCAGGACCAGTTCCGCTCCGTGCACATAGCCGGAACCAAAGGAAAGGGAAGCACTTGCGCGATGGTCGACGCCATGTTGCGGGCGACCGGTTATAAGGTCGGCTGTTACACGAGCCCGCACCTGGTCGACATACGCGAGCGGATCCAGATCAACGGTGAAATGATCAGCCACGCGGACTTCGCCCGGCTGGTCAAAATGATCGAACCGATCGTCGCCAAGAGTAAGCCAGTTCCAACATATTTCGATGTCCTGACTGCAGTTGCGTTCAAATATTTCGCAGAGCAGAAGATCGATATTGCAGTCGTCGAGACCGGGCTCGGGGGTCGTCTGGACAGCACCAACGTGCTGAAACCGGAAGTGACCGCGATCACCAGTATCAGCAAAGACCACATGGCCCAGCTCGGGCCGACGCTCGGTCATATCGCGGCCGAGAAGGCCGGGATCTTCAAGCACGGGGTTCCTGCGGTCACAGTGATTCAAGACCCCGACGCCGAAGCCGCGATCAAGCGAGTCGCTGAGAAGGTCGGGGCACCGCTCGACATCACCGGCAAAACGATCGAGTTCAGCTACCGTTTCGAAGCGACCCGCATGCTGGGGCCGCACAACCGGGTCTGTCTGACGACCACGAATACCAAATTCGAGCATCTCGCCGTTCCGCTGGTGGGTGAACACCAGGCGATTAATTGCGGGTTGGCTTTGAGCATTATAGATAAGCTAAAAGGCCGCGGCATTGCGATCAACGATTCGCGGGCGATGGAAGGGCTTTCCAAAGTCACCATTCCCGGTCGCATGGAAATGGTGAGTCAGAAACCGCGTGTGCTGGTCGACGGCGCGCACAACGCCGCGAGCGTAGACGCGCTGATGAAGGCCATCGGTCAGCACATCCCGTGTGATTCGATCGTTGTCATCTTCGGCTGTTGCGGCGACAAAGACATCCCGGGAATGCTCGACCGCATCACCAGCGGCGCGGACAAGGTCATTTTCACGAAAGTGGATAACCCGCGAACGGCCAACCCGGACGAGCTCGCCGCTCGATACGTCGAGCTTTACGGCAAGATGGCCCAGGTCGCCCCGACGTTGGAAGAAGCGCTCGCGATTGCGAACCGCGCCGTAACCAAGGAAGACCTGATCTGCATCACCGGCAGTTTCTATCTAGTGGGTGAAGCAAAGAAGTTATTTACCGCCCGCGCTTTGGCGGCGAATCAGGCCGCCGCGGCGACGCCGGTCCTGTCGAAGCGGTAATCGCATGACGGGACGTCGGTCACGGCGGGCGTCCCGTCTGATTTTCCGGTAATCATTGTAGACACCTTTCCCGCTTGTTTTTAGAAGCGTTTTCCCTCAGCATTCCTTCGCGTCGTCCGGGAAACACGTTGGGCGGTCCCGGCGTCTTTCATTGTGTCATGGCGGCTGTGACCCCGATTGCTTCCGCCATCCCTTTCTGTTTTGAGTTCAATTACAGGCCGAATTTCAAGTTTCCCGGAGAAGCGTTCATGGATCTGATCTCAAAGACGTCGCGTTCCCGCAAGTCGGACTTCCGCCGTAACTCACGGCCGAAGAAGGCCCTTAGTCGCACGATCGAACACCTTGAACCCCGACGCCTGATGACCGAAGTCGGCGCGTCCATCCCGGCCGTCTTGGCACACACGTCGACTGCCGCCACTGATTCTGTGGCGCTGAATAAATATTTCACGAATTCGACGTTGCCGGGCACGCTGGTCACGATTAACACGAGCCTTGGTCAGATCCAGGTTTCGCTGACCGACGCGGCGACACCGCTGACGGTGGCCAACTTCCTGAACTACGTGAATACGGGTGCGTACACCAACACGATCTTTCATCGCTCGGCAATACTGAAGAACTCGACCGACAAGCCGTCACCAAAAACGCCAGCCGACATCATTCAGGGCGGCGGGTATTCGATTACCAACGGAGGCCCGAATCACGTCGCGACGAACGCGCCGGTCGCCGACGAATACAAGTCGGCGCTGTACGGCAACGTGGCCGGTACGATCGCGATGGCCAAGACCAGCAGTGCCAATAGCGCGACCAGCGAGTTCTACTTCAACGAAAACAGCAATACCGAACTCGACCCGCCGACAACAGATAGCAACGGGGTCACCACGTCATACACCGTCTTCGGAATCGTCTATCGCGGGGCGGACGTTGTGAAGGCGATCTCGGAATTGCCGGTTTATAATATTGATAGCAGTCTGACGACCGTCCCGGTTACCGGCATCACCCAGGCCGAGGCCGACAAAAAAGCACCGATCGGCGGAAATAATCTGGTCTTTGTCAACAGCGCGACCAGCCAGCCGTCGACGACCTACACGGTCGCCAGCGACAACCCTTCGCTGGTGACGCCCACGATCAACAGCGGTGTCCTGGCGTTTTCGTACGCCTCTGGCAAAAACGGGACGGCCAATATTACCGTCAAGGCCACCAGCCTAGACGGAACGTCGGCCACGACTGTCTTCCCGGTAACGGTGCCCGATGCGGCGCAGCCGACGCAGGGCCCAGTGGCTTCGGCGTTTACTTCCCAAGCGATCGTCACCGGTACTTCCGGTGCGGTTCACGCGCTGTCGGCCTCGACCGATTCGGTCTCGCCACTGATCACGTCGGGCGTTCGAATCGTCACCGGTCCGTCGCACGGAACGGCGACCGTTGATCCGGCCACGGGATACATTAATTACGCCTCCACTGCTGGTTTCATTGGGAACGACACCATTAGCTACACGGTGACCGACCTGGCCGGCACGACGTCGGCCCCCGCGGTGCTTACCGTGGATGTGGTGCCGACGCCGGTCAAGATCACAATCGGCACCGCCTCGGCGCGCGCGTTGACCTTTACTCAGCCCGACGGCAGCGTCGGTCACCTGACCGTGAACGGCGGAACTGCTGTTGTCAGCTTCACGGACTATCAGGTCACTACGACGACGTCTAACGGGGTCATCACCGCGTCCGGCGCAGGCGCGACAATCAAAGACATCACCATCACCAACTTCCGCGGCCAACGTGCTTCGCTGTCGCTCGGGTCGTCGTCCGCCATCACGCTCGGATCTGTCAACGACTCAGGGAACATGAGTTCGATTAGCGCGCCGAACGGAACGTTGACCGGAAATTCTGTGCTGGGCTCACTTCAGAGTCTGACCGTTGCGGCAGCAAGTGGCGCACATCTGGACCTCGGTAACAACGGCACATCGCCGAAACTAAACATCACTACCGCGACGAACAGTTCGGTGGTGGCGACAAGCATCGGCGCGATCAACTCCAAGCAGTGGCTTAACACCGACGGAGGGACTTACACGATCACTGCCGGGTCGATTAAAACCCTGGCCGTCTCAGGCGCGTTCGCCGAAAATCTCCAACTCAGCGGCGGCGGTTATGACTTGATCAACGCCAAGGTGCAGGCACCCAGCGGCACGTGGAACATCGGCGGGTCGGTCTTCAATGCCGCGTTGACCAAACCGACCTCCAGTTGGGCATTTAGCGCCAACGGCTTGGTGCGGCAGATGACCGTCACCGGGTCGCTCGCCAGCACTGTGACCGCGGCAGCGTTCACCTCACTGAAAGTGATCGGGACGACCGATTCGGCGGTCATTCAGTCGAACGCGACGTTTGTAAAAAATCGCAAGCAGATCGGCCGGATCTCGATCACCGGCGCGGCCACCAACACCGTCATTTTTTCCAACGGCGACATCGGCGCGATCAGTGCCGCGTCGATGGTCGGCACCCGGATTTATGCCGGCGTGAAGCTCGCCACCGCTCAAGCGGGCGGGCTCGCAACGGCCGCTACCGATTTGGATCACAATGCGAAGATTGCCTCCGTCGTCGTCGCTAACGGGACGTCCTCGTTCTCGAACTCTTTGATCAGTGCCGACGTGCTTGGTTCGCTGCGGCTCGGCGGCATCAATACGTCGAACAACGGCGTCGTCGAAGGCGTCGCGGCACACACGATTTCGTCGATTTCCGGCACTCTGAACGACACGGCCAAGACTCGGCTCAACCTGGGGCCCGCGCAACTCAGGGCGTCGGGCAAGTCGACCGCCGCGCAGGTGCTGGCGGCATACCTCACGGCGAAGAAGATCACACTCGGGGACTTCGCAGTCGATCTCTACTAACAACGCAGAGCTTCCGATTTTTTTTGGGGTCGAGAAATTATTCGGGTCGTTCGGTGTATGCCGGACGACCCGTTTTTTTAACCACGACCGCAGTCCCTCGACCGCCGAAAGGGGTCCGATTAAACCATGTCCATGAACCCGCCAGCGCTCCCGTTTTCGGCCCAAGGCAGCGATTCCGCATCGAACCACATTATCACCGTGTTCTGCTGGACCGTGATCATCGGGGTGGTCGGTTTTTTTCTGCGGGTGAACGCCCTGACAAGCCAGGCGCACGCCGACCGGGCCGGGCTCTCCAACGGGGTCGGCCTGAACATTCCCGTGGAAATTTTGGGCCGAACGATTCTGTACCAGGGAACCGTTGTCGGCGCGACCTCCCAGGGGAACGGCGCGGCAGATCAAGCCCGTAAGCAGACGCTCGAATCTGCACGAGCGCAGGCGGTCACACCCGCCGATCAACTCGATCTGGCAATTCTTACCCGCGAAGTGTCCGGCGCTCCCGCGGCAGTCGAGATGCTGCAAAAAATTTCCCCGGCTCTGCCCGCCGGAGGGGAGCTTCGTTCCGACGCCGCGACGCTGATAATGCTTTACAGGGGGCAGTCCGGCCATGTCTCCACCGCCGAGCGACTCAGGCTGCAAACGCACCTCGGGTGGTTCGGCCGGCTGGCCGTAACCCAAGACCTGCCGCCGGACGCCGCGCCGCGCGTCGCAATACTCGCCTCGGCTAACCGGAGCGCAGCGCTGGTTCTGATCAGCGTTTTGATCGGCGGCAGCGGGTTCTTACTCGGGTGCCTCCTTCTCATCACGGCGGTCATTCTTTTCAGCGTCGGCTTAATGAAATTTAAATTCGCGCCGGTGCCCGCTTCGGTGGGCACTCGTTCGGCGTTTCTGGAAAGTTTCACGCTCTGGCTCGTCTGTTTTCTCTGCCTGTCGTGGGTGCTCGGCCGACTGCACTGGTCCAGTCTGCTCGTGCACCAACTTCTGTTCGTGGCCGTGACCGCGGCAGTTGCAACGTGGCCGCTCGCTCGGGGTTTAGACTGGGAGCAACTTCGCACGGGTCTGGGTTGGCGGCCGGGGCGCGGCGTGTTTTTGGAAGTTCTCGCGGGTGCCGGTGGTTACCTGGCCGGCCTGCCGGTCATCGCCGTCGCGTTCGTGATGACCAATCTGTTGGCGAAATATTCCAGGACGCAGGTCACGCACCCGATCGTCGAAGAATTCAAGACCGGCATGACCGTGGGAAAAGTGCTCGCGCTGTTATTTTATGCGGCGATTTGCGCCCCGTTATTGGAAGAGACCATTTTCCGCGGCGCGCTCTATTTTCATCTCCGCCGCCGGTGGGGGCCCGTCATTTCAGCCGCGGTGGTCGCGGTCGTCTTTGCGGGAATTCACCCGCAGGGTTGGGCCGCGATCCCGGTACTGGCGTCGATAGCGCTCGTCCTCGCGGCCTTGCGCGAGTGGCGGGGAAGCCTGGTCGCTTCGATCACGGCGCACGCCATTCACAACGGGACGCTCGTCTTATTTATGGCGCTCGCGCTTCGATGACACGGCCGGCTCATTCGAGATCTAACCGGTCAGGAAAATGCGTTCAAGTGCCGGGACGCTCAGGGCTGCCAGGGCATCAATTGCAAACCGCCGGACCACACCTCGCTCGGCAAAACCGAATGTTCCAGTAGCTCGGTGAGCGGGGCGTTAGAAGTTACGGGGAAGACGGTCAGGTCGGCATACATGCCCGGGGACAGCGATCCGACCTCGGGACATTGGATCGCGCGGGCGGCTCGAACCGTGCCCAATTCCCAAAGCACATGCGGGTCGACGTCCGGCGCGAGAGCGTGCAGCAGGCGAAGGTCATCCACCAGGTTCAGGTCCGGCGAACTCGCGCAGCTGTCGGTCCCGACCGCCACGTTGATTCCCCGCGTGAGCATCTCGCGCCACGGATGCGGGGCGTGCCCGAAATAGGCGTGCGTGCGGGGGCAGTACACGACGCTCGCCTGCCCAGTGGACAGAATCGAAAGCTCTTCGTCGTCGGCGTAATTTACGTGCGCGAGCAGCGTGGGATAATCGAGTAGGCCGATCGTCTTTGCGACGCGGACCGGACCGCCGGCGGCTTTCGGAACGTCGTTATCCCAGGCGGACAACAACGTCCACAGCTCGCGAAACGGCCCGTCGTGGGCGGCCAGAAATAACGCCTCTTCCGGCGTCTCGGCCAGATGTGTGGCCAGCGGAACCCGGCCGGACCGAGCTACTTCCAGACAGCGGTGATACCCGGTGGTTTCGATCGAGTAAGGCGCGTGCGGAGTGATGCCCGCGCGGAGCCGCGATGTCCCTCCAATCGAATGAACCGCGGCCGCGATACGTTCTTCCAGGAAACCACGTCGGGTTGCCATCGCGCGAACCTCGCCGTAGCTGACACCAGCCAGGGGTGATGCGGCCAGCACAGCCCGGCTCAGTTGAGGTTGGCTCGTAATGTCACCGACACTGGTGACGCCGAATCGGACGCACTGCGCGATGCCGGCGTGCATCGCGTCGGAGACTGCCTCGGGCACGCTTTTGCGTGTCGAGCTCGATTGCCGCATCAGCCCGATGATCCAGTCGACGAACCGCGTGGGCGGGTCACCCGGATTCATATTGCTGAGTTCGAGATGCGTATGCGGGTTGACCAGCCCCGGGAGCAGGATCGCATTTCCGACGTCGTGAATCCGAGCGTCCGGGTAGTCGATCCGCAGTTGCTTGGTCGGCCCGACTGCGAGGATCGTTCCCGTGTTAAAGACGACGCCGGCCTCGGGCAGCAAGGCTGCCTCGGAGGATCCTGACATGGGCGCGACCCATGCGGCACACAGCAATATCGGGTGACCGTCGGGCGAACTCATTCCGAGGCAATCCAGTGTGTTAGAGACCTTTTCGGCATTCGAGGTCCGATGTCGCAACGGCGCCGAATGCGGCCGAGACGTTTATGCTTCCTGAAGCCATTCCTCTGACAACAGCTTCGCGGTGGCGCGGGCGTTTTCAAGACGGTGGTGCGCGAGGCGACGAGCCGGTTCGAAGTGAAACCCGTCCTTCAAACGTGCTTCCCAATATCCGTATAGTTCGCGCTTCTCAGCGCCCTCGATCAATTGCACGAGTCCGTCGCCTTGTCGAACCAGTTGGATCGTTTGCGCGATAAGCCCGCTGACGCCAAAATCTTCCAGGTTTACGGCGTCCGCCAGAAGCCGTGCGTCAGCCAGTTTGGGGGCGCGGTCGGGTACCTCGTCGAGCAGACGGAGCGTGCGGTCGAGCATAGCCGGGTCTGACTTGTCGTCGAAAAACCCGGGCAGTCGTTCGATGGCGATCGCGGCCCGGTCGCGAAGATTCGTTCGGCCGGTCACGCGGACGCGGGAACTTTTGTCGTACGCGAAAGGCAATTGCAACGCGTAGCAGGCAAGCTCGAGCGAATAGACGTCGGCGCTGGCGGGAACCAGGCTCATGGCGAGCAGCTTTTGGACGCGCCGCCATAATCGATGTGCGTCATCGACCAACCGGGGACCCACGGTCCCACGGTCGTCCAACGCGCTTAATGCGCGGTCCAGTCGCTTGGTCAACATCATATCCAACGGCATCAGCGGACTAACCCCATCTCATTCAAATAACCCACGGGCTTTGCGATAATGCGCGGTCAGCTATTATCGTCAAGATGTTCCACACTCATAGAAGGATTTTTCTGTTCTTGCTAGTGGTTACAGCGAACGTCGCGGGCGGTTGTTCGGATTACAACCGGCATCTTACTCGATCCGAAGACGATTCGCTCTCGAACGTGACCCAAATTTCACGCGGGTTTCTGCGGGCCGGGCAGGCTTCGTTGTCAAAAGATCAACGCTGGGTCGCGTTTCAGGCGATTCCGGTCGGGGGCGGAGATTACCAGATTTATCTCGCGAAGGTGACGTCTAATCAGGGTGAAATCACGGGCATCGAACGGCCGGTCCGTGTGACCCCCGCGGGGTCTCGAAACACCAGCCCTTCGATTTCGCCCGACGGATTGTCGCTGATTTTTTCCTCGACCGCGGGCACACGCGACACGAGCAGTTCGGCACCGAAGCGAATCTTCCGCGTCGACGGCTGGGAAGACGCCGTCTCGATGGCCAGCGCGGCTTCCGGAATTGACCTCGCGCAACACGCCTTACCAATGGAACGCACCGGGACAGACTGTTCGTTTTCACCCGACGGGAAACACATCTGCTTCAGTTCCCGGGACGGCAGTAACAACAGCATCTTCGCCATGCACGCCGACGGCACGCACGTCGTTCGGATCACCGCGGCAGTCGGAAATGATGGCGGTCCTTTTTTCTCGCCCGACGGACACAGCATTGTATTTCGGGGGGACCGTGACGGCCGGAATTTGCCGCAGGTTTATTTGAAAGATCTGACGTTCGATGCCGCGGGTGAGATCACCGGTGGTTCGACCGAAAGGTCTCTGACGCACGACGACTTCGTCAATTACGGCCCGCGGTGGCACCCCGACGGCAATCACATCATTTACTCGACCAGCAAATTCGGGAAGACCAACTACGAGTTGTTCGTGATGGACCGGACCGGAAAGCGAAAGACGCAGGTCACATTCTTCGAAGGGTCGGATTTGTTCCCGTCATTCTCACCGGACGGAAAATACCTTCTCTGGACCAGCAAGCGGGCGGCGGACGCTTCGATGCAGGTGTTCTCTGCGAGATTTGGTTTCCCCAGGGGTAGCTGAGATTCGTGCAAGTCGGCACTACAATCCAGCATGCACGATTCGCTTAAGTTGCTTAATAGTCCCACGCTTGTTCATTCGACGATGCTGTTGGCGCTCACCGGTTGGATGGACGGGGGGCACGTCTCGACCGGCACCGTCCGCCACCTGATGCAGGGCCGCGACCTGACGGCCGTGGCACGGATCGAACCCGGCGGATTTTACATCGACAACTTCCCGGGTGACATGCAGACGTCGGCGTTGTTCAGGCCAGAGGTCAAACACGAAGGTGGGCTCGTCACGCACTTCGACCAGGGGACCAACGAGTTCACCGCCGACCCGAAATCCAATCTGGTCTTTTTTCTAGGCAAAGAACCGAATCTCAACTGGAACGCGTTTGCCGATTGTATATTCGAGATGTGCGAGCGGTTAAACGTTACCCGAATCATTTTCATTGGCAGTTTCGGCGGGACGGTGCCGCATAGTCGCGAGCCAAGGCTTTATGCCAGCGTTTCGCAGCGGTCCATGCTTCCGCTGCTCGACAAACACGCGCTGCGGCCGAGCGATTACGAAGGACCGGCCAGCTTTGCGAGCTACCTGATCTACCGGTCCCCGAAACAGAATCTGGAGATGATCAGTATCGCGGCGGAAATCCCCGGGTACTTGCAGGGAACCAACCCACTGAGCATCGAAGCGGTGACCCGAAGACTAGGCCGGATCGTGGGGCTGCCGGTCGATCTGGGAAAACTCCGCGAAGCGAGCACTGCGTGGGAGTTGCACGTCAGCGAAGCCGTCGAGAAAGACGAAGAACTGGCCAAGACAGTGCGCAAGCTCGAAGAACAATACGACAACGAGTTGATCGGCGTGCCCGTTTCTTTCGGAGAGGAAACCGAAGAGGCCGAAGAAGATTAAAGTTTCGCTCGGCCCGACAGGCGTCTGCCAGGTTGGGTACACCTTCATCCGCATAGGCGGCGTGGTTCGCGTGGTCTATAATCCACTTCCTATGTCTACCTCGCTCTCGGATAAATTTACACTAAACGACCTACGCGCTGCCCGAACCAGTGGCCGGAAGGTCGCGATGCTGACCTGCTACGATTTTTTAAACGCGCGCCTGATGCAAGAGGCGGGTGTACCGATGCTACTGGTCGGCGACTCGGCCGGCAGTGTTGTTCTGGGTCATCCGTCGACGGTTCCGGTTTCGCTGGACTTCATGATCGAGATCACAACGGCAGTGCGGCGGGGGGCGCCGCTGGCTTGGGTGGTGGGGGATATGCCGTTCGGGTCGTACCAGGAATCAGTCGCCCAGGGGGTTCGAAATGTTGTGCGGATGGTGAAACTTAGCGGGTGCGATTGCATTAAACTTGAGGTGGCCGCGAGCCATGCGAAGCTCGTCAGTCGACTGGCGGATGCCGGCGTGGCGGTGATGGCCCATTTAGGGTTGCGGCCGCAGACGGTGGGCCTTATGGGCGGTTACCGTTTCCAAGGCCGGACCGCCGAGCAGGCCGAGGTGATCGTCGAAGAAGCGGTGAAAATGCAGGACGCCGGCGCGGCTGTGTTGTTGCTCGAGGCAGTACCGCCGGCCGTCGCCGAGGCGGTGGTTCGCAAGACCTCGATCCCGGTGATCGGCTGCGGGGCCGGCCCGGCTTGTCATGGCAGTGTTGTGGTGGTGGCTGACATTTTAGGGTTGTCGTCGCCTCGTCCGCGGTTCGCGCCGCTGGTCTCCGATGTCAGTGAAACACTCAGGTCAGCTTACGCGGGCTATGTCGGTCAACTCGGGAACGGCCAGTACCCGACCCCCGCGCATGCGTACGAAATGCCGGCCGAGGAAAAATCGAAGTTCCTCGCCGCGATGAAAATGAACTAGAACAGGATTGCAGGAGAACAATCGTTATGAACAAGATCAAAAAGTCAGCCGCGTTGATTACTTTGACTGCCGCCTCTGCCGTCGCCTGGATGGGTGGCAGCATGCTGGTAAAGGACGTGCAGTTCGCCCGGGCGGCGGGGGCCGTCGAGTCGACCCGGCAGGAACTGCAGAGCGTGCAAGATCTGTCGACCGTCTTCCGAAATGTCGGCAAAGTGGTCGAGCCATCTGTCGTGCAGATCCAGGTCCGCAAGGTCGCCAAGGGCATGACCGGCGGCGTCGCACCGGACAACGGCATGCTCCGCAAATTCTTTAAGGACCACGGCCTCGACGCGCCGGAAGGGGACGACAACGGCGATACACCCGCCCCTGCGGCACCCGACGACGGCGGGCTCGAAGAAGTCGGCACCGGCAGTGGTGTCATCATGGAGACTGACGGAAGCACGGCGTACATCCTGACCAATAATCACGTCGCCGGCGGGGCAACCGACATGATCGTGACGCTCGCCGACGGGCGGATCATCAAGGGCGGCAAAACCGTGGGCGCGGATCCCAAGGCAGACCTGGCGGTCGTAAAAATTACCGCCGACCACTTGATCCCGGCCAAGTGGGGCGACAGCGATCAACTCGATCGCGGCGACTGGGTTCTCGCCTTCGGCAGCCCGTTCGGATACGTCGGTTCGATGACGCACGGCATCGTCAGCGCGCTGAACCGTCAGGCCGGCATCCTTGGTAATCAAGGGTATGAAAACTTCATCCAAGTAGACGCGCCGATTAACCCGGGTAACAGCGGGGGGCCGTTGACGAATATTCACGGCGAGGTGGTCGGAATCAACACCGCCATCGCGAGCCGCAGCGGGGCTTTTTCCGGCATCGGGTTTGCCATCCCGGCGACCGAAGCCAAACCGATTTACACGATGCTTAAAACCAAGGGTCACGTGACTCGTGGCTGGCTCGGTGTGAGCATTCAGGACGTTCAACGCGACCCGGCACTGGCCAAGAGCTTCGGATATACCGGCGATGCCGGCGTGCTGGTGCAGCAGGTGATCGCGGGAACCCCGTCGGCAGGCAAGCTGCTCAAGGGTGACATTATCACCAGCATTAACGGTAAGAAGGTCGAGAACGTTCAAGAGCTTCGTAACCAGGTCGCGTTCATCGCGCCGGGGTCTGACACGAAGATCAACGTCTTCCGCGACAATAAGGAAGCGGAAGTCGACCTGACGATGGGCGAGCAGCCGGAGAACGTGATGGCGATGGCGTCCGGCAGCGGGATCGCTCCCACTGCCCCGAACTCTGCGACCGCCGCATCGTCGCTCGGCATTCACCTCTCCGATGTGAACGACGAGTTGGCGGCGAAATTCAATCTAGGGGATGCGTCCAAAGGCGCTCTTATCACGTCGGTCGAACCGCGGTCGACCGCATTGAAGGCAGGCCTGCACACGGGTGAATTGATCACCAGCGTCGGCGGGAAATCGGTCACCACCGCCGCAGAGGCGATCACCGAATTGCAGAAGCAGGACATCAGGAAAGGCGTCCGGCTTTACATCACTAACGCAGACGGGTCGCGGTTCGTGTTCGTGCAGGAACAGTGATCCGCCGTCTGCTTATCCCTCTTGTCTAAGCGCCCCGCGGAATCGAGTCTGCTCGATCCCGTGGGGCGTTTGATTTAACCCGCGCGTAGGGCGGTTTTTCTCTGCAGAGAAAGAAAAGGCTCGGGTGCGCGAGCGCCGCGCCGATGGGTCGGTCGACACCTGCCCTCATCGCGCGATCCGGTCGGCGAAGCCCGCGTAAACCAAGCCGCGAATCATCGCCCGGGCATAGAAATCGTGTGGGAAGCCGAGTTCGATGCGGGTCGCGGCGTCGAGGGTTGTCACCTGATCGGCCGACAGCGTCACGTCGGCGGCGGCGAGGTTGTCGGCAAGCTGGTCGAGCTTACGCGCGCCGACGATCGGGACGACCGGCACCGGCCGATGACGCAGCCACGCCAGCGCGACGCGGGCGGGGCTGATGTCCAGATCGCCGGCGATTGCCGTTAAGGCGTCGATGGCGCGGTCGATTCGTTCGGGGTGGCCGGCGGTGAATTCCCGCATGGCGGCGTCGTCGAGCCGGCCGCCTTGCTTGCCGCCGCGATACTTGCCGCTAAGCATCCCGCCGGCCAGCGGGCTCCATGCGACAACGGTCAGGCCAAGCGCCTTCGCCATCGGAATCAATTCGCGCTCGACGGTGCGCTCGAGCAAGCTGTACTCGATCTGCAGCGCGACGAACGGCGCGGCGTTCGTCTGCTGCTGGAGCGTTACCGCCCGGCTGACCCACCACGCGGGTGCGTCGCTAATGCCTGGATGGAGCACCTTGCCCTGCCGAACTAAGTCGTCAAAGCCGCGGACGACTTCTTCGACGGGCGTAAGCTGGTCCCAGATGTGCAAGTAGTAAAGGTCGATGTAGTCGGTCTTCAGGCGACGCAAACTTCCCTCGACGGCGGTCATCATGCTCTTGCGTTGGTTGCCGCCGGCGTTGACGTGCTTGAGGCCGCCGCCGCCTAGGAAGGCCGCGTCGTTGGTATACTTTGTGGCAAGGACGATCGAGTCGCGGTGGCCATCCATGAACGTGCCCAGTAGCGATTCGCTGGTGCCGTTCGTGTAAACGTTAGCAGTGTCGACGAAGTTACCGCCGCTGTCGCGGTAGGCTTCGTAGATGCGCCGGGCCTCGTCGGCCGACGCGCCCCAACCCCAGTCCTCACCGAAGGTCATCGTGCCAAGCGAGACGTCTGAAACACGCAGGCCGCTGTTGCCCAGAAGTCGATAATTCATGACAAAAACTCCTTTAGGATAAAGGTCTGGACTTCCCCACGAATGGTAGGCGCTGCGGGATGACTAGTTCAGGCTCGCCTCGAACGCTTTGGGGCTTGCGTAGCCTAACGAACTGTGCAGACGTTTGCGATTGTGAAACACCTCGATGTATTCAAAGGTCGATGCTCTTGAGAATAAGGAAAGGGGTCATTCCTAATCGAGCAATCTTTCCGGTCTCATTCGTAATGATGATACCAAAGTCCGATAATTCGGAATGACCGGCTCTGTAGAAAACCTAAGAAGTGTCGGTTGAGCTCGGTGCTCACTTGCTCGATTCTTCCGAGGGTTTTTCGAGCAGACTCGGCAATTTACCGGCTCGAGAACTGGGGTCTTCTACAGAGCCGGAATGACCCCTTTTCAGCAATTGGACAAAGATGGGATGGTAAACAGTTACTTTCAGAATCGGTATCGCGGGGCTTTTCGTCTACCCAAATGCGTTACCGCGGGGGCAGTGTTCCTCTATAAATGCTAAGCCCACTTCATCAGCCGCTCGGCGATCATCGGTTTCGGATTCAGGCCGATAATCTCGTCGACTTTCTTACCGTTTTTAAAGATGAGCAGCGTCGGGATGCTCTCGATGCGGAACTCGGTGGCGATCTTGCGGTTCTCGTCGACGTTCAGCTTGCCGATTTTCCACCGGCCCGCAGACTCCTTGGCCAGTTCGTCCATGATCGGCGCGATGGCGCGACACGGCGGACACCAGACCGCCCAGCAATCCAACAGCACGGGCGTCGCTCCGGCCTGAAGCACCTCGCGGGAAAAGTTGGCATCGGTAATCGTGACCGGCCCGGCTTCAGAATGCCCGCCAGGTGCGGGAAGAGGGGTTCCGCACTTTCCACACTTGGCGACGCCGTGAGTCGCGCGGGAGGGATCGACGCGGTTTTTGCTGCCGCATTTGGGGCACGTGACGATCGACATTCGCGATAATCTATCACCGCAACACGCATCGGCGGAATCCTGAATCGGTATCGCTCGAAGCCGACGCGCAGGAACGCGGTTGCTTTATTCGTTCAATCTTGTTTTGCGGTACAGTTTTGTTACTAGCTTCGTCCGATAATCCGTTACGTCCCAGTATTACCGCGAAAGTTCTGCACAATTTGTCCACAAAGTCCGGTAAGGCTGTGGGCGAAATGTGAGTAAAAACTTTTTTTGATCGGCTTTAGATTGCCCCGCCGATGGTTGTGTGAGTGTGAATGAAATACTGATAACTTCGGCCTTGCTAGCATTGCTGATGGGAACTAAATTCACGCCATCAGGTTCAGATTCGATTCAGGGATGATGAGAGTTCGGATAAGCGGTCGTTCGGGGGGCCGCCAGATTCGAGCTCGTGCAGTGCACGCCGCAGGATGCGACTTCAAGGAAGAACTTAGTTAACGGGCAGGATGCTCAATAGGACCGCCGAGGATTTCCTCGTTGTCGGCTCGGGTTCTCGACGCGCCTTTATCGGGCGGTGTTTGTGAACTTGGGTAACCGATGCAGGATATCAGGCGGTCACGTGGCCGGTCAGATCTCGCGACCCCGACAACCGTTAATCGGCTCGGGAGGTTGGGATCTGGCCGGTGAGGATGGTCCGTGTTCGAAGTTCGTTTGGGAAGGAGACCTTCGTGAGCTGCTTGACCGTCCAGGATCCGCAACTGGTTCGCCTCGCCGAGTCCATCGCCGAAAAGGTGGGCCCCGAGCGATTCCATGTCTGGTTCAACAATTCGACCCGGCTCGAACTCCGCAATGACGTGCTGGAGATCGCAGTGCCGAATGATTTCATCAGTGAATGGATCGGGCGTAATTTCACGCGTCCTATCCAGGAAGCCGTGCACGAAGTGTGCGGGTGCACGCTGGGGCTGCACTTTGTGGTCGTGCCCGAGCTGTTCGACATCAAACCCAACGGCGGCCCTCTGACGGTGGGGGACGTGACCAATGCGACGGCGACGTTAACATCGATGCGGCCGAGCATTCATCCCGGGGGTGGTCCGCGCGGTGGGGAATCCCGTGGTGGTGAAACGGGTGCGCGGTCTGTCGTGCGAACGCCGACCCTGCCGGTGAATCGGCCCGCACCGATGACGCCTTCGGCGGAGACTTCGGTGTTCGCCGTGCGCCCAAGACTGCGTCACGACCTTGCTTCGTTCGTCGTCGGGCCGAGTAACCAGCTTGCTTACAACACCGTCACTTACGTCTCGGAGTTTCCGGGCGCACAGTACAACCCGTTGTTCGTGCACGGCAATTGCGGCCTGGGCAAGACCCATCTGCTACAGGGGCTGTGCAAACGCTTCGCAGAACTAATGCCGACCAAGCGCTGGATGTACATGACCGGCGAGGAATTCACGAATGAGTTCCTGATCGCATTGCGGGGCAACAAGCTCGATGCGTTCCGACGAAAGATGCGGGATCTGGACCTTCTGGTGATCGACGACGTGCATTTCCTCGGCGGAAAGAAAGCGACCCAGGAAGAATTCCTGCACACGTTCAACGCCATCGAGGCGATGGGCAAGCAGGTCGTGATGGCCAGCGATAACCACCCGAAGCTGATCGAAGAATTCGGCGAATCGTTGATCAATCGATTCGTCAGCGGGATGGTCGTCCGGGTCGACCCGCCGAATTTTGCCACTCGGGTCGAGATTCTAACGACGCTCGCCGGCCGACTCGGCATGACGCTTACCGAAGACGTGGTCGGTTGGGTCGCCCGCCGGGTGACGCAAAACGTCCGGGAACTGGAAGGCGCGATCACCCGGATCGCCGCCGTCGCGAAACTGTCCGGCGGTCACCCGCCGGACATAAAGCTGGTGCAGGACGCGCTGGGAGATCTCGACAAACAGCTGGTCAATCCCATCCGTCCTGAGAATGTCATGCTGGCCGTGTGCAACTATTTCAGCCTCGAGCACAAGGACCTGATGTCCGGACGCCGGCAGCGGACGATTTCCCTGGCCCGGTCGGTCGCCATGTATCTGGTCCGGAAGACGGCGAAGCTGAGCTTCCCGGAGATCGGCAACCGGATGGGCAAGCGGAACCACAGCACGGTCATCAGCGCCTGCCGGCGAATCGAACGAGCGGTAGCCAAGAACGAATCCCTGAGCTGGACGAGCAGTGTCGGCGAACGAGAAGAAGAGGCGACTGAGCTGATCCAGCGGCTCGAGGAACACAGCCGGGCAATTACCTAAACGCGTTCGCCCCCGATTTACACAGGTAGACGCAGCGAATGCGTCTGCCTGTGCATTGATAATGATTCGAGCGGGGCAATGAGCTTAGGCTTAACTAGACATCGAAAAACAGCGATTATTTGACGTAACCCGTGCCAGCGGCTATATTTCTTTGTCTGTCTGGTAAAATATGCGTCTGGGCCGATGTGTGCTGGCTCCGGCGTCCTGCCGACTGGGACCCTCGGGCGTCTGTCGAAAGTCGTTTTTCGAACGGTTGTTTCGCCAAAATCGGTGTATTTTTGAAGGCCAATGTGGCGTTCTAACTGGCAGGTTGTTCGTGGAATCACAGCGACCAGCAGGTGAGTACAAGTCGCAGGTGATGGCTGCGACCGACATTGTCGAGCTGATCGGTAAAACGGTCCTGCTGAAAAAGCGGGGGAAGAACTACTTAGGGCTTTGTCCGTTTCATTCGGAAAAGTCCCCGTCGTTCAACGTCGACCCTGTTAAACAGTTTTTTCACTGCTTCGGTTGCAAGAAAAGCGGTGACGCGATCACGTTCGTCATGGAACGCGATCGTGTGGCGTTCATTGACGCCCTTCGAAGTCTGGGAGATGCGGCCGGCATTGCGATGCCGGCCAGCGGTGTTTCCAAGGAAAAAGCCGGTCAGCGTAAACAGCTGATCGACGCGAATTCCAGCGCCGCACTGTTCTTTGAAAAATTGCTTTTGCATCCGGTCGTCGGTTCGACTGCCCGCGAGTATCTGGCCCGGCGTGGTTTTAACGACGAAACCATCCGCCAGTTTCGAATCGGCCTGGCGCCTGACGCGTGGGACGGCCTGCTGAAAAGCCCGGCCACTCGTGGGTTTTCCCCCCACGTGATGGCGACCGCGGGTCTGGCCAAGCCCCGCGAGCGGGACGGGACCGTCACTGGTTACTACGACACGTTTCGCAATCGGATCATGTTCCCGATTCGGAACGAGTCCGGGCAGGTGATCGCTTTCGGTGGTCGGGAAATGCCCGGTTCGGACAGCCCGCCGAAGTATCTGAACAGCCCGGAAACACCGCTGTTTTCGAAAAGCCGCAGCCTCTTCGGCCTGGATCTGGCCCGGCAGAAGATCATTGAAAGCCGGACCGTCGCCATCGTCGAAGGTTACACCGACGTAGTGATGGCCCACCAGTACGGGGCGACGAATGTCGTCTCGGCCCTGGGTACCGCGATCACCGAAGGACACGTGACGCTCCTGCGGAGATTTGCCGACCGGATCGTCCTCTTGTTGGATCCCGATTCGGCCGGCGACACGGCTGTGAATCGTACGGTAGAGTTGTTCCTGACCCAGCCGGTCGAAATCGCGATCGCGTCGCTTCCCGAGGGGCTCGACCCGGACGAATTCCTCGTCGCGCACGGATTAGCCGCATTCGAAGCGGTGTTAAGCAACGCACAGGATGCTCTGTCGTATAAATGGAAGCAGCTTGTTAAACAGTTCAATGCCAACGGCGACGATCTGACCGGTCAGCAAAAAGCGGTACAGCAGTATATGGACGTGCTCGCCGGCGCCCGGGGCAGCGGCCCGGTGGACTCGCTGCGGTGGGGTCAGGCGCTGACACGTGTGAGCCGGCTGACTGAGATTTCAGTCGAGGATCTGAATAAGCGGTTCAGGCAGACCAAACCGCAGGCGTCGAAGTCGATGAGTCGCACGATCGCGAAAGAAAATCAACAAGATGTCGGTAACTTGCCGACAGTGGAGCTTCCGCTTCCGCCGAAAAGAAAAGGAACTGCCACAGCAGCCGAGCAGTCCGAACGTTGGATTCTTGCTGTTTTGCTTGCCGAGCCGCACCGCTGGAATTCGGTGCTAAACTCAGTCACGGTTAACGATTTCCGCGAAGGAGCGAACCGCCGGTTGGCAGAATTGTATTGGAATCATCAGCGTGACGAAGGCGAGCCGGTTTTTAACGAGTTTTTGAGCGGGATTAAAAATCCGGTGCTCGCAGAACTGGCCGTCGACTTGATTGCCGATTTTGATGCGATGGCCGACCCGCAGAGCAGGCTGAAAGACGCGATCGCTTTTTTGGAAGAGCTGAAGCGTCGAGACCGCGAGGCCAAACAATTGGCCACTTTGAAACGTACTAGCGTTGTCGGAAAAGGCGTAGAGTCTGGTACGACCGCTGGTGATGCGGATGACATGCTCAGAAAGATTCAGGAAACGGCCCGTCGTACAGATTTACGGCGGACAGGATCTTGAGAGAAGTTGGTAGCCCGTAGTCGGCAGTTTAAATCGAATCAGCTTTTTTCGATTGAGACTGACATCTACAAATTACCCCGCTTTTCTCCCAACAATTGAATACCGGTGTCGGCGCACGTCCCCGTTGCAGGGTTCAGGAACATCCCTGAGCACCTTGGCCCGGACGACTCGGCACCGAGGCTCTCCCGAGGAGGCTTGCCGGTGAACGGGTGTTCATGGCCCTCCGAAAGTTCTGGAAGTAGTATGAAGGAAAACGCAATCGCTGTTCTCGAGACCCCTCTGATCGGCTCCGGTTCCCAGGAGGAAGTGGACCTGCGCGTGCAGGCCATCAAAGACCTGGGCACGTCACGGGGCTATCTCACTTACGAGGAACTGAATACCAAGCTTCCGGACGAAGTCGTTTCCCCCGACAAGCTCGACACGCTGCTGATGATGATCGATGAGATGGGCATCAAGCTCATCGATGAATCTGACATCGGCGACTTCACCAAGGGACCCAAGCCGAAACCGAAAAAGCCCCGTCCCGCCGACGACGAACCGGCCGCCGACGAAATCGCTGCCGTCGAAAACGAAGGCGAAGAAATCGACATGAACCTCGAGGCCGAGCTGGCCGAGGCTTCGACGAAGCGCATCGACGACCCGGTCCGGATGTATCTCACCCAGATGGGCGAGATCCCGCTGCTGACCCGCGAACAGGAAATCGGGCTGGCCAAGAAGATCGAAATCACCCGGAAGATTTTCCGGTCCAAGGTGCTCGAAAGCGACTACTGCCTGCAGTCGGCCGTCGAGATCCTGCAACAGGTCGATGACGGTGACCTGCCGTTCGACCGGACGATGAAGATCAGCACTGCCGAAGACCAGGCCGACAAAGGCACCATCGGTCAGCGCATTCCGCTGAACCTAGAATCGTGCCGGAAGATGCTCGTTCGCAACCGCGAAGACTGGGACGCCCTCCGCGCGACCGGCAAGAAGGACCAGGACGAACTGCTGATGGCCATCCGCCGTCGTCGTCGTCGCTGCGTCAAGCTGCTCGAAGAGCTTTCGCTCCGCACCAGCAAAGTCACTCCGTTGATGAAGAAGCTTTCGAGCATCAGCACCAAGATGCTGGAACTCGAACAGCGGATCGAAGAACTGAAAAAGCTCAAAGACCCTGGCGAAGACCTCGAGGTCTGCCAGCAGGAATGCGAAGGGCTCGAAGACTTGGTTCTGGAAGGCGCTGAAGACCTGCACAAGCGGGTCGTGCAGATCCGCAAGATCTACAACAAGTACGAAGACGCGAAGCGCAAACTGTCGGGTGGTAATCTCCGTCTGGTGGTTTCGATCGCCAAGAAGTATCGCAACCGCGGCCTGTCGTTTCTGGACATCATCCAAGAAGGCAACACCGGCCTGATGCGGGCCGTCGACAAATACGAGTACCGCCGCGGGTACAAGTTCAGCACGTATGCGACTTGGTGGATTCGCCAGGCGATCACCCGCGCGATCGCCGACCATGCCCGCACCATTCGTATCCCGGTCCACATGATCGAGACGATGAGCAAGCTGCGAAACATCAGTAAAGGGCTGATGCAGGAGCTCGGCCGCGAACCGACCATCGAAGAAATCGCCAAGAAGGCGAAGATGACCGTTAGCGAAACTCGCCGAGTGCTGAAGATCAGCAGGCACCCGATCTCGCTGGACCGCCCGGTCGGTGAATCCGAAGACAGCTACTTCGGCGACTTCATCGAAGACGAAAAGGCCGACAACCCGGTGGAATCGGCCACCCAGGAAATGCTCAAAGACAAGATCGAGCAGGTCCTAAAAACGCTGACCTACCGCGAGCGCGAAATCATCAAGCTCCGGTACGGCATCGGTGACGGCTACACGTACACCCTCGAAGAAGTCGGCCGCATCTTCAAGGTGACCCGCGAGCGCGTTCGTCAGGTCGAAGCCAAAGCCATCCGCAAGCTGCAGCACCCGGTGCGAGCACGAAAGCTGGAAGGCTTCCTGCCCGGCAGCGCGGGGCACTGATTGCTGTAGGTCAAATTTGAACTAAAGAAAGCGGCTTGGATGCGTCCAAGCCGCTTTCATTTTTAACGTCGAGAACTCCTCTGATTGAAACATGCTCGACGTCGAATTTGCCAAACCCCAGCGCAACTTTTTATGCACAATCTGTTACAAGATCGAACCGTCGCGGACTTCGAGTTTCCTTGACACCCCAAAACGCATCTGCTACGGTTCGGCGCTCCCGCGAGGGTCGGGAAAATGTCGTTTCCCTTCGAGTCGTTGGCTTAGGTCCGGGCCGGAGTTAGGGACGATGGCCTGATAAAAATAGCACGCCGCTGTGGACTCTGTGCGGGGGCAAGCACCGAGCGGTCGTAGCGTTGCAGGACAGCCTTGGCCGGGTGTCGGAGAACAGCCTGATGAATCGCCGTGTTTGGGTTTGCGTCGGCTTGATCTTCGGGTGCGTGCTCGTAAATCGCGGGGCGTCCGGTCAGGCGTTGCCTGCCGGCGCGGGGCTTCCGCTCAACGTCAAAGGCGCCGCTGACGCCAACGCGTTCGTCACTCAAATCCACCAGTTTATTCAGGACCAGGTTACGCATCTGCAAAGCGCTGATGTCGCGGCTCAGTCCACAGCTCGCTCGAAGCTCGTCGCCGAAGCCGCGCGGGGATCAACTCCATCGTTCTACACGGTATACGCCCGTGAATGGAGTGCGGCCGCGTCCCCTTTAATGGCCGCGACCAGCCCGTTACGGTTGAGATTGAACGTCGCAATCGTCTCGAACGTGATCGCTGAGAACGGGCAGACTTTGGAGCTCGAACCAGTCGTTCGACTCGTGCTGGCCGACAAGCAGCCTAGCGTCTCGCTGTGGGGCGTGCGGGCGGCCCGGCCCCTCATCGCACAGCTCGTGCTCGCCCCCCCGACGGTCAATGGCGGAAAGTCCATCGCGGCCGTCAACAGTTCCAAGCTCACCGCCGCGCTGGTAGCCGCCGTCAAGGACCACGCCGGTTCGGACCTCGCCGGGTACATCGCGACCGACGCGTACCACGCGCTGGTCGTAAATGAAATTCCGGGTCAAACTGCCGAGAAAGTACAGCCTTTGCTCCCGCCCCTGGTCGAGCCGATTTTGAGTACCCTCGAACAACGAATCTCGCTCTATGCCACGGGCCCCGTCGCCGTCCCCGGTGCCGAACGTGAAGTGACGACATTTCTTTCGTCCAATTACAAATCCGCCAACCCGGCCATTCAAAAGCGCGTCCTGCAGGATCTGGTCAACCTCGTTACAGACGCAGGGCAACGGTGCTCGCTTTACACTTCGAAAGCAGAATTGTCGCAGCTCCGGGAAACGTTGAAATATTCGACGCAGGCGTTAAGCGTGATCGCTGCGAACCCTGGCGTGGACAGCGGCCTCACCTGGTTGCGGTCCATCCCGCCATCGGCTCCGCCCGCCGAAATTGAAACGCACACGAAGCAGGTCTGGGGCACCATGCAGTTGGTGTTCAAGGATCTGCCCAAACCTCCCGCAATTCCCGCGATCGAACCCGCGCCGGTGACCGCCCCGAGCCCGTCAGGTGCCACTTCCCCGGCTGCCGTGCCCTGATCGACCGATGATACGCGCACGGTAAGACCAGCCGAGCGAAGCTCTCGCCGAGACGCCAGGCACGCCAACGATTCCGATTTAGCGTAACCCACTCGCCGGGGCCCCGTGCGTGGGTCTGTGCAGGCGATCAACCTCAAGTGAATGCATCCGCGTCCTGTGCATGTTTGAAACAGAAGCGGTATAAGCCTTTTCGAGAATGCTTAGACTGCTCGCTATCCCCGCCATTCTTCTGGCTCTGCTGGCCGGGAGCCTCGTCTGGTCGGGCCAGGGCCTTCAAACCCGCGCCGACTTCGCCTTCGTCAATCGAGGTGATAACAAAACCCTGGACCTGAACACGATGTCCTGGGCGCAGGACATCCGGATCGCCTACGCGTTGTGGGAAGGGCTCTACACGCTCGACGCCCAGACGCTGCAGCCGATTCCCGGCGCGGCCGAGGTGATCGACATCAGCCCCGATAAGAAGGTCTACACATTTCATCTCCGCCGAAACGGCCGATGGTCTAACGGTGACCCCGTGATCGCAGATGATTTTCTATTCGAGTGGCGCAGAATGCTCGAAACGCCGGGCGAATATACCTACCTGCACTACTACATCGCAGGCGCGGAGGATTACCAGAAAGCGTTTGAAGCGTATTCAAAAAAACACAAGCTGGCGTATGACGCGAATCCAAGGTCGACAAACCTGCCAACGCCGCCCGATTTTGCATCGGTCGGGGAACAAAAGATCGACGATTACACGTTTCGCGTGACGTTGACCAATCCGGTCCCATTCTTCCCGGCAGTGTGTGCGTTTCCGCCGTTTTTTCCTTTGAACAAACGCTTGATGATCGGCTCGACGTTCGTTGAACCGCACCCCGATACCGGAACTGTCACTTTTAATCAGGGCTATACCCGCCCGCCTAATTTGGTGACCAACGGCCCTTATCGCATGGCCGAATGGTCTTTCAAACGCCGTGTCCGTCTTCTCGCGAATGAGTATTACTGGGACGCGCAGCACGTTCAGAGCAAAGTGATCGATCAGATTTATGCCGAGGATCCCCTCGCGGCTTTCCGGCTGTTCGAGCAGGGTGACGTCGACTGGCTTGCCGATGTCGACGGAGAAATGGCGGCGGCCATTCTGCAGAAGGGGGGCCGCCGGGACCTGCATATTTTCCCGGGATTCGGAACTTATTACTACGAGCTAAACAGCCGCGAGAAGCTGCCGGACGGGTCGCCGAACCCGCTGCGAGACGTGCGGGTCCGCCAGGCGCTGGCCATGGCGATCGACAAAACGCCCGTCGTCCGGGACGTCGCGCGGATGCACCAACCCATCGCAACCGATTTCGTTCCGCCGGGCGTGTTTGCCGGGTATCACTCGCCGCCGGGGTTGCCGTTCGACGTGCAGCGTGCCCGCAACCTGATGGCCGACGCGGGGTACCCACAGGGCCGGGGTTTTCCCCGGCTCTCGATCATGTACAACACCGAAGGTGTGCACGCCGACATCGCTACGGTCATTCGGAGGCAATGGCAGCAGAACCTGGGCATCGAGCTCGACCTTCGCGGGCTCGAGGTCAAGCAATTTGCCGCCGACCTGCACAGCGGGCAGTTCGCCCTTTCCCGGGCCAGCTGGAGCGGGGACTACGACGACCCAAGTACGTTCAGCGACAAATACCTTTCGAACAGCGAGAACAATGACGCCGGCTGGAAGAGCGACAAATACGATGAGCTATGCCGCCAGGCCGCCATCGAGCCCGACGCCGGCAAACGGCTTTCCCTATTGTCCCGGGCCGAAGACTGTTTCCTCAGCGAGGCGCCAATCATCCCATTGTACACGATCGTCGGCGCGTACCTTTTTCATGAGAACGTTCAAGGTATTTCAATGAACGCCCGACAGATGCAGATTTTTCAACCCGTGCACCGGGCAGCCCACTGACCGGATGCCGGCCCGTAATAAGCCTGACCTATGACCCGTTTCATCCTCTGGCGACTCGTGCAGTTCCCGATCGTTCTGGCGGTCATTTATCTGATCACCTTCCTGATGGTCTGGGTCGCGCCGGGGTCGCCGTTCGGAAACGGGGAACGCAAGCTCAGCCCCGGCGTGGAGCAGCAGTTGAAGCAACAGTTCCACGCCGAGAGCATCGTCGGGTTTTTGAGTTACTACCCGGCCAATCTTCTTAAAGGAGACCTCGGACCGAGCCTTTCATACCCCGGCTGGTCTGTCGTCGACGTGCTGCGAAACTCCCTGCCGGTTTCGATCACCCTGGGCCTCTTCGCCTTGACGATCGCGACGATCGGCGGGTGCGTGCTGGGAACATTCGCCGCCATCTACCGCGGCGGTGTGGTGGATGTAATGAGCGTCCTGGTCACATTGGTCGGCATCAGCCTGCCCGGCTTCGTTGTCGCCGGGCTGCTGCTGGTCGGCTTCTCCGACAAGCTGCATTGGTTCCCCGGCGGGGGGTGGGGCGGGATGCGACACCTCATCCTTCCGGCGATCGCGCTGTCGCTTGCTCCGTTGGCGTACATCGCACAACTGACCCGCGTCTCCATGCTCGACGTGCTCGGTGAAGACTACGTGAGAACCGCCCGGGCTAAAGGCCTGTCCCGGTCGACGGTCATCTGGCGGCACTGCCTGCGGAACGCAATCCTGCCGGTCTTCACCTATCTCGGGCCCGCCGCTGCCGTCGCGCTGACCGGGTCTTTCGTCGTCGAGTTCGTCTTCAACATCCCCGGGCTCGGGCAGCACTTCGTCAACGGCGTCAAGAACCGCGATCAGACGCTCATCCTTGGCACCGTCATGGTCTATAGTGCTTTCCTGCTCGCGCTCAATCTGCTGGTCGATATCGGCTACGCGTTTATCGACCCGCGGATCGACATTACGGCTAAAGATAAATCCTGATGAGGATCAAAGCCCGGCTACGTTGAACGCGCGGTTAGCGTCCGAGAGCCGGTGTTTCTTGGCGACAGTGCATTCTTCTGTCTTACAAAACACTTCGGAATTGCGACGGCGGGTCGCTCGAGTTTCACCCCGGCGTTCTTCCGTTACACTGCGACCATGAACTACGAACTGGGCGTTATCGGTGCGGGCAACATGGCCGAGGCGATCGTGCGAGGTGTGTTGCGATCCGGGCAATTCAAACCGGCTCAGATCGTCGCGTCCGACCCGACGCCGCAGCGTCGGGAGTTTTTTCAGACCGAACTCGGCGTCCGGGCGATCGAAGACAATCTCGAAGTCTCGCGGGCCAGTTCGACATTGCTGCTCAGCGTTAAACCCCAGGCTTGCAAGGCAATTCTGCAACAGATTGCTGCCGTCGTGCCGGACCGGACGCTGATCATTTCCATTATGGCGGGGATCAGCTCGGGATTTATTGAATCGACCCTCGGGGGCGCCAACCGGCGCGTTGTTCGCACGATGCCGAACACCCCGATGCTGGTTGGGCAGGGCATGGCGGCGATCGCGGCCGGCACCCACGCCACCGCGGCAGACTTGGCGGCAACGCGGAGCCTGTTCGCCGCCGCGGCGAGCGTAATAGAGGTCCCCGAGTCGCAAATCGACGCGGTGACTGCCGTTAGCGGGTCGGGCCCGGCGTATTTCTTCTTCCTGGTCGAGCAGATGATCGCCTCGGGCATAAAGCTCGGGCTGTCGCCGGAAAACGTGCGAGAGTTGGCGAACAAGACCGCGATGGGATCGGCCACGATGCTGATGAACTCCGACGACAGCGCCCAAGAACTGCGTCGCAAGGTCACGAGCCCTAACGGGACCACGCACGCCGCAATTACCACGATGGAATCGAAAGGATTGGCGGGGATCATCGACGCCGCGATGCGGGCCTGCTCGGATCGAAGCAAGGAACTGGGGCAATAGCTTCCAAAGCCACGGTCAATGTTTTGGTAACGATATGAGCCGCAACCGAGTCGCCACTCTCGTGAGGAACGCTGCTCTGGGGTTCCTCTGCACCGGTCTGATTGCGATGGGTCGCTGCACCACCCGCGTGATTCCGCCAGTCTCGCCGATCAACCCCGTCCGCATTTTTGTTTGCAACTACGGGATTCACTCGAGCCTGTTGCTGCCGAGCGGTGACGGGCGATACGTCGAGTATTTGTACGGCGATTGGAAATGGGCGGTGCTATCCCAAAAGGCCGGATTAAATGGCGGGCGGGCGATCCTGTTTTCGGACCAGGCGGCGTTGGGCCGTCGATATCTATCGACCGTTTCCCCGGCGGGGATGCCGATGCCCCCTGAACAGCCGAAGATTCAAGCCGTCGTTGTAAACAGCAATTCGGTCCGGGCAGTGATCGCCGAGCTAGACGCGCGGTTCGCCAGCCAGAACAGTTACACGTTTCAGCAATCAGCGGCCGACGGCGGATATCTCTACGTCAAAGACGGGATTCACTACAGCGTGCTGCACGACTGCAACAGCACCACCGCTGAAGGGTTGCAAAAGATGGGATGCACAGTCGTCGGTTTACCGGTCTGGTCCGATTTCACAGTCGAGACCAGATAGACATAAACCACGGATAGCACTGAGAACAAGGATCAGAGAGCGGTCTCTTATCCGTGTTACCACTACTATCCGTGGTTAAATGATTTCCGAATGAAAACTACTTCGCGGCGCCCGGACGGATCGCGATTTCCCCGAACTGCTGTTCGAACCGCTTGACCAGCTGGCTGAGCGAACCGGCAAGCCGCTTCGTGCTGGCATAGCTCATCACGACACGGTCGGTCACCTTGAACAGCAACCGGGCCTGTCCGCCCTGCGGATTGGGGTCGGGCATATTAAAGCCCAGGTCGATCACGACTTCCTCGGCGGTGGTATAGATGCGATACGCGTTGGCGAAAATGATCTTCAGATCTTTCTCGTCTACGACCAACTGAACACTCTGCTGTTCGCCTTGAACGATGTCCTCAGCCATGCAATATTCCTTTCAAAAGTGGGGCCGCATTTTGACGACTTCCCCGTAATTGTCCACTACGCGGACCGGTAAATGAAAGGATCGGCCGACCTCGGGCCGGGCTCGAGACACGGGCGGCACTTATCAACTGATGCAGGTTGTTGGAAAGACCGGCTCTCGTTTGATCGTTTGCCTTATGCCGAGGCCAATAAATCTAAGGTGCAATCGATTACCGAGTTCGGGCACGACCAGACCAGCAGAAACATAGCCTCGCGGGCGAGCCGCTGGGCGGGATGGTCAGTCAACAAGGCGGCACCCTTGTAGAGCGCGACCGCGGCGTGAGCGGCCCGCAATGCCAAGTCGTTGCAGGCCCCGCGGAGCCGCGCATTGGCGGCAACGGCTTCGGACTCGCGGCCGGGCTGGCACAGCGCGAGGATCTCGGTCCGTAACCCGTCTAGTTGTTGCTCGAATAGATGCAGGGCCGACCGCGCACGGTCCGAATCGTGTTCGCCGATTAAATTCAACGCCGCCCGGCACAGGCCGTTGGCGACGAATGTCTGGCCCAGTATCAACGAAATCTTTCGACCCGCGAGGGCGTTCGCTGTCGGGCCACGCAGCAGCCATGAGTCTTCAATCACGACCCGCTTCAACTCGATTGAACTGGTCAACGTACACGTCAGCGCGACAAGCGGCATCGGCGCGTTGAGCGTCACACCTTGCTGGTGCTGCTGAAGCAGAAACAGGATTTGTTGGCCGTGGTCGAGCGTCGCCCCCGCGACGATGAACGCGGACTGGTGTACGCCGGTACACCAGGGAATCGTGCCGTCGAGAAGATACCCGCCTTCAATCCGCGTGGCCTTCACGGCCGGTGTTCCGCCCTGGCGGCTGGTGGTCAGCTGCGCGATGCCCACTGTCGCCCAGATTTCGTTCTTCGCCAACCGCCCGAGCTTACGCGTCCGCCGCGACCCGACCGTCGCCGCATCGATGAACGCCACCGCCGCGTCCCGCTGGGTCAGGATCAACGCCGTCGCCACCGAGGCGGTCGCCAGTCGTTCGTAATTCAAATGCAAGTCTAACGCCGACAACTCATCCCCGCCGAACTCTCTAGGTACGGCCCACCGCATCACCCCCGCCGCCTGCAACTGCGCGAGATCGACGAACGGCCAATCGGTCGTGATGTCATGATGCTGAGCGCGATCGGCAATACCGGCCAACGATGCTTCGAATGACATTGCCGGCAATGGGGACAGTTTCATGGCGTGAACATTTTAGCATCGGGTATCTTCCATCGCACGAAGCGCACCTCTGCATGGTATGTTACAGAACATGTTGAAATATGAAGCCCGGCTTTCATCAGACTTAGACCATGGTCTTCTGGAGGGGAGCATGCATTTTGACGAGAAGAGCGCGGTCTTTACTTCATTGCATAAAATCACATCGCGTTTAACAGAACTCGGCATTCCGTATGCCGTCGTAGGCGGGATGGCTTTATTTTCTCACGGGGTCCGTCGGTTCACTGAGGATGTTGATCTCCTGCTGACCGCGTCAGGCTTGGAAGAGGTGCATCGGCAGCTCGAAGGCCTTGGTTACACACCGCCATTCAAGGGAAGCAAGCAGTTGCGTGATGCTGAAACTGGGGTCCGAATCGAATTTCTCGTCACTGGCCAATTCCCTGGAGACGGGAAACCAAAACCGGTTGCGTTTCCCGATCCTGCCGATGTCGGCGTTGAACTAAGTGGTATGCGGTTTCTGCGAGTTGAAAATCTGGTCGAACTCAAGCTGGCGAGCGGGATGACCGGTGGTGTAGGCCGCCTGAAAGACCTCGCAGATGTTGTTGAACTGATAAGGGTTCAGCGGTTGCCAGCCGACTTTGCTGAAAAAATAAATCCATACGTGCGTGAGAAATTTATGGAGCTGTGGACCGGCCTTGAATCAGAGCAACCAAGCGAGCACGGGAACGAGTGAACATATAAACTCGAACGCACCGGGTTGATGATCACCTCAAAAATTCCTGCCCGATGGCGAGCACCTCCTGACGCATAGATCGCTTCAAGTCGCACGTTTCAAGCGATCACACGATTCGCGTATTAAATTCGACCCGGTCGAAGATGTTGAGCACCGAGAACCGGACGCGAAACAGAGGAGATTGCCACGCAATGCCTCGGGGAGACTACGTTCAGTTCAGATGTGCTTCATCCATTCGGATTTCGAATTTCGTCATTCGGATTTCTCGGTCGAAGACCGGGCTACACCGTCATCCCGCTATCGGCATCCACCTGCTGCTGGGCTCTCATCGCGTCCCATTCTTCGAGCGTGAACAGCGCTTCGCGGGCCTGCGAGCCTTTGTAATCGCCGACGATGCCGGTGGCGGCCATCATTTCGATCAGGCGGCTTGCCCGGCTGTAGCCGATCGTCAACCGGCGTTGCAGCAGGCTGACGCTGCCTCGCTTGGTTTCCAGGACGATCCGCACCGCGTCGTCGAACAGTTCGTCTTTCTCCATGTCACCGCTGGCGCTAAGCGTTCCTTTGATCTGCACCAGTTCCGGTTCGTACTGAGCGTCGGCGAGTCCTTTAACCAGCTTGACGCTGTCGCGGATTTCCTTGTCGTCGATGAATGTGCCCTGGCCGCGCACCGGCTTGCTCGCCCCGTTGGACATGAGCAGCATGTCGCCCTGACCGAGCAACAGTTCCGCGCCGTTCTGGTCCATGATGATTCGGCTGTCCATTCGACTCTGCACGCGGAAGCTGATCCGGGTCGGCATGTTGGATTTGATCAACCCGGTGACCACCGTGGCCGCCGGCCGCTGCGTCGCCAGGATCAGGTGAATGCCGACCGCCCGGGCTTTCTGTGCGATGCGGACGATGAACGATTCGACTTCCTTCCCGCTAGTCATCATTAAGTCGGCCAACTCGTCAATGATGATCACGATATACGGCAGCACCTTCGGTATCTTCGCTTCCTCTTCCGGCGAGCCCGGCTGGAATCGCTCGATCAGTTCCTCCTGCGTCATCGAGTTGTAGTCCTTGATGTTTCGCACGCCGGCTTCGGCCAGGAATTCGTACCGCTCGTCCATCTTCGTACAGGCCCACTCCAGCACGCTGGTGGCCCGGCCAGTGTCGTTGATTACAGGACACATCAGGTGCGGAATGTCCTTGAACGGGGCCATTTCCACGACCTTGGGATCGACCAGAATCAGCTTCACGCGGTCGGGCCGCTGCAGGTACATGATCGACATGATGATCGTGTTGATACAGACCGACTTACCCGACCCGGTAGTGCCGGCGATCAGGCAGTGGGGCATGCGGACCAGGTCCGTGATCAGCGGTTCGCCGCTCGCGTCCTTGCCCAGGAACAACGGCATCACGAAGTCTTTGGCCAGCGCGTCGGGCGCGAGCTGCAGCAGCTCCTTGAACCGGACTTTCTCTTTCTGCTCGTTCGGCACCTCGATGCCGACCGTGTTTTTCCCGGGAACCGGCGCGACGATGCGCACGCTCTCGGCTTTCAATGAACGCATGATGTCGTTGGTGAGCGACGTGATCGCCGACACCTTCAAGCCGGGTGCCAGGCTCAGTTCGTACATCGTGATGACCGGCCCGGTGTCGATCTCGACGACGTGCGCGTCGACGTTGAACTCGCGCAACGCCTGTTCCAAGATCGCCGCTTTCTCTCGGACAAATGCTTCCTGGCTTTCAACGTACCCGTGCTCGGCTTCGGCCAGACATTCCCAGCTGGGCAGGTGATATTCTCCCAGTTCGCGCGGCGGGGGGACCGGCGGCGAAACCTGACGGGGCTTCACGCTGTTGGGCAGCTTGACGATGATCTCGCTGCGCTTGACCGGCTCGGCGATCGGTTCGATCGTCGCGACCGGGTCGGCCGAAACGTCCGTGATCGACGCCTCGGATTGCGGGACCGGGTCGTTGAATCCGACGTCGGATGCGTCATTGGAAATGGCCGTGACGGCCGAACTGGTACTCGCCGAAATGAGCGGCACGACCGCTGACGTGACCGCGACAGGGGCATGCACTGGGGCCGGCGGAATCGTTACCGCCGCGGCGGGGCCGGGGTCGGCGGCGTCCACGTGCGCGGGCTGGGCGGCGGCGGGGGCCGGCTCGTCATTTTCGTACTGCAGGTCGACGTCGTCGGCCTGTTTCTTCTTCCGAAAACTGAGCAGCATCGACGGTTTCAACTCGGTGAAATCTTCGTCGGGTTTGGTCAAACGCTGGATCGGCCCGCCGCGGTCGCCGGCGTCTCGGTTCAGCTTGGGCAGATTCAGGGTGAAGTTTGCCGGCATCTTCGCGTTTGCCATCGCGGCACCGACCAACGCGGGCGCTTTCAACACCAAATCGTCGGCGGCCAGCACAAGGCCGATCACCATTGCCGTCAGCAGAATGAGTCGTGTACCGGCCGTGCTGAAATGCGATTGCAGGTACGTCGCGGCCCCGATACCCAGAATCCCGCCTTGGCCTTCGGGAAGCCCATTTTCGGAACCGGGTTGCACGTGATGCACCGCAGCCGCGAACGAGATCGACAGCAAAAGCAGCCCGATGGCCCGCATCCAAGGATCGCTTACCCGATTGTGCGCCACGTACAGCACGACACACACGCCGGTGAAGAAAAGAACGGGAAACGCGCCCTGCCCGATAACCAGGAAGAGGTAATAAGACAGGAACGCCCCGACGGGACCGCAGAGGTTCGCCGTCGGCGGGTACGGGCTTACCGCATGGCTAGGCCAATCGGTCGGGTGAAAGCTCCCCACTGCGAACAGCAGAAAGCACCACGCACCGATCGTCAAAGAGACAGAAATCCAACGCCAGAGGTGTGAACGTTCCATGTGTGCTACAAAAGTTGTCAGTTGAAAGTTGTCAGTTGTTAGTAAGAAAAAACGGCATCCTTAATCTTCTCTACCACCAACTAACAACAACCAACTGACAACTTCTTCCTAATGTCCAGTATGTCCAAACCCGCCGGTGCCGCGCACCGTTTCGTCTAATTCTTCGACTTCGAAAATGGTCGCCGGGGGCACCGGCAGGATGAGCATCTGCGCGATACGCATGCCCGGTTCGATGGTGAACGCGGATTTCCCGTGATTGACCAACGGCACCTGCACTTCACCGCGGTAGTCGCTGTCAATGGTGCCGATGCCGTTGATCATGGTGATGCCGAATTTGGTCGACAGTCCGCTCCGCGGGCGGACCTGCGCTTCGTAACCGACCGGAATGGCCATCGCGAACCCGCACGGAATCAAGCGAATCTCGCCCGGCTGAAGCGTGACACCGGCAGGCAGCGACGCCGACAGATCGAAACCCGCGGCGTGCGCGGTCATCTTCATTGGCATCGATGCCGCAGGATTTAATCGCTTCACGCGGATCTGAATGGGGTGTTCGGTATTCAAATCTTCCACGGTTTAGCCGTCCCGCTTGCGGGGCGTTTGTTCGTCTGAAAATCGCCCCGCGAGCGGGACGGCTAAACGGGGCGCGTTCACCTGAACAGCGCAATCGCCCGCTCCAGAAGGTTATCGGCGAACTCCGCTTTGGTCCGATAGGGTAGTTCCTCGGTACGGCCCCCGGGCCAGAGCAATACCGCGTCGATCCCCTCGTTGTTCATTGTTTCCAAGGGGTTAAAAACAATCAGGTCGAGATGCTTTCGGTGCAGCTTTTCGACCGAGCGAGCAAGGTTGGACCGGCTGACGAGGCTGAAACCGACCGTCCGCTGGTCCGGCCGCTTGACGTGTCCCGCCGCGGCGAGAATGTCTTCGGTCGGTTCGAGTTCGATGGTCAACGAACCGCCCCGTTCGGTCTTTTCCTGCCGGACCGTCTTCGGTCGATAGTCCGCCACGGCGGCGGCCATAATCAGCAGGTCATGGTTGGTGAACTCGGCGAGGACCGCGTCGCGCATCTCTCGGCTGGTTTCGACGTCGATCCGTTTTACCGTCTCGGGCATTGCCACTGAAACGGGCCCGAGAACGAGCGTGACCGAGTGACCTGCACGCAAGGCCGACTCGCATAAGGATCTGCCCATCGTGCCGCTGCTGCGATTCCCGATGTATCGAACCGGATCGATCGGCTCCCGCGTCGGACCGGCAGTGATCAAGATGCGCATGAAATGAGTATACCGTCGGGCTCGGTAACGTTGGCGCTGTAGTCAGGCCATTAGAATCCGTTACGCTGCGGTCGATCCAAACGGGGGCTGAGAAGCCAGTTGGCAAGATGTATGCTCTAGGGAGTTCGAGTCATTCTGATAAAGGTTCTCGTATGGTCAATACACCGACGATCGAAATTCCTCCATCACTTCCGACCATCCGATTACTGCTTGCCGACGTCGACGGAACCCTCGTCACACAACAAAAAATTCTCACTGACCGTGCCCGCGACGCTGTGGCCGAGCTGGACGCCGCGGGAATTGTGTTCGCAATCACCAGTGGTCGGCCACCGCGGGGCATGTCGATGTTGGTCGAACCGCTGAAATTGAAAACACCGATCGCCGGTTTCAACGGCGGATTGTTCGTAAATCCGGACCTTTCTATCATCGATGCAAAAACGCTCCCACGCGACGTCACTGCTGCTGTGATCAAAACGATCGAAGCCCACAAGCTCGACGTCTGGATCTACAGCGGGAACGACTGGTTCGTCCGCAGCCGGCACGGCCCGCACGTCGACCGTGAAGAGTGGACCGTGAAATTCGAACCGACGGTCGTGTCGAACTTCGACGACAGGCTGGACAATGTCGTGAAAATAGTCGGCGTCAGCGACGACTTGAAGGCCGTCGAAAGTGCCGAGGCGGATGCCAGGCATCAGTTCGGCGATCACGTCTCGGCCGCCCGGTCGCAGCCGTACTACCTGGACGTGACCCATCCCGACGCGAACAAAGGCGGTGTCGTCAAACGGCTGTCCGAGCAACTCCGCATCCCGACGGAAAACATCGCCACGATCGGCGATATGCCGAATGACGTGCTGATGTTCGCCCACAGCGGCCTTAGCATCGCGATGGGCAACTCCAGCACCGAGGTGCAACGCTCGGCCCGGCGAGTCAGCACTTCCAACGAGCAGGAAGGCTTTGCCAACGCGGTCGAAAAATACGTCCTTCCACTGAAGTGATCTTCCTAAAGAAGCCCGATTATGGATTCCATCCCTTTTCTGCGAATCGCAGCTGGTTGTTTGCCCTTCATTGCACTCGGTGCAGCCCCTGCGCCCCCGTCTGTTTTGCTTTCGTCGCTCGACCTGAAAAACGCCCACCAGGGTTACGGGCTGACGCAGGCTGATCGGTCCGTCGATCGCCATCCAATTTCGATCGCGGGGCAACGCTTCGAGCACGGCATCGGCACTCACTCGATCGGCCGATTGGAAATTGATCTTCACGGCGCGGCGACCCGTTTTCGTTCGATGGCGGGCGTCGACGACGACGCCAAAATCCGGTCGGGAACAGTAGAGTTTACGGTGGTCGGTGACGGCAAAGTGCTGTTCACTTCGGGCGTCGTCAAACACGGCCAGCCTGCGGTGCCGATCGACGTCGATCTGACCGGCATTCAAGATCTTCAGCTTCGCGTCGGTGACGGGGGTGACGGATTCGAAAATGATCACGCCGACTGGGCCGACGCGCGAATCGAATATAACGGCTCGGCCCCGGTCAGTGTCGAGATTAAAATGACCGATCCGACGATCGCAATCGAAACAGGCCGCGATGTCCTGCAACTTCACGCCACCGCGGCATACGGGAACGTGCCCGGGACGCCGCTGCTGCTCGCCGTCCCGGCGACGGGGCAGCTGCCTCTGACTTTCACCGCGGCATCCCTGCCCGAAGGGCTTACGCTGGACGCGAGCTCCGGCATCATCACCGGCATCGCCCCCGCGGGGCGGACGACAATCGAAGTGACAGCTAAGAACACTTCGGGCACCGCCGGTCAGAAATTCGATCTGGTCCCGGGGCCGGTGCAGACTCCGCCGCTGGGTTGGAATAGTTACGACGGCTACGGCGACAGCGTGACCGAGGACGAAATGCTCGCCAACGCGACCGCGGTTTCCGAAAAACTTAAACCACACGGCTGGCAGTACGTTGTGGTCGATTACCGGTGGTATGACCCCGGAGCCCACGACAACGACCCGAATGCGCGGGTCGGTCGGGCGCTGACGATGGACTCGAACGGCCGATTGCTGCCGTCGCCGAATCGGTTTCCGTCGGCGACCGGAGATGCGGGGTTCAAACCGCTGGCCGACAAGATCCACGGGATGGGATTGCGGTTCGGCATCCACATCATGCGAGGCATTCCGAGAATCGCGGTGAAGCAAAACCTCCCGATTCTCGGCACCGACTTTCATGCCGCCGACGCTGTCGACACGTCGAGTGTCTGCCCGTGGTGTGCTGACATGTACGGCGTACGCGGAGAGACTCCGGCGGGACAGGCATACTATGACTCGTTGTTTAAGCTCTATGCCGGGTGGGGGCTCGACTTCGTAAAAGTAGACGACTTGTCGCGGCCGTACGCGACGAACGAAGTGGCTGCGATCCGCCACGCGATCGACAAATGCGGTCGGACGATTGTCTTCAGCACGTCGCCCGGCCCGGCGCCGCTGGACCACGCGCAACACCTGAAACAGAACGCGAACCTCTGGCGTGCGACCGACGATTTCTGGGACAACTGGAGCCAGCTCAGCGCGGCGATGGACGTGTGCGGCAGTTGGAACGGGCACGGCGGGGCGGGGCATTGGCCCGACATGGACATGTTGCCGATCGGCCGATTGTCGGTGGGCCACCGTTCGGTCGGTCCTGATCGGAAAACGCACTTCACGAAGAGCGAGCAACTCACACTGCTGACACTTTGGAGCGTCTTTCCGTCCCCTCTGATGCTCGGCGGTGATTTCACGTCGGCCGACGAATGGGAGCTGGCGCTGCTCGGGAACGACGAAGTGTTGGCGGTCAATCAGGATCGGCTCGCCGAACCGGCGACACGCCTTTTCAATCACAAGGGTCTGGAGGCGTGGCGGCGAACGCTCGCCGACGGGCGTATCGCAGTCGCGTTGTTCAACCGCACCGACGACGACACCACGGTCGACGCGACCTGGGCGGATTTAAATCTGCAGGGTCCCTGCAAAGCTCGGGATCTGTGGATGAAGAAAGATCTGGGAACCGTCGATCAGAAAGTCGGCATGCCGATCTCGGCACACGGCGCGGCACTGCTGACCCTGCTGAAATGATGGGATCAGCTCTATGCGTTTGTTTCTCGCAGGAGTACTTGCACAAATGCTGATATTCTAGGCAGCCATCCGCTCGGGCTGACGGGCGTTTGCGACTGCGTTCTCGCGGGTTATGTATCCGTTTACCATCAGGTTGCGGATAGACGCGTCCATCGATTGCATCCCCGAGGCCTTGCCGGTCTCGATCGCGCTCGGAATTTCAAACGTGCGATTTTCGCGGATGCAATTTCGAATTCCCGGCGTGCACAGCATCAACTCGCACGCAGCGATCATGCCACTGCGGTCTTTCCGAACGATCAGCGACTGGCTGACCACTGCAACGAGCGTGCTTGCGAGCATCATGCGCACTTGGTTCTGTTCCCCGCTCGGGTATTGATCAATGATTCGGTCGATCGTCTGCGGCGCGGAAGTGGTGTGCAGCGTGCTGAGCACGAGGTGCCCCGTTTCGGCGGCTGTTAAAGCTGCCCGGGTGGTCTCCAGGTCGCGCATCTCACCGACCATGATGACGTCGGGGTCCTGACGCAGCACATGACGCAGCCCGCTGGCGAAATCGGTAACGTCGGCGCCGACTTCACGCTGTTCAATGCAGCATTTGTCGCCCGTGAATGCGTATTCGATCGGGTCTTCGATCGTGATGATGTGCCCGGGTTCGCGCTGGTTGATGGCCTGCACCATTGCCGCAAGGGTTGTGCTTTTCCCCGAACCCGTTCCGCCCGTTACGAGTATCAACCCCCGTTGCGTGCAGGTCAGCCTGTCGACCGCCTCGGGAAGCATGAGCGATTCGAGTGACCTGACGGTGGTCGAGATCAAACGGATCGCCAGTGCGATCGAACCCCGTTGAAAATGCGCGTTAACGCGCAATCGGCCGGCTCCGGCGGGCTGGTAGGAAAAATCCACGTCTCGGCGTATCTCCAGCAATTGCCACTGCGGATCGGTCATCATCGCCCGCGCGATGACGGCAGTATCTTGTTCGGTCAGGACTGGCAACGGGGACGCGAGCACGTCGCCGTACACCCGCAGCAGGGGAGGCGACCCGCACGTCAGATGAATATCGGACGCGGCTGATTTTAAGGCCACTTCGAGGATACTCTGCAGAGTTGCCATGCAAGACTGATATCGGCCAGAATCGTTCACGGGACAAGGCCGGACAACGACCGGTGCGATGCCGACTAGATAGTGACGGAAATGCCGATCCACCAATACAAGTACTTTGCTCCGGCCGACGCGGCCCGCGTCAGCAAACTGCAGTTCACCGCCCGGCAGGTCGTTGAAGGCGTCATCACCGGTCAGCACAAGTCTCCGCACAAAGGCTTCAGCGTCGAATTTTCTGAGCACCGCGAATATGCCGCCGGCGACGAGATCCGGCATCTGGACTGGAAAGCGTACGCACGGTCCGACCGGTATTACGTCAAACTTTACGAGCAAGAAACCAACCTGCGGGCCACGCTGGTGCTCGATACCAGCAACAGCATGAGCTTCGGCGGGAAGCTCGATTACGGCCGGCACCTGTGCGCGTGTCTGGCGTATCTTCTCTCGATTCAACAGGACCTTGCCGGGTTCGTAGCGGTCGACGAGTCGGTTAAATTCGAACTGCCGCCCGGTTCCAGCCCGGCACATCTGGATCGTCTGTTTAAGGCACTCGAAGACGTCACGCCGGGAAAGCGAACCGACCTTCCGAACCAACTGCACGCGCTGGCCGAGCGATTACCCCGGCGTAGCATGGTGGTGCTGGTCAGCGATCTCTGGGTAGATCCGCCCGAACTGGTGCGGGCACTTCAGCATCTTCGGTACCGAAAGCATCAGGCGATGGTGCTGCATTTGTTGGACCGCGCGGAGATCGATTTGCCATATGACAAGCAGATCACACTTGAAGACTTGGAGACGGGCGAGCAACTGCAGATCGATCCGGCGGACATTCGTGAGCCGTACCAGCTACAGGTGCGGGCGTATATGAATGAAGTTCGAAAAGCCTGCACGAGTGGCGACAGCGAATACCACGCGATCTACACCGACCAGCCCTACGACAAAGCGCTCGTCCAGCTTTTGAGCCGGCGGAAATAGCAGGTACGTTTACGGTGCGATCAACGAAACAGGATGATCTCCGCTTATTATTAGCTACCGTAAAATAACGATCGAGATCACAAGGCAGAGACGCACCGCAATGAAATGTGCACCTCGCTTCCGGTCAGGAACGCGGTTTTCAATGAAAGTGAAGACGATGCTAAGTCGAAAAATCTATCGGCACCTAGTCGCTCGCTACGGATCTGCATTCGCAATCTTCTTGATCGCAAGCATTAGTTCCAGCAACTGCGTGCGCGCTGCAGCGGCGGAGCGGATCAATCTCGCGAATTTCGCCGTCGTGACCACGTCGTTCGTGTCGCCGCACGAAACACTCGCGGGCATTAACTTCGATCTGAATCCGAGAAATTCGAATGACAAGTCCGGTGGCGCGTACGGGAACTGGCCCCGACACGGGACGCAGTGGGTGCAGTACGAATGGACCCAGCCGATCAGCACTTCTTCGGTGAGCGTCTATTGGTTCGACGACCATAACGGGGTCCGCCTGCCGCAACAGGCCCGGTTGTACGCCTGGGACGGAAAGCAGTTCGCGCGCGTCGAGCACGCGGAAATCGCGCTGAAAGAAAATGCTTCCAATGCCGTTCAGTTCAGCGAGTTGAGCACCACGAAGCTCCGACTTGAAATGGACGCCGCGACGCCTGCTTCAACCGGCGTACTGCAATGGAGAGTCACCGATTCCGGAAAATCTCCCCATTTCCCGCCGGTCGTCCGGGCCGGCGTGGATCGGTCTGTGGTCCTGCCCGGGGCGACTTATCTGAACGGATTCGTCAAAGGCTTGTCCGCCCCCGGCAAGACGTTCGCGGAGCATTGGGGTGTGGAAAGTGGTCCAGGCGCAGTGCAGTTCGTCGACCCGAACAACGCAATCACTTCCGCGACCTTTGCGGTTCCGGGGGACTACGTGCTGAAACTGACAGCCGACGACGGGTCTGCAACAGCGTCGGACACGCTGAAGCTGACCGCCTGGCCGGCTCCGCCTTCGCAATGCCTGCAATCGGTGCGCACCGCTTCCTGGCAGGTCCGCAGCCCGCTCTGGACGAATCGGTTGAAGGTACTGATCACGCATTGGATTCCACACTGCGTCGCGGTGATGTCTGACCCGAAACTGCCGCAGGGAGGAATCGAAAATTTTGTAAATGCCGCTCACAAACTCGCGGGCGGGCCGTTCGAGCAGAACCGGGGGCCCGTTTACTGCAACGCCTGGGTTTACAATAACGTCGAAGCGATGTGCTACGCACAAATGCTCGACGCGCAGGGAGATCAAGAGATCGTCGATGCGCAGAAACGTCTGCGTGAAACACTCGACGAGTGGGTTCCGAAGATCCTCGCCGCCCAGGAGTCTGACGGGTATCTCGATACTTATTACACGCTGCACGGGTTGCCGCGGTGGACCCGCAAGGGCGACCACGAGGGGTACAATGCCGGCTATTTCATTGAAGCAGCGATCGCGCACTACGAGATGACCGGGCGCCGGGACAGCCGTATGTTCGCCGCCGCGTGCAAACTCGCCGACTGCTGGGTGTTGAACGTCGGACCGGACTCGAAGCGGACCTGGTACGACGGTCACGAGGAGATCGAACAGGCATTGATGAAGCTGGCACGGCTGAGGGACGAAGTCGACGGCGCTCACGCGGGGGATAAGTACGTCGGGCTCGCAAAGCATCTGCTGGACGACCGCGGGCATGACGCCGAATACGATCAGAGCCACCTTCCGGTGACATATCAGTACGAAGCGGTCGGGCACGCGGTCCGGGCGGTCTACCTCTATGCCGGCATGGCCGCCGTGGCGACCGAGACAGGCGACGTCGATTATCTCAGCTCCGTCCGGTCGATCTGGGACGACATCGTCGACAAAAAGTACTACATCACCGGCGGGGTCGGCAGCGGTGAAACCTCCGAAGGGTTCGGCAAAAACTATTCGCTGCCCAACAACGCTTACTGCGAATCGTGCTCGGGGTGCGGAGAGCTGTTTTTCCAGCACAACATGCAGTTGGCGTATCACGACGCACGTTACGCGAACCTGTACGAGGGCACGCTGTACAACGCCATCCTCAGCGATTTTGATTTGGCGGGTGACAACTTTACCTACACAAATTCGCTAGACACGTCCGAAACTCGGTACCCGTGGCACGATTGTCCGTGCTGCGTGGGGAACATTCCCCGGACGCTTCTTCAGTTGCCGACGTGGATGTACAGCAAAGGTACGGACGGCCTGTATGTGAATCTTTACGTCGGAAGTACCGTCACCGTCCCCGACGTCGCGGGGGTGAATGTCGAGATGATTCAGGAGACGGATTATCCGCGGACGGGCACCGTTTCGATTACGGTAAAGCCGTCGCAGTCGAAAAACTTCGCGGTTCGGCTCCGCGTGCCGAGCTCGGACATCAGTCGGCTGTATGCCGCGTCGCCGAGCACCGGCGGCATTCAATCGGTCACGGTCAACGGCGTGGTAACGTCGGTGGTCCTCAAGGACGGTTACGTCGTCATCGATCGCCTCTGGACGGCTGACAAGACCGACATCATCAAGTTCGAACTGCCGATGCAGGTGCAGCGGGTGAAAGCGACCGATCAGGTTCACGCCGATCGCGGGCGGGTCGCGCTGAAGTACGGGCCGTTGATTTTCAACTTCGAGAGCGTTGATCAAAACCTGGACAGTGTGCTCGATCCGGCGTCGCCTCTAACAGTCGAATATAGACCCGACCTGCTCGGCGGGGTGACAGTCGTGCACGGCACCTCGACCGACGGTAAACCGCTGACGGCCATTCCGAACTATGTCCGGAACAATCGCGGCGGACGTTCGATGGTCTGGATCAAAGATCGGTAAACGATACCCAAAACGGTGATTGCATCGCGGGCTCGGACGCATAGCCTGGCGAGCCACGGGTCAGTTGTCGAAAATGATTGGTCGAAGGATCGTGCAGCGGATCGCTGCAAGTGCATCGGTTAGCTGTTGATATTGTTTGCCGTCTCGGTAGAGACCGACGATCGCGCCGCCGCTGCCAGCGAATTTGGCGCTCGCGCCGGTGCTTCGTGCCACCTGGACCATGCGAAGATTTTCCGGCGCGATCGGCATGATCGTCTGGCGAAGGTCGAAATTTTCGTTCATCACGTCGTTCAGCGCGTCCCAATCACCGGCGTTCATCGCGGCAAGCCCGCGGTCGGTCAGACCCCGATACTTTTGCATTGCCGACACCACGGTGGTGTCGCCCCGGTTGTACAGGTCGCGAAGGTTCCGGTGCGGGATGTCGCTGATTTCCGCCCGCTCGGGATCGTATGCGATATAGATCGGCGGCATCTTTTCCGGTCGCAGCGGCACGTACTCGCCGAAGCCCCGGCTCTCGATCAGCTTCTTATCGAAGTCCATGTAGACCATGCCTTCGTAAGTCTGAATGACCCTGTCTTGAAGCCCGGCAGTGATCCCGAGCTCTTCCTTCTCGACCGACAGAATAATGGCCGGCTGCAGGTGAAGGGGGATTTCATATTCGTAAAACTTCATCAACGCGCGAAATGTCGCGACGACGATCGCGCTGCTTCCGGACATTCCGACCAACCGGGGGATGTCGGTCGTGAAACTTAGCGTGAAGTTTTTGTCGTGTAATTCTCGGCCATTTTCCCGGGCGTAGTCGTGAAACTTTTTGACCGCCGCTTTCATGAGCCGAAGACCGCCGTAATAGCCGTTCAGCTTTACGTCACGAACGAAGCTGTCGACGCTGTCGAACCGGGCAAGGTCGCCGTGGGTCGGAAGAATTTCAAAGTGCGGACTCTCCCAGAGCTTCACCGTCGCACGGAAGTTTCTGATCACGCAACTGATGGTTTTTCCGAAATATCCATCGGACGGGTTCCCGACTAATCCCGCGCGGGCGTGGGCGTGTGTTGTGATGATCATGAAAATCTCCGCATTGTCACGGCAGCGGCTTCCCGCGTGCCGCGAGCAGTATGCGATACCACTGATCGCGGGACAACTCCACGCCGTCGGCTTTTACGGCGTCGCGAATGTTTTCTGGTTTGTTCGAACCGACGATCGGAATGATCTCGCTCGGATGCTTCAGCAACCACGCCAGCGAGATCACCGATCGGCTCACACCGAACTCTTTGGCCAGCGCGTCGAGTGCGTCCACGACCGACTGTTTGTTTTCCCGGCGTGGGTCGTCCGCCTTAATCGGGGCGCCACCCAACCACCCGCCGCCGAGCGGGCTCCAACTGAGCGGTGTGATCTTTCGTTCAAGGCACTGGTCCAAAGTCCCGTCGATCAACGTGTCGAGCCGACCGAGATGGATCTCGACTTGGTTTGCGGCAATCGGGAACGGCAGATGCGCCTGCAGGGCCGTCACCATGCTGGGAAGAAAGTTGCTGACGGCGAATTCCCGAACTTTCCCGGCAGACTTCAGCGTCTGAAAAGCGCCGGCGACCTCTGCCGGGTCCATCAGCAGGTCGCGGCGGTGAAGGTGGTACAGGTCAATGGTCTCGATGCCGAGATTTTTCAAAGAGTTGTCGCAGGACCAGAGAATATGCTCGGCCGAAAAATCGTACCGGTGCGGCGACGCCGGAAACGGATCACCGGCGAATCGAATCCCACATTTAGTCGTGATCAATATTTGGTCGCGCATCCCTTTCACTTCACGCAGGGTTTGCCCCAGCACCTGCTCGCACACCCCGCGGCAATAAATGTCGGCTGTATCGAACAGAGTGTAGCCCGCCTCGTAAGCGGCGATGTGTGACTTCACACCAACTGCCCGCTTCTCGGGAGTGACCTCGGACGGGTTCCACGTCTCCACGCACCGCATATTGCCGTAAGAAAGCCGGGTCGAGATTAGATCGCTGCGTCCGATGTTCTGGGTTTTCATATGGGTGAGAGTATAGGCTGATCCGGCCAACCGGGGCGACGCTGCAAGGCTTGACCTGAGACGCAATCTCAATTAACGTTAAGCAAATGCGACACGAGTCAGCAGAAACTCGAGAAACTCAGAAGGCAACTACCGCCCTTGAACCGGAGATACGTCCGAAGGTCGACGTGCAGACGCTTCTCGGCGGTAAGACCGAAGTTCTTCTGGACCACGCGGGAGTCGAGTATCGGCTCCGTGTCACCCGGCAAGGCAAGTTGCTTTTGACGAAGTAATTGCACGCCAGCTTCGATTTTCCAGCCAGCCACGCGCCCTTTCCCGGACGCATCAGCCAGCCAATCACCTTTTCAACCGCGGGCGGAATTTCCGCTCGGAAGGATCGAAACATGATCGGCAGGCATTTCAATGTGCGTCGTGGATTCACGCTCGTCGAGCTTTTGATTGTTATTGGGATCATCGCATTAATAATCAGCATCTTGCTCCCCGCGCTGGGGCGTGCCCGTGCCGCGGCACAGGCGGTCGTCTGCCAGAGCAATATGCAGCAGATGGCCAACGGGCTGCGGATGTACAGCGAGTCGAACCGGGGTTGGGTCCCGTCCGCCGGTGAGGACGGCGATTCCGCCGCCGAGGCGATTACGCTCCCGGATCAAATGGGCTGGGCGTCGGAGTTTTTCTGGATGAACGCCGTCTCGAGGGCTACGTTCGGCAGAACATACGACCAGATTCAGTTGGACGCCGCGGCGGGGGGGCCGCCGGTTCCGATCGACGGCATGCGCCACCCACTGGTCTGCCCGTCGGCCCCCCGCGCCAGCGGATCCCGGACGTCCCCCCGCGACCCGGTCTCACCGGACGGTTACTTCCTGCAGTACGGCAATGTGAACGTCAACGGCACGCTCACGCTGGAACAACGCAAAACGTTCGTCTGCTATGCGATGAACTACAAGCTGTTCGGGACCACAACGGCCATCGGAAAGTTGACGCAGCTGACACACGCGTCTGAGACGTGCGTTATTTTTGAAAAGCGTACAAGTGTCTCGGAAGTCACACAGGCGAACGACGACTATTACGCCGCCAAGGGCGGCGGGGCGAATAAGATCGTCAGCGCCGCCGTGGGGCGTTTTCGCGGGGATTGGCGGCGTTTTACATCAAGACACGCGCAGGGCGGGTTCATTCTGTTTGCCGACGGCCACGTCGGCTTTATGGGATTGCGTGACGTCCTTACGCCCGCCGTCCCAGGCGCCGACTGGAACAAGCCGAGCAAGCTGATTTGGAACATCGCGGCCCCGGCAATTTAGTCAAAATGCACGCGGGCAAGCGTGTTGCTGGGCGATCATTCTTGCCTGAAAATTTTGTTCCATTTTAGCAGACCGGTGGTAGCCTGAGGTGATTGTTGTCGGCGGAGCGAGGAAGTCATTCCTAGACCCTTGGGCAAATCCTATGGCTACTGCGATCAGCACCGCCAAACGGTGCGTCAACTGTCACAATGATGTTTCCAGTGGCAAGCGGATGAAAGATTCGTCCGGACGTTACTGGTGTGTAGACTGCGGAACCGCCGACCAGCTGAAGAAGGGAACGCTCGGCGAACCCTGCGCGGGTTGCCAGGAACCCTTCCCGGCTGCCAAGCTCGCGAAGTTCGGTGCCGCTAGAATGTGCAAACAGTGCATCAGCGCAAGAACAAAGGGTCCGGGTTTGTTCGAAAGCCTTCGCGGTGGCGGTGGTGGTGGCGACACTGCCAAGACGATCAAGATGCTGGTCGTGTTGGCGCTGCTCGCGATTGTTGCCGCGGCACGCTATCTGAAATATTTCTGATAAGGCCGGACGATCCCGTAGACTTCCGTTCATGCGTCAAAGACTGGCACCGATTCGCTTCGTCTGGTTCTGCGTTGCAGCCGTGGCGTACACCGCTGTCGACGGGCAGTCAACGCGTTCGTCCGGAGAACTTTTTGCCGGGAGCCGCACGCCTGCGATGTTCATGTCCGCTTACGATGATCTCGCCGGCGCGGAGCCGTCGTCTTATTTCTCGATGTTTCTTGCTGACAGCGATCAGGACCTGAAGCTGGCACAGCTCGAAGCAACTTTCGACGCGCAGGTCGGAATGCTGCAACGGATCGTTCGTCTCAAGTGGGGCGATGGCGCCGTTGGTCAGGTGATTCACGCGTTGGGAATGCACGCGGCGGTCGACATTCAGTCGGCAGAGATTTTGATCGACGGCGACCGGGCGAAAATCCAGTACGCCGACGGGACCGCCGGCCCCGATCTGGTCCGAACGGCGGTCGGCTGGAGACTCGACACGTCTGCGTTCCGAAAATCGCTTGCAGTCCCGGTCGATCAGTATGCCAATCGCATTCACCAGTTGGCGAACGTCGTCGCAGAGGTCGCCGATGCCATCGACCGCCGTCAGCTTCGAAACGCTGATACGGTATCACACGAAATCGCGGTGAGGGTGGTCGCGGTCGATCAAACCATTGTGGCACCGACGAACTAGTCGGTCTTTGCCCCGGTTAAAAGCACTCCGCTACTTCTGGCCGAGTGGACAGATTCGACCTTGATCCGTGGGTGCTCGACCTTCCCGTTGAAGTGTTCTATTCTGACGGCGATGAGCGAACTGAAATCGAAGCTGAACCCGCAGGTTCCGATTTTCGGGCCTTTGCCGGTCGCCGTGATTGGCTGCGGGCGGATGGGGCGGTTGCACGCCCGATTTTACAGCCAGATGCCGCAGGTCCGGCTCGTCGGTGTCTATGACGCCAGCCCGGACGCAGCCGCCGAATGCGCGGACGAACACGGCACCAAGGCATTCGCCAGTCTGAAAGAACTACTCACGCAGGTTGCGGCCGCGACGATCGCGGTCCCGACGGTAGCGCACCCGGAAATTGCTAAAAAATGCATCGACGCGGGTGTCGCCTGCCTGATCGAAAAACCGCTGGCCAAAGACGTCGCCGATGCCGAGAGCATCGTCGGTTGGGCGCGGACTGGAAATGTGACCGTGCAGGTCGGGCACATCGAGCGATTCAACCCGGCCGTTCGGGCCATGCGGCAGATGCACATCCAACCCGGTTTCATCGAGGTTACCCGAATCAGCCCGCTGACGTTCCGCAGCATCGACGTCGGCGTCGTGCTCGACATGATGATCCACGACATCGATATCGTGTTACAACTCGCACAGTCGAAAGCATCTCGCATCGACGCGACCGGGGTCAGCATCACCGGCGAGACCGAGGACATCTGCAACGCCCGCATCGTTTTTGAAAACGGCTGCGTCGCGAACATGACCGCGTCACGGCTCGCGCTGAAGACCGAGCGTAAATTGCGGGTCTTCTCACCGGACGCTTACGTGTCGGTCGATTACCAGAAACGTTACGGCATCGTCGCCAACCGCAGCGGAAATGTCGACGCGATCCGCGACGCGGTGTCGAAGATCAAGTCCGGCGAAATTCAGGATCTGTCGGACCTGAATTTCGCCGACCTTGTGACGATCCAGGAGTTGCAGATCGACGACGCCGACCCACTGCGGGCCGAACTCGAATCTTTCGTCAACGCGGTGAAGAATCGATCGGCCCCCGAGGTGCCGGCCGAGGACGGATTGGCCGCGGTGCTGCTCGCGACCCAGATTGTAAAAGCGATCACGACCGGAAAGCTCCATTAGTTGTTTCGAATGATGCCGACCTTCGAATGATGCGACCCTTGAGTCAGACTCGATCAGTGGAGGACAAACAGTTGCAGCTCTGCAGGGCCACCCACGATCACTGCGTCTTGCGTGCTGAGCCTTAGCGACTCGAAAAAAATCGAGAAGATCTGGGTACAGGTTCTTCGGTTCGACGACGACGATCGCACCTGTGGGAGGCGCACACTTCAGAACAATGCTGCCGGTTTCGGCGATCGCGGCCAGGCAATCTGTAACCAGCAGTGGTTGGTCGTTCGGGTCGAACGGTGCAACGCCCGGCTCGAGGATCTCGAATCCTGCCGCTTCGAGCTGCTGGTGCAATTCGATCTTTTTCAGCACCGAACACGCGGGCATCGCCACCCGGTGAGCGAGCCGTAAATGCAACTGATTGATCACGTATTCCGCCACGTTCTCTGGGTGAATCAATGCGGCACCAATCCCGCCGGCCGTCGCCCGGTTGACGAAAAGTTCGGAAAGCCCGAGATCGCTATACACCAATCGGACCACCGGCTCGATGATGGTCGGCGGCGGTGCAAAAACGCCGTCGGTCCGGCGGGACAGAATCCGTCCAACTTTATCGATCGAATCAATCACGTTTTTTCCAAAGCTCGCGAAACGATTTCGACGCCGGTTCGGGCGTGTCAACAAAAATGCCGGCTTTGATTGCTACCGCAAACTTCCGCGGGGAGCGAAGTTGTCGTGTCCTTCGCCGGTGTGACAGCCGGTCGAGAAATCCTGTAGATCCCTTGACCACCATCTGGTCCCGGAGGCGTGTCAGGTGTGAGGGAAGGTCGATTCCGACCGGGCAAACCGCCGAACACGCACCGCAGAGTGACGAAGCAAAAGGCAGCGTGTCGAATGTCTTTAGTCCGCGCAATAACGGGGACATAATTGCATCGACAGGGCCAATCTTCAGCCCGCCGGCGTGTCGGCCGACTTGCTCATAGACTGGGCAAACTTCCCCGCACGCGCCGCATTGGATGCACCGCAAGACGGGTCGGTGTTCGCCGGCGAGAACACCGCTGCGGCCGTTGTCCAGAAATATAACGTGCAGAGCGCGATGCTCGCGGGGTGCGACCAGCTGGGTGCTGACGGGCATGGCCCGCCCGGTGCCGTGCCGGGTCAGTAACTTGAGCATCACGGCAAGGTCGGCGAGCCGCGGCAAAATAGCCTCGATCCCGATCACGCAAATCATGATACGGGAGGATGTCGCGGGCATCGTCGGTCTGCAAATGCAGATGTGGCCAGTCTCGGCGATCGCAAAATTGCCCCCGGTGATCGTGGCGTCGCCGCCGTCGAGCCGTTGACCGGGTAATTCGATCTCATCCAGCACCGCAGACGGCTCGCGGCTGAACGATCTGCACTTTTGCAGTCCCAGCACTTTTTCTACGAGCCGACGCGCGTCCCTTGCGTTCGCACACAAATGAAAATGGCCGTTCCTGTCCGAAAGCGTCTGACGCATCTGTTTGAGATACTGGTCCAGATGATTCAGCGTGTGCTGGCGGATCTCGCCCGCGAGCGACTTCAGTTTTTCGACTTCCGGCAGGTCAGAGATGTCTATGCGGGATAGCTGGCCATTCGAAGTCGGCGTGACAACCGGCAACGACAGCGATGCTTGTTTCGCCAGCTTGCGAAGTGGCTTGTCTAACGGTTGCACGGCACCATCTTGTTGAAGCGGAATATGTCGGCGGTGTTCTTTATCGGTTCGGCACGGCACGCCAGAACTCGAAGGTGCCGCTTTTTAAATCCTTGAAATCGATGGTTGCGGCGTTCACCGGCCCCGGGTTCTGCTGGAGTATTTCGTATCGCGTCGGGCCCAGAACGCGACGAACAACGGCGGTGTGATTCGGGAATCCCATCTGGACCCACCAGCTGCCGCCGTTGGAATGGCCTTCGAATTTGGCGGACGTAAACTGAATGATGTCGCCGGGGAAAATCACCGCTCCTTTGGCGAGCTGTCGACCATAGGTGTAGCCGTTAGCGCCGTGAGCCTTGGCGTCTTTCAATGCCTCAGCGGCGAGCGTCCAACATTCGCCGTTGCCGACTTTTTTCCCCTTCTGCGATTCTGAATAGCTGAGCACTTTCGTGTTGAGATAAGGAAATGGGGGGAATGCCGCGGCATCCCACTCGTCTATCGCGGTCGAAGCGGACGTGACTAACACCTTGGACGACAAGACAGTGAACTTGAGCAACCGTCCAGCCGGGCGTTTGGAATATGTCACCGCGACGACCGCGGCGTCTTCCGGGAGATCCGTCAGCTTCGCAATCGAAGCGGGCTTCGGCGGATTCGCAAGCGTATTAGACGCCCGCTCGGCGACGTCGACCTGGTTCGCAGTGAATGCAACTTTTACAGCGTCGGCGACGGCGCTTTCGAAACCGGCCGTCCCGACATCGCCCGGCGTCTCGGGACGCACCACCAGTTGAACCGATTTAATGCTGGCCTTCTGCAACTCCGTGACGCAGGTCGCGACCACAGGATTTGCAACATCTGCGACCGCTTTGAGTGCAAGACCAAGGTCGTCCGTCCCGTCGGCTACAGCATCGACGGCCGGTAAGGTGTTGTTATCGAGGGACAGCACCAACTGCGTCACCGGCCCGTGAGTATCGAAAAGCTCGGACGCCACTTTGAGGAGATCGCCGGTCCTGCGAATACATAAGACCAGACACATCTCGGTCTTTGCTGAGGCGAGCGTCTTTTGAACGACCGGCATCGTGGGTCGGCCGACCGTCAGCGCGTCACGCAAAACCGTCTCGGCAGGCGGGGAGATCGCGACGTCGATCCCGGCATCGTGCAGCTTCCTTGTCACCGCGTCGCGAAGGCGCGCGACGTCTCCAGGGGAAGCGGTGGAACTGCCCGTGTCAGGGCGAATAATCAAAACGACGGAATGGTTGGCACTTTTTGAAACGACAAGCGATGCGAGCTTATCCAGGGGAGGGACGATGACTGGTTTGGTTGCCGGCCCCGCGGCAGACAGGCCGAGCGAGGAGATCAGGAAGATTGCTAAGCCGACACTAACAGATTTACGGTGCATGTGCAGAGCATAACTGCGGCGGTAAGGCGAGCCAAATTCGAAACAAACCAATCGGGCTTGAAAAAGAAGAAGCCGGCCACATGGGCCGGCTTCTTGGTCAGTTAAGCGAAAAATTTCGAACTACTTCTTCTTTGCCGGGGCAGCCGACTGCAGGTCCTTGATTGCGGCGTGCGCTGCCGCGAGGCGTGCGATCGGGACGCGGAACGGGCTACAGCTGACATAAGCCAGGCCGATTTTGTGACAGAACTCGACGCTCTGCGGGTCACCACCGTGCTCGCCGCAGATTCCGAGCTTGATGTCGGGCCGGGTCTGACGACCCTTCTTGACGGCGATTTCCATGAGCTGCCCGACGCCGGTTTCGTCGATCGTGGCGAACGGGTTCTTGCTGACAATTTCCTTCTCGGCATACCCGGGGAGGAACGAACCGCTGTCGTCGCGGCTCATGCCCAGGGTCGTCTGCGTCAAGTCGTTGGTCCCGAAGCTGAAGAACTCGGCGGTCTCGGCGATCCGGTCGGCGGTCAGCGCCCCGCGCGGCACTTCGATCATTGTGCCGACCGAGTAGCTGAGCTTTACTTTCTTCTCCGCCTGAACCTGCTTGGCGACTTCGTGCACCACGGCAGCCTGCAGGTCGAATTCCTTCTTGAACCCGACGAGCGGGATCATGATCTCGGGCTTGCACTTGATGCCGGCCTTGGTCACGTCCGCGGCGGCTTCGAAGATAGCCCGGGCCTGCATGGCCGTGATCTCAGGATAGCTGATGCCCAGACGGCACCCGCGGAAACCCAGCATCGGGTTGAACTCGTGAAGGCCTTCGACGCGCTGATGGATCTTCTCGGCCGAGATGCCCATCTTCTTGGCGAGTTCTTCCTGCTGCGGCTTGCCGTGCGGGAGGAATTCGTGCAACGGCGGATCGAGGAACCGGATGGTCGCGGGCAGCCCTTTGAGTTCCTTGAACATGCCGGCGAAATCTTCCCGCTGATACGGGAGGATCTTCGCCAGCGCTTTTTGCCGTTCGTCGATCGAGTCGGCGAGGATCATTTCGCGCATCGCGTCGATGCGGTCGCCTTCGAAGAACATGTGCTCGGTCCGGCACAGGCCGATGCCGACCGCGCCGAATGCCAACGCGTTGGCGGTCTGCTCGGGGTTGTCGGCGTTGGTGCGAACCTGCAGCTTCGTGGCCTGGCTGCACCACTTCATCAGCTGGGCGAACATCTGGTACGTCGGGGCGTCCTTCGGTTGCAGCGACTTGTCGATCAGCACTTGGATGATTTCCGACGGGGCGGTCTTGATCTGGCCGGCGTAGACGTTTCCGCTGGTGCCGTCGATCGAAAGGAAGTCGCCTTCCTTGAAGGTCTGGCGGTCGACGCTGACGGTCTTTGCACCGTAGTCGACCTGCAGCTTGGCGGCGCCGCAGACGCAGACTTTACCCATCTGCCGGGCGACCAGGGCGGCGTGGCTGCTGACGCCCCCGCGGGCGGTCAGGATGCCCTCGGCGGCGATCATGCCGCGGAGATCTTCCGGGCTGGTTTCGATCCGAACCAGCAGCACTTTTTCGCCGCGCTTTTCGGCTTCCACGGCGCGGTCGGCGTTCAGATAAATCTTGCCCGAGGCGGCGCCCGGACCGGCGGGCAGGCCGGTCGCGATCACGGCCGCGCTCTTCACCGCAGCGCGATCGAAGATCGGTGCCAGCACCTGATCCAGCTGATCAGCCGGCACGCGGGTAACGGCGGTCTGCCAGTCGATGAGCTTTTCCCGCACCATGTCGGTGGCGAACTTCAACGCGGCGGCGGCGGTACGCTTGCCGTTCCGCGTCTGCAACATGAAAAGTTTGCCTTCCTGAACGGTGAACTCGATGTCCTGCACGTCCTTGAAGTGCGCTTCCAGCGTCTTGCGAACCTTGAGCAGCTCGGCGTAGCTCTTGGGCATCACGTCTTTGAGCTTGAGCACGGGTTCGGGGGTGCGAACGCCGGCGACCACGTCTTCCCCCTGGGCGTTGATCAGGAACTCGCCGTAGAACTCGTCGGTGCCGTTGGCCGGATTGCGCGTGAACGCAACACCCGAGCCCGAAGTGTCACCGGTGTTGCCGAACACCATTGCCTGGACGTTGACGGCCGTTCCCCATTCGGCGGGGATGTTGTACTTGGCGCGATACACCTTCGCGCGGTCGTTCATCCACGAACCGAAAACCGCGCCGGCGGCGCCTTTGAGCTGTTCCCACGGGTCGTTCGGGAACGCCTTACCGGTGCGTTCCTTCACCAATGCCTTAAACCGCTTGACCAGTTCCTGCTGGTCCCGGGCGGTCAGTTTCGAATCTTCGATTTCGCCGTGATATTTGTCGTGTTTGAATTTTTCGATGACGGTTTCGAAAGGCTCGTGATCCTCGCCTTCGAGTTTTTGCACGCCCATGACGACGTCGCCGTACATCTGAATGAACCGGCGGTAGCAGTCCCAGGCGAACCGTTCGTTGTTGGTCGCCTTGGCGAGCGCGACGACGGCCTGGTCGTTCAGCCCGAGGTTCAGGATCGTGTCCATCATGCCGGGCATCGAGTCGCGGGCGCCCGAGCGGACGGCGACCAGCAACGGCATCTTCTGGGTGTCACCGAACTTGGTGCCCATGATCTTTTCCATACCCGCCATCGCCGTGTGCATCTGCGCGTCGAGTTCGGGCGGGTAGGTCTTTTTGTTGTCGTAGAAATAGGTGCAGACTTCGGTGGTGATCGTAAAGCCCGGGGGGACTGGCAGGCCGATGCGGGTCATCTCGGCGAGATTCGCGCCTTTGCCGCCCAGCAGCGCCTTCATGCCGCCGTGACCGTCGCCTTTACCGGCGCCGAAGAAATAGACGCGTTTGCTGGATCCCTTGCTGCCGTTCACCGACGGATTGGCGGCCACCTTGGGCTGGGGTTTGAAGGCTTTCGCCGGGGCTTTTTTGGTCAACGATGCCATTGTCATTTCTCCGAAGATGCCGGGCGAATTGCCCGGCGGGTAGGACGGATCGTTTCCAACTCTGATGGGTATCGCCGCGGATTTTGCCGAGACATCCTCACCAACGGCGACGGAGGAACGCCCGCGGGAATCCTGCCCGCAGTGCAACGCTCACCCATGCTTCCGGGAACCGACTTAGCGGCGGTAACTCCGCCTGCCGTCAATAGGAGGGGGCAGTATAGGAATGCCCTATTTTCGTGTCAATTTGCCCCGCCGCCTCGGTTTGGGCCGTCTGTTCGAAGCAAAGCGGAGAATTATAAGATCACCTTAGGCCGGTGTTGGTTAGAATACCGGGATGAAAACCATTCTCATACTCGTGCTATTAGTAGTCGCCGGTGGCGGCGCGTATCTGTCGAGGCCGTCGCAAAGCGACTTCGCGACGTTCATCAAAGCCCAGAACGGGTCGCAGAATACTTCATCCGTTAAGGACATCCTTAAGGTCGCGACGGGAACCGTTGCCGCGGACGTCTACCTGCAATCGGTCACGTATCACGATTACAAACTGTGGACGAGTGTCGAACAGAACGGGACGACGCAGTACATCGGCGCGTTCAGCCACTGGTGGAAGCTGTCATCCGGCTCGTCCGGGGCCGCCGCGAAGAGCTAGTCGGCGATCTGTTCAGGAGGGATGACGCGCTCCGGCTCGGCAACAACCGCCGACCGGAGTGCTTCTCAAGGGGGGAAATCACGCTGCCGTGGCCAGCCGTTGTGGACGGAGGATGAAAACCGTGGCCAGTTCGCCGTCTGGTCGATTGACTCGACGGAGGGTCAATATGGTGATCCCGGCAAGAAGCAGGACCGATCCGCTGAAATGCGAGTGGAAAGCGAATGCCGGATTAACGAACAGCCATGCGAACAGCAGCACCCACCCGGCGGTCAGGATTCGGTCCTCTGACGCGTTCATCAACTGCGGCCGCTGCACCCGCTCGGCCGCGTAGAGCGTGGCCGGCACGGCGAGCAGCAGCAAATCGTAGTCGAAGTAAAAGGGCATTAAGAGCGGCATCGCGCATATCGCCGCGGCAATGAGGCGATCGCGCCGCACCGATTGCCCGTCGGGCATACTCGCTTTAAACCGGTGAAGAATGGCTACCGCCGCCAGGCTTACGCCCAGAATTACAAGGCTCAGATCGGTCAAGATTGTCGTCAGGGTGTTTGCTTCCCCGGCTTCTCGCCCCTGCAACAGCAGCCTCCAGAACCCTTTGAGCGTGACGTGCCGTTCCCACAGATAAGCGTGTTCGACCTGCATCCACCGCACGTTGGCGGGCAGTTGATGAACCCAGTCGCCGAGCGAGCCGGGGAGCGCGATCATAGTTACGAGGATCAGGGCAATGCCGGTGATCGCAACCCCGGCCAGCGCGGTTAAACCGAGATCAAGCACCATCGCCGCTGCGACCACGGCGCCCAGTTGCGGCTTATAGAACAGCAACCCGCAGGCGACGCCGGCCAACAGTCGCCGTTCCCCGCGCCAGAGTGCGACCGTCACCGTCAGCAGCAATAGTGAGGTAAACGTATTCTGCCCGTGACTGAACGCCTGAATGAACGGCATTGAAATGAGGATCAGTACCGGGACCAATCCCCAGTGTTTAAAGCTCGCAGTCGCACTGGCCCCGCTGCGTGCCGTGTCCACGGACGATTCCTTCGAACGGGCAACGAATGTCGTCAAAATGGCAATGGCCAGAATAACTGCCGTTACGCTGATCCACCGCCAGCAGTCCAGCGCTTTCGCGTACGGCAACGCGGCGAGCGGTTCGAACACCAGCGCGTAAAACGGAGGGTTCCACCAGGGCCCGAAACTTTTTCCGACTTCGAGGCCGGCGGCGTGAGCGGTCGCCTGTTCGTAGTCGCGCACGGAGTCGAGATCGTACAGCTCGTGATATCGACCGTCGCGAACAAAGCTGCCCGCGGTATAGAACGCTAAAAAATCATGACCCAGCATTTCGCGGCTCACCGACCGGTCGGCTGCGATGAAATGGTTACCGATGATCAGCGTCAACAAAAACGCCGCCAGTGAACCGCCGGATAGCCAAAATCGCTTGGCGTTGCTGGCTCGACCGAACGACGACGCAAACGGAATAGAACGCATGAACGGGATATCGGTAAAATTCGCCTACGACTGGCGGTGAGAATTGCAAACCGTACGACCGATAACCGTTTCAGATCTAAGCAGCCCAACGGTTCAGTTTGATTTACTTCTCGCGAATCTGATCGACAAGTCTGCCTAGCGCGGGCCAGACCACTTTTGGCTCGGCAACAAAGATCGTGTTGTGATCTGCGGTCGCGACGTGCAGTCGGGTGACCGGCCCGCCCGAGGCGGATGCCAGATGATCCGACATGTCGGGCGCGATGAGTGCGTCCAGATCCCCGTTGCAGATCAAGGTCGGGCAACGAATCTCGCGGATCTTAGTTAGATTGTCGAACCGGTATTTGAGCAACAGCGAGGTGGGTAGCCACGGAAAAAGCTGGTGCGCCATCGACGGCAGGTCGGTAAACGCGTTGAACGTCGCGACCCCCGCAACAGACTTTCGGTGCGCCAAATCAATCGCAACGCCGGCTCCCATCGACCATCCGACGACGACAATCCGCGCTGGGTCAACGCCGGGTCGATGCGCGAGGTATTCCCAGCAGGCGTCTGCGGTCGCGTAAAAGTTCTGTTCTGAAGCCTTGCCGCCGCTCGCGCCGAACCCGGCAAGGTCGGGGATCATCACGTTGGCCCCGAGCTCGCGCATGTGATCGAACTCATTTTGTGACCAGGCGACCGACCCCGCGTTGCCGTAGAAATAGAGAATGGTCGGGCAACGGGCGGCGTCGACCGACCCGGGCGCAATTCCGAAGACGGCGACGATCGGAATTCCGCCTGCGGTGCTTAAATGAAGTAGCTCGGCAGAATTGCCGTAATGCACCGCGGTTTCCGCTTTTCCCTGCGACGTGATGCCCGGGAACGCGAGCCAATCCTGGGCGAAGTAACCAAGCATTGCAATAAAAACGTAGCTGGTCACGAGCAGGCGAAGAAGGCGTTTCGCCCACCGCTTGCCGCGGCCGGCCCGCGTTTCTGGTGCTCGGTCGCTCGTGAGTGCTTTCGCCATTTGTAAGATCGTATCAGATTGGATTTTGCAACTCGGTCCCATAAATCGTTCGGGTGTCGCGGACGGCACTGGAGGTATTCGCATCGCGGTCCGGATTGTAAAGTATGCAAACGCGACAGCTTAATAGGGAGCAGAGCCGCGTCGCTCTTGCCGACTCCTGCCGATTTGGTCTAAATAGATCGGCCGCATCAGCACCGGGATCAAAAGGCAGACGTCTGGAACAACTCTTGGAGGACTCGAAACATCGAGCGCGAACCATCATTATGAATTCACCCATCGCACGAGCAATCGCCGTTTCAACCCTGGCTTCGCTGGCCGCCTGTCATTTACGCGGTCCGGTCACGAATGTTCCTGGCAACCCCAAGTCACCCCCGGCGTTCGCCAAAGCGGTCGCCGTCCGGGTAGATCCGTCGCTAAAAGCGGCAGCGCAAAAAGAGGTAATGGTTTCGCTGACTTCTGGCGACGAATTCGCGCGCACACACGCGCTCGAATCGTTGAAAGATATTGACCTTCCCGACACTGACCAACGAGTGGTGACGGCGTTGCGTGATTCGTCGTTTCTGGTCCGCAAGGCTGCCGCGTTCGCCGCAGGCGAGATGCGGGTTCGCGACGCGTTACCGCACCTGGCACCGCTGCTGATTAACGTCTCGTCGGCCAACGCCGCCGACGCGACCAACGGTGAACAGGTCCGATTGGCGGCGATCTTTGCCCTGCATCGGCTCGGCGACTTTTCACACACGCACGACCTGGAACAGACCGCCATCGACCCCCGCCCGCCCGTCCGCGGGGATACGGCGTTCGTGCTCGGCATGCTCGGCGAGCCGACTGCGATTCCCATTCTCGAAGAAATGCTCCGCCACGACGCCGACGGAAACGTCCGGCTGCAGGCAGCCGAGGCGCTCTGGCGGCTGGGCAGTGAAAAGGGAGAAGACGCGCTGGTGGCAGCAACGATCAGTGCGTACGCGTCCGATCAGGCGATCGCGCTTTTGGGGCTCGCTCAGCCCCGGGACGCACGAATCCTCGGCAATATTGAAGGCTTCCTAACCGCCGACTACCCGGAGGTGGCCTTGATCGCGGCCCGCGCGGCAGGCATGCTCGGGAGTGACCAAGGGTATGGCGTCGCGAGGATCGGTGCCGAGAGCAGAGATCCTCGCCAGAGAGCGTTGGCAGCGTTGGCGTTCGGCGCCATCGGTCGTACCGACGCTCAGCCGATGCTCGCCAGACTCTTAAGGGACGATCAACCCGATGTCCGGTTGGCTGCCGCAGACGCCGTCGGAATGGTCGACAAAGCCGCCGACCACATGTCGCGGTAGGCCAGTTCGAGATCCCGGCAGAACCGCGCCGCGTCGCAAAGCGACGACGCGGCCATCCTGTCCCGCAACACCGGGCGGAGTTCGCGGAGTCTGGTGAGCTCTGTCGCCAGTTCGACCGCACGTCTTACGTACTGTTCGCGGGTCGTCGTGATCAGGTCCGCAAGCCCCAGTTCCCGGAGAATCGTCGCACCGACCCGGCTCCGGAAGGTATCACCGCACAGCGTCACCACCGCCGCACCGGCCCAGATTGACTGGCACGAGGTTGTGTGGCCGTTGTACGGGTACGAGTCGAGCATCAAATCAACGCTGCGCAGGAGCGCGAAGTGCTGTTCGAGGGTCACCCACGTTCGAAGATCGAGCCGGTCGGATCGGACACCGCGGCGATCGAATGCTTCGCGAACGGTCCGCAGCGTGCTCGGATTCTCCAGCGGTTTTGACTTCATGAGCAGCCGCGATCCCGGCACAGCCGCGAGAATTTCGGCCCAGTTGTCGAGCAGTGCCGGCGTGATCTTCGTGTAATTATTAAACGACCCGAACGTGAAAAAACCTTTGGTATCGGCGGGCAATGCACGGCTGTACGGTTTGAGCCGGTCGTCGCCGTAGACGAAGAACGCGTTGGGTAGCCGTACCAGTTTTTCAGTGTAGAAAAGGTCTGAATTTGTTGGTTCGGTGTGCGCGTCGGTGAGTCGGTAGTCCATCGACGCCATCCCGGTCGTCGCCGGGTAACCGAGATATGTCACTTGTACCGGGGCTGGCTTCCGCGCGAATGCCAGCAACCGATTCTCGGCGGTGTGGCCTGCAAGGTCGACAAGAATGTCGATCGCGTGCGACCGCACCAGGTCAGCGAACTGTTCATCATTCAGTCCCGTGACTTGATGCCATTCATCGCTTAAGCCCGACAAGCGTCGCGTTACTTCGTCGCTCCTGCCACCGGTCGAGTAACAAATGACTTGCACGGTCGACCGGTCATGGTGTGCGAGAATCGGTTCAATAAAATACCGAATCGAGTGCTCGCGAAAATCCGGTGAAACATATCCGACGCGTAGCCGGCGGTCGGGCCGAGCATCTTCGGCGAACCGCCTCGCGTTGGCACCTAACGGGTCGGCGAAACGTCGACCGAATTCCCGATGCGCATTGGTGACTTCTATTTCGGCCACGTCCTGCATGCCGAGCATCATCAGCAGCAGGTTGTCCAATGCGGGCACGAATGCGGGCGTGGCGTCCGCGGCAGCGCGTAGCGAGGCAGTTGCCTGGTCGAACTCGCCCATAACGCCGAGCGTGGTTCCAAGGTTGTTCAACGCGTCGGTGTATGCCGGGTCGAGCTGCAAGGCCTGCCGAAAATGGGGGACAGCGTCGTCGAGCCGACCCATTTCCTTCAGCACGGCACCGAGGTTGTTTCGCGGCATGGCAAGTTCCGGGGCGATCTTTACCGCGGTTTCGAAACACCGGAGCGCCTCTTCCGCGCGTGCCTTGGTTAGGTAGCAGCCACCCAGATTGTTCAGCGCCATCAGGTTCCGCGGACTTGCCGAAATCGCCGACTCGTACGCAGTGATAGCCTCGTCGATCCGACCGATCGATCTTAGGATCATTCCCTTTTCGGTAAGTGCGTCGACCGATTTCGGTTCGATAGCTAGCGCTGCGGTGATCGCCGCCAACGCCTCCGAATAATGCCGCAGGTTGGACAGGACTTGCCCGAGCTGGATGTGAGCAGCCACCCAATGGGGATTCAACTCGCTCGCCCGCTTGGCGTGCGGCAATGCCGACCGAGCATCCTGCGCGCGGAGCAACAGCACTGACAGCGCGTGGTGCGCCTCGGCGGACATCGGTTTTAACCGAACCACCTCCCGGGCCTCGACGATGGCGTCTTTCAACCGGCCCAACGCGAGTAACGGGCCGGTGAGGGTCTGGCGTATCTCCGGCTGGTTCGGTTGCACCCGCTGCGCCCGGCGAAGAGACTCGATCGCAAGCGCGTGTCTTCCGGTCTCGTGCAACAACAGACCCAGAAGGAGCAGGGCGTCCGCGTCCTTCGGTTTAGACTGCAGGATCAGGCGATAGATCTGCTCGGCCGCCGGGTAATTCTTGGCCTGCTGCAGGCGAGCGGCGTTGCCAAGACGTGGGTCCATAACCCTTCCAGTGTACGCATCAGAGATTGGAAAGCAGAAGCCTTAGGTCGCGACAAAACAGATTATCGCGGGTTTCGTAAACGCCCGTCGGGCTTGTGGAGCTATAGTCACTGGTCGTCGTCAAGAACTCGAGAATATTTCATCAAAGGCAGTGTTATGTTCGTCGTGCAGAGCCCGTCTGTTCCCTCAACCGGCGAAGACGTGCGTCGACTGATCGAAGCCGAACTTCGGCGACGAGTTGTACTCCCGGCCGCCTCCCGGCCGGTAGAGATCGTCGGTGAGTTCCCGAACTTAAAACGGGTGTCGGTTGATCTTTCCGGAGGAACGGTCGATAAGCTCGGCGCCCCACCGATGGCGTCGAACATGCCGAAGACCGTTCCCGGAGCGCGGATCGAATCGCTGCGGATCAGAGCCAATCCCTTGCGGAGTCACGGGGTCGAAGGCGAGTTTATGCTCTCTGCTGCGAATGTGACCATCGGATTTTGTGGGGTCGATGAAAATCAAATCGGGGTCGCGATCGAGTCTGCCGACGATGGGTCGGTCTCGCTGCGAATGTCGAAAAGGAACCTCGAAGCCGCCGTCCTCAAAGCGGCGCAGGCCGGCGCCGCGAGCAGCGGGGTCGCGATTCAGAAGGTCGACATCACGCTCGTCTCTATCGGCCCCTGTGCGTTAGACGTGAGTCTTAACATCACGGCAAAGAAATTCGTCACTACGGTCATCCGCGTGACCGGCCGACTGACAATCGACGACAACTTGAATGCGGTGGCGACTGATCTGAACGCCGACGGCGACGGAATGGTCGGCTCTATCGCGGTCGGGTTCATTCGGCCGCAGCTATTGAAGATTCAGGGCAAGCCCGTGTCATTGACGCAATTGTCGCTCGGGGGTGTGCGGCTTCGCGACATTGCCGTCACGACAGACGACGGGCTGACACTCGACGCGAAGTTCGGCGGATTGCCTCGATGAGCAAACACGTCGTCGTCATCGGCGGGGGCGTCGGGGGACTCGCCGCGGCCATCCGTCTCGCGGCGGTGGGTGTCCGTGTCACATTGCTCGAAAAGAATGCCCGGGTCGGGGGGAAGCTGAATCTTTGGGAAGTGCCCCACCCCGGGCGGCCGGACGATCGACCGTTTCGATTCGACACCGGGCCGAGTCTGTTGACGCTGCCGTTCGTCTTCGAGCAGCTTTTCGAAGCCGCCGGTGCAACGCTTAGTGATTATCTGGACCTGATCCCGCTCGATCCGATATCGCGTTTCGTCTGGTCGGACGGAACCCGTTTCGAACTGAAGTCCGACGCCCGCGCCACCGAGCAGGAAATAGCAGCACTATTTCCCGGCGATCTCACAGGGTGGCGCAACATCGCCCGGCAAGGGCGATCGATTTGGGAACTGACTGCCGATCTGTTCCTGTATCACGCGCCCGAACAGGTGATACGAGGTGACGGCCATTTCAATGCGAAGAATGCAATGAAGATGCTGACGGTTCCGTTTCGGATCGGCATGTTCAACGTTTTTAACCGGTTGATCGACCGCAATCTTAAATCACAGAAACTGCGCGAGGTGCTTTACCAGTACGCAACGTACAGCGGCGCGAGTCCCTTCCGGGCACCGGGCACGCTCGCGGTGATTCCCCACGCCGAGCAGCATTTCGGCGGGTGGTACCCGCGGGGCGGGATGTACCGGATCGCCGAATCGCTGGAAACGGTCGCGCGAAAACTAGGCGTTGTGATTCGTACCCAGACCGCGGTCTGCAGCGTCATGATCGACAACGGGATCGCGGTCGGCGTGCGGTTAGCCGACGGCAAATCGCTCACCGCCGATGCGGTGATTGCCAACAGTGACGTCGTCTACACCTATCGCGATCTGATTCCCGTTTCGAATCGCAGGAAGTACAACGATAAAACGCTCGATCGGCTCGAGCCCGGCGGGAGCGGGATGGTGTTGCTGCTGGGTGTCGACGGTACCTATCCCGAGTTGGCTCATCACACCAAGTTCATGCCTGCCGACTACACCAGCGATTTGACCGCAATGTTCGAGACCCGGACCGTCCCTGAGGACCCGTGCATTTACGTCTGTGCCTCGACACGCACCGACCCGACCCAAGCCCCCGACGGCTGCGAAAATCTTTTCGTCCTCGCCAGCGCGCCGGCGATCGACGGCGCGCTGGACTGGTCGGTCCAGGGGCCAAAATATCGCGATCAGCTTATCCATACTCTTAAGACGCGTTGGGGATTGCACGACCTGTCCCGGCGAATCGTCGCCGAGCGGAGCTTCACGCCGGCTGATTTGAAATCGACGTACAACGCGAATGCGGGGAGCATCTACGGAATCGGAAGCAACAGCCGCCGGACTGCATTTCTTCGGCCGCCCAACCGGGACAAGGACGTGAAGAATTTGTACTTCACCGGTGGCGCGACACACCCCGGCGGGGGGTTGCCTTTGGTGGCGCTGAGCGGGAAGATCGTCAGCGAAATGCTGATGGAAGATTTCGGAATTGCCGTCCCCAGCAAAGAATCGGCTCGGCTCGATTAATCCGCGGCGGTTGCTTGTGCGACAGGACATGCCAGACCTTCTATCAGATCGCATGTGTCCGCAACTGGATCATCGCTTTGCAATCTCCCAGCAACTGTTCTGCATGCGGCCGATGCGTTCTCGTCGTGCAAAAGCAACTCCAATCGATGCGTCGCTGATTTGGCAGTGTATTTCCGCGCGTCGATCGCCCGCGCGACGCCGAGCTTACAAAGCCGAATCGCGTTATCGAATTGGTCATGCGCGAACGGCGTCACCAATTGTCTGCAGCCTGCCGCCATCGCCTGGGCACTGGTGCCGATACCGCCGTGGTGAACTAACGCTGCAGCTGCGGGCAGAAGCTGACTGAACGGCGCGTAGGAAAAATGCCGGACCGATTCCGGGAGACCGGAGGGGATCTGCTCCGCATGTCGCGTCAGAAGAATTCCCCGCTGGTTCAAATTCCGGCAGGCTTTGACGCTCGCGCTGAAAAACTGGTGGCCGTGATACATCGCACTGCCTGGTGTGAATACGATTGCCGGAGGTCCTGTTTTCAAGAACGCGTCCAGCTCGGGGTCGGTGACATGAGCTTCGGTCTCGTCGAATCTGGGAAAACCAGTGAGCCGAGCCTGCGGCGGCCAATCCGCTTGCGGCGGGCAATACCACTCCGGGAAAAGTCCGAGGACTCGCTGCGGCGAGTTCCAGAAATCCTTGAGGATGCCGGACACCGGAGGCAAGCCCAGCTCTGTTCGTAGCGCGTTGATCCGGGGCGCGAGCAGGCGATCGAGCACGAACCGATCACCCCCGTCCCATATGCGCTTCTTCAGCCACATCGGCAGCCAGGCGGGCATCCACAAACCGGGCAGCTTGGGTGGCTCGATACAGCTCCGAAACTGAGCCGGCGAGAGATGCACCGTGGCTGTAGGGATGTTGAGTTTGTCCTGGGCGATTCGCGCGCCGAAGCCCAGGCTCGACGAGACGACGACTGTTTCACCGGCGACGTAGTTGTTCGCGATCGCGTCGTAGGTCTCACGAAGCCCGTCCAGGACCAGATTGAAAACGGCAATGTGCCCCTTAGTGCGGTGCCAGAGCATCGGGTCACCGAGCGCCTCGCGAAACGTGTCGAGCGAGCCGAGCGGAATCAGGTCAAGGCCGACGCGGTCGGCAATCTCTCCGAAGAACGGGTTGGTGATTATTTTGACGTCATGACCGCGCGCTTTCAGTGCCAGGCCGAGCCCGATGAACGGGTGTACGTCGCCGGCGCTTCCTATAGTGAGCAGGAGAATTTTCATGGAGCACGGTGACCGATGGACACGTGGAAAGCGTTTGCGAGCCTCAGGAAGCGTTTGCCCGACCGATGAAACAACCCGGCAGTGCTACAACGGTAGCACATAAAGCCAGACGGCGAAAAAATGGCACGCGCTGCCGGCGATGACAAAGACGTGCCATACTGCGTGATTGAAGGGTAGTCGATCCCACAGATAAAAAAGCACTCCGCCCGTGTAAGCAATCCCGCCGGCGAAGAGCCAGATGATCCCGCCGGTGGGAACGGCCGCGAACAGCGGACGGGCGGCGATCAGCACCATCCAGCCCATCAGAATATAAATTGAAACGCTGAGGATCTCGAACCGGTCGACGAAAAACAATTTAAGAACCACACCCGCGACGGCGAGAATCCAGACAGTGACGAGAAGACCCATCCCCCAGGCGTTCCGCATCGATACCATCGCGATGGGCGTATACGTCCCGGCGATCAATAAATAAATAGACGCGTGATCCAGTATACGCAGCGCCCGCTTCACCGTTCTCGAGCGGACGATGTGATAGCACGTGCTGGCGACGTACATCAACAACATTGACGAACCGTATATGCTGACCGCGACCACCCGGCGTGTGTCGTGCGCGAGCAACGAGAACATCAGCATCGACGTCAATGCCGAACTGGCGAGCAGACCGCCCACGGCGTGGGTGATGCTGCTGGCCGTTTCTTCAGCGGGCGTTTCGACGTGAGGTTCTTTCATGGCCTTTGGCACTGCGAAGCCTCCTGGTCTGACATCTTAGCCTGGGCAGGTGAAAGTTGAATTCGTGTTCCGATTCATGACGACAGGTATCACGGCCGAAAGAAATCGCGGTCATAAGTTCATTGCCTAGCGTGATGTGGCAGTCCGCAATCCGCTACGGGCGGCGGATCGAGTAGCATACGGTCTATAGCGTTGCCGAATCGGAATACGGCCGGCGATCGCGAACAGCAAGGCAAAACGCATGTGGGAATTGAAAACCGAATCTCTGGACGGGGCGAAACGACATCGTGTGCGGATCTATCGCGATGAAAAAGTCTCCAGCTATCTGGACGTCGTCCGTGCTTGGCAGAAAGATTCGACGAGCCGAACCGCGATCGTCGATTTTCTGGCCGATGTGAAGCTCAACGCCTACCGGTGGGAGACGACGCCGGTGATGAACGGGATCGCCCACGACCCGTTCGAGTTCGTCCTGCTGGACGCCCCCGGGCTGGTCGGCAAAGCAGATGCGAAGGCGTTTGCCGATCAGTTTAAAAACGCCGCCGGCAACGGCGTCGTGGTCTTCCCGAATCTTGAGCAAGACGCCACGCTAATTGCTCCCGTTCCGATCGACGCGTCGTCCTCGTACAGACACCTCGCCGGGTTTTGCCGCACGGCGCCGGTCGCGCAGCAGCACGAGTTCTGGGAAGCCGTCGGCCGGGAGGCCGAAAAGCGTATCGACAATCAGCCCATGTGGGTCAGCACGTCGGGCGCGGGTGTTTCCTGGCTGCACATACGGATCGAGTCGTCCCCGAAGTATTACAGCTACGCCGATTACGCACGCGGCTGGTAGGAAGAGGCGTCGACCGTTGTGAGGAAATTTTGACAAAGTGATTGCCATTCATGGATCGATACCACCGCCAGACTTTACTTCCGTTTGTCGGGCCGGCTGGACAGCAGCGGCTGGGTGACGCGCGCGTGCTGCTGATCGGTTGCGGCGCACTCGGCGGGGTGATCGCCGAACAACTGGTTCGCGCCGGCGTCGGCCAGCTGACAGTAGTCGACCGTGACGTCGTCGAATGGACGAATCTTCAGCGGCAGGTGCTCTACGACGAAGCCGACGCCCGCGACGGAACGCCGAAGGCGATCGCAGCGGGGCGACGGTTGTCCGCTATCAACTCGACGGTGGCGCTGCGTCCGCTGATCGTGGACGTACACGCCGGCAATATCGACGGACTCGTCGGTGAAGGCGTCGACCTGATCCTCGACGGTACGGATAACGTCGAGACCCGGTATCTCGTGAACGACCTTGCCGTGAAGCGAGACATCCCCTGGGTTTACGGCGCGTGCGTCGGGACCGACGGTCGCGTCATGACGATTCGGCCGGGCATTACGCCCTGCCTTCGGTGCGTATTCCCCGCACCACCACTTGCCGGCGAGCTGCCGACCTGCGACACCGCCGGGGTGCTCGGACCCGCGGCCGGCGTGGTGGCGTCACTGCAGGCGATCGCCGCGATCAAGATACTGTCCGGACATCCCGAGTCGACGGACACGGGGTTGCTGTCGCTGGATCTGTGGACCGGTCGATGGCGCTCGATCGACACCTCCGGACCAAGACCTGACTGCGAGTGCTGCGGCCGTCGAAATTTCGAATACCTCGATCGGATCCCGGAAACCTCGATCGCGTCGTTGTGCGGCAGAAACGCCGTGCAGGTCCGCCCGGCAAAGTCTTCGCAGATCGACCTGGAGCACTTGGCCCGCACGCTTTCGACCGTGGGGCGTATCGAGCACTCTGCTTTTTTGCTGCGTTGTCACCTCACGGAAGAAACAGGCGTCATGCTCACTGTATTCTCCGACGCCCGTTGCATCGTGTCGGGCACCACTGAGATCGCCCGCGCCCGGTCACTGGTGAACAGGTATATCGGCGGCTGACCTCGCTCTCACCTCTTGGTCCGGAAATAACACACTGAACGATACTGCTCCGACCAAAAAAAAGACTGGACTTTAATGCCTAGACAGGCTAAATATGAAGTCATGGGCGACATCAGCGGTGATCAACTCCGCGGGCATTTGGAAAACCTTGTGCTTGCCGTGCTTCGCACGGGCGACGCTCACGGGTTTGAGATCTTGAAACGGTTGGAAGCGTCAGGGTCGGGCCTGTTGAAGCTGAAAGAGGGTTCTCTTTACCCGGCGTTGTACCGACTCGAAAAAAGCGGGACGGTCAAAGCGACCTGGGAAGCCGGCGAAACCGCGCGGCGCGGGCCAAGGCGGCGCGTCTACCGATTGACTGCCAAGGGAAGAAAGCGGCTGGAACAGTCGCGTGTCGAATGGAATCTTTTCGTCCAAATCTTCGGCGGAATTATGGGAGGTGTGGCATGAACGAGCTCATGGTTCACGTCGAGCGAATCGTCAGACCCGTCGCTGCAACGCAGCGTCGCAAACTCCGAATGCGTTTAGAACTGCTGATGCACCTGCAGGAGGCGGTGGACGAGGAACTGTGTTGCCGTGACGAGCAGGCCGCGATCGAGCAGGCAAACCAACGGCTCGGCGCGTCGGATGATCTGACGGCGGATCTGCAACGAACAGTCCCGGCACTCGAACGTCTGCTGCTTCATGATTTCGGCCAACTCTATCCCGACGATCATTCGAAACCACGAACCGCACGCCTGATGCCCGCGCTGGGGGAGCCGATAACCCTCGCGCAAAAGTCGGCTTTGCTCAATCTGGGGTTCGTTCTATTCTCGCCGGCTCTGCTGTCACTGGCGAGTGTCTCCACGCGTGGAACGCCGGCCAAGCACCTGATGCTTGCGATGGTAGTTCTCTCTCTGGGCGCATTAACGCTACTGCTCGCCTGCCTCCGGTTCGCTTTCAGGGCAGGCGGGTCCGATTCTCGCAGCTCGATTTCGTTGCCCCTAAGGTTCGGCGGAATGATCCTCGCGATGCAGATCGTTTTTACGATCTTAAGCGCGTACACGGTCGGTGACCGGACGGCCACGGCAACTGAGTTCGCGACGTGCGCCGCATGGACGGTGTCGTCGCTGGTTATGGCGGTTTTTATAGCTCGGCGAATCGGATTGCGTCGACGGGTCTATGAGCCTTGGTTGACGCTCGAGCAAGCGGCTTTTTCAGAACAAATACAGCTCAAGCCGACGCCGTGAACGACACACGCAGCATCTTGTAACCAACCTGTCTTTCGAAAGACGATTCTTTCTCGATCTCCGGAACGGCCTCGATCAGCGTGATGGTCTTGATTCTGTCGCAAAGCGACTGCAGCAGCGTGCGAATGATGAGACGCGCCTGCGCGGCGCCGAGACATCGATGGATTCCGAACCCGAACCCGACGTGCGGGTTAGGCGATCGATCCAGAACCACTTCCTGGGCGTTGGAAAAATGGGTTTCATCGCGGTTCGCGGACGGCCAGCACAGCCCGACACGACCGCCGGGTCCGACCTCGGCATCGAGCACTTTTGCGCCTTGCGGGCACTTGCGAGCGATCGCGGTCAGTGGGCTGACGAATCGGACAAACTCTTCAGTGGCCGTGATGATTCGTGCCGGATCCTGCCGAAGAAAGTCCAACCCTTCGGGGTGCTCGGCGAAGTAGGCGATCACACTGGACACGGTGTGGATCACGGTGTCGCGACCGCCGGCGAAGGCCATGTTGGCAAACCCGTGCTTTTCCTCGAGCGTGAGCTTTCGGCCCCGGAAGTCGATGCGGTTCAAGCTGCTGAAAAAATCGGGCCCGTCAGAGTTTGCCGTCTCTTCGAACTTACGGCGAATGTAGTCGGCAAGCCCCGCGCCTTTTGACACGCCGTCCCCTTCTTTGAACACGTGAGTCCCCCAGCTGATCCAGAGGTCGGCTTCGGATTCGTCCACGTTCAATAATTTTGTCAGAGACCGTGACTGAAGCGGCAGTGAGAACTCGCGGACGATCTCGACCGATTGCGCCTTCGCGGCTGTGGCGATCATCTCCTCTACGAGTTTGCGCATGCCCGCCTGATACTCGGCGTCGTTCGGGCGATTGAAAAACGGTTCGACCAACGCGCGATAATCTGTGTGGTCGGGCGGATCGGTTTCGATCGGATATTGCCGTACCGATCGAACGTTTGCCTCCGAATGGGGGACGATCATGAACGGGTCATCGTTGCTGAAAGTTTTCCAGTCCTTTGTCGCCTTACGCACGTCCTGGAGGCGAAGAATCAGTGGCATGTCCTGCCCCTCGGCTTCCATGTGCTCGATGCCGGTGTCCTTACGTTTCTGAATGAAGGGGTCGCGTTCAACGTTCATGATGATTCGTCCGAAAGATGAAAGGGTTCAGCTGTATGAAAAGTTTCTAACGACGAATCCGGCGTTGGTCTTCAAGTCCGTTGGATCAGTTCTTTGAGATCCCGGTTCGTGTCTGCGAATGCTTCGGGGTCCGGGCGAGCGCCGGCTTGGATCAGTTTACTTCCCATGACGTACGCCCGGGGGTCGTTGATCGCATCGACGGCTATCACCTGCCCGTGCTTCAGATACCACGCCGAGAACGATGCGCCGACTTCGGCGCGACCCCTGATCACGCATTGGTCGTATCCGGTCGAGATGCCGACAATCTGCAACTTCACGTCGTATTGATCGGACCAGAACCAGGGGACCGTCTCGGCCGGGGCGGGCGACCCGCAGATCGCAGACGCAACGCCCTTTGCCTGATCGGTGGCGTTTTGCACCGATTCGAGCCGCAGCCGCGTTTGATATTTCGGGTGAAACTGGTTGCAGCAGTCACCCATCGCATAAATCGACGGGTCGGACGTGCGATTATGTTCGTCGACCAGGATGCCGTTATTCACCTCGAGCAGGGCGAGCCGTGCGATGTCATCATTGGGCCTGGCCCCGGCGCCGACGACGATCAGGTCGGCCCGGCAGACGACCGACTCGTCGGCCGACGAAAGAACAAGCTGCCGGTCTTCTTCGTGGATCATTGATACCGAAACGCCTGTACGCAGGTCGACGCCGTGACCACGGTGCAGCGATTCGAAGTACGCCGACACCGCCGGTGACGTGACGCGGGAAAGCACGTGCTTGGCCATCTCCAGAACGACAACTTCCCGTCCCAGCTTTCTGAGCGATGACGCGACTTCCAGGCCGATAAATCCTGCCCCGACGATCGCCACACGCTTGACGTCCCTGACGCGGTCCCGCAGCGTCGCGGCATCCTCGGCGGTTCGCAGCGAGAACACCCGGGCGTGCTCGATCCCGGTAATAGGCGGTCGTCGGCTCAATGACCCGGTCGCCAGTATGAGTGAATCGTAAGGCAACTTGTCGTGCCCGACTTCGACAACGCGGGTTTCCCGGTCGATGGCTCGTACCGTTTGTCCGAGCCTCAGCTCGACGTTCTGCTGCGCGTAGAAACCGACAGGCCGAATCATCTGTAAAGGCGTTTCGGTCGCGGGGTCCAGTTGTGATTTTGACAACGGGGGGCGGTGGTAAGGGGCGCTCGGTTCGTCGCACACCATCGTGATGCTGCCCGGCCACTTCGCCTGCCGAAGCGACACGCACAGCTGCGCGGCCGCGTGACCACCACCGACGATCACAACTTTGTGTTCTACTGGATCGGGCCGGCTCATCGGCCCACCACCTGGACCTTGAGCCCGTCGAGCTCAGGCCGGATCGGCACCTGACAACCGAGCCGGCTGGCCGGGGTAACGTGCTCGTCGAGTTCCAGCATGGCGGACTCGGCGTCGTTGGGCGGGCCCACGCGGTCGACCCATTCGGGGTCGATCTGAACATGACAGGTAGCACACGAGCAAACTCCACCGCACTCGCCGTCGATTCCTTTAACCTGGTTTTGAACCGCCGCGGTCATCAGGGTTCCATTCGCTGCTTCGACGACGACCACTTCTTGATCCGGTGTAACGTAGGTAATGCGTGCCACGTGCGCTCCTTGCCGAAAAACTTCTACAGCCCGTTTGTTTCGCTGAATAGAAGTATGTCGTTCTGCACGTAGCGACGCTACATCTCCCACAACACGTTCTGATACTAATAATGCGCATATCCGATGATTTTAAGTAAATGGTCGCTGTATGGTATCATGTAGCGATGCGGCCGCGCGTCGAACATATCTCCAGCCAAGGGTCATTCGCCTGTCGCCGATTCAGCGGCGTCATGTTCGACTGCCCGTGGCACGTTCATCCCGAAGTCGAAATCCTGAGCATCGATGCCGGTACCGGGCGCAGGCTCGTTGGCGACGCGCAAGGGCACTATGCCACCGGTGACCTGTATCTATTCGGGCCGAATCTGCCGCACCTCTTTCATAGCGACCCGCCCATACCTGACGCTTCGTCTCACGTGTCAAAGTCCCGGTACGTACAGTTCCGCATGGATTGTTTCGGAAGTGATTTTTTCAAACAGAAAGAACTCCGCCGCGTGCAAAGCCTCCTAGTAAGCGCCGGCCGCGGGCTTTACTTCGGATCGCAATCGGGCGAATCAACCCGACGATTGGCCGAGACCTTCGAATCCGAAGGAGCGCAAAGGGTGGCCTCTCTAGTTAGCCTGCTCGGACATCTGGCAACCCTGCCCGCCCGGACCCTTGCCGGCGCGAGTTTTGAATCAGCGACGGGCAGTCCCGAGGTTCAAAAACTCGGCCGCGCGATCGATTACATCCATCGGCACATGACGGACGATCTGGATCTGGCCCGCGTCGCGCATCTGGTGCGGCTGTCCCCCGGTGGATTCTCTCGCGCGTTCCGTAACCAGCACGGTCGATCGTTCACCGATTTCGTACTCGATCTTCGCCTCGGTGAGGCCTGCCGGTTGTTACTCGAAACCGATCTGCCGATTGTCGACGTCTGTTACAGTTCGGGGTTCGCGAACCTTTCGAACTTCAACCGACAGTTTTTAAAACGCCGGGGTACGACTCCGCGGCAGTTCCGACGCGCGATTCTTCCTTCGAACGACAACGTTTTCGCGGGTTGAATCCGGAGGCAGATCGTCGTCGAGCAACCGATTACACGAACTTCTCGTACGCCGTTTTTATCTCTTCTACATAAGCAGTTTGGTTTTTCGCCCAATGCCGCTCGGAGAAGATTTCGACCTCGATCGCGCCCGAAAAACCAGCCGTTTCGACCAGTCTCCGAATACCGCGGACGCCAATGACGCCTTCCCCCATCAGCCCGCGATCGGTCAGGAGATGCCGCGTATCGGCGAGCCAGTCGCAGACGTGGAAACCAAAGATCAGCCCGAGTTTCCCGGCAAGTCGAATCTCGTCCTCCAGGTCAGGATCCCACCAGACGTGATAGACATCGACAGCAATTCCCACGATCGGATCGCCGATCGTCTGACAGACCTTGCGGGCGTCGGACATGCGATTGATGCAGCTTTTGTCGGCGGCGTACATCGGGTGCAGCGGTTCGATCGCCAGCTTTATTCCCGCCTGCTTCGCGTAAGGGACCAATGCGTCCATGCTCTCGGTCACCTGCTTGCGTGCCTCAGCCAACGGCAAACCGGGAGTCGCGCCGACGACCAGCACGACCATCTCCGCGCCGACCTCCCGCGCTTCGTCAATGCAGACACGATTTGAATCCAGGGCCGAGGTTCGGCCGGGTGCGTCGATCGCGGTGAAGAAGCCGCCGCGAACCAACGCGGGGACACGCATGCCATGATCGCGGACGATCCTGCCAGCTTCTTTCGCGCCGATCGGCTCGATGACGTTCCGCCAAATGCTGACACCCCGAACGCCCGCCGCCGAGTAAGCCTCGACGCATTGCTGCAGCGTCCAAGGCTTGGTGGTCTGCGTGTGGATCGCCAGGCGGGAAAGATTGAGCATATAAAGATCCGAAATCCGAAACCAGAAATCCGAAGGAAAACCCAATTCAAAAATCCAAAAGGGTCATCAATATGGGAAGATCTGAAGCCGTTCAAACCCGACGTACCCATTTCTTCTTCGGCTTTGTTCCTTCGGATTTCTGGTTTCGGATTTCGAGCTTCTTCAAGTCAATAAGTCCGGCACGTCCATCCACTTCTTCTCCCTCCAACTCGTCATCCCGATCTCGGCCAATTGCACGCCCTTCGCACCCTCGCGGAGCGTCCATCGGAACGGCGTGTCGATCGCGACGTGCTTCAAAAACAGTTCCCATTGGATCTTGAACGCATTGTCATATTCGATCGAGTTCGGCACCTGCTGCCAGCCCTGATTGAAATTGATCGGCTGCGGGATGTCCGGGTTCCAGACGGGCTTTGGAGTTTCGCTCATCCCCTGCACCCAGGCTTCGCGAAGGCCGGCGACGGCCGATCCGTTGGTCCCGTCGACCTGCACCGTCAGCAGATCGTCCCGCCGCACCCGCGTGCACCATGAGCTGTTAAACTGACACACCGTTCCGTCTTCGAGCAGGAAGATCGCGTAAGCCGAATCGTCCGCGGTGGCCGGGTATGATTTCCCGTCTTCCCCGACCCGATTCGCAATATCGGTGTTCCCGTACGCGACAACACTTTTGATCTTGCCGAACAGATTGCTGATCACGTACTGCCAATGGCAGAACATGTCGATCATGATTCCACCGCCGTCGGCGGTGCGGTAATTCCAGCTGGGCCGCTGGGCCGGCTGGTCCTGCACGTCCCCGGTGAAGACCCAATACCCGAATTCACCGCGGACACTGAGAATGTTGCCGAAAAATCCCTGCTGCTTGAGCATCTGGATCTTCCGCATTCCGGGGAGCCAGAGTTTGTCCTGTACGACCCCGTTCTTGAGCCCCGCATTTTCACAAAGCCGGGCCAACCGTAGCGCCTCGGACGTTTCGACGGCCGTGGGTTTTTCGCAGTAAATCGACTTGCCTGCCTTGACCGCTTTCTCGACAAAGCCTGCACGTTGCAGCGTGCCGGACGCGTCGAAGAACACGGGGTAATCCGCGTCGCCGATCGCGCCGTCCAGATCGGTCGTGTATTTCAGGGGTCGCCCGACAATCTTGTTGCCGTGCATTTCGGCAAGGGCTTTCAGCTTGTTCGCGTTGCGTCCAGTCATGATCGGATCGGGCATGATACAAAGGTCGTCGCCGACCTTGATCCCGCCCTGGGCGATGATCGCCAGTACGGACCGGACCAGGTGCTGGTTGGTCCCCATCCGACCGGTAACACCGTTCAGGATTACGCCGATTCGTCTGGTTTCCATGGGCTCCAACATTGCTTTCGAGTTGCAGATCTCACCCCGACCGCCGTCGGGGCAGTTCACATTCCTGATAACACTACCGGGTGAACTCCGGAAAATCATTCGCATCGGCGGCCGAAAAACTTTGCGTTTCGAGACACGACTTTTCTACAGTACTGTGGGCGATTCGCGGTGCTCGCGGGGACTTACTCCGACTTCCCGCCGAAACCAGCGAGAGAAAATCGCGACCGAGGAAAAACCCAACTGCGTTGCCACCTGGTGAACCTTCAGGTTCGGGTCGAGCAACAGTCCCCGTGCGATTGCCACACGGCGCTGGGTAATATAGTCGTGCGGGGTACAGGCGAAACGGGCGCGGAACTGTCGGTTGAAGTGTCGGACCGAATACCCCGAAAGCGTTGCCAGTTCGTCCATCCCCGGTGGATCCGCCAGGCGGCGGTCGATCAGCGAAATCGTTGCGGCCAATGCCGGCGGCACGTCGTCATGGATCTGGTCCGCCGACGCCCCCGGCGCCACGCCCACAGCTGTTGGCCACAGGCAGAGAACTTCCGACACTCGAGGCAAAAAAGTCGGTGATCTTGCCGTTTTCAGATATCCCAGCTGCACGACTGCTCGAAACGCTGCCTGAAGCGACTCCATCTTTGACAACCCCACCAGCAACGCCGGAAAAGCGTTCGATTCGATCGCCTGGCAGCCCGGTTCGCATCTAAGCTTCAGATGATAAACCCGGCACGGCTCCGGCCCTCGCCTTTCTAGTTCGTAACCGTGCACGACGCCTGGCGGGCAGACCATCGCTGAGACTCCCGAGAGCGGGTGCCAAACGTCATCGATCAACGCCCGGCCCCGACAACCGACGAGCAAATCGAACTGCAGAAGGTCTTCGTGCGCGTGCGGAGCTATGCTGTAGGCCCCGCGCACTTCGTGCGTCAATGTGCCTTCGACACGAGAAGGGTCACGGAACAATTCCGAGCAGAGGTTCAATCGATCGACCGCATGTGGCACGTTCAAATGTTATCGTTTTCGGACACTGCGTCCAAGAAAAGTATCTTGATTCAGCGGTACGAACGAAGCATACTTCAATTAACGGAGAGGCCGATCAGAACCGTTCGGTATGATGCCTTCGGCGGGTCTCTGTGGCCGTGCCTTTAAGATTCAACAGAAAGCCTGCTTTGAAATCGACCAGCGCTACTGTGGATCTGACCGGTAGGCTAGCCGGGGTATTTGAACTCGCGGCGAAGAAGGCCGTCCAGCTGGATCAGTCCTGGGACGCTTCGCGCGGCACGCCGGTTTTTACGGTCGACGGAAAATACACCTCGCGCGGTTGGACGGAATGGACCCAGGGATTTCAGTACGGCTGTGCGATACTGGCGTTCGACGCGACCGATGATGCGCGGCTGCTAGAGCTAGGACGCCGGCGAACCCTGGGCAATATGGCGACGCACGTCAGCCACGTCGGGGTTCACGACCACGGTTTCAACAATCTCTCGACTTACGGCCAACTCCGCCGATTGATGCTGCAGGGTCGAATTGCCCGTAACGATTGGGAGCTCGCGTTTTATGAATTGGCGATCAAGGTCAGCGGGGCGGTGCAAGCCGCGCGGTGGGCGGGTGTCGCGGTTGCTGTCCCTTCGGCGCTGTCAGCCGACGCGTCTGCGTTGGGATACGTCTATTCTTTCAACGGCCCGCATTCGCTTTTTGTCGACACGATCAGAACGACGCGCATTCTCGGTGTCGCGTGGCAGCTCGGTCACAGCCTGATGCACGAGAATGACAGATCGGCTGATCTGCTGAAACGCTCGGTCCTTCACGGATTGACGACTAATCAGTATGTCGTTTTCCACGGATCGTCGGAGCACACCTACGACGTCCGAGGTCGGACCTGCCACGAGGCAATCTTTAATCGAAACGACGGTAGTTTTCGGTGTCGCTCGAGCCAGCAAGGTTATTCACCCTTCAGCACCTGGACCCGCGGGCTCGCCTGGGCGATGCTCGGGTTTGCTGAGGAGCTCGAATTCTTCGGCACGATCCCGGCCGACCGATTCCAAGAATCAGTGGGACTTTCCAAGTCCCGGGTCGTCGACGTCTACCTTCAGGCGGCGACCGACACCTGCGATCATTACTTAAATGTCTGCTCGGCTTCCGACGGAATCACGTACTGGGATGATGGCGCACCAGGGCTGACCAGGCTCGGTGATTGGCGATCAAGTCCGGCCGACCCGTTTAATGAACACGAGCCAGTTGACGCCAGCGCGTCGGCGATCGCGGCCCAGGGACTGATTCGGCTCGGTCGGTTTCTCGGAGCAGGAGCCGGGGATCGATATCTGACTGCAGGCTTGCACATCGCGGCCGTGCTGATGGATGAGCCGTATTTGTCCACAAGCGACACGCACCAGGGCTTGCTGCTCCACTCGATCTACCATCGGCCCAACGGCTGGGACCACGTCCCGGCGGGGCGAAAGATTCCCTGCGGTGAATCCAGCCTGTGGGGTGATTATCATCTGCTCGAACTCGCGATCCTGATTCGCCGAATGACTGCAGGCGGTAACTACACGTTCTACGACGTTGAGTAATCGCCACTTCTCGCAGGACGGCGACCGTTTCGATTGCAAGGAGGTAACGCATATGACGCAGAAGGTGGCGGTCATCACCGGCGGGGGCCGCGGGATCGGGCTCGGCATTGCATTAGCGCTGGCGCGGGAAGGTTACTGTCTTTCGATCGCCGGCATTCGCGCCGCCGACCAGGTTGCCGAGGCGATTGGCCAGCTCCAGGCGTTCACCCCGGCGGTGCATTACTGCCGGGCGGATATCTCGATCGCCGACGACCGGGTGAAGTTGATCAAAGAAACCCGCGAGGCGTTCGGCCGGTTGGACGTGCTGGTTAATAACGCCGGCGTCGCCCCCGCGGTGCGGGCCGATCTGCTCGAGGCGGGTGAAGAAAGCTTCGACCGGTTGATGTCGATCAACCTAAAGGGGCCGTACTTCCTGACCCAACTGGCTGCGAAGATGATGATCGAGCAACGGACGGCCGATCCGCACTTCCGCGGGAAAATTGTGAATGTTTCGTCGGTCAGCGCGACGGTGGCTTCGACCAACCGCGGGGACTACTGCGTCAGCAAAGCGGGCGTCGCGATGGCGACGCAGCTGTGGGCGGCACGGCTGGCCGAGTTCGGGATCGATGTCTACGAGGTGCGCCCGGGTGTGATCGCGACGGACATGACCGCGGGGGTGAAAGAAAAATACGACCAGTTACTGGCGAGTGGATTAACGCTCGAACCGCGCTGGGGCCAGCCGGAGGACGTCGGTAAAGTGGTCGCGATGTTGTCGCGGGGTGATTTACCGTACTCGACCGGTCAGGTGCTGACAGTCGACGGCGGCCTCACACAGCGACGCTTGTAATCGAAACGCGCGACGCAGCGTGAGGGCTGCTCGCCTGATGCTTTTTCTTAACTTGAATCGTCGGATTGCTCGAACGAGTTTGCACCATGAACGACACACTGTCCCGACTCGCGGCCCATCGACTGATCCCGGTTATTGCGATCGACCGCGCCGATCAGGCGGGCCCGCTGGCCGACGCGTTAATCGCCGGGGGGCTTCCCGTCGCCGAAGTCACGTTCCGCACCGCGGCCGCCGAGGCGTCGATTCGGGAGATGGCGACCCGGCCGTCCATGCTGGTCGGGGCCGGCACCGTGCTGGATGTTGATACCGTCAAGCGCGCCATCGACGCCGGTGCGACCTACGTCGTTTCGCCGGGCTTCAGCGAAAAGGTCGTTGACTACTGTCTGGCGCAGAAGATCCCGGTAACGCCGGGCTGTGTCACCCCGACCGAGATTCAGATGGCGCTGGAGCACGGTATCAGCACGGTGAAATTCTTCCCCGCCGAGGCGGTCGGCGGGATCAAGACGCTGAAGGCATTTGCCGCGCCGTTCGCGCGGGTGCGATTCATCCCGACCGGCGGAATCACCGAAAAGAATCTAGCGGATTATCTAACCTTTTCGCCGGTTATTGCCTGCGGTGGGAGTTGGATGGTGAGCAAAGAGTTGCTCGCCGCCGGTGACTTTGCGATGGTGACTTCGCTGACCGCGGCTGCGGTAAAAATTGCCGCCGGGTAAGACTCCCCGAATCGTTCGAACGCTTTTGAAAAGCTATTATGATTAACCTTCGCGACGCCAGTTCCAGCAGGTTCGATCTGATGAGTCTGGGCGAGTGCATGGTTCGGTTGTCCCCCCCGGGGCACGGCCGGATCGAGTTCAGCTCGACTCTGGAAGTTCACGTCGGGGGCGGCGAATACAACGTCGCTTACGCGCTCGCGCGGCTCGGCATGCGGACCGGGTTTATCAGCCGGTTGGTCGATAACCCTATCGGCAGAATCATCCTGAACCACGCACGGACGGTCGGTGTCGACGTCAGCGAGACATTGGTCGCTAAGTACGACGGCGTCGGACGGGCAGACCGGATTGGCTTAAATTTTACCGAAGTGGGTACGGGCGTCCGCGCGTCGGTCACGATGTACGACCGCGGTCACAGCGCCTGTTCGAATCTAGAGCCGGGCATGATCGATTTCGATCGCGTGTTTTCTCAGGGCGTTCGCTGGCTGCACACCGGGGGGATCTTCGCCGCGCTGTCTGACGGATGTGCGGCTGTGCTGAAGGAAGCGCTTATCGCGGCTAAAAAGCACGGCACCGTGGTGAGTTACGATCTCAATTTTCGCAGCAAACTATGGAAGGCCGACAAAGCACAGGCCGTTACAAAAGAACTCGTGCCTTACATCGACTGCCTCATCGGCAACGAGGAAGATTTCCAGAAAGTGCTCGGGTTCGAAGTCGAAGGCGTCGACGAGAATATGTCCGCGCTCGACACTGGCGCGTACCAATCGATGGTCCGTCAAGTCGTCAAAACGTACCCGAATGTGAAAGTAGTCGGCACGACGTTGCGCGAAGTGAAATCGGGGTTGATCAATAACTGGAGCGCGATACTTTTCGTAGACGGGACGTTCTACGACAGTCGAAAGTTTGAGAATCTGGAGATCGAAGACCGCGTCGGTGGGGGTGACGGCTTCAGCAGCGGGTTCGCGTTCGGCTTTCTTACCGGGAAGAGCCCGCAGCAGTGCGTGGATCTCGCCGCCGCTCACGGGGCGCTGCTTCAATCGACTCGCGGCGACACGAGCCAGATCGACCTGGAAGAATTAATGCACGTATTCTCCGGTGGGTCGGCACGCATCAAACGGTAGCCTGTTGGGGTCTCTGTAGAGCGTCAATTTCGCCGTCGGGAAGACCTTTGATGAACAATGATTTCCAGCCTGTTGTCGGTCGTCGGTTTTATTGGAACGGCGTCCTCGACAGCGACGTCGTGGTCTTGCATCCTCAAAAAACGCTTTCGTACAGTTGGAACGCGCTGGGGCTCGAAAGCGTCGTCGTCTGGACCCTGACGGCAACCCAAAGCGGGACGCTGCTGCGAATGGAACAATCCGGCTTCGGTGACGATCAAATGCCAACCAGCGGGGCGCTACTCATTGCTGGTAAAAAGTTTTGAACGACCTCGAGCGAGTCGTCGTGTTGTTCGAATGAGCCGAGGCAAACCGCAGGAGAATGCGATGAGAAAAAATGTTACTCGTTCGATCGTCCGATGGATCCATTTGAGCTTGAGCATACCCGTTCTGGGCTACATTTACGGGAAGCCCGCGGATGTGCAGCAATACGCCAACGGCGTTCGCTTCATCTTCTTTCCGGCCATAGTGTTGACTGGACTTTGGATGTGGAAAGGCCACTTCGCGAGCACGCTCTTTTTCCGAAAACCGCCTAAATCACTGTAGGGAACGGCGACTGCCACCTGCCGCGATTGCGGCATGAAATTTGGAGGACTTAGACTATGAAAAAAAAGAAAACACAACCAAGTCCGGCGGTGACGACGGAAAAATCCGCGTCAGACAAGATAGACAAGCGAATCGCGGAACTTGGTGACTGGCGTGGAGACGTGCTCGCCAAGGTGCGGGGTGTGATACAGAAAGTTGATCCGGCAATAATCGAAGAATGGAAATGGCGGGGGGTTCCCGTCTGGTCTTTAGACGGCATCATCTGCACGGGAGAAACCTACAAAGAGGTTGTGAAATTGACGTTCGCAAAGGGAGCAAAACTCAAAGACCCGAAGAAACTATTCAATTCGAGTCTGGATGGGAACGTTCGACGTGCGATAGACATTCGCGAAGGCGAGGAGATTAACCAACCCGCGCTGGCAGCACTGATTCAAGAAGCGATCGAATTTAATTCGTCAGTAAAGAAAAAGCGGTGACGCCCCGCCTGTAAAAATCCAGCGCACGGCGGATCGCGTGAACGTCCGGATCCGCCGGAGCCTTAAGTGCCTGGCAGCTTTTGTTACGCCTCAGATCGCCGGATATCTCGATCGCTCACTTCATCGGCCTGCCCCTGGCGATTTGTTCGACGGCCGTTGCGATTCGCCTCGCCCGCGTATCCGTCCGTTTGGCCTGATTGATCCAGTTCACATATTGCCATTTGCGGGCAGGTGAGAACGCATCCCAATTTGTTGACGCCTGCCCGGCATCGCGTTTCTCATCGAGAGGCTTCCAGGCTTTCATCGCAATTTTAAAATCCTCAGGCTCGTCAGGTTCTGGCGTGCGTGGTTTGATGCCCGCCTCGTTCAATGCAATCGCTTGCCGTATCAAGCCGATCAGCTTTAGTGGCGACGGCAATTCATCAATGGTCCTGATCTTCCCGCCTGTCTTGATTCCGTTACCAACTATTCCGTCTGGATCATTCAGCAGCCGGGCCTTCCACAGCCCCCAGCTGACATGCGCCTTGTAGGCAGCAAAGCCCCCAACCGGGCCCTTGTAGCTGTAGAACGGTACGCCCCATTTGAGGGTCTCTTCCAACCGGGGGGACGCCTGCAGGAAGACGCGTCGAAGCTCCGCGAGAATCGGACGAGTGCCGGCCGGCGCGTTCGCGATGTACTCGTCGATATCTGTTGCTTTAGGTGTCTGCGCTGGCATGCTTTACCCCGCCTCGGTCGCGTTCCCGCCGACCGGTTCGCTTATCATCTGGAAGACCGTCACGCTGGTGGTGAATCTGCTTGCCGGCCTGAACACCATGAGGCTGGCAGTAACAGGATCCGACAGGCCAGATCTGGATTCGCTGGGCATCGGATGATCAATAAACGATCTTGATGCGGAAACCAATCGCCGACTGATCGAATCCCGCACAAGAGCAGTCGCCCGCGGGCCGCGTCGATCGCTTCGGCTGGTCAATGAAGCCTACCAGGTCCGGCAGAGCACCGTATTGTTCCCGCCCGTGAATTCGCATGCGTGTGTGGAAATCGTCACCACGCGCAATCGCACTATCCGGCGGTCCAGACGTGGCCGAGCGTTTTCGATCTGATACACTCGCGAAGACTATGGGTCGCCAATGGCTACACGCGAAAAGACTTGTTTCCGGGGCTAAAAAAGCCAAGACAAACACCAAGCTGGTGCGCGACGTCGCGCTGGCTGCCAAGAGCGGCGGGGCCGATCCGACCATGAACGCCCGGCTGTTCGCGGCCATCGAGAAGGCGAAAAAAGAAAGCGTTCCCAAGGACGCCATCCAGCGGGCGATCAACAAGGGGGCCGGCATCGGCGACGACAAGTTGACCCTCGAATACGTCGTCTACGAGGGCCGTGCGCCGCACAACGTGCCGGTGATCGTCGAGGTGTACACGGACAACGTGCAACGCACCGCTCCCGAGATCCGCGTGCTGTTTCGAAAAGGCCAGCTCGCCAGTTCCGGCGCGAACAAGTTCGTGTTCGACCATGTCGGCCTGGTCGAGGCGTATCGACTGATCGGGGGGAACGTCGATCTCGAAGAAGCCGCGATCGAAGCCGGCGCGAGCGACGTGCAGCCGGTCACTCGCGAGCAGAACGACGACATCCCGGCCGACGCGATCGGCGCGAAATTCGTCTGCGAACGGACGGACGTCGCGACGGTCTCCGGCTGGCTTTCTGCCAACGGCTGGACGGTCATCACCAGTGAGATCGGCTACATACCAAAAGCATTTCCCGAATTAACCGAAGCCCAGCTGGAAGACGTCGGCGAGTTCCTCCACACGCTGGACGAAAACGACGACGTGCACCGCGTATGGGCGGCGATAAAATAAAATCCGACGTCGTCGTCGGCTGCCGATCGCCGACAGGGCCCGGGGTCTGGTCCCGGTGTATCGGGTCAAGGCTTAGCAAACACGCCGAACTCGACGATGCTCACCCGGTTCAAGTAATCTGTGCGGCCGGGGCTTGTACTCTCGCGCTGCGTCGGCAGGTCGGCCGAGATGATCGTGATTTTAAGGTATCGCGTGGTGACCGGCTTTCTGTCGATCAATGGCGACTCTTTCTCGGTGTTGTTTCCGCGGTCGGCGTAGATCGACCACGCGGTCGACTTGCCCGCGGCATCGAGGTCGGCGGCGTTCGCCTGAGACAAATATTCGATCCGATACCGATATACCCTTCTCACGTGTTCGAAGATGGTTGCCGTCCTGCCGACCTCCTTGTCCGCGCCGAGGTCGACGATCAGGAACGACGGCGTCGATTGGTCCGTACCGGCCATCCAGCGGGTGCCCCAATTATCGTCCACCGCAAAGCTCGCCCTGTAGAAGTTCGGGACGAACGCGAATGACTCCCCCCCGAATTCACCGCCCTTGAAATTGGATACGCTGGACGCGATGGCAGGCTTGCCCAGCGCGAGATTGACCTCCCGTCGTGCGAGTGCCTTGGCGACCAGCTTCTCGAGCGCCCCGTCGCCAGAACGCATGCCGGAATGATTCTGCACGTCCAAGCCGACCGAATCACCCAAGAATTTGATCTTGTTCACGCACGTTTGTCGCTTGGAATCGACGAATGGAAAGTGCTGCCGGTGATAGCCGATGTACGTGTCCCCACCGTATTGAAACAGACTCACGTGCCCGGGCCCGAGGATGTCGCGGACCGCGTCCCGCTCCATGACAAAGCCCTGCTGCTCGCTGTAAGGGCCCCAGATCGAGTCGGCCGTGGCGTACTTCACGCAGTAATTCTGGCTGCCGAATTCGGCGTAGAAGAGGTAGTACTTGCCGTCGTTTTTGAACAGGGCTGTCCCCTCTCCAAAAACTCTAATCCGGTGGATTGTCTTGTATTTGAACTCGTTGCCCTCGACCATCCGGGGGTTACGGTTGTCTATGGAAACAGTGCCGTCCGACGCGATGGCGAGATGAGACAGCTTAAATTCGGACGTGCCGTGACTGAGGTACAGCTCCCCGTCCGTGTCAGCGAACAGCTGGGCGTCGAAGCCGTCATTGAGACGACAGGTCTGGGTCGTCGTTCCACTGGTCGCGTTTTTCCAGGGGCCCGTCGCGCCGTCGGCCGATGCGATGTACGTGTTGCCTTCGATGAAGTACGTGAGGTAATACTTTTTGTTCTTCGGGCTGCGGACGATGCTCGGCGCCCACAACGCAAGCGGTTTGTTGGCGACGGGCAGCGGCCAAACGACGGGCAACTTCAGCGGCACGATTTTCCAGTTCACCAGGTCTTTCGACACCGCGTAGTGCGGATCGTGCTGCCAACCCGCGTCGACCCCGTCGACGGTCGCGAAGCAGTAAAACGACTCCGACGCCGAGTCGTAATACATCGTGGGGTCGGCCCAATACCCGGGCAGTACGGGGTTGCCGGTTCCGGCCCCATCGAAAGGCTCCTTCACCACCGCCCGCTTGAAATCGGCCAACGCGACCTTGACCGCATCAATTTTACGGCCGACGTCGGCCGACGAGGCTTGGCCATCGGCTTGAACAGCTCTGGCCTGATCGATCGCCAGACGAATCCGATCCACCGCCGCTCGCGGGTAACAGCCGACCGACCCGCCGACCGTCGCGTTACCGATCGTCCGAGCCGCGTCGTCGATGTAGACGGCCAGGTCCGCAGCGTTGTAAAACCGATCCGGCAGGTACAGGTAGTCCGCAGGCACAACTTCCTTGGGCATATTACCGGCGGACCAGGACAGCTTCAGATTTGCGCCACCGGTGAGGTTGAAGTATTCGACCTTTAAGTCGTGTTTCGAGCCGGCTTCGAAGTGGAGGGGCCCGCCGGTCTGCTCATTGTCCCAATCCGCGACCCAATGATCGATGACCAGTTTCCCGTCGATCCAGAGCCGAAACCCGTTATCGCCGGCGACGTAGAAGGTGTAATCGCCCGAACCCGGACAAGCGATCTGGCCCGACCATCGGATGGCGGTCAAATCGGAGCTGCCCGTCACCCGACGCAGTTCAGGAACCAAGTCCGCGGAAGCAATGTTGCTGTGCGTCGTGATTTGGCGAAGTCGATCGAACGGATTCTTGTCCGAACTACTATAAAAGTCCGTCCGCAATCCGTGTCCGGCCGTCACAACGGCTTCTTGGGCCCCGGCAACCCCGCATACACAAACGACCAGCCCCGCTGTGACGATCGATCCGAGTGCGGACAAAATTCGTTCGACCGTGAACACATTGATCCTGTCAGTTAGCGAATGTTCACCGCCAGCTCAACGCCGACCGCGAGTATAGACGACACTTCCACGGTAGCAGAAATCTTTTCCTGCCGCCGCGCAGACGCCCAGACCGGCAACGCGAGGGAGTTAGCCGCGACCGCAGCGAACTGGCAAAATTTCTAGCCCTCACAAACTCCAAGGCCAAGGAGGCAGTCAACCCGCTCGATCGGAGTTCGTGCGGTCGCTGTAGCGTTCACCGGCGACCCCCGGTCGCCAACATTTCGGCACGGGCGGCGGTGTCGTCGAGTTCGAAATGGAGCCCAAACCGCCAAGGGGCCGCCGACGAATTTCCATAAATCGCTGCGGCCCCTAATCGGAGTGAAGACACCAGCGGAACTTCTCTGAGTGGTTTGCTCAGAAATTAGGGTGTTAAGCGGCTTGCTGCATCGCCCTGGGCTTCCCCACCAAGCGCGGGCGCTGCGGAGGGGTTAATTCAGGCTCGCCTCGAACATCTCGGGGCTGACATAGCCTAACGAACTGTGCAGACGTCTGCGATTATAAAACACCTCGATGTACTCAAAGATCGACGCCCGGGCCTGGTCATGTGTGGCGAACTTCTGGTGATGCACCAACTCGGTCTTGAGCGTGGACCAGAAGCTTTCCATTACGGCGTTGTCCCAGCAGTCTCCCTTGCCGCTCATGCTCTGGTTCATTTCATGCGATTCCAGCAGCTGCTGGTAATTATCACTCGCGTATTGAACGCCGCGGTCGCTGTGGTGCAGCAGGCCTTTCTCGGGGCTTCTTCGCGCGATCGCCATCTGCAGCGCATCACTCACCAGATCGGTTTGCATGTGATCCGCCATCGACCAGCCGACGATCATCCGGCTGCACAAATCAATCACCCCCGCCAGGTACATCCATCCCTGGTCGGTCGGAATGTAAGTGATGTCCACCGCCCATTTCTGGTTCGGGAGTTCGGCGGCGAACTGCCGGTCCAGCACGTTGCCGGCCACCGGGTTGGGGTGGTCGCTGTCGGTGGTGGTCGGCACGAATTTTTTCTTTTGTTTCGCCCGGATTCCGGCCGCTTTCATCACTTTTGCCACCGTGTTTTCACACACGCTTTCGCCCCGGGCCACCAGGGCTTTATAGATCCGCGGGCTGCCGTAGACGCCGCGCCCTTCCACGGCGGCGGTTCTGACCTTGGCCGTCAGTTCCTCCCGGCGTTTGTACCGCTCGCTCGCAGGCCGGTTGATCCAGTCGTAGTAACCCGAGCGGCTGACATCCAGCACCTGGCACGAAACCTCAACCGGAAAGTCACGGAGGTGTTCTTCGATGAAGGCAAACTTCACAGCTGCTCCATTGCGAAGAACTGAGCTGCTTTTTTTAAAATCTCGCGCTCCATCAAAAGCCGGGCGTTCTCCTTGCGCAGCCGCCGCAGCTCTGCCGCCATCGCTCCGTCGCCAGTCGGCGCCAAGCCGGCCTCGGCTCCAAACTTGCCGACCCACCCCCGAACGCTGTTGGGATCGACGCCCAGGCTCTTGGCCGCGTCAACCACTGAATACCCCTGTTGATTGACCAGCTTGACTGCTGAAATCTTGAACTCCCGCGTGTACTTTCTTCGTGCCATGGACACTCCTTCAGACAGATTCTACTCTGCCCTCTGCCGCGCCCGTGCTTAGTGGGGAAGCCCACCCTTAATTACGGGCTCGTTTACCGGTCAGCCCCTTGATGTGTGTTGGGCAGCATGTTCGCCAACCATCTCCAGGAGGGCGGCGACGGTTCGGTTGGCTTCAACGGGGTGCCGAAGCGGCAACGCTACGTGTATCTGATAGCGATTCCTGCGACCGTTGCGCGTTCGAACCAACACTCCAGCTGCTTCCAAATCGGCAACGATCGCCTGCACCGCCCGTTCCGTAATACCCACTACTACCGCGACATCCCGCAGCCGAATCTCCGGCTCGCGCCACAGACAAATCAGGACGTGCGAATGATTGGACAGGAAGGTCCAAGGGGCCTTTGTCTGAGCTTTGCCGCCGACATTCTTGCCGCGACCGTCTCGCTGTTTCCTCATTTTTTTACTCCCGGGCTTTGACAGAAGAACCCGTAGCTACTATCATGCGAAGATTACTTCGTGTATTATACTTCGTGTTTCTTAATTCGCGATACACAACTCGGATAACATCCCATGAATCTTGCTGCAAGCCAAGCGTCATCTGCCCCAGTTGGGCAGGCTTCCCCGGAATCTGACGTCCTTCGGCCGGATGTGGATGACCACCGGACTTCCCATCGAGTGAGAATGGCGCGACCCGGAAAGGTAAGCCCTTTCGACCTGCGGCTACCTCTATTGGTCGCGTTTCTTGCGCTCGCGGTGGCGGGGTTCGTGTGGCAGCTACTGATTCCCCGTCCGATCCACGTTGCGGGACTTTCCGTCGATCGATTGAGCGCAGCCCTGGGCCTGTTGGTCACGGGGGTCGGTGTCATCGTCTATCGCTTTTCGGACAGGTACCTCGATGGTGACCCGCACCGGAACCGCTTTTTGAATTGGCTGGTGTTTTCCGTTGCGTGGGCATTTGTGCTGATGATCTCGACGAATTTGCTGATGCTCGCAATCGCATGGTCATTGACAAGCACGGGACTTCACAAACTGCTGACGCACTATCCCGAGCGAATCGAAGGGATCAGAGCGGCCCGAAAGAAATTTATGATCAGCCGCATCGGCGATCTCGCGCTCGCAAGCTCGATTGTGCTGGTTTGGTGGAACTGGGGCACACTCGATTTGAACCGCTTATTTGAATTGACCGCCGGGTCACCGGTGACGACAGCGATGACCTCGCTCGCGTTGTTGATTGTGCTTGCCGCCCTGACTAAGTCCGCTCAGTTTCCTTTTCACAGCTGGCTCCCGGAAACGATGGAATCCCCGACGCCGGTTTCCGCACTGATGCACGCCGGCATTATTAACGCTGGCGGCGCGCTGCTGCTTCGAATGTCGCCTCTGATTATCCGTGTTCCCGAATCACTGCTTCTCCTCACCGTCGTGGGCACGATTACCGCGATCCTTGGCTCTATTTCCATGTGGTCACAAATCAAGGTGAAACGGACGCTTGCCTGGTCGACCGTCAGCCAGATGGGGTTCATGATGGTGCAGTGTGGATTGGGCATCTTCCCAGTGGCATTGCTCCATATCGTGGCGCATGGCTGCTACAAGGCGTGGAGCTTCCTGCGATCCGGCGATATTTCCCGGCCCGCACGAGTCATGGAGCGTTCACCGGCAAGATCGCTAATTACCGCCGCGACGGGCATCGTCGCCGCAGTCCCCGAAATGGCGCTGGCGAGCCGAATCACTGGGTTCTCGCCCCTGCAATCTCCCGGTGAGTTGGCCCTGGCGTCGATACTTGCACTGTCGATCGGACAGATCTGGATTGCGCTGGTGGGCGAATCCGCAATGAAGCCCGTCACCGCGGGAATTCGGGCGCTGATTGCGGCCGCTGTGACGGGATCGGTAGCGATTGTCGCTTTCGCCCTCTACCAGATGGCGAGCGCCTATTTATTGCCGGTAACCGGGCACCTTTCGCAACCGACCGGTTTCATCGCTTGGACTGCGGCGGCCGTCCCGGTCGTGGGAATGGTTTTTCTGACGGTCGGGCACGCATTGTTGCCTGCCATCAACCGCATCCCCGCCGGGCGAGCGTTGCGCGTTCACGCACTCCACGGCTTTTACTTCGGCGCGATCGCTGATCGCGTCGTCGCTTCGATCTCGCGAACACTCTCCTCGAAAGGAATAAACAATGCTCTCAACGCTTAATATGCCCACGATTGTGGTTGATGACGATGACGAATTGACCGACTTTTGGAACGATGTCGTTTCCGCTTGCAAGCGCATTCCCCCGCTGTGGGATTTATCCGATTACGTCGCGGTAAATCCATTCCTTGGATTCGTCGGCAAGCCGATCGCCGAGGCGATGCCAATCGTGGAACAAGGCTTGGCCGCACGCGTCCTTCCCGGGCTCGACTTTTATCGCGATAAATGGCGCAAGGGTGCAATCGGCGATGAAGCGATCAGGTCTGCTTCACTACGTATTGGCATTAGCGAGGAAGTAGTGAATTCCATCCTCTCCGACGCGTCTCATCCGATGGCGTTCCGCAAGGCGAGCGCGATCCAGACGTTCTGCGAGCGGTATGACCTCGCCCGAGGCACAGACTGGAGCGACCATGTCGTCCGCTCCATCGCGAGATGGTGTGCTGTTTACGCCACCGACGGCGGAACTCAGTGGAGCGATGCCCGCCAAGGCAAGAGTCTCTTTGCCTCGTGGATGGAAGCCGCGCGAGCGGACCGGTCTTTGGAAATCATCGGCCTGGCTGGGTGGCGAGCGTTTATGCGGAAGGCGCCCGACGATCCGAAGCGGGCAGTCGAAGCGATGCTTGTTCGACTCGCCATCCCCACGCGGGATCGGATCGCCTATTTTTATCGGTTACTCGGAAAGCTGTACGGGTGGGCTTCGTATTTTCGACGCTCTTGCTGGCAAGAGGGTTCCGAGCAACCGGGTGATGTCGGTGAATTGCTGGCGATCCTGGTCTGCGCTGACGCGGCCGTCGCAGACATCTTTGGCGTTTCCCATTCTGCCTATCAAGACACGCCGGTGGAGAACGAATCCGTAAGGCTTGCACTTCAGGAAGCGGTGGAGGACGAATACGTCACTCGGCTGATTCGGTCTCTGAATCCGTCCCCCACGATAACACAGGCCCTCCGTCCAGCCGTTCAGGCGGTTTTCTGTATTGACGTTCGCTCAGAGCCCCTCCGTCGACATATCGAGCAACAGTCCGATCTTGTTGAGACGCGAGGCTTCGCTGGTTTCTTCGGCGTGAGCCTGGACTGGCAAGCCAGCGATCGGCGGAGCGCCCGCTGCCCGGTCCTGCTTAAACCGTCGGTCTCCTTGAAATCTTCGTTAGCTGAGCAGCATTCTTTTCTCGGGCATGTAACGAACTACATGCAGGCGGCTCCGTCGGCTGCGTTTTCCTATGTCGAGATGTTAGGCATTTTCTACGGGATTAAACTCGGTGCCGATGCGCTGGTGCTTGGTCGCCGCGGTAAGGACGTCGATCACTCAGCGCATTTCGAGATGGCCAGTGATCATGCCGGAAACGGCCTGTCGCTCGACGGACAGATCGACCTTGCCGCCGCTATCCTCAAGAATACCGGCCTTGGTGTTAATTGCGCTCGGATCGTTCTGTTCTGTGGGCATGAGGGGCGTAGCGCCAACAACGCTCACGCGGCGGGCCTCGATTGCGGAGCTTGCGGTGGTCACGGCGGCGCCATCAACGCTCGAGTTGCCGCGGCTCTACTAAATGCCTCTCCTGTTCGTAAAGGCCTGGCCGACCGGGGAATCGTTCTTCCCGACGATACTCATTTCCTGCCCGCCGTTCACGATACCTCGACCGACCGCGTGACTTTTCTCGATGTGCGGCGCCTCCCGCCAACCCATATTGATGATCTGGCAAGGCTCCGGCAGTGGTTTGATCAGGCCAGCGAAAAAAGTCGCCTTGAACGAGGGCCAGATCTGAAAGTTTCAGAAGTCCGACCAGCCCTGCTCGACCGACTTCTGTGGAAAAGATCGAAAGACTGGTCCGAAGTGCGGCCCGAATGGGGCCTGGCCCGCAACGCCGCATTCATTGCCGCGCGGCGAGTGCGATCGCGGCAGGTCAATCTGAACGGCCGCGCATTCTTGCACGAGTACGACGCAGCGAGCGACATCGACGATTCGGTTTTGACGCTCATACTTTCGGCTCCGATGGTCGTGGCGTCGTGGATTAACCTCCAATATTTCGCGTCAACCGTGGATAACGCCGTATTCGGTTGCGGCAACAAAGCACTGCATAACCGGATCGGGTCACTCGGAGTCGTACTGGGCAATGGCGGCGATCTTCGCACGGGTCTTGCCTTGCAATCGGTTCATGCAACGGACGGAACTTATTATCACGAGCCGCTCCGTTTGCAGGTTGTCGTCGAAGCGTCTTGCGAGAGAATCGATGCCGTCGTGGGATCGCAAACCTCCGTGAAGGATCTTGTGGATAACGGATGGGTGAGGCTGTTTTCAATCGATCCAGATAGTCAGGCATCATACCGGCGGCTTCCGTGTGGTGGCTGGGAGGCGATGACTTAATAAACCACCATCTGAAACATCTTCAACTTTTGGAAGCCGAGGCGATACTCATCTTCCGCGAGGTCGCGGCGGAGTTTCAGAACCCGGTCCTGCTTTATTCCGGCGGTAAAGATTCGGCCTGCCTTTTCATACTGCGCGACGGGCGTTCTTTTCGGGCCGCATTCAGTCGGGGCGACAAACACCGGTCAAACGGTTCGCTGCCGAGACGGCAACTGTACCGACAGAATTCCCCGGCCACTTCGGGTTTTAGAAATGACCAATCTACCACTGCCGACTTACGACTCCGTAAGAAATGGTCTAAGCGCCTGGGCGGCTGTTAAGGCGTGCGCTAGTCCGATCAGGTCGCCGTGATTCCCGGGTAGCTTAACAGTTGTGACAGCACCCGTTGTGCAGCAGCTCCACCCGCCGCAGGACATCATCCTATAAAAGGCGTTGTATTTAGCCCGATCGGTCGCCTGAAACCAGATAATTGGGCCGTCGTAGCTTTTAGGTTGATATTTCGCTGCCGCGATAGAATTGATATTCCAAAGCTGCGCGCCGGCGACAAACTCAGGAGGAACCTCCTCGATCCAATATTCGGGTTTGGCTTTATTTAGATTTCCCAAAAGAATTGCCCCCCACGCTTTTCCAGCTACCTGCTTGAGATGGCTCCGGTCTAAAGCTAACAGACGCAGATGAACGAAGAGTCGCTTCCATCGCGGCAATGGCGAACGGCCCTTTGTGGTGAAGGCATCGTAGATCGCCAGCAAGGACACTTCTTCACCGGTAGCCACCAACTGCCGGGCCGCCTCGTACGCGAGCAGACCCCCGAAGCAGTAACCGGCGAGCCGATAAGGACCCTTGGGCTGCACCTGGCGGATCATAGCTAACATGGCCGCGGCGATCTCCTCGACACTTTCGTAAGAACCGGGCACACCCTCAAAGCCGGGCACAGCAACGCCGTAGAAAGGTTGATCCTTATCCACCTGGGACGCCATCGCGGCAAAAGCCAGCGGCGTCCCCGCGAGACCGGGGAAACCGAAAATGGGAACACAACTTCCGCTCGATTGAAGCGCCACCACACCCGCAGGTAACGGCTTGGGCAACTCCGACGTCGTCAACGCATCTGAAATGGCTAGAACTGATCGATAATCCCACATCAGCGTGACCGGTACGTCGCGACCAAGCCAACCGGCAAGGCCACCGGCCATGCCGAGCGCCATCAGGGAGTCGACGCCAAGTTCATCCAGCGGGGCCGCCGGATCGATCGCTGCCGGCTCCACCTCGAGCAACTTCGACAACTCAGTAATTAAGTAGTCTCGAATCTCTTTCGCCGATCGCGAGGTACTCATGGGTGAAGTATCAGGAGCTGAATCCGACATGTGATGAATCACCTTTTGAGAACTCAAATTGTGCAAGCGTCTGGCCGAGATACTGGTCGCGCGTCGTCACTCGTCGCAATTTCCCGCTGGTGGTTCTTGGCAACGCTCCCGCGCGAAGCAATAAGACTTCGAACGGTGTCACTCCATATTCGGAAGTAATCGCCTCAATGACGCGCCGGCGAATCGACAACATCTCCACCTCCTGCGCGGCTTGTGGCAGGGTGAGCTTTGACAAGTCGCGACGAAGTTCGACCGCCAGCACCAGTCGCTCGGTGTGATCCATTTCAATGGAGAACGCTGCCGCGCCTGATGACGCGACTGCAGGGTGCGACGATTCTGCTGTCTGTTCCAAGTCGGCAGGAAAAAGATTGCGGCCGGCGATAATGATTAAATCGCGAATTCGGCCAGTGACAAACAGCTGTCCGTCCTTGATGAATCCCAAGTCGCCGGTGCGAAGCCAATCGCGTTGGTCGGTCTTTGTATCCGAACCACCAAGCCGGGCTTTAAACGTCATCTGCGTGGCGGTGGGGTCATTCCAATACCCCTGCGCGCAGCTGCTGCTGGCCACCCAGATTTCACCGATTTCACCGGTTGCAACGGGCTGATTTGTCTGCGGATCAGCAATTGCGATCTGGCTGTCACCGAGTGCTGGACCACATCCAACCCGTCCTGATGCTTCCTTCCACGAGCTTTCAACCGCATCGGTGACTTGTAGATTTAATTGGCCAGAACTCACCCGGACTCCGGTCACCAAGAGTGTCGACTCTGCCAAACCGTAACAGGGGAAGAATGCGGCTCTGGAAAAACCGCAGCCGCGAAACGCGCTGGTAAATCGCTCGAGTGTGCGTGCTCGGACGGGCTCGGCGCCGTTGATCGCCGTCTTCCACCCGCGGAGGTCGAGCGTGGTTTTTTGCTGCTCGGTCACCCTGTCCACACAGAAGTCATAGGCAAAGTTGGGAGCCGGGCTGGAGCAGATATTGTAATCAGTGATCATCTGCAGCCACGACCACGGACGCATCAGAAACCGTTCAGGCGACATGAAAACACAACGTGCCCCGGAATAAGCGGCCTGAATCAGCAAGCCGACCAAACCCATATCGTGAAACAAAGGCAGCCATCCGCCGATCGTTTGTCCCGGCCCGTGTCCGCAGGCAGTGGCGATCACCGCCGAATTGTGCATCAGGTTTGCGTGTGTCACGATCACACCACGAGGCGTTCCGGTCGACCCGGAAGTGTATTGTAATAACGCTACAGGCTGCGCGGTATCAGACGGACACGAAGCGGCATCAGATAACGGGGCATTCTCATAAGGATCGAGCCAGGACAACTCTGTGGAGGTCGCCGCTTCCATCGACGCGAACAAGGGACGCGTTTCCGGCAACCCGATGACATATTTTGCGTTGGCATTGCCGACCACAAGGTCCAGTCGATGCTTGACACGCGCGTGCCGGGGAAGACTGACCGGAACGGCAATCGCGCCGGCATACCAGCAGGCCAGCAACGCTTCGACGAATCTCAGACCCGATGCCATCGCCAGCAGCACCGGTCGGCTGGTGACGCCTCGTTCACGCCACAACGCCGCCAATCCAACCGCCCGCTCATGCAACTGCGACCAGGTGATGGATTGCGCGTCGTTTCTGCCGTCGGTCAGGAATGTATAGGCGATACGATCGCGGTCGTCCGAAGCCGCTCGGCGACGCACCAGATCTGGCAGGGTTAAAACAACTGCGGACATCGATCACACTTTCGCCGACGCAGTGCGAGGCACGATTGTCACGCGCATCGATGGCTTTTGCCGCAGCGTGATGCCAGGGTCAGGCAGCACGTTCTGATCTTGTATCGGCTTGACGGTAAAATGCTGTGCAATCTGAGCCAGAATCTGTACTCCTTCGAGCATCGAAAAGTGCAGTCCCAGACATTGATGCCGGCCCCCGCCGAACGGAAAATAAGCATACCGCGCCCGCAAACCCGGGTTGTGGTTGATGAACCGAATTGGATCGAATTGGTCTGGACTATTCCAAAATTCGGGATGCCGGTGCGTGAACCATGGGGAGATCAAAACGCAAGCGTCACGCGGAATCTCATGACCGTGCAACACGTCCTTTTCATTGGCCACGCGGGCCATGTACCACACGGGTGGGTACAACCGCATCGATTCCTGAAAAATCGCTCGCACGTAATGAAGCTTCTGCAGATCTGCCGGGGTTGGATTCCGGCCAGCAAGCACCGAATCAATCTCCCGGCACATCTCAATCGCAACTGCCGGGTGGTCCGCGAGCAGCTTCCACGTCCAGGCCAGCGCCAAAGCGGTCGTCTCGTGTCCACCCACCAGCATGGTCACCAGTTCGTCTCGCAATTCGCGATCTGTCATGGGGCCGGTTTCAGTATCGGCTTCGATGAGCAAGGTAAGCAGATCTCGTGGGCGTTGCGAACCAGGCTGCCTGCGCCGGCGCGCGATCATGCCATGGCAAGTGCGATCAATGACTTGTTTTCCCGCCGAGAAGATTGCAGTGCTGCTCGGCGAAAATTGGACCGATACACCGAAGATCGTCCAGGAAATTTTACCCAGATCGGTGATGGTCTGCGTTACCGCCTCGCACAGGGCGCTCGACGTGGGTTGGTCTAAATCTTCACTGAACAGCGCAGCAACGACGATCCGCAACGTCAACTGAGTCATGGCCGCGGTAATATCCACCGCCGCGTGGTTGTGAGCCGCGGCTTGCCATTCGTTCACCGTTGCACGGGTCTCGCGTGTCATGATTTCGACGAATAGCGCAACCGCCGCCGGAAGAAAGTCCTTCTGCATCAGGCGTCTCTGTGATCGCCAGCGCGGTCCGTCCGTGGCCAGCAGGCCGTCACCGAGCATCATTTTCACCAATGACGCGCGTCGATAATTTTCGCGGTGGAGGATCGTCTCCACATGTTCGGGATGAACAAACAAGAAGGACGGCCCGAACTTGGTCTCATACCGCACCACATCGCCGTACTGTTTAATTAGGCCGCCCAGAAACCCTAGCGGGTCGCTCCCTGCGGTAGAAGGTATAAGCCCTGTCGGCCCCGGGGTAATGGAAACCAGCCGATGATCGCCGGGCATTGCGGCCCGATCGCCAGCGGCGTTGTCGTCCCGATCTGGCACCATAAATAGATCCACCCGGATATCTATCGGTCTAGCTCAGATACCACTTTGAATTTCTGAGTGTCTACCCAAACCGAGCCGAATTGGAAAGCGATCACTGCCGGAGTCTTCCCGGAAACGCGATGTTGACATATGAAATCGAATGGATCGAAGGTCCGATTCGTTGCAGTCACCGCAGCAGACTGGCGGAATCTCCGGGTAATAGACCGGGGAAGATGTCAGATATGCACTGCGGAAACAACTGGACAAGCGGTTCGACTGTTTGCCATCGTCATCGCGAAATCTGGCAGCCCCTTCGGCAACAGGATGTGCAGGTCCGATAACAAGAATCGGGGTGACACGACACCAGTTGAACTTTTTACGCTCGCAGCGGTGGAGTTGCGGACGCTTCTCGATCTTGCGATCGAATATGTTGTCCGATAATCAAAGTCGAGGCAGCTGAGCACCAATTTAACTTTTTCTACACCCACCGACTCGCACAGAACCGTCTTTCTCCCGTACAATTAATTAACGAGCCGATTAGAACCGCTGGTTCTGAATCGCGTGATTACCTGGAGAAAACCGCCGCCGTGCCGCAGCTCGCCCCACACGCAGAAGCGCTCGTGCCGCACTTGAGAAAGTGCGGGTATAGCGATGCGCAGATTGCGCGGCCGTTCAAAGTGGGTGAGACGACGATTGACGTGGCCGCCTTTGCTGGCAAGCCGTGGGATAGTTGGTCGGCATGCCTCGCGGCGGTGGAGTTGGAGGGTGACTCGAAGTCATCGGCGGCCAAGGCGCAGTATCTTGGTGCGACGAGTGTGTTCGTCTGCAACTCGCTGGGGATTGACTGGTACGGGCTAGGCCCGAGCGGACCAACAGCTCCCAAGCAGTTCAAATGGGCGGATGTGCCGGGCTTCTTCCGCGTGCACAAGTCGGAACTTGCCCCAAGCGCCATCTACGACGCAAAACTTCGCCGACCGACTGCCAATCCGGTGCAGATGACGTTTTTTGATTTGGGGCTAATGCCCGCTGTGGAGAGGAATCGGGGCGAGACTCTGTTGCGGCTGGTGGAGAATGCGATTAGCGGACTGCACTCCGCACTTGGCGCGAGGCTTAACTCGCGACAAGCGCAGGAAGATGTGTATCGCACGGTTTTCTGGCAACTTGCCGCGAAGGTGCTCCACGACAAGGGTGTTCCGAACTTCAAGCAGATAGACCTGAACAACGTTGACCAAGTCTTCGACCGCGTCGGGCGACACCACGGCGTGACGGATCGCCTTCCGCCGTTCGGCAACACCGGTCGAAGCGCCATCAATACTATGGCGGCGAGTATCGCCGGATGTGGATCGCTGGCGGACGTTTCGAGCGAGTCAATCGCGTATGTTTACGAAAATGCGCTGCTAGACAAAGCGGTGGGCAACGGCAGGTCCAGGACGTCAGGCGTTCGCTACGATATCCGTAAGGAACTGGGCATCCATAGCACCCCCCCAGTTCTCATCCAACATATGCTCTCGCAGGTGTGGCGCATGGTGGAAGAGATCGCACCGGCCGACCGCGTGGTCTTCGAGCCAGCGTGTGGGCACGCGCCGTTTCTCACCGCCGCGATGCGATGGCTGCGCAGTTGGGATGCCAAGGGCGAGTGCAAGACCGATCACGATTACATGCGTAGGCACCTGCGCGGAGTTGAAGCGGACCCGTTCGCGATCGAACTGGGCAAGCTCGCGCTAACGCTCGCTGACGAACCGCATGGCAACTCGTGGGCGATTCAGCAGCAGGATATGTTCACGCCGGGTGTGCTAGAAACGGAGATGACAAAGGAGTCCAAGGACGGTGCTCGTGTCCGAATCCTCCTTTCAAATCCGCCCTATGAGGCGTTCACCGACACTCAGCGTAAGCACTACAGCGCAAGGGGCGAAGAGGTCACGGCGAACACTAAGGCCATCGAGATGCTAAAGCGAACGCTGCCCCACCTTCCGTCGGGCGGCGTGTTTGGCGTAGTCCTGCCCGTTGGCGTGCTACACGACAAGGAGTCGAAGGTTGTACGCGAAGAACTGCTCAGGGATTTTGATCTTTCCGAGATTAGTGTCTTTGCCGACAACCTCTTCGAGCATGCCGACCACGAGGTGGCGGTGCTCATGGGCCGGAAGAAGAAGCCGCGCAGCTCGGCGGTCTCATTTATGTACCGCCGTGTGCGCGAAGCAGGCATGGAGGCGTTCAAGGAACGACTAGCGTTCTCGTGGGAGCGTAAGGTGCCTCTGAGCCGCTTTGTGGCGAGTTCCGAGAAGGATTTGCGGGTACCGGAACTCGACGAGGTGTGGGCGCATTTGGCCACCATGCCGATGCTGGGTAAATATGCGACACTTGGCCAGGGCTTATTTCATCGGGGCGCGGCGCTAACAAGCGAGTCTTGGACGATCCACGACCCGCCGCGACAGGGGGAAGCGATTGGTTACGCCAACGTAACCGACTCTATGACGATTTTCGGATTGCCTAAGCCGGTCGGTATCAATCTCGCCCCTTCCGTCGTTGATCGAATCGTTGCTGGCGCGCCCGTTGGAAAGCCGCAGGTGCTGTTGAACTACGGCCCGGTCGCTCGAAAGCCTTGGAAGTTAAAGGCTACGCTTGACGAGGATGGACGGGCGCTCACTAGTCGTTTCTTAGCAATCCGTCCGAGTGATGGTAGCCCGAGCGCGTTATACCTCTGGGCCATACTCAACTCGCCCTTGGCCAATGCCTTTGCCTACGACATGTTGGGGAAGCGGGACATTCTCGTCGGAACGATGCGGAAAATGCCTGTTCCTGCGCGGTCTAAGGACCACGAAAGGTCCATCGAGCAAGCCGCAATGCATTACCGCAAACTCGCTACTCGGGTTGTTGCTGACAATGGCGCACGGGCCGGTTTGTTCAGCCCCATTACACCCCATGCGGCATCTACACTGACCAACACGGAAGTCCGGGACTCGCTGCTCGCAATGGATGCCGCCGTGCTCCGCGCGTACGCCCTGCCCGTGCGACTGGAACGCCAGTTACTCGACCTGTTCAACGGGGCCGAGCGCAAAGGCGTTGGCTGCACCTTTGGCGACTACTACCCAGCAAACTTCAAGTCCCTCATACCGCTGCACAAGTACATCTCAGCGGGGTATCGCGGCTCGACGGTAGATCAGATCGCGGTTCGGATGAAACTCGATGGATCGTCAGCGGCCACCGCTGCCTTGCGCGCCGCCGCGGAGGCGTTCGGAGGTGATGACTAAGTGCGTGACTTTCTCCTAGATACCCAAACGATCCGGTATTGGCACGATGGTGCCTGCGCGCAGCACGTCGTCGTGGCGGGAAATGTCGCGGCGCTCCAGAAACTGACCGCCACTTCCGAACTCAAACCTCGACTGCTCGTATCCGTCGTGACGCTTGGAGAAATCGAGTTTGGGCATCGGGTCGCGCTGGCTCCCGATCTCGTCGCGCAGGCAGCGTACGTGAAGTTCGTCCAGAAAGAACTGCCCGGTCCGTTAGAGTTGTCCCCTGACGCCAGTGCGGCTTACGGCGAGTTGCGAACGCGACTTTTTAACAGGTATGCGCCTGGCGACAAGCGCAAGCCCAAGATGCGCCCCGAGCAGTTGGTGGACCCTGCGACCGCGAAAGAACTGCAGATTCAAGAGAACGACTTGTGGCTTTGTGCTCAGGCGATAGCACACGGCATGGTGTTGGTGACGAACGACCGTATGACGCAGATTCGCAATGTCGCGTCCGGCATGGAGCAAGAATTGCTTGTTCAGAATTGGGCCCTGCCAGACACTGCACTGATTCCGTAAACCGACGCAAACGACCCCGACGACGAAGGTCGTTCGACTGGGTCTCACCAAACCATTGAAAACCAGGGAAATCGCCGCGACCCGACAGCACTTCAACTTATCGACATCGCGGCGGCGGAATTGCCGACATATTTCGGTCCTGCGACCGATAACGATGTCCGATAATCAAATCGGGGTGACACGACACCAGTTGAACTTTTTGCCCTCGCGGCGGCAGAATTGAGAACACTTTTAAGTCCTGCGACCGATAACGATGTCCGATAATCAAAATCGGGGTGACACGACACCAGTTGAACTTTTCGCCGTCGCGGCAGCAGAATTGGGGACACTTCTCGGTCCTGCGACCGATAGCAATGTCCGGTAATCAAATCGGGGCAAGATATCGGCCGAACTTTTCGCGACTACTGCGGAGGAAATGCGCCAGCTTTTTGATAAATGAATATCCAAGTTCAGATCTCCGCCTCTACGAACCAAGGTCCACGTCCGGTGTCATGGCTGTCTGTCCCGCTGCGCGAGTCGGGGGAGGAAGAAGACACCGTTAGACCACTTTATTCGCGATGCGGCAGCGGTTAATTACACAATTCATTGACCTCTACTGTCATATGGTTCTTTTGTCATATTCGGCTCCTGCTATGAACTGCACGATTTATTAGGCCGCTATCCGTGCGGCTAATAACGACGTGACACGATTTTTGCCCTCGCGTTTCGACATGTATAGTGCTTTGTCTGCAGAGCAAATCAACTCAGATGGATCGTTGGCGAGTTCGCCAGGCCTGGCCTCAGCGGTGCCGATGCTCGCGTGGATCGAGATCGACATGCCCTTTTCAATTACACGGACAGCGGCGATCGCAAACCGAATTCTTTCTGCAAATACAGTGACCTGCGATGAAGAAGTTTTGGGTGCGATGACCGCAAATTCATCGCCTCCAAATCTGCAAGCAATATCAGACGCGCGGCAGGTGGTGGATATGGCGTCGGCCACCCGGCAGAGTACATCGTCGCCGACCATGTGGCCGTAACTGTCGTTAATCGTCTTGAAGTGGTCGATATCGAGCATGATGGCGCAGAGCGGCTCTCGATGGCGTTTCGCATCTGACCAGGTCGAAAACAGTTTCAAATCGAAATAGGAACGATTCCACAATCCCGTCAGACCATCGACCATCGATTGGCGCGCAAGAAGGTCATGGGCCTGCTTCACGCGTAGGGCGCTGTTCACCCGAGCTTCCAGCTCAGCGATATCGAAGGGCTTGCCGATGTAATCGATCGCTCCCAGTTCAAGCCCACGCACTTTTTGTTGAGATGTGATGCTGCCGGTTAAAAATATAACTGCAGCGGTTGCAGTTCGCAGGTCGGCCTTAAGTTTTCGGCATACCGTGTATCCGTCCATGCCGTGCATATCCACATCTAGAATAATTAAATCAAATTTATGCAAGAATGCCTTTGCAAGCGCCGAGGCCCCATCGGCGGCATCCGACACATCGAGTGCAAGTCGCTTCAAATGCGCCCCAAGCAGTGCTCTGATCGCAGGGTCATCATCTACGATCAGGACATTGGGCCTGGGGTCAATCGGGTTGGCTTTGAGTCGATTTTTGTTAGATGACATCGGGCAACTCCTTGGCGATTTTCTCTGCCGAATGATCGTATCCGTCTACCCGCCTCATGATGCTAATCAGTTCCTGAACTTCTGAGGTGACTTTATCGATGGCGTCCCCTGCATTCAGTAAGTCTTCCAAGTGCGCAGCCGCTTCGCTGATTTGCGGTAACCCGTAGGAGCCTCCGGCACCCTTCAATTTGTGTGCCGCCCTAGACAATTCAGCGGCCCGCCCTAAATCTTGCAGCGAGATCAGTTCGTCGGTCAACAGCGGCAATCGAGCGACAAAGCCATAGAGAACTGGCGCGAGTTGGGAATTGTTCGCCAACGAACTTTTAATCGACCTTGTATCGGATGAGCCGGGATCTTCGGCCTGAATCTCGATGCTTTGCCTCTCCATTATGGGCGATGCAGCTACGTCCACGATATGTTTCGATGCCGCAATCCCGGCGTGGCGGGCCAGTGCGGCCAGGAATGCGTGCTGATCCACCGGCTTGCTCATGTAGTCGTCGCAGCCGGCGGAGAGGCATCTGGCGCGGTCATCGAACATCGCATGTGCGGTCAGGGCGATAATTGGCCGTGAGTATCCGAGCCGGCGCAATTCGCTGGCGGCGGCATAGCCGTCAAGCACGGGCATCTGCATGTCCATCAGCACAACGCTATAAGGCTGACCGGCATTGGTGGCGGCGATTGCCTTTGTGACAGCATCGCGGCCATTTTCGACTGTCTCTACTGCCGCTCCCGCGTACCGAAGATAGGCAGATAAAATCTCACGGTTGTCACTACCGTCTTCGGCCAACAATACAGTAATTCCTTTCAATTCCACCTTCGGCTCACCTGTGGATGTCGCCGGGGCGTTCGCAACAAACGCTTCGTTGATATCGCTGACCATCTGATCGGCGGCGACTGGCCCCACGTCAACGCTGACGACAAATGTGCTGCCCTGATCAATTTCCGAGCGAAGCGTGATATCGCCGCCAAGCAGCTTGGCAAGTTGGCGGCTGATTGTCAGACCCAGACCCGTTCCACCAAATTGCCGGGTAACGCTCGCATCAGCCTGAACGAATGGTTTGAACAGTTTCGCCTGTTGTTCCTCGGTCATTCCAACACCGGTATCGGTCACTTCAAAACGCACCGTGGTATTGGTGGGAGAAGGGCTATCACAAATCACACGCAGCGTGATTTTCCCGGCGCTGGTGAACTTGATCGCGTTACCAATCAAGTTGACGAGTATCTGCCGCAACCGTAGTGGGTCCGTAAGGCCGATTCGCGGGATCGCAGTTGCAAATTGAAGTTCAATCTCCAGTCCCTTTTCGATTGCCTTTGGCCGAGTCATAGACACCGATTCAGCTGCGAGCCTGGGGAGGTTTGTAGGAATCTGTTCGACGGTCATCTTGCCCGCCTCGATCTTGGACAAATCGAGAATATCGCTTATCAATTCCAGTAGATGCCGTCCGTTCCGGCGAATCGCCTGAAGATCATTGAACTTAGCACTTCCGCCGCGTTTGGAGTCGAGCATCAAATCCGAATATCCGAGGATGGCTGCCATAGGTGTGCGAATCTCGTGACTCATATTGGCAAGGAAATCGCTCTTAGCCTGGTTTGCGGCGTCTGCGGAGCGATTGGCAATTTCAAGGTCCTTGGTTTTCAGATGCAATTGGGCGTTTGCGGCAGCCAGTGCCGCTTCCGTCTTCCTTCGATCGGTGAGATCTCGCGTGATTTTCGAGAAACCGATAAGTTGGCCTGACTGGTCGCGCATCGTCTGTATGATGACGTTCGCCCAGAACTGCGATCCGTCTTTTCGAACGCGCCAACCGTCTTCCTCATATTTCCCGGTTTCGATTGCGATTTTGAGTACACGCTCGGGTTTGCCGTCCACCAAATCCTGCTCCGGATAGAAGCGGCTGAAGTGGTCTCCAATAATTTCCGTAACATCGTACCCTTTGAGCTTCTGTGCACCGCTATTCCAACTTTGGACAATACCCTGCGCGTCAAGCATAAAGATCGCGTAGTCTTTGGCACCATCCACAAGCAACTGGAACTTCTCGACATTCTTTCGGTGCTGCTCGGCGGCTTCGTTGGCGGCAATCAGTTCTCGACGCGATCGGCACTGCTCAGTAATGTCGTGCCAAGCTGCAACGGCGCCCGTGATTTTTCCGTCGGCGTCAATGATCGGTCTGGCCGAAATTACGACGTTGCGCGTCACGTCTGATGCAGGTTTAATCAGAAGTTCAATCGGGTTGACAACTTCGCCGCGCAACGCTCTGCCCAGCGGACGCTGTTCCCACGCAAGTCGTTGATTCGTCAATGGGCTGTACAATCGAAGATTGTCAGAGGCCCAGGTTGAAGTAAGCTCCGTTGGCAGTTCACCAACTCCCGTCATGCGGCGAACCGCCGGATTGAGATAGGTGATGTTTCCGTCACTGTCGCTCGCTATGATCCCATCGTCCACGTTTATTAAGATTGTGTCGATAAGAATCTTTTGACGCTCTAACGCCACGTAGTGGGTTTCAGCGGTTTCTTTAGCTCTTCTTAATTCCTCCTGCACCCCGATTAAATCGGTGATGTCTTGCGCGGTTCCCATCATTTCTGATGGACGTCCATCAGAATCGCGTTTGAAGACAACTTGCCGATGCATTAGCAGTCGCCACTCACCAGTAACATGCCTGCACCGTGCGGTGTACTCCAGCACTTGGCCGTCCAGCATGCCGGCTATTGACTTGCGAGCCGTCAGAACGTTTTCGAAATCATCTGGATGAAAAAATCTCTTATTGAATTCGTGTTTCGGAAGCTGCAAAGTTTCGGGGCCGATGAATTCTCGTGTTTCTCGGTTTAGATAGATAAATGCTTCATCGTCGAGCCGCCGAATATAGATCGAGCAGCTTGAATGATCGGCTATCCTTTCGGCGAACAGCTTCGCTTCGGCAAGTGCGCGCTCGGCATCGCGGCGTTGAGTTAAATCGTGACATACCGAGATGATCGCGTCACTGCCATTCAGTTTCACCGGCGTCAACGATACTTCCACGAATACGTCGAGCCCGTCCGCCCGCCGCAAGGTCCACTCAAATCTCTGAAAGCCATTTTTAAACACTTGCTCATCGATTTTTCGACGCGTTTCCGCTGAGCGCCTTCCGTCCGGCTGGAACTCAGGTGAAAAATCCGCTGGATGGAGCTTTAACACTTCCGTCTTTTCACGCAGTCCCAGAAGCGCAACGGCAGCGAAGTTGCAATCAAGCACTCTGCCATGTTGGAGCAGGAAATGGGCCTCGGACGAGCATTCGAATAGAACTTTGAACCTTTCTTCCGCAGCAGCTCTCTCAGTGATGTCGTGCATTGCGATGACCGCACCAAGTTTTTTCCCGTCGCTGTCGTAGAATGCACTCCCGCTGGCGACCAGCATGCGGGCCGGAGAATCTCCGGCTGGTGCGATGACGAATTCGGCATCTCGAACGATTTCGCCGTGAAAAGCCCGGTACAGCGGGACATCCTCCATCTGCAGTGGCGTTGTACGATCCGCTTTGAATAGCGAGTAACGGGAAGCCCACTGCTCTGGTGGCAATGATTCGGCGCTCAGACCGTGGTTTTTCTGGCTTGTACGATTAAATACCTTCAGGCTGCCATTTTCGTCGCAGGTTACGATGCCATCGGCTATATTATCCAGTACCGCTTCGAGGAAGCGATGCTCCCGCAACAGTTCCGCCGTACGCTCCTGAACGCGCGCCTCAAGCAATTGGTTGGAGCGCTCCAACGCGGCCTCGGCCAGCTTTTTATCGTGAATATCGGTCGACGTCCCAACCCACTCGACGATTGTACCTGACCCATCGTGTCGCGGCTGAGCGCGATTCAAATGCCACCGGTATTCCTGGTCTGAGCCCCGTTTAAAGCGAAACTCTCCCTCGTACGGCGCGCCCGTACGCAGTGATGCAGTCCACAATTCTACGCAGCTTTCGAGTTCGTCGGGATGAAGGACCGGACCCCAGCCCCAATCCTTTGTCTGCTCGAAGCTCAGACCGGTGTAGTCAAACCATCGCTGGTTGAAATACGTGATATTTCCCGCCGCGTCGCCTGTCCATATGATCTGCGGCATCACATCCGCTACAAACCGCAGCCTCCGCTCCATCTGCTCTTCAGTTTGGGCCGTTTGAAATTCTTGTTCAACCCTGGCGGCCCTGCGCTCAATCTGACGCCCCTCGATGACCGTCACCACCGCTGCTGCAACATCGCTCAACGCTTCAATATCGTCGGCGGACCAGTTCCGCGGTTTGCTGTCGATTGCACACAATGCGCCAACTATATGTCCATCAGCTCTTTTCAAGGGCGCACCAAGATAAGCAACCACGCCAAGATCATGCACTGCGCCGCTGTCCTTCAGGATAGGATCGACCCTTGCATCCTCCACGACCAAGACGTTTTCAGTTGCCACCACATATTGACAAAAGGAGTGGGTCAGTGGTGTTCTACGCTGCGAGGCCCAAGGTTCCGGTAGACCGATGCAACTCTTGAAGAATTGGTGATCTGAATCAACCAGTGAAACCAGCGCGACAGGGACACGCAACAGTTTTGAAGTCAAACGTGTGAACCGATCAAAATCTTCTCCAGAGGCGGAGCCGAGCAGCAAGGTGTCGTGTAACGAAGCGAGCCGTGCCTCATTCCCAACAGCTTCAAGATTTGAATTCATTTCAAGCATTTTTCGAATCCTCTTATCCAAATTCAGGCGGCCCTGCGCTCTTTGCCCTCAGACAGAGCGACATCGATCGTGCCTATTTCTAAGACTTGGTTAACAGAAGGATTTGTATGCTGGTATCCATCTACACGCTGGATCAAGTCGATCAACTCGTATACTTTCTCAGCCACCGATGGGAAATCGAATTGCTGTTCAATCGCTGCTTCGGCCATTTCCGCGACAAGCGAAATATCGGGAAAACCGTATGTGCCACCCGTGCCACGCAACTGATGCACGAGACGCCGCAGGTTCGCACAGGCGCCGCACTTGAGCGCATCATTCAAGAGTGTGACATATCGCGGAAGCCCGGAAGTGTACTCCGGAAGCACCCGAGCGATCGCGGGCATGTCCGCGTATTCAGAGCGCAGCACGGATGCTGCTGCGGGACTTGCAATCGAATGAACATTCAAACTCTTTAATGATTTTTCGATGAAACCCATCATTAATTCCTTGATCACAAAGCGTTAAGCTGCTGACGCGGTAGTAACCACATCGGTTTCTCGTTCAAACCAAAGGCCGTTCGAATTGCGCGTCGACCCTTTCTCGATCGCATCTTTCGCGCGCTCCAAAACTTGATGGTCATAAAGACCGCGCGCAGTGGATAATCCGATTCCACAGGTCACAGGGATGGTGGCATCGCGGTAGCGCAATGAGGCCGTTGAAAGCTCGTTCTTCAGCTTTTGGGAAAGAGTCATTGCGTCTGCTAATTCCGTATCAGGGAGCAACACCGCGAAATCATCGCCATTCAGACGGCAAGGAACGTCTTCTGGCCTAAACACTGCACGTATCGCCTCGGAGACTTTTCGAAGCACCTGATCTCCGAACGGTTCGCCATAGAACTTGTTGATGTTCTGGAATCCATCAACATCAATGTATGCACATGACAGCGGCTTCGGAGACCGTTCCCGCTCGGAGATTTCACCGCGTAGACGGGTCTCAAACATCCGGCCGTTTCCCAGGCCGGTCAGTGTGTCGATAAGCGATGATTTTTGCAGATTCGTGATGACCGACTGCGTTCGCAAAGCCCCAGCTACACGAGCCAGCAGTTCAGTGGGACTGAATGGCTTGGCGATGTAATCAACCGCGCCAAGGTGCAGGCCCTGAACTTTCTGGTCAGTGTTGCTTCTGGCGGTGAGAAAGATGACCGGCACGGCCCACATCTCCGCATTGGCCTTCATCTGGCGGCAGAACTCGTAACCGTCCATGCCGGGCATGTCAACATCAAGCAAAATCAGGTCCGGTTTCATTGAACCGGCCAAGGTCAGTCCGTATCCCGGATCAGTTGCCGAGGTCACCTGAACTGATTCACTTGATAAGATCGCATTGATAATCGGGTGAATCTCGGTCGAATCATCAACTACTAATATGTGCTTGATCATCTTTCCAACTCCTGGACTAAAGAAATACTAGACAGTTAGGCTGCCGAACGGGTTCTGTTTCGCGACCGGCGAGCGACGGTAACCGTCCCCGAACCATTGCGCTTTGCGATGGCGACGGCCGATAGCGCCCGATCGGTAAGCGGTGAATCGGTGGCAACGACCGTGTCTGCAACGCCGAAACTGCATGAGAACGGAATCTGCGTTTTGCCAATCGCCGCCGGTCGCTGAGCCATCTGTTTCGAAAGCCGCTCGGCGAGCCGACCGGCTGCCTGACGTTCCAATCCCGACATCACGATGAAGAAGTTGCCACCGCCGCAAGTGCATACCGCATCTTCGGCACGACAGTTTTCTAGTAGCAGATCGCCTACCGTTCTGATCACGTCATCGCCTGCTGGACGACCATGCCTGGAATTAATCAGCCGAAGCGAATCAATATCGACTGCGATGCACGAAACCGGGCTCCCGGTCCGCTTGGACAGTGATAGTTGTGATTTCAGATGTTCCGTGAGAAAGGACTGGTTCCACAAACCCGAGGCTTGATCGATTCCCGCTTCCTGTTCGATCTGCCGACGTGATCGCATCGCAGTGCGAATCCGGGCGGTCAATTCCTCAGTATTGAACGGCTTGGTCACATAGTCTGCTGCACCGAGATTCAAGCCTTTCACCTTGTTGCCCATCTCGGCGTCAGCGGTGAGGAAAATGACCGGGATACTGGCCGTTTGCTTCATCTCCTTCAGCCGGCCGCAGACCTCGAACCCAGTGAGATCCGGCAGATCAACATCCAGCAGGATGACGGTGGGCCGCAGTTCGGCGGCCATGCGCAACCCGGTCGCAGCATCCAGCGCTGTTGAAAACTGAAGGTTCTCATCCAGAAGTTTTGATTCTACAACTCGGTGTAACGCAACCGAGTCGTCGATCATCAGTACATGGCCGTTCATCAATCGACTCCAAAAATTAAAGTCAGCCAAATGGCAAAGTGCCTGATCTTCTTTCGTCCGTAAGCAGCTAGAGGGTTAGGTAGGAAATACCGCGCGGGTCGAATAATCGGACTTTTAGGACCAATGATCCTCGGACGTTGTTCGCATTTTACCTCGGCGTTGTCTTGCCTTGTTGCCAAAACCGTCTTTGCGGTCCAAAGGCGATGAGTTGTCGAAAACCGGGATTCGGTCGAGCATCGGCTTTCGCTGTAGCGCACCCCGAACACGCTCAATTAACTCGGCAGGCCGGAACGGCTTGGTCATATAATCACAAGCGCCAAGCTGGAGTCCGCAGACTTTCTCGTCTGTTGAACATGAGGATGTCAGAAAAATAATGGCCGACCGCGCCGTGGCGGGACCGGCCTTTAAAAACCGGCAGATATCGAATCCGTTCATGTCCGGTAAATCTATATCTAACAGCACCAGTTCCGCGCCCCGAGAAGCCGCCATCTCCAATCCTTCAACACCTCGATATGCCGAGCAAATGCGCCACGGCTCATTCACACAGCAAGAGGAAACGATCTGATGGATCGCGGGAGAGTCATCAACAATCAGAATAGTGGGAGTCATCTTTTGTCCTTAGAAAGTTAAGCCGAAACAACATCGAATTGAGTTCCGTTTTCGAATTCACGAGCGAAACGATCGACGAGTTCAAACTCCAGCAGTTCACCGCCGAATTGAACGGTCCCCGGCGCAGAGATGCGTGCGTTTCGCAAAGCTTCGGACGTGTGCCACACCAGTGAATCACCGAGGGAATACCGCGACAACGCAACGCCGACATTCACAGTCATCTGACTGGCGTTCGCGGCGGCCCTAACAACCGCTTGAATGCGGCAACCCAATTCCATTGCCTCATTCGAATTGGAGACATAGCCAGTAATCGCGAGCGCATGGTCATCAAACCTGCAAGCAACATCTTCGCGGCGAAGCATTGCCAAGAGTGCACGAGCCGATGAACTCATAATTTCGTCGCCGCAATTAGCGGGCACTTGTCGGCTGTCCCAGTTGCCGAATTCAACAATGCAACAGAGAAGCGAACGGCCCTGCCGACGCGATGCCGCCAGATCAGCTTCGAGTCGTTGATCGAAATATTCTCGGTTAAACAGACCGGTCACCACATCTCTTGCTGGAACACCGCCGACACGCTTGATCTCGACCTGATGTCGAAGCACGGAACGAACCCTCGCTTGCAATTCTCCAGTGTGAAATGGTTTGGTGATAAAATCCGAAGCACCGATCTCGATACCCCTGATTTTATCGGTCACGTCAGAATTTGAGGTGACAAACAGGATCGGAATGGAACGAGTGTTTCGATCAGCTTTTAGCTGCCGGCAAACATCAAATCCGTGCAGCCCAGGCATGTTCATATCGAGCAGCAACGCATCCGGTTTCTTCAAACAAGCCATCGCTATTGCCGCAAACCCGTCCTCAGCATAGAAACACTGCGTCTGAGCATCCGCCAGACACGCACTAGCGAGATTCCATATCTCCAAATCATCATCCACAATCAGCAATTTTTGCTTCATCCTCTTCTCCAGTTGATTGTTAAACGATCGAATCGACACCCCAAACATCGCCGGGAGGGTTCAGGTCGATGAAAAGAACTTGAGAAGAATGTGAGAAAAGAAATTAGCGAAGCGATTAAAGCCGTTTGCTTCAGTCGGAAGTCACCGACCGCAGCGTGGACGAAAAAGCCAATCCTGTATCGGGCAATGGCATTTAAGTATCGGAACACCCTCGGCTAACGACCACCGTTGTCTGCGCAAGTCGGGCATTCTCAGGTGTCTCGGTAAATCCTAAATGGAGACAATCAGGTTTAGTTGCCTTAATCACCTGCAAAAAATCGAGGTTCAGCGGGCAAATCTCAAGATGCCAATTACCTTCGGTGTTTCAGTATACCCTGATGCCTTAAAACAATTCCCGAGAGCACCCGATGGTTGTGGGCGTAACTGCCAGGAATTGACGCCGTTGAATCCCGGCCTTCGTGTTGCGGAGTTAACTGCCGTGTTCGGATCGCTCGACGGTGGTTCGTGCGGTTGGAAATCTGCGGAGTTATCGGCATGCCCAAAGAGATCGATAATGAGGCCACGATCACCATTGCCGCCTCCTTCTACCGCGCGATCGGCTCGAGGGAACAAAATCAAAGCCTACATGACAGCCACCCGCGCCGACAAGCTGATTCAATTCACGCTCGCCAAAACCTTCCGTGGCGAACTGGTCCCTACCGAACACGCCCTCGCCGAAGCCGAAGGCCGGAAGTACGAATCCGCCCATACCCTTCTCGAGTCGATTCAAGAGGCGCCGCTGCCGACAAATGTGACGCGGACGCGGCGCAAACCGGTGTCAGCTTGACAATCGGCAATTTTATGTTAGGTTTTTGTTATGGCCCAATCTTCCACGATCGAATGGACTGATTCTACCTGGAATCCGGTGGTAGGCTGCCGGAAGGTTAGTTCGGGCTGCGCGAATTGCTACGCGGAGCGTATGGCAAAACGACTGGCAGCGATGGCGACCGCTGCAATCGAGGCGGGCCAGAACGCGGGGAAGAAGGCCGCATACCTGCAAGTCATCAACCGCTTTGGCCGGTGGAATGGCGATGTCTTTCTCGACTATAAGAGCGTCGAAGAGCCCCTAAGCTGGAATGCGCCGCGAGTGATCTTCGTGAACTCAATGAGCGATCTTTTTCACGATGATGTGCCGGATGAATTTATTCATCGCGTGTTCGATGTGATGAACAGATGTCCCCAGCACACGTTTCAGATTTTAACCAAGCGACCGGAGCGAGTCGCGTTGATGTCGTCGAAATTGCCTTGGAATAGCCACATCTGGATGGGAACGAGTGTCGAGAATGCCATGGTTACAGATCGCGTTCATCATTTAACGAAGACGGCAGCATTCGTCAGATTTCTTTCTGTGGAACCATTGATCGGTCCCATTCCACGTTTGCCGTTGACGGGAATACATTGGGTAATCGTTGGCGGTGAATCGGGTCCTCAATCGCGGCCCATTGATCCGGTTTGGGTGCGCCAGATTCGGAACCGCTGCATCAATATGAACGTACCGTTTTTCTTCAAGCAGTGGGGAGGCACGAATAAAACAAAAACCGGACGCATGCTGGATGACAGAACCTGGGATGAAATGCCGCGCTCATTTGTCGGGGGGGTAAAAAATGGCTGATCCGAGATCTACTGTTTATCAAGCCGAGCCGCATACGCGGGCGAAGCATCAGATTCTTGAGGCGTACCTTAAGCGTTTTTTTCTGATCCTCTCTCGGCAGTCCGCGCAGGTTGGATCGACGAAACGATTACTCTACGTTGATGGCTTTGCCGGCGCGGGGGAATACGCTGGGGCGGTTCCTGGAAGCCCGCTGGTCGCGATCCGCGCCGCAGAGTCGGCGTTGCAAACGACCGTGCCCATTCAAATCAAGTTGATCGAGAAACGGCATGATCGGGTTGAGAATCTTCGACAACTTTTAAGCCAATCGAAGTCGCAGCTCCCGGCGTTCATTGAAGTTGACGATCCCATCGAAGGAGAGTGTGAGCCAGTAATTCTCGAAATTATTGCACGCGAAGAAGCCGCCTGGCGGACGCTCGGCCCCGCGTTCTTTTTCCTCGATCAATTCGGTTATTCGTCGTTTTCGATGGCTTTGGTAGGCAGAATTCTTCGTCACCCGATGTGTGAGGTCTTTTCATATCTTAACTGGAATATGCTGCACCCATTTATGGCCGATCCAACGAAGCACGAAGGCATCACGAATTCCTTCGGCGGGTCCGAATGGAAAGAAGTCATTCAGCTGCACGGGCAAGAAAAAGAAGACCGGTTCCGCGACATCTACATGAAGGCACTCATGGAGCGAGGGGGTGCCAAGTACGTTTACCCGTTTGCGATGCGTGGTGATGCAAACGCGATTATATATTGGCTTTTCTTTTCGACGAACAACTTGCGCGGGCTCGAAGAGATGAAGCGAGCAATGTGGGAAGTTGATCGGTCCGGCTCATTCGAGTTTTCTGACAAGTTCGCTTCAAGTATGGGCAGGTTGTTCAGCTATGGCGATGATCGCTTGGCAGACGATCTTCACAAAACTTTCGCCGGCCAGGAGAAGTCGATCGAAGAGTTGGAGTTGTTCGTATTGACGAATACGCCGGCGGTCAATTTCAAGACCGCACTTAGCAAACTTTTGGACGTAAATAAGCTCGTGCATGTCACCGGGCACACGCGGAAAAAAGACTTTTCGAATATCAAAGCGGTCGTCAGGTTCATTGTGAATCCTGGGGCCGACTACCTCTTCGGCTGACAGCATACATTTCTGGGTCCGACTACTTTAGAATCTCATAAACGCCCCTCTTGTATTCAGCTTAGGTAATCGCGATGAGTATGGACCTGTTGAACTTCTGGCCGTGACAGAGCAGATCTCGACGCGTTTTGCCATCAGGTCAGTTGACTGTTGATGACAACCACACCGCTCGCATCGACAGACGCTCGGTTAATTTCTTTCGCTGCCGACCGATTTATGCTTCCTCCCCGCTCCTCATCGATGGACATCGACTGCCTAGGAATTGCGACATCGCGTGCCGGGTCATTCTGTGTTTCGGCGAGCCGCTGCCGAGCGATGGCGCAATAGCCGGGTGATCGATCGATGCCCACAAATCGTCGCTCCAAACGCTTGGCGACCACCATCGTGGTACCACTTCCGTTGAATGGATCGACCACGAGATCCCGACGATAGGTAAGCAGCTTAATTGCGCGCTCGACCAGTTCTTCGGGGCAAGGTGCGGGGTGCGCCGCAAGCATTTCCCGACGCGTTTCGGCGCGGATCTCCCATGTGCTGTCCCACCATTCTTGATGGTCATCGCGAGACAGGTCGCTTAGGGCAACGTCGCCCTCAAGTTTTTTGACATCTTTGAAGAACAGCAGAATCCACTCATGGTCACGGCCCCAGCCGGGGGCGGAGCATCTTCCTAATGAGCCGAAGGTGGTTTTGCTTCCGCAAATTTCGGGCTTCAACCAAGCGAAGTCCATCCAAAATTTCCAGCCGGCTTCGCGCGCAATCACCGTGAGATCGGCGAAGATTGGGAGCATTTCGTCGCCACCGGGGACGGGATTGTGCGTCGTGTCCACCACCATCATGAGCCGACCGCCGCTGCGGCTGATGCGGAGTGATTCCGCTATCACCGCGAGAAGCTGGGCGAGGTACTGCTGGTACGTCATTTCCAGCAGGCGCGGCTCGTAGGCGACGTTTGCCCCGAAGTACGGCGGGGAGAACAGCACCAGCGAGGCAGTATTGTCGGCAACCTTCTTCAGAACATCCTGCGCTTCGCCTTGGTGAATGCGGTTTTCCATTTGACCATCCACAACGTCTTCGGGCCGAACGAAGAGTTTGGTCGCCTCGGTGACGCGCGTCATTTCGACGTTCTTACCCCTCTGCTTGAGCGCGGCATCCACCTTCAGTTCTCCTGCGGCTAACTTCTCGTACAGGTCCGGGCGGTCTTTAGAAAGTTGGCTGAGCGCATTCAGCTTTCGGCATGGCACACCAAATTTCTGAGCCGCTTCCTTGCGGCTGTCCTGCCGTGGCAGGGTTGAATGCCGCTTCTTTGTCGCCTTTGCCTTCTTCGGGGCCAGTTTCGCAGCGGTCATCTTCTTGGCGCGGATTTTAATGTACTCGCCGGAGAGCCGTTTCTGATACTGATGTGCCAGCAGCAGCCGCTCCTCCAAGCTGAGATGTTCGCGATCGTATTTGACGTGGAAGATCCAGTGAACCAGATCGTCACCGTCGATCCCGATGGTCAGCGTCGGAAGTTTTTTCAAACCCAGCCTCTTGGCTGCTCCGAGGCGATAGCGGCCATCGATCACCCGACCATCCTTTGCCAGCGCCAGGGGAAGCAGGATGCCATTTTCCTTGACGCTTTGTTCAACCGAATCCTGAGTTGGCTGGTAGAACGGCACGAAGTCGCAGGCCGGGTGAATCGTCAAATCATCGGTGGCGATGAACTTCACTTTGGATTTGGCCAGCGCCGACAGTTCATCAAACCATCGCGCCGTCTTTTTGAGGTTCGGGCCGGGATTTTTTGTTGTGGATTTAACCGTGGCGGTGTCGCTGGATGTTTCAACGGTGTCAGTGGTTTCGAGGAGCATTGTAAATCCTTCAAGGGCGTCTGTTCGCGCACCGGCAACAACGCGGGTGTGTCGAACAGACCCAAAGATAGGATTTCTTCTTCACCTGTCTCGCATAATCGCAACGTCCCAATAACGGCGTCTTGGCGCGCGACGGGCGCGCCAAGACGCAGATGCCGTAGCCGTTCCATAACCCTTTTCCCAAATTGCAGATAAGATCAGTGGACCTCAGATGAATCGGAAGAAAACTGGCAAATAACCGAATCCCGAATCGCTTCGCATGTATGGGAGATGAGGCGGAAGAACGCCGCCAAGGCGACCAGCAGAATCCCGCCCACAACCAAACCGCAGCCTTGAGAAAGAAACGACGCGCCAAACGAGGCCGCAGTCGCGGTCCCACCAGAACTGCTAGAAAAGAAAGCAGTCGCTAGGCATGCCAATCCGATGACCGCCATCAGCGCACCGACTACCACAGCGAACCATCCGCCGGAGTTCACCAATCCCGCGCCCCAGCGCACCAAAGCTGCATTGCGGACAATCTCGGGGTAGCGGCCTTCCGGTGCAGGGCCGACCTTTCCCGAGACGACCGCAGCGACTTTGGCGATTGTGGGCGATGAGGCGATAGCAGCCAGCTTCGTGGTGACCGTCAGTGGCTGTTCATCTGGAGATGGCGTTGGAACACTGAGCGGCGTACCGCATTTCTGGCAGCGCCCGCGCTTCCCGGCCATGGTTTCGGCAACACGTAAAACCGTTCCGCACTTCTCACAGGCGACTTGAATCATTTGCTCTACTTTCTTGACGTGTGATTTTTCGAAAAAATTAGTGATGGCGGGACTTCTCATCGAGCATCAATGCGACAAGCATGCAGATGTGTAGAAGCAGAAGCAGCACCAGGCCGCAACCGCCGACAATCGCTCGCTTTCTAAAAGGCTCCTGCTGGGCGATGATCAACCGCCAGCGGATTGCAATGAATCCTGAAGCGTTAAGGCCGAGTACGAGAGAACTGAAACCGGTGATGATCAGCAGAAAATTGAGCGGCGGAATGCAGTAGCCAGCGACTGTGGCAATCGCCAGGCCGTAGGCCATTCGGGAGAATGCAGTAGAGCGTTCACCAATCAATGGGTCCACAGCTTCGAAAACGGGAAGTTCCTCATCATCTGTGGCCACCGTATCGTTTTTGACGCCAGCCACGGCCACGGAGGGGTTAACAACATTTGCCACGGCCACCATTTTCGGTGGTGACATAGGCTTTTCAGTCGCCGTCGTGGATGCCCTGCAACTGGGGCATTTCACCGTGCGGCCCCGGTATACATCGGGAACTTCGAAGCGTTTCTGACAGCTTTGACATTTCACGGTCACAGACAAACCCTCCAGAACCGGCAACACAATTTGCTTCCGTTTCGCTAACAATATACTTGGTAGCGAACGGGTAACAAGCGTCGCATCGGGGACAGTGCTGGGAATGGCCAAGGCCCAGCATGCCCCGCGCTACCGCTACTTACCGAAGTTGCTCCGCGAACTTCGCGAAGCCGCCTCGCTTACGCAGCGCGACCTTGGGCAGAAGCTGACCGTCACGCATGTATTCATCCACAAGAGCGAAATCGGCGAGCGTCGAGTGGATGTCGCCGAGTTCATGGACTGGTGCCTCGCCTGCGGCGTGAATCCGGAGGAGGCATTTCGCCGCCTCCGGAAACACCGCAGCGTTTAGGCGGCACGGCGGCTACATGTGAAGCAAGGCGACATTCTGCGGTGTCCGCGCACGCCTTGGCACTCCACAATCGCGATTTTCAGCCCATCCGTCCATTGTGTCTCGTTCCGGGAAGGCCAACGCTTCCCCTCAACCGGACACAATGGATTTTTGGCGCCCAAACGCAGATTTACGCCTTGCGGCAGCGTTATCTCCATCTCCACAGCCCTCGTTTCGAGGTCAATTTCCAACTTGGTGATGAGGCTCGACAGCAGCGACCGCAGCGCAGCCGGTGGGGCCGATTTAAGCGTTTCGGCGGCTGTAGCGAGGCTTTCGACGGCGTTGGTGATGAAGGCATCCTTATCGACCGCCGGGGCCTTTGCATGGCCTTGGACTTGGCTGATGCGGTCCTCCAATACGAGCAAGCGCGCTTCCCATTGCTCCATCTTGTCCTTCATCAACCGGCGGCTCGCCGCCCCCATTGAAAAGGTATCTTCCAACTTGGCTTTGAGTGCTTCTTGCTCGGCAATCAACGGCGCGATCTGCTCCCGGTCTGAAGAAACCCCCAAAAAAAATTTTTGGTGCGCGCCTTCTACATGCTTTCGCAGGTTCGGAATGTCGAGCAGAACGTCCTTGATCACATCGAGAATTGCATTCTCTAATGGCTCAGCCGCAATCATCGTCTTCAACATAGAACCACTTTTGGGCGTACTTGCAGACCTGTTGACACGATAATACCGGCGCTGGTCATTAGGGGGTCCGGATAGACAACCGCGCATTAGATGGTTGCCTTGTTTGCTGCGCAGGATGTCCTTGAGCAGATATGGGCTGTCGCCATGGCTGTCACCCCCGCGCTTCTGTTTCTTTTGCGGCGTCCGCGCTTTTTCGGCCTGCTTCTCAAACGCCTTCTCGTGATGCGCAATGGCCAACTCACGAACTGATGCGTCGAGATAGTTGAGCAGATGCGGATGCGGCTGAAGTCGCCAATCATCTCGTGGGCGATAGGTGTTGTGCGACTTTTTTCTCCGGGCAATCGTTGTCAGGTCGCGATGGACAGGTTTCGGTGCCGATGTCTTGCCGCGCAAATGATAAATGCCGGTGGCGTAGCGATCGGCAATACCAACGCCGGTGTACGTTGAGTTGGTCAGAATACTGTTGATCGTATCGGTGTTCCAAAGCTTGCCGTGTGGCGAGGGAATGGCCTCATTGTTGAGGGCCTTGGCTATAAGGTAGGTACCTTTGCCCTCCAACAGTCTCATTCGATAAATGCGGCGAACGGTTTCAACCTGCTGCGGCGCGCCGGGAACAAGCAGAACTTTTTCATCGGACTGACGATGATAATGCACCCTCGCGCCCTTTTTCGGGTTCCGACCGAAGGTGGTTATGACCACATCAGCGTCTACTTCCAGCTTTTGCTGGGTGCCATCCGGCAGGTTGCGAATGCGATGGCGTGCCTTACCGTCCGCGCCGACGTACAGACGGTCGATACCGAAGGGAATGTTGAACGTGTGGGGCAAGTTCCCGGCCTGCATGGACGACATCTGCCCGCGCGTGGCATTGTAGCTCATGCTCTTGGCTTGCTGCTGGGCGGCATAAAAACCGATGCCTTGGATGAGCGAGTCCTGGTCCACGTCACCGGTGGACCCAAACGTCACGAAGATGACTTCGATTCCTTCCTTCGCCAATTCAATCTTGATCGCACCGGCATGGTCCAAGCCCCCGCGCGTGAATCGGCTGAAGTCCTGCACCAAAACGATGTCAAAGTCATCGAATTCACGTTTTCGGTTAACAAGTCGCTGTATATCCGGTCGCGACGCTGGCACCGATCCGGTGACGCCCTCTAAGACAACATCATCGCCGGCGTGGATCATGCCATGGTCGACGCCGAATTCGATCAGAATATTGTTCTGATCTGTAGGTGACGTATCTGCTTGCTCGTCACTCGAACAGCGGACAAGGTTTATGAACCTCCTTCCTCGTAAATACTCATAACTCATGATTTGCTCCTCACTCGGCTGAATTCATGACGAATAATCTCCGTCAAGAGAAGGTCTAATGCCGCTGTGAACTTCCGCGCCTCCGGCGGTGTCTGCCGTCGAGTTGTGACGGTCAGATTGATTGGCACAGCCCTGCGCTTCACGAACTTCCCTTTCGAGGTGCGGTTGGTGGATGCAGAACGTGCCGATGTTGCAGGTAGTTCAACAGGTCGCATGGTTCTCCTTTATTTTTCTTTTCCCAAGACCTGTAGATTGCGGTTTTGCACTTCCTGCCGAAGTAATTCAGCGATTTGCTCGTATCGGGGCCAGGGGAAAATCGTGGCCAAATATTCGTCCAGTTGCACCGGAAGCCAGGCCCAATCCCCATCGGCCGCAGCGCCGCGTCCTGACTTTTCAAACATCGCCTTGATGACGGCGATTGCTTCGTTGCGGGTCATGCCAGCAGGATGCTCGATGGTTTCCGGCTGGATGGCGTAGCCATCGCTGTGGTCGGGATAGAACTCGATCGCCGCGCTAATTAGCGGATCGTTCAAACCAATTCGCATTTGCGGTTGCTCCCGCACGCTTCCAAGCGCCGACAGCGCAACCTGAAAATGCACTGCCTCATCTGATCCATCGGGGTCCATGTGCCGGAGGTCCAGCGTGAACGATTGGTCCAGCCAGACCTGCTTTTGTTTTCGTTCTTCAGTTTCCATAATTTTGATTTCCTTCTTAACGAGGTTGTAGTTCCACCCCAGGCCATACCGCTTCGACTGCCTCTGCGAGCGTTCGCACCGGAATGACTGTCACTGTCGACGAAGAGTTGATCCATGTTGCCGATGCTGGCGCACAAACGATCGTCACCGGCGTTTCAATCTGAAAGGCATTGATCGCTTGATTCAGACGATCCACCTGCTCGGTGCTTGCAGGTTGAATGTGTCCCGCGAGATCCACGTCGCCGACCAGCAGCAGCTGGTCGTCTATCCGCTTTTTGGTCATCGACGCCACCATTGCCACCGCCAGCGCCAATCCGAAGTCGTCGTGGTATCGACCTGACTCGGGCCGGAGAACATCGACCCGAAGCATTTCCTCACCTATTCCCTGCATCTGATGGAGTGCCAGCACGCATTTGAAAAGTTGCTTCGCACGATTAGGCGGCACGTTATGGACGCAGAAGCAGGCTCGTTCCTTCTTGTCGGCACGAAATCGCACCATTGCCTGGAGTTGGATCATCACCGGCGATCCACCGCCAAAGGCGCGGGCATGGGAATGGTCGGAAGATGACCCACCGGATGAGCCGGAAGGTTTTGCGGTCGATGATTGTGTAGATACTGGCATGATGAATTCCGTTAGTGAGAGGACCTGTCATTTGACGTAAAATTTTGTTGAGGCAGCTTCGAGCCGTGCCCCGGTGGGGATTTCGCCAGTCGCCGTCAGATGGTTCTTTAGTTCGGTTTTGCTCAGTCGCTCCACCGTTACGACCGCCTTGCGACAAAACCGCTTGGCCCATCGGATGACGACAGGTTGATTATCAACAACCAGCTTCGCCGCGACCTGCCGGAAACCAACCGTTCCCGCCAATAACAGGACCGACTTTCGTCGGCCTTTGGTCTGCTCCAGTTGCTCGCGGGTCCACCGCTCAAGCTGCGGTCCGTACCGCATCATCAGAAAGTCCCTATCCCGCTGGGTGCTACGGATTTCCCGGTCAGCCTGATGTTTGATTCTCACGATGTAGGCATCGGCCTCAACGACCTTGCGGACCAGCCATTCTGCTGAAGAGCGGTCCCGCACTTCGAATCGCTCTGGCGCAAGAGAGGCAAGCGCCGCTTCTGCCCCAGGCTCTTCAACCACCGTCTCTTTCACCGTCACCGCGTTCATTCGCATGATTCACTCCAAAAATCGGCCACTTGTTCCCCTACGTCCGAAAATGTATGATCTCTTCGTCTTCTTGTCAAGAATCAATCGTCTTCCGAAGACGATGGAAGATTGCAAGTAGTTCAAAAGTAGGCGATAATGCGAAGATATGGCGGAAAAAATCAAGTTCAACGTGGCGGTGGACCGGCATATCGAGAAACGATTCCGGGAAATTGCCGACACTTACGGGGGCCAACTTGGCCGGTGCCTTGCCGCCGCGATGTTGCAGTTCCTCGAATCGGACCCGAAGGTTCAAGCCGACCTGTTGACCAGGTGTTTCCAAGCAGAGATTCACGAAGCAATGGAAACGCTGGTCGAAGAAGCCAAAGCCGAGCAGGTAAAACGCATCAAAAACCGCGAAGCGAAAGCGCGTTAGCAGGTTCCGGTGCGGACCGAATTGATTATTCGGACTGCTGTCGTTCAGAAAACAGAAGACAGGTGAAGGCGCATCCGCAAAATGCGGAATGTGCTTCACCCGGACTCATCCTCGTCTTCTGTCTCCACGCTGCCAGCGTGGATCACCCCCGCGTGGGTGCAGAGGGTCCGCACCACTTTCCAGCCGTACTACTCAACACCCCTTACCGATCAGGACGCGGTAGAAATTCTGTTGTCGATGGGCAACCTCTTTCGGCTCCTGAAGGGAGACAAAGATGGCGATGACGCAGAACACATCGAAACAGAACTCACGCCGGAAGCGTTACGTCGCGCTGGCTAGAGTCAGCAGCCGTGAGCAGGAACGCGAGGGCTTCAGCCTTGATGTGCAGGAGCAGGCCCTGCGCCTGTACGCATCAAGAAATGGCGGCGACATCGTACGCGAATACCGCCTGGCGGAAACCGCCAGCAAAGTCGATGAGCGTACGGTCTTCAAAGAAATGATCGCCTACTGCAAAGCCCACTCTGCCGACATCGATGGTCTGCTGTTTTACAAAGTGGATCGGGCGGCGCGGAATCTGTTCGATTATGTGGAACTGGAACGGCTTGAAAGCAACCACGGTATTCAGTTCATCTCTGTCAGTCAGCCCACCGAAGATACTCCCGCCGGGAGACTCAACCGTCGGGTGCTGGCGAGCATGGCGAGTTTCTACACTGAACAACAATCCAAGGATGTTCGCGAGGGGTTGGCCAAGCGCGCGGAGACGGGTCTATTCGTTGGATTGACGCCGTACGGTTACAAGAACCTGCGCGTCGATGGCCGCAGTAAGGTGATTGTCGATCCCGATGCGGCCAGAAACGTTCAGTTGGCATTCGACCTGTACGCCTACCATCATCACACGCTCGACAGCCTGACTGACAAACTAAATGCCGATGGCATCCAGTACACTACAAAGTGTCCGAAGTGGCCCCGGAGCAAACTGCACACAATCCTGCGCGACCGGGCCTATATCGGTGAGCTTCGATTCAAGGGGCAATGGCTTCCCGGCGCACACTCTCCGTTGATTGAGCGGACGACCTGGGACCGCGTGCAGGTCAAACTTGGCGAGAAAACCTACAAGAGCCACGAATTGACCTTCGCGGGAGAGTTGATTCGTTGCGGTCATTGCGGCGGTGTCATTACTGGCGAAGCCGTTCTGAAAAAGCAGTCCGGCAAAACATACGTCTATTACCGCTGTGCCAACTACAAACGCATCGAAGGCCACCCGAACGTGCGCCAGACCGAGGCCGATTTGGATCTACAGATTCTGGATCTGTTCCGAAGTATTCGCCAGCCCGATGAAATCCGCGACCTGTTCAAGGATGCGCTGCTGGACTGGTCCAAGAACGAGCGGGAACAGTCGCGACGGAACACAGATGATGTTCAGCGGCAACTGACGCTGCTTCGCCAGCAGCAGGACCAGTTGTTAAACCTTCGGCTGCTTCAAGAGATTGATGGTGAAACATTCAGCCGGAAGAGTGTCGAGCTGCGCGACCGCATTGCTACGCTGGACATTCAATTGCACCGCGACGACATCGATCGCGCCGACCAAGCAGCCTTGGCCGGAAAAGTGTTTGAACTTTCTCAAACCCTTGAGCAGAAATGGGTTGGGGCAGAGTACGTCGAAAAGCGGCAATTGCTCGATTTGGTGTGTTCGAACTTTTCAATGAACGACGTAAGTCTTGTTGCGGAAATGAGAAAGCCCTTCAACTTGCTAGCTGAAGGGCCTCTTGTCTTATCAAGTCGGGGTGACAGGATTCGAACCTGCGACTTCCTGGTCCCAAAGCAGAATAAGGCCGAAATCGTAAGCGTCGATTTTTTCTGCAATTGAGTGCAAGGCCTATCTGGGTCTACCTTTACATCTCGACATTCCATGACGGTTCGCGACGACTTATTACCGAACAAAGACATAACCTGACGGCCCGTGGAGTCCCCGGACTCCAAAGAAACTTGATGGGAGACGTTTCGTGCCATTTGGTGACTGGTGGTCATCCGAGCCTCCTTGCAACGTCCTTGGCAATGTCGAGGTCGCGCTCGGCGTAAATCATGGTAGTGCCCAGATCAGTATGACCGAGCGATTTGCTGGCCTCGTTCAGGCCCAGCTCTTTAAAGACCCTGGTCGCGTGCGCGTGTCTGAGCTGGTTTGGGTTCCAGGCTTGGATCCCAGCAAGGTGGCACGCGTAATGAATTGCACGGCGCAACGTTTTGTTGTTGTAGCTGGTGCTCAGTGCTGCCGTCGGCTCAGCTTTGTGTCTTTTCATGTGCGACGGCCACGCAGGCGTTTTACGGCCGGCCCGTTTCAGCTCGAGTCGTTGTGCCTGAGAAATTCTCGGGTCGAAGACGTACGCAGCCAGGTCCTGCGGAAGAATGGACCGAAGGATTTCCTGCGACTTTGGTCCGAGACAGATTTTACGCGGTCGAGCCCCTTCGAGGTGCTCGGTCTTGAATTCCTTCGGCGAGTAAACCCAGATTGTTCCGGTCGTGTCGATATCGCACGGCCGGAGCAAGCAAGCTTCGCCTGGACGCATGCCCGTCAGCCACAGCAACTCGACCATATCACGCATGAGTGGGGGGAGGACGGCGAGTGTCAGTTCTACTTCATTGCGATGTACTGGCTTCACTTTGCCCGCGGGCGCAGCTTCGCATCTTCCTGCCCGGAGGCGGGAGACCGCAAGGACGTCCTGGAGCGTGGCCGCCGACACCCAGCCGCGTTCGCGCGCCAGGCGGTACGCTGCTTTGATCGATTCCAACCGACCGTTGACAGTATTGACAGCGAGCACCCTCGTCCTGCCGTTTACCGTCGAACGAATCATCTGATCACGAAGTCGCGCGAGCTTGGGGTTGGTCATCTCGTCTGCGACTTCCGAACCGTGATGATCGCGGAGCGATCGCATCGCGTAGAGAACACAATCCATTGACGTAGTGCGGCGGCCGTGCTTCTTGTAGATCGTTCCCGCGTAGCGCAGGTACTTCGCAGCCAAGCGGACGACGGACATTGGCCCGCCGTCGCCGGCGGGATTACGAACGTGCGCAAACCTCAACCATTGCGTCTGGTACCAGTGATTGAACCTCGCCTCGGCGTCTGATTTACGAATCTCTCCCTCACGTCCAAAGCGGGCCGTCCGGCGGGCGCCGTTGTCATCTCGCCAGGTAGACGTCCACGATCTGTATTCGTGGTGCTTGATGAGCCGAGGTTTTGTTGGCGTGGTTGCCATGTTAGTTGCGATGTTTCGATCGGCTGCCGGCCGGCGACTGTTGGTTGACGCCGAATAAGCGCTCGGCGACCGAAATCAGGTGCTGCCGGTGATACCTAAATTGTTTGCCGAGCCTCACGCCTTTAAGATCGTGTTTCTCACGGAGCGTTCTTAGCGCACGGGGACCATCGAGCTTAAGGAAGGCGACCGCCTCAGCTTCCGTGAAAACATCATCGAACGGGGTTACCGATCGCGGCTCTGGATGTTTGAGCTGCTCACCAGTGAAACTCATGACCGACTCCTTTTGATCACCATACTCGCTCCGTCGACATGAATTTCGCAGTCCCAGGCAATCGCGATGTCCGCTCCTGCCCCTGCGCAACTGACTGTTCGGTCCCGGTCGATTGCGCCCCGCCGAATGAACTCACGGCGGGTAACGTGCCTTACAGCGGCGGCACGAGCGGACGAAACAAGGCCGAGTATTTGGTGGACCGTCGGCGGAAGACATCGAGGCTGTAATAGGTTGGCTGAAAGCATGACTGTCGATCCGTTCACTCGCTGTTCAAAAGCCGATCGCCAGGTGAGGGAGGAAGGGGGAACCTCTCTCGGATGCCGGCGATCGGCATAAGGCTGCGCCGCCGGTTTCCCGACGCCGCGTCCCGTCTCTAACCTCACAGCGGGCCCGGGCTTTTGGCCCGGCAAGACGATCCCGCTGCTACAGGTGGCTGACATGTTGCAAGAGTCCGAGGACGCCGCCGCCGGATGTCACCAGCGTTATGCAAACACCACCAAGGTCTGCTGCTAAGCGGCCACCTGCTTATCGGCCGCCCGAATCTCACCGGTCGCGTAATCGAACAGCCGCGCCCGAATCGCCATGATCAACGAGATACGCTCCGCGACAGTGCCGTCAGGCGATTTCAACGCCTGTCGGTATTTCTGGATTGCGGGCAAGACCTTCGCCGGATCGCTTTCGCCCTGAATCGCGGCCGAGTCGAAGGCGATCGATTCAACGTCTTCCCACGTCTTCACCTGGTCCGGCGTAACGGGATGGTCGGTGGGTCCCGTAGCCGCCTGTTTGGATTTCGTCGCCGCCTTGCGGAAGCCATCGATCTGCTCGGGCGTCAACTTTTTAAATTCGCCAATCAATTCGACACGCGCTTCGTAACCGGCGTCCTGCAGGCCGCCGAACTTTCGACGCTTGAACATGATGCCCAGCACGCTGCGGCCGAGAGGTTGTTCGAGTTTGTGGGTCTTGGATTCGCGGTCCCACGCGGCGAGGAATTCGGCGTCGTCTTTCTTCTTATCCGAATCACCTGTCGCTTCGGCAACTACTTCACCTTCGATCACTTCGTTCTGCACGGAAGCCGGGTCGACGTCTTCCAGGTCCTGCGTGAAAAACTCCGACGCGTTCGTGGCGATCAGCGCTGCTCCGACGAACGCCCGCTTCTGCGCCATCTTCTGCAGGGTGTTGATCTTGTCGGCCGCGGCCAATGCGTCGACCGTTTCCTTCTGTTCAGTGATCGATGGATCGTCGGCGGAGAACTGCTCTCCGCAGCCGCCGATTTTCCGCCAGCAGTACCAGCCCGGTTGTTCGCAACTGTCCCGATTCGGCTTGCTTCGCCGAATGGTTTCCTTCTCGCAGGCTGGGCATTTACGGGCGGTCGTCCGGTATTTCTTCTCGAAGCTGTTGGCCGAGCCGATGCACTCGCCCATGTCCCTGCCGTTGCGACTGACGATGCAGCGGTAGGCGTAATAAAACAGGCCCTTATCCCAGTCTTCGACGACGCGGTAGTCCTCGAACCGGGGGGCCAATGCGAAGATGGTGCATAGCTTCTCGGCGCCGGGTTTCAGGAGTGTGTGACTCGCACTGCTCGGCGTGCCGTCGTCGTTTTTCCTACCGGTGCCGGGAATCGTGCCGTAATCGCGTCCTTCCTTCATCACCTTGCGGGTGAAATCGATTATCGAGTTGTACCGCGTCACGGCCTGCTCGATCGAGAGCACCGGCATGTATTCCTGCGCATCGGTCGCAGCTCGAATTGCCAGATCTGTGGTTGAAGTTGTCATGGGAAATCTCCAGTTAATTTTTGATATTCAACGCCGCTTACTCGCCTGCCGACCCGACGCCAGGTTCGTACTGCTCTACCGCCGCGTCCATTTCCAGCTCGACGTCTTCAATGCCGATTCGTTTGCACTGTTCCAGCGGTCGGCGTCGCTTCGTGAACGCATTTGTCTCGAGGAGCTTCTTCTTCGGCTTGCCGTCCTTCAGAACAGGCTCAGTGGTCGTGATGAACAACTGATCGAACAACTTCGGTTTTCCGGCGGACTCGAAAAGGGCTTTGGTTGCACCCGGCTTCAATGCGCCGCTCGAAAGGCACCCGGCCAGTGCCGCAAAGTCGCCCCCGCCGGCGTCGAAGATCGCAGCCAATGCGTCGATCATGTTGCGGACGCTGTATTCCGGCGGGTTGCCGACGTACAGCCGCACAACGTCGTTGATGACGATGTCCTCGCCGGTCTCCTCGATGCGTTCGATGAGGACCTTATTGCAAAGCTGTGTGATCTCCCGGGCCCGCTGCGCAAAGAACTTCGTCATCGAACGCACGCGGGCGATTGCGTTCACGTCCTGCTCCGTCGAAAGCGACAGCACCTCTGATTCCAAAAATGCAATCTCAGGTTTGTCGACTCGCGTAGCGACAACGCCTGTGACAGTGTTGCAAGCCAACATCGCCTTCACAGCTTCCAACGCCTCGGCGCGCATCGACTCGGTTAGCACGCCGCTGTGCAGATCCGAATCGATGTCGCGGATGATCGTCTCGATCGCCCGTTCACGGCTGTAGTTCGCCTTCTCGACGTAAAAATCGAGTTGGTCCTGGCACCATTCCTCAGCGGTGCACTCACAGACTCTGGTGAAATTATTGGAAGTCTGAACGCTCACGCCGCACCTCCCCGGCCAATGATTTGACTCGTGGCGCAGTTCAAAGCCTTGCGGATCGCAGTGGTGGCACTGGACATCCCGAAGGACGCGTAGAGGGCGACAATCGCCTCGACGACCAGAGCTTCCGCGGCTTCCTGTGCAACGCGGGCCGCATCGATGTGCCAGCCGTTCATTTCTTGTTGACTCTGGCTGTTGTCGTCTGTTACGTACTGCATTTGGAATCCTTGATTCGGACGGCGGCGTTCCCTGGTCTGAGCCGCCGTCTTTGTTTTGCGATTCGATACCCAGTCACACGCCGTATTTGGCCCTAAATTCCCGCCGCGACTCGACCATCTTTCGACCGAGCGACAACGCAGCGCCGTCGTGACCCTGTTCGATCTCGTCGAGAACTTCGTTGATTTCCGTTAACTCTCGGCCGGCGAACTGGGCGTCGACCTCGTCCTCGCGACTTCGTTTTCTCGGCGGGGGCGACCAGCCGGGGCGGCTGTCCTGACCACTGTATTGCTCGTCGTATTGACCCTGCAATTCCTGATCGAGCGACAACGTCATCACGTCGGAGCGGCCGACATCGGAGACCAACGGTTCGGTAGGGGGTAACGTTTGCATCGCAAACCATCCTTTTTCAAAACCCAGCCGCCGAAACACTCGGCAGGTCCCTGGGCGGACTGTGAGTCCTGTAAGCTCCACGCATCCGATTAAGAACGCGGCGGGCGGTGCTGTGCTTTCCATGCCAGCAGGTGACGAACTTTCACGAGCAGTGCGCGGCCGTCCCGGTCCAGCGGGAGGTTGTTTTCGGTGCCGAGGTCGAACGCCAGCAGAACGCCACGGCAGGGGAGGCCGGCCGCTCGCGATAGTCGCCAGACCGCAACGTGGAGCTTGTGCCGAAACTGCTTGTTTGACGTCGGCGGTGCAAACGTCGGCTGAGGTTTCTTGGGCTTTGGTCCCCGGAAGGGCGGTCGGGGGCGAGCGTACGGTCGTTGGGCCGGGCGAAACGGGCGATGCCGATTAACCGTTACACGCTGTTTGTTCGTTATCTCTGGCATAGGTAGTCACCGTATTTTGCGAAAATTCCAAATACAGTCGGTTTTCGTCCGGTGGTTACAGACGCTGTCTGTAGGATCATGAACCAGGCACGGAAGCCGAGACGAGATCGGCTTTGGTGTCACGCTGCTCTTGCCTCATCTCCAACTGCATCAGTCGTTCACGTGCGATATCGCCAAGTGTTTTGGCGAGCGTTGCGTCACCGCGTCGCTGCCGCTCCTCGTCGATCTGTTTTTCCAGATGCTCGTCACGAATGTTGATTGCCATTTGCATCACTCCTAATCGATGTAGTGATTATGTAGCGAATATGTATTCGTGTCAAGCAAATTAGTATCGAATTTGTTTCGATAATGTAACTTACGTTAGAACCCGATGTTGCAACCTGATAGCGTTTCGAAAATGGTTTATATCGGTGAAGTGTTCCGCCATTTGATGCGCGCGAAATGTCACAAAGACATTCGAGACTTTGCCCGGGCGGCGGACATGTCGACCAGCACACTGAACGAGCTCTTCAAAAAGCGGTTTGTTCGAGATGTAACACCGGGGACTTTCCGGAGCTTCGCGAAAGGCGCCGGCATGTCGGTGCAGGAACTGGACGCCGCGCTTGCGATCGCGACTCAAGAATTGAAAGACCTGGCAAACGAACTCACGCTCGTATTACCGGAGAGCGTGAAGGCAAGATTGGTCGAACGCGTCAATCTCGAGCATCGGTCGATCGAGTCGATCGTAATCGAAATTCTGTCGGCAAGTTTATCAATTTCGGTTTCCCGTCAGAAGCCAACAGCTGCTGCAACGAAGTCTCAAACAGTCTTACACCGCGGCGGAAAGAAAACCGCCTAAGCAACAGATAGCTCAAATAAAAAAGCGCCGGGCCATCGCGAGGTCCGGCGCTCACGGTTGCGGCAGCATTGTGCTGCCGTTCTACAGCCGTGGCAGCATCGCATCTTCGGGTATCGTCGTTGAACAGGTTTGTGTCGGAACGTGGTTATCGCGCTAATCCCTAGCGGCAGGCCTCGAGTTTGGCATAAACATCGGCTAGACTCCGCACGAATGATAGAACAGACCACTATCGCAAGGACGAAACGGCAGATCGGCAAGGCAAGTTCGTATTGGAGCGCTGTCCGCCGCGACGCTCTCGCGTGGGTCAGGAAAAAAGTCGACGTCGACGAGTTGGCCCAGGATGCAAATCCTCTGCGTATCGCAGACATTTTCTGCGGATGCGGAGGACTGACGTTGGGGACGAGCGAAGCAGCCAGAAGGGCCGGGCGTACCATCGACGTACGGCTGGCCGTCGATACCGACCCAGCAGCTCTCGCCGTATATCGCGCAAACTTCGACGTCGGTATTTCGAGCAGCAACCGCCCTGTCGAGGATTTGTTCGACGGCGCACTCGGCACCTTCCCGACGCCTCGGGAACGCGACTTGGCCGACAAGTGCGGGAAGGTTCAAATCATGCTTGCCGGGGCACCATGCCAAGGGCATTCAGATCTCAACAATTCAACGCGGAGAAACGATCCGCGAAATCGATTGTATCTTTGTGCCGCAAGGGCTATCGAAGTTCTGCGACCCGAATTCGCGTTCATCGAAAACGTACCGAGCGTCGTGCACGACTCTTCTGATGTTGTCGGCGTTGCAAAGCAGAAACTGCGCGAGCGGGGTTATCATGTGACGACGGCGGTCGTTTTTTTTCGTGATTTCGGCCTGCCTCAACGCAGGCGTCGCCATATTCTATTGGCCTCTCTACTCCCTGAAATCTCGATCGGTCAGCTCTTGCCACCCCGTTTGGCGGGTCCAAAGCTTGCAGTCGGCACATTCATCAAGGATTTGCTGGACGAGCCCTCCAGGTCCCGAAAGCTAGTGTCCCAACCGTGCAGGATGACTGACATAAACCGAGAACGTGTAGCATACCTTTTTAAAAACGACCTATATGACTTGCCCGACAGCTTGAGACCGCCGTGTCATCGTGACAAGCCGCACACCTATCAGTCGGTGTACGGCCGAATGCGATGGTCGGAGCCTACGCAAACGATAACCAGCGGCTTCGGATCGATGGGCCAGGGCAGGTACGTACATCCGAGGCGACAGCGGTTGATAACTCCCCACGAGGCTTCGCGAATTCAGGGCTTTCCAGACTTCTTCGATTTTGACGCCGCGGGAGGAATAACGGCGTTGCGTACTATGATCGGGAACGCAGTTCCACCACCCCTGATGATAAGTCTCGTCGGCAAGCTTCTTGCAATGAAGCTTGTTTAAGATGGATACCGTATCCCATCACGTTCGAAGCAGGATGATGGCGTCTGTACGTCAGCGCGACACGACTCCAGAGTTGGCAGTCAGGAGAGCGTTGCACTCGTTGGGACTTCGATTCAGGCTGCATGTCCGAACACTGCCCGGCAGCCCTGATATTGTGCTTGCGAAATACCGCACGGCCGTCTTCGTGCACGGCTGTTTCTGGCACCGCCACGGCTGCAAGCGTACGACCTCGCCGAGCACTCGAAGATCGTTTTGGCAAAGTAAATTTCGACGCAACATCCGGCGAGACAAACGTAACGTCGCAGATTTACGAAAGATGGGGTGGCGGGTAATCATCGTCTGGGAATGTTCGACGCGCGAGTCGAAAACACTGTTGTGTCGCTTGCGTCGCTTGTTCAAGCAATAAAACTGATGACCTGCCTTCCAGATCGATAAACAGATCCGTCAGTTGCGTGGTTCACGTTTATGTTCAACGCGTATTCCCCATCGATGAGGCGGTGAGCGGGTATGCGGACGCCTGGACATTACGCACGCTCGACGCTCGTCACAACAATGCCTTTGAGCTCGCCCTTCGCCCGCGCGTTCTCCGCAGTGGCGGCTTCGACAAATTCAACGACATCCATCATCGAAGACTTGTCCACGCCAGAAACTTTGAACTTACCTGGTCCTGAGGGACCAGATCCGGTCCACGTTCGCTTATATCGCTCATCCAGGAATTGACCTGGGAGCCGCTTTGTCGCTGCCGTCACCGCTGCTCGAATTATCCAGTAGATCAACGCAATCGCGATCGCCCAACGGATCAGTTCCGCAAATAGCTCCATAGCGTTAACGCTACCCAAATCCCGCACCTGACTCAAATCCATGCCAGAAGATCTAACTAACAACGCAGAAGAAATCGGTGGCGTTTATGTCACAATCGGCGTCAATACCGACGCGCTGAGAGCCGCGCCGGCAGAGACGAAAGGCGTTCTCAAAACGATCGAGGCGCAAACTGCGTCGGTAAAGATCGTCGCCGACACCACGCAGCTGCGGGCGATCGATACTTCGAAGATGATCGTTGCTCCGCCGGCGATGCGAATCAGCGTCGACACACGGCAGGCCGCCGCATCGATCGCGGGTTTCCTCGCCGACGCGCAGAAGCAAGTTGCATCACTGAGGATAATCACGTCGCATCAGGCGGTCGTCACTTCCAGCGGCGTGGTCCAAGTGCCGCAGACAGATTTCCGCAAAATGTGGGATACGCAGCGTGAGGGGCTGCGGGAGTTGCGCATCGGGAACGCCGTAGAAGCCGGCGGGCTGCAAGGTGCGTCGGTGGGCTATCGTCGACGCCAAATACGATGCTGAAGCAAATTCGAAAAAGTGGGCTGCTGATTTTACGTTCGCCCAAGCATCCAAAGCCGCCGCAAAAGATTACGACGACACCGTCAAGACTCTGGCCGCCGACCGGGACACCAAGAAATCACTGAACAAGGAGGACAAAGACATCACCCTGTCATCACTCAAGACCGCCGGGAGGCTAATTCCCGTTGGTCAGCAGGCAGTCGCAATGGAAGCGACCGGCCGTCCGATTGAGGCAGTTCAAGCCCAGCGCGGTGCCGAAGGGGAAGCCCTGTACGGTTCGCTGGATGCGGCGGTACTCAAAGAAAAAGACCCGGAGATTCGGGCACAGCTGGATGACAACTCAGTACAACAGATGATCGCGTTTGCCGCTGCGTCGAAATTGCAGATCGAGCAGGCGCAGGCCAATCTGCGGTCGCAGCTGGTCATGGTCGAAGCGCAGACCCGCTCGATCGTTCAATCGTCAAAGGCGCAGGCGTACGCGTCGAATCACGATGCTGCGTCTGCGTACGTTGCAGATCGCGAAGCACAACGCGGCACCGCCCAAGCAGCTCTTGACGCAAAAATCGATGATAAACAGACGCCGTCGGAAATCAGAAAGCTTCTCGTCGCGCAACGCGAGTCCCAGTTTGGTGCTTCCGACGAGCACGGCGATCGCAGAGGCGGCACTTATCAGGCCGACACTGCGGCGGGAATGAAGTCGCTGCGGGAGAACCAAGAGGCATCGATTACCGATTTGGTGAGCAGGGCGGCGGCCGACCGCCTGTTAATCCAGCGCGACACGTTTGGTGCGGAGATGCTCATGCTGAAAGCGTCAGGCGAGGCCCGACTTAAGGCTGCCGATATCACGCAGCGAGACGCGGTCCAACAGGCGAACACCGCTGCTCAGGATCTGGCGGCCGAGGAACATACCCGCCAAATCACTGAATCGACCACGATGAACCAGTCCCACCGGGACGCAAATCGGTTACGTGTTGAGGGACACGACCTGCGAGCGGACATTTCGGAGCAAGATGCCGCCCTGATAGCGAAGATTCGAAACGCTAGCCCCGAATTGCGTGGTGATGTCGCACGTACCGCAGTGTCTGACATCGACACGACGCAGTTCAAGTTGAACGACGTGAAAGGGGGTGCGATCGCCGCAGATTACTCTGCACTGGAAATTCCAATGACGCCGGCGATGGCGCAGCAGGCCGCAGACGAGAAAAAGGCGGCGAACGATCAGCTCGACAGCGATCGGCTTAATGCGAAGCAGCAGGGCACTGGCGGCGACGGGGCACTTGGCCGACCTGCCAGCCCTTATGGTCCCCCGTCGCCTATTTTGCCGTCGGCATTCGGTCCGCCGTCACCGTTGAAGGCTGTTCCTTACGGACCGGCTTCACCAGGAAGTGTTCACGCCGGATCTCAGGCTTCGGCGGTCCCGCCAGCGATCGCAGTAAGCGATATTCATGTCAACACGACGGATGCTACTGCAGACGTTGAAGCCGCGCGGGTTGCGTTGAAGGAGAAATTCCGGACGAGTCCCAACGTCGCCGCCGAGCGTACGAAGCTGCACGAAAAGCAGCCCGCGCTGGTCGCTGCGAAAAAGGCAGAGCATTCGGTCCACGCAAACTCGCATGCGCGTGTGTCACATCCCGTTGCCATCGCCCGCTCCAGCCCGGCGCCCAAGCTCGCCAACCCGCTGGTCACGTCGTCGAGCACCACGCCCGACAGCATCGCGCAGTGGAAGCTCACCCACGCCAGGCAACCAGACAGCATTCCGCACCCCCGGTTGCCGCGCTTGACGGTTACGGGACACGGCACGATCGTCGAGCGGCCCGGCCCGACTCTCCAGGCGGCGGAAACGCGCCGGCTTGAGATGAAGCATTACGGGCCCGAACGGCAGCAGCCGGCCGCCCCGTCGCCGGTCGCAAACGGCGGCGGCGAGAAATCGGCCAGCCTGCTCAAGGAACTGGTGGGCCTGACCCAGCAGATGCTGGCAAAGATCGGCAGCTATCAGTGATCGGCGGCGTGCTCAGCGAGGCAATTTGTGGTTTGCTGTAGTGATTTCAATGCGCATAAACAACCCCGCCAGGTAAGCGGGGTCGGTATCAAACCGTTTGTCACGGCCGATTTGCAGGTTTCATTTTTTCTTGCCTCTTGCCTGCGACAGATCCGAACCGGCGACGCTTTTGACGCCGGCAGGTGTCTTCGGGTTTGCCAGGAGTTTCGAAGCCCTGGATGCGTCTTTCTTGGATGTTGCCATGATGTTGAGCCTTTTTCGAGAAAACTGTTTATTTACGCACGATCGATATAAATTGAGAACGCTATTGAAATAAACCTCGTGCCCGGGTCACGAAGATATTGCCTCCGAATTGGCATCCGTATCGGCTTCGCGCATGGCGTCTTTCAACCGGTTGCGCCACCGTGCCGGATCGAGATTCATCTCGTCCAGAAGCCGACACGCCATAGTGCTCGGCTTTCGAATGCCCTGTTCCCAAGATTGAACCAAATCTACGCTCGCACCCAAAAGTTGGGCAAAGAGCGCTTGGCTTACGCCCACTCTCGCCCGGGTGATCCGGACTGAATTAGCATCGTACTCTTGCGGCTTTAAATCGAGCTTCACCTTACGAACCGTGAATGCCTCTTCGACATTCTTCCCGGACTGCATTGCCGCATGCAGCTGAGTGAGCCCTTCAACAATTTCGGCGCCTAATGACTTACGACGTCCTTTCTTCTTCTTGTCCATCTGCAGCTCCCGTAAAACTCTCGCAATGGCCGATTGAGCCATCACATCATTCCTTTCGATTCTGCTCCGCAGAAAAGGCTTTATTCAATTCAGGAATGATCATCCGCATGGCTGATTTTTCAGCAGCGGACAAATCCTCTTTTCGTCTTTTCCCATATGCCGCGGCAAGCACAATGATGAAGACATCCGATAGGTATACATAGCAAATTCGTAGTGCCCCACGCTTACCCATCTGCCAGTTCCCAGGTACCGCGCGAATCTTGCGAACGCCGCCCGTCTGTGGAATCACTGCGCCTGCATGCGGATTAGCCATGAGACACATTTCAAGTTCCCGAAGGTCGTCGTCATTTAGCTTAAGGTGTTTCCAGTGTTTCGTGAACGACGGCAACTGCACGAAGCTCAGCAAATCTTCGGGTTTAAATAACCCGCGAGGATAAATGAGCGTCCGGTGCTCCATGGTGCTTTTCTTCTTCGTCGGCACAACTCCTACCTTTCACAGTTATCGACCACTCCTTCGTCGAACTGGAGATATAATATACGACACTGTCGGATAGTCAAGCGATTTCCTCAGTTGTCGACGGCCCTCGCCCAACCACTCCATGTCCCAACAATTTGATCGCCAGCTTTCCAAGGTCGCCCCAGGCGATCCCGTCACCGCGGCCGGCGCGAACCAGATCATCGACGATCTGAACGAGCTTAAATCCGCCTTCGCCGCCAATTACCGGCTGCACGGACTCCCGCCCGACCCCCAGCGCCCGCCGGCAGTCCGCTTCCGCGTGTCCGCGCTTCCCACTGACTCACCCAAGGTGCCCTACGCGTTCTGCCGGGGCTGGGACGGCACCAACGAGCGCACCGGCGACGTCGCCGTTCGCCTGACCAATTCGTCGCACGCGGTCGGGGATGAGTTGAACGCGTACGCGCCGGCGTACGGCACCGACGCAGGCCCCGACAGCAACGGCAACGCGATCGTCTGGTACGAAGTCGGCGGCGGGGGATCCCTCCCCATCGGACAGTACCAAGGACAAGTCCTGACAATGGTCAGTGTCAATCAGGTCGGCTTCAGCGACCCGTTCATGACTCAGGGCGCTCCGTAAACAGAAACCCCCGGCGAGCATTCAAGCTGCCGGGGGAAATATCTTCGCCGTCATTTAACGCCCGCCAGCTACTCAGAGAACGGCCAGAGCGTTTTCGGGTCGACCGACAGAGCAGACGCGAGCTTTTGAATCGTCCGACGCTGCGGGCGGCACTGGCGGTTTAGCATGTTGGCGATCGCGGGCTGGCCTACGCCGATCTTTTCCGCCAAGTCTTTCTGTGTCATGTTCTTGTCCGCCATCAGTTGGGCGAGCTTTTCGGCGAACGTATCCTCTTCGGCATCCAACGACTCTTCGGTGGCGGAATCCGCCTGCCGCTCGATGTTTTCGAAGTCGCGGGAATCAATTCCAAGGTCGTCGCCGACGTACTGCGGGTACAGCGCTTCCATCATCGTTTCCGCTGCGGCGTCCTTCTCGTCCTGATCGGCGTCCGGGTCGTGCAGAATCTTCGCCATCTTCAAGATGCCGTGCTGAATCTCGTCAGAGCATTCCTGAAACGCCCCCAGCACCTCGAGGGTGTTGGTCAGAAGCATCCGGGTCGCCGGGTTGCCTTTGGTCTCTGTTTTTTTTAGTGCGTTTGCCATCGTCACTGCTCCCTTTAGTTCTTCGCCTCGTAGTAGCGCTGAACAACCATCAGCCTTCGGAGCTTGAACGTTTCAATGTTCGCGTCCGTAAACTCGTTCCGCTTTTTCTTCAGCAATTGAATCACCCACAGCCGGGGCATCTCGTCAGCCACCTTCGGCTTAGGCCCTTCAAAAAAGATCACTCTCCAGTTGTCAAAGCCGTCGATCTTCTCGTGAATCCGAAGCTCGCCGATGTTCAATCCCTGACACGCACGAACCCAGCTCCAGTCCAAGTCCAACACCTCGCCCGAGTCAGCTTTTGGATGCATGTCGGGCCAGTAACGCAGTTTCAGCGCGTGCCGACGCATGATCTTTCGATCGCGGGACGGCTTGATCAGCCGGAAACACTCGCTGCGGGCCGGGTGCAGAAATCGAACGATCCTTGTCCCACTCACCATGCTCAAACCCCCGGTTCGACCTGCATTCAGGCTTTAAAGACTATATCACATATATCACACTTTTTGCCACAAATATTCACAGAATTACTCACGATTTCGCACTTGTTCACACTTGTTCATTGAATTTCTGAATATCTAATGCTCGTTCAAGCCAGCATTTAAGTGCAGATTTTCTCACCCCCATCGACACCGAAAAAACGAATATGCCTTGGATTAACTTTCCAAACGGCGAGCCCACGTCGCCGCCTTCGGACCGCAGCTTCGTCGCGCGCTGGAGATACCGCATTCAGCCGTGGGAAGCGCTCGCCGAGCGGTGGGCTGCGGTCTATCCCGAGCAACCGCACTACCCGCCGCCGAACGTGGTCTGGGAGTTCGGGGTTGTCGACTCGATTGCTGATAATGGCGACGGCACCTACACAGTGGCGGCTTCGGGGGTCGGCGATTGGGGCGGGGACACGCATTGCACTTCCGAACGGTGGGTCAGCTACTCGTGCGAACCGGCGTGTGCAACCGCTCACATTCCGAACAGTTACGACCTGATTATTGAAGTGGACCCGGATGACCCGTTCAAGACGGTTCGCGGCACTATCCTCGCCCAGACGTACAACGCGACGGCGCACACCGGCACATTGATGATCACTGGCAACGGCATCGCCGACGCACTTACGGCCAAGTATCTGCCGTCAACTTCCCCGCTTGTCGGCGCGAAGTGGTACATCATCAAGCAAGGCGGTTTGTGGTCGTCCGACCGCCGGCCGGACAAGCCCGACGACCAGCAGCTCTGGGTCGGAAAGGACAGCGTCGGCGGGGATGCGCAGACCGTCGTCGTCACCGTCACCGGCAGCCCGACCGCCGGGACGTTTACTCTTGCGGTCGACGGCTTTGACGGCTCGCCGGTCGCGTTCAACGCGTCATCCGCCGCCGTTCTCGCGGGAATCCCGGCTCCAATCGCGGTTCAGGTCTCTAAGGTCACCGGCAACCCCGGCGGGCCGTGGACGATCACTCGCGACCGGCCGCACGACGCGGCGGCGATCGTCATGAGCGCGACCACGATGAACGGGGGCGGCAATCTCACGTTCGGTACGCCCGTTAAAATCGGTTCGTTCCTGCTCGACACCAGTCCGGTGTTGGCCGACCAGCTCGCCAACGCCGATTACGGCCCGCTGATCGTCCAGACCAACGCTATCGCGGAGGACGCGTGGGTGGCATCAGCCACCGGCGTTACCCCGGTCCGACCGGCGCGGGAGGTTTTGGTCTACGGCGACGACGGCTTGCTGCACCGCGAGACCATCACGCACAACTCGGCGGGGACGTCGACCACCGGACCTTCCGTCATTCGCTGGGTCTCGCGTTCGTACGTCGCGTCGGGCGGGTACATCGTGGTGCCGATCGGCGCGGTCGGTAAGCCGGCGCGGACCTTCAGCAGCTTTTTGGAGTGGTACGCCGGTGCGAAAACGGAGTACCGCACCCACCTGCCGAACGACAAGCTCGGAACCTTCGGCATCTCCGCACTGTTCGGTAGCTATCTGGACGGGGACGCGTGCGCGGCCAGTTGCTCGGAGCAAATTCCGTACATCTTCGACGACGGCGATTTAACCGTCCCGCTCACGTCCAACTGCGCGGGGGCGTCGGCTGGGGATTACTTCAACCCGTACTTTCCCAAATCGTTTCGCTACCTGCAGAAGACGGTCGAGAAACTCTGCGAGCATTTCGCCAATGCCCCGGACGGTCCGGCCGATGCGTTTTACTTTTCCGTCGCGACGTTCTTCCAGACGCTCGGTATCAACTCCTGGTCGACGAGCTACAGCTATCTCGACGGGGCAACGCTCACGGTTATCGCGCCGCCCGGCTCGGCGATCGACACAGCGCTGCTCGGCGGCGGGACTCTCGCTACGATCGTCGAGTACCCGCTCAACTGCTGGTACACGGTCATCAACGACGATGGCACGTTCGGGGCAAGCGGCAAGGGCACGCTCAACAAGGTCGGGAGCGACTACCGGCTCGGCGGGGGACCGTTCTTCGCACTCGCTTCTCCCCCGGTGACGCCGTACCCGGTCTCGGTGGTCCTGTCGCTCGGGTGGGACCGCTGGAAGCCCCGGCAGTTCGCTTACATGTGGAATAAGACCTGTTTCGTCCCGAGCATCAACACCGGTGGCGGCGTGGTTGATCCGCCGGGTATCGTCACCAACGACGACGGGTCACTGACTCCGTACTGCGGGACATGGGTCAAGAAGCTCAAGAGCACGCACTTCGTCCGTTGGGGCACCGATGACGGCATCATGCACGAGGGGCAAATCCCGTTCGACGACGGGGCACGCGCGCGATACATCGGAGACAACCCCGGCGGGCCGGCGATCTTCGACCCGTCCGGGGACCCGATCGCGGCAGTCGGAACGAACCCGCTCTACCCGTACTACGACAAGTTCTTTCGCGGGACGTACGACAAGCCGACCCAACTCGCGCGGATTGCCAGTGCTTCGGGCACCTGCACCTACGGGTCAAAGACGTCGATCGGCCACGACGGCGACTGGTGGACAGACGGCATCAACGGCACGTTCGTCGCCTCGGCGTCGGGGCTGCTCTTCAGCATTGTTCCGTTCACGCCCGGCCCGCCGATCGTCCAAGGGTCTGCCGTTGTCACTGTGAGCGTGCCGAACACCGCAGCGACGTGCGACTTTGCGATTATCGACCACACCACCGGCGCGACCGTTCTGGCCGGGACCGCGAGCGTCACAGGCGGGGCATCGACGATCAGCCTGACCGGGCTGTTCACGTCAGGAATGACCGGGGACCATGCGACGATTACGTTCCACGGGACGCTGCACGTCGAACACGGCACCGTCACCGGGGGAACGTCAACCAGCATCGAGGACACGGGGCACAACCTTTCCGGCACGAACAATGTCAACGCCTGCTGGTGGGCCTCGGGACGGTTTCTCGGGTTCGGCACCGGCGCAACGCCGTTTCAAGAGTTCATCCTTGAAGTCGACCGTGCGGCGAACGGATCCAGCCCGGCGCTGTCCTGGCGGATGCCAGTTTTGTCGGCGTCGATTACCACGACCAAGACCACCGTCAACGTTCCCGCGCAGCCGTATCAGGGCGTGTTTGTCCTGACCTGCACGGGCACGTCCGGGACGTTCTCGCTCTCGGATGGCACGACTACCGGCACCGCAATCCCGTACAACGCATCGGCTTCCGCGGTGCTGTCTGGAATTCCCGCCAGTGCTCGCCAGCACGTTGCGGGCGTCACTGGCACCGGTCCGTGGGTCATCACCGTCAACGATTCGGGCGTGTCGCTCTCGGTCGTGTCGGGCGGCACCGCGAGCGCGTCCATCGGCAGCCTGATCACCGCGACGTTTAACCCGACCGCGGGGGACACCTGGCGGATTCGCGAACCGGCTTACGAACTGAATAAGTGGCAAGACCGAACGGTGGTGCTGAAAGCTCTGGAGGGCACGCTGTATTGCACCATAGCAACGCACTCCGACGACAAGCGCGCTTACTTCGACACCATCTACAACGGCGCGGACATCAACGCCACCACGCTCACGCCTGCGACCGGCGTTATCCCGGCGGCGGGGTGGACCTTCACTATCGGCGACACGACGTTCGGCGGGGTGTGGAAGTGGTCCGCGTGCAAATCGCGATGGACCGTCCCCACGGGTCACGACTCCGTCCGGGGTTGGACGAAGACGCCGCGGGATTTCCTTCCCGACCAGACCTGCAACCGCGAATGGCTGGTCAAGGACTTCGGCAACCTCTCGATGTGCGACCTCTGGACGGGCGTTAACGACCGGCAGATTTACCACGCCATTAACTTACTGGACTCGACGTTCGTGGAGATCACCGGCTGGAACAGCAGCGCGGACCTTAGCAGCACAGAGCTTTCGCAGATTTTCAACTACAACTTCCAGAACGACATTCATACCGAATACAGCGGCTGCTATTTAGACCCCGACGAAACGGCAGCACTCGTTGGTTACTTCTTCGACAACTCGACGGCACCGGGATCCGCGTACGATTACTACGAGACCAACAGCCCAGGACTTTATCTATTTTCGAACACGTTCGCCGGGGCATTGGCTGGGATGGAAGGGGTGATCGATTCACACCTTCCGCCGCCGGGCGGACCGTCACTCTACTGGGGTGACTACGGGCCCATCCCAGACTTGGGCGACATTTACCTCAGAGACCCGGCCTTCAATCTTCGCGTCGGCGCTGGCGCGCCATACAAGGTTGCTACGTCCAAAGGTGATATTGGCATTCCGGAGAGCAACTACAACAGTGACACGATCGGTTCAGTCGGCGCAACCGTTGCCGGCCAGTATGCCTATGCTTACATCGACGCGCCGCCTACCGATGGAATTCCGTTCAGTATCGATTGGTACAATTTTTCTGACACATACAACGGACTTCCAGAGTCCGTGAGTACCTTCACGTTCTTAAGCGATGGATTAGCAGTCCATGGTGGAACGTTCGGCGTCTGTGGTTCTAGAGGGTACTGGCAGGGGACGACAGCCAACCAATTTGAAAGCAGCGGCGACAAGGTGCGTATACGGCAGTGGGAGAAATGGGATACCGGCTTCACCACGGTGGGCGACAAGGCGGTAAGCCCCAGACTCGGCAGCCCGACCAAGGGAAAGCTGCCGCAGCTCTCGCCTCATTCGGTTGCGTTCGGCGAGTTATGCACTGTGAGCGGACAGGCCGGGTATCTGGTCCTCCGCGCCGTTGCGATCAAGAAATTCCACTTCGACTTCACTGGCCCGACCCATGACTAAGACGTTCCTGAACAGTCTCGACTGCAACCCGCGCCACTGCCAGCAATGCCGGTCGTCGCGAGCCTGGCGGATCGTCATGTCACACAAGTGGCGGTGGGACCTGCCGGGCGGTCTGGACGGGGAATGTCCGAAGGGGAAACCGCTCTTGCCAGAAGCCGAGCCGCCGGCGGTGATGCCCGTCCCGTACGAGCGGTGGCCGTTCGCGGCGAAGGCGATTGCGAAGCTGGCGGGGCAGGGGGACAAGGGCGTCGGAGACGTGGTGCAGCGGCTGGCGGGCGCGGTGGAGTCTCTGATGTCGATGCTGCCCAACTGTGGCTGCGCGAACCGTCACCGGCGATGGAATGAACTGTATCCCGTCGAACGAACTGCCGCAGGCGATCACGACGCGCCACCTGACCGCTGACGCCGGCTTCGACTCGGCCTACGACCACTGGCTGCTGCGGGAGTTGCACGGCATGCGGTCGCCGATCCCGGCGGCGCACGGCAGGCCGCCCAAGGACCCCAAGACGTTGTTGAGCGAGAAGTACCGCAGGCGGATGAAGACGCACTTCAATAAGAGAGCTTACAGCCACCGCCCCTAGGCCGAGAAGGTCTATCCGATGATGAGACGCAACTTCGGCTCGGTGTTGCGGGCGCGAAGCCATCACGGGAGACGAAGGGACATGCTGCTCAAAGGCCTGACCCACAACCAGACTTTGGCCTTCGTGTGGGTTGTCTACAGAGACATGCCGACCCATCGTACGTTGTCATCGAGACATGGCCTTGGTTCAATCCCGGTTATCCACGTTCTCGAGCGGAAACGCGAAGAACTCGACCGCGAGATCGCAAAGCTCATTGAATCCGATGACGACTGGCGAAACAAACGCGACCTGCTACAAAGCGTGCCAGGCGTGGGAGCCACCACCGCCAACGCCTTGGTCGCCGAGTTGCCTGAACTGGGTAAACTCTCCCGCGAACAAATCGCCCCCCTGGCCGGTCTCGCGCCGATGAATCACGACTCAGGAACGATGCGCGGCAACGCAGCATCTGTGGCGGCAGAGCATCGGTCCGCTCCAGACTCTACATGGCCGCATTCAACGCCATGCGCTACAAATCTGGGATCGCAGCTTTCACCAGACGGTTGATCGATCCTGGCACACCATTCAAAGTTCTATTTACCGCGGCCATGCGCAAATTACTCATCAATCTCAATACCATCATCAAGACCAATACAGCTGGGAGAACCGCCCCACGCGTAAATCAAAATGCTTGACTTTCGCCACAGCCGCTTTGAATTGCTCCTTTGAATAGATACTAGAGTCGAGATTGGCTATTTTTCCATTTTCTGGCAAAAACATATAGTCCCGCGATAAGAATTGGCAGCGGTAGAGGGACTTGGACTTGCCAATAATAAGGAGGTTGGAACTCCAATGAAAATCCAAAGCGCCCCGCCGTGCTAAGCCCGCTAGTTCCTGCAAACGAAAGTGTCGGCCGATCCTGCAGGGCAAAGCCTCTGATCCGCAAATCTTTTACGGGAAAGCTACTTAAATCCACGAGCACACAACCTTTGCATATGAATACGCTGACTGAATCTTCAAACACAAAGTTTGGCTGCCCATATTTTGCGACTATGTCAGCCAATCTTCCCCCATATCGTATACCCGATTTGGAATGATATTCTCGAAATTGAATCTCATAATTTACAGCAACAAAGAAAGATGCGACAAACACAATAACTGTAACGGAAACGCAGAGCCAAGCCAAGGATTTCGTCGCAATCCGTCTTTCGGCTTTTCCTGAATAACCTAAGAGATCGGACATATTTCCTTGAGTAGTCTGGGAAGGATAGGTTGAACTATTAGTCAGAGCCCTGACCAACACCATCCCACGTAGGATAGGTGGTAGTCGGTTTAAAGGGATTCGAATAACTATTGCGAGCGGTAGTCCAAGCATTGGGCCCTGTCTTCTTACCGTCAAAAAAGGTGCCCCAAGTATTCGAAAGCAAAGGCACCCAAATGGAATCTGACCCACTAGGCATGTACATCAAGGTATCTGTAAAACCTGCGTGATAATAAGCATGTGCTGACTTAGGAGGTATCTTTGGCAGCCCGGGTTCATCTCCACCGAAAACATTTCCTGTTTTACCATCCGCTAAACCAGCAGTTGAATTATACCACACCCTAGTATCAAGCACATTTGAGAAAGTTGCTGGAGTATTACCTTCATAAGCAAACGCATAAGCGAAATTGATCTTTTGATTAAATCTATATACGCCCCCTGGGGCAGTTACGGACGAGGAGATGGCGTAAGCCGTTTTGAGTGAACCTGGAAACGTACCATACCCGTACGAACCGTCATCAGGAGGGCTAAAGAGCGGCCTCGAGATGCTTCCATCTGCCTGTGCATCAGGCATAACCGCATCAATTACACAAAACGTGCTGAAAACTTCCGAAGCAATTCTTACGGCAACCGAAACTCCATTAGGCTTTCCACTAATGCTCCCGGTGATCCAGTAGAAGTTAGCAGAGAGCGAGTTGTCAGCACTAAATGGGACAGTAGTCCAACCTTTTTCTTCTGAAAGTATGAGCTCTTGAATCGGGTTCCCAGATATCGACCAAAGAGAATGAACGTCAGATAAGCCATATGGCAGAGGCCCAGAAAATCCGACCTCGAGATCAACTTTTTGCCCAACCATCACGGAGCCCGCGAACGAACCCGAAACATCTCCGTGCCCGCTCCAATAAAGCGTTAACCCTCTGGCCGTTCCATGTGCAGTATTTGTCGCATCGCGTATGACCTTTGGCAAAAGCAGTGTCTTCGCAGTGGACACTTCGATTGTAAGTGTCACTACAGTTTTATTCCAATCGCTGCTCCCATTGAGACATTGGCCGTACAGCAGCGCGGGAGGCTTGCCCTTGAATTTATAAGTGACTTCGCCGTCAAACCCGTGTTCCGCGCCCGGCAAGCTGCCGAGGTCGGTTCCGGGCTTCCCAACAGGTTTCGTAAGCCAAACGCGGAAATCGGAGGAATTCCAACTGAAATAAGACCAATCTACATCTTGGTCTATCGTTCCACTGTTAAGTGTGAACACAGTGAGCTTGTCCGTTTCACCCGCCCTGTCCAGCTGGATCGCAGCCTTATCAGTCTTTCCGTTTATAGAAACCGTGGGCTTATCGGTGTTCGCTACCTCCATTTTCGTGACAGGCCCGAACGGATACGCCGCTTGGCCTTTGACGATCGGCGTAACGGCCAAGAGCCGGGACGGCGCGATCGTGCCGTCATCTCCCGGCGTGAACGGCACCGTCAAACTCGGGTACGCGTGATCGTTGGGAATCTGGAACTCGCCGCCGGACAACGCCCCCATCAGGCTCGCCGGCAAGGTGCTGCCGGCGGTGGTGAACTTCACCGTCACCGGCGTCACCGACGGATACGGGGCGCGGAAGACGAACTCCGGCTCTTGGCCTGTCGGGTAGGTCTGTCCCTGCGTGGCGTAGCCGGTGCTGAAGATGGTCGGGGCCTCGGGCGCGATCTGTGCGGTCGTTCGGTCGCCGATGTCGTCCTCGAGGATGAACTGCGAGGTGCCTACGCCGATTCCTTTTACATCAAGCTTAGCAGTGCCCTGCGCGTCCAGCGTCACAGTGCCATTGACCGGCGCTACCACGTCCTTGTCGAATTTAACGACCTTGACGTGTAACCCCTTCACGGGGTGATACCCGGCCGTGGCGGCGACCGTGTACTCGGTCTCGCCCCCGACATCGATTCCGTTGCCGACGATGCTGATCCCCGCCACCTTGGTATCCCCGGACCCTCCGGCGATCTCGAACGTTCTTGCGTTTCCCGAAGCATCGAGTCCAGGGATATCTACTTGCACCGTGAAGGTCGCGTCCCGTGCCTGCGACACGGCAAAGGCATTCTGGAAGATAATGTCGTCCTCGCCGCCGGCGCCGATCGTGCGGATGAGCTTTTCACCGTCGGGACCGGTAATGGTATATGTGCCTGCGCCTGTCCCGGAGTACGATCCTTCTATGGTCGCTTCGACAACGACGTGCGGTGAAAGATTACTCATTGTGAAGTTCACCGCCGTTCCGCTTGGAAATTCGACTGGTTGGTTTGTCGCAGTCCTGATCGCCGGAGACCACACGCCTGAGACGTTGTTCACGTCTTGAGGGCCAGATGGGAGTGCGGCATCGGCGATAGTGTAAGTGGACACCCCGGACGATCCGCTCGTGTAGATCGACGTGCCACTGGCGGCCGACGCAACTCGATAGCTGGAGTCGCCGCTCGGGTCTGGCGAGGGATCGGTGTAGGAGTAAGACGACATGGTCCCGTTGGCGGTGACTGGTACGGTAGTAAGCGTGGACCACTCGTCGCTGCCCGGTGCTTGTCGCTGGACGACGAACTTGCCGGGGATGTCCGAGAGACCCTGCCAGTCAATCGTGGCTGCTACCGCCCCGGGATCAAAGGTACTGTTCAGAGAGCTGGGCGTCGGCGGGGCGAACAGAAGCGTCTGCGGCGGTGCCGCGATCACACGACCTGTTCCATCGACGGCTGTGATCAGAAGCGTTGCGGACGCAGTGCCGGCCGCGTAGCTGCCACTGACGTCACTCTGGTTTTGGAAATCGTTGTCTCCGTAGCTGTGTGGTCCCTGCCCGTTGCCCCAGTCGACGATCCAATGATCGATAATGTCCTCAGAGGGTGTATTGGGTGCGTAGGTTGCCGACAGGCTTAAGGTGTAATTATTGCCTTCCTGCGGGACCGCCTCGGGCGTAATCACGAGGTTTGGTTGCGCGTAAGGGATCGTGACCGCGACCGCTGTCGTCTGGTCGGAGATTCCGTTGACGCCATCGGTCTGCACTTTGATCCAGTAAGCGGTGTCCGGTCGAAGGTCAGAGACGGTCGCCGATGTAGGACCGGCTGTTGTGGCGGCCGCCTCGAAAAAGACGACGTCGTCGGTCGAAAGCAGAACGGTCGTACCCGATGAAATGCTCGACGTGGTAGTGAAATCGGCCTGGATCGAATTTCCGCTGAATGTCGCCGTCAGCCCGGCCGGTGCAGTAGGCGTTAGCAAGACTTGCTGGGCGTCGGCCACGAACTGCCGGCCTTGACCGTCGACGGCCGTAGCGACCACGTTCGGGGTCGCGGTGCCGGCGTTGAACACGTGCGTCACCGTCAACGGCGCGCTAGTGTCAGCGCCGGCTCCGTAGCTGTACGTAATAATGTCCGGATTGCCCGCGGTGCCGTCCTTCCAATCGACCGACCAATGATCGATCGATCCGGCTTCACCCTCGGGAAAATACGCCGCGAGGTCCATACTGTACAAGGTCCCCTCGACTGCAGTGCCGTCGCCGTACACGTCGAGTTCCGGAGCGACGAACGGGGTCGAGACGTTGGCAGTGGGGGTGGGGGCGGACTGCCCGTCGGCGGTCACGTTGGTCACGTGGAACCAGTACGCGGTTCCCGGCGTCAGGCCCGTGACCTGATAACCGTTCGCCGTGCCCGATGTCGGGGGACTGATCTGATTGATCGGGTAGAACTGGATACCGTCCGTCGACTGGTAAACGACGTCGCCGATAGTGGACGGCGACGCCTCGGTCCATGTGAGGTCGATCTCGTCCGAAGCAACGGCTGCCGCGGTGAAGGCCGTGGGCTTCGGGAACACCTTCGTCGTCAAAGTCGTCGTCGCTATGGCATTCGCCCCGGCTAGATCCGTAACTCGCAGCGCAATCGTGTTGATGCCAGTAGTTGATGGGGCCGTCAGCGTGGGCGATCGTCCGACCACAGTTGGATTGAACGTCGTGCCGTCGTAGTCCAAGTCCCACTCGTAGTACAAACTGCCTTCGCCGGGGAAAGGGACGCCGGCGTCGAGGGTCAGGCCCTGCCCAGCGTCGGCGACGTACGGACCGCCCGGCACCGCCAGCGGCGGCGGGTCCTGTAGGACCACCGTCACGTTCTCGCCGCTGCTGTTGACCGTCGCCAGGTCGGTCTTGCCGTCGCCGTTGAAGTCGCCGGCGGCGGCGGCGTAGACGAAGCTGCCGGCCGGCACGGCGAAGCCGGCGCTAAACCCGTTCCAGTTGCCGCCCGTGGTCCCGGCGTTCAGTAATACAGAGACGCTGTTGGCCGTGCCGTCGGCGGTGACCAGGTCGGGCAGTCCGTCGTTGTTCACGTCGGCACCCAAGATCGCTGTCGGCAAATTAGCAAGGTGGGCGATCACTTGAACTGCCCCTAGGGTACCGTCGCCGTTGCCCGGCAATACGACTACCGTCGATTGGTTACCAGAAACTACAGCGACGTCGGGTTTTCCGTCGCGGGTAAAATCGCCGACAACCGCATTTGTCGATATATTGCCATATCCGTCTGAATAAGTGTTCGGGTTCGCTAATCCCAGCCACTGTCCGACTGCATTGTTTCCGAGGTTGACCAAAGTGCTGAATACGCTCGCCGAACCGCCCGTCTGTACGATATCGAGCTTCCCGTCGCCGTTGAGGTCGCCGGATGTCACGGTTGAATTATATCCCGCCCCGCTAAAAATTTGAGGTGTTGCGAATGTCCCATCGCCCGCGTTCAGTAACACATCGACGGCGGATTGATTCCAAAAGCTTACGACAATATCCGCGTGACCGTCTCCGTTTAGGTCGGCGACGGCGAATCCGTTAGGCATCCCGCCGACGTTGTACGAGAGGGTCTTGGCGAAGCCGGTCGAACCCAGGTCCTCTTCTACCCACACGGTACCGTCGAAGATGTTTCCGACGACGACGCCGTCGCGGCCGTCGAGGTTGCCGGCGGCCATCCCTCGAAAGTTGCTGCCAACGGCGGTCTTGATCGCGGGCTGGAACGTGCCGTCGCCATTACTCTTGAGAATGCTGACGCCGCCGTAGCTGTCGTCGGTGGCAAGATCTGAAATGCCGTCGCCGTTGAAGTCGCCGGCGGCCGTAATCGCCGACGGCTGCGACGAGTTGGGCGTTACGGTCGTGTCGACCAGCAACATCTTCGGGGCGGAAAACGTCCCGTCACCGACGCCCAGGCTGAGGGAAAGATCGTTCCCCGCCGAGTCGGCCGTGATCAAGTCGGACGCGCCGTCGTTATTGAGGTCAGAAATTGCAACTGAGACTGGCCCCGAACCCGTCCCGTAAGCCGTGGATGGCGCGAAGGTGCCGTCGCCGTTGTTGAGCAGGACGCTAACGCCGCCGGCCTCGTTCGAGCCGACCAAACTGTTGTAATCGGCGTTAGTCACGACAATATCAGGATTGCCGTCGTTATTGAGGTCGCCGACTTCAACGGAGCCCGGTCCGCGGCCGGCGTAATAAGTTCCGGCGGACTGAAACGTGCCATCGCCATTACCCGTCAGCACGTTAACCTGCGACACCGCATTGCCAACCGTTCCGACCGCCACGAAGTCCGCTTTGCCGTCACCGTTGAAATCGCCCGTCGCGACCGATCCTGCCTGGGTAAAGGTGCTGACATTGCTCCCGAAATGGAACGTGCCGTCCCCGTTGCCGATCATGAGCGTGGTGAAACCTGAGTATGCATTGGCGACGGCCAGATCCGGCTTTCCATCGCTATTAAAATCCGCCATCGCAATGCTGGATTCGATGGTCCAAGGCTGCGACTGGATGGTTGATTCCCAGGGCGTCTGAAACGTTCCGTTCCCGTTCCCCATGAATACGCTGAGAACCGGCTGAGACGAAGAGCTGGCGTAGTTTGCTGTGGCAATATCCAGCTTGCCGTTGCCGGCGAAGTCCCCGACCAGCACGAAGTGTGGGGTCGCCCCGACACCGTAACTTGTTGCCGGTTGGAACGTCCCGTTGCCGTTGCCAAGCAGAACGCTGATCGTATTATTGCCGCTGTTCGCGGTCACGATGTCCTGCTTCCCGTCTCCGTTGAAGTCCCCGTTGGCAATCCAAAACGGGTTTGTCCCGACTGCGTACTCGACGGGCGCAGCAAATCCACCGCGGCCGTTGCCTATGGCCACGCTGATGGCGTTGTCGCCCGAAGCGGTGGCAACGGCGTCGACTTTGCCGTCGGCGTTGATGTCCACGGCAACCACCGAACTAGGTGCCGCACCGATGCTGTACGCCGAGCTGACTTGGAATGGCACAGGTGTCGTCGTCAGATACTGCCGTGGTTCGAGCGGCTCGATCGGGCTCTTCCTAACTGAGGAACGGCTGGACCAGTTGGAAAGAACGGACGCAACGGCGGCGCGTGAGGCGCGTCGCAAAACGTGATTTAGTTTCAAATGACCCTACCCTAGATTGCCCTTGGACTGGATAGACGGCGCTACCCCACTGCCCTTATCCGTTAAAGTTGACCTAGATGAACACCTTTTGTCAACGTAATTTTTCGGAAGTGTGTACTTAACGCAATCGCGGATTATTGTCTTGACTCGGCATTGCGTTAAGTATAAAATTTGCCCATGAACACGAGCGAATCAAAATGGCATCGGCCCGAACTTGAGAAAAGCGAAATCGTCAAGCAGATTCCAATGGCCTGCCAGAACGAATCAGTTGCAGTTGAGTTCTTGGAAATGCAACGCTGGGGCAATACACCGGCCTGCGTACACTGTGGATCGATCGCGGTCTACAAGATGACCGATTCTGCCGGTGGTCGTAACAAGCGTTTCCTGTGGCGTTGCCGTGACTGCAAACAGCAGTACACCGTTCGCATCGGCACCGTGTACGAAGAATCCCGGATTGAGTTGCGTCACTGGTGCTATGCGTTCTGGCGTGCGGCCACTTCCAAGAAGGGTGTAGCCGCTCTGGAAATCATGCGACACTGCCAGATCAGCTACAAGTCCGCGTTGTTCCTTATGAACCGCATTCGCTTCGCGATGGCACCAGACCCGAAAACCGCGCCGAAGCTGGATGGCATTGTTGAAGTCGATGAAGTGTACATCGGTGGAAAGCCCCGGCCGCTGACAGGGAAGCACAAGCGTGGTAAGGGGACCAAAAAGACGCCAGTGTTTGTCGCGGTTGAGCGCAACGGGAATATCCGCCGCAAGGTTCTCCCGAACCAATACACGCACACGCTGAAAACGGCTGTCCGCGACAATGTCGAACCGACCGCACGGTTGATGTCCGATGAACACCACGGCTACACCGGGCTTGGATCAGAGTTCGCGTCACACGAAACCGTCTGCCACGGGACGAAGGAATACGTTCGAGGCCACGTCCACACAAACACAGCCGAATCGAGCAACGCGTTGGTAAAGCGTGGCTTGGTGGGCATTTATCACAACGTCAGCAGGGAATACTTGCACCGCTATCTGTGGCAGTTCGACTTCGTCTGGAACCACCGTCAGTTGAACGACGGAGCGCGGACGGTTGCGACCATTAAGGCGGCTGAAGGAAAGCGTTTAATGTACAAAGAACCAATTAAGGCGAATTAGAATTGAGTTCTTTCTCGCAATTTGACGATAAAAACTCCCGCGTTATTGACTTGTCAATAAGAACTAATGTTCCTATACTTGAGCTTCGTTTGGGTCGACTAGTCACCACGCAGGTGGAAGTCAACCGACCCCAACAAGGAAATTTTATGAAAACTGCACGTCAAGCGGAACTGCGGTTGGCCTATTCATGGGACTGCGACGAATGCGGGTCAGAAAATTTTGAACGATCCGTCGTTTACGAATTATCCCCAGATGAAAAGAAGGAACTTGATGAGCTGGGGGAGATTGCTGAAACTGGAAATTGGATGTCGCATCCAGAACGTGTAACCTGTAAAAAATGTGGCGCGGAATTTGAAGCCCATCACTTCAAAGAAGCCGACGACTCCTGCATAGAATAAAAGAAGCCGCTTGACGGTGGTGACACTTCCAAGCGGCTTCCAGCGTTGTTACGGCCTATCGTTTACCGATGGGCCATGCTTTGTGCCCGTAGTCATGTGCATCCAAGATGCGACCGTTCTTCAGTTTAATGAAGCGACGGAAGTTCACTGGACGACCAGACTTCGGGGTTGGTGTCTTTTTTGAGTTCATAAAAGACCTAGTTCTCCTTTCGTTGGCAATACCGAGAACCTAGGTCTGACGGCCTGTACTGAGTACGATAAACTGCCTCGTTCAAAAACGGTTTATCAGATTCAAAGGGTTGATTGATTAGCCACCTAATCAATCTGATGTATATTATCGGCATCTTTGCAAACTTAGGCAATGTTTGCCAGTTATTTTTGCGGTTCGGGCCCCACTGCGACTGGCGGGGATCGAACCCGCAAGGGACGATCGGGCCTCTAAAACCCGTCCCACCGACATCCAAAGTCGGAGCGTTTGCCGTGTTTCGCCACAGTCGCAACTGGATCTTCCGACCGTAGTGGCCTTCCCGCTAAGAAACAACCACTGCGGTCGGTGCCTTTTTATCTTCACGCGAATGGGGTCGATCCACGCCCACAGCGCTCAAGGCCCTCCTTAGCATACCGGTACTCCTTCCTTGGTGTTTTTGAAGTCGCTTATTCTTCAATTAAAATCGTAAATTCAAGCCACTTGCACACTCGCTCATATTCCGTGCGAGTTATGTCGAGGGGCGATGTCACTGTAAATTGCCGAGATTTTTCCTTGTCCAAGTAGATGGTGTGTTTTTGAGTGTCAGATGAGTTCTTTTCCTTCTCATCTTCGGCCTGCGGGTTCGGCGCAGGAGCACCAGCTTCGGTAACTTTCTTCCGCTTGACGCGTAGGCCGCCACCGGCGCTGTTGGCTATGTGTGGCGTAACCGGAATGCCGCAATCCTTTGCAGCCGCCAGCAGAAAGCGAACAACAGGCGTCACAATGCTTGGCCCGATTCCTACAAATGATTCTCGGAGTTGTTGGGGTGTTCCAGTTGTGAGAAGTTTTATTTGGTTGGGATATGTTGCCTCGACGATCCCCTTCATCACGCCTTTCCACTCAGCCTCATTTGCCTTAGCCAATTGCACAAGCTTGACAGCCGGCACACCGTCTTTGTTCATCAAATCAAAAAATCGTAACGACCCCATGAATTGAGCGCGGGCTGATCCACTCATGCTTCCCAGCAACGAATGATCTATGCGACCAGGGAGTGGACCGTGCTCAGCAAGGCCGCGCACTTGATTCTTAAACGTGGCGTAGGCCACGTATGCAGGCGATACATTTTTATCTTCATCAGCCATGACAAGATTCCTTTGGACAAATACTACCGCGCGATATCGCGCGATTGCAAGTTCAATAGTGCTAATAGCGAAGTTAGTAGCGTTTGGACTTTTAGTCCAAACGCTACTGGCGATAGATTTGTGTTAGAAAAAAACCCAGGCAGCTAGTCAAATATGCCGAAATTCTCCGGCATATTCGCGGTGCGATGTGCGGAACAAGTTGACCCTGTGTCCAAGTCCGGCTAGCTGTGATAAGCTAACAGCATGACGAAGAAAATAAATAAAAAATCTTCGGCGATCGCTCCGAACTCAGCTGGCAAGCCTCCCAAGCCCGCCAAGCCAAAGCCCGGCCCCAAGCCCGATACGCTCAAAGTTGAAGGCAACTGGGAAGACGCCATGAAGAAGTCGCTGGAGAAGAAGAAACCTGCGGCCGGATGGCCCAAGTGAAACCGAAGGGAAGAACTTCTTTCAGATCGACGGAACTGAAAGCGATCAGAGCGTTGGTCGCGAAAAAAATCCGGCTCGATTCAGAACAGCAGAAGATTGTCCGTGGAAAACTTCGCGCGATGGGTTTTTACATATCTCGGTTCGGCAATTTTCATCCCGCCTTTACGATCGAGAATCTTGACGCCTTGCTGGCTTCATCGCAGATTACAGAGGTTTCATAGCCGGGTTGCGTTAAGTACACACTTCCGTAATTTTTTCGGTCTGGCAGCGAGGAACTGCTCGTGCAAAATGAGAGCGTAGGCAGGTGTTCACAAGGACATGCTGATTTTGTGCAGCGAGCCCGGAATGCACTCCGAATCCGGCGCTAGCATCGCAAAACCTTGACGCTCATACCATTGCAGCACGAACGGCGACTCTTTCAAAACCGCTGGCGTCACGGACCCGTAAATTTCGGTCACTCTGCGATTTCGCGCCGTTCGAATGACCAGATCCAGGAGCCGAGAACCAGCTCGTTGCCCTCGCGGATGGATCTTCGCAAAACCGTACCCGAGCGGGTTGAGGAGCCAAAACGGTCGCCGCATCACCCGCACGCTTTCTTCCACTCTGATGTCTTCTAACCGCATGCGCCGGTCCTCAATGGTGAACCACGCGTAGCCGACGCGGTACCCGTTGTGTTCGGCAGCGAAACCGTCCGCAGTGGGAATGATTTGGATCTCCATGCCAGCCCTCATCCGGGAAACAAAATTGACCGTGCGGCAACTCCGCCGTCCCGGTACTCGATCAGGCCGAGAGTGCGAAGCCTGCCACGCGGATTATTGTACCCACCCGCGCCATTCGTGTAGCCCGCCGCCGCTGCCAATGCGTCGTTCGTCATGACGCCAGGATAAGCGGCGAGCAACGGCTTCAGGAGTTTCTTCTCTGGGCCCGGCAGCACTTCCATGACCTTCTCGTGCAGCTTTTCCTGCGTGAGCGTCTCGGCCGGAAACTTTGCTGCTGCCGATCCGCTTTCGGTCAGCTTGATCAGATTGCTTTCCAGATACTCGACCAGGCCCTTTGTTTTCAGTGCGCCGCGAGGATTGTTAAAACCGCCGCCGCCGTACGTGTAACCCGCCAAGAACGCGACCGCCGTTTGCTCGGGCTCAAGGACTCCAATCGAGTTGAGCCAGGCGATTGCGTCGATAATCTTTTTCTCCGGACCCGACAACGACTCTCTAGTCACCGGATCGCCCACGGCATCAGTCGACGGGACACGGTCCCTTACCGGTCGTGCCGCAGCGGGCGGAGCCACCCGACCCGCCGCGGCAACCGGCTTCGCTATCGCTGGCGTCGCCTGTCGTCCTACCACTGCCTGGAGCATCCGCACGGCATCGGTGATGCTGTCGCCAATCTTGTGTGCCGCCTGCTGTCGCCCGGTCAGCTCTGCCAGAACCGCCATTGCTTTGGGCAGCATGGCGTCGAGCTTGATCGTAAGCCGGTCTATCTCGGCGATCTGCTTGTCGGAAACGACAGGCTTCGGGACGGCAAGTTGCGGCGGTGCGACGGCTGGCTTGCTGACGGTCTTCGCCAGCTCGGCCTTCGCTGCCGCAAGCTGCCGACGGAGCTCCGCAGGATCGTTCGCTTTCGCCTCGTCGATCACGGCCGCGAGTTTCTCTTTCACCTGATCCAGATTTACGTCGGCCCAGCCCGCAGTGCTGACTTTTCGCTGCAGCTGCGGGGGCGCGAACGAGTCAAAGGTGGTGAAGATCGGAAAGCTGACCCGCTCCGGGCCGTACTTGATCTCCGGGGTCCATACCCAGCCCGTACCCCGGGGCATTCCTGCCAGCGATGCGAGAACCTCCTTGCCGACTGCCGGGTCACCGTTGCCGTCGATCCAGTCCCTGACCGCATCGCGATCCGCCTTGTGGATCACGCGCATGGCAACCAGCGTTTCGCAACTGGTCAATGTATCGTTATGGACCTTCTGCGGCCGCTGCGACGCCAGCAGGCAGACCATGCCCAGGCCACGCCCTTCGCTCAGCAGGCGGTTAGACCAATGAATCGACTTGCCGACTTCCGGGCTGAGGATCTTCCCCTTCGGCGCAAAGTTGTGGAACTCGTCGCCGACGATATACAGCTCGCCGGAGTTCCTTGAAAACAGGCTGGAAGCGAAATCGATCCAGAACCGGATCATGTCCGACTGCGTCCAGCCCCGCATGCCGATGACGCAGGGCCGGTTTCCACCCGCGACCAGCTCGGCGATGTGCTGACCGCTCCGGGCATTGATCGGGACGTCCTGTGCCTTCGATTCCTTGAAGTCGCCGAACATGATCACCGGGAACCCGGCACTCTTTCCGTCCGATCCCGCCTTCAGGCCCCACCAATCTCCCTTCGGATCGACAACACAGACTCGCTTCCCCCTGCTCAGCAGGTGTTCGACGACGTGGCGAAGCGCCGATGATTTGCCGGCGCCGGTTTTACCCAGCACGACCAGATGCTGGTCCAGAACTTTTTCGGGAAAACAGAGCGGCGCGGAGAAAATTTTGTTTTTCATGAACAACCTGTGGATCAGTTAGAGCGATATCTGTCACTTGCCCGCGGGCATCACCGGCCGGGGCGCGGGATCCGGCACCGGGTCGGTCGCCGGCGGCGGCGGGGCGGTCTCGTCCGGGTCAGGCGGTTCCGATTCGTCGAGAAAATGTTCGCCGTTGAAGAACACGCGGAGACAGTCCAGCGCGGCGGCATATGCTGCCGTCTCCGGTTTAGACTGCGGGGTCTCTGTCACGGCGCCGCCGTCGAAGGCCGGCGGACGCACGGCCGTCTGCCTCATCATCGAGACGAAACTCATCGCCGCGTTGACTCTGCCGGGAATGACCGCCGACGGCCTCTGCGGCTCGAACAGTGCTGTCATGATGCTCATCAGGTTTCCTTAAGTAAGTTGTTCAGTCGCGAGGCCATGGCGTGGGCGCGGGCTGGTGCCGGAGAACTGGAACCGTCCCGGAAGATGCCGATGGTCTTGAGATACTTAGTGTCGTACACGTCGCAACGTCCCTTGGACGGCAGCCGAACGATGTAGCGAGGAGAATCAGGCATAGGGTGCTGTCGCCTCATGACTCTCTCGCTTTCAAAATTTGCTCGTATTCAGTAGCCCGCCCTAACCAGATCGATGGTTCGACGCGGACACTCGACGAATGGGCTCGGCGCCGCTGGTGTGCCGCACGTTCTTTGAAAGCTGCGATCCACTGCCGTAGCAGCGCATCGCTCAAAAGTGTCGGCCGGGTCGGGAGTTCTTTGGTTTTCATGCGCACCTCATCTGTCGATCGACCGTCCCGTCGGCGCGGAGCGTCTGTAATATTTCCTCGGCTTGGTTCGAGTACATCGAGTCGATCAGGCACTTCGCAATTCGGGTCGCGGCTTCCGCCGTCGACGCCGGCTGCTTCAGCCTGATCCGCGGGCCGAGCCCCGCTTTCCAGCTCGCGAGGTAGGCGGCTCCGATGCCGAAGGTTGAAATGCAGAAGCTCCGGTAGCGTTCGGTTTTTATTTGCTCGGGCATCGAACGTGTCCTCGTAAATCGGGCGGCGCGGGTCGGGCCGGCGGACTCTGACCCTACGCCGCACGCGCCTCGCCAAGATTCTGCACACGCGTGAAGCCGACGAATCGATCGGCGGGTAAATCACGGCCCCTGATCGGGACGACCAACGGCGAGTCGATCCGCACTTCAATCCCCGCATCGGTGATGCGGTGCACCGTATGACGCCCGCGATCAGTTCGAATCCAGTCCTTTCTGCAAGACACGCAGGAGCTGAGGACCCTGGCGTCCAGCCGAATCGGATTCCAGCCGAACAGGCGTCGAAGCTCGCCGACGGCCGCAATGATCTCCCCAGGGCTGCAGCCGTCGGGCCTCTGCGAGAGCACGTGCAAGATGCAGGCGGTCATGCAGCTGGTCCCCGGCCAGCCGAGCGACGCAGAGCGTAGCCAGCGACACCACTGATCGAGTTTCGAGGTCTGGTCGACGACGTACGCCGCTGCGAGCGTGTCGCCGTCGCGGGCCATCGCCAAGAACTGATCAAACTTCTGCGCGAACCGTTCCGTGAATCCGTGGTCGGCGTAGACCATCCAACGCATTCGCCGCGAAGCCGGATAGATCAGTCGGGCGGTAAAGTCGACTGCATACCAACGGGTCGGCAGCCAGTTGGTTTCGCGGAAAGCGGCTGCCGCTTCGACGTTCCGTTTCGCCGCCGACCGGCCGCACGCCTCGCGGTTCGACCTGCTCATCTCGGGATCGAGTTTGTGGTAAAGGTTGAACACCTCGCCAGGTGTCAGAGCGACGAGGTTGTCCGGGTCGTCGTTCAACAGGATGCCGTCGGCGTGGCAGATCCGTCGGCCCGGAGGTACGGGTCCGCGGTTCTGTTCCCACCACCAGCGGGCGAACGGGATCCATCGCTTACCTGATTCGCCGTCCATCCGAATCTTGACCATCCGCACGAGCTGGCCGTTGCCGGCGTCACGCTCGCGGATCTCGCCGAGGCGAGCTTCCGACCGGGAATATTTGGTCCGACGCTCTCGCATCACGCCGCCTCGCTTTCTTCCTGTGCTCTTCGAAGCTGCTTCTCCTCCTCGTCGCTCGCGACGCGGAGCTTCGCGTGCTCGGGCGTGTCCTTATCGATCGCGACAGGCAGACGGGCGGCGACGCGGGCCTGCATCGTCCGGACCTTCGCGTTCGTCCCGGGCTCCGCCGCGGCACCGGCGTCGGGCCGTTCTTCGCCGTAGAAATTGTTCAGGACGATCGTGACCGGCTTCTGGTGTTCCCGGATCATCTTGTTCGCCTGGTTGAACACGAACTGGGCGGCGCTGCGATCGCCTCCTTTGGCCTTGTCGATCTGGGCCTTCATGATGTCCTTGAGGTCGTCGCCCTTGATTGCGTCACCCATCGATTCGCGGAGTGCTTCCAGCCAGGGCGGGAGTTTCATGAGATCCGCGGTTTCCGGGACGACTTCGCTCTGGGTGGTGCCGATTTGGTTTCGTACAGCTGAGTTTTTGTTCGACATGATTAATCGACCTTTCTTCGCTGAATGTGGGTTGAGAGTGAATAAATGTTGACCGAGCGGCCTTTTCCTTTGCCCCTGACCGTGCCGGCCCTTTCGAAGCAAACGACGAGGCCGCGTTTCATCAGATTCGCCAGGTAGGAACCCTCGGGGTCGTTGCTCTTGAGCGAACCCCGCGATCCGTGCCAGGGCATTCCGATCGCCTCCGCGATCTCGCGGCGAGTCATCGGTCCGCGATCCCAGATGAGGTTCAGTATCTGGACCGCACGGGGCCGCAGGTCCTCCGGCCAGCCGGCGGCGCGGGCCCGGGCCTTGAATGCTTCGCGACGGGCTTCAGCGAGCGTTCCAAGACCCGCACGATCGAGTTGCTCGCGCGTCTTGCTCGCGACCCGGGCGCGGTTCCGTTGCGTTGTCGGGCCGTGAGCGGGAAGGCGCAGGCGAACACGACGGTCGCCGACGCACCTGCGGTCTATCTTCGCTTCCGGATTGCTCTGCACGATATTCCAGGCGGCGGCGATTTCGCCGTCCGACAGTTCCTCGGCGTGGCGCGCGGCGACGAACTCGTTGAGCCCGGCGAGCAACTTGCCGACCTGACGGGCGAGAGCCAGCTTTATCCGGACCTGATAGATCCCGGTAAGCGTTCTTGCCGGCAGGTACTTCAGCATGTCGCCTGGACGGTCGCCCGCGGCTTCCCGCTCGCGGACAATCTGCACCTCTGCCTCGGACCACCGGGATTTAGCTTTCGCACGCGTCATTACGCTGCTCCTTTTCGCTGCCGACGTACGGCAGTCCCGTCGATCCGGCCCTGTGCTGCGCCGGCCTCCTCGACCTGCTCCTGGGTAGGGGGCTCGAACCACTTACGGATCACGTCGGCTAGGATGTCGGCGTGCTTCCGGTCGAGCCCCGCAACGGCGACCGTCAGGTCCTTCGTGAACGCCATCCAATCTTCCACCTCGCCGAGCGTGGTGCTGTCCGGCATTGCCTTGAAAATCTTTGCAATCTCGGCGTCGGTGGCGCTGAAGGTTTTCAACACGGCGGCGACCGGAACCTTTTCGTAGGCGTCACGGTTCTTCGCCTGATGGAAGGGGTCGGTCGGCGGGTTGGGCGTGCCGGCGGGCTTTGGACGCTTTTTCGGCGCTGGATCGCTGTCCGGCTCGATCGGAGCGCGGTTCGCAATCTCGCCGTCGAGCGAGTCATCGGAGACATCCCACCGCTGGCAAAGCTCGGCGCGGATCGCGGATTTCCGAAGGCCATCGAGACCGTCGGCGTTCGGGTCTTGGTCTGAAAGCCTGCCGAGTCGCTCGACCAGCTTCTCGGTCTCGGCCTCCCCGGCGGCGATCGCGAACTCGTTCTTAACCTTCTTCTGGCTGCGGGCCGGCGAATCGACATTGATTGACGAATCGAACGACGCCGGCTCCACGTCGGAGCTGAGAGCTGATGTGTCGACGGTCGTCCCGGAAGTCTTACGCGTTGCCGCCTTCGGCCTCGGCAGGAAATCCCCCAGCACCGGCATGGCCGGAACCTGTAGTCCCCACGGCACGACGAACGGCTGCAGCCACTCGGCTCGGGCGTCGGACATGAAGTCCGGCTCCCAACGTTTGTCTTTCATCATTGCTTTAATGAGTGAATGTCCCGCCGAGTCGATCGCCTCGACGATGATCTTTACGCCGGTAGCGATCGCGTCGTCACGATCGGGCCCGTAAGTCCGGGGTAGGACATCCCGGCCGGACAGCAGCGAAAGCAGCACGATCCGGCTCTGGTCTTCGCGGCAGGCCTCGAGCAGCGCGTCACTGACCGTACGTTCCCATTCGCCGAGCTTGATTTCGAGCTTCGTTAGAGCCTTTTGCTCCGGTGTTGCAGATTTCGAAACCGACGAGGACTCGTCTGACCCAGCAGCGGCCGCACTTGCGTCGATCTGTTTCTTCGCCTTTCGTGCGACGGTCGCGGGCTTCAAATGAATCGGCACGTACTGTTGTGCCAGCGAATCGTTGACTACAGTGCCAGTCCGGGCCGTCGCGAACTTCACGACCTTCGCCGTCGCCTTCTCAACGTCCTTCGCGGCGATCGTCTGCTTGGCCGTGTAGCACGCCTCGTTGGTGCAGACTCCAGCTTCGGGCTCGTCGGCGATGGCCCCGCCGAATAGGTCCGGGTCCGACTTGCTATTGAACGGGCATGTCGAGCAGGCCTGGCCGGTGCAACCCTTTACCCCTGACCCGAAAGCGACATCCAGACGCCAGGGAACGATACGGAGCGACCGCATGTGCTCTGTGACGTGCTGCCTGCAGCGGTCGACCGACTCGCCGCCCAAGCCCTGCTCGTTCCTCGCGACGTAGCCGGCGATCGTGTCGGCGACCTGGGGATCGCCCAGCTTGGCCAGCTCGCGGGCGTGGCCGATGTCCAAGCGGTGTTCGGCGAGCAATTCACGGGTCCGCCCGCCGAGTCTGGAGACGTACGCGTTGTCCCGGACCCATTTGGCCGGGAAGCCGAGCTGCTGGCCGACGTAAGAGTGCAGTCCGCCGGCCGTTTCGATCGCCGATTCAAGATCCCGGCTTGCGCTCGGCCGCAGGGGAGTCTTCGCCGGTCAGGGCGAGCTGCATTCCCTCAATCGAATCGATGACCCGCGCGACCGCGATCGCCCGTTCGACGTGGGTCAACTCCCTGCCGCCCCGAAATTCTCGACGGTGCGGATGATCTCGACCTCTGCCGCGGTCAGCGTCGACGGAAACACCTTCGCCGGAATGACCAGCCACCCGATCGACTCGGCGGCGGTCAGCCGTCTGCTGCCGAAGATCAGCTCGAAGCCGCCGTCGTCCAGGTCCCGCAGTCCGATCCGCTGCTGAAGGCCGAGCGTCTGCAGCGTGCGGGCCAGGCGGACCGTCGCGGCTTCGTCCGTCGTCTCGCGGTGGTTTCCGGTTCGACGGATGTCCGCGATCGCGACGTCACGCTCTTTAAATTTCTGCGTCGCTGCCGAGCGGTCGGGCATCGGCATTCCACGCAGTTCCGAGGCCTCGAGCCGGAGCCTGAGTGCGGAAAGCTTGGACTCGGCGGCGTCCCGCTTACCGCGGTCCCAGATCGGAAGCTTGGCCTTGGCTTTTTCAGCTGCCGCGATTTGCGTGGTCAGCTCGCTCGACGTTATGGTCTCGATCGGTACTGTCTGTTGCGAAGGCTCGTTTGCGCGGGCCTTCTCTTTTTTCTGCGCTGTCATGGCTGTCTCCTGCCGGTTTGCCGGCGGTTAATGATTTTTCTGCAAGTCGTGTTTTCCGTTTCCAATGGTTTCGTTCGTTTCATCGTTTGATTGGCGTCGGGCTCACCTCGAATGTCTTGGTCCTTGCGACACCGGTAATCCCACGCCCCAGATAATTCGCCGGCGGCTCGAACCCCGGCAGCAACGGCGAACAGTCCTGAATCCTTGCAAGCCGAGCCGCGTGGACGACTGCACGGCAGACGCGGTGGCCCCGGCGGTACAGCAGGACGACGCGGGTCCTGCGGCCCGTTAGATCGTCAACCTGCGCGACCCCGTCCGGGCTGCGGGGCCACACCACCTGCTGTCCCTGGCGGAGAGTGATCGTGTTCATGAGCAGTCACCCCCCCCGATTTTCTTCTGAATCGACGGAGGGCTTCGTAGCTGCGGATTCAAACGCGGCTTCAGCCATCGCCAGCGTCTGCCGGGCGACTTTCATCAGTGACAAGACGTCGGTTTCGGGGTCGAAGGATTTGCGCAGAAGCATCGCGCCGTGCACGCTGAGCAATTCACGGATCTCGCGATCCGGCCAAGCTGATACAGGCAGAACCCCTTTTTCGAGTTCTCTGTATATATCTGTGTTTTTGTGAGTATTTGAAAACATACAATAAATAGGGTTCGATTTACCTGTCCAGCCTGTAGCGCAATCTCAAGACGTTCCAACTAAGGCGTTTATGCGCGTCACGGCGCTACAGGCAGCCTGTAGCGCTACAAGCTGGGAATCGTCAGCCTGTAGCGCTCGCACCGGCGAAAAATGACCTCTGGCTCATGAACTTCTCGACGAACTCCTCCTGTGCTACGGCGTTAAATTCGATGCCGCGGTACTCCCAGAACGGTGATCCAGTTTCGTCCCGCGGATGTCCCTTGGTAATGCCCGGGACGACTCGCAGCAGTCGTTCTCCGAACTTCGCGCTGCTGAAAACGGACCTACCGTTTTCTTTGGCCCACGTTTGGTAGGCCTGATAAAGCGTTTTGCAGGCGATCGCCCCGGCGACCGGAATTCCCAATCGACTCGGCACGTAATCCGTGACCGCGAGCCAGTCCTCGACAAACGCGTGAACCGGCGACTGCAACCGACGGAAGTCGCCCGCTACCCGGTCGGCGGCACCTGATCTGCTGAAGCGGCCCTGCTCCATGTAGCGACGCAATCCTTCGAGGGCCCAGACCGTGATCCCGGGCAGCTCGCGGGTCAGCGCGGCGTCGAGACCTTCGTCGCCGCTGCCCTGAAATTTCCGATCGAATGGGACGAAAATAGCTCGGCGTGCCAGAGCGTCGGACGCGTCGGGAAGATTCGGAAACTCGTTGGTAGACACCACGAACCTCACCGAAAGCCGCACACTGGAAAGCATTTCCCGGTTTTTCCGGTCGATCAGCTGCTCGTCCTCACCACTGATGCCCTTTAGCTTGGCGAGCACCTTGTCGGCTTCGTTGCCGTTGCCCAGGTGGGCGTCGGCGCTGATCGCCAGACGCTTGCCCATGAACGCGCTGAGGGTGAACTGCCCGAGCAACGACCAGAGATCGAACGAGACGCAGTTTTGCGCGCCGACCACCTGGCGAAGGACCTTCGCGACAGTCGACTTGCCGGCACCGCTGACGCCGTGAAGCCAGAGCATCTTTTGGGCGCCCGTGTCACCGGTGAGGCAGTAGCCGAACCATTCCTGCAGGACGCCGATCAACTCCGCGTCACTGCCGAGGGCGCGGTTCAAAAAAGTGATCCACTCCGGGCACTCGGCGTGCGGCTCGAAGGGGCAGGGCTGGACGACCTCGCTGAACCAATCGGACGTCGCGGGCTGGAGTTCCGTGCTGTCGCCGGCAATCCACTTGTCGACGTCCAACAACCCATTCTGGAAAGCGATGACCCTGCCCGGATCCGGTTTTCCTTTGCCGCCCACGATCCAGTTGGGCATAAATTCCGTCTTCGCCTGGCAGATCCGCCGGAGTTGCGACAGTACGTCGCCTTCGAGTGATCGGGTGACCCGCAGCGGACGCAGGCTGTCTTTTGTTCCGAAGTAAGACTGCCGGTTCAACCAGTTCGTGAGGTCTGCAATCAGGTCTTCAGGGACCACCCGGCGGTAGCAGTTGTCACGGAACCGGTAAAACTCTTCACGCCAATGCCGGAGCGTCCGCGCTTCTACACTCACGACTTGTTCAAGACCACTCGCGTCGCCTTGCCAGACGACGCGGGCGAAATCGCGCGTCCAGAGGTACGCGGAAGCGAGGGTGTAAGGTCTCGTGTCGGGCATTGGGTCACCTATCTCCACAGACGATCCTCCGTGCGCTTTCACACCATTCCGTCACATCCGCCGACGTCGCGCCTGCGCGTACCCACTCGCGAACGTCTTTGAATTCCGCCGGCGGAAAGGCCAATTCGACCGGGACACCGCACCCGGCGAGCTGGGCTTCGAGCCGCCGCGGGCCTTCGTGTCCCGGCCACTGCCAGACGCCCAGACGGTGATTGAATCGGAGGTCGTGCTCGCCGATGAGGATTATTCGTTCGGGCCGCAGGCGGCGAATCAGTCCGCGGATCGCGCGATTGCCCAGTTGGTTGTTTTCTCGGCCGGCGACATTCAGATTCAGCGTCAGGAGGGCGGCTAAATCGGTAGGCCCTTCGGGCAGCAGCAGTGGGGCGTGTGCGACCAGACCCTGAGGAATAAAGAGCTGGTCCTGGTTAGCGCCGCTCCCGGTGACCGAGTAGTACGAGCCGCTCGGTGGCCGGACCCTTGCGCCGGAGATCAGGCCGAGTTCATTCCTCATCGGGAACACCCAGACGCCGTCGGGGCCGCATGGTGTGCGCGTTCCGCTGATGAAATGTCGGCCCACGCGCTCCGTTCCGTGCACGTCCGTCCATCTCGCCGTCGAGTCCCAGAGGGCGCGACCCCAGCCGATGCCGATGCGTTCGAGCGACTCGACGCCGACGCCGAGTGATTGGGCGAGCCTGGCGAGACGTGATTCATCCACGTCGTCCCACCAGACGGCGAACATCCGATTCCATGCGGGCGGCCGCTTCGGCTTGGCGGCGGCAGGCTTCATGTGGGTCGCCCGCGGCTCTGACTCTTTCACCCTGTAGAGCCAGCCATTTCCCGACTGCTTGAAATGATTCCCGGTGCCGCCTGACTTCCCGCACCAGACCACCGCGTCGTCGTCGGTGATCATGCATAGCGTGTTTCGGTTGCGCACGTCGGCGCCCGACCCGCACGCGAGGCAGGCCTCGCACTTTCGAAGATGTCGCCATCCTTCATTCAACATGAGGCCCTCCGGGCGTTTGCCGGCTGGCTGCCGATCAGAGATTCGATCTGCTCGACGTAACGGGTGAATTCGACTGTGGTCAGTGTCGTGGTGCTGCGGGGCTTCTTCAGCTTCACGACCTCGCCCGTGACCGGGTCCGCAGCGTCGGACAGGAATTTCCGCTTCATCATTTCGTGGGCCTGTTCGGGCGTAACCACCAACTCCAGGCGGTCGCTGAGATAAGAGGCGGCGTCACGGTAGACCACGCCCCAGAGCAGTCGGTTTTGTGCGGTGGTTCGGGGGTTCATGCCGCCACCTCGAGTCCGAGCAATGCCCGGCATTGAGGTTCGGTGAAACGTGATCGAAGGCGGCGTGTCAGCAGTTTTATCATTTGGCTGACTCGCGCCTCGCAGACGCCGATCGCCCGGCCCGTTTCCCGCATCGTCAGGCCCTCGAAGAAATAGAGGACCACTGCCAGGCGTTCGCTGCGATTCATCCCACGACAGAGCTGGTCGATCGTGAGCCGCCGCGACAGGCGAGATTCGGGTGCTGCTAGAGAGGAGTCAGGCAACAGATCGACCTGTCTAATGTCCCTTCCGCCGCCCGTCTGAAAAACGGCACGATCGAGTGAATGAATCGTGACCGGCCGCTCTCCGGTCTTTTTCTGCCGCCTGCGTTCGAGGCGGGGTGCCCAATCGTTGTCGCGCAGGTAATCGAGCATCGCAAAGCGAATGCACCGCGCGGCCCAGGTGGAGAAATGCACATTCTTCCCAGGATCGAAAGTTCGAATGGCCTTCAGCAACCCGAGGTGGCCCGGCCCCGCGAGATCGTCGATGTCGACCGTCTGCGGAAGGCGTGCGGACACTTGGGAGGCGACGTGCGATACGAGCGCGATGTGGTTTTTCGCGAGTTCCAGTTCTAGCAATTGGCACCCCGCTTCCTGACGTCGGCCCAGCATTGATAATCGAAGTCGCTCGACAGCCTGCCAAACCACCGGGCCGAATAAGCCCGCGGAAGCCGGCAGTGATAACGGCGGTCGCAGAGATACATTTCGAACGACGTGAAAGCGTTGCCGTGCTGCCCGCCCGGGTAGCTGATTACCTCGACCAGGCCGTGGAGTTCTTCACGGGTCTGGCGAGTCGACCCATCGTTGGACAAGCTTGGCGAAGTCGGATGCTTCATCGGTCGCCAAGATTTGATCGGAAGCGTCACAGCACACCCCGACTTTCGGGTTCGACCAGGCGCACGTTCGCCAGCTCAAAGAAATCGGCCTCACTCGGAACGGGAATCTTTTCGACCGGATGCAGTTGCGTTCCCTGACAATGGCTGCAGGTCTTCTCGCACCGCTTGTCGGACGACGGGCATTTTTCGCAGTGCCAGACGTAGCCGTCCTTATTTCGTCGACGCTGACTCAGCAGGCCGATCACCAGGGACTTGCTGAACTCTGCCGGGCCGGTGCGGATGGCCAGCACGGATCCGAAGTTTTCGGAGTCGGCGAGGAAGATCTCGTTGTTGAAAGCGCAGAAGTCGACGCCGCGGTAACGGTCACCCCAACGGAATCCGAGAGCCCCGTAAATATGCTTCGACAATCCGGGATCGACCCGGCTCGCCAGCAGGCTATCGAGCCTCCGCCAGAGCAGGTTCGTCCGCACTGGCGTGGCGAACAGATCCTGCTCGTCCCGCACGTCTTGAAACTTCGGTACCACGACGTGTTCGATGTCGCCGACGAAACGCTCACGGCGGCGAGCACTGCCGGCGATGGTCCAGCTTTCGTAGCAACCCTCGAACATCGCGCGGAACGTCTCTGCGTCAGCGAGGGCGTAGCGATCGGTCGCTTGATGAGGGTACTGCTCATGCCGCACCGCCGGTCTCTGCGTGCGCCGGTAAGCCTGCTTGCACAAGGGCAACTCGAACGTCCTCGATCGACCTTGCAACTATGTAGATCCCACCGAATCTGTTGATCATCGCGCCGAACGCGATCTGTTCACGCCGCGAGCGGCCAGCAGGTGACTTCAACTCGATCTCGAGTCGGCGTCCGCGCGACGGGCCCGCGCCGATGATCCCGCTCAGGTCCGCCTGGCCGCGTACGCCGAACCGCACGACCCGGTCACTGTGCACCGGGACCGCGACACCGGCATTCGCTCGCCAGAGGCGTAGATCACGTCTGGAAGCGAACGCTTTCAGGATTTCGACCTGCAGTTGTTTTTCGGTAGTCAGGGTCACGCCACTTCCTCCGTGAATAGCGAAGGCTGGACGATGGCGGTCGCGACCTCGCGAACGGTCCGCCGCTCGCCGGTCTGTTTCTGGTATTGGCTGCTCACCCACGCGTGAGAGAACTTCTGCTGTTTCGCGACGGCGAGAAGCTGAAACCATTTGCGGTCATTTACTTTGCGTCGCTCTATCGGCCGATCCGCCTCGACCGCTGCCGCGGGCCGGCCGAAAGCGTCGAGCTGATCGCTCGAATACATCTGCAGAGTTCCGGCGACCTGTTCGGGCAGTCCCCGCGGGCGGGACTGGGTGATGTAGGCCGTGCCGCATTCGGGGCACGAAGCCGCCGACGCGAATGAGAGACAGAAGCAAACGTGGCAGGTGCGGCCCGACGGCCCGGAGTCAGTGAATTTCGGCCGGCCCTCCAGGGAGTAGTCCAGCCGACGGGTCACACGGCCGTGCCGCAGGAAGTTCCCGCTGTGATCGAGAACGACAGGATGCCGCTTCCCGGGATGGATCCGCATGGCGCGACCGACCATCTGCAGGAACAGGCCCAGCGACGCAGTTGAACGCATCATCTGCACGCATTCGACCGCCGGGAGGTTGAACCCCTCGGTGAATAGCTCCACGTTGCATAGGACGGTCGTGCCGCCAGCTTTAAACCGGTCGAGGGCCCGACGGCGGTCAACGTCATCAGTATCGGCATCAATGTGTTCAGCAGGGACGCCGCTCGAACGAAACTGCGCCGCGAGCGAGATCGAGTGTTCAACGGACGACGCAAAAACGATCGTCCGCATGCCGGCCGCGTGCTGTCTCCACGTTGCAACGGCATCACCCACCAGCTTCGGTCGGGCCATCCCGGCAAAGGACCGTGGCTCGCCGTCATCGGGTGTCGGAAGGTTCAACTCTGACGGCCGTGGGGCAAAGACCTTGGGCTCGACGAGGAAGCCAGCGTCGACCAGCTCGTCGGCGTACGCCGCGACGATCAGTTCGTCGAACATGTCGCCCAGGCCCTTAAGGTCGAGCCTGAACGGCGTGGCGCTCAAGCCGACGACGGCCGAGTGCGGGTGCTGCTCCCTGATCTTGCGAAAAGTGCCCGCGGCGGCGTGGTGGCATTCGTCGAACACCAGAAGCTCTCGACCATGAATCGATCGACGAACGGCGGTCTTGTCGCTGGCGACCAGGATCTGGCGATTCGCGTAGCACGGCCGGCCGGACATGACCACGCCTGAATCGATTCCGAGCCCGGAAAGCTCTTCCCTGCCTTGGTCGACCAGCTCGCGCCGGTGCGCGATCCAGAGTGTGGGCGCATTGAACTCGTGAACGATCATCGAGCCCATGTACGACTTGCCGCTCCCGGTGGGACTGACCAGAATCGGTCGACGGCCTGCGCGGAGTGAAGCGAGCACGCGGTCCACGGCAGAACGTTGGAAAGGTCTTGGAATCATGCCGCCCTCCGTGAGAGGGCAAGCTGTCCGTTCACTCGTTTTCGGCGAGGCTTGTTGATTTTAACGACCGGCTTGCGGACGCCGCATCGTTCTCGAATCAGATCGACGCGGAACTGCTCGGTCGCGTGTGACGCCCGCGGCTCCGGCTCATACCTGCCTGTTCGGTAGATCTTCCGCCCAGCCTCGAACACCGCGGAGCTGAGTCCGAAGGGCCTGCGGCAGCGAGGATCGATCGTGAGGAGCTGAGCCACTTCTACGGGCGACAAGGTCCCGAAAATGCGTGCGTAATCTTGAGGTTTCACAGATCGAGCCCTCCCTTTAGATCCGCGCGACGGGATTGCATCCGCTTGACGCGGTTCTGCTTCCCGCGATCTCCGAAATTCGGCTGTCTGGCGTCCATGCCACTGAAAACTTCGAGAACCTTGCGGCACTGGTCGGCATTGCAGAAACCGAGGTGTGCTTTTTCCAACGGAACATTCAGCAGAATGGAAAGCTTGTGATAAGCGAGATTCCGGCTCATCAAGCCGCGCTGCCAGAGGGGATCGAACATCGCATGCGCTTCATGCCGCAATGCTTTGGTTTCTGGATCGCACGGCGTGGACATCACCGTGCCGTCCTGGTGGAGGGCCATGGTGCCATGACAGCGGGGGAACGATGAGCAGCCGTAGAAGCACCGGGGACTTCCGTCCGGATAGACAAACTTAAACGTCCGGCGGAGCACCATCAGCGATCCGCAGTAGCAGATGACCGGGTGTACGACGGGAATCGGTGCGTGCCTCAAAGCGCACCTCGCTGATCTGAGTTCGCAAGGAGAGTTTCTGTAGCGAGGGCTGCCGAGCGGGCAAACTTGGGGCTGCTGCTGCCAGTTCCGAGATCGACGCTGACCTGCGCAAGCAAGCCCTGAGAGGAGCTGAAACCTACAACCAATCTAGGGTCTTGGAGTCCGGTTTGGAGTCCGGAGGGAGGTCTGAATGCAGTCGACTTTTTGTAAGTCCTTACTGCATCAAGTCGGGGTGACAGGATTCGAACCTGCGACTTCCTGGTCCCAAACCAGGCGCTCTAGCCAAACTGAGCTACACCCCGGGCGGCGGTGATCACCGGTGGAGCGGTATTCTCGCTTTCGGCGGGGAAAAGACAAGTGTCTGACTTGGCAACCGTTGCTGCCGTTCATGGCAGGGCAGCAACGCCGCTTCTGGACGAGGCTAGCGGTTGCGGGTCCGATAAATTGCTGCGGGAATTTGCTGGATCGGGGTCTGTTCAAATTTATGCCATCATTCTGCTTTCGATTTGCTTCGGAGGGGTTTCGAATCGTACATCATCTCTGTCGAAGGAAGCACAGGAACACTCTCATGCAAATCCCACAGGAACTGTTTCATCGAATCGTTGGCGATTATCGTCCGGATGCGGCGGGGAAGCCGGCGGTGTTGCCGGTCGGGTGTCGGCGGGCGGCGGAACGTCGAGAGGCGTCGCGGGTGCCGTTCGGGAAGCGGACGCAGATTCGCCGGGACGGTGGGCCGTCGGCGGGGAAGTGGGAGACGATTGTCTTTACCGACGTGTCGCGCGGCGGCATTGGTTTTCTGTGCGATGAAGAGTTGCGGGCGTCGGAGACGTTCGTGGTGAAGATGCCGCAGGCGGACGGCAACACGGCTCGTCTTCGCTGCGCGGCCCGTCGGTGTGAGCAGGGCGGGTTCGGCGGGGTGGCGTTTCTGGTCGGTGCTACTTTCGAACAGGTTATTGATGAGCCGTCGATTCGGTTAAATGACGACGACGGCCGGCCGGTCGAATGGAATGATTCGATCGAAACCGGTCTGGTTCCCGAGATCGCGTGCACGACGGCGGGCGCTTCTTCGCAGGGCAAGTCGTTAATGCGGACGGCCTTCGGCCTGCTGAAAGCGGTCGATCCGATTCGTAACACCGCGTTGTTCATTCGCCGGTGCAACGCTTCACGATAAGCAGCGCTCACAGCCGTCAGAACGTTGAAGGACCGACGAAAGACGGCGTTGGCTGTGGAAACAGCGGTCCGATCGTCCTTGTGCTGACTTGATTGCTGTTGAAGAATCGCTTCACGCGAACGCGCAGGGCAGGAGGCCCGTGCCACCGCAAATGGAACGCCTCTACTCGACCGATGAAGGTCAGCGTGTTTCGTCGCGGCGGCGGGTCGGCGGGCCGGGGTGCTTCGGCTCGACCTTGGTTTCGCCTTTGAGCGTCCTGGTTTTCCCCTTGATGGTGGCGGTCGCGTCGATGTAAAGCCGACCGCCTTCGTTGACGGCATCCCCCATGATGTTTCCGCTGTGGATTACTTTCGTCCCGCGGGCGATTTTCAGGTTACCGGTGATGTTCCCGAAGATGTGAACGCGACCGCCGTACTCGACGTTGAGGTTTCCGTAGATCGAACCGCGGAGGTAAAATTTGCCGCCTTCGACGACGGTGACGTCGCCCCCGACGGATCCCCAGAGCGTAAATTTCTCGTGCACCACCAGCGGCCCGGCAATCGTTCCTCGCTCTTCGCGCATCGTTTAAATCCCAACGCCGGTCGCGGTCGTTTCACGCCGCCTCGTCTCGACTGAATGTGAGTTGCCGTTCCCCTTAGATCGCCACGTCCCCGGACAGGATCGGCGAGTCTCGAGAGACGCATTGTTAGTTTACGGGGACGGGGTCGGTGACGATCAGGTCGCGGCCCATCGCTTGTTTCAGTCCGCCGTCGCTCTTGAACTGGATCCAGATCAGCAGCAGCACGGCGAAGACCGGAAACCCGACGAACCGTGCCCAGTGCAGAATGTTGAGCTTCAGATCATCGGCGGCGATCACGAACGTCGCGTTGCCGGTGCCGCGGGCGAACTCGGCCCAGGTGTAGAGGACACCGGGGATTTTGAGCCCGATCGCGGTGGCGTTCACGTCTGAATTGATCGCGGGATTATTCAGGACTGCCTGCCAGGGGAACAGCAACAGAAACAGCAGCACGCTCCAGAGCAGGGCGGTGGTCATCTTCGCCGTCCCGAGCAATCGCCCGACGAGCTGCACCTGCAGCGTGACGAACAGCGTGACGGTCAGCATCGCGGGCAGGATCATCCCGGCGAAATCGAGCATGCCGATGAAGTATTGCAGCAGGTCGGCGCTGTTTTTCTCGCCCGGGGTCGCCGGCGCTTCCAGCAGGTGGGGGTGCTTGTATCGCACGACGAAGAACAACGTGAGCTGCGCGAGCAGTGTGAACAGAATCAGGACGAACAGGACGATCCTGGTCCGCTTGGTCGTCAGCAGAGAGTCGGCACAGTCGGCGGCAGCGATGAGAGGTGTTTGTGTCATTTGAGTCCTTCCGCGGATGTGGTAACTAAAATCCGCAAGATCCGCAATCGAACATCCTTATCGATCTGTTACGCGCCAGGGGAATGTGAGCCGAACTATCTTGTCGAAGGTGGAGAATTGCGTCGGTGGGGACCCCCGGTCGGTGATCCACGTCGAACTGGCTCTAATGGAAGTAGTAAGCATTTCCGACGTTGAAAAACGCCTGACGGTCAGGGGTTTTGCAGTCGACGTGGCCGTCGCGGAACAGGACGTTCACGCGGACGTCGCCGGTGTGTGCCGACGCGGTGCCCCGGTACCAGGGTTTTAGCGATGCGGTGGTGTCGAACGACGGGATAGACCACCTTCGGCCGTGCGTGAACGAGTAGCTGCCGGCGGTGCGATAGATCAGCGAATCGGCCATCAGCGCCGGGTTGCTGTCGACGGCGGTCCCGGTCGTGGTGTTATGAGTCAGCCGGGTGACTTCGAACGGCGCGCCGTCGGGGCTGAGCCCTCCGGGCGCGAGAGTTTCCTGAATGTTCCGGCCGAGCCAGACGTAACTGAAACCGACCCAGTATTGCGTCAGGTCCTGCTCGCCTTCGGCGACCGTTTTCGGGTTGTCCGGCAACAGCACCGCGTTCGTCCGCGACGCCAGCTCCGAGCCTTCCCCGTAAGGAAACGCCGTCGGTCCCAGCTCTGCCAGCGCCGACGACGGACAGATGAACAGCCGTTGGTTCGCGCCGTAATCATCGACCAGTACGAAATAGTCCTTGGTGTACATCCAGGTCGGCACGATGCTGCCCGCGCCCGACAGCGGGGTGTTCTGGGCTTCGGGAACGCGGTCGCGGTGGTCGTGCGCGAACAGATAGATGAATTGTCCCAACGACCGGAGGTTGGCGGTGCACCTTAATCGGTTGGCGGACTCGCGGGCGGTCGCCAGCGTGGGAAGAACGATCGCGAGGAGCACCGCAATGATGCCGATCACGACCAGCAATTCCACGAGCGTGAATGCCGGTTTTGCCGAACGGAATTGCAGTCGGTCGCCGCCTCGCATGCGCGTGATTGTAACGCGTGGCGGACCAGACCCGGCAACAAAAAGCCCGCCGGCGGGGCGTCGTAATCACCGGATTTGCCGGAAAGATCGGGGTAATAGGGTTAGTCCTCATGTCGTTCGCGATCAAGTCGATCGCGTCGTGCAAAGTTTGCAGATTTGTAGACAACAGGGTGGGCTGGGCAGGTAGACTTGCAGCGTCGGTTCACGTCGAACCTATGAGCTTACGCCGAAAAATTCTCTTCAAGGACGGGGTGCTCCTGCTGGGGCTGATGGCGTTGCTCGCCGGCGCGCTCTGGGGTTTTACGCGCCAGCGGGAGCACGTGCAGGCGTCCTTGAACGAGTATGCCGCACTGCAACACGTCGAAGTCGCGCAGGCCCGGCTGGTCGCGTTTCGGGATGCCGTACACGCCGATGACCAACAGCGGGCAATACAATCACTGCGGGCGGCACTGCTCGCGATGAGCGAGTACAAGGCGCTCGTCGGCCAGTACAACAACACGCTGCCGGTCGAGATCACCGAAGACCTGCAGGCATTGGTGAAAGATAAAACCCGGAGACTGGTCACCGGGTTCGTGCAGCTGATCATGCAGGTCGATCCACCTTCTGCGAAGGATCGACCGCGGCAGGGGGCCCGAATCGACACCCCGGCCGTGCTGGCGTCGGTCGAGAATCTGTCGCGCGGCTTGGCCGACCTGCTGATCGTCTGTAACGGTTTCGTTCATCGAACGCAGTTGCAGTCTGACCTGGATTTGCGCCGGGCGGTGATCGCGGTCTCGTCGATTGCCGCGGGAATCTTGCTGGTCGCGCTGGCAGCGAGCTACTGGCAATACCGCAGGGTGGTTGTTCCCCTGCAACGCCTGCGGGCGTGGTGCCGGCTCACGGCCTCGGGTGATTTTTCGATCCCTTATCGACCGACCGCTGACCGCGAGTTTCAAGACCTCGGCCGCGACGTGAATAAGATGGCCGACGAACTCAGCGCGTTCTACAAAAAGCTCGAAGAAATGGTCGCGGCTAAAAGCCGGGAACTGGTTCGGTCCGAGCGGCTCGCCAGCGTCGGGTATCTTGCCGCCGGGGTCGCGCACGAGATCAACAACCCTTTGAACATCATGTCCGGCTACGCCGAGCTTTCGTTGAAACGGCTCAAGCGATCAGCGGTCGAAGCGGCCGACGCCGATCTCGCCAAGCACCTCGCGATCATCAGAAGCGAGGCCTTCCGGTGCAAGGAAATCACCCAGAAGCTGTTGTCGCTCGCCCGCGGGAGCAGCGACGTCCGCGAAGTGCTTTCGCTGTCCGATGCCGTACTCGAAGTCGCGACCATGGTCCGGGGCCTGAAGGTGTTCCGCGGCAAACGGCTTCTGACAGAAGGGGACGACGCGGACCCTTTGTACGTCCGAGCGAACCTGACCGAGATCAAACAGGTCTTGCTGAACCTGATCATCAACGCGGTCGAAGCGGCCGAGGAAGGTGCCGGACGCGTCGTCATCGAACGCCGTCGGGTGCAAGCGGTCGCCGAGTTGACCATCTCTGACAACGGCCGGGGGATGTCCGAGAAAACAATCGAACGGATCTTCGAACCGTTCTTTACCAACAAGCGCGGTGCCGGTGACCCCGGCACGGGGCTCGGTCTGTCGATCACGCGGGCGATCGTCACGCACCACGGCGGCGAGATCGTCGCCGAAAGCGACGGGCCCGGGTTGGGCAGCCGGTTCATCGTCCGCTTCCCGTTGGTCGAACCTATTTCCGCGCCCGCCACCACCCGCCGCACTGATGCAGTCCCCGAGGCCGTTCTATGACCCATACCCTGAATGCCGAAAGATTTGTCGAATCACCAGCGCCGCTCGGACCCCGGTCCGCGAGCCAGCGGGTTCTGATCGTCGAAGACGAAAAACGTCTCCGCGAAATGCTGCACACGTCGGTAGCCGAGATGGGACTGCAACCGACGTCGACGGGGTCGGGCGAGAGCGCCCTGAAGTTGCTCGGCCAACACTTTTTCGCGATCGCCGTGCTGGACCTGAACCTGCCGGGGATCAACGGAATGCAGTTGTGCGAACGGCTTCACGAGCAGTGGCCGCACGTTCAGGTGATCATCCTGACCGGGTTTGGTGATTTGAACAGTGCCCGGAAGGCGATCCGGCTCGAAGTCGTCGATTTTCTGATCAAACCTTGTGGAATGGACGAGTTGGAGCGTGCACTCAACCGGGCCCGGCTTCGGTGGCTCGACCGTTGGGCCGGTGACCCGGCGGCGGGGGATGCTCCGATCGATTCGCCCGGTGCCGTGCCGGCCAATGGTAAACCGGTCGACGTTCAGTCGCAGCGGTCGATGGACGTGATGGAACGCGAGCTGATCCTGGCCGCGCTCGCCCGGCACTCGGGCAACCGGCAATCCGCGGCGGAAGAACTCGGCATCAGTGTCCGAAAGCTTTACTACCGTCTTCAGCAGTACCAACGCGTCATGCAGCAATAGCATCCGGTATGTGCACGGGCACATTGATTATCTGATCAGTACAAAGTCTTGCGCCGGCGTCTCGCTCGACGGGGCACGCCCGCGCGGTAACGCACCTCGTCAAACCACATAAAGTAAAATACCAACGCAAAGGACGCCCTGATTGCTCAGGGCGTCCTTCGATTTAATCTTCACATGATTGACCCACGGGTGTGGATCAGGGTGTGTTGATCGAGGGGGATTCAGTAGCGGTTTCCGCCGCCCGAACCACCACGACCGCCGCCCCCACCACCACCGCTGCTGCGGCCACCACCGCCGCCGCCGCCGTAGCCACCACCGCTACTGCGACCGCCACCGCCGCCGCCGCCGTAGCCACCACCACCACCACCGCCGCCGCCGTAACCACCACGGCCGCCGCCACCACCACCGCCACGGCTTTCCTTGGGCTTGGCTTCATTGACGGTCAGAGCGCGACCGCCATGTTCCTGGCCGTTCAGAGCCGCAATGGCTGCTTCGGCTTCGGCATCGCTGCCCATTTCAACGAATCCGAAACCCTTGCTGCGGCCGGTTTCCCGGTCCGAGATGATTTCGGCGCTGGTCACGGTGCCGTGAGCGCTGAAAAGTTCCTGCAAAGACGAGCTGTCCATGTCATAAGACATGTTACCAACGTATAACTTCCGGCCCATAGTATTCTCCTAAGAATTGGGCTTGAGAACCTGAATTTTACTTTCCGGGTTCAAGAGAAAGAGGCCAACAAACTGGCCCAACCGGTAGGAGAGGATCGAGAAGAGATAGCGGGCAGGAATGAAAGCTGTCACGAAATCCGATCCGAAAAACTTACCAACCTTCACTAATGTAAATGAGCTTATGAAATCTGTCCAGCAAATAAATCCAAATTTCGTAACGGCCTCATCGTTTCCACTCGGGCCGGTTGGTTACCGGACCCGTACTGTTACCGCAGCACGTATTCCTGCATCCGAAGGCGTTTGCCCAGCGTTTGCGTGATCTGCTCCGAAAAGATGTAATTTAACGGGTCGGTTTGGTATCGCGTAAGTTGCGGCAACCGCTGCGGGGTGCCGTTATATCGGGGCAATTCAAGCAGTTGCTGTGTGAGCCTTAACAACCGCGGGTCGAACCGAATCCGGTCCGGTTCGACCCCCTGACAATGCCGACAGAGAAGCCCGCCGCGCGAGGGTGAAAAATACGCCGCCGCCGCATCCTCGGCCGGGCTATGGCACTCCACGCAAGTATTCAGGTCCGCCAGATGGCCCGTCTGGTGCAGCAGGTCCAGTTGGAACGACAGGAAAGACACCTCCGCCCGTTCACCCCCCAGCGCGGTCAGCGTGTGTTCGAACCGTAAAAACAGGTCTTCGTGAGGCTCCTGCTCCGGCAGTAGGTTGGAAACCATTTCTGAACAATATAGCCCGAGATACATGCCCCGCAGGTTCCCGCGCAACGGCAAATTTCCTTCGCGAATACTCCACTCGGTCAGCGTGTTGAGTTCCCTCGCCGGGTCGAACGTAAACACGGCTTCCCCGACGTCGAGCAAATCGACCCCGCCGTCGAACTTGCTCGCCCCGGCCTTGGTGCGACGGTGTGCCCCCTTGGCGATTACGCGGAACAGCCCGTGGTCCCGGCCGAACAGCATCAGTATCTGCGAGGTTTCGCTGTACTCGACTTTGCGGACGCAGATACAACGGTCTTTAGCCAACGCCATTGAGGTCGATTATAGCGCGAACACCGCGTCGAACGAAGTGCAACCGCAGTCGATCGCCAGCACGCCGACAGCCATTTATCTTGCCGGACATCCACCGGTCGGTCTCACCGGAGCGGCGACTTAGCGGGATCTCGGAAATCTTCGACCGGTGGTGCGGTTTTCACACCCGGTCAACGGCCGAGTTAAATCCAATCCGCCCGGATAAAAGCAGATCTCGGGACATGGCACCCGCAACTGAAAGCGTGACTCGGCAGAAAAAACGCTTGAATCTCTCCACGCTGGAGCGTTTGGCCATTAAGATGAGACCGTACCGAGAATTTCCGGATGCTGGCGAATGTTGAGTCTAAGGACTGAACCGGTCGCGGAGCCAGCGTTCGATGACCGCGTGCAGGGCCAAAGCATGTCACTGGAATCCTTACCCGAGTCGTCGCAGAGGCATGCCACGCAGAAGCGGGCGAACCGTTTTCCTGTCGTGGGCATCGGCGCGTCGGCGGGGGGGCTCGAAGCGTTTACCGCGTTCTTCGACGCCATGCCCGCCAAGAGCGGGTTAGCATTCGTGCTCATTCAGCACCTTCCGCCGCAACGCGAAAGCCTGCTCGCGGAAATCCTTGCCAAGCACACAGAGATGTCGGTGAAGCAGGTCGATGACGGGATGGCTGTCGAAAAAGACGCGGTGTACGTGATCCGGCCCGGACACACGATGACCATCTCCGACGGCCACCTGCACCTGGGTGAACCGGTGGAAAAGCGAGGGCACCGCAAGCCGGTCGACGATTTTTTCCGGTCCCTGGCGGCCGAGCAGGGGGATCGATCGATCATCGTGATCCTGTCGGGGATGGGCAGTAACGGCACCGCCGGGGCGCAGGCCATCAAGGCATCAGGCGGGATCTGCATTGCCCAGGACCCGGACACGGCGCAGTTCCCGTCGATGCCCCGCAGCCTGATCGACGCCGGTTACGCCGATCACACGCTCCACCCGGCGGATATCCCCGATCTGCTCCTGAAGTACGTTCACCACCCGTACATGGAGCACGCCGACGACAGCGGTGACGCGTTGCGACAGGACCGCAAGTCTTTCAACGAGATTCTGGCGTTGCTGCGGACCCGCAGCAGCTACGAATTCGGCGGGTATAAAAAGCCGACGCTGCATCGCCGAATCCAGCGCCGCATGGGCGTCAATCAGATCACGCAGCTGGCGGACTACGTCCAATTCATTCGAAAGAACCCCGAGGAAGTGGTCTCGCTCGCCAACGACCTGCTGATTAACGTGACCGGGTTTTTCCGCGACCCCGAAGCGTGGGAAGAGTTGCGGGCGCGGGTGATCGCCCCGCTGGTCGACGAGCGGAGCGACCACGGCAGCATCCGCGCCTGGGTCACGGCCTGCGCCAGCGGTGAAGAACCTTACACGCTGGCGATGCTGATCGCCGAGGAAGCCCATCGGGCGAGAAAAACATTCGACGTTAAAATCTTCGCCACCGACGCGGCCGAGAAATCCCTGGCGCACGCCCGCGCCGGACTGTACCCCGGCGGAATCGAAGGCGACGTCTCACTGGAACGGCTCGACAAATTCTTCGACAAGGAAGACCAGGTCTATCGGGTCAAAAAACAGATCCGCGAGATGGTCGTCTTCGCCCCGCAAAATTTGCTGAGCGATCCGCCGTTCTCCCGGCTCGACATCGCCTGCTGTCGCAACCTGCTGATTTATCTCGAACCCGACGTGCAGCGAAAAGTCGTGTCCCTGCTTCATTTCTCGCTCCGGCAGGGTGGTTGTCTTTTCCTGGGTAATTCAGAAACGATCGGCGGCGCGGACGAGATGTTCGAGCCTCTGAACAAGAAATGGCGGATCTACCGTCGGGTCGGGACCGACCGCCGCGGCGTGGTCGATCTTCCCAGGCACGTGCCCCCACGCGACGGCGAGACCCGGCCCGCCGACGAGTCCGCCCACCACCCGTCGCTCAGTCAGCTCGCGCAACGGGAACTGATGCACCGGTACACCCCGCCGTCGGTGGTGGTCGATCGGGCGATGAAAGTCGTTTACTTCCACGGGGAGACCGGGCCGTTTCTGTTGCAACCGTCCGGCGAGCCGACGCGGGACCTGATCGAACTGTGCCGCGACGGAGTCCGGGCCGCCGTCCGGATCGCCTGCCGGGAAGCGATCACGGCAAACCGCTCGGTCACCATCAAGGACGGCCGGATCGATACCGACAAGGGTCCGCAGCGGATTCTCGTCACCGCCGCGCCGCTGGTGCGCGGGTGGGCCAAGGAACATCTGGTCGTCAGCTTCGAAGAAATGCCGGTCGCGGCGGCCGACCTCAGCCCCGCCGACGCCGCGACCGTCGGCGCCGGCGACCAGACGGCGTCCGGTGGGGGATCTTCGTCGACCAATACCGAGGTGCAAAAGCAGCTCGAGGAAGAGTTGCGAAATATCCGCGAAGAACTGCAGAGCACCGTCGAAGAGATGGAAAGCAGCAACGAGGAGTTGAAAGCCTCGAACGAAGAAGTCACGTCGATCAACGAAGAGCTGCAGAGCACCAACGAGGAACTCGAGACCGGCAAAGAAGAGCTGCAGTCGCTGAACGAAGAGCTGACCACGGTCAACAGCCAGCTGCAAGGCAAGATCGAAGAACTGGAAGCCACGACCAACGACCTGACGAACCTGCTGGGCAGCACAGACATCGCGGTGATCTTCCTGGACAGCAAATTTCGCATTCGCCGGTTCACCCCGGCCGTGAAAGAACTGCTGGAACTGATTCCGTCGGACACGGGCCGGCCGCTGAGCGATCTGGCGCAGAAGTTCACGGACGTGGACCTGCTGGCCGACGCCCACGCGGTGCTCGAAAAACTGGTCCCGGTCGAGCGCGAAATTCGAAGCGACCGCGGCTCGTGGTACCAGCGACGCGCGTTGCCGTACCGGACGGCCGACAATCGCATCGACGGGGTGGTCATCACATTCGTGGACATCACCGATCGAAAGCATTCCGAACAGGCCGTGATGGATTCACACGCCCGGTCGCAGGCCGTGCTCGACCAGATGCCCGCGGCTGTGCTCATCGTCGACGCCGTCACCGGGAAAATTTCCCTCGCCAATCAACGGGTGGTCAAACTGTTCGGCAGCTCGTTCCCCGTCCCGGCCCCGTTGGTTTCGACCGACTGGAAGGCGGTGTTTTCCGCGTTCACCGGGTATTTCGGAGACGGACGGCCGTACCGTCTCGCGGAATGGCCCCTCGCGCGGTCGCTTGCTGGGAAGGAACTGGTCGTCGATGAAGAGATCGAGTTTCAGCGGCCCGACGGTACGCGGTGGACCCTGTCGGCCAGCAGCGCCCCGGTCCGCGACGTAGACGGGAACGCGATAGCAGTTGTGGCGACCTTCTCCGACATGACCGAACGCAAACGGTCGGAAAACGAGCTCCGCGAAAGCGAAGAGCGATTCCGGCTGCTCGTCGAGGGCGCGGCCGACTACGCGATCTTCATGCTCGACGCCGACGGCAAAATCGCCACTTGGAACCGGGGCGGCGAACGTTTGCTCGGCTACACCGAGGCCGAGGTCGTCGGCCGTCCCTCGGCGATCCTCTTCACCCCGGAAGACCGCGCGACCGGCGCTGCCGAGACCGAAATGACGACCGCGGCTTCACAGGGAAGCGCGTCCGAGGAGCGATGGCACCTCCGCAAAGACGGGTCGCGGTTCTGGGCGTCGGGCGTCATGCACCCGCTTCGGGGTAATAAGATCCGGTCCGGATTCGTAAAAATTCTCCGCGACAACACCGACCGGAAGGTGGCCGAGGAAAATCTACAGACGGCCAAACTGACCGCGGAGGCCGCGAACCTCGCCAAGGACGATTTCGTCGCCACGGTCAGCCACGAACTCCGCACGCCGCTGTCGGCCATCCTGCTCTGGACCAAGATGCTCCGCGCCGACCCGCAGCTCAACACCCAGGCCCGGGCGGGGCTCGATACGATTCTTGAATCGGCCGGAGCCCAGCAACAACTGATCGACGACCTGCTCGACGTGGCCCGGATGGCGTCCGGCAAACTGCGGATCACGCCCCGGCCCACGCGGTTGGTCCAGTCGATCGAATCTGCGTTGCGCGCCATTCTTCCCGCCGCCGACGCCCACGGGGTGACGATCACGTCGAAGCTGAATCAAGACGTCGGCGTCGTCCGGGCCGACCCGGACCGTCTGCAGCAGGTGGTCTGGAATCTTTTGATCAACGCCGTGAAATTCACACCCAGCGGGGGGACGATCAGTGTCGAACTGCTCCGGGACCGCAACTTCGTCGAGATCGTCGTGATCGACTCGGGCATCGGCATCCGGGGGGATCTTCGGCCCCACATTTTCGACCGCTTCCGTCAAGGCGAGGCCGGCACGACCCGGTTGCACGGCGGACTGGGGCTGGGCTTAACGATCGCGCGGCAGCTGGTCGAACTGCACGCCGGCACGGTCGAGGTTCACAGTGAAGGCGAGAACCGCGGGAGTACGTTCACCGTCCGGTTGCCGTTACCCGCGCTGACGGTCGAGCCGTCGGACAACGGGATGCAACTGTCGCCGACGGCCGCACCGTCCGAGGGCAAACTCCGCGACACCCGAGTCCTGCTCGTCGAGGACGACCCGGCCACCCGGGACGCGGTCCAGGTCTTGCTCACCCGGCTTGGCGCCAACGTCGCCGCGGTCGAATCGACGGCGTCCGCTGTTCGCGAATTCGAACTGCACCCCCCGGACCTGCTCATCAGCGACATCGCCATGCCGGGGGCGGACGGTTACGCCCTGATCCGGCAGGTACGGGCGTTTGAAAAGCAGCGAGGACTCGCACCGGCACCCGCAATGGCGGTGACCGCATTCGCCCGCGGCGACGACCGACAGCGAGCCCTCGACGCCGGGTTCGATGAACACCTGCCTAAACCCGTCGACGCGGACATGCTGCTCGATGTGGTGGTCAAGCTGCTTAAAAAAGACAAGTGACGCGGCCTTACAGCGGCGGCGATGATATACGCATCGCCTGCTCGAGGCCGTCTACGAATCGAGTGGTTAGCAGTTTCTGGCTCAACGTCTGCTCGAGCACCTGCTGCGCGCGGGTCCCCATCGCGTTGCGTTGATCGGCATCCATCGTCCGGAATTTCTGGATCGCCGTGATTGCCCCGGCAGTGTCGCCGTGAGACACCTGAACCCCGATCGGGTGCTCGTCGAGCAAATCGCTCACGTGCGAAGGCCGGGGTCCCAGGAACAAAATCGGTTTTCCCGCCGTCATCGCGCCGTAAATCTTGCACGGGTGGATGATGCCGACCATATCTTCGCCCAGCGAGACGACGTGAATGTCCGCCGCGGTCAGTGAATATTTCAGTTCGGACATCGGTTGATACGGCAGCGACACAGAGTTGGTCAGCCCGTGGTCGCGGATATACGCTTCGACTTCCCGCTTCCCGAGCCCGCCGCCGACGAAAAGGAAGACGATCGTCGCGTCGTCCTTCATCGCGACGGCTGCTTCGAGCACCGTTTTCAACGGGTTGCTCGGGCTGTGATTCCCGCTGTACATCACGACGAACCTGCCTTCGAGTCCGTGCCGAACGCGAAACGGGTTGGGGCCCGATTGCGTGGCAATGTGCTCCTCGTGCGGCCAGGGGGGCATCACGAGCATTTTGTCCCGGCTGATGCCCCGGGCAGTTAATCGGTCGGCCATGAACCGGTCGAGCGCGATGATCAGTTTCGATCGCCGCAGAATGAACCGGTTGACCCGTTCCAGCGCGCGAGCCGTGAGCGAAGTGGCGGAGATCTTGCCCAGCGCGATCAGCTGGTCGGGATTCAAATCCATCGCCCAGTAAACGACCGGCACCCGGCGGAGCAATGCCGCGACCGCCATCGGGAGCCCGATCAACGGCGGTGACGTGCTGAAGAAAATCCCCGCCAGCTTCGGCGTGAACAGGGCGGCGAAAAACGCCTGCACCATGAACGCCGCCGTTCCGAGGACGCGAAGAGGAATCGATTTTTTTCCGAAGGATGCGTACTTGAACCGCCGTACGTCTGCGCCGTTGAGCATCTCCCGGGACGGATAGATCGCGGTCGGGTCTTCGTACCCGCGACCCGATGCGTATACTCGCACACGGTGTCCGCGCCGGGCCAGTTCGAACGCCACGTCGGCCATGTGCTGCCCGACGCTCGCCGGGTCGGGCACGAAGGTCTGGCTGACAACGAGGACCGTAGACATTGGAGGAAAATCCGAAATCCGAAACCAGAAATCCGAAAAAGAGAGGCGTACGCCACGCACTGCAGGCCAAAATCAGTTCTTATCCGTGCGCTCCGTGCTATCCGTGGTTAAAATCTTTCTTCCGCGTTTAATATTCCTTCGGATTTCTGGTTTCGGATTTCGGATTTTCCGCCGCGACACCCGGCGGTCATTTACTCGCCATCTGATCGTGGATCCAGCGATACGTCCTCTCCATGCCGTCGCGAAGCTTCGTGTCCGGCTCCCAGCCCATCAGCTTTTTGATCAGCGTGTTGTCGCTGTTCCGACCGGCGACGCCCTTGGGCGCCTTCAGGTTGTACGACCGTTTGAGCTTAATCCCCGCGATGTTCTCGACGATGTCGACCAGCTGATTGATCGAAACCAGTTCGCTGCTGCCGATGTTGATCGGCTCGATGATGTCGCTGTGCAGCAGGTTCTGCGTCCCCTTCACGCAGTCGGTGATGTACATAAAGCTGCGTGTCTGGTGACCATCGCCCCAGATTTCGATCTCGTGCTTGCCGGTCAGCTTCGCGGTGATGACCTTTCGGCAGACCGCGGCCGGCGCTTTTTCGCGACCGCCGTCGTACGTGCCGAACGGTCCGTACACGTTGTGATACCGGGCCACGCGGGTTTTCAGGCCGAAATCTTCGCGGAAGTGCCGGCACATGCGTTCGCTGAACAGCTTTTCCCAGCCGTACCCGTCTTCGGGCATGCCCGGGTAAGCATCTTCTTCCTTTAACGCGGTCACGTTCGGGTCGCGCTGTTTGTCGGCATTGTAAACGCAGGCCGAGCTGGCGTAGAAAAACCGGTCGACCTTGTGGTCCTTGGCCGCCATGCACATGTGGGTGTTGATCAGCACCGTGATCATGCAGAGCGCTTTATTATTTTCGATGAAACCCATGCCGCCCATGTCCGCGGCCAGGTTGTAAACTTCCTTGGCCCCGTCGAGCGCCTTGTAGCACGCGGCTTTCTCGCTCAGGTCCAAACTGTGATTGTCGGCTTCGGGGTGGCGCTGGTACCACTGGTCCAGCGGCTTCACGTCGACCGAGCGGACTTTGGTATAACCTTGCCGGAGCAGGTCCCCGACGAGATGCCCGCCGATAAAACCACCACCGCCGGCAACAACAACCAGATCTGATTTCATATGTGTTTACCTTCTTAAGGTTTTATCGACAGAATCGCCCGTCGGCTGAGGGACCACCTGCGTAAATTGAAAAGTAACGCGGTGCGAACGCCAGTCAAGCAAGCCTTTTATACGGCCGATCAAACCGCCCGGTTCCATCGCAAATCGACGCAAAAATCTCTCGCGTTTAGCCGGCCCGCTTGGGGCCGATCTTCCAAAAATGCGAAACGCGCCCCGCAAGCGGGCCGGCTAAACCGGTCCCATAACCGGCCGTCTTTCGGCACAGGCGACCCTTGCCCTATAATGCCGGCAATGGCGAAGAAAGCTCAAACCGCTCCGAAGACGTTCGAGGAAGGGATGCGTGAACTCGAAAGCATTCTGTCCGAAATCGAAAACGGCCAGATCGGCCTGGAAGACAGCCTGCTGCGGTACGAGCGCGGCGCGTTCCTGATTCAATATTGCCGCGGCGTTCTCGGGGCCGCTCAAACTCAGATCGAGACCCTGTCGAAAGGCCCCGACGGCACCCCTCAGCTAACCCCCGTGCCCGGCGAAACGCCCGCTGCAGTCGGCGAATCCCCAATCCGGTGACCGGGGATAAATCCCTCGTTCCATAACCCTTTCGCAACCTGCCAGCGAAACGAGATGATCCCGTCATGACCGCAGCGACGCCCGACCTGCTCGACTACCATCCGGCCCACAACGTCGATGATCTCGGCTGGGTTCGCCGTTACGTTTTTTCCGTCGACCACAAAACAATCGGCATCCAGTTCCTGTTCGCCGGCCTCGCTTATTTCGTACTCGGCGGTTTGCTCGCGATGTTGATGCGCTGGCAACTCGCCTGGCCCGGTGACGTCGCACACCCCATCCCCGTGCTGGGCAAACTGCTCGGCTGGCAGGACGGCACGCTGCCGGCCGAGGTTTACAACATCGTCCTGACCCTGCACGCCACGGTGATGATCTTCTTCGTGCTGATCCCATTACAGGTCGGCGCGTTCGGGAACTTCCTGATCCCGTTGAAAATCGGTGCCCGGGACATGGCCTTCCCGTTCCTCAACGGGCTGTCGTTCTGGATGTTCGTCCCGGCCGGGACGGTGCTGCTCGCCGGCGTCAGTCTCCCCGGCGGGGCGGCGGCGACCGGGTGGACCGCGTACCCGCCGCTCTGCGCAATCCTTTACAACGGTTCCGGCTTCGCCCCCGCCCCGCACAGCGTGCTCGGCTTCCTGCAAGTCGCCGGCAGCACCTGGCCGACGCTCCCGATTCTCGCCAACTTCCTCGCGTTCTTCATGCTGTTTGCCTTCGTCGCAAGCTGCGCGATCCGGACCGGAAACCGCCTTGCCGACCAACTGTTAATGGTGCTGGCCGGCGCAATCACCGCGACGATCGCGGTCCGGTCGTTGCAGATCGCCGCCTTCGATGGGCAATCCTGCTGGTTCCTGAGCATTATCCTGATCGGGTTTTCCAGCGTCATCGGCGCTGTGAATTACATCACCACGATTATCAAACTGCGGTGCCCGGGCATGCACATGTTCCGGTTGCCGATCACGGTTTGGAACCTGCTGATTACAAGCCTGATGATTTTGTTCGCCACGCCGGTGCTCGCCTGCGTAATGGTGATGAACCTGATGGATCACCACCATCTGACCAGTTTCTTCGAACCGACCAACTGGATCCTCAGCAACCAGATCCAACCCAACGCCGGTGGGGGGTACGTGCTGCTCGACCCGCATTTGTTCTGGTTCTACAGCCACCCGGCCGTCTACATCATGATCCTGCCCCTGATGGGCGTCGTCAGCGACATCCTCCCGGTCTTCTCCCGCAAGCCGTTGTTCGGTTACCGGCCGATGGTTTATTCGTCGGCCGCGATCGCCTTCCTGGGGTTCCTCGTCTGGGGGCACCACATGTTTCAGAGCGGCATGAACCCCGCGATGGGCGAGGCGTTCGCGCTCAGCACGATCGTGATTGCCGTCCCCAGCGCGGTCAAAACATTCAACTGGCTGGCGACGATCTGGGGCGGGCGGCTGCACCTGACAGTCCCGATGTTGAACGCGCTGGCGTTCGTGAGCCTGTTCGTCATCGGCGGGCTGTCCGGCATCGTCATGTCGTCCACCGCTTTGGACGCGCACCTGCACATGACCTACTACATTGTCGCTCACATTCATTACGTGCTGTTCGGTGGGAGCACGTTCGGCATCTTCGCGGCGATCTATTTCTGGTACCCGAAAATGTTCGGCCGGATGATGAACGAAAAGCTCGGGTACATTCACTTCGCGCTCAGCTACATCACGTTTAACTGCACCTTTTTCGCCATGCACATCCTCGGCCTGCAGGGCATGCCCCGGCGGATTGCCGACTACACGACCTACACCACCTGGGCGCACCTGAAGCCGATGAACCAGTTCATCACCTTCAGCGCGTTCGGCCTGATGCTGGCGCAGATTCCGTTCGTAATTAATTTTCTTGGAAGTTGGATCTGGGGCCCCAAGGCCCCGAACAATCCATGGAACGCGAGTACACTGGAATGGACCGACGTCGCGTCACCGCCGGCGCATGAGAACTTTGCGAAGATACCGGTGGTTTATCGCGGGCCCTATGAATACGGCAGCCCGTTGGTGGAAGAGGATTGGTTCCCGCAGTCGCGGAAGATTTGACGGGACATCTCCGAGCGCCTCGCGAGCGAGGCGGCTAAACGGGTGTCTTTAGGTAGTGGCGATCTTGTTCGGAATTCTATCGTGAAACCTATTCTGGATTATCCTTCGGCGTCTTCGCCTTACCGGCCCTGGTTGCACGGCGTGGCGCTGCTCGCGGTCTGTTGCACGTTTCCGCTGATTTTCATGGGCGGGCTCGTGACCTCGCACCAGGCCGGCATGTCCGTCCCGGACTGGCCCAACAGCTACGGCTACAACATGTTCCTGTTCCCGCCCCGGTTGTGGATCGGCGGGATTCTTTACGAGCACACCCACCGGCTGATGGCGACCGTTGTCGGCTTCGTCGCCATCGTGCTGACCATCGTGGCCTGGAAAACAGAACCGCGGCGGTGGGTCCGGTGGGTCGCGACCGGCGTTCTGGGTGCCGTCATCTTCCAAGGCGTTCTCGGCGGGCTTCGCGTCGTGCTGGTTAAACTCGATCTGGCCATCGTGCATGCCTGTTTCGCGCAGGCGTTTTTCTGTCTGACCGTCCTGACGGCAATCGTCACTTCCCGGTGGTGGTTCACCGCCCCCGACCTGACCCGGGCGCCAACCGACCAACAGGGCCGCCGGGTCGTGACGCTGGGACTTATTGCAGTACTCTGCGTGTACGGCCAATTAATGCTGGCCGCCGTCATGCGGCACTATCAGGCAGGGCTCGCCATTCCGGGCGTGCTGGTATACGGGCATCTTCTGCCACCCACCGATTCAACAGCTCTCGCGGCCGCTAACCACGCGCGGGTGTACCAGTTGGGGTTCGACGACCGGGTGTCGATCGGCCAGATCTGGCTTCAGTTCGGACACCGGCTCGGGGCGATCATTGTGACCGTGGCCGTAATGATCCTGCACGTCTCGGCGATGCGAGTGGACCGCGCCCGCCGGGGGCTGAAGGGCCCGGCCATCGTTCTGGCGTGCCTGCTGCTGGCGCAGGTCGCGCTGGGGATTTTGACCGTATATCTCCGGAAGCCGGCCGACGTCGCCAGTTCGCACGTGGCGGTGGGGGCGCTGGTGCTGGCGACGACTTTTTTCATCACCGTCCGGTCGATGCGACTCTACTCGATACGGTTTCGTCACCCCAGGCTTTCCGGCATCGAATCGGATCCCGCGCCGGGGCATCGTCTCCTGCAGCCCGCTGCTGTATAGTTCGACCCGAAGCCTTGAAATGAAGTGCGAGGCTTCGGAGTAACATGGAACCCGTGACCGACGCATCCAGCATCCCCGAAGGTTTTTCCACCGCCGCGACCGGCCGATCGACGCGCTCGCCGTCCCGCGTGAACGATTTTTACGAACTGACCAAGCCCCGCCTGAACATGATGGTGCTGATCACCACAATGGTCGGGTATTACATGGCCGTCAAAACTTCCTCCGACTGGGCCCGGGTCTGGAGCACGCTGATCGGGACCGGCCTTACCGCCGCGGGGTCGGCCGTGCTGAATCAATTTATTGAACGGGAACACGACAAGCTCATGCCCCGCACGAGACTGCGGCCGTTGCCCGGGGGACGGGTCGGGCCGACCGAAGCACTGGTGTACGGATCTGTACTTGGAATTGCCGGCGTCGTGTTCCTCGCGTTGATGGTCAACCCGGTAACGGCCGCTCTGGGGCTGTTCACGCTCGTCAGCTACATCTTCGTCTACACGCCGATGAAGCGGTGGACGACGTTGAACACAGTGGTCGGCGCGGTCACCGGCGCGATCCCCCCGGTGATGGGCTGGACTGCGGTCCAGAATTCGTTTTCACCGCAGGCGGGCGTGCTATTCTGCATCCTGTTTTTCTGGCAGATGCCGCACTTCCTGGCCATCGCGATTCTTTACCGAAAGGACTACGCGGCGGGGGGTTTTAAGATGCTGCCCGTGGTCGACGAAAATCTGTCCGTCACCGGTAGGCAGATCATGCTGTACGGCGCGGCGCTGGTGCCAATTACATTGCTGCCCACGTTGTTCGGCATGACCGGCGTGACCTATTTCGTTGCCGCGCTGGTGCTGGGGCTTGTGTACCTTTCGTTCGGCATCGCCTGTGCCGGATCGCGCGAGCGGGTCGACGCGCGGAAACTCTTTTTCTCTTCCATCATTTATCTGCCCGTGCTGTTGACGGTCATGATGCTGAATAAGCTGTGAACCGTGAATGATTCTTCGAAAACAACTCGTCCGTCTTTGGTCCGAGGAAACAGGGCTGCTTTGATACTCGCGCGGGTCGCCGTTCACAGCCCGGCCCTCCGGGCCGCCGCTAAACGGGGATCGGCGCTGTTCGCGTTGATGCTTGCAATCTGCGTCTGCGGTTGCGATCAAGGTGCGAGCGACCCTGTGGCCCGGGCGACTGTGCCGACGGGGGTCGGCGTTGTTCGAGGCGTGGTAAAATTCACCGGTCCGAGGCCGCCGTTAAAAGTCATCGGCGGCGATTGCTTCCCCGGCGCGACGGTCGTGCTTGATGAATCGGCGATCGTGAATGCCGACGGGACGCTGAAGAATGTCGCGGTTTTTGTCAAAGACGGGCCGAACGTCCAGACGCCGGACTTGCCCGAAGCGGTGCTCACGCAGAAAAGCTGTCAGTACGTGCCGCACGTCCGCGCCCTCCGGGTCGGACAGATCCTGTCGGTCACCAGTCATGACTCGACGCCGCACAACGTACACATCGAATCGATTGAAAACCCCGGCGACAACTTTTCTGAACTGCAGGGCGGCAGCCATGCCGTGCACTTCGACCATGCCGGCGTCGTGCGGTTTAAATGTGACGTTCATCCGTGGATGACGGCATACGTGCACGTGTTCGACCACCCCTGCTACGCCGTCACCGGCGACGACGGGACGTTCGAGATCGGCAAGCTGCCGGCCGGGACATACACGCTAATCGCCCGTCACGAAAAATTCGGCGACCTCGAAAAGTCATTCACCGTGCAGAACGACAAACCAGTAACGGTCAACTTCGAGTACAGCCCCTGACCTAAGCCAACGACTAAAAACGGTGTCGCGACTAAAAACGGTGTCCGACACCGTTTTTGAAATTTTGGTCTTTATAAGCTGATATGGCGGCTGTTGATACGTTTAGACTGCGGCCGAAACCAAAACGGCGGCGAAATTAAAACGGTGTCCGACCCCGTTTTTGTTAATTGAGTCGGTAAAGGCGGATATGGCAGCTGTTCAAAATGTGAGTCACCGATTGACAACTGACCCGGTGCCCGCGGGGCCGCTGGGGATGTCGCTGTTCCTGGCCAGCGAGGCCATGTTTCTGGTCGGCATGCTGGGCTCATTTTTGGTGCTACAGGCTGGGAACCGGGAACTGTTCCACCATGCGGCGGCAGTGCTTGTCACTTGGGAAACCACTGCGCTTGCGGTGCTATTGGTGATTGCCAGCGGGGTGGTCGTTTTTAAGCGATCGAATCAGGCGCGGCAGCTTGCAGCGGTAGTCGCGGCTCTTGGGTTCATCGTCTGTCAATTACTGATCTGTGGTCATCTTCTGCGGCAGCACACGATCGTGGCCCGCGTCGACTCGCAGTTGACGGCTTACGATGGCAGTGCCGACGGAGCTTCGCCCATTCAGCTCACCGGCGTCCGAACCCCGCTGCCCGAGCGGTTCGACGTCTCCCGCCTCATCCATTCGGACCTGGCCACGGCCGGGTCTTCGATGGGGACGTTTGTCATCCCGACAACAACCGTCCTTCAAGACGTGTCGTACGGGCCGTGGAGAAACAACTTTCTCGCCGCTTACTTTCTGCTAGCCGGGTCGCAACTGGTTCACATGCTCGCGGGGATTGCTGGCATGTTCTGGCTGATGGTCAGAACCGCCCGGGGGACGGCGACCGCCTCCAACCTCGGCTGCGTGCAGCTCTACTGGCATTTCGTGAATGCCGCGGGGTTGCTCGGGCTGGTGCTGATTTTTTTTGCGTGATGATTATGCCCGACCCCATCGTCTCCGTCTCACATTTGACCTACGCGTACGGCGACCGCGTCGCCGTCGACGACCTGTCACTTTCGGTTAACCGCGGGGAAATTTTCGGTTTCCTCGGACCCAACGGCAGCGGCAAGACCACGCTGTTTCGCATCCTGTCGACATTGATCCCGGCACCGGTCGACACGGTCAAACGGTTCGGCCTGGATGCAGTCACCGGTATGACCGACATCCGCCGGCGCATCGGGGTGGTCTTCCAATCACCGAGCCTGGACCGGCAGTTGACGGCTGTGGAAAACCTTCGGCACCACGGTCACCTTTACGGGCTGGGTGGCGCGGACCTGGAAGACCGCATCCGGACGCAACTCGCCCGGCTCGGACTGTCCGACCGCGCGGGTGAACGCGTCGGCGGGTTCAGCGGCGGCATGCGCCGCCGCGTCGAACTGGCAAAGGGTCTCCTGAATCGGCCGCAACTCCTGCTGCTCGACGAGCCCAGTACCGGGCTCGACCCCGGCGCGCGAATCGATCTGTGGGAAGCGCTGCACCAGATTCAGGCCGAGGGGGTCACGATCCTGCTGACCACTCACCTAATGGACGAAGCCGACCGTTGCACCCGGCTCGCGATCATGACCGCGGGCAAACTGGTCGCACTGGACACCCCTGCGGAATTGAAGAGCCGAATCGGCGGGGATGTGATTTCCGTCGTCTCGTCCCGCCCGGTCGAACTCGCCGTGATCCTGAACCAGACATTGTCGCTCGCCAGCGAGCGGGTCGACAATTTATTGAGAATTGAACACCCCAAAGGTCACGAATGGGTCCCGCGGATTATCGAAGCCGCCCCGGGGCTGGTCGAGTCCATTGCGGTGGGGAAACCGACTCTCGAAGACGTCTTCATCCGGGTGACCGGAAAACGATTCGAACACTCGGACGAGATTGCCGAGGCGTCGGCTGCGAGCAAACCAGCCGGGTTCAAGAGACCACACTAACAGACGCCGTGCCGTCGGGCCGGCGGATGATCTTCACGTCGTACCGCTGCACTTCAATCATCAACGTTGACTGTGCGGCATCGACTTTCCCGTTCAGGCCGTAGAACACCTGCTTGCCCGCACGCCGGTTGCCGATCACGTTATTCATCCGAAGCAGCCCCAGGTGATGGCTCACCGTCGGTTGCGGGAGCTGAAGTTCGTCGCACAAGCTGCTCACATTGCGTTCGCCGGCCGCCAACAACATCAGAATATTGAGCCGGGTTTTATCAGACAGCAAACGAAACATAGCCGTTAACTGCTCAAGATCATGATCGTTGCTGACTTCGCTCGGGTTCAACATGCGGTCTCCAGATAGGGCGCTCTAATCAAATGTACGTTTAATGATAGGTACACGATTTCGCAAAGTGGAGCCAACTTTATAGGGAGAGTTCCTCATTCCGAAATACCCGAGTAAGCCTTGGATTTCTGGATTCCGTGACCCGCAAACCATCGCTGCCAGTTCGGCAGACCCTGTAGTCGACCCACGCATTTTGGCAGGAATTGATCCGACCCGGCGTGGCAAATCATCGGGATTCGATTGTGCTAAATATCGATAAAAACTCACGTTACAGAAAACCAAATCAGCCGCTTACTCCGGCCAAACCGGCACGCCGCTTGTTCTACGGTGGACGAAGACTTTCGGAAAGCTCATGGTCGATTCCAATCCTAATCATCGTTTGACTGTGCTCGTCGCCGACGAGAACGACGCTTGGGCGAAGACCGTTCGGGCACTTCTCGCCCCGCAGGGGGTGCAGACGATCTCGGCCCATACCGGCCGGGAGGCGCTACGGTTGATCGAATCCGGTGCGGTCCACGTGGCCGTGCTCGACCAGAAGATGCCGCAACTCGGCGGGATGCAGGTCGTCAAACGCATGCGTGACATGCCGATGGCGCCGCCCGCAATCCTGCTGGCCGACCATCTGACCAACCACCTCCTGCACGAGGCGCTGGGCATGAAGGTCTTCAGCGTGTTGAGCAAGCCGGTCGATTTTAATCTGCTGCTCGACAGCCTGGCCCGGGTCATGAAACGGCACTATTTAAGCCGGTGGCCCGGCGAATCGTAAATAAAAGTTGCTGGTTGCTAGTTGTTAGTTGCTAGTAATTCAGCTTACGTGACTAGCAACTAACAACCAGTAACCAGCAACTTCCTCAGAAGGAGAAACGAAATGGCCAAACTGCGTCCCCTCGGTGACAAGATCCTCGTCAAGCGTGTCGAGGCCGAAACCAAAACCAAATCCGGCATCGTCCTGCCCGACAGCGCCAAGGAAAAGCCCAAGCGTGGCAAGATCCTGGCCGTCGGTGCCGGCAAACGCCTCGACACCGGCGAACGCGCCCCGTTCAGCGTCAAGACCGGCGACGAAGTCATCTTCACCAGCTACGCCGGCACCGAAATTAAACTCGACGGCGAAGAAGTCATGATCATGTCAGAAGACGACATCCTGGCCATTGTCGAATAGTTGCTAACCGCGGAACGATGAACGCAGAATGATGAATGCAGAACGAAGAACGTTCACGCATCGTACTCTGCTCTTCGTTCTGCATTCATCATTCATCGTTCTGCATTTCGCAGACGTCAAAATAAATTTCAGGAGCCCCTACTATGTCTGCTAAACGCATCGCCTTCGACCAGGAAGCCCGCGAGGCTATCCTCCGTGGCGTCAAGAAACTCGCCCGCGCCGTCAAAGTCACCCTCGGCCCCTCGGGCCGGAACGTCGTCATCGAAAAATCCTTCGGGTCCCCGACCGTCACCAAGGACGGCGTTACCGTCGCCAAGGAAATCGAACTAGAAGACTCTTACGAAAACATGGGCGCCCAGATGGTCAAGGAAGTCGCTTCCAAGACCAGCAGCGTCGCCGGTGACGGGACCACCACCGCCACCGTCTACGCCGAAGCCATCTTCGCCGAAGGCCTCCGCAACGTCGCCAGCGGCGCCAACCCCACCCAGATCCAGAAGGGCATTCAGCTGGCCGTCGACGCCATCATCGGCGAGCTGAAAAACATGTCCAAGAAGGTCGAGAATTCCAAGCAGGTCGCCCAGGTCGGGACCAGCTCGGCCAACCAGGACCCGCAGATCGGGCAGATGATCGCCGACGCCATGGACAAAGTCGGTAAAGACGGCGTCATCACCGTCGAGGAAGGCAAGTCTCTCGAGACCGCCGTCGAGCTCGTCGAAGGCATGCAGTTCGACAAGGGGTACGTCAGCCCCCACTTCGTGACCGACGCCGGGTCGTCCGAAGCCGTGCTCGACGACTGCTACATCCTCATCCACGAGAAAAAGATCAGCAGCGCCCGCGACCTGGTCCCGGCCCTCAGCAAGGCCGCCGAGGCCGGCAAGCCCGTGCTGATCATCGCCGAAGATATCGACGGTGAAGCCCTCGCAACGCTGGTCGTCAACAAGCTCCGCGGCATCCTCAAGGTCGCCGCCGTCAAGGCACCGGGCTTCGGCGACCGCCGCAAGTCCATGCTGGAAGACATCGCCATCGTCACCGGCGGGACCGCCATCTTCGAAGAGCTTGGCATCAAGCTCGAGAACGTCGAACTGTCCCAGTTCGGTCGGGCCAAGAAGGTCCGCATCGACAAGGAAACCTGCACCATCATCGAAGGTGCCGGGGACGAGAAGGCCATCAAGGGCCGCATCGCCGCCATCAAGTCCGAGATCGACAACACCACCAGCGACTACGACACGGAAAAGCTCCAGGAACGCCTGGCCAAGCTCGCCGGTGGCGTCGCCCAGATCAACGTCGGCGCCGCCACTGAAGTGGCCATGAAAGAGAAGAAGGCCCGCGTCGAAGACGCGCTGCACGCCTGCCGCGCCGCGGTCGAAGAAGGCATCCTCCCCGGTGGCGGGGTCGCCGTCATCCGCGCCGCCGCCAAGACCCTCGACGCCGCCAAGGCCAAAGCCAAGAACGACGACATGTCGCTCGGCATCGAGATCGTTCGCCGGGCCATCGAAGCCCCGATCAAGCAGATCAGCGAGAACGCCGGCGTCGACGGCGCCGTCATCTGCCAGAAGGTCAAGGAATCGAAGGAAACCAACTTCGGTTACAACGCCCTGACGCATGAATACGGCGACCTGATCAAGATGGGCGTCATTGTCCCAACCAAGGTCGAGCGGACCGCGCTTCAGAATGCCGCCAGCATCGCCAGCCTGCTGCTGACGACCGACGCGATCATCAGCGACATCAAGGAAGACAAACCCGAACCCGCCGGCGCCCCCGGCGGTGGCATGGGCGGGATGTACTAAATCCCGTTAAATGCTGATTCTGTTACAATAAAGGTCCGGCGGATGACTACCGCCGGGCCCTTTTTCAGTTCCGGGGATCATGGAAAAGCCGACCGTCTATATCGAAACGACAATTGCGGGTCATCTGACCTCCCGGCTGCCGAAGAATCCGATCGTGGCCGGTCAGATGATGCTGACCCGGCAGTGGTGGGCCGAATCTCGTATGAACTATGACTGCTCGACCTCGCAATTGGTGCTGATCGAAGCGGGGCGGGGAGATCCATCGGCTGCCCGTGAGCGGCTCCAACTCCTGTCGACGCTGCCGGTCGTTCGCCCGGCCGACCTTCGCGTCGTCGACAACTTGATAGACCTGCTGCTCACCCGCGGCGCCATCCCGGCCAAAGCCAGGGCGGATGCCGCCCACCTGGCCACCGCCGCCGCGACGGGAATGGATTATCTGCTGACCTGGAATTGTCGCCACTTGGCGAACCTCACCGTCCGTGGCAGAATCGAACAGGCGTGTCGAGATCTCGGCTTTGCACCGCCTCTGATCGGGACGCCCGCGGAATTAAATGAAAGTCAGCCATGACCAATGACAACTACATTGTCGACGAAGTGCGTACCGTCCGGGAAGAAATCTTGGCCGAGTACGGCGGCGACGTTCACGCACTGATTCATGACCTGAACCGGCAAACCGATGAACTCGCCAAGTCCGGCCGCACCGTCGTAACCCGCGGGCCCCGACCGATTCTGCCAGACCAGATGTCGACGAGAAAAGTCGGATGAGCTCTCCTCGCAGTTGGAACAGATGGAGTTCGAGTGAATTCCCTGATGCTGATCGCTAATGGCCTGTGACCTGCTTAAAGTCGCCGCCGAGCTTTGCCAGTTCATCGCCAACGCACTCGCCCAAAACCTTCGCGTGACGGAGTCGACGCCGTTGTCACTTCCGTCGACGCTAAACATGTCGACAGCTCGGACTGCTTTCAAGACCCCAACACGCGTCACTGATTCGTGCGAGCAAGAAAGCACGCCTCCCGCTCGGTATGCCAACACGGCCTCCACGCCGACCCCGGCAGGCACCGGGCAAAAGGCTGCCATCCCGAACCTATCGTCGACCGCATACATCAGGCGCTGGCCGACGACTGCATCGTTAGACACTCGAAGAAGGGCGCGAGACTCTGGCAGTGCGACGACCCAAAGCGTAACGCTTTAATGCCGTAATGGTCACCCGTTTCCGGTTGACTGGCGGTAAGGGAACCGTGCGATTTCCAACTCTATCTTGGGCCTCTCATATTTACGAGCGAGGAAAAATGATCTCAGGCGATTTAAACCACATGATCCGCCCATATGTAGCGCCAAATTTAGCACATAGGCGGTATCGGGAAAAATTCCTTTGGCTAAACGGCGTTTGTTACTTACTCCACGCTGGCGAGGAGCGAATTTTAACCTATCTCAAAGAAAAAATAGCAGACACTGAGAAAGAAAGACCTCCTGGTGAAGCATATTCTCTTGGGGTTGTCACCGCCGGTGGAAACGATTGGGTGCAAGGAATTCATATTTCTCGGGGTGAGTTGCATTCGAAGGTAAGCGATTTTGACGGATTTTTAGCACTCGTCCAACGTCAAACCATTATAAGTGCACATCGAACTTCTGTTGACTTTTGCTTTGAACTGTTAACGGATCTGCTTGAGTGTAAGGCGATCGAGCTTGACGAAAAAGTTCGTCGTAAGATTGAAATTCGTTCGCTCACTCCGAAGGAATTAGTCAAAGTTTATCGAGACATCGACCTTCCAATTACGGAAACTGCGGAGATGCAAACTCAAATGCATCTGCTTTCCATAGTTCGAAATCTACTTGAGCACCGAGATGGTCGGATTGATGCTGATTATATCCGAGTAGCGCAGATCCCCTCTATTAAGATTGGCGATGAAATACCAATCAAATCGCAGCAGGCAGGGACTGCACTTGACTTAATCGATCACGTTATCAACACGTTGAATATGCGAGCTGTTCGAAAATGGCCTCAACTCGAGTTACGGTCCGTAATGGTTGGTGCAAGGTCAGGGCATCGTCCATCCGGCCGCGAGACTCCTAAGCCCTCAGCCAAAAAGCCAATCCCAAAATGTCAAGCGGTGCTATTATGCGAGCAAATAGTTCAGAACTCGGAATCGCACAAGCATAGTCTCATCAATATCTTCGAAAACTTCACGTTTGCTAGTTTTCCCGGAATGTCGATCACTTGTTACGTATACATTGAGCTGCTGTTCGGCGAAGGCGACTATGAAGTGCATTTAACGATTCAAGAGCAACGGGAGGGTAGTGGCATCGTAGGAACGTATCCCAAAGTCGTTAGCTTTTCGCAAGCAACCCAACCAGTAGTTTTTACAATGGCAATTCCATCATTGCTGATGGTACGAGAAGGTGTCCACGTTCTAAGCGTCTTCGTGGATCGGCAATTGATTCAGCAAAAGTCAATTCGTGCAATACATCTCAGAAGCTAAACAGGTGAGATGCGTCAATTCGCCCACTGTCGTCGAAAAGATTCTTCGGAAACTTAGAAGATGACATGGAAGCTGAAGGTGGGAAGTTGAAAAGGTTGCATCCACCGATTTCGTCCGTCGAGCAATCTGCGAACCCTATTCGTCGACACAGTTCGCGGACAGCGCTCGCCAGATGATCTTGCCACAGTATGTCCTCGCTTTTCGACGCCGCTTCGGCGAACATCTCTGCCCAAAGGGAACGGTTCACGTCCAACCTTCAGGGAGACATCATGCGGCAGCCACATCGTGTATTCGTGGGATCCGAGCGGCTCGAAGACCGGCGGTTGCTCTCGGCTTTGCCGGTGGTCGGGTTGGCCGTCAAAGACGGCACCGGCTATGCCGACGTGGCGGACTCGGCGACGACGGTGGTGTCGCGGACCGGCAGCACGGCGTCGGCGCTGAAAGTGCATTACACCACCGCCGGGTCGGCGATAAACAACGTCGACTTTCGCAAGCTCGCCGGGTGGGTGACGATCCCGGCCGGTAGCGCGTCGGCGGTGGTCGTGGTGCACCCGTTCGTGTCGGCCACGCCGTTCAGCAGCAAGACCGTGATCGTGAAGCTGGGCGCCGAGCCCTACTACGCGGTGAACTCGGCCCACGCGTCGTCTTCGTTGACGATCTTCGATTACAAGCCCGGGTCGTCGGCCGTGCCCGACCTGTTGTTCCAGGCCGCGAGCCCGGCCGCCCTGACCGCGTCCCCGGTCGCGGGCATCTTCCTGAACCTGGCCGGCATCGCCGGGTCGTCGACCGACGCGACGTTCAAGAATCAGCTGAACGTCGCCGACTTCAGTTACTCGATCACTACCCCCGTTGTCGCTATTGGGACTGGCAAAGCGGTTTTCGGCGACTTCGTGATCGATGCCGTCCCCGACGCGAGCGCGCCATTGTTGTTCTCCTATGCCGCTAGCGGGAAACACATCGCCAGCGCGTTGCTGAGCGTCACAAAGGCCGACGGGTCGGTGAACAAGCAGTACCTGCAATACACGCTGAGCGACGTGGTGGTTACGTCGTTGAAAACGACGGTGTCGGTCGGCAGCGGTGCGGTCGAGCAATTCTCGCTGAGCTACAGCAAAATCACCGTGACCTATACGCCGTACGACAGCACCGGGAAACAACTCGCAAAGATCACGGCCGGTTGGGACGTCAAGGCGAATAAGGCGTTGTAGCTTGGAATACGAAAGGGCTCGGAAATTTTTGACTTGATTTGAGGACTACATCGACGGGTCGAGCCTATTTGGTCGGACCTCCGATCCACTTTGATTGTCTCAGCAGTGGCGCGGCCGGTTTCGAGGCCCCTGTGATCTGCACGCCGCTGGAATTGAGTCAGGAGCTGCCATGAATGAAAATTCGGTGGTCGAAAAAGTTCATCTCGTTCGTACAGCGATGCTCGCAAAGCACGGCGGCGATCTGCATGCGTTGTTGCTGGAAGCTGAGCGGTTCGAAGTCGATCCGTCGATTGCTGCTCATCCGTTTAAAGTTCAAGACACCGGGGCGGATTGGGACGGCACACTCGACAATCCGCTCGTCGACGAGATCCACCGCATCCGGGCTGAAATGCTGGCCGAACGCACGGGTGACGACTTGGCAGTGGTTGCGGACAAGTCGTGTGCAATGGCAACAGGGTCCGGACAGCGGGAGTCAGTGATTTAACGCGCAGCCCCGCTACTTGCTGCCGGCCTGCATCGATCGCAACGGTTTTCTCAAGCCTGAACATTTCTGCGCGGTAGCTGCTGGCACACGGTGTGACTGCAAAATCTACTTCACGCGATCTGAGCTTTCGGTTCGAGGCAGTACCGAGCAGCGCTGGTGAATAACTCACCATTCGGAATGCGCACGCCGACCTGATCGAGCCGGTAGCCGTGGTGTTCCATAATCTGGCGGACCATGCGGCCAATCATCTGCTTTACACGGTCTGGCCTGATTTTATCTCCGAACTCTTTGAGCAGTTCTGGCTGCAAGGCCTGCAACGCGGGTTTGCTAAGGTATGTGGCGGTGTCAAAGCGAATCAACGATTCTTCCAAATTTAGAAAGTGCCAAAGCTCCCTAGCGGTTTCGGTGTTGGCGACGTCTGAGAATGATCCGGGCTCGAACTGATACATTTACGCTCCCTTGTTTAGTGACCAACGAAATATAGGCTATCGTTTCATACATGTCAAATATAACATGTATTAAATTGGTTAACTTTCGCCGACAACCGTGTTGGGTACGGGTTAATTCCCTTGGCATCGGTGGCCGGTGTATTCCACGTTATGCATTGCTTGTTGCCGGTCGGATCTCTGATCGGTGCCGGGCAATACGACGGGAGTGCATCATGTCTACCACGCAGGTCTGTTATACGAGCCAGGCGATTAAGGTGATGACGGCCTGGGAGCTCAGGGCGTTGGTCCGGCAGTCGTGGATGAACAACCACAACGTGGGCATCTCGTGGCTGATGCTGTACCAAGACCAGACGTTCACGCGGTCGTCTATGGCCTTAAAGGGTTGAACGATCATTGCCGCCCCGGGCGGTGAATTGTTGGCGGGCTCGTGATCGGGCATAGACGAAACCCGCGTTGGTCTGGTCACGTCCGGAAAGCTTGCCAATCACTTACATCACTACGTGTAATTCGGCGTAAATTAAGCGAGCTGAACAACGATTTCGAGCGAAAATCGGCATCTGGCTGCGAACGACTGGTCGCTGCCAAAGCTGCCTTGACCGCCATAAGCAATTTAACAGAATGAATTTACGTTTCAATACTAGTTTGATCTGCGACAATCGGACGCCAAAATTCGATCTCGGGCAAGATAGGTAACCATTCCACGAAAAAAGTCACGGTTGTTCAGAGGTGAGCCGCTGATCTGCGGCTGCGACGGCGGCGGAGAAGGCGGTCATTTTTGGGTTCGACTTCATGCCTTTGGTTTCCTCGATGCCGCTGCTGACGTCGACCGCGTGGGGTCGCAGCGAGCGGACCACATCGGCCACATTGGCGGGGGTCAGCCCGCCGGCCAAGATGAGGGGGGGCAGGTCGGCGAACACGCCGGCGCGGTGGGCCGACTGGATCAGTGACCAGTTGTTTTCGATCCCGGTCCCCCCAGGCTGCGCGGACGGGGTTTCCAGTAACAGCCCGGTGAATCTTCCCGGAGGCAGGTCGCCGAACGCCTGTCTCCAGGGGGCGAGCACGGCCCAGTCATTGGCGGGGTCGGCGTGGACGGCTTTGATGATGCTCAGCCCGTGCAGGTCTTTCAACATGTCCGGTGATTCGTGGCCATGAAGCTGAACCGTCCGCAGCCCGAGTTGCCCGGCGATCTCGAGAATCTCGGCGGCGGTGCTGTCGACGAACAGCCCGACCGGGGTCACGAACGGCGGTAGATGGGTGATGATCTCACGGGCGGTCTCGAGGGAAATGCGGCGAGCGGCGGTCTTGCAGAAGACTAGGCCGACGGCGTCGGCGCCGGCCGCCACGGCCGCGATGGCGTCGACCACGCGGGTGATGCCGCAGAACTTGATTCGGGTACGGGCCACGACATGATCGTATAAGTCGGGTGAGGAAATACAAAGCGATCGTCAGTGATCGTCGAACTTTTGGAGGAGAGTGATGCGGCGGTTTATCAGTCTGACCAACTTCTGTGGGCTGATCATTGCGTTGCTCGCTGCGACATCGGTCGCGGCGCCGCCTGCGACCGATCCGAGCTTGCCGACACTGTTTCTCATCGGCGACTCGACCGTGAACAACCACGCCAACGGCGCACTCGGGTGGGGCGAACCGATCGCGTCGCTGTTCGACCTGAAACGAATCAATGTACTGAATCGTGCCCGCGGCGGGCGGAGCAGCCGGACGTTTTTTACCGAAGGACTGTGGGCCAAAGTGCGGGACGAGATGAAGCCGGGTGATTACCTGCTCGTGCAATTCGGGCACAACGACGGCGGGGGGCTGAAGGATCCGAAGTCGCGGGGGTCGCTGAAAGGCAACGGCGACGAGACCGCGACCGACACGAAGAACGACAAGACCGAAACCGTTCACACGTACGGCTGGTATCTCAGGAAGTATTTGTCCGAGGCCAGGGCCAAAGGCGTGCACCCGATCGTGCTGTCCATGGTGCCGCGAAACAACTGGACCGCCAATCATAAGGTCGCCCGGGCGACTGAGAATTACGGGAAGTGGGCGGCCGCGGCCGCCGCGCAGGTCGGAGTGCCGTTCGTGGATCTGAATGACATCGTCGCGGCGAAATACGAACAGAAATCAGCCGAACAGGTGAAGGCGGAATACTTCACACCGGTGGACAACACACACACCTCCCCGGCGGGTGCGAAGCTCAATGCGGCATCGGTCGCCGAAGGCCTCCGCGGCTGCGACGGCTGTGATTTGAGAAAGTATCTGCTCTCCGTTCCGTGACCGGATCAGCTCTTGCGTTTCAAATGTTTCAACATGAGCTCCGCCCGGCTGCTGACGTTGAACGTGCGGTACAACGACTTCACATAGACGTGTACCGTATGCTGGCTGAGCTTGAGCTTGTACGCGACCTGTTTCTCGCTGTCGCCGTCCAGAAGCCGGTCGAGGGTTTGCTTCAACCGCGGTGATAAAGGGTCGTTCGGCGCCGGGGCAGCTTCGGTGTTCCCGGCGTTGATTCGTTTCGCCGCGACGGCCTTGCCGACCCCGACTTGATCCCCAATAAACCGACACATTTCGGCAACCATCGCCCTGCGACCGGCCGCGTGACCCGGGTCGATCGGCGTGCCCTTGGGCCTCGTGACGCGGAGCATCGCCGCGACGTCATGCAGCGATGTTACGGGCGAACGTTGGTCGCCTTTTTTCTTTTTGCGGTCCCGCATGTCACGTTCCGTACGATGGTCAATTGGCAACCAATCCGCGGCTGACATCGAAAAAAAGTTGTCCGAAAGCGGTGGACGCTAGCTAACAGAATCGACCCCGCGATGCCAGCAGCGACCGCTGCCGGACCGTGCTACAATCATAACTGAAAATTGGGTCGGGATCTTATGGAGCGTGCGTGTATGGCTGCGAATCGTGAAACGACTGCGGGCAGGCCGGTCGACGGCAGGAACGTCTCTCGAACAGACCGACAGGACGGGTCGGACGCGAGACCTTCGGAAATGCGGCCGGCGAATGTTGACATACCCCGCATCGAACGGGCAGTACGGGAGATCCTGCTGGCCGTGGGCGAGGACCCCGACCGCGAAGGGCTTTTGAAAACGCCCAACCGCGTGGCCCGGGCCTACGGTGAACTGTTCGCCGGCCTGCAGGACGATCCGCGTCGGCATCTTAAGACTGTTTTCAGTGAACAATACGACGAAGTCGTGCTGCTCCGAGACATCGAGTTTCACAGCCTCTGCGAGCATCACCTGCTGCCGTTCACGGGCCGAGCGCACCTGGCGTATCTGCCGGCGGGCAAAGTGGTCGGGCTCAGCAAGCTCGCCCGGCTGGTCGAGGGCTTTGCCCGTCGCCCGCAGGTGCAGGAACGCCTGACTACACAGATCGCCGACGCGTTGATGGAGGAACTCAACCCGATCGGTGCCGCCTGTGTGCTGGAGGCGAGCCACAGCTGCATGACCATCCGGGGCGCGGCAAAACCGGGGAGCATGATGATCACCAGCGCATTGCGCGGCATCTTCAAGGAGAACCCGTCCAGCCGCGCCGAAGTGCTCGCCCTGATCGGAGGCCCGCGGTCGAGCAAGCTTTGAGCCGGTATCGTGTAAGCTCACCGGTCCAGTGACCGGTCGCCCGCCGCAGTCTCGCCGAATCGAAACGCTTCTGCCCACACGTTTTCGGGCCGCGCTGGCCGGCGCGCTGCTTGTGGTCGGTGTTGCGGGCGTTGTTTGCCTGCTCGGGGGTGGGGGGATCGATCGCGCGGGCCGCGCTTTTCTCACACTCGGTCCGTGGGGAATGCCGGCGCTGTTTTTGTTAGTGGTGATCTGCGTCGCCTTGGCTGCGGTTCCGCCGACCGCGGTGTATCTCGATCGTTTTTTAAACCGACTGCGGATTGCTTCAGACCGGTCTAGGCGTTGGCCGTCGATTTCCGCCGCGCTGGCGACGATCGTCTACCTCTATGCGACCTGCCGGCAACAGCACCGACGGTTAATGCCGTACGTCCACGATGAATTGAGCTACCTGATCCAAGCCCGGCAGTTCGCGACCGGGCACCTCTGGACGCGGCCGCACCCGCTCGGCGTGTTCTTCGATTCCTTCCAATTGCTGGTCACGCCGGTCTACGCGTCGGCCTATTTTCCCGGGACGGCGTTGCTCTACGTGCCCGGCATCTGGGCGCACGCCGCCCCGTGGGTCACGTCGCTTCTGATCGCCGGGGCGATCGCGGGGCTGTTGTACCGAATCGTCGCTGAGCTGATCGACGGGCTGGCCGGCTGGCTGGCGGTGTTGTTGTTGTGGTCGGACCGGATCTACCGATCACTGTCGACCATGGTCCTGGGGCAAGCGCCGCTGCTTTTGTTCTCGTTGCTCGCGGTCTACGGCTGGCTCAAATGGACCCGCACCGAAAGCCGGCGCTGGGCGGTTTTCATCGGACTTTCGCTGGGTCTCGCGGTCGTCACCCGGCCGGTCGACGCGCTGTGCGTTGCCGTTCCGATCTGCGCTGCTGTCTTTTGCAAGATGCTCGGCCGGTTCCGCGCCGGGGATCGTGCCCGGTGCCTGATCCCGGTCGCCTGGCTGGTCGCGGGCGCGTTGCCCGGGTTGACGCTTCAGGTGACTCTAAATTACGGCATCACCGGTGACGTGTTCCGCACGCCGTTCCGACTTTATGCAGACCGTGACTACCCCGGCACGGCATTCGGCTTTCGTCCGATCGATGCCGCGGCAAAGCCCGTCTCCGATCTCCCGCAGAAGCAGGCGTTGTACGCCGAAGACCGGCCATTGATCTTCCGTCACCGACCATGGCCGGCAGTCCTTGAGACACTTCGGTTTCGCCTGCCACTGGCGCTCACGCAGGCGGCGCCCGCGCCGTTTCCGTTGCTTATTGTGCTGCTGCCACTGTCGGTAGTGGGCCTCGACCGGCGCAGAATCGTTTTCATCAGCGCGGTGCCGATCTTTGTTTTGCTCTATACGGGGTACGTCTTTTTCTTCCCACACTATGTGCTGACGGTCTCGGCAGGAGTCATCGGCGGGGCGTTGGTCGGGGCGGACCAACTGCGGTTCGCATTCGGCAAGCACCAGCGGTTCTGGTCCATCTTCCCGCCGCTGATGATCACCGGACTTGCCGCCGCGGCACTGCCGCAATGGGACACGACCTCCGACGACGAACAGTTCGCCGCGCCGTTGATTGCGGCAGTCGACGAGCGATTGCTGCATTTGCAACACACGCCTGCGGTGGTTTTGTTCAGATATGACCCGCGTCGAAACACGAACGAGGAACCGGTCTACAACGCCGACGCTGACTGGCCGGACGACGCCGTGGTGGTTCGTGCCCATGATCGCGGGGCGGAGAACGCGGCGTTGTACCGGTACTACGCCGAACGCCAGCCGGAACGATTCGTTTACCGGTTCGACGAGCGGACGAGACGGCTGCAGGAACTGGGGCCCGTGCAGACGCTGGCGACCACGTCGCGTTGAGTGATGACCGCGTCGTGCGACGACCGGGTGTGCCGCGAAACTGTGGATCACCGTCGCGATGGACTATAATCGAACCGGCATTTGATAAAGGAGCCTTTTCATGGCGGACAACGGCGATCGGATCGAGCAGTTTCGGAAAATGGCCGAGGCCGATCCGAGCAATGAAATCGGACATTTTTCGCTCGGTCGCGAGCTTTTTTCGGCCGGAGATTTCGTCGCCGCGGAGAAATCGCTGCGTCGCGTGGTCGAGCTGAATCCGAACATCAGCAAAGCTTATCAGTTAATCGGTTCGGCGCTCCAGAAGCAGGGCAAGTCGCCCGAGGCCATTGAGGTCTGGACGCAGGGCGTGAAGACTGCCGACGCCCGCGGTGAACTGATGCCGCGGAACGAAATGATCCAACTGTTGAAGGACGCCGGGGCGGCGGTCCCCGACCTGATCAACAACAAGCAGGAGATGGTCGCCGCGGGCGAAGGGGAAGTGCTGTGCAAACGGTGCGGTCGGGTCGCCAAGCAGCTGCCCAAGCCGCCGTTTCGAAACGCCTTCGGGCAACAGGTTTTCGAGAACACCTGCGCCGACTGCTGGCGTGAAGCGATCGGGCTCGGCACGAAGGTGATTAACGAGTTGCGGTTGCCATTATCCGACCCGCAGGCTCAGAAAGTCTGGGACCAGCACATCCGCGAATTCCTGAATCTCACCTGATACTTTTTCGATAATACTGTGCGCTCGGCGATATCTAGTCGCCCTGTTTAGCGGCTGCCCCGACGGGGCGCTTTCGGCCCGGGATCACGCCGACTCGTGCCCCTGCGGGGGCGACGGCTAGAACGGGGATCGTGCGCTTTCCACAAATCATGCGCGCTGGGCGACCTCGTCGAAATCTCTTCCCGACCCAGACCATGATCGGCTTGGCGCGCACGAATGAATTGGGACCCGTATGAGCCAAGACTGGGCTCGCAGATCGTTCACCCTGTCAGGCTGAACGTGTCAGTCGATACGACCGTGGCCAGCGTCGATGTCGCGTCGACGAGCGATGCGACCAGAAAATAAGTGCCGGCCGGCGTGACCGGCAGGGCTTTCAGCGGGGCCCGGACGACCTTCGACGCGCCGGGCTTAATCATCAGATTGAGCGGCAGCGTTCGGATCAGAATCGCTCCGTCGACCGAACCGGTCGGGGAAAGATACAGCGACAAGTTCGCCGAAGTCCTCGAGGGCACGTTGCCCGTGTTCGACAGGTCGAGCAGCGAATAAGCGGTCGTCCGCTGTCCGCCGACGACACCGGCCGGCAGGGTAATTTTCGAAAAGGTCGCCGAGAAAGAAACCACCGGCGGGTCAATCTCGACGGTTGAGCCCGATTGGTTCGCGACAGTCCCCCCGGCGTTGGTCACGACGCTGATCAACGTGTAAGCCCCGCCCAGCCCGGCAGGCAGCTTTACCGGCACATTCACCAGCCTGGTTTTGCCGGGATTGATGACGAGCTTCCGGTCGACCGATCCGATTTTGACGGAGCTGTCGTCGAACAAACCATTCAGCGCAAGATAAACCGCCGTGGTGACCGGGCCGCTGCTGATATTGGTGTCGGTGTTGGTCAGTGCGACTGCGACCGTGCCGTGCGTGTTCGGCGTGGCGACGAGCTTGACGCCCAGCGTCGTTTTGGAAATCGCCGGGGATAACTCCGCGGACGCGGTCGGCCCTGACTTGGTTTTGTTCGAATAGATCGCCAGGGCGGATTTGCGGTTGGTCGTGATGAAATCGACAGCAGCGCCGTTGAAATATCCGGCCGCCGCTTGCTCAGAACTGCCGGTCTTGAGCGCCAGCTTCTGATCGGCAAAAGTCCCGTCCCCGTTCCCCAGCAGGACGTCGCCGGAGCTGTTCGACAGGGTGAGCAGATCGACCTTGCCGTCGGCGTCGAAGTCGGCCGAGGTTGCGGTGACCGCGGCGGCGGGGTCGTTGGAAAGAACCGCCGGTGCGAATCCCCCGGTGTCGAGCGCGAGAACCACGCTGATTTTTCCCGGCGTTGTGGGATCGGCGTCGAGCAGCGACTGGTTCGGTTGAGCGGTGACCGCCAGATCGGTCAGGCCGTCGCCGTTGAAGTCGCCGGCGGTGAGTGCCGTCGGACCCGCGGCATACCCTGCGGGCAAATTCAATGAAAAGCTCGCCGTGATTGCCGTCGCGAAACCCCCCCCCTGATTGGGGAGCACGCCGATATCGGACGCGGTCGATTGCACGATGTCCGGCAAGCCGTCGCCGGTGGCGTCGGACAGGACGAAATCGCCGAGTTGGATCGGGATCGTCTGCACGACGTTCAACTGCCGGGCGTCGTCGAGTTGCAGGACGACGACGTCCGCGCCGTACTGGTCGGCGACGACGATGCTGTTCGGGAGCGACTCGCCTTGCAGGGCGGCCACGCGAAACGGGTCGTCGAAGACGCTTTTGCCGCTGAAGGTTTCCTGCGGGCCGAAGGTTACGACCACCGGCGTGGTCGCGAAGGTGCCGTCGCCGTTCCCGCTGAAAATGTCGAGCGTCCCGTCGCCGGCGTTGGACACGATTAGATCTAGCGTGCCGGTCTTAAACAGATCGACCGCCTGCAGCCAACCCGAGCCGGACCCGGTCACCAGGGTCTGAGACAGTTTGAAGTTCGCGGTCCCGTTGTTAACGAAAACCTGCACGTTGCCCGCGGCATTGCCGTTGCCGGCGACCAACGCGGCAACGTCGGTGCTGCCGGTGCCGAAGTCCCCTGCGACCACGTCGGCAAGGGTCGCGCCGTTCAGTGCCCCCGCGAGCGGTTTGGGTGCCGCGAAACTGACGCTGAAATACGCGCGGGGTTCGACCGGTTCGATCGCGGCAATGTTCGACGGAAGCTGTTCGGATGAATTTAGTTTTCGGAGGGAACTCGACCAGAAATGCATATTTGCCTCGTACCGGGACGTGAAACCCGCGGGTGCGGGCTTCGAAAATAATGCGTGCGACGGCGGTCAACTGTCAAATTTGATCACCGTTCGCGACCGGCGATCGCACGCCGTCCGGCACGACTTGCCGGCGTACGGGGGCAATCACGAAACCGGCGTGCCGATCGGGAGTTAGCACGTGTACAACGTCGCCGGCAGTGCTAAGATGACGCCGCGGGCGCTATGGCGGTTTCAGTCTGATTCCCAGGTGAAGCGTGGTTTATCAACGTCTCGAACGGCTCCGAAGCAACATTCGAACTGTCTACCTCGGACCGGCCAAGGCTGTTGATCTACTGCTGATCGGATTGCTCGCGCGGGGGCACGTGCTGATCGAAGACGTGCCGGGGGTCGGTAAAACAGTGCTCGCCCGCAGCCTCGCGCGGAGTATTGACTGCAAGTTCAGCCGTATCCAGCTGACGCCGGACCTGATGCCCAGTGACGTGCTCGGGGTTTCGATTTACGACAGCTCGACCCGCACGTTCGACTTCAAACCGGGGCCGATTTTTGCCAACATCGTCCTGGCCGACGAGATCAACCGCACGACCCCGCGGACGCAGTCGGCGCTTCTCGAAGCGATGGCAGAAGAAACAGTCAGTATCGAGAACGAGACCCGCAAACTTGCGCGCCCGTTCATGCTCGTGGCGACCCAGAACCCGTTCGAGTTCGAGGGGACTTATTACCTGCCCGAAAACCAGCTCGACCGGTTCATCGTCAAGATCGCGCTGGGATACCCCGAGCGCGCCAGCGAGCACCGCATCCTGACCACCCGGCCCGGGCGGAACGCGCTGGACGAACTGAAGCCTGTCATGACAGGCGACGAAGTGATCGAAATGCAGGACCAGGTGCCGAACGTCAAGATGGACCCGGCGGTCGTGGATTACATTCTGGACCTGGTCGACGCGACCCGGCACAGCGACGATCTGCACCTGGGTGTTTCACCCCGCGGGGCACTCGCGTTGACCCAGGGGGCGCAAGCGGCGGCGGTGCTGGCCGACCGGGACTATGTGACCCCCGACGACGTAAAATCACTTTTCATTCCCGTGTGCGGGCACCGCGTGGTCAGCAAGACTTATCTGCACAACGGTGACAATAATGCCACGGTGCGCGTGCTGCAGGCGCTGCTGGATAAAGTCCACGCGCCGAGGTGAGCCGAGGTGAACGCGAGAGACACGGGGTGCCCTTCGGAGCTCAGCAGATGACTTCGATAAACTACTTCAATCGTCAGGCGGTGGAAGCCGGCCTGGCACGTACCCCGACCCGGCGGAGGCCGTCGCGCGATTTTTCGATGACCGGGCTGATTTACTGCGCGATGATGCTGTTCATGGGTCTCGCGGCCATCAACACCCAGGCGAGCCTGCTGTTCGGCGTGTTCGGGTTGATGATCGGGATCCTGATCGTGAGCGGGCAGATCAGTCTGATTGTGCTGCGAAAGGTGCGAATCACCCGCGACCTGCCCGAGGCCGGCGTGGTCGGGGAACCGCTGATCGTCACGTACCATTTCTACAACGGGAAAAAGTTCTGGCCGACGTTTTCGGTCTGTCTGGCCGAGCTCGACGGGGTCGAGGGATTTATTCGCCAACCGCAGTGCTATCTGCTGCACGCCGCGGCAAAGATGGACGCGTCGGTCCCCGTGGAACTGCTCCCCAAGCGGCGGGGCATCCACGCGATGAACCGGTTCCAGATCAGTACCAGTTTTCCATTCGGTTTTATTAAACGGGCGATCGAGCGGCAGCACCCCGACACGCTGGTGGTGTTTCCCGCCGTCGCGAAGGTCGACCCCGGCGTGCTGGCGACGTGCCAGCCTGCCGAGAAAACGGGTCCGACGATGCGTCCCAAGCGCGGGGGAGCCGACGAGCTGTACGGACTCAAGGAATACAGACGCGGGGAAAATCCCCGCCTGATTTATTGGCGCGGCAGCGCGCGGACCGGCGTGCTGATCTCCAAGGAGATGACCCAGGTCGCGCCACCCAGGCTGTTGCTGCTGGTCGACACCCACATCACCAACCGAACCCGGGTTGAGCATTCGGCGGTCGAAAAAGCGATCGCGATGGCCGGTTCGCTGGCGACTTATTCTCTGGAACAGGGGCTCAGCGTCGGGGTCCAGGCGTGGAGCAACGGCTGGAATGGAATTGCCCCGACCCGCGGTAAGCGGCACCGCCGGGACGTCATGACGCTGTTAGCACGCCTACCATTAAATCAGGAAAAAGACGCCCAGGCGCTGCTCGAAAGCTGTGCGGAACTGATGGAGCAGGGGACCACGCTCGTGCTGATCACGGGCAAAGGGGTCGAGCTGGGATTGAACGAGAAACTTCGCGGCGGGATGGTCATCATCTCGGCGACCAACCCGGTGGCGGACGGATGGTTCAAGTTCGGCCCGGACGTCCGTTTCGACCGGTGTGGCCCGCCCGATCAGGAGACCGGCATCAAAGAATAATCGCGTTTCCGAGTTCACCGGCGAATCGCATTAACGGTCAGCCATGTACGACATCAAACAATTTCGACCCGCGCTGTACTTGGTGATCCTGATGGGGATGACCGGGTACGCGATGGCGTCGGAGTCGGCGGGGCTTTGGGTGATCGCGATCGCGTTCATCCTCACGAACGCCTGGCTGATCAAGCAGAGGCAGTTCAAGCCGATCCCGAGACTGCTGGCCAATGCGATCACGTTGCTGTTCGCCGCATACGCGGTCCTGCTGGTGCGAAACCACGAGGGCAGCCCGATCCTTGCCGTCGGGCAGTTTTTGGTGCTGCTGCAGGTGGTCAAGGTCTGGGAGCAACGCGCGAATCGCGACTACGCGCAGCTGCTGGTTCTGAGCCTGCTGCTGATGGTCGCCGCCGCGATCAGCACCGGCAGCCTGGTCTTCGGAATCCTGTTTATCGCGTATCTTTTCCTGTCGCTGTACTGCTGCCTGCTGTTCCACCTCAAGGTCGAAACCGATCAGGCGAAATCCGCGTTGTCGCCGACCAGCGAGCACTGGGGCGATGCGGCACTTAAGCACGACCAGACGTTTTTAGCCAAGTCGATGCGACGGTTGACGGGGCTGGTCGCGGTGTACGCGCTGGTCGGGGCGGTATTGACCTTCCTGCTGTTTCCGCGGGGCACCGGCGCGGGAATGTTCGGTCAATTTCAGTGGCGTGCGGCCGACACACAGACTGGTTTCAGCGAACAGGTCAGCTTCAACACGGTCGCGCGAATCACGCAGAACGATGAAGCGATGGGGACGATCAAGATCTCGCTGAACGACCAGCCGTTGTCACTGCCCGGCACGCTGATGCTCCGCGGGATGACTCATGATTATTACAACGGGAACGACACCAGTAATAATCAGGCGGCGTACCAATGGGCGCACCTGCCGCTTCGGTGGGAGGAACACCGCGGCCGCGAGAACGCGATGACGCCGGACAACAACGGCGGGTACATTCCACACGAACTGGCTCGGGAGAACACGCGGAACGAGGCGTCGGGCGTATCGTGGTCGGACAAGATTTATCGACAGGAAATCACCCTGAATCCGACCGGGACTACCGCGCTGTTTTCGCTCCCCGGGTTGGTCTCGTTCAAGGTCCAGGACAGCGGAAATATGCGGCGATTGCTGCCGTTGTATTTCACGTCCGACCAGACGCTCCGGTCATTCGACCCGGTGACCGCGCCGATCAAGTACGTGGTGGAGACCACGAATACGCTGGGCAGCGAAACGCCGCCGTCGCACGCCCAATCTAACATCGACCCGTTGATCGGCCAATTTGTTCGCAAGCCCGAAGTGGCCGGCGATCTGGTTGCCAGCCGGGACGCCCTTGTCGCCGGCCGGCCTGACAAGGGTCTGTTTTATACCAGCCCGTTCGACGAACAAATCGCCCGACGGATCGAGGGATATCTTCAACACAATTTCAGCTACACGCTGGACCTGACCGACGCCAAGCAGACCGCCGGCCGCGACCCGATGGTCGCATTTCTGTACGACTTCAAGCGGGGCCATTGCGAATATTTCGCCGGCGCAATGACGCTGATGTGCCAGAGCCTGGGGATGAACGCCCGGCTCGTGGTGGGGTTCAAATGTGACGACTACAACGACTTCGGGCACTTCTACACGCTCCGCCAGTCGCAGGCGCACGCGTGGGTCGAGGTGCTGACCACCGACGGCTGGAAAACGTTCGACCCGACCAGTGGGAACGAGACGTCGGCGCGGATGGAAAGCGCCTGGCAGAAGACCAAGCACTTTTTCGATTTTATGGAATACACCTGGCAGAACTCGGTCATCGCGTACAACGCCGACAACCGCGAGAATCTGATTCAGGCCATGGATTCGAAGCTGAACTCGACGGCGGCGCAGAGCGCGAACCACTTTTCAGGGATCAAAGACGCGTTCGATAAGATCGGGAACTGGCTGTCGTTGGAAGTCGTCGGACCCCTGGTCGTGATCATGGTCGTCGTGCTCTCGCTCGGGATTCTCGGCGCTTTCGGTTACTTCTTTTTCGAACGGCTGAAGCTGCGGCGTCGGGCCAGGCGGATCGGCATCAAGGATCTCCCGTTGTCCGACCAGGCAAAGCTCGTCCGCCAGCTCGGGTTCTACGACGACCTGATTCTACTGCTCGAGAGAAATAAAATCGTTCGGCCCCAGCACCTGACGCCGATGGAGTTCAGCTCTTCGTTGTCGTTCCTGCCGGGCGACGCTTACAACACCATCCGCCGGCTCACTCAGCTGTTCTATAAAATTCGGTACGGCGAGTCCGAAATCGACGACGGCCAGCGTCGACGGTTGACCACCGTGATCACCCGACTTTCACAAACATTAACGCCCGCCCCGCGCGCCGATCGCTGAACCCCGGGCGAGCTTCGGATACACTTCCCCGTTCGTTCGGTCGCGTTCGCCTGTTTATATTCAGCCTTTTATGAAATCCATTATCCTTTCCGTCGGTGACGAACTGGTTCTCGGTCAGACGGTCGACACAAACTCGGCGTGGATCAGCCAGCAATTGGCGGCCGCCGGCTGCGACATCGCGGGCCACGCGACCGTGCCGGACGATCAATCGGCGATCGAAGCGGGCATCCGCGACTGTGCCGCACGGGCCGATTTCCTGATCATCTCCGGCGGAATCGGCCCGACCGAAGACGACCTGACCCGCCAGGCGTTGGCGTCTGTGCTTGGGGTCGAACTGGAACTGAACCAGTCCTGGCTAGATCACCTGCACGAATTCTGGTCGCGACGTGGCAGCACGATGCCGGCCATGAACGCGATCCAAGCCCGCATTCCCGTTGGCGCGACGATGATCGACAACACAGCCGGCACGGCCGCGGGCATCCGCGCGACGCTGAAGACCGGCGTCGGCCGGGCCTGCGAAGTTTTCGTCGTGCCGGGCGTTCCTAAAGAGATGAAGGCAATGTGCCTTCGGGACGTGTTCCCGCACGTTCTTACGACCGGCGGCGGGGCGGTCATTCTCTCGCGCATCCTTCACACGTTCGGCGTCGGCGAGAGCGCCGTGGCCGAGAAACTCGGTGACCTGATGAACCGTCGGCGTAATCCGTCGGTCGGCACCCACGGTCGCCAACGGGATCGTCTCACTGAGACTCAACGCGCGGTTCCCGTCGTTGAAAGAAGCCACCGAGCAGATCGAGCAGACGACCGCCGCGTGCAAGGCGGCGCTGGGCGATCTGGTGTTCGGCCCAGGACCTGCAGACGCTGCCCGAGATTGTCGCCGGTTTGATGACGGCCACCGACGGCAAGCTGACGGTGACCACCGCCGAGAGCTGCACCGGAGGGCTGCTTGCCAAAATGCTGACAGACGTCCCCGGCTCCAGCCGGTTCTTTAATCAAGGCTGGGTAACGTATTCGAATCTCGCCAAATACGAAACGGCTCGGGGTTTCGACCGAAATCATCAACGTGTATGGCGCGGTCAGCGAAAACGTCGTCGAGGCGATGGCCCGAAATGCCCGCCGGTTGTCCAAGGCCAGCTTCGCGCTCGCGATCAGCGGGATTGCCGGCCCTGACGGCGGCGGTCCCACCAAACCCGTCGGCACTGTGTGTATCGCGCTCGCGTGGGCAGACCCCACCGACAAGCAGGCGTCGGTCGTGCAGAAAACGAACTTTCAATTTAACCGGCGACCGGGAAATGGTCCGCGATCGCGCTGCCAAGATGGCCCTCACAATGCTCCGATTCCATCTATTGGAAAAACCGCTTCCGTTCTAAGCGACCGCAAGGAACTATTTTTCTTAAATCTCAAATGGGTATGATCGAGGGCGGCAGATCCTGTTAGCGAGGAATTTTTCTGAACCACAACGCGCCCCAATCCGAAGCGTCGACTTTTATTATTCTCGGCGGCGGCACCGCAGGGTTTCTGACCGCGATCGCGCTGCGGCACAATATGCCGGGCATTGATGTCCGGCTGATTCGATCGAAAGACATCGGCATCATCGGTGTCGGGGAAGGCACGGACCGTCGCGGTCGTTCAAACACCTGCATTCCAAACTCGGGCTCGGCCTGGACGTCGGCGAGTTCTACCGAAGCGTTAACCCGATCTGGAAGCTCGGGATCAAGTACCTGTGGGGGCCGCGCAAATCCTTCAATTACGCATTCGGCCGGCAGATGACCGAGATGCCGCCGCTCTCCCGGCCGTCGGCATACTATCTGGGCCCCGATCTGGACCTGACGAACCGATCTGCCTCGCTGATGACTCGCAACAAGGCCTTCGCCCGCGACCCCGGGTTCCGGTTCGCCTCTGGTGACGCACGATCACGCATACCATCTGGAGAACCATTCCCTTGTTTCCTACCTCGAACAGCAAGCGGTTCGGCTAGGCACTGTGATCATCGATGACACGGTCACCAAGGTGGAAGTCGGTGAACGGGGGATCGAAAAACTGCATCTTAAATCAGGCGGCACTGAATCCGGGCTTATGTTCTTCGACTGCTCGGGGTTTCCCAGCGAGCTGCTCGGAAAAGCGTTAGCCGAGCCGTTCGTCAGCTACAAGAAAACGCTCTTCTGCGACCGCGCCGTCGTCGGGGGCTGGCAACGCGGTCCCGACGAGCCGATCCAGCCGTACACCACCGCCCAGACGATGCAGGCCGGCTGGTCCTGGCGGATCGATCACGAACATCACATTAATCGCGGTTATGTTTTCAGCAGTTCGTTCGTCACCGACCAGCAGGCCGATGACGAATTCCGGCGCATCAACCCGAAGGTGAACAGCACGCGGTTTGTGAAGTTCCGGTCCGGGCGGTTCGACCGGTTCTGGGTGAAAAATGTCGTCGCGATCGGTAACGCCAGCGGATTCGTCGAGCCCATGGAAGCGACCGCGATCGCGGCCATCTGTGACCAGACCGCCGCGGTCATCAAAGTGCTGACCAACACCCGTCGCATCACGCCGACGGTTCAAGCCGCCGCGAACAAACGCAACGCCGCGTACTGGGACGCGATTCCCCGGTTCCTCGCCGCGCATTATAAATTTAATACGTTGATCGACACCCCATTCTGGCGGGCGATCTGGGCCGATTGCGACCTGTACGGCGGCGAGGAAATGTTCGACTATTACCGCCAGAACGGCCCGGACATGAGTTTCGCCCCCACGCTCGTCGACCCCCACGACCAGTTCGGTCTCGAAAGCTACATCATCATGTTCATGGGCCAGAACGTGCCCAGCGAGAACCAGTACACCCCCGGGTCCTGGGAGCTGACGCAGCTTCATCAATGGCGCGAGCGACGCCGCGCCGAAGCCATCGCCGGGGTCACCGCCGAAGAGGCGCTGTCGATCATTCGTGATCCAAGATGGGAATGGCGACCCGGTTTTTACGACGTGTGATATCGCCGCTGAATTGCGACAACTGTTCCGCGGCCAGCGTCAACACGGGTTCGATGCCAAGCTGCGTAAGGCAGGACCGGTGCGAACAGCTCCGGCTGAAACACGGGCTGCACGGGATGTCGACACGAATCACGGTCTCCATTCGGCCGTACGGCCCGGTCTGCAACGGGCTCGTCGGTCCGAACATCGTCACCAGCGGCCGGTTCAGCGCCGAAGCAATATGCATCGGTCCGGTATCGCCGGCAATCACCAGGCTCGCCCGCTCCAATAGCGCTGTTAATTGGCGCAGGTTTGTTCGACCCGCAAGGTTGATCACACCGGGGATCTGCGGCGGCCATCGCCGCCGCGTCCGGCGCGCCGGCGAGCACCGAGACGAACCCGAACCGTTCTCGAATCGGTTTGACCAACGCCGCGAACTTCTCCACCGGCCAACGCTTGGTGACCCAGTTCGTGCCCGGCAGCAACACCGCGTACGGCTCGTCGTTTTGTAACTGCTCTGTGATGTAATTCCGATCTCCGTCGTCGTGGGCGAACACGAACTCGACCGGCGACCGCCCGAGCCCCAGAAACTCGGTGACCGTCAGGTATCGATCCAGCGCGTGCTGTTTCCAGGTGGTGATCGGCGCCAGGTTCGTTGCACACATCCAGCCGAACTCGCGGTCGGCCGTCGACCCGACACGCACTGCGGCCCCGGTCTGCAGCGACAACAGTCCGCTGCGGAACAAACCCTGCAGGTCGATCACCAGGTCGAACTTCCGCTGTCGCAGCGCGAATCCGAACGTCGCCAGCTCCCGGCCGGCGGCAGCGCTTTTCCATGTCCGCCCGAACAGTTTTCGGTCGAACGGAATCACTTCGTCCACCTGCGGGTGACCGTCCAGCAACCCCGCACACCCGGGCGTGATTAGCCAGCTCACGTGCGAGTCCGGCCACCGCTTTCGCAGCAGGTTCAAGATCGGCAGCGCGTGCACCACGTCACCGATCGCGCTCGGTTTGATGATCAGAATCCGCCCCGGCGGGGTCTGAAAATCGGGGCGGGGCGTTCGCTTGGTCAAGGTCATCGGTCGTTCAACTTTCGGTCACAGGCGCGGGTTCGGCGGCGATCTCCCCGAGCGGCGCGTACGGCGCATACCCCCGGCACAGCGACAGCGAATCCGCCTGCGCGTAATGCGGGTTCTCGTGCATGCTCCGCAGCAGCCGGCGAATCCCCAGCGCGACCCAGTTCCGCCGACGAATCCCGTCGACGTCGACCATCACCGGCGTCGGTCCGACCTTATCGTCTTCGAGCACGATCCAGTTGCTGGCCTTGGCGTCGAAATGGGAATACCCGAACCGCTCGATCGCACGCAGGATTCGGCCCGTCCGCCTGAGCAGCGTGTCACGCCCGGGGCCGGCGATCGCGTCCAGATCCGCGTGCGCCAGCGTGCTCCCCGGGACCCGCTCGGACACCAGCACTGCGTCGGTCACGTACCCCAGCTGCCGCTGTTCCATGATCAACAACGGCCACGCGACCGGCAGCTCGCGGACGATCATCTGCCAGGCCTTCAGCCATGCCCGCCAAGGCCGCGAGCCCCGGCCGATCTCGTTCAGGTACCGGTACCAGTACCGCCGGCGGGGTCGCTTCACGATCACGTCCAGCGTCTCACCGCCGAGCGTGACCTTCGCCGCCAGCACGTCGCCGCTGCGACTCCGTTTCAATACTTCCAGCCGGTCGTCGAGCATGTCCTGCTTCAACCGAGGCCACTCACGCAGCCAATCTTCTTCGAAAAATTCCAATCGGCTCGCCCGCGACCACCGGTGCGGGTATCGACTGCGTCTGCAGTACAATCCGCGCCAGCCGTCCGATTCCAGTTCACCGAAGTACCGGCTCTTTCGACCCGCGGCACTGTCCAGGAACCGCCGCCACAACCACTGGCTGATCGAGTTCATCTCCGGCATTCGCCCGCCGGTCGACAGCTGGTTCCACCCCCGCTGCAGATCGGTCCGCGTCGCGAACCGCCTTGCGCCGTGACCCAGCATCAGCAGGTCGCGCTCGCGCATCCCGCCCGCGCGGACGGCGTACGCGTCGAGCAGAAACAGCTTCCCGTTCTGCAGCAGAAAATTTCCCAGGTGCAGGTCCTGGTGCCCGAGCTTCGAACGAATCAGCTGGGCCACGATGTCGCGGATCTGCTTCGCAAGCGACAGGTGATCCGGAGCGTCTTCGCCCCGCAAGCCGGCTTCCAGAAGATATTGGTCCAGCTGAACCGAAGGCTCGATCGCTTCGAGGATGACCACGTCACCACGCTCACCCTTGAGCGAAAATCCCATCATCACGGCCGTCGCGCGGGGGGCGGGAACCTGCGCCCGCTGCAACCATTGCAGTCGAAGGAATTCCCGCATCGCCGGGCTGCCCCGGAACACCCGTCGGAACTGGTCGCGGTATCCACCCCGCGGATAGAACTTCAAAAAATAGGCTTCGCCGTCGTGCTCGAACCGCCAGACCTGGCGGTATCCGCGGTCTTTAATCAGCGTGCCGACCTCCGGCAATCGGCGAAGAAGTTGTTCCAGTCCGGGCGACGAAGACACGGTCGAAGTTATAGGCGGACTGGCATCGTTTGTCTTCGGCGCGGGTGCCGTCGTTTGGCAATCACCAGCAAGCCTTTCGAGTCTTTGCAGTTCTTTTGCCCCGCTCGATATACTCCCTCGGGGCGGCTCGGAAACACTTCTCGGCGGAGCAGACGATGACAGACTTGAATAAAGTAAAACTCAACCGTCGGGATTTTCTGGTGCGGGCGGGGGGCGTCGGCGGGCTGGTGCTGACCATACCGTGGTCGGGCTGTGCGCAGCCGCACGCAGACGCCGACGTCGTCTCGGGACCCTCGCAAGAGGTCGCGATCGTTGTCGATCCGAACGATCCGGTCGCGACGTCGATCCCCGCGCGGTGGGCGGTCGGAGAACTCGTGGCTGCCCTTGCCGAGCAGAAGATCGCGTCAAAAATTTTCGTTCGAGTAAATCAAACAGCCGCCACGCTTTGCATTGTCGCGGGCGGCCCTTCGATTGCGACAGGTAAGCTCGCACTGCCGGACGTGCCCGAATCACTGTCGTTCAATACGACCTCGAACGAAAAGCAGGTTGTCGTGTACGCCAGCGGGCGGGATGCAACCGGGTTGGTCTACGCCTTAACCGAACTGGCCGATCGGGTTCGGCACGCCTCGAACCCTTTCGAATCGCTGCGATCGTTGAACAATTTCACGGAGCAGCCCGCTAATCGTGTGCGCGGCGTCATGCGGTTATTCGACACCGACGTCGAAGATAAATCCTGGTTCAACGACGAATCATTCTGGCACGGCTATCTCACGATGCTGGTCGGCCAGCGGTTCAACCGCTTCGACCTCGCGCTCGGGCTGGGGTACGACACGTTCGGCCACGTCCGCGATTCGTACTTTTTGTTCGCGTATCCGTTTCTGGTTTCGGTGCCCGGGTACGACGTGAAAGCAGTCGGACTTCCGGACGCCGAGCGCGACCAGAATCTGAAGATGCTGAAATTCATCAGCGACGAGTCCGCCAGACGCGGCCTGCCGTTCCACCTGGGGCTCTGGACGCACGCGTACGAATGGACCGACAGCCCGAACGTGAACTATGTAATTGAGGGGCTAGACCGTGCGAGGCACGCGGAGTACTGCCGGGACGCCCTGCACCAGATCCTTACTGCGTGCCCGTCGATCGCCGGCGTGACCTTCCGCGTCCACGGCGAGAGTGGCGTCACCGAAGGCAGCTACGATTTCTGGAAAACGGTCTTCGACGGCGTCGTCCGCACCGGTCGGCCGATCGAGATTAATCTTCACGCCAAGGGACTCGACGACAAGCTGATCGACATCGCCGTCGCGACGAAGCAACCGCTGAGTATCTCGCCTAAATTCTGGGCCGAGCACATCGGTCTGCCGTACCACCAGGCGAGGATCCGCGATCTGGAAATGCCGACCACGCGGCCGGGCACGGGATTGTTCGCGTTGAGCAACGGGTCCCGCAGTTTCCTTCGGTACGGGTACGGCGACCTGTTCAGAAAGGACCGGAAGTACCGGATCATCCACCGCATCTGGCCCGGCACGCAGCGGCTTCTGGCGTGGGGCGATCCGAAGTTCGCGGCCGAGTACGGCAAGTGTTTCAAGTTCAACGGCGGGGACGGCGTGCAGATGTTCGACCCGCTCGGATTCAAGGGCCGCGAGGGCTCGGGTCTGCCGAACGGCCGAACGCTCTATGCCGACGCGTCCCTTAACCCCGAGCACGGCGACTGGGAAAAATTCACTCTGCTCTACCGGTTGTGGGGACGCATGAGCTACAACCCCGACACCGACCCGGACGTCTGCACCCGGCCGTCTCGGAAGGCTCTTGGTGATGCCGCACCGACGTTGCTGTCGGCGCTCGCCAGGTCAGGACGGATCCTGCCGTTAATTACGACCGCCCACGACCCGTCTGCCGCCAATGCCGCGTATTGGCCCGAGATGTATACCAATATGTCGATCGTAGACCCGGCGCACCCCGGCCCGTACGGCGACACGCCCCGGCCACGCGTGTTCGGCAACGTCAGCCCGCTCGACCCGCAGTTGTTCTCAACGATCAACGAATATTGCGCGTCTCTTCTCAACGAAAGGGCAATCGCCAAGATCTCACCGCTGCAAGTGGCGATGCAGCTCGATGACTGGGCCAGCGCCGCCACCAAAGATCTGGCAAACGCCGGGGCTGCGATCGGTGCCGAAGCCCGTCGGCTATCGATCGATACTGCAATCGCCGCCGACCTCGGACGTTTTTTCGCCTGGAAATTTCGTGCCGCGGTGTTGTTCGGAATCTTCGACCGTTCCGGCGTCGAGCGCGCGAGGCAACAGGCGTTGATTGCTTACCGAAAAGCCCGCGACGTCTGGGCCGGGCTGGCACAACGTGCGACCGGGGTCTACGTCTCGGATCTGACGTTCGGCCCGTCGCGCAACCTGCGCGGGCACTGGAATGATCGTCTGCCGGCGATCGACCAAGACATCACCGCGATGGAAAATTACCGACGTCGCGGCAATGCGATCGCGGAGGGACCTGCGGAGTTGGTCGAGCAGTGCATCGCAATCGTGAACGGACGGATTCGCTTCGGTCGTCCGTCGGTCGAGCACACGCCGCCGACGTCGTTCCGCCCGGGTAAGCCGATTGCCATCACATTGCCTCGGCCGACTTCGGTGTCGAGTGTGCGACTGTGGTACCGCCGTGTGAACCAAGCCGAGCGGTGGGTCGACGCCGGCGGCGTCACGCCGGATGGAAGCGTATTCACTGCCGTTATCCCGGGGGAATACACCAATACGCCGTATGCGATTCAGTATTATTTCGAGCTGCACGGCGGGGCGGGGTCTGCGTGGTTGTACCCCGGATTCGGGGGCGACTTCTGCGGCCAGCCTTATTATTTGGTTTCGCAGTGAGGAAAGTGCGGTTCGTGCTACACCGCGAATGACTCACCGCGGAGACGCAGAGGCGCGGAGAAGACGAAAGAATGCCCTGTTTTAACTGATCATAAAAAATTGAAGAGTCACAAACGGGCCTGTAAGCCTGAGGTTGCTCTCCGCGTCTCTGCGCCTCGGCGGTGAAAACATCTTCGGCATGCCCGAACGTTCACTCGCCGCGCGAAATTTCGTCGGCGACGTGCAGCCCGGTCGCGACCTCGGGCAGGATTCCCTTGCTGACATAGATCGGCCGGGCGGCCCGCCGTACCGCGGGCAGCGCTGTGAGATACACCAGCGTGCCGACGATCGTGATCGAACCGGAAATCAAAAGCGTTCGCGACGCGCCGGTCAGGAGGTTGCCGTTGGCCGGGGTGAGCAGTTTCGCGGTCTCGCCGGCGAGCTTGCTGCCGAACGGTGCCATGCCGAGGAACGCCAACCCGAAAAAGCTCATCACCCGGCCCCGCTTGTCGTCCTCGACCAGTGTCTGGATGATCGTGTTGGCCGACGCGAAACTGGTGATCATTCCCCACCCCGCGAACGGGATGATGATCAGTGAAAGCCAAAGGTGCCGCGACTCGGCGAATGCCAGCGTCGCGAGCCCGAACACACCGACCGCGGTCGCAATTAGCCGGCCCAGCCCCAGCACCGTACGACGCGAGGCAAGGTAGAACGCGCCGACCAGCGCTCCAACGCCCGACGCGGTTCCGAGCGTGCCAAATGTTTCAGAGCCGTGCCCGCGTGTGCCCCCGAAGTAATCACCGAAGACCGGCATCAACAGCGAGACGGCCGGCATCGCGGTCAGACTGAGCATGGCCATGAAAAGCAGCAACGTGCGGATCGGCGTCGACCGCCAGACGTAGGCGAACCCTTCGACCAGTTCGTCGCGCAGGCCGGCCCGCTTGCGGGGCGGGAGCGGCACGACGGTCATCGCCAGCAACGCCGCGATCACCGCGATGTAGCTCAGCGCGTCGACCAGGAAACAAAGACTTTCACCGACCAGCCCGATAATTAACCCCGCCAGAGCGGGTCCGACCACCCGCGCGCCGTGGACCATGGTCGAGTTTAGCGCGATCGCGTTGGGCAAATCTGCCCGGTCGGTCACCATTTCGACCAGGAACGCCTGCCTGGCGGGAAGGTCGAACGAGTTGATGACGCCCTGCAGAACTGCCAGACCAATCAACCCCGGCACGACCACGTGCATGTCGGGGTGTGCGCCCCGGCCGAAGAAGAACGCGAGCGCGGCAAGCCCCAGCGATTGCGCCATGGAAAAGACCTGTGTCCAGACGATGAAGTTTCTACGGTGCACGCGGTCGGCCAGCACCCCCGCGAAAGGGGTGATGAGGAAGACGGGCAGTTGTCCCAGCAACGCGACGGTCCCCATCAGCTGGTACGACTTGGTGAGCCGGTAGACGAATTAGAGCGTCGCCGTCTGCGTGAGGAACGTGCCGACGAGCGAGACCAATTGCCCGCCGAAGAACAGGCGGTAGTTGGGATGTCGCAGCGCACGGGTCATGCTGTGTGCGACGTCGTCTTTGATCTCGCCGGGTGGGTAAAGCACTGTTACCAACGTTGATGGACCAGCGGTTTGATCAGACGGTCGTAGACCGATTTTACCCCGGCCATCGTGGCGTCCGAAATCTGTGGCAGTTCCGCCGCGGCGACGTTGTCGTCCAATTGGTCGGGCCGCTTCGCGCCCGGAATGACGCAGGAAACCGCGTCGAACATCAGGATCCACCGCAACGCGAACTGCGCCATCGTCGCGCTGGCGGGCACGAGGGGTTTTAGTTCGTCGACCGCCGCGAGTGCCACGTCGAACGGAACGCCGCTGAAGGTTTCGCCCTGGTCGAACGCCTCGCCGTGGCGATTGAACAGCCGGTGATCGGTCGACTCGAACCGCGAGTCTTTGTTGATCTTGCCCGCGAGCAATCCGCTGGCGAGGGGAACGCGGGCGAGGATGCCGATCTGCTTTTCCATAGCCAGCGAGAACAGATATTCGGTGGGTCGAAATCGAAACAGGTTGAAAACGATCTGCACCGTCTTCACGTTGGGGTATTGGATCGCCTTGATCGCCTGTTCGACTTTTTCGACACTGACACCGTAATGTCGGATCTTGCCGGCTTTGGTCAAATCGTCGAGATCACCGAACACTTCGGGCTGGTAGTAGACGTCGTTCGGCGGGCAGTGCAACTGCAGCAGGTCAATCGTGTCGACGCGCAGATTGGTCAGGCTTCGTTCGACGAAGCGGGTGATGTTGATGCCGTTGTACCCCTCGGCGGTGTGCGGATCGAGCCGGCGACCGGCCTTGGTGGCGACGTAGATCGTGTCGCGGGGCCGCTCGGACTTTAGCTTCGCGATCAGCGCTTCGCTGCGACCGTCGCCGTACACGTCGGCGGTGTCGATGAAAGTCACGCCCCGGTCGATCGCGCGATGTAAAGTTGCCATCGACGTCGCGTCGTCCACCTCGCCCCACGACCCGCCGATCGCCCAGGCGCCGAACGACACTTCGGAGACGTCAAAACCAGTCCGGCCCAGCGCTCGATATCTCATTGCGTTGGGTTTAAGTCCGTCGGTTACGATCGTCAATGCAGAATGCGCGTTTCTCCGGACCCCGGGTTCGGGGCACACGCGGCAGCCGGCACATACAGAGGTCAGCCTATGAACGGGTCGAACCGCGGATCGGTCGCTAAATTGATTGCTCTATTTGTGTTCGTATCGGCATTGCTGGTGTCGAGAAGCAACGCCGAGGCTTTGCACCCGATAGCCTGGCAACCCGGCAAGACACGCGTGCTAATTATCGCCGGCGGGTCGTCGCACGACTTCAAGAAATGGTTCGAGGATTACGACACGGCGGTTCTGAACGACGCAGGTTTTTCTGTCAACGCGACCGAAGACCCGGCCATCGCGTCGGCCGAGCTGAAAAAGGTCGATGTCGCGATCATCAGTACGAACAAGCCGGAGTTCGACACGGCCGATTTTCGTAAAGCGATGCTAGCGTACGTGGCCAGCGGCAAGGGCACGGTCATGCTCCACCCGGCGACGTGGTACAATTTTGAAAAATGGCCGGAGTTCAACGCGACACTCATCGGCGGCGGGACGCGCAGCCACGACGCGATCGCGCCGTTCACGGTCGCCGTGTTGAAGAAAGATCACCCGGTCATGGCCGGCATCCCCGCGACGTTCCACGTCACCGACGAGCTCTATCACATCAACCCCGACCCGCAGACGCTCCCCGCCGACACCGTTGCCATTGACGTGCTCGCCGAGACGTCGCCGAGCAAAAAGTACAAGGTCAGACATCCGAGCGTCTGGGTTCCGAAAAGCAGTGGGGGACGGATTGTCTGCATCGCACCGGGACACGACGGGCGCGTACACGAGCTGGAGCCGTTCCAGAAACTTCTGGTTAACGCCGTGAAGTGGGTCGCCGAGAAATGACCGGAGGTCGGTGTTCAGCCGCGGGCTCGATCAAGCGCGGTCTTGCGTGACGACCTTGTAGTCTTCGCGTTCGCCGACGCCGCGGAGGGGGTAGTCTTTCCGCAGGGGGTAGCTGCCGAAGCCGTTCCAGGTGAGCAGGCGTCGCAGGTCGGGGTGGCCCAGGAAGATGATGCCGAGCATGTCATAGGCTTCGCGTTCCATCCACTCGGCACCGGGCCAGACGCCGGTTACACTGTCGAACTTCAGGCCGGGGTCGCCTTTCTCGATGACTTCCTCGTCGCGAAGAATATTCTGCCGGGGGCCGGTTTCCTGCGTCGGGTCGAGGAACACTTTGAGCCAAAGACGATTGTTATTCGGCGTGCTGGTCAAACCGTAGTTGACGGCAAAACGGTGCTTCGCACCGGGATAGTTCAGATAATCGACGCCGTTCAACTCGGCCAGCAGGTCGTATCGCAACGACGCATCGTCGCGCAGAAACCTGGACACGACGACAATGTTTTCCCGTGGAACCACGACCGTGACCATGCCGCGGAACTCACCGACCAGGAATTTGGTCTCGGGGAACTTTGCCTTCAACGGCTCGAGCGCGGGATGATGAATCGTGCGGTGCATGGGTCCTTTCGGCGACTCTGAAACGAATCCGTTCGAGATTGTGGGGAAGGCGATGAAAGTCGTCAAGCAAACGCGTCGGAACTGCAAGTTTCATGCGGCGGGTCGTGTCCCGTTGCCGGACGACACGAACCCGTCCCGCGTGCTACACTTTTAACATGACCGATGACTCGCTCGACCTGCCGATCCGCCCGCGCCGCCTGCGTCAGCAGCCGCAACTCCGCCGGATGCTGCAGCGCGTCGTGCTCCGCAAAAGTGATTTTATCGTGCCCGTTTTTGTGACCGAGGGCGCGGGCGTCCGCCGGGAAGTATCGAGCATGCCCGGCGTGTTCCAGATGTCGGTCGACGTCGCGGTGCCGTGGCTGGCGACGCGGGCGTCGGAGGGCTTTCTGTCGTATCTGGTTTTTGGTGTGATCGATCGCGCGAAGAAAGACGCGGCGGGGTCGGAGGCGCTGAATCCCGACAACGTCGTCTGCCGACTGTTCAACGCCGTTCGCGAGGCGAAGATCGTGATGGCGGGACTCAGCGATCTCTGTTTCTGCGAATACACCGACCACGGGCACTGCGGCCCGATGACGACGGACAATACCACGGTGAAAAATGACGCGACCGTGCAGCGACTGGTTCAACAGGCAGTAAATCATGCCGAAGCCGGCGCGGCGGTGATCGCGCCCAGCGGGATGATGGACGGCACCATCGGCGAGCTTCGTTCAGGGCTCGACGTGGCCGGTTTCAACGGCGTTTCGATCCTGTCTTATGCGGTCAAATACGCCAGCGCGTTCTACGGCCCGTTCCGTGACGCCGCCGATTCGACGCCGGCGTTCGGCGACCGCCGGTCGTACCAGATGGACCCCGCGCGGGGCGTCGACGAAGCGATCCGCGAGGTGGACTTGGACCTGCAGCAAGGCGCGGACATGGTGATGGTGAAACCGGCCGGGGCGTACCTGGACGTGATCGCCGCCGTGCGGGAGGTGTCGCCGGTGCCGGTGGTGGCGTATCAGGTGAGCGGTGAGTACGCGATGCTGGAAGCCGCGATCGCAAACGGCTGGCTCGACGGGGACCGCGCTCGGCTGGAATCGCTGCTGTCGATCAAACGCGCGGGGGCCGACGTGATCATCACGTATTACGCGGAACGGTTGGCAAAGCTGCTGGAAAGCTAACGACAGAATGTAAGGCAGCCGGGCTCTCGCCGGAACCACTTGTTCAGGATCTTAACCGCATGACCGATCGTGACCGACTGCAACAACTCCTCGGTGCCCGTCACCCGTGCGTTTCCATCACCACCGCAGACGAAGACTACGTTCTGGTACACCTCCGCGAACTGGCCATCGAGGCGGGGCGTGAGATGCTGCAGTGGACGATCACCGACGGGCTGCGCGATTCACTGCTGGTCGACGGCGCGGTGGTTCCCGACACGACTCACCCGGCGGCGGCGCTGTTCCATGTCGTGAAAAACGTTAACGGGGCCGTCCTGTGCGCGATGCTGGATCTGCCCGGGCATTTAAAAGACGAGCGAACGACGCGGATGCTGCGCGAGGCGATCGAGCATTGCGACCGCACCGGGGGCACGCTGGCGCTTATTCACCCGTCCAGCGAACTGCCGCCGGCGATCACCGCTGCGGCGACGGTGTTCGATGTCTCGTTCCCTGATAAAGATGAACTCGCGATCATCCTGAAAGAAACGACGCGGAAGATCGCGGCCGAGCGGCACATCTTGGTCAGCCTTTCCAAGCAGGGTTTGAATTTGATCGTCCGCAACCTGCAGGGGCTGACCCGGCGTCAGGCCCGGCGGGTGATCACCGACGCGATTTGCGAGGACTGCAAGCTCGACGAGCAGGACGTCAACGCAGTGATGGCCGGCAAGCGGCGGGCGCTCAGCGGCGCCGGGATGCTCCAGTACGTCGAATCGCCTGTCGACCTGTCCGAGGTCGGCGGGTTGAACCGGCTGAAACAATGGGTGCTTCAGCGAAAGCCGGCGATGGACAACGAAGAGGCGATCGCGTTCGGGCTGACCCCGCCGAAGGGGTTGCTGATGCTCGGCGTGCAGGGGGCGGGGAAGAGCCTGGCCGCGAAGGCGGTCGCGACGGCGGGGCAGTTGCCGTTGCTCCGGATGGACGTCGGGTCGCTGTACGATGCTTATGTCGGGCAATCCGAACGAAAGTTACGCGAGGCGTTAAAGCAGGCGGAGATGATGGCGCCGGTCGTGCTGTGGATCGACGAAATCGAAAAGGCGTTCGCTTCTGCCGCCAGCGAGAGCACCGACGGCGGACTTTCTCGACGGATGTTCGGGTCGCTGCTGACGTGGATGCAGGAACGCACGGCGGCGGTGTTTTTGATCGCCACTGCGAACGACATCGGCGCGCTGCCGCCAGAGTTGCTGCGAAAAGGCCGGTTCGACGAAATCTTCTTCGTCGACCTTCCAGGGCTCGAAGCCCGAACGCAGATCATCGAGATCCATCTCAAAAAGCGAAAACGAAAACCGGCGGATTTCGATCTGGCCGCGTTGGCCGAGGCGTCCGACGGCTACAGCGGGGCTGAAATCGAACAGGCGATCTCGTCGTCGCTGTACGACGCGTTCGCGACGAAGTCCGAGCTCAAGACCGAACACGTGGTCGCGGCCCTGCGGGGGTCACCGCCGTTGTCGGTCACGATGGCCGAGCGGGTGAACGCGCTGCGAGAATGGGCCGTGGACCGGTGCGTGCCGGCCGATTGAAGGCAACAACCACATTCATCTGAGAGATTGAATTTTTGAAAAGCCGAAGCCGAGAGGCTGCCGGGAGGCCGCGGATCGAACCGGGCGTTGCGAACGACACGCACGTGTCGCAGTCCTCGAGAGAATTACGTATTAACTCCATAACCCCTCGCGCTTTTTAAGGTTTGAGTCCAAGATGCTCTTTCGACCACAAAGGAGCATGTACAAAAAAAACGGTGTTAGACACCGTTTATTAATGATGTTACCTAAGATTATGTTTTTAATGAACTTATAAAAACGGTGTCCGACACCGTTTTTCCTGTCCATGATGGTCGAGCGGGTCAACGCGTTGCGGGCGTGGGCGGTGGGCCGGTGCGTGCCGGCCGATTGCTGGTATGATTTTAGCGCAGGATGAACGTGATCTACCGGTACAAAAAAGTGCAAACACTTCGACGGTTGTCCCAGCCCTGAAGGGACTGGACTGTAATCGGATTTCATCTTCACGCGACGAATACAGCGGACATCCTGCGTCCCTTTGGGTTGGACGTTTTTGCCACCGATTAACTTTATAGCGTAACTGCGGCGATCGCGTGGCCGGGGTTTAGGTTGCTGCGCGACTTAGTCCATTCGATGTCGGTGCGGAGGCGTTTCTTGAGCGCTTCGATTCCGTTGAATTTCCATTGTTCGCGGACCCAGTCGATCAGCTCGACTTGGAGCGTTCGGCCGTAGAGGTCTCCGTCGTAGCCGATCAGATGGGCCTCGAACTGCAGCTTGCCGTCGCCGAAGGTGGGGAGCGTGCCGATGCTGATGGCGGCGGGGTAGGTGACGCCGTCGACGTCGCAGCGCCCGACGTAAACGCCTTCGGCAGGGAGCAGCTGTTCACCGCAATCCAGGTTTGCGGTGGGGACGCCGATGGTCCGACCGCGTTGGAAACCTTGAACGACGACGCCTTGAAGCGCGTAGGGCTGACCAAGGCAGATCGCGGCCTCGCGCACCCGGCCGTACAGCAGCAGCCAGCGGATCAGCGAGCTGCTCGCGCGGGTGACCTTCAGATCGAGCAGCGCGATCTTGAGGGCGTCGACGACGTGCAAGCGGACGTCACTTTCGGCGGCCCACTGCCGGAGCCGGTCCATGTTCCCGCCGCGATTTTTACCGAACCGGAAATTCGGTCCTTCGATCATGTCGGTGGGGCGGACGTCGTCGCGGAGGATTGTCCAGAATTGTTCGGCCGACAGTTCGAGCACGTCCGGGCTGGGCGGGAGCACGACCAGGTGCTCGACCCCGGCCTGCTCGAGCAGTTTCTTTTTCAGCGGCAATGGTGACAACCGGGGCGGGGCGAGTTCGGGGCGGAGCACCGTTAACGGGTGCGGTTCGAAAGTGACCACGGCGAAACCCGCCGGGCCGTGCAGGCTGTTGGCGAGGTCGAGGATTCGCTTGTGCCCACGGTGCAGTCCGTCGAAGTTGCCGACCGAGAGAACGACCCCGTGGGGCAACTGTCGCAAGCCTTCAATGCCTTCATAAAACTGCATCCGAACTCCTGCCGTCGCTTATTCTCATAACCGCCAAGACGATCACGCGCCCACCGACCACTTCGAGGTCCGATTGGGTATTGCCCACCGACCGGATTGTATCGGCTAATCTTAGGACCGACGCGATTCTGCAGATACAGGCTCGCCAAACCCGAGGCGGCGGGGATACACTTCGTGCGTCCGGCGAAGGTGCCGGGGTGAGTCGATCATGATTCGGTGAAGGAACGATTATGAAGAAAATGGTACTGGCAATCGGAGCGATGCTAATGTTTTCGTCGCTGGCAAAGGCGGGCATCCGAACGCAACAGGTCGAATACCGCGACGGGGCCACGGTCCTCGAAGGGTATCTGGCGTACGACGATTCGACTCAGACGGCGCGGCCGGCGGTGCTGGTGTACCCCGAATGGTGGGGGCTGACGGATTACCCGAAACACCGCGCCGAACAGTTGGCCAAGCTGGGATACGTCGCGTTCGTCGCCGACATGTACGGGCAGGGGAAAGTGACCGATGATCCGAAGCAGGCAGGCGAATGGGCGACGCCGTTCGGGAAGGATCGAAAGATGACCCGGCAACGGGCCCAGGCGGCGCTCGATACGTTGCTGGGCCAGAAATATGTGGACAAGACCCATGTGGCGGCGATCGGGTACTGCTTCGGCGGAATGGTCGCGCTGGAACTGGCGCGGGCGGGCGCGCCGCTGGCCGGGGTGATTTCGTTCCACGGGAACCTAAGCCGGACACCCGACGAAGGCCAGGACAATATCAAGGCCAAGATTTTAATCTGTCACGGCGGGGCCGACCCGATGGTGTCGCCGCAGGTGCTGGCAGGTTTCGAAGCCGAGATGCGCGAAACCAAGTCGAACTATCAGATCAACATTTACAGCGACGCCCTGCACGCGTTTACCAACCCCGAGGCGGACAGCCATCACCTGCCGGGGATCGGGTACAACGAGCAGGCCGACCACCGGTCGTGGGCGGCGGCGAAGGACTTCTTCACCGAGATTTTTGGCCAGATGTAATTTGGCTAATTTTAATCGAGCGAAATTGAGTTTTCGACTGAGCCCCGGCTAAACCCCGGGGTTTTTTACGCGACAACGGCGCCGGCTTTTTGAACGAGCCAGACCGCGTAAAAAATGGCGAGCAATCCTGCGAGGTCGACGACGGCGATCACGAAGTGGCGCGACCGCGTGTCTTCATACGTTGCGAACGCCATCCACGGGGCCAGGGCGATGAGAATCGCGACGGCAATCAACGGGCGGTTCGCCGTCAGAAACGGGAGCAGTGCCGCGGCAACAATTGACGTGACCGCCCAGGCGATAATTTTCCAAACAGGGACAATCTGCCCGGCCACCCGCGCCCAGGAGAGCAGTGCGGCGCTCAGCAAGTAGCTTCCGACCATGATCCACAGAATGACGCGGGCGACGGCGAGTTCACGCATGGGCGATTGTATGCCTGATCCGGCGGGCGTCTGCCGGCGAGCGGATTTACCGAGCCAGCCTGGTCCGAAATTTTTGCTAATGCCTGTCCGCCGCGGGGTCTTCTTCGTGCGACATCGCCGGTGGGACCATGTCCGGCATCTCGGCACGCACGATCATCCCGACCACGGCGGCGGCGACGAACAGCCCCGCCATGATGATGACGGCCGGTCCGGCCCAGCGGTCGTTGCTGGAAAGGATCGGGCCGTTCAGGTCCGCGTTCGGCCGACTGTCCGATGTATCGGTGCGCCAGTCATCGGTCGGGAGTTCTTCTGCGATGGCCGTCGAGGCGAGACCCGTCAGTGCGACGGAAACCAGCACCGCAAGGGCCGTGGTTCGGGCTCGACGAACATGTTGGCCGAACGGACGCATCAGTCACACGCTTACTTTAAGACCCGGGATCATATCGAGCACCTCGGACGGTTCGAGCGAACCGACGACATAGTCGGCATCGTTCAGTTGGTCGGCGGGGTAGCTCGTCGCGACGCCGAGCGTCTTGAACCCCCTCGCCTTCACCGACCGGATGACCGACGGCGCGTCTTCGATAATCAGGCACTGCTCGGGCAGGAACTCGAGGCCGGTTCGCTGACGGACCAGGTCGGCGGTCATCAGATATCCCATCGGATCGGGCTTGCCGACGGAGACATCCTCGGCCGCGACGATGACCGGGAAACAGTCGTCCAGGCCGATTCCTTTGAGCATGACTTCGATTTCGCCGCGGAGCGCACCCGAGCAGATCGCCAGCGGGTAATGTTTGGCTAATCCGCGGACCAGTTCTTTCACGCCGGGCAGGGCGTCGAACTGTCCCTGGCGAAGAATGTCGAGCATCGCATTTTTCTTGCGTTCCATGACTCGCGCGAACGTGGCGTCGTCCAGACGCCGGCCGTGTTTCTGGAACATGTGCCGAAACGCGCCGCGGTCGTCGAAACCGATCAGTTCTTTGAAGTATTCGGGTTGGTCGAGACTGATGTTTTCGTCGGCGAGCACTCGTCGGAAGGCATTAAGATGAAGGAGTTCGCTGTCGACGATGACGCCGTCGAAGTCGAAGAATATCGCGGCAGGCCAGGAGTCCATCGCACGGAAGGTAGCCCGACACGTCACCGGTCGCAACGGCTTGTTCCCGGTCGACGGGGGCGCTAGAGTTCCGCCCGAATGAAACTTGCATTTTCGACCAACGCCTACACGAGATTTTCTTTGACTGAAGCGCTCCGCGGAATCAAAGCCGCGGGCTTCGCGGGCGTTGAGATTCTGGCCGACCCGCCGCACGCGTACCCCGGAACGCTGAACGACCGGCAGACGCTCGAGGTTCGCCGGGAATTGGATCGCCTCGGGCTCGAGGTCAGCAATGTGAACGCGAATTGTTCATTCGGATACTGGAAGGACGCGCCGCCCGAGCCGTATTTCGAACCGAGCCTGATCAGCCCGAACCCGGTGCACAGGGCGGACAGGGCCGGGCTGATTTTTAAAACGCTGGAGTTTGCTAAAGCAGTGGGGGCATCGAACATCAGCATCACCAGCGGGCGGTGCCTAGGTGGCATGCCGCCCGATCGCGCGGCGGCCCAGTTCGCCGAGTCGATCCGGCCGATTCTCGACCGGGCGGATAGACTCGGCATCAATATCGGCATCGAATGCGAGCCGGGGTTGTTGATCGAATACGCGACGGAATTAGCGGACTGGATCGCCCGGTTGAACCACCCGCGCCTGGGGGCTAATCTGGACATCGGCCACAGTCAGGTGCTCGGCGAAGATCTCGGCGGCGCGATCCGCGTGCTTCGGGACCGAATCTGGAACATGCACGTCGAGGACATCCCCGGCCGCAAGCATTACCACATGATCCCGGGCCAGGGCAGCCTGCCCTGGCCGATCGTGACCGAGGCGTTGCGGTCTATTGCATACGACCGGTTTCTCACGGTCGAGCTGTACACCCACACGGCGGACCCGCAGTCGGCGGCGGAGAAAAGTTTTGCGTTCCTGGACCGGCTCGTGCGAGGTGCGGAATCAACCCCGGCCACCCCGGCGGTGTAGGACGAGCGCAGCGGCAACAAAGGCGAACCCGCCGAACGCCAGTTCCGGCCCGACCGGGTTTGATCGCGACGGCCAACTGAAATTAATTGGCGTGTTTAACCCGATCGGAATGACGCGGCCACCGGTGCGGTGGGCGAGTTCGGTCAGTGCCGGGTGGTCGTTGCCAATTCCGTCGAACTCGGGCGCGTATCGGGCCGACACAGCAAAACGTTCCACCACCTGCGAGCCGCGCTTCACAGTGGCGATCTGTGATTCCCGGGGCGCGGGAGCCGAGAGAACGTACCGTCCCGGCTCTGTCTGCGGGATTGGCTGTGACGACGGCGGTCCGGTCGGGTCCGCCGGCAGCATCTCGAGCGACAGCGATTCACCGTTTAAATATCGATTGCCTTCCACTGCGTTCACCGTGATCTTCAGCGTGGAGTCGGCTTCGTAGTCGACGGAGAATCTCGGATCCCGCGCGGGGGTTGCGATCTGGTCCGCGAGCAAGGCGACCGTCGCCGGGGCGGCCGGATATGCCACTGCCGTCACCCGGCCCAGCCCGCGGTGCCAACTGGCGATTAGCGGACTTTTTACCGAGGAACCCAGCAGCGCTGCGCCGGACCGTAGCCAGGTCCGGTTCCATTCCGAGATCGAGCGGGCTCCGAGTGGCGGTGCGGCGGGCGCCGGCTGAAGCGTCACGGCTTCGCGCTCGTAGTTTTGAGGCGCGGCATTCTTCAACAGCACGCGGGCGGCATTCACCCATTGCGCCGGGTCCAACTGTTCCACGACTGATCCGCCTGTCTTCGATGTGATGATGCGGAGCGCTGCCAGGGCCTTGCCCCGACCGGTCGCGAGCACGTACAGGTGAATCTTCTTCGCGAGCATTGCATCGGCCACCGCGTCCGGGTCCGGCAGATCTGTTTCCGTATCGCTCATGACCAGCAACTGCACGACTTGCCCGGCAACTGCCGACGCGGCGAGTTCGCGGAGCACCGGCGCAAGATTCGTCGGACCGTTCGGCGAGACGCCGGCAGGGGGGAAGCGGAGCAGAGCAGTCTCCCCGGCCGACTTTGACGTCGACCACCACGTTAACTTCTGGGCGAAGCTGCCGATCGCGACCGGGTCTTGCGGCGGAAGGCGGGGGAGGAGTTTCGTTACCGTGTCCGATTCGAGTTGCCAGGGTGTCGCGCCACCGGCGCTGCCGCTGGCCATCGAACCGCTGCCGTCGATAAGCAGGATCCATTGCGTCGCAGGCTCCGGCGGTGAACTGGCTAGCGGGGAAAGCGTGTCGAGCGGGGTGCCCTGATAACCACCGGCCCCGAAAGCATGGTCACCACCGACGACGACCAGACCACCGCCGAAAATCTCAACGTACTGGGCGAGCCTCTGCTGCTGCACGCTCGACAGCGAATCTGAGGAAATATTCTGAAGCACGATCAACTCCGGGCGAACGTAATCACCGGCCGATGTCGGAAGCGTCTCGGGGCTGAGCGCTTGATATCCCGCCGGTGTCGGACCGGGGCCGACCCACCAGCGCTCGGCGGGGGCACCGGCGGCGGGCGCGATCGAAAGCGAGTCGTTTTCGGGCCATCGATCACCGGACGACAACGTTGCCGTGACCAGTTCTTTGCCGAGCGGTTTTGCATATTGCTGATATGGACCAGTCGTCTGCAACGCCGTTGTCGGGGTCGCGTTCGACCAACTTAGCGAGCGGGGGGTTGTGCCGTTGTCGACACTCGCGACGGCAGTTCGATCGGCCCAGGACAACGCGGTCACGGCGGCATCCCCGGGTTCTTCCAGAGCAGGGTCGATCACCGGAAAGGTCGGCGGGCCGGTCGCCGGCAATTCAAACCGGCCGTCGCTGAACAAGACGACGGCGTCGGACGTTGGCGGTGTGAACCTGGTCTTTCCTGTCGCGATATCGTGCAGAAAATCATCACCGGGTATCGGCCGGTTTCCGTCGGCGAACGCGAGTAATTCGTAAGGTTGATGTCCGAGCAGTTGCGCGAGTCTGGCGTTCAGCGCGGCGTGGTTACGGTAGGTCGCGCCGCGGGTGCTCGGCGACAGATCGACCAGCACCGTGACCGATCCCGGAGAACGCCGGTCGACCGACGGTTCACTCGCCGCGATCGCGATCAGCAGACATCCGATCGCGATGAGAGTCGTCGGCCATCGACCGAGGCCCGGTCGTCGGACGAGTGTGGCGATCGCCACGCAAAGGCACAGCGACATTGCCGCGAGCAGGAGGCCGGGTGAGGCAAAGAAGACGTTGAATCGAGCGAGCATGCGGCTCGCGGCAGTATACGCGCGGATCACGGTCCGCGCACTGGACTGCGATTAGTCGCGACGGCTCTACGCAATTAGATAGACGGTGTTCACACTTTGGAAAATGACCCGACGAGATCGGCCGGGCCGGTAGACTTAGTCTCGAGTGTTTTGCGGCCGCCGTATTTTACGGTCAGGTCCTTGATGAACGCGTCATAGGCGTCGCCGTCGACGGGGAGTTGCACGGGTTGCCGGGTGATCCCGGCCAACAGCATCGCGTTACCAATTTCCAGACCGCGGACGCCTTCGATGCCCGGCCCGAGCATCGGCGTACCCTTGCGAACGGCGTCGACGAAGTTCTGCGTCATCGTCTTGTGTTCGTCGGGGGGGCTCGGCTTGTAGGGGATGTCGAAGTCCCAGGTTTCGACGTTGGTGAACGACAGAGGCGAGGTCTCGCGGACCGTGCGGACGCTGTGCCTTGCGCGGCGGAAACGGATCTTGCCGTTCTCGGCCACGATCAACCCGCGGTCGCCGGCGATTTCGAAACGGTTGGTGCCGGGCGCTTCACCGGTGGTGGTGACGAAGTGTCCGATCGCGCCGCTGGGGTATTCGAAGATCGCGCTGACTTCGTCTTCGACTTCGATCGGGTGTGTCTTGCCGATGGACGCAACCGCGGTGACCCGGTCGGGCATCATGCCGGGGATCCATTGAATCAGATCGAGGTTGTGCGGGCACTGATTGATCAGGACACCGCCGCCTTCCCCGGCCCAGGTCGCCCGCCAACCCCCGCTGGCGTAATAGGTCCAGGTGCGGAACCAATCGGTCACGAGCCAGGTGACGCGGGTGATTTCACCGAGCTCGCCGTCGGCAATCACTTCACGAAGCTTTTGATAAAGACCGTTGGTCCGCTGGTTGAACATGACGCCGAACTTTACGTCCGGATATTTCGCGGCTTCGGCGTTGAGCTTTCTGGCGGCGTTGACCGACACTGCGACCGGCTTTTCGCTGATGACGTGTACGCCTTTGGCGAACGCATCAATGGCAATCGGCGGGTGGTCGTAATGCGGGACGGCAATGATGATCGCGTCGACCGATCCGGAACTCAGCAACTCGCGGTGGTTGGCGAACCGGGGGACGTCGTACTTGCTCCCGAGCTGTGTGAGGCGTTGCGGGTCGATGTCGCAGATCGCGCCCAGGGTCGCGCCGTCGACCCCGCCGGCGGCCAGGTAATTGGAGTGGTGCGACCCCATGTTGCCCAGACCGATGATACCGAATCGAACCTTTTCCATCTGTGTTCCTCGATCGAAGGGAAACCGGCAAGTGACGGCCAGAGAATGTAGCTTTTACGGCATGCTGTCAATTGCGCCGGCGGCGGGGCGTCGGGGGTCTCGGCGTGTCGCAATTTCTGCGAACTGAACGGCCGGGGGCCGCGTTGACCCTTTGGGTATCACCGGTATTATGTCCCGGACCCTGCCGCCCTGCCGGCGCTCTGGGACGATTCATGACCCAATCGCCCGAACCTCTTAACCCCAGCGCCATCTCCGGTACGGGAACCGCGTCCAACCGCGGCGGTGGTCGTGAGACGTTTACCGCCGAGGAACTGGCGATAGTGATGTCGCATTTCGACATCGGCGTAATTGATTCGATCGTCGAGTTTCCCCGCGGGTCCCGCAAAGCTCCCAAGCTGCTGGTTGTCAGCGAGCAGGGTAAGTTCCTGCTCAAACGCCGGGCGCGGGGAAAGGACGACCCGTTCAAGGTCGCGTTCTGCCACGCGCTGCAATTGTTCCTGGCCGGCAAGCAGTTTCCGCTCCCGCACCTGATCGGCACTCGGCGTGAAAACAATTCGATGCTGCAGTGGCGGAACACTGTCTACGAGATGTTCGAATACATCCCGGGCCAGGGATATCCGCAGACGCTAGAAAGCACGTTCGACAGCGGGCGAATTTTATCGCTGTACCACAAGCTGCTCGAAACGTTTCAATCGGAATGGCAACCGCCCAGCGGGAGCTATCACCACGCGCCGGCGGTCGAACACGGGCTGCGGACGATCGCTGCCAACCGGCCCAGCGGGCTCGCGCAGGGCGTCGACATCAACCCGCTGCTGACGTTCCTGCTCGACAGTTATCGGCACGCCTCGGACATGGTCGAGCGGCAGGGGCTCGAGGCATGGCCGAAGCAGATCGTGCACGCCGACTGGCACCCGGGCAACATGTTGTTCCGGGACAACCGCGTGGTGGCGGTGATCGATTACGACTCGGCCCGGCTGCTGCCGCGGATCATCGATACCGCCAACGGCTGTCTTCAGTTCAGCATCATCGGCGGGGATGAAGACGTGGCAAAGTGGCCCGATTATCTCGACGAAAGCCGGTTCAAACGGTTCCTGCGGGGCTATGATGAAGTGATGCTGGTCAGCCAGGGCGAGATTTCCGTGATACCCTGGTTGATGATAGAAGCACTGATCGCCGAGGCGGTTTTCCCAATCGCGGCGACAGGCACTTTCGTGAAGATCGACGGGCTGGCGTTCCTGCAGATGGTCCAGCGAAAGGTGTATTGGATGCAGCGGAACGCCGAACGCCTCGTTCAGCTGGCTGAATCATAACTGCTGCAAATTATATCGAACCGGTCTGACAAACCATGAACTGGGCCAACAGAAGTTTCGACCCGGGGCACCGAAAAGCTGCGTCGGCCGGCTTTTCAATTCTCACCGCGGCGGCACTCGCGATATCAGCCGCGCAGGACCATGTCGGTGCCGTTGCGCGGGCGGACCCGCCCAGCACGATGCCGGATGTTCGCTTCGCCGACGATTCGCGGTTCGTCCAATCATTCAAACGGCTGACCGACGCAGATCCTAAAATTCGCGACCGTGCGGTGGTCGAGTTGATGGGAATGTCCGCCGACGATCTACCCGCCTTCCGTCGACTGGTCGAGCAGAGCCGACCGCTTTTGCCGAATCAGGCCGAGCCTTTGCGGGACATTGTCGAACAGGTTTTTTTGGCCGGTGAAAAATACGACGTCGCGACGGGAGAGACCGACACCTCGGGGACGCAGAGCCCGTATTTCCTGGGCGTCGTCTGGCCGAAGACGTTCGACATGGCCAACGCCCGGCTCGGGGTCCCGATCACCAGACGGCTGCCGGGTTTTCCGAGCTTTCGCTACCTCCGCGACGGCGACATGATCCTGGGCGTCTGCCTCGACCCGGCCCTGCCGTTGTTCCAGCCGCCCAACGCCGAGACGCACCTTTCGGGAAGCCTGGCCGAGAAACTGACGCTCGTCAGCCAGACGGTCACGCTGCTGGTGCTGCGGGACGGCGAGCAGGTGCGGATTTCGATTCGGCTCGCGCCGAGGCCGGTTGCAGCGAACTCCGAGAGCGCCGCCGAGGCGGTAAACGCGTTTCTGGCCGCAAGAACGCGGCGGGCGGATGACTACTGGAACGAAAACTTCGAACCGCTGCTCCGCGTCGAAGCCGGCATAAACCTCGAATAGCTCTGTGGGCGAGTATCGCGTGCCGTTCAATCCTGACATGGTCCTTGACGGCGGAACCGCAGCTACGCTCAGACGCGGGGAAGATTTTGACCACGGATAAAACGGATGGGCACGGATAGGAATCAGGCTCAGCTCTTTGCGACGCTTAAACTATCCTTGCCAATCAGTGCCATCCGTGGTGAATGATCCTTTGTTTTTTCTGCGTCCCGTTGGCTCCGGGGTGCATGAATTCACAGCACGTTTCGATCCGCGAAATTGCGGTGTGCTATTAACAGAGACCCAGACGTCCTCTTACGCAGGAGCGAGCTCTGGTGCCGCGTCCCGCTTGGCGAGCGTCGGCACAGCCAATTGCACCAGACCGGCCGCCGGTTCGCGGGTCCCGCAGCTGCTCGTGGGGGCAGCGCTGGCTGGGGGTGTGTCGAGCCGTTCGATCTTGCCGAACATCAGGCGGAAGACCCACCCGCTGGTCCGGCGGAATGATTGGCTCAACCCGAGCATCCCGACCACCTGCATGCCGGCGGCCTTCCATTTGACCTTGGTCTTCTTGCCGACGAGCAGCGTCAACAGCCAGAACGGGTTATAGAAAAACAGATAACCCATCAGGATGTTCAGTTGCTTGCGCCACGGCCGGGCGTGCTTCGAGGCGATCACGTAATTGCCGTCGTACATGTGCGGTTCGACGGCTTTGCCCGCGACCTTCTTCAGCACCAGTTTGTCGGTGAACGTGTCTTCGTAAAGCTTGGTGCCGGCCGACGGGGTCATCATGAGCACCTGCAGCGAGACCGCGCCGGCCTTACGGAGAATGTTGATCTGGTTCAGCAAGCCGTAATTGGTTCCTTTGGAATACAGCGGCTGGGTATCGTGGTGCATCATCATCGGCATGGGGCAGATGCCGTGGTCGCGGAGCAGGCCGAACGCCTCGATCGTTTTATTGACGCTCTGACCTTTGTTGACCAGCGTGGCGGTCATGTCCTCGACGCCGAGCCACAGCGCCCGGCAACCCGAATCGTGGACGAGCTGCAGGTGGTCTTTCATCTGCAGCGTGTCGTGGACGGTGACCTCGGTGTGCCAGCGGATGCGGCGGCCGAACGGTTTCCCGTCGATGCGGGCGTCGTTCATCGTCTGCACGATGTCCAGCGTCCGCTGCTTGTGATTGAAGAAATTGTCGTCGGCACCGAAGAAGTGCTTCAGGCCGAACTCTTTGTTCAACAGCGTCAGTTCTTCTACGATTCGGCCCGGGCTTTTCAGGCGGTGTTGCCGCTGGTTGTAAGCCGGGATCGGGCAATAGGGGCAATTGAATTTGCAGCCGAACGTAAGGACCACGGAGCTAATCGGGCTGAGCTTTGCGATCTGGTCGGCGGGGACGGCGGTTGCCGCGAGCGTGGCTTTTTTGCTCGGGGCTTCGAGCAATCGGTAACCGATGGTCGAGTCGGGAAGCTCGTCCAGATCACCGAGCAGTCGCTGCACGCCGGTGTCGACGAGTTCCTCGGCCACACCGAGTTGCCTGCCACGGGGATACATCAGACCCGGGATTTCATCGAGCACACCGGTCGTGCGGGCCCGGTTGAAAACCGACAGCATCGATTCACCTTCACCGCGCATCGACAGCAGCGCTTCGAGAAGGCTCATCAGAACAAATTCTTCCCCTGTGACGGCTACATCCGCGCTGGTCGGGTCGTCGGGGTTGGTGCTGAACAGTTCGTACGGCTGGTACACCGCGTGCGGCCCGCCGGCGATGATCAGCGGGCGGTGCGCCGGGTCGATCCGCAACGCGTCGCGGATCAGTTCCATGCACTGGCCCGAGTGCAATCCCATGCTCGATACCATGAACAGATCGGGGACGCGGCCGTCGACTCGCATCTGCGACGGGCGGAAATTCTTGTTCCACTGTTGAAGGACGATTCGGGTCTTAGAGAACCCGGCGTCGACCATGGCCGACCCGATGCCTCGCACGCCGGCGGGCGCCATCCGCGTGTCTGCATAGATGAACGGGAGCATTCGCGTCCGGTGGTCGAACGCGCAGGCGATGACAGTCGTGAGATCGTGCCGGGGCGCGACCTGCCGGAGCCGGGACCGGATCCCGAGCAGTTCGCCTGGTTTTAGTAATTCATCACCACGCGCGCGACGGGGGAGTTCCATGAATCAGCTCCGAAAAAACTGGAAGGCTCTGTGGCCGCTCGGCATCCATGCACCGACCACGATCTCCGGCTAAGCGTACCCGGTACGACGCTGCAAAAACAGCCGGGTTCGGCATTTCGTGCAACCATTTTGCACCGGACTCTTCCCTTCAATTACTTTGAAAACCGCTCGGAACTTTGGTTCCACGGGCCGTGGACCGCTCCTAGACTCCAGCTTATGACAAAACACCCTTTCGGAAAGACCGGCTTCGACGTCTCGGTGCTGGGGTTTGGTTCCGCCCCGATCGGGTACTTGAACGCCGAGCAGGAGAAAGCGACCAGTATCCTGAATCTGATGCTCGACGCTGGCGTGAACCTGATCGACACCGCGGCGAGCTATCCCGGGTCGGAGAAGCTGATCGGTCAGGCGATTGGTCACCGGAGGGGGGAGTTCGTGCTCGTTTCCAAGTGCGGCGGGAAGCTTCCCGACATTGAAGATAAAATGTGGACGCCGGCGTTGATCACCAAAACCGTCGATCGTTCGCTGGCGAACCTGGGTGTCGAATCGTTAGACGTGATGCTGCTGCACTCGTGTGACCTGAAGACGCTAAAGGACGGGAACGTGATCGAGCCGCTGGTGAAGGCGCGGGACGCGGGGAAGATAAAGTTTATCGGATACAGCGGTGACAACGACGCAGCGGCGTATGCCGCCGGGCTGGACGACATCTCGGTGATCGAGACGTCGATTAACATCACCGATCAGGCCAATATTGAGAAGGTGCTGCCGATCTGCCGGGCAAGAAACGTCGGGGTGCTTGCCAAACGGCCGATCGCGAACGCCGCCTGGAAAGACCTGTCAGAGCAGCAGGGCCTGTATAAGACGTACGCAAAGACTTACACCGATCGACTGGCGCAGATGAAGGTGAAGCCGTCGGATCTGGACTTCAACGACGCCGACTGGCCCGAGATCGCGTTGCGGTTCACGTTAAGTCAGCCGGGCGTTCACTGTGCGATCATCGGCACGCAGAACGCCGAGAACGCGAAGTTGAATATCACGCTGGCGGAGAAGGGTCCGTTACCGGTGAACGTCGTGGAGACGATTCGAGCGGCGTTCACCACCGCCGATCCGGAAGGGCGCTGGGCCGGGCAGACTTGAATAACCTTGCGCGATACCGACCTGACAGATCCTTGGGAAGCCGCGTTCAGCTCTATTTCGCCGTAATGTATTCAATCTCGCCCGCGTCGGGTACGAGGCCCGCGGCCGCGCCTTCTTTGAGCAACCGCGTGATCGCCGCCCGGCCGCGGTCGCCGTAGTCCAGCGTCCAATGATTCACGTACATACCGACAAACTGGTCGGCTAGCTTGTGGTCCAGATCGCGCCCGTACTGCAGGGAATACGCGACGGCCTCGTCGCGGTGGTCGAGACTGTACTGAATCGACTGTTTCAGGACGTCGGTCACTTCCTGCATGACCCGCTCGCCCAGATCCTTGCGGATGCAGTTCCCGCCTAAGGGCAACGGAAGACCGGTTCGGCCCGTCCACCAGACACCGAGGTCGACGACCAGGTGAAGGCCGAAGGTCTTAAACGTCAACTGGCCTTCGTGGATGATCAACCCGGCGTCGGCTTTGCCGTCGCGGACATACGCCGGGATCTGATCAAACTCGACGACGTCATAAAAGAATGCCGGGGATTTGACATCGGTTGTTCCCCGCCGGGCACCTTTTCCGAGGCACAGCTGGAGGGTCAAAAACGCGGTGGTGAGTTCGCCGGGGATGGCGATCGTCTTGCCCCGGAGTGATTCGAGAGACATTTCGCGCGGCGCGATCACCATGGGGCCGTAGTTATCCCCCATCGAGCTGCCGCAACTGGTGAGGGCATATTTATCGGAAACATACGGGTAGGCGTGGATCGAAATCGCAGTGATTTCGAGCTCCCCGCTCCGGGCGCGGTGGCTCAGTGTCTGAATATCCTGGAGCACGTGTTTGAATCGATACGGGCCGGTCGGGAACTTATCCTTGGCCAGACCGTAGAACATAAACGCGTCGTCGGGGTCCGGGGAATGCCCCAGCTGCAACAGAATCTCTTTTGAGTCGGCCATTAAACTTTCGCTCCTTTGGATCGATACAGAGTATAGGAAAGTGGGCGTGGGGCGGTAGCTTTCAGCGGATTTGGGTTTCGTGCTGCGTCGAAGCCCGACGGTGAAAACCAAGCTTGATTTCGCCCGCCTGCCGCGATTTCGGAATCCGCTTTCACGGAATAACGCGTCGCCAGGGTCGTTCTTCTCCGTGTCCAAGGCGAGAGAGACGAATATGCCAAGCCATCAGCTGCTTCAGCCCTTCAAACCGACGCCGGGAGATCCGTTCGACGCGGTCAAGGCCGCACACCTGCTCAATCGGGCGGGCTTCGGGGGTACCGAGGCCGAGGTCGCGCGGGTGCAATCTCTTGGACCGGAAGCAGCGGTGGAATGGCTGCTCGATTTTAGCGATCAGGATGCCGAGCAGCAGGGAAAAGACCTCCCCAATCTGACCGCCGTCGACGGGTTCCCCGGCACCTTCCGGGAGATCAAAAAGCTGTATGCCGGGAAATCGCTGCAAGAGCGGATGGATCTGAAGAAGAAATTAATGGACGCCAACCGCGAGGCGATCAAGGTCACCATCGAGTGGTGGTTGAACCGGATGGCGTCCGGGTCGCATCCGTTGCAGGAAAAGCTGACGCTTTTCTGGCACGGGCACTTCGTCACCAGTGACAAAGACGAGCGCAGCGCGTCGCTGATGTGGAAGCAGAACGAGCTGCTGCGCAAGAACGCGGCGGGCAACTTTCGCACCTTCGTCCGCGAGATCAGCCGGGACCCGGCCATGCTCGATTACCTGAACAACACGCAAAACCGCAAAGCCCATCCGAACGAAAATTACGCCCGCGAACTGATGGAACTGTTCACGCTGGGCATCGGAAACTACACCGAAAAGGACGTCATAGAAGCCGCCCGTGCGTTTACCGGCTGGGCACACGACGGGGACGATTTCGTCTACCGCAAGTTCGACCACGACGCGGGAAGCAAAACATTCCTAGGCCGGACGGGCGACTTTGATGGCGACGAGGTCATTGACATCATTCTCGCGCAAAAGGCCGCGGGGAAATTCGTCGGCACGAAATTGTTCCGGTTCTTCGCCTATGACGACGTCGACGAACACCTCAGCGACGCGATCGGCGCGGAATTTCAGAAGGAACATTACGAAATCCGACCGCTGGTGAAGATGCTGTTGACCAGCCGGGCATTTTACAGCCCGCTGGCGATCGGTTCGCAGATCAAGTGCCCGATCCAACTGATGCTCGGGACCGTCCGACAGCTGGACATTCCGCTGCCGCCGCTACCGCAGATCCTCGGCGCGTTAAGCCAGATGGGGCAGGTCCCGTTCGCGCCACCGAACGTCCGTGGCTGGCCGGGCGGGCGGATGTGGATCAACACCAGTACCCTGTTCGTCCGGTACAACACGGGAGTACGGCTGCTTGCCGGTGACCCCCGGAAGGGCCCACAAGCGCGACTGATCAACGAAACGCGCCTGACCAATCCGCCCGCAGTCGTCGACTACTGGCTTAACCGCCTGATTCAACGCCCGGTGGGCGAAGACAAGCGACAGGTCCTGATCCAATGTCTGGGCGCCGAACCCCGCGAACCTGACGTCCGGCGAATGGTTCAGTTGATCGTCTCGATGCCGGAATACCAGCTCTGTTAGACGTCGACTTGCATTGATGCTTGCGTACTGTCACTGCCCGTGAGAACGCTATGAAGACTAAATTTTCCACCCGCCGCGTCTTCCTGCAAAAAGGCCTGACCCTGCTCGCGGCCGCGCCCACGATCCCCGCGTTTTTGAACCAGACCGTCATGGCGCTGAACAATCCGCTCGACACGTCGAGCACGCAGCGGGCCAGCGGCAAGGACGGCAAGATCCTGGTCGTCGTGCAGCTCGCCGGTGGGAACGACGGCCTGAGCACCGTCGTGCCGTTCGGCGACGACGCGTACCACCGCGCCCGCCCGTTGATCGGGCACGACGACAAAGCCGTTTTGAAGATCAACAATTACCTGGGCCTGCACCCGAACCTCGCGCCGATGAAAGCGATGTACGACGACGGGCACCTCGGCATCATCCAGGGCGTGGGGTACCCGAACCCGAACCGGTCGCACTTCCGCGCGACCGACATCTGGGAATCGGCCCAGCCCGACCGCGACGTGGTCGGCAGCGGGTGGGTCGGTCGGTATTTCGACAACGCCTGCCCCGGATGCGATCCGCACGTGGGAATTTCTATCGGGCACACGCTCCCGCTCGCAATGCAGGGCGAGAAAGTGATGCCGCTGTCGATCGAACGCCCCGAGTCGTATCGGTACCAGGGCCGCGACCGCGGGGACTATGAAAAACTGAATACCCCTTCGGCAGGCGGTTCAAATAATCTGATGCCTAACACGCTGGCCGAAACCACCAAATATAGAAAGAAGATCGAGATCACCCCGGCCTCGCAGTTGGATTTTCTCGAGCGCACCGCCATGGACGCCCAGGTCAGCAGCGACGACATCCTTCGCATGACCGCCGCTCACAAGGTCGCGAATTACCCGAACGGGGAATTCGGTAACGGCCTGCAGACCATCGCCGCGATGATCGCCGGCGGATTGCCGACCCGGGTGTACTACGTCAGCCTCGGCGGGTTCGACACTCACGCCAATCAGAAGCAGCGGCACGACAAGCTGATGGCCGAGCTCGCGACCGGGCTCAGTACATTCTGGAACGATCTAAAACAGCAGGGTAACCAGGACCGCGTACTCGTGATGACCTTCAGCGAGTTCGGTCGGCGTGTCCAGCAGAACGCCAGCGGCGGGACCGACCACGGTGCCGCGGCACCGATGTTCCTCATGGGCCCGAAGATTACCCCCGGTCTTCTCGGGAAGCACCCGTCGCTGCAGGACTTGGACAGCGGTGATCTGAAATACAACACCGATTTCCGAAGCGTCTACGCCACGGTGCTGCAGAACTGGCTGGACACGCCGAGTAAGCCGATTCTCGGGAATCAATTTCCAACGTTCCCGATCTTGAAGGTTTAAGCAGCAAACGGCGTCGTTGACGCGCGTTGGCTTCGTGCAACAAGTTCCCAACAGAATTGTCGTCTGATTGAAGTGCCGCTTGCCGTTCAGACAGATTACTCACCGCCGAGGCGCAGAGGCGCGGAGAAAACAAGCCGCAAAGTAGCCACGATTCCACGTGCGCGTTTGTACCGTGGTCCTGGTTTAAACAAATCCTAAAACATGCGACTTCTGCGCAATCAGGTTCATAAGCGAATGATTCTTCTCAGCGTCTCTGCGCCTCCGCGGTGAGTAAGTCTTCATCGCGCTCTGGCGTTAGGAAACAAAAAAGCATTCACGGCGGTTCAAAGGACTGTGGCGCGAGCTCGCGAATGAAATTGAGCAACGATCGAGGGCAACAATGCCGCGCTATTCAGGCTTATCCCGGTCGCAGACCACGATTCCGCTGCCCTCGAGCTTTAGCTCGGCCATTTGGATCACCGTCCGGCGGGCGTCGTAGATCGGGTCGCGCGGGCCGTAGTGAACGAAATAGTAAATCGACGCGTGATCGCCTTGGATCATCACGAACGGGTGCTTGCCGTTGCCGTTGTCTTTCTCACGGTGGCCGGGGGCGACCAGCACGCTGGCGTTGAATTTCCAGTTGCCCAGTCCGTCGTCGGATTTATAAACCCGCAGTGATCCGCCGGCGTCGACGATTAGCCAGTGACCGTTTTTCCAGTGGAAGTACAACGGCGCTTCGTGCCCCACGTCGCCGACCATTTCGCCGTCGACGGACCAGCTTTTCAGGTCGTCGCTGCTGGCCATCCAGGTATGTCCGCCCGGTTTTTCGTCTTTGTACCAGCACCGGTACCGCCCGCCGACGCGATCGACGCAGGCGTCAATGCACCGATCAGACGAAAGCTTCAGCGTATCCTGATAGGCCCAGCTGGACCCGTCTCTGCTGGTGAAATGTTTGATGAACGCTTTGCCGCCCCAGTTGACGTAAATGCCGTCGACGTAGACGACGAACATGTGGTAAACGCCGTCGGTGTAAAACACGCTGGGTGCCCACCACGTGCATTTATTTTCGATCGGTTTGCTCAGGCCCTGGTCGCCTTCGCAGATGCCTTTATAGGTCCACCGGACGCCGTCGGGCGAGGTGGCGATGCCGATCGCGGTGCCGTGGCACCAGTCGACGCCGTGCGCCGGGTTCAGCGTCGCGCGTCGCTGTGTATAATACATGTACCACGTCTTCTGCTGCTCGTTCCAGATCAGTGTCGGGTCGGCGGCCCCGTGCCAGACCGGGTCGTCGAACAGCGGGGCCGGGACGGCTCGGGTCGCGACCGGCATTGTGGTCGGCGAAGGGGCCGATCCGGTTGTCGGTACAACTGTCGGCGCGGTCGCGGGGATCGACGCGGGGAGCTCGGGAGTTGACGTCTGACCCGACGTGAAGCACGTCAGGCCGAGTGTCCCGAAGATCCAGCAGCAAGCGGTCAGACGAAGTCGCATTTTACAAATTCCGTAAGGCGTTCTTATTTCAGACCTGAAACCAGCTCGAGCACGGCCCGGTGGATTTTTTCATTCGCGGCAATCGTACCGTGGCTCGTGCCCGGTTCGTCCAGATCGGGCCGGGCGCGGACGTTGATGTTCTCGGCGACCGCGCCGGGCTCCACCGTCACAGGCACACCGCGGAGCCAGGGGAAGATATCCCAAAACCCGTTGGGCTCATAGAAATTGACGCACCGCGCGACATTCGTCGCCACGTCTGCCGGGGTGACCGGGTCGATCGTGATCAGCAGGTCGACCGCGACGTTTTTGTCCCGCAACCGTCGGGCGACCAGCAGCACGTCGTCGGCCCCGTACGAAAAGCCGATCAGAACGAGGGGGTGGGTCGTGGTGTGTCGCGACAGCGCCTCGGAAAGATCACCCCATTGTTCTTCGCGGAACGCGGTCGCGTCCATATTTGCCGAGCGAAGCTCGGCCGTCAGTCGATCGATGCCGGTCGAATACCAGTCCAGATACCCGCGGAGCAGGAACACCCGCGGCGTCCGGGGGGCGATCGCCAGCCGGTCGACCGTGTGCAGATCTCCCGGCGCGAGTCGCCCGCATCCTGCAAGGGTTGCCAGCGTCAACGCCAGCAATGCCACGCTCGCGACTTTCGAAGCTGAATTAAAAGCAGAAATGGCAAAGCTCCGGCGTTTGAGTTGTCGTCCGAACGAATTGCGAGTTTGATAATGCCGCATCGACAATGCAAACAAAGTCGGAGGCCGGGTTGTGACGCGACCGACCGGCTGGTTGGCGGGCCGGCGTCTGAAATGTCGATTTTTAGTGGCCGCGATCAGTTTTTCGTTGACACTGCCGGACCGGGGCACGAACATAACTCCTGCCGATCACACGGCCGCGACCCAGGGGTTTTCGGCCGTGTCCGGCGTTGCGGGAAGTACACCTGAACCGCTGATCGGGATTCGAATTTCGCCGACGAGGCGAGCTCGGAGTCAAGCTGTGCGGCGCCTGCCGCGGTTTGATCTGCGTCGAGTTCGTCGTCGAAATTCTGAGCCCCGCCTGTTCTGTGTGTGACCTCCCGTGCAAATCATTTTTGCCCGTCCGGGCGTGTGCAGGTCCTATGTCGACGTAGCGGTCGCCCCGGGTTTGTGACGCCGAACCCGAGAGGAATCGCGTGAACACCGAACTCCGTGAACGTGCCGAAAAAATCCTGCAATACACCTTTAAGAACCAGGCCCTGTTGCTCGAAGCGCTGACGCACGCGTCGATCGCGGACAACCGTTTGAACAGCAACGAGCGGATGGAATTTCTCGGCGACGCGGTGCTGGACGTGATCATCTGCGAAGCGCTCTATCGAAAGTTCCCGGAGTACCTCGAAGGCGATCTCACGAAGGTAAAGTCCGCCGTTGTGTCCCGGCGGACCTGCGCCGAGGTTTCGAACGAAACCGGACTAACCGACCTGTTGATTATCGGAAAAGGCATCAGCTCCCGCGAAGCGATGCCCAGCTCGCTCGCGGCCGCGGTGTACGAATCGATCGTCGCGGCAGTCTATCTCGACGGCGGGTTCGAAGCCGTCAAAGAGTACGTTTTGCGAACCATGACCGAGAAGATTAATTTGATCTCCTCTAACAGCCATCAGCAGAATTACAAAGCGGTCCTTCAGCAGCACGCACAGAAGATCCTGGGAGCACCGCCGACGTACGAACTGCTGGACGAGAAGGGGCCCGATCACAGCAAGTGCTTCGAGGTCTGCGTCACAGTCGACGGCCGGCGGTTCACGTCCGCCTGGGGGCCGAACAAGAAAATGGCCGAGCAGAAGGCGGCCCTGCTCGCGCTCGAAGAGCTCGGCGTCTTCGACCCCGAAGAAGTCGATGACGCGATCGAAATCATCAGCGCCGAAGAAGCCTGAAGGGACGTCCGCTGGTTTGGTTCAACCTCTTGATTCTCGACGCCCGTGCCCGTCGCGCGGCCTGAGGCTATCTGTCGGATGCGTCGCCGGGGCATCGCCCGTACAATCGATCGAAGATGACGACCACTGCCCCCATGAACGAGGCTTCCCCGCAGCCTGCCAACGAGTTCGACCCCGATTCATACCGCATGAGCATGGGCGATCACCTCGAGGAACTGCGCCGCCGGTTGATGTACGGCTTTCTGGGTCTGGCGATCGCGGCGGGTGTGTGCTTCACCTTCGGCGAGCGGGTGATGGCGTTCTTCATCAAGCCGCTCATCGACCAGCTTCAGAAGAACAATCTCAACACGCAGTTGGTCTACCACGAACTCAGCGACGGGTTCATGGTCTACATGAAAATCAGTCTGATCAGCGCGGCCGTGCTCAGCGCGCCGTGGATGGTCTACCAGCTGTGGCAATTCGTGGCCGCGGGCCTGTACCCGCGTGAACGCAAATACATAACGCGATATGTCCCGCTCAGCATCCTTTTGCTCGTCAGCGGACTGGTGTTCGTCTACTACATTATTCTGCCCTGGACGATCGCATTTTTCCTTGTGTTTAACGGCGGAATCACCCTCACCGGTCACGAAAACGTTCACCACATCGCGAGCAATGTGCCGGCACTGCCCACGGCACCAATTCTTGATGGTGACCCGGCCAACCCGCTCCCGGGCCAGTTCTGGTTCGACAAACTGGACGGCCGGTTCAAAATTTTCCTGACCCACGACGATATCCGCATCATCCAATTCGGCTCGGCGAACCTGCTCACGCCGCAGTTGTCGCTGCCGGAATATATTGATCTGGTGCTGATGACGCTGTTGACGTTCGGCCTCTGTTTCCAGTTGCCGCTTGTCGTGCTCGCGCTGGCGCGCATCGGGATTGTAGACATCGCGACGCTGCGATCGGGCCGCCGATACGTCTATTTCGGCCTCGCCGTTTTAGCGGCCACACTCACGCCCGGTGACGTCATCACGGCCATGCTCGCGCTCATGGCGCCGCTCATTTTGCTGTACGAACTAGGCATTTTTCTAGCCGCGTGGGGTGCGCCGAAGACGCTTCGCGATGGCGAAGACTGACGCGTTACGCCCGATAAATGAATGGAACGTACGGTTACCCCGGCTGCCCGCCCCGGTAACCGGCACCGTTTACCAAACTCGCTAAAGAAATTACTGACCGAGCATCCGCTGCCGATACGACGGGCAGATGAGACGCTCTGGCCAACACCTTTTCAGCAGCAACACCGGAGAGGGTGCCAACCGCTCGCCGAGAAATCCGCTCGGCGGCCGCACGAGCAACAAGTCTCCGAAAGCTTCGACCGGCAATGCCGGCGGGCACGTCACCAGCCCGGTTCGATACTGGGCCATCATGTTGATGGCGATCGCGGTCGCGAAGTCGGCCGAGGCGCCACTGGTTCACCGGAGCTATGCCGGCGTGCCGAAGGACGCGGTTGCCAAAGCGTCGCCCGCGCCAAAACCATTAAGGCCCCCGGCCGAGTTGCCGTCTTCACCCAACGTTCCGTTTACGCTGCCGGGCGGTGGAAGCGGAATCGCACAGGACGCTCCGCAACCCGACCGACTGAAAGAGCTGCTCCGTCTTCTGCAGCCCCCGCCCCAATCGCAAATTAAACTGACCGCACCGAAGGACGAATTTCCGAACGTCGCCGACTACCAGACCGGCTTCGTTTTCGCCGGCAACACAGGGGGCTTCGCATTTACGCCGCCGCCGATCTCGTCCTCCGGCACACCGCCTTTCGCGACGTTCATTACCATCCCACCAGTCGGTGTCGGGCCGCCGGTGAACCGTGTCGTCGTCGGCAGTCCCGGCCCGACCCCGATCCCAGAACCAACGTGCGCCGCCGGACTGTTTACCGCGATGTTTATTCTTTCTAAACGACGTGGAGCGCGATGAGCCTGTCGATCGATTCAATTCCGGAACTAGCCGAGATGCCCCGCGGCGAGCGTTGGCGGATCATCGGCTGGTGTCATCTGTGTTCGTTTCTCCACTGGCAAACCTGGGCGGGTCTGGTGCTCGAGACCGTGATCGCGATCGCCTGCCAGATCGGAATGCGCTTCGGCGTGCCGTCGTTAACAACCCGGCACGCGCCATTGATGGGATTTTCCGGCGCGGTCGCCGGTTGGGTCATCGGCGGGCATCTGTCGTGGAAGATTCGCGTGCACGTGCTCCGCGGTCTGGTCCGCAAACGCTTTCCGCACGTCTGCCAGGATTGCGGCTACGACCTTCGCGCCAGCAACGGCACGTGCCCGGAATGCGGGCTCACTTCGCCTCGGGAATCACGAACAATGTTGCCGACCGGGCCGGATAGCTCGCGGTGAAACCGGTTCCCGAAATCGACTGACCGGGCACCGGCACGATCGCTTTCGGGTTGTCGTTGCTGTACCGGAAACAGGCCGCGTCCCCACCGGCCGCGAACCCGTTGATTCGCGTCGCCGCCGTCAGATCGCCGTGTGATTTGTTCACTACGATCATTGTCAGCGCGTGGTCGGAGGATCGCTCGGCGGCGTAGATCGACAGCCGGCCCTGATCTTCACTGCTCGCCCGCACGCCGGTGTCACCGAAGCGCCCGCCTCGGTGGTCGTAGTTTAAATACAACCGAAACGCGTTCGCGCCAGGATCGGCGAACTTCGGCGCGTCGAAGACGCACGCCAGGTCCAATCGCTCCCGGCCGAAGATGCCCAGCACGTCGATCTCGGACAATGCGAAGATGAACGTCTTCGGATCTCCCCAGCCGTACTCGCTGATCGACACTTTCGTACCGGGATATTCACTGTCCACCCAGTGATGAAAGCTGGGGATCAGGTTCACCGGGCCGCGATACTTTCCGACCCAGTTTTTCTCCTTGTAAGTTGGGTCCCACAGTGAGCGCGTCGATTCCAGCCGGACGTCGTCGTTCTGTCCCTCCTGGCCGAGCGGGTAATAGTGTTCGTCGAAATAGTCCAGCACCCGCTTGCCGTGCTGCTGTTCGTAGGCCCGCATCTGCTGCAGGTAGTAATCGCCTTGCCCGAGCCCGCCGTGTTCTTTTTTCCCGTCCCCGGGTCGTCCGTCGGATTGATAGTGCATCACGAAATCACCCGGGCCGAGAATCAACGCACTCGGGTCGGTCGCTTTGATCGCGGCGGCGTATTTGATCGACCGGCTTATCAATTCGTCGTGACCGGTCTGCTCCGGATGCACGTCGCGGTGGGTGTTATTCCAGCCACCCGGTTCGTTGTCCAGTTCGTAGATTCCCACCCCGCCCTGGGCCGTGGTGCCGAACTTTTTCACCAAGTGCTCGACCCATCCCTGCTGAAACTCCGGCGTGTTTAACAGGTTGACTCGCAGCTTCTGTTCGTCGGTGAGCAGGATCGGTTTACCGTCGGGGGTTCGGCCGTTCCCGGCATCGGTGCGGACGCCGTTCACCGTCGGATGAATGTACGGATTCACCTTCTGCTGTTTTCCGAAAAGCGAAACCGGGTAGCTGCAATCCCAGCCGGCGGTCTTGTTGATGTAATCGATGATCGGCACCGTGATCAGCGCGCGACCCCCGAACGACCGGGCGGCGGCGACGACGACATCCGCCTTGGTGCCCGGCACCGGCGCGTCTTTCCGGCCGGCGGTGAAGTACCAGTCGTCGCCGGAGTTGGCGGCATCTACTTGCCAATTATACCGGGTCATCGCGTCACCCCCGAGCCGGGACATTGGCAACGCGATCTCCTTGCCCAGCGCGGGGTCGACGTTCGCCATGCCGTAAATGTCGGGGCTGATCGCGTGGCGGTCGGCCGTAACGTCCACCGACAACGCCGGGCCGTCCTCGGCCTTCGCCGTCGTGACGCCGACAAAAAATGCGCCCAGTACCAGCGTGGCGAACCGCATGAACCATCGATTTATTTTCATCTCTGCTCCAGCGTGTGTCCCGTCAACCTTAGCAGCAACACGGGCGCTTGTTGTCTGATGAAAAAACTTGAGGTCAGTTGGTCGGCCCGAATGACCCGACTAACATCTCGGCGTGACGACCGGCGCCGCACTCCAATATCGCAAGCTGATCGAAACCGCTGTCGCCGCGAGTTCGGACTTCGAGCCGTTGGTTGAGGGCTCCAAGCTTCTGCAAGTCGAACGCGGTTTGGTGTTACCGCTGGTGATGTCGGCCCGGGACGGGAGACAGTGCGTCGACCGGCTGTTGCAGCAACCCGGCGAGATCGCGCGATCAGAGCTTGTCGTCGTCGATGCCTGCGGGCATCACCGCGAGGTCTATCGGCCGCTGCTGATTTACTGCTGGTTAGTTGCCTTCGAGCGAACCGGTAACGCGCGCTGGGGCGAACCGCTCAAGCAATGGTGCGACCTCTTGCACCAAAGCCGGACAGATATCGCGAAGACCGCTGCCAACGGGTCCGCGGTGACTGAATATATCTGGGCGTCGCTTGCGAATGTTGTCGAGGGGGGGTTGTTCGGCGATCACGATCGGGCCGCACGAGGGGCATCAAGCATCCGCGATTTGTGCAACAGTCAACAGCTCAGTGGCGCTTTCCTGATCGCAGATCTGCACGATAATCCTGAAACGCATTGGTACCACGAATTGATCTTGCTGCACGCGGTCGCCAGCTTCGCGGCTAGAACGGACGATTCGTCGGCGAACGAGTCGGCGCGTCGCGCCGCCGAGTTTCATCTGGTCGAAACGCAACCCGATCATGCGACGGCTCAGCCGTGGGGATTGCCGGCGTTTCTGCGCTACGCGCCGTTGCTGGCCGACCAGGTCTTGCACGCGATGACCACTCAGCAGCCGGGCCGAATCGACGGCGTCAGCTTGATGTTGCTGGCCGACACGTTGTATGGTCTTGACCGATCGACCGACCTTTTACCTTGAAACGATTTATGTCCGATTCCCCAATTTCGAACGTCGTGGACCCGAACCTGGTGGCGATCCTTCGCTGCCCGGTGACGCGGAGTGAACTGAAACAGCAGGGCGACTGGCTCGTCGCCGAAGTCGGCGGGTTGCGGTACCCGGTCCGTGAAGCGATCCCGGTGATGCTCCCGGAAGAGGCCGAGCTCCCCGAAGGCGTCGCGTCGCTCGACGAATTCAAGGGCCGGTTCGGCCGACGATAACTGCGTCCCGGATCCGCCGCGGGCGTGGAATTTTAGATGGCAGCCATTAAGGCCGGCGGTATACTTTTGCGTTCATGAACCTTCTCCGTCAGACCCATCGCGTCTACGCCGCCCTCTGTTTCAACGGAATTGTGCTTGTCCTGATTCTCCTGACGCTGATCTCCCGCGACGGCAAGACCTCCGCTTCGGGCTCGGCATTCGCGCAGGTCCCGCCGGTGCTGAACGGACAGCCCTTGGCCGGTCGCGGTTTAAATGTGATGCCCGCGCAGTTGTCCCCACAGGTCTGGGGTTGCTACGTGCTCGACGAAGAAAACCAGACGCTCGACGTTTATTCGTACCAGCCCGGGGAGCACATGCTTCGTCTGGAATCAGCCCGGGACATTCGGTACGACCGGCAACTGAAGGCTCGCAATACGTCGCCGACACCGGCTGATATCAGGGCAGAAGTCGAACGGTCGCAGGAACCCTCCCGCGAGGCGCCGCCGGCGACTGTGACGCCCGAGTCTGCCAAACCGTAACCGATGCCGACGCAACGCCGGTCGATTCTTGTAGAATCAGTCGACTTGCGGTAAACCCATTGAAGACGAACACGGATCCCGCCTGATTTGAGGAACGCACATGGCCAAGATGTTTTACACGCTGGACGAGACCAAGGCCGCGCTCGGACAGACCGAAGACCAGATCAAACAATTGACACGTGAAGGCCGGCTGCGTGAATTTCGCGACGGCCCGCGTCTGATGTTCAAGTCCGATCAGGTGGACGCGCTCAAGGCTCAAATGGGCGGTGGTGAAATCGACTTCGCCGACAGCGGTGTCCCGCTTAGCCTGGCCGACACACGGGGCGGCAGCGGCACGAACCTGGGCTTGGCCGATTCGATCGGCAGCGGGCTCGCCTCGGGTAGCGGGCTGGCCGGCATCTCGGGCAGTGGGCTCGGCAGTGGATTGGCCGGCGGCGGGGCGGGCTCGGGCATGATGAACCTGAAAGACGACACTGCCTTAGCAGCCGACCTGGGTCTGTCGGGCACGGTCGGTGGGATTCCGTCGCCCGGCCGCAGTAGCGCCGGCGGCACCGGGACCGGCATGAGCGGCACGGTCGGCACCCGGCAGGGCATCAACGTCTTCGGTGACGACACCCACATGCCGGTCGATCCGATGGCCCAAACCGCAATGCCCGGCGCGGGCAGTGGCGGGTCGGTTGCCGATCTGGACCTGCAGGGAATCGGTTCAGGGTCGGGGCTCTTGGACCTGACCCGCGAAAGCGACGACACCAGCCTTGGCGCCGAACTGCTGGATGAAATTTCACCTTCCGGTGGGAAGCGACCGCTCGCGCCGCCGGACACCGGGTCGATGGCCGGCGTCCGGCTCGACCCGCCGCGCGGCGGTGTCAGCCGGGGCAACAGCGGCGTCGTCATTGTCGATGCGGTCGATCCATGGGCCGGCGCGTTCGGCGGACTCGCCCTCGGCGCGGGCCTTTTTCTGCTCTTCCCATTGTTCGCATTGATCGCGGCGAGTTACGATTTTCTCCCGGACTCGGTCGCGTACTTCGGCAAGATGGAAAACCCGTTCATGATCATCGTGATCGTCGGGCTGGTCGTCAGCGGCCTGTGCTTCGCGTTCGGCAAGCTGATCCAGATGTCCGTGCGGCGATAATTGGGTAACGGTCCAATTCCGCAGCTAAGCAGGCAGTTTTTGCGCCCGGTTCCGTTTTTCTGCGAATTTTCGCTTGCTTTTTGTTTTTGACCCGGCAAAATATGCGCACTCGATCGCGACGGGCATGCAGCATATCGTGGATCAGTGGGCGTCGGTACACCAGTAATTGATTCCCGGACAAATTTGATCCCCGTGCTTACGGGGACCACCCGCTGGTGGAACCAGCGATTTCACAGTTAAAGCATGGAGGCTTTCATGTCACGTCTTCGCAATTTTGCAGCTCTTGGAACCTTGGGATTGGCTCTGTCCGGTTGCGTATCGGCCGAGGATTTCGCCAAGGTCCGCCTCGAGCGAGATCAATACGCCGAGCAGGTCGCCCACAGCCAGACCGAAATTAATCAGGCCAACGCCCGCGCCGAAGCCGCCGCCAAGCAGCTCGCCGCCGCCGGTAACAGCAATGGCGCGCACGACGCGATGTACCTGAACATGCAGACGCAGAACAACGAACTGCAGGCGCAGAACGCCGAGTGGAGTCGTCGGTACAGCGAAGCGATGGCATTGATCGGTAGCGCCAAGGGCGGCGAGCCGCTCGGGCAGGCTTTGACCAGTGAATTGACCGATTTTGCGAATCAGAACTCCGGGCTCGTCGACTTCGACGCCGCCAGCGGCGTGGTGAAGTTCAAGAGCGACGTCGCCTTCGCCGTCGGTGACGCGACCGTCACCCCCAAGGCCAAAGAAGTGCTCGCCCGATTCAGCTCGATCCTGACCTCGGCCGGTGCCGACCGGTACGAATTGCTGGTCGCCGGGCACACCGACAGCACGCCGGTCACCAACGAGACGACCAAGCGTCGGGGCCATTTTAATAATTGGTACCTATCGTCGCACCGCGCGATCGCGGTCGGCAGCGAACTGGTTGCCGACGGCGTGAACGCCAAGCGGATGGGCGTCGTCGGCTATGCCGACGAGCGTCCGGTCGCCCAGAACACGACTGAAGCCGGCAAGGCTCAGAACCGCCGGGTTGAAGTGCTGATCCTGCCTGCGTCGTTGCACGTCGGTGGAACCGCCGCGGTGGCCACTGCAGCCCCGGTCGAATCCAAGCCGCGTCGCATGGCCCGCCCCGCCCCCGGCGCCGCCATCCCCGCCGCCGCCCAGCAAAACAAAGACAGCGCGTTGAACAAGTAAGTTCGATTCGCAGTCTCCAGGCGAGAAAGCCCGTGCGTTCATTCGCACGGGCTTTTTTCATGGACGCTGCCCGATTGAGGTAAGATCGCCGACGGTGTTGCCCCCGCCACCTTCAGCCTCTGCCGACCCGCATTCAACGTTCCAGTGGCGTAGTCTGACCGGCGGTGTCGTCGCAGTCGTTGGGTACTGGATTGTTTTCTCGACGAAAACCGGCTCGGGTGTCATTCTGCTCGCATTACCGGGTCTTTTCCTGCTCGGGCGTTTGGCCACTGCACGGCAGGCGTTCTATGCGGGATTAGCCGCGGGTTTGGAGATGTACGGGCCGCCACTGGCGTTTCTCTATCAGGTATTCGGCCGGGCGTCGGCGGCGCTGTTCCTCATCGCGGGGTTGCCGATCGCCGTCTTCGCTTTGCTGCTTCAACAAGCGCAGAAGCGTTTCTCGCCACCGCCGCTGGTTCTGGTCACCGCCTCGCTCTGGACCGGGATCGAATTCTTCCGCAGCGAGTTATATCATTTAAGATTCGCGTGGTTGTTGCCGGGACAGGCGACCGCGTTCGTGCCGGGTGTTCGCCTGCTGTGCATCGGTGTTTACGGGCTCGGGTTTGTTTTCGCGGTCGCCGGAGCCTTGCTCGTAAGCGACCGTCGCTCGCTTCGGCTTGCAGGGTTGGTCGCGTCTGCAGGGCTCGCGGTGTCGATGTACTGGCCATCGTTTGTACAACCAAGCAGGTCTGTCCCGTTGCGCGTCGCGGGCGTACAACTCGAGTTCCCGGCCGCGGCCACGGCGGCGCGGGCCGTCGATACGCTCGCGACTGCTCATCCCGAAGCTCAGATTCTGGTGCTCAGCGAATATTCTTTCGAGGGACCGATTCCTGAAGTCGTCCGGGAAGTCGTGAGGAAGCACCATCGTTATCTGGTCGCGGGCGGGACCCGACCGCTGGCTGACGGCACTTACTACGACACCGCTTTTGTCGTCGGTCCGGACGGCAGCGACGTGTTCGAACAGGCGAAATCGGTCCCCGTGCAATTCATGTCCGACGGGTTGCCGGCCGAACGTCGCCGGGTGTGGGAGTCGCCTTGGGGCAAAATCGGAATCGCGGTTTGTTATGACCTGAGCTATGCCGAGGTGATGGACGATTTCATTCGCGAGGGTGCGGCGGGATTAATCGTTCCGACCGAGGACGGGCAGAACTGGGGCGAATACGAACGACGAATGTTGCACGGGCGAATGGCGCCGGTGCGGTCTGCCGAATACGGGATACCGACATTCGGGGTGTGGAGTTCGGGAATGTCACAACTAACCGAAAGTTCCGGTCGGGTGATCGCGACGGCGGGGTATCCGGGGCAGGGCGAGATGATCGCCGGGCCGTTCGACCTGTCGCACGCGGGGCACGTGCCGTGGGATAGATGGCTGGCCCTTGCGGCGTCGGTTTTTGTCGCGGGGTTCGCCGTTTTTCTTTCGCTCGACGCGGTTGTTCGCCGGGTGAAGACAAGGGCCCGCAAGCGGGCCGGCTAAACGGATTATTCCTGAGTGTCCTGCGATACACCGGCGCCGGGGGGGCGGGTGGCCTCGGTGGTGATCGCGAGTTCGGGCGGGTCGCCGGCCATCATGCTGGTTTCCATCGCGGGCACGAACGCCTGACCGATGCCGGCTTTCAGCAGCCTGGCAGCGAATCCTTCGGCCTGTGGAACTTCGCCGTGCACGACATACGCGGTGGTCTGCGGCTTGAGGGTCGGCGCTAAAAACTTGAGAAGCTCGTCGCCGTCGGCGTGGGCACTGAGGCCGTGGATCGTGCGGACCTGACAACGCACGTCGTAAAATCGATTGAAAATGCGGACGCGGCTTTCGCGGTCCTGCAGACGTCGGCCGAGCGTTTGTGGGGGGATCCACCCGACGAACAGCACCATGTCGTCCGGGCGTTCGACGCTCTGGGTCAGGTGGTGCAGAATGCGGCCGAACTCGCAGGTCGGGCTGCTGGCGATGATCACACACGGGCCGGGCGTGTTGTTGATCGCTTTGCTCTGGCCGACCGACGACGCAAACGTGATCTGACTGGCAGCGAACAGGTCGGCGTGGCCGATCGCTTCGCAGGTTTCCTTGTCGTAGCACTCCGGGAATTGCGAGAAGACCCGGCTGACTTCAACGCCCATCGGGCTGTCGACGAACATCGGGATTGGCGGAATCTTCTTCTCCTGGATAAATCGCTGCACGTACCACAGCACGGTTTGCGTCCGACCCACGGCAAAGCTCGGGACCAGCAACCTGCTTTTGTGCGCGATGCAGTATTGAATGCATTCGAGCAGCTGAGGGCCGACCTGATCGATCGGCGCGTGGCGGGTGTTGCCGTAGGTGCTCTCGGTGATGACATGATCAACCGCGTGCGGCAGCGGGTGCGGGTCGCGGAGCACGGCCGAGCCGTACCGCCCGACGTCGGCGGTGAACAATAGCGACCGTTGTTTACCAGATTCGGTCCATTCCAGAACCACGTAGGCCGACCCGAGGATGTGCCCCGCGTCGTAGAACGTGAACGAAACGCCTTTGCCGAGGTCGGTCTTCTGTTGGTAGTCGACGGGCTTGAACTGCCGGAGAGTCGCGGGGATATCGGCCATCCGATACAGGGGTTGGCTCGTGGGTTCGTCGGGCCCGCGGTCCCGGCGGTTGATGTACTCGATATTCTCTTCCTGAATTTTAGCCGAGTCGTTCAGCACGATGCGGGCAACCGCGCCGGTGGCGGGGGTGCAATAGATCGGACCTTTGAAGCCCGCGCGCACGGCCACCGGGAGCTTGCCGCAGTGGTCCAGATGCCCGTGCGACAGAATGATCGCGTCGGCGGTCTTGAGCCCTTCGGGGACATAGGCGTTGATCCGCCGGGCGTCGTCACGGCGACCCTGGTAGAGCCCGAAGTCCAGGAAGATGCGTAGCCCATTGATGTCGAGCAGATGACACGATCCGGTAACCGTACGGTCCGCCCCGCAGAATTGGATTCGCATCCCCGCGAGCGTAGTCACCTGCTACCTGTCGAGCAACGCAGTTCCCGGAATGGCCCGGAATTGGGCGGACGCCGCGCGAGTCTTTCCAGAATTGCGCGGAATTCATGACCCGCCGTCTCGTTCGAAGCTTCGGGCGAGTTGTTTTTACCGGCCCTTGAAAGCGAACCGCGAAGGAAACGACTCGAAGCATGAAACCAATACGGCTTCACGCGTGACCAGAGTAATGGCGAGAAAAACTGAAAATCCGAGCCGCGGTACCGGCTTCTCTAGCCGCGACCGATAATGTCGGCAGTTCCAGAGTTACCCCGGATACCGGCAAAAACTGCGCACTCGGAGTAAAGGCAATAGCCGGCCTGTCGATATAGAGCATGTCAACGGAGTGTTACACGGGCCAAGGACGGGGCCACTCGGGAGAGGATCGAAGGAGAACGTCGCCCTGACCTGTATTACCGGTCGCGCGACCTGGAGTAAATGCAAATGAACGGTACGACCACGAAAGTTAAAGACGTTTTGACCACCGGCGAAGTTGCCAAGATTTGTAATGTGGCCCCGCGGACAGTCAGCAAATGGTTCGACACCGGCGCGCTGACGGGGTATCGCATCCCGGGCAGCAAGGACCGCCGAATTCCGTTGAACCAGCTGATTCGGTTCATGAAGCACCACGGTATGCCGTTGAACGGCCTGATGACCGGCTGCACGCGGGTCATGATCGTCGACGGCGAACAGGACATCGTCGAAGTGCTTGAAAAGATCCTCGAAGACGAAGCAAAGTACGAGGTGGAAGTCGCCCGCAGCGGATTCGCCGCCGGCGCGATCGCCGAGAAGTTTCGGCCACACGTGATCCTGCTGGACATGCACCTCAGCGACGTCGACGGCCGGGCGGTAGCCAAGCACGTAAAATCCAACGCCGATCTGCAATTGACCAAGGTGATTGCCGTCAGCGGTAAGATGACCGACGACGAAAGCAAGGGGCTGTTAGCGTCAGGTTTTGACGGGTTTTTGCGTAAGCCGTTCCACGTCCGCCAGGTGATCGAAGCGATCGAAGATGCGGTCGCGGTCGTGTACTGATCGGCATTCAGGGCCGGGGGGAGATTTTTGTTACTGCGGGCAAACTTTTCTCCACAGCCCGCGTAACACTCAGGAGACAAAAGCACATCGCGTTCGTGAGAACGCGGAGGGCCGCCCCCGGAGGGGACGGCCCTTTTTTCTTGCCTCGGAATTTGGTCGCTCGACTTACGAAAGTTACTGCTTGCCTACCGCATCGGGGTGGGCAGATCGATCGCACCGTCGGAGCGATTTCGACCGCGATTGCGGTTGGCCTTGGGGTTCATGACCGCGGCCATCCGGTCGTCGACCAACGTCTCAAAGCGGGCGGGGTCTAAATCGCGGGACAGGCTGCTCTGCTGCTCGGCCAGCGTCTTGGAAAGTTGGTCGATCCGCAGCTGACGCTCTTTCAGGTTGATCTGCACCAGCGCCGCGACGGATTCCCTTAAGGCCGGCTTCAACGTTTTGACATCCGCGTTCGGTTTTTTAAGCTCTTGGACGAGGTGAAAGATCCCGTCTTCCGCCCGGACCCGCTCGATGATCGAGGCGAAGATTGCCGGCTGTAATCGCTTCCACCCCACGTAGATCCGGGTGACGTCGTCTTCGACGTCGTTTCTCTGTGCGGGCGAACTGATCTCCATCATCGCCTGGTAGCGTTTGGGCGAATTTTCCAGCCAGAATCCCAGGGCTTCGCGTCGCTGCGAGCTTTCTTCGTCCGACAGCGAGCCACGCCCCATTCCCATGAGACCGGGACCCCGTACACGTCGGCCGATCGATTGATCACCGAAGCGAGCGCCGCGGTCGCGGTACGGCTCGGTCAAAGCAGGGGCGGTGGTCGGCTCGGCGATACTTTTAGCAACTGCTGTCGGGGCGGTGGTGGGCTCTGCTGTAGCCTCGGGGGTGGTCTGCGGCGCAGTAACTGCCGCGACGACGGACGCCTGGCCGTCGGTTTCTGCCGACGAACGGCTGCCCCATGCCGTCCACGCCACGGCTCCGAGCAAGGCGACCCCGACGCTAATTGATATCTTGCTGTGCATGTTTGCCACGGCTCGTGTTATCCGTCGACCCTGTGAGGGTATCTCTTTGAAGCCTAATTCGAGAGCTCGTCCAACAGAAGAGACGACGTTGGATCCTCTGTTCTGGAGACCAGGGTCTTGGCCTGATTTTCAGCATCGACGAGGTCCGTCGGCTCGTTGCTAAGCGAATCGACCAGCAACCTCGCGTGCTCGTCGACGGGTTCGACGGCAGGTGCTTCGGTTGTGTTCTCCGCTATCTTCTGGCCATCCATAGTCGGGAGCCTGGCGTCTGAAGTGATACCCCACCAACCAACAACGCCCAGCAGGATCGAAGCCGCGGCTGCGGTAGGGACGACCCAGGCCGGGTAACGCGGTTTTTTCGCCGTCGGTTCGGGTTGCATTCGAAGCCGATCCACGTGCCATTGCTTCATCATCCGGGAGGTAGACCGCAGCGCAATCGCCTCGGTCGACGCTGAAATCGGTTCGAGTTCGTCGAGTGTCGACAGCCCGTGAAGCGATGAGGCCATTGCAGAGCGAATCTCCTCCAGTTCCATGCGCAGACTGCCGTCGCTGGCGAGCATCTGCTCGACCTCCAGCTTGTCCTCGGCCGGGAGTTCGTCGGCGACGTACATCAGCAGCAGCGCTTCGTTGTTTTCGAGTTCCTGAATCAAGCTGGACATAAAAGCCTTGCGATTCCGCCCCCGGTGCTTATCGGCAGGCAAAAACACTTATTTTCGCACCCGGCGTGAAACACCATGCCGGTCTGTCTGTCACGTCTCACCATCAAACGCCCGAACCGGCTCACTGTTCCATCAATTGCCGTAATTTAAGTGTCGCTTTGTGCATTCGCCCCAGTGCCGTGTTTAACGGACAGCCCAGCGTCTTGGCGATGTCCACGAACTTCATATTGCTGTAATACCGCAGCATCAGAACCTGTTTCTGCGCTTCGGGCAGCAGTTCGATCGCACGCTTCAGCTTTTCCTGCTGCTCGGTGCTGTCGAGCCGACTGTCCGCCGGCGGAAGCTCCTCGTCGGTGACCAGTTTAAGCCCATCGGTCGCGACTTTTTCACGCCCCTTGGACCGCCAATGGTCGTGCGTTTTGTTCGAAGCGATTCGGTACAGCCAGGCCTTAAAACCGCCGGAGGTCGATGCCGGGTCGAACCGGCCCAGGTGATCGAGCACGCTCAGCCAGGTTTGCTGGTGCAACTCCTCGGCCATGTGTTCACTGCCGGACAACCGCCTGAGATACCGCGTCAACGGCACATAATACCGCTGAACGAGCACTTCTCCCGCAGCCACGTCGCCGTCGCGGAGCCGAATCGCCAGCGCCTCGTCGGTTCGCTCCGACGTGGGTGTGATCCCTTCGGCGTTCGCGCTTTGGGGCGGGAACACGACCGTCAGCCTGGGTTCAATCGCAGCTCTTGCAGACATCAGGTCAATTCCAACCGACAATACCTTAACGCCGGATGAAGGGCGTTATTTTTTCGCCGACAGTGACTTATCAAATTATCGCCGCTAGCGGATTCTAGCATTCAAAGCTTTTCCGGGCATGCGGAATACCGACTTCATTTTCGTGCCCCATCACGACCCTGCCGGACGTCGAAAATGACACGTGAGGCTGTCGCAAGTTTTTCATTAGAGAGTCGGTCCGATCACACGGCCGTCCCGACGATTTGTTCGACGCGGCGCTGATATTCCGCCGGGTCTACCTGCACGGCCGTCAGGTGACCCGCTTCAGGCACGACCCACAGATTCGACCCCGGTGCCGCCCGGTCGTGCTGCACCGCGGCAGCCATCACGTCGATGTCGTTCCGGTCCAGCAGGGGGTCATCGCCGCCGACGATCGCGAGAACAGGGCAGATGATGTCGCGGATCATATCGGCCGGTCGAACGGCCTTAAACTTTGCCATGCACAGCCATTCGGCCAAACCAACCGCCGCCCGGAGCATCAACCCCCCGGGCAGGCCGATGACCCTGGCGTGCGCGGCGATCGCCCGGCGGTAGTCGGCGAAGGGGGACTCCAGGATCACACCTTGAATGTCGGTGCGACCCGCGGCGACGGCGGCGGCGACGGCCGCCCCGAGACTGACGCCGAATAAAAACAATCGCCCGGTCTCGAGCGGCCGGGTCGTCTGCAACTGCCCGAGAATCTGCTGAACGTCGTCGCGTTCGAAATATCCGCCGGTGCAAAAAGTGCCGTCGCTTTCGCCGTGCGCCCGCAGGTCGATGGCGAGGACGTTTAAGCCCGCGCGGTGCAGCAGTGGGGCCCAGGCGATCGCGCCGACCTTGGCGTCGGCATACCCATGTATCAGGACCACGCACCGCCCGTCGTTGTTCGGGGCGGGGATCCACCAGCTCGCCATCTTCAATCGTCCGCCGCGGGCGTCCCGGACATCGAACGACTGAAAATCGAAGACGAGCCCCAGGTCACCGGGGGACAGGCGTTGCAGCAGGTAAGTGGCTTTGCCGTCGGTCATCCTCGGCGGGCACAAAATCGCGCGGGTCATCAGTCCAACGAAGATCAAAGCCGACCCCAGCCCGGTCATGGCGAGCACCACTAAAAAAATCAGCAGTCCGTGAACGGTCATCCGGGCCGAACTCTACCGGCGGTTTATCCCGCGTACAGGCGCGACGCGATCGCCCGGGCAATTCGTCCGTCGGCTTTTAAGCATCCGAACGAGTTCAAGCTGCGGGGTCGCTTCGTCCGATAGTTTCAGCATCAGCGAATCAGAAACCCACTAACGGCATAAGGAGCCGGGACATGACACTTATCAGCAGCACCGTTCGTTCGATCGTGACCGCCGCGTTGGCCTTCGGCGGCGCAGCCTGCGTCGTCGGTTGCAACGGGAACGCGCCGGACAAAACCGCCCAGACCGGGTTCCGCAGCGACGTGACCGACATCCGCCCGGTCGAACCGGCGTCTTATCAGCCGCCGTTGTACGACACGTCGGCCGTGATCCCCGTCGCCCCGCAGCCGGTCACCACCGAGCAGCAGACGACGACCATCACGTCCGCCCCGGTGACGACGATCATGTCGACCACGACCAGCGGATCGACCTCCGGCGGGGCAGGCACCGTGCACGTCGTGCGTCACGGCGAGACGCTGTTCAGCATCGCCAAGAACGCGTACGGCACCGGCAAGGCATGGAAGAAGATCACCGGCGCGAATCCCGGCGTCACCGCCGCGAAGCTCCGCGTGGGACAGAAACTCGTATTGCCATGAAGACTGCCTGACTCGGTCGGCACAAGAAATAGAACAGCCCGCACCGACCGGCGCGGGCTGTTTTTGTGATTGAGTCGGACAACGCCCTGGCGATCAGAGCTTGTCGATCAGCAGTTTGCGGATCGTGTTGTCGTCGTACATGCCGTCGGTACGCATGGAGTACGCGCAGTGCATCTCGAGTGCGCCGCCGGCGAATTCGAGCTTCATCTGCGTTTTATCTTTGACGTTCTTCAGCTTGATGACGCGAAGTCCTTCGACGACCGCCTGCTTGCCGATCGCGTCCTGGCAGATCACGCGGAGCGCCATGTTCAGGCGGTGACAGGATAAGTTGTCGATGAAGTTCAACCCTTCTAGGTCGTCGGAGAAGCTGTCCCAGTCGACGTCGTACGGAATTGCCTTACCGCAGATTTCTTCGATCTCCTTGACCCGCGCGGGGAAGGTGACCGTCTGCAATTCCTGAATCTTCCGCCGCTCGTTCAGACCCATGTTGGCTCCTTGTTACGCCGCAGCATAGTGCAAGCAAGCGACGGGCGTAATAGCGAGCTCGACTTTAAAACCGGGGGCCGGCGAAGTGGTGATAGTTGGTAAGATCGCGCGAACCGAAGGCCGAGGCCCACGGGCAGGCCCCGGTTTCGCTGGGGAGCAGAAACCGCTGGCCGCAAATCTCGAAGGCCTGCTCAATTCCCTTAATGAACCGAAGCGGGCCGCTTTCGAAGGTCGGGTCCATACCGATGTATTCAACATCGACGTCGATAACGCGGCTGGCCTCGGACGCGCCATTGACGACGACCAGCGGCGTCCGCGACGTTTCCAGCGTCGCCACCAGGTCGTCGCCCAGCGTACCGCGGGTCCACCGGCAAAAGCGGTCGAGCATCACGGCCCGCACGTTCGCGTGCGCTGCGACCGAACTGTCCTTGCCGCCCCTGAAAACGGTGAACCCCCGGTACGCGGTGTATTCGGCCACGCCTTCGGTGCCGCGGAACTCGATCACCGGGCCGAAATTCACCCGGCACGCGTGGGTCAGCAGCACCAGCAGCGTCGGTCCCTCGCGGGTTTGAATCCGCAGTGCGCAGGTATCAAAATTTTCGATGTCATTGACGCGGTACAACTCGGCATCGACCGCCCGCGGGTCGGCCGACTGTCGCGAAGACGAGCCGGCCAGGAACAACGCGAGATTCAGAAAATGCGACATGGCATTGTTGGCCGGGCTGTCCAAAACCCAGCTGCCGTTGCCGCGCAGCTTCCCCGCCCAGTCGTTGCGGCGGAAGTAGCTCGTCGCCCGGGGCCACGTACCGCGCAGGACGATCTGCCGCACGGTCCCGATCGCTCCTGAAAGCAGGGTTTGCTTCAGTTCGAAAATGCACGGGTCGTAGATGTCCTGATAGCCGACGGCCACCGGGAGACGGGTGCGGTCACGCGCGGCGGTGATGGCGTCGTGGTCGTCGACCGCGCCGGCTACGGGCTTCTCGCACATGACCGCCGACCCGGCGTCGAGCGCGAGCTCGGTCGCCCACCGGTGTAGATGAATCGGCAGTGGCAGCCAGACCGCGTCGAGCGATTGGTTCAGCAGTTCGGGGTAGCCTTTGAAGACTTTGACGTTCGCCTTACAAAGGCGGTCGAGTAGCTCCGCGTGGTCTTCCGGGTGCGGGTCACAGACGGCCGCGAATCGAACGGGCGGGTTGGGCCGAAGGCTTTCGGTCAGAAGCAGATCGCAGATGTGACCGGCGTACCCGCCCATGCCCGCGCAACCGAATGTGACGGCGGTTGCCGGGACATTCGGTCGCGCGTTCGCCATCGGGGTGTCCGGGTAGACAGGACTCTACTGGGACACCGACGAGGTCGAGCTCGTCGCCGGCGAGGATGCCGCCACGGCCGCGACCGACGCGGTGTTCACCGCCGGCACCCGGGCGATCAGGTCCAGTGCGTGGCTGAGCAGTTCTTCTTCCTCGGCCTCGTGCTGTTTGTGACTGCCGGTCGCCGGGCTCGCCGCCGCGTCGCGTCCGCAATACCCCAGCGTCGCGCCCGCCGGGAGCATTTCCCGCAAGCGTGGTTCCATGAACGTCCAGCAGCCGCGGTTCTTCGGTTCTTCCTGGACCCACAGAATCTGCTTGGCGCCGCGGTACTTGGCCAGCACCGCGGCAATTTCTTTGCCCGGGAACGGGTAGGGCTGCTCGACCCGGACGAGCGCCACGTCGCTGATCTTCTGCGTCCGGGGCACCGGTTTGTGGTTCGCGTCCTGTTCGAAATCGCGGGCCTGCAACAGGCTGAAATAAACCTTGCCGCTGCACAGCAGCACGCGCTTTACGCCTGCCGCGGGCAGGTTCGTCGGGTCGTCGATGACGGTCTGAAATTGGCTGTCGCCGATCAGTTCGTCGATCGTGCTGTGGCTTCCGACCTTAAGCAGCGCTTTGGGCATCATCAGGATCAGCGGCTTGCGGAACTTGCGGTTCGCCTGCCGACGCAGCACGTGGAAATAACTGGCCGGCGTGCTCGGAATCACCACCTGCATGTTGTTCTCGGCGCACAGCGACAGGAACCGTTCGATGTAGGCGTTGGAGTGTTCCGGGCCCTGGCCTTCGTACCCGTGCGGGAGCAGCATGCACAGGCCGTTCATGAACCGCCATTTCGATTCGGCGCTGGCCATGATCTGGTCGATGATCGACTGAGCGCCGTTGACGAAATCGCCGAACTGGGCTTCCCAGCAGACCAGGTTGCGCGGGTCGGCCGAGGCAAAGCCCCACTCGAACCCGAGCACGGCAAGCTCGGACAGCATCGTGTTGCGGATCGACAGCCTGGCTTGTTTCGGGTCGAGGTGCTGCAGCGGCGTGTACAAATCACCGGTGTTGAAATCGTGCAGCACCGCATGCCGGTGGCTGAATGTCCCGCGCTCCACGTCCTGACCGGTGAACCGGATCGGCGTGCCTTCCAGCAACAGCGTTCCGAACGCGAGCATCTCGGCTGTGCCGAAATCAATCCCTTTGCCCGACTTTATCATCTCCGCGCGACCATTCATAATGCGGACGGCCTTGGAATGCGGCGTGAAATTCGCCGGGAACTTGTTCGCCGCGTCGGAAATTTTCGTCAGCACGTCGCGAGAGACGCCGGTCTTCAGCGACCAGTCTTCGCCCGGCTTGCCGAACCCTTTCCAGACACCGCTGAACGCGGGCACCCGGGTGCGGGGCTTGGCGACCTGGGCCAGATCACGGGCCTGGTCGAGGCGTTCGACGACGATCTTTTTCATCGCGTCCAGGTCGGCCTGGGTGATCCGCTTGTCTTCGATCAACCGTTCGGCGTACAGCGCGCGGACGGTCTTGTGCGCCTTGATCTCGCGGTACATGTTCGGCTGCGTGAATTCTGGTTCGTCGTTTTCGTTGTGGCCGTACCGGCGGTAGCACCACATGTCGATGAACACGTCGCACTTGAACTGCTGACGGAAACCGATCGCCAGTTTGGCGGCCCAGACGACCGCCTCGGGGTCGTCGCCGTTGACGTGGAAAATCGGCGCTTGAATCATCTTCGCCACGTCGGTCGGGTATGGCGTAAACCGTCCCTGGCCCGGGGAGGTCGTAAACCCGATCTGGTTGTTCACGATGATGTGGATCGTTCCGCCGGTGCGGAAACCGGGCAATTCGGACAGGTTCAGCGTCTCAGAGACGATCCCCTGGCCGGTAAACGCCGCGTCGCCGTGGATGGTGACCGGCACCACGCGGGTGCGGTCCTTATCGTTGGTCACTTCCTGCTGGCAACGCACGATGCCCTGTTGAATCGGGTCGATCAGTTCCAGGTGGCTTGGGTTGGGGAGCAGTGAAACCTTGACCCGCTTGTTGCTGGGCGTCGCCCGGCTGTTGGCGTAGCCGAGGTGATACTTGACGTCGCCGTCCCCTTCGTGATCCGGGGGCAGGTTCGTCTCGATGAATTCGCTGAGGATGATTTCGTACGGCTTGTTCAGCACGTGCGCCAGCGCATTCAGCCGGCCGCGGTGCGACATGCCCATGATCAGCTTTTCAACCCCGAGCGTCGCGCCCTCGTCGATCAGCGTGTTCAACAGTGGGATCAGCGATTCCCCGCCCTCGAGCGAGAACCGCTTCTTGCCCTGGAAGCCTTCCCGTCGGTGCAGGTACTGCTCGAATTCCTCCGCGGCCACGAGTTGATACATCAACGACCGGTTTTCCGGAATCGTCAGTTCCGGACGGTTCTGGATCGGCTCCATCTTCTGGACCAGCCAGTCGCGCTGGGTCTTGTCGGAGATGCCGGTGAATTCGACGCCAATGTTTCTGCAGTAGGTCGCGCGGAGCTTTTCGACCAGTTCGCGGAGCGTGCCTGCAGTCCAGCCGTAATAGCTCCCGCCGCTGACGGCGTGATCCAGAAGGTTGGTCGTGATCCCGAAATTAGACAGTTCAAGGAGTGGGTGGTTCGGCCGGTCGTGCCCGAGCGGGTCGAGCTTCGAAACGAAGTGACCGAGTTCGCGGTACGAGTGCACGAGGTCGAAAATCCCGGCGGTCGACCAGTCCGCGCTGCTCGAAGCGGGACCCGTGTCGGTCGTCACGGTGCCGGCGGTCGAGCGGTCCTGACCGAGCTCGAACCCGGCGAAGAACGCCTTCCACTGGTCATCGACCGACCGTGGGTCTTTTCGATACTGCTGATACAGCCGGTCAATGTAGTCCGCGTTGGCGCGGTTGACGAAATCAAACGTGTCCATCGAAATTAGCTCCGAACCGGGAAACCAACAATGTTAAGCCGCCGTGCAAGTTATCGGACAACTGTATCAAATGCGGTGATCAATCGAGCGACATTGCGATTAAGTGACCCTGAAACTACCACAAAGATAGTAGGCAACAAACCCAAATACTGCTTTTCGCTTGGCCCAATCGGCCAGCCACGCTGCTTAAACCCTCATCTATATCTAAACACGCGTGAGGCTTACGGTTGTTTCGAAGGAAAAAACCTGAACGGGCACTGGTATAACCGTTGCGTCGGGTCGTCCGTCAATCAACCGAGGACGAAACAAATGCATTCCGAACCATCAAGCGCCAAGACCCGTGGATTTGCGTCGATGAGCGTGGAAAAACAGCGTGAGATCGCCCGCAAGGGTGGCCGCGCCGCGCACGAACGTGGGACCGCACATGAGTTTACGGCCGACGAAGCTCGCGCCGCCGGGCGGAAGGGCGGCGAGCGTGTGAGCGCCAACCGATCTCATATGGCCGCCATCGGTCGGCTCGGCGGGAAGAGTTCTGCCGGTCGCCGCGCGACAGCCACCACGACATCGCAAGCCGCGGGTGACGTCAATTCGGCTCAGTTTGCACCTACCGACTCGGCTAATCCTGAAACCGCAGGAAAGACGGTCCATGGATCGCATGTGATGGATGGGCATGACGGCAGGCACGCAAACGTCGAATAAGTTGATCTCACAACTCGGATTGCCGCCCAACCCAAAACTCTGGAACCGTCGACGGCTTAATCTGATGATGTTAAAATCAGACCGCGAGTAGCCAGACGACACCGCCGGTCACCGTTAAAAGCGTGATCGGAATGCCAACCCGGCAATACGCCTTCAAATCGAGATTGACACCGTGCTTTGCCGCGGATTCGGCGACGATCAGGTTCGCGATGCTGCCGACGAGCGTCAGGTTGCCGGCCAGCGTGCTGACGAGCGATAGCATATACCAAAGCCGGGGTCCCTGACCGATGGCAGATTCGACCTTCGGTTTCAGCAGCAACACGGCGGGCACGTTGCTCACAAGATTGCTTAGAACAGTTGTTACAGCAGCCAGCGTGACCGGCCGTTCGAGCCGTAACCCCCAGCCCGAAACGCGGTCGAACGCGTGCTCGATCAGGTGTCGATCCTGCATGGCACCGTTGACGACAAACAAACCCAGAAAAAGCAGCAGAAGGTTCCAGTCGGCCAATTCCTGAAGCTTCGCAGCTTTCACCCGACTGGAAATCAGCAGCAGGCCCGCGCCGCACAACGCGCCGACCGCCCGAAGGTCGGAGTTGGCCCCGGCGTAAAAGAAGAACCCGATCAGGCCCGCGGCCAACGCGAGCGTCTTCCCGATCAGAAAAACGTCCACGTCCTGAGGCGGCTCGATCGGCGTGGGAAGATCTCTATCCGGCGTGGCAGACATCTGTTTTCGGCACAGCACTGCGATGGTCCCCCAGCAGACAACCAGCCCGAACAGGACCGGCACCGACATCACCGCTGCGAACCGTCCGAACGCCAGGTGCCCGACGCTGCCGATGTACATATTCTGCGGGTTCCCGATGATCGTGACGGCCGACCCCACGTTGCTCGACGTCGCCAGACCCAGCAGATAAGGCAACGGGTTTCGCTTCGCCTGCAGCAGCGAGCGACACAACAGCGGCGTGAACGCCAGGCAGACGATGTCATTGGCCAGCAACGCGCTCACGACCGCGCTGACGCCGACCACCACCGCGAGCAAAACCTTCGGCCGGTCGATAAACCCTTTAAGAAATCGGTCGACCACCACCGGAAACCCCGCCGCCCGCAACTGAGCGGCGAACACCATCAGCCCGAACAGCAGCAGCATCGTCGGTTTGTCGATCGCGTGCGCGGCCTGCTCGACGGTCACCGCGCCGCTCGCCAGCATCGCCACCGCGCCCAGCACGGCGATCCCGCTCCGGTCAAGCACCAGCCCGGGCACCGACCCGAAGGCGATGCCGACATAAGTCAGCGAAAAGATGACCCACATCGCAACCGACATGCACGCTCACAAGGCTGGAACCAGAAGAAAAACGATCGCGGAGGTTTGTGGCACCGAATCAACCAAAGACGCTGATATTGCCGTACAGTGCGACATACACGTCTTTGGCCACCCGCGCGAAAACGAAATTTAAAATGATGATGGCGATAAATGACTGTACGAAACTTTCGGTGCACGCCTTGCCGACCCCGCTCGCGCCCGACCCGCAGGTGAAGCCTTTGTAGCAGCCGATCAACCCGATCGCGCCGCCGAAGAAGATGCTCTTGAAAATACCCTCGAGCACTTGCCAGTGTTCGACGCCCCGCATGCTGTATTCCCAGTAGATGCCGTTGGGAATATGGAACATCTGGACCGAAACGAACCACCCGCCGAGGATGCCGAGCATGTCGCTGTAAATCGTGAGCAGGGGGGTGAGCAGCAGGCAGGCAAGAAACCGCGGCACCGCGAGGTAGCTGATCGGGTCGGACCCCATGACCCGCAGCGCGTCGAGTTGCTCGGTGACGTTCATTGTTCCCAACTCGGCGGTCAACGCGCCACCGACCCGCCCGGCGACCATGACCGCGGCCAGCACGGGTCCAATCTGCTTCAGCACCGACAGCGCGATCACGCTGCCCAGCCGGTTTTCCTGACCGATCGCCTTGAACTGTGAATACGTCTCGACCCCCATTACCATGCCGATGAACGCCCCGACCAGCCCGACGACAGGGACCGATTTCACCCCGACGTCGTAAAACTGCGGGAACAGCAGACGGATGTTTTTCCACTTGAACCATCCGCCGAGGATCCAGCCGAAAATCTTCATGCAGAAAACAGCGAAATCCCCGAACGCCGCGACGCCGCCGCCCACACGCTGACCGATATTTTCGGCAAACTTCATCGACATCGCGCGGATCATAGAAAGCCGCCCGCGATGCGGCAAACCCCGCAGGAACAGGAATGGTTTAGCGGTCGCCCCGCGGGGGCACAATCGACGTTGTTTTCGAAAAAGACGCCGCCTCGGGCCGTCCGCTGAACGTTTACGCAACGCTCATGATCTCAGGCACGTGCGGGTCGGCTTCCCGCAGCCGGTTGCCGTTGTAAGCGTCGATCAGCCGCTGCAGCATGTCGATCTGGCAACGCAGTTCTTCGCCCCGCTCGGTGTCCCCGATCCGCCGGGGCGCGTCCCAGGTTCGAATGACCGTCACGCTCGGAATGATGTCGACCCCGTCACGGACGGCCGCTTCGACCGATTCGAAATGATGGTGTTTCACCAGCAGTGTCCGGCCGGATTCGAGCACCAGCGTGAACCCGTGGTCGCCGTACGCTTCGGAGAACGCGCCGTCGATCGTGATCGCTTTTCCGCTCCGCTTGAGCGGGGATTCCCCTTTTTCGATCTTGACCGGCACGTGGCCGTTCACGATAAGCGCCTGCGGCGCGTCGACGCCGAACTCGGCCAGCACCTTGTCGCAAAACCAACTCTCATTGATCAGCGCGAAATACGGGTCCTTGGTCTCGTGATGCGGCTTCTCGTCGGCAACCAGGTCGCGCTCGAGCGTCGCGATCCGGTCCTTGCCGAACAACGGCGACCGCGGCCCGCTCCACAGGTACCAGAGCATGTCCAGGTCCGGCAGATCGCGGTGCGACAGCGCCCGGCGGACGACGTGGTCGATCGTGTCGAACATCTCACGCCCGGCGGCGAGCTTGCCGTCGATCGGCATGGGCAGGAAATTGCCAGCCGCGTCGCAGGGCACGCAGCCGTGAAAAATCAGGTGGTCGTCCCGCACCAGATACATCGACCCGTGTCCGACGATGTACCGCATGTGCTCGTGAAGTTTCTGGCTGCTGAGGAACGAGTTCCGGAGCCGGTTCAAACACGTGACCTCGTCTTCACACAGCGTGTACGGGTCTTTCGGGTCGATCGTCGGAAGGTTGGTATCGCGGAGGTCGTAGGTCTGGCCGTCGATCGTGATCCGACCGGCCTTGTAATCGATCTGGTGCAGCAGCCGGCGGTGCTCCAGTTCCCACTGCGGGTTCCGCTCGAGCATCTGCCCTTCGAGCTTGAACTGCATGATCGCGGCCGCCTTCTGCATCCGTGCGATGAGTTCCATCGACCGCATGCCGGGCGTCTTGGGCATGAAATATTTGGCCGGGTCGTCGGCGTACTTCGCGCCGACCAGGTGCTCCAGCGGCGTCAGAGGGATGCTGTACCCCTCGTCGAGCTGGCTGATCCGCCGGTACCGCAGGGAGATCCGCAGGACGTGGCAGATCAGCGCGTCGTGCCCCAGGCTCGCCCCCAGCCAGGCGACGTCGTGGTTGCCCCAGATGAACGAAACGTTCGGCTGCTGCCTGAGGTATGACACGACCTTGTCCCCGCGGGGCCCGCGGTCCCAGCAGTCCCCGCCGATGATCAGTTCACGAATCGCCAGATTGCGGACCAGCCGGCCCACCAGGTGGATCAGGTGCAGCACGCGACCCCGTTCCAGGAGCTTGTCGACGATCGCCTCGACGAACTCCGGGCCCCGCTCGGTGGTCGGGACGTGCAGCATCTCGACCAGAAGCTCTTTATACTCCGGCGGGAACACTTCCATCGCCCGCTTCAGACTATACCGGGCGGTCAGCACGCGCACCAACTCGAACTGGCTCCGCAGCGTCCGCAGCGCGAACGCACGCACGTCAGCGCGGGGCATCGGTTTGTGTTCCATCCGCTCGATCACCTCGGCGGGATAAAAACTCAGCGTCAGAAATTCCTGGAACTGCTTCGGGTCCATCCGCGCTTTGAACATCCGCTCGACCAGGGGCCGCAACGTACCCGAGGCGTTGTTGATTACGTGGCGCAGCTTGTTGTCTTCGCCGTGGATGTCGCTGATGACGTGGATCGTCCCCTTGGGCAGCGTCAGCACTGCCGACAACCGCGCGATCTCCGCCATGGCCGAGTCGACGTTCGGGAACTGCGCCGACAACGCGCGGAGCAGCGCCAGTTCGTATTCCGCGCCAATGGCGATCGTGCTGTGGGGAGAATTGGGCATGTCTGCGTAGTCTTTTCTTGGCCTTGGCTTCTTCGGTCTTCCACTCGACGGCGGTAATTTAAGGCCGATAGAGACAGAACGAAAGCCCGTCAAAGGTACGGAAACGACCGAGAGAAATCAGGCTGAAAAAGTAATTAGCAGGTGGGGCAAATCCGGCCGATCAGATTCGGCGGACCATTTGGACCGTCATCGCGACGGTCAGGAAGATAATCACATAGGCCGCGAACAGAATGAACCCGTGGACGTTAGCAATAAAAGCCAGCGGGAAAAAACGAGCAGCCTTCATACGATTGGTTGTATCACAAAGCACAACCAAAACCGGAAATATTTACACTTCTAATCCTTTCGTACCGTCCCGAACGGGACGATGGGCAGGGTCTGACGGCTACGGCCTGACCCGGCCGAGAAACCGCAACAATGCTTCAGAAAACAACGGGTGTTGGGACACCCCCGAGCTCTATTGCGATCGCAGTTATCGGACCTGATCAAGTCAGCCATGGCAGATGACCGATAACACCCGCAGGGGCTTTTTGGAGATCGCATGTCTGTCACCGTTGATCAGCAGCCGATGGCGGCTGAAGCGTTGGGTCTGCGCACCGTGGGGCAGTTGCTCGCCCGGCTGCGGCAGGACGGCCGACTGGTCGTCAATCTACTGGTCGACGGCAAAGCCCCCGACATCAACGCGTTAAACGAAATACGCGGCACACCCCTGCTCGCCCGCACGATCTACATCGAAACCGAAGGCGTCCGCGAAACCGCGCTGGATGTTTTAACAGTTGTCCGCGCCAGCCTCGATGCCGCCGACGACGCAAAAACGCAGGCCGTCGAACTGTTACAGCAAAACCAGATCGAAGGCGCGATGCTCAAACTCGGGGAATGTTTTTCGACGTGGCAGACGACGCAGGAAACGGTGTTGAAAACATCGGAACTGCTCCGGATTGACGCCGACCGACTCGACGTCGGCGGGCAATCCCTGCCGGTGTTTCTTGACGAATTTTCCGGCAAACTCCGCCAGATCAAAGACGCGCTGGTAAATCGAGATTACGTGCTGCTCGGCGACATGTTGCAGTACGAAACCAGTGAAACCACCCGGCGGTTGCATTTTGTATTGGACCGTTTGAAAGACGCAGCCAAAGCCGCGTGACCGGATTCCACGCGGACGCAACCCGTTAAGATCTTCTACGATTACGCTTCAACGCGGTCCGATTCCATCGGGCGGTTTCGAAAAACATTACTGATTTCTGGTCCGTATCGGATGGGTCGGGCGCCCGGTTTTGTTACGCGTGGGAGGCGTCGCGCGTGTGCCACGCGACGGCGTCGGAGAATCGGACCAGTTCGGGAACGCTGGAAACGTCGAGCTTTTCCATCACCCTGGATCGATAGGTCTCGACCGTGCGCTCGCTGATCCCCAAGCTCATGGCGACCGTCTTGTTCGCCTTCCCGTCTGAAACATATTGCATCACCTGCAATTCTCTGGACGTGAGCTTCGAGAGCTTGCGGCGCAACGCAATGATCCGGTGCTGTTGTTCGTACAGAATCGCCTCCCTCTGCAAGGCGTCGTGGACAGCCTTCAGTAGGTGATCCTCATCAACGGGCATCTGGACCACGTCAGCGGCGCCGCGCTTCATCAACGAGACGATCGATACGGCTTCGATACCGTCGGCGAGGAAAATGGTCGGACAAGTGTCACGAACATTGGCGAAAATCTGATGCAGATCGTCTCCGTTCATCACCGGCATTTGCAGATGAAGCAGCAAACACGCGCGGGCACGTTTAGGCTCCCGTTGCAAATAATCGTCGGCCGAGGCAAAGGACTCGACGCAGTGTCCCGCGGCGACCAGACACCGCTGGATCTGAGCACGCGAACTGGCGTCGCTGCTGACAACTAATAAGAAAGGTTTCTCCAAGCGCTCCTCCGTCAAACTACGTTGCTCACCCAGTAGTTTTTCGGCCGGCGACACTGTCGTCTAAATCAGGGCTAATACTTACACAGTATTGCCCAAAAAATATGCCACTCCAATTTAAAGACTGGACGCGACCGCGGCGGCGCATTTTCTACGCCAAAAGTTTCAGGACGCTTTGAGCCTGTGAGTTGGCGGTGGCCAGAACGGAGGTCGCCGACGCCTGGATGATCTGTTGCCGGGACAGATTCGCCGTCTCCTGAGCGAAGTTCGTGTCGGTGATCGCGCTCTGGGCCGCGGTCGTGTTCTGGAGCGTCGTCTGGAGCGCGACGGCGGTGCCGCCCAGGGTGTAGTTCAGGAAGTTGCCCACGCGCGCATTCAATGTCGACAGTTGTTTTATCGCAGAAGAAATCACCAGCTGCGCCTTAGCGGCATTTGCCCCGCCCGACGCAGACACCGCGTTGGCCCCGCCGGAGGTGAGCGACGAAAGATATCCGTTCACGGCATCACCAAGGTTCCCAGCCGAGACCGATCCGATGCCCAGCCCGATTTTGTTCGCGTCGGTGACGCGGGACCCGACACTGAAACTCGCGCCGCCGCCGGTGACGAAAAAGGTGCTGCTTCCGACCACGTTAAAAGCAGCCCCCAGATTCAGCGAGGCGTCCAGATTGCTGTTGGACAACGAGACCGACGTACCCTGCACCGACGCGGCTTGGTTGTTGATCGTGACCGCCGCGTCGCGCCCGGTCGCCCGCGGGGCCGTGGGTACGAAAACGCCCGAGACGGCGCGGATGCTGACGAACTGAGTCGATCCGAACCCGATGCTGTCCAGTCGGAAATTCGCACCCGACAAGCTGGCGCTGGTCCCGGTCGTGGACTTTAAGGTGTTGACCGCCGCGATGATGCCCGCCACGCTCGTGCCCCCGGCGATGTTGATCTGGTCGCTGCCGGTGTTTCCGCCGATTTCCAGCGTGACGTTGTTGCCCCCTGCCAGCGCACCACCCGAATAGCCGGTGTGCGCGGTCTGAGCGCTTAACGTTACCGCTACCGTGACCTGCTGTGCCGCACCGCCGGCAAGCCGGGCGCTGTTCACCTTCAGATTTTGAAGGCTTGCCGCGGCAACACCGCTCAGACTGTAATCAAGATTGCCGTTCAACAACCCCTTGCCCTGAAAGGTCGTGGCTGCCGACACCCGATTGATCTGTGACACCAGCGAGTCGGTCTGTGACTGATTTGCCGCCTGTTCGTCGACGCTGAGGCCGCCGCTGTTGGCAGCGACATTGACCAACGACTGAATCTGCGTCAGCAACGAGGTGATCTGATTGATCCCCGACGAGGCGGTTCCGATTACAGCGCTGGCCCGGGTTACATTGCTAAGCGCCTGAGTGAGCCCGGCTTGCTCCTGGCTCAGGTACGCGCTGCTGACCAGCCCCGACGGATCGTCGGAAGCATTGTTAATCCGCAGTCCGGTGCTGAGCCGTTGGATGCTGGTGCTCAAGCTTCGGTTGCTGGCCTGCAAGGCGTTCTGTGCGAAAAGAGAATTCAGATTCGTATTGATCGAGCTCATTTTGGTCGTCCGTAGTCAGGGCCTGTCAGAGCCGCCGGCGGACACCCGCACGGCACTGGCTCTGCGATGACAAGCCTTGGATCGGAGCGATAAAATGGGCTGTAAATGCGTACTTTCCGTTCAGAACTTCCACGATCCGGTGAGCCCCTGAAGCAATTCCACGTCGGGGAAAATGAGTACGTGCTTGCCCTCATGCGGACCGACTAAACCGGATAAACGTCAAGGCGCGTGCGGCCCGAAGCGCGAATGAGATGCGTCGCGCTCAAGTCCGGGCTACAGCCACCGGTTGCTGAACTGGCGTACGTCGAAGGGTTGGTTCACTGAAAATGGAGAAGTGCCGAGCGAATGAAGCGATGAACACGGAAAGTTGTTTTCGGGCTCGGTGAAGCGGAACGCGGGCGTGATGCGATGTCTATCCGAAATCGAAGCCGTAAACCCATGCGGGTTCGGCCGATTCAAGCAGGCTGTGTGGATGAACACGACCGGCCCGCAGGGGTCACTTTCGGCCTGCCGTCTCCGCATAGATCTCCAGCATGCGGTCGATCTTGCGTTCCCAGTCGAACTGCTCGACCGCTTTGGCCCGGCCGGCGGTGCCCATCGCGACGCGCCGGTCGGCGTCATTCGCCAGCGCGAGCATCGCCTCGGTCAGCTTGTCGATAAACCGTTCGGTTGATTCGGGGTCGATCAAGATGCCGCAATTGTCGTCCAGATAGTCGGCCGGCCCGCCCCAGCGGGTCGCGATCACGGGCAGTCCCGCCGCCATCGCTTCCAGCACCACCGCGCCGCCGCACTCGTACACACTGGGAAGGACGAAGACGTCACCTTCACCCATTAAGCGGGCGCACTCCGCCTGTGGCATCCAACCGTGGAATTTCACCCGGTCGGCGATCCCCGCCGCGATCACCTGCCGCTCCAGCGCATCCCGCATCGCCCCGTTCCCCATGATCGACAACGTGGCCGGCACCTGCTTCACCACCCGGGCGAACGCGGCGATCAGATATTGCACGCCTTTCCAATCCACCAGCCGGCCGGAGAACACGAACCGAATCGGCTCGCCTGTCGCTGCCGTCTTCTGCACGGGATTCCAGAGCGTAAGGTTCACGCCGTTCTCTACCAGCGTCAGCACCCGCCCGCGGATGCCGTGCGGGAGCGCCCGCTCGGTGCGCGCGTTTGCGACCAGAACCGTCTCGGCCCGCAGCTTCCCAGGCAGGACCCGGTTCAGGCCGTGCGACACCAGCCGGGCGACTCGAAACAACCGGCCGACGACCGCATCTTCGGATTTCTCGAACCCCGGCGGGTACGTCATCCCCCCGTTCATCGGTCCCATCACCACCGGCGCGCCGAGCTTGTACATCAGCGAAGTTTCCTTCGGCGACACCGGGATCGGCTGGTGCACGACGTCAATGCCGTGCTCGGCAATCAACCCCCGCGCGATCTTCCGCGCCCGCAGTTGACTCAGCTGCCGGGCGACCATTCGAAACGTTGCATGTTTGATGGCTGCGGGGAAGGGCGTCGCGAGCTTTTCCAATAATCGCTGAAACCCCGAGTCGGGGTCGAAATGGACACGCCGCATCTCGTCCGGGGCCAGCACGGTTTCCAACTCGGCCTTGTTCCGCTCGTTCACCAGCAGCCAGGTTTCGATGCCGCGTTGCCGAAGGAATCGGAAATAATGCAACGGCAGAATCGCTTCCCCGCCGAACCGCGCGGATGCGTTCTCGGCCACGATCAGGACACGGAGTTGTTGACGGTCTTCGGGCACCGGAGTGTCGACGGGATTCATAGTTGGCTGGTTAGGCAGTCCCGTTTCGCGGTCGTTTGCCACATGCAACGACCCAGAAAGAATGACCAAGTGCGGCGACAAACACCAATAATCCAATGAATAACATAGTTGCACCCACGGCTTCGACTATGCGATCGCCGGACGGCCCAACGGAAAGGCTACCAACCGAAGTCCCAACGCCGATGAGCAGATATGCGAACAGGTAGCTGCGCCATAGTGGTCGCTTGGCGTAGGCTTCGCGATTAGGGCGTGTTGGCGACATAACTATTCGATAGTATGCGATGGCGGCTTTTGACGGTCAACGTGCGTCAACCCTGCCATTCCCGTCGCAAGGTTTTAACAATATTGTGATGAAAAGCCCGATTTTATGACGGGTTATGTTAGATTATGTTAGGTTTGCAACCTTTTCGGGTGATCCCACACCGCCGTTCGGTCATGTCCAAAAGCGAGTTTCCGCACTTCAACGCCGGCTTGTATCGCGGTTTGCTTGGCATTACAGTATGGGGCTTCGCTCAGTCAGGCCGAACCATGTGTTGGTTGGACGGCGGGCCGTCGAGGCCGTGCCTTTGGTGATGTGTCGGCGTGATTTTGGTCGGTGTCCCGTCAATCGGGAGGAGTTTGCCTTGATTATCGTCATGAATCATGCCGCCCCGGCGGACGCGATCGACCGGGTCATCGCCGAGATCGAACGAATGGGCAACAAAGCTCACCTGTCGCGCGGGCAGTTCCGCACCGTTATCGGCGCGGTGGGTGAAGAAGGTTCGCTGGACCAGAATCACCTGGCCGCACTGGATGGGGTCGAAAAGGTCGTCCCGATACTCAAACCATATAAACTGGCGAGCCGGGAATTCCACGAAGAGGATTCGATCGTCGAAATCGGCGGCGGAAAAGTGCCGGTCGTCAAGGTCGGCGGTACGCACGCGGCGTGCATCGCCGGGCCTTGTGCGGTGGAAAACGAAGAAATGCTCAACCGCATCGCAAGGCACGTGAAAGACGGCGGGGCGACGATTCTCCGCGGCGGCGTTTACAAGCCGCGGACGTCGCCGTACTCGTTCCAGGGTCTGGGTCTGCAGGCCTTGAAGTGGATGCGGGCGACCGGTGACGAGCTTGGCATGCCGATCTGCGTCGAGGTGATGGACACCCGCCAGGTCGAGCAGATGGAACCGTACGTCGACTGCTTTCAGATCGGCGCGCGAAACATGCAGAACTTCGACCTGCTCCGCGAGGTCGGCAAGACCCGCCGGGGCGTGCTGCTCAAGCGCGGGCTCGCCGCTACGGTGAAGGATTGGCTGCTCTCGGCCGAGTACGTCCTGAGCCAAGGCAATAGGTCGGTCATTCTGTGTGAACGTGGGATCAAGACGTTCGAAGACAGCATTCGCTATTCACTGGACGTAACCAGCATTCCTGTCGCCAAGCAGTGGTCGCATTTGCCGATCATCGTCGACCCCAGCCACGCGGCGGGGAAGCGGGATTACGTGTCGTCGCTCGCCTGCGCGGGCATGGCGGCGGGGGCGCACGGCGTCATCGTCGAAGTGCATTACAACCCGGCCGAGGCCCAATGCGATGGCCCGCAGGCGCTGCTCCCGAACGTGTTCAAAGACTTGATGGTCCAGCTGAGGAAGATCGCGGCGATCTTCGGTAAAGAGTTTTCTGAGGTGGGCGAGCTGGTCCACACGTGATTTTTACCGCAGAGACGCTGAGACGCAGAGAGGCCAATTCGAAATTGATTTCTCTGCGTCTCAGCGTCTCTGCGGTGAGTAAGCATTTAAGGTATTTATGGCTCGCGTAAAATTTATTGCCGGTAACTGGAAGATGAATACGACCAAGGCCGCCGCCGTCGAACTGGCGACCGCGGTCGCCAAGGGCGCGGGAACCGGCGTGCAGGTCGGCATCGCGCCGCCGTTCGTCTATCTTGACGCGGTGAACCAGGCGATTGACGGGTCGAGCGTGCTGCTGGGCGCGCAGGACGCGTACTTCGAAAAAAGTGGCGCATTTACCGGCGAAGTCTCGGTCGACATGCTCAAAGACGTCGGCGTGAAATTCGTGCTCACCGGTCACAGCGAACGCCGGCACGTGCTGCACGAATCACCCGAGCTGATCGCCAAGAAAGCGGCCGCGATCTATGCCGCGGGCTTAATCCTCGTCCACTGCATCGGCGAGAAGCTCGAAGAACGCGACTCGAACAAAACCTTCGACGTCGTGCAGTCGCAGCTCGAAGAACTGTCGACCGACCTTGCCGACCCTGCCCGGCTCGTGATCGCGTACGAACCCGTCTGGGCGATTGGCACCGGCCGCAACGCGACCGACGCGCAGGCGCAGGAAGTTCACGCGTACATCCGCGGGGCGATGGCCGAGCGGTGGAACAAGGATTTCGCCGACAAGGTGCGGATCCAGTACGGCGGGAGCATGAAGCCGGACAATGCCAAGGGCCTGCTCGGCCAGCCCGACGTGGACGGTGGTTTAATCGGCGGGGCGGCATTAAAGCCAGACAGCTTTCTTGCGATCGCGAACGCGGGGAAGTAAAGACAGTCGCTGGTGGCCCGTTGCCAGTCGCTTCGAAACCAGATAACGACCTTCGATCCCCGGGCCTCAGACGTTCGGCCGGGGTGTGATAACCAGTAACTTTCCTATGACTTTTCTCTTCTACGCAACGCTGAGTGCACTGATCTTCGTCGCCATCATTCTGATCCTGCTGATCCTGATTCAGAAGGGCCGCGGGGGCGGGTTGTCCAGCGCGTTCGGCGGGTCGGGTGGTACGACGGCGTTCGGCGCAAAAACCGGGGACGTGCTGACCTGGGCGACGGCCATCATCTTCGGTGTGTTCATTGTGCTCGCGGTCGCGCTCGATCTGGTCGTGCAGTCTAAATATCCGTCGACCGCGCCGCCGACCGCGTCGGGGCGTTCGAGCACCGTGGGCACCACTGCATTACCCCCGGGCGCAGTACCCCCGGGCCCGACGCGTACGACCCCGGTGACGACCGAGTTACCCCCGCCGGCCACGATGCCGACCGTGTCGACGATGCCGGTCACCACGCCGGTGACCGTCCCGACCGCGCCGGCGACCACCCGGTCGGTTGGCGACGCCATGAGCGACATGAATAAAGCAATGCAGCCGGCGACGTCCGCCCCGGCGAAGATCGAGAACGGCTTGAAAAAGATCGGCGACGACCTTTCGAAAGTCGGGCAGGGGCTTAAGCCCGCGACAAAACCCTGAGCAGCTTTGACGGCCCGTGAGATGTTTTCACGGCAGTGTTCAGGGACGAATTCGGACAAGAAGTAAGGCACGAATGATAGTCAGCATGACCGGTTTTGGGGACGCCTCCGCGACGCGTGACGGCACGCATTATGCGGTCGAAATCCGGTCCCTGAACAACCGTTTTTTCAAGCCGGTTATCAAACTCCCCGAGACCATCAGCGGGCTCGAACCCGAGCTGGAATCGATGCTCCGGGAAAAGCTCGGCCGCGGGTCGATCACGTTTATTCTAAAGATGCGGCAGGACAGCGCCGATGCCGCGTATCACATAAACGTCAAGGCATTGACCGCGTACCTTGAACAGCTGAAGGCCGTCAAAGGCCTCGACACGTTCGTGCAGATCGACCTGGCCAGCCTGGTGCAGTTGCCCGGTGTCTGCCAGGAACCGCGAGACGAGACCGACGAGATCGCCAAGCACGGCGACTGCGTCCGCGACCTGGCCAACAAGGCGATCGGCAAGCTCCAGGCGATGCGCGAGCGCGAGGGCAAAGGGCTTTGCTCTGAGTTGATGAAGCAGGTGAAGGTGATCACGGTCGCGCTGGCGGAGGTCGAGAAGCGTGCCCCGGCCGTGATCGAAGACTATCATAAACGTCTGCAGCAGCGGGTGAATCAGCTGCTCAGCAAGGCCGAGCTAAGGGTCAGTGAACCCGATTTGATCAAAGAGGTCGCGGTGTTCGCCGAACGTGCGGACGTGGCCGAAGAAATTCAGCGGCTCACCAGTCACCTGGGCGCGTTCGATGACGCATGCCAGAGAGACGACCACGCGGGCCGTAAGCTGGATTTTATAACGCAGGAGATGTTGCGAGAGGCGAACACGATCGCGAGCAAGGCGAACGACGCCGGGATCGCCCGGAACATCGTCGAGATCAAAGGCGCGATCGACCGGTTAAAAGAACAAGTGCAGAACGTGGAGTAGGTGCGGGTCGTTCGTTCCCGGCTGCCGGGCAAGGCGAAGACCTTCCGACAGCAGTCGGCGGCGGGCCGCCGGCAACCAGTTACTTATGGACAAGATTATTCTCAGAGGCCTGTTGATCGTGCTCGTCGGCCCCAGCGGGGTCGGCAAGAGCACCATTTCGCGCAAGCTGGCCGAGAAGATGCACCTGAAGTACATCGCCAGCGCGACCACTCGCAAGCAGAGCGAAAAAGACGACCTCGGCAAACGGTACGACTACATCGACGAGCAAGCGTTCTTCAAGAAACTGGAGCACGGCGAGTTTTTAGAGTATGCTAAAGTGTTCGACGAATACTACGGGACTCCGAAACACCCCACGCTCGAGTATTTATACAACGGCGAAGACGTGCTGCTGGAGATCGACGTCCAGGGTGCATTACAGGTGCGGTTCCAGTATCCGGACGCGCTGATGATCTTCATCATGCCGCCCGATGAAGCGTCATTGCTGTCGCGGTTGCGAGACCGGGGTCGCGACACCGAGGACGCGATCGAGAAACGCTACCGCGGCGCCAAGCGTGAAATCTGGATGGCCAAAGGCAGCCGCGCCTTTGACGACATGGTGATCAACGACGACCTCGACCGCGCGGTCGACGAAATAGCCCGGTTAATCCGGCAGAAGAAATCCCCAGGGGGGATATAAGGAAGTTGCTAGTTGCTAGTTGCTAGTTGCTAGTTGCTAGTTGCTCGTGAGAGGCAAAGCATTTTCTTCACTAACAACTAGCAACCAGCAACTAGCAACTTTTCTCCCCAACCAAGGAACGACGATGATTGAAGCATTGAAAAGCGACGCGATTGTGAACAAAGTCGGCGGCCGATTTAAGCTGACCGCCCTGATCCAGAAGCGAATGATGGAGTTGATGGACGGTGCCCGACCGCTGGTCGAGCGGGAACACATGACCGATCTGGAAACGGTCATTCAGGAAATCCTGCAGGACAAGATCGCGATCGATTACGAAGCGAGCGGTCTGATTCGGCCCGAGTGAAATTGTAAGTCAGAACGATGAATGCAGAATGCAGAGTCGATTCTTCGCTCTGCATTCTGCGTTTGGCGTTGGTTGGCGTGAAACGTTATGGACACCTCGACAAACGATCTGGCGGGCCGGGAAATCGTCGTTGCCGTTTGTGGCGGAATCGCGGCTTATAAAGTTGCCGATGTCGTTTCGAAACTCGTGCAATTCGGCGCGGGCGTGACCGTGGTGATGACCGACGCGGCCCAGAAGTTCGTCACGCCGCTCACCTTTCAAGCCCTGTCGGCCCGGCCGGTACTCACCAGCGCCTGGGAACTCCGCGACAGCTCCGATCCGCAGCACATCAGCCTGACCGAACGCGCGGACCTGCTGCTGGTCGCCCCCGCGACGGCCGACGTGATCGCCAAGATCGCCCACGGCCTTTGTGACGACCTGCTGACCACAATGGTCGCCGCCGCCGCGTGCCCGGTGGTTTTCGCCCCGGCCATGAACAACCGCATGTGGGACAACCCCATCGCCCGGGAAAATGTCGAGAAGCTGAAGAAGCACGGCTACCACTTCATCGGTCCCGAATCAGGCTGGCTCGCCTGCCGAAATGTCGGCGCCGGGCGTCTGAGCGACCCCGCGGACATCGTCGCCGAAGTCGCGCGGATGATCACTTCGAACCCGCGGTGATAGGCTTAAGTCGCCCGCCGCGTCGTCCGTGCCGCACCTTTCAAACACTTCGCGCTGCATTAGGCGTTTTCAAAGCTAAGAAAAAAGGATCCCGCCCGCGGGCGATCATCCTGACTGGGTATCAACTCGCAGCGTTCGCGCGGCGCAGAAAAATTTTTTCCCGAGTGGACGATCGCGATAGCGGGCGCTAGTTTCGTAATAGCGAGTCGGGGGCGGGTATCAGGTGATACCGCCGGTTCGCGGACAGGTTGCTTTCGGGCAGCCTCACATCAAGGAGCGTGTGACATGCACAACGCCTCATCTGTTTTAAGTGGTTCTGTTGCTCAATTTAATCTGAGTCCCAAGGGTGTGCCCGAAGGGCTGATTCTGGAACAAAACTCCGGAGACAGGGTGCAGATTAACTTCGAGTCCGATATTGCCGGCTCGGTCACCGCGGCCGTTTCCGAAGGCCAGAAGGTCTCGTTAAAAGTGACGCCGTTCGGCGACCGCCACCCGGACGCCGGACCGGTGTTTGAACTTTTGACTCTCCAATCTCCCGATGGACTGACCGTCGTTGTAGACGGACCGGGAAAAGACGAAGTGTCCGTCGGCGGCACGGTCGTTCGGCTGAATCACGCCCGACGTGGCGAAGTAAACGGCGCGATTCTAAATTCCGGCGAATTCGTCCACCTGCGTCCTCATGGAGTCAGGGCGATCGGCGGTCTGAAAGTTGGTGATCGGCTCACGGCCGTCGGTGAGGTCCGTCCGGGGTGGTCGAATCATCCGGTCGTCGAAGCGAGATCCGCGAACGGGATCGAGATCGGCCATCCGCCCAAAAAACCGCACGGGCCTTCGAAACACGCGTCCGGGCCCAAGCACACCGCAGTCCGATCTTAAGTCACCGCCGTTCCAACCCGCGAGGCCGCAGAAGCTGCGGCCCGGGTGTTCCACGTCGCCGCCGATGGCGCAACAGTCGCTTATCCATTTTTTGTGGAGTTCAAATGAGAAACTTTCAGCACACACTTATCGCTTCGATCGCACCCTTGGTTCTCGCCGGCCTCGCGCCTTTCGCAGTGGTCGCACGGACCGCGCCTCCCGCGCCGCCGGCAAATCCGCCAATCGGATCGCCGGTCCCACCGCCCCCGGCGAACCCTGTCACTGCTGTGCAGGAGACCGTGGTCGGAGCCGTCGATTCGTTCAATCTGGATCCGCGCGGGCAGGCTAATTCGGTCGTCCTCAAGACCGAGAACGGCAGGCTCGCGCAATTTAATTTTCCACCCCATCTCGGACCTGTAGTCGAACGGCTCGCGGCCGTGGGTCAGCATCTCACCGCGACCGGGACGGCCGATCTCGCGACCGGTGATCGAAAGATCTACCGGCTCACGAGTCTGAAGGGCCCCGACGATAAGTCTTCGCTCGTCGTCCCGTTGCCGGGGATGCCCGAGTCCATCGGGCACGTAAACGGGACCGTCAAAACGTTGAATATTGGATCCCGCGGCGAGGTCGATGGCGCACGCCTGGATAACGGCGATTACGTACACACGGGACCTCAATCTGCGGCGACATTAAAACCGGGCTTCCAGCTTTCGGTCGACGGGACCGCCGTCCCGATGGCGGACGGAAACCAAGCGTTTGAGGCGGTGTCGATCAACAACCAGCCGGTGATTCGACCGGCTCCGCCCCGCGATCGACTCGCACCGCCGGCACCGCCCGCGCCAGGGCGATCGCCAATTCCCCCGGTGCCCGGCGTCGAAGCTACGCCTGCGCCTGCTGCTCCGCCAACGCCTCCCGCTGTCCCGGCACCGCCTGCTCCACCGGCCGGCTGAGTCGCAATGAAGATTCGACACGACCTCCGGCGTCCTAACAGCCGCCGGGGGTTTCTCCAAACCCGGAACTCATGTCATTCGCCACCGCCGAGCCGTCGCCAGCAGAAACTGAGCAGCAGCCGTCGCCCGGCACGTTGCGTGGGCTCGACTGGACGAATTTTTTCCTCGCCGACGTTCAGACCGGGGTCGGGCCGTTCCTGGCGATTTATCTCGCCGGCTTCGGTTGGAATCAGCAAACGGCCGGATGGGCTCTGACAGTCGGGGGTCTGGCCGGCATTGCCGCGCAGACCCCGGCGGGGGCCCTCGTCGATCGACTCCGATCGAAGCGGACCCTGATCGCCGTTGGCGTTGTCTGCCTGGCGATCGGCGCCTTGATGATCGCGTTCTTCCCAAGCCTCTGGCCGGTGATTACGTCGCAGCTGCTGATCGGGTCCACGAGCAGCGTTTTTATCCCGGCGGTCGCGGCCATCAGCATGGGCGTAGTGGGCCACGCCAACTTCGACAGGCGACAGGGCCGCAACCAGACATTCAACAGCGCCGGCAACGTCGTGGCGGCGATCGCGATGGGTCTCATCGGCTATTTCATCAGCAACCGCGGGATTTTCTTTTTCGTCGTGGTCATGGTCGCGCCCACGCTGTTCTGCCTGCGCTGGATCGACCCGAAAGAAATCAATTACGACCTGGCCCGCGGGTGCAAACCGGGTGAGGAAAATGATAAAAAGGCCGGTCGCGTCGTCGATTTATTGAAAGACCGCTCGCTGCTGATCTTCCTCGCCTGTGCGGTCCTATTTCACTTCGCCAACGCGGCAATGCTTCCGCTGCTGGGCGAGTTGCTGGCGCACGGTAAAGGGCGTAGCTCGATGCTGTTCATGACCGGCTGCGTGGTCACGACGCAAGTGGTCGTGACGGTGTTCGCGGGACCGGTGGGGCGATTGGCGTCGACGTGGGGCCGCAAGCGGTTGCTACTGATCGGCTTCGCGGCGCTGCCGGTCAGGGGTGTTCTTTACACGATCACGCACGGCACGGGTCTTCTGATCGCGATCCAGGTTCTGGACGGAATCGGCGCGGTCGTCTTCGGCGTCGTCTCTGTTCTTGTCATTGCGGACCTCACGCGGGGCTCGGGCCGATTTAACCTGGCCCAGGGCGCGATCGCCACCGCGGTCGGCATCGGCGCGTCGCTGAGTCAGGTCATCGCCGGCAGCGTCGCGCACCACGGCGGATACAACGCGGCGTTCCTGTTCCTCGCCGCGATCGCCGCCGCCGGGCTCGCGGTGTTTTGGATATTCATGCCCGAAACCAGCGGCGGAAATCCCGAAAGCGGTCGATCGTGAAACCACCACTGATCGATTACCGGCTGTCTACAAGGCGTCGGATTGTGATCCCGGCCGATCGAGCCGGCGGTTTTTTCAACTGGCACGATCGGAATTTCACAACTTGCCGGAAACGATCAGTTTCCCGCGCCGGCAGCGGGGGAACTGATTCGCAGTGGCGCCGCTTCGGGAGATCCGCTCGGGCCCGCTGACCGCAGGTGTAGCCCGATCAGTAGCATTGCGACCGGCGATGCCTGCACGAGCAGCTTGGGTGTGATCATGCCTAACAGTTGCTTTAAGTCCCACGGCGTCACGACGAACGTGGCCGCGTAAAGCCCTATTTGCGTAACCAGCACGGCCCAGAAAATCAGGACGCTGCCGCGTGCGAATCCCCGCCAGCCGAGCACCGCAGTCAATGCCAGGACGTACCAGATCGGGCCGGCGTTCTGGGCGTCGCGCATCTGCTCGAAGAAAAACGGCACGATCTGTTTGAGCCGCGGGAGGTTGTCGATCAGGGTGTTGGCGCTGCGGAGTTTACCGCCGTAATTCTCGTGCGTCCGGGGAAGGCCGTTTCGGAAAACGAGCCATGGCAAAATTAAAATGACCGCGCAGGCGACCGCGATCAACCAGATTTTCAGCGACGCAGTACCTGTCCCGCTCGAGGTAGCGGGTGCAGTTCGATGCGCCCGCCGACGCAGACACGCCAGCGCCAGGCCCGCTACTCCGACCACCGGGAGCAACGCGAGTCCTTCGTTCTTGGTGAACGCAGCGACCGCGGCAAAAAATCCGGCGAGGACCAGGTCGCCGGGGTGTCCGTCTTCGGACCAACGAAGAAGCATCGACAAACAACTCGCGTAGGCGAGCAGCAGCGGTGTCTCGGCGACGGCGAGCCCGGCGTTTTTGGTCAGCACCGGTGCGGCGGCGAAAATGGCCGTGACGGTCAACGCCAGCCCGCCGCGGTGCAGTCGCCGCAGTGTCGAATAAACGACCGCAACCAGAGCCAGATATTGCGGCAGCAGCAGCGTCTTTCCGAGGCCCTCGAAAACGCCGCCGCCCAGTGCGTAAATTCCGGCAAACAGGAACGGCATTGCCAGCGGGTAGTCTTGGTGACTGTAACTCAACCCCGGCGCCTGAAACGCGGCCGGCATTGGTCGCAGCGGGAAAGTCGCAACCTGCTTTGCCTTGAACAGCCAGATGGCCAGCGGGTCGATCTCGCCGAGCTCCGGCCAATGTGAACGGGCCTGTACGTTGAGCGCGGCAGCGACGACGACCACGAGGGCCGCAATGCCGAGCAGAAACAGCAGATCAAATTTTCGAGGCCCCGTCGCAAGGTCCGGACGCAATGCTCGCCCGCGTTTCGCGAGCGAAATGATCCACACGATTGTTCCTACCCCGATTACGGCCAGAAGCGATCTTGTCGGCACGAACCCGGCCATTGACGTGAAGAACAGCAACAGTGAAAGCCCGCCCGCACCGGCGGTAAAACTGTAACCGAACAGCTCCGGCGCGGGCGGCGTGCGCGTAGTCGAAGCGGCGCAGACGATCGCGTATCCGATCATCAGCACCAGCAAGAGGTACACGGTGGTCACGGGCCAAACCGACAAGTCAGCAATCAAAAGCATGAACGTGCTCGAAGGGGATTCAGGGTCGGCGAACGTGGGTGGTAAGGCCGTCGGGCCCCGCGATCAGCGTGAGCACCCCGGCCACTTCGTGGGTCCGCAGCCAGCCGTCGTCTGGCACGACATCGGCAGCGAGTAACTCATCGGCACCGTTAATCACTTTGTCGCCTTTCCCGATCAGGACCTGCCGGGGGAATTGCAGGTAATTCCAGTCGAAATACATGGCCGTGAGGCGGGTCGACTGGGATTTCAGAGCCCGCGGGTCACCCCCGAAGTGCAATAAAAGGTTGCTCGTCCCGGCCGCCTGTCGCATGGCCGGATCGTGTTCGCTCAGCAACCGGTCGACGCCCGCCTCGGCCGGTGGTGCAATGCTGCCGTGCCAAAACGGCGCGTCTGCCGAGAGTTGAAAGAAAATCAAATATGCGACCGCCAGCAGAAGGCAACAGAACCGGATCGCCTGCGCTGCCGTTCCCCGCCAGGCGCGGTTCATATTGTGGGAAAACGGCAGGTAGCTTCGGTCTTCGGGCATAGCTGCGATCCTACCTAGACGGGGACTAGAGCGACCGCTAATTTACAACCAAAATTTGCCCTGTGGCCCCGGCCGCTCCTATTGTGAAGTCCGGAGGTGGAAAAGCAGGCTCGACTGTCAGGGTCGAACGAAGGCGTTGATCCGGTTCCAATTGGTCTTATATTCGACCGTCTAGCATTAAACGAACTTCTCATGATGAACAAAACGATTGTACGCGGTTCGATATGGGCGATTTTTGCGACGGCGTTACCGCTGGTCGGGTGCGGCAAGCAGGAGGGGGCCGCGGGTGGCGCGCCACCGGGCGGCATGGGAACCGCAGTCACAGCAGTGAATGCGACGTCTAAAGACGTTCCCGTCTATATCGACGAAATCGGCAAGGTCACTGCCAGCGAAGTCGTGACGGTGCAGCCGCAGGTGTCCGGTAAGATCATTGCCCGGCATTTCGTCGACGGCGCGGACGTGAAGCAGGGTGAACTCCTGTTCGAAATCGACCCGCGTCCGTTTCAGGCCACGCTCGAGCAGGCCGAAGGACAACTCGCCAAGGACAAGGCACAGAAAACGAGCATGGACTGGAACGTCGGGCAGGACACGGCCGCGTTGGCGACCAAGGCGATTTCTGAGCAGCAGCTTCACAACGACACCGCGTCCCGCGATCAAGCCGCAGCGGCAATTGCCGTCGACCAGGCGACCATCGACTACGCCAAGCTGAACATAGAATACTGTTCGATCAAAGCGCCGATCGGCGGTCGCGCGGGTGCCCGGTTGGTCGACGTCGGGAATGTCGTGAATGCTTCGGGTCAGGCGATGGGAACAAACCTGCTTTCGATTCAGAAGGTCAACCCGATCTACGCCGACTTTACTGTGAACGAGGCGCAGCTGCCGATGGTTCGGCAATACATGGCCGGCGGTGAACTGCAGACCCGGGTCATGCTGCCGGATGAGAATCCCGACATTGTCTTACCCGCGCCGGATCCCGGAATGCTGGCAAGCCAGCCGCCCGCAACGCAGCCGAGCCCCGCAACCCAGCCGACCGCGGGCACGCAGCCTGCCATGCAGGCGACCGCCGCCACCAAGCCCGCCGGGCCGCACCTGGGCAAGCTGATCTTCCTCGATAACACCGTTCAGGACGGATCGGGAACCGTTAAACTTCGGGCCGAACTTTCCAACGAAGACCAGCATTTTTGGCCCGGGCAATTCGTGCTCGTTCGACTGCAACTGCACGTCAAACAAGGCGCGGTTTTGGTCCCCGTGCAATGCACGCAGGTGAGCCAGACCGGGTTGTACGTGTACGTCGTCAAGGACGGAAAAGCGGACATGCGGCCCGTCACGCTCGGCCAGCGGCAAGGTGAAATGGTCGTCGTCGAAACGGGCCTCGCCGGCGGTGAACAAGTCGTGATGACCGGTCAACAGATGGTCTTCCCCGGCGCGCCGGTCACCGTCGTCCCGCCGGCAAATGGCGGTCCCCCGGGCGCTTCGCCCGCGGCGCCGCGGGACGTCAAAGAACCTAAGGACGCGAAGAACGCTAAAGCATCGGCGCGCGCCACAATCAGCCCCGAGCAGACGAGCACCGAAGGGAGTCCGGCGTGAATTTGTCCGAACCTTTCATCAAGCGGCCGGTCATGACCGTGCTTCTCACCGTCGCGTCGATTTTGTTCGGCGTCCTGGCCGTCAAGGCGATGCCGGTCAACGACCTGCCGGCCGTCGATTATCCGGTCATTCAGGTCCAGTGCAGCTATCCTGGCGCGTCGCCCGAGACGATGGCGAACAATGTCGCCACCCCGCTCGAAAAACAGTTCATGCAGATCCCCGGGCTAGAGATCGTCACCAGCACCAGCGGCCAGGGCATCAGCTCGTTTACGCTGCAGTTCTCGCTCGAAAAGAGCCTAGACGCGGCCGCGACCGACACGCAGACAGCGATCTCGCAGGCCAGCGGGAATCTCCCCACCGACCTGCCCAGCCCGCCTACGTTAAGCAAAACCAACCCGAACGACCAGCCGATTATGTACATCGCGCTGTTCAGCAGCTCGGCCACCAAGCAGCAGCTGTACGACTTCGCCAACACGCAGGCGGGTCAGCGGATAAGCATCGTCAACGGTGTCAGCCGGGTGCAGGTGTACGGAAGCCCCGCGGCGGTCCGGATCAAGGCCGATCCCTCGGCGCTCGCGTCGCGCGGGCTGACGATGGACGATCTGGCAAAGTCGATTCAGCAGGGGACCAGTTATCAGGGTGCCGGTCAGCTCGACGGAAAATACCGAACCTATCTGGTTCAACCGGCCGGGCAGTTGTCGTCGGCCGAGGATTACAACAAGCTGATCATCGGACGGAAAAACGACGCCCCGATTTACCTGAGTGACGTCGCCACGGCGATCGACGGGCTCAAAGACGAGCGCGTCAACCTGCAGTTCTGGGTCCGCGACATGAAGGACCCGCCGACGGCGGCGGTCGTCATGGCGGTCTTCCGGCAAGCGGGCACCAACGCCGTGTCGGTCGCGCAGGAGGTCGAACACCTCATTCCGACGATCCAGAAAACGCTCCCGGCCGCGGTCACGATCAAGACGATCCACGACCAGTCCAAGACGATCGTCAACAGTATCAAAGACGTCAGCGAAACGCTGGTGATCGCGTTCGTGCTGGTCGTGCTTGTGATCTTCCTGTTCCTGGGCCGCGCCGCCGACACGTTGATCCCCGCGGTCGCGCTTCCGTTGTCGCTGCTGCTCACGTTCATCGTGATGCACGCGCTCGGGTACAGCCTGGACAACCTTTCACTTATGGCGCTCACGCTGGCGATCGGGTTCCTGGTCGACGACGCGATCGTGTTCCTGGAAAACGCCGTCCGTCGAATGGAAAAGTTCGGCGAGACGCCTTTAACCGCCGCGCTCAGAGGCGCTCAGGAAATCAGCTTCACAATTCTGTCGATGACGATCTCGCTCGCGGCGGTGTTCTTGCCGCTGGTGTTGCTGAGCGGGTTGATGGGCCGAATCTTCCGCGAGTTCTCGGTCACGATTATCGTGTCGATTTTCGCCAGCGGCATCGTGTCGCTGACGCTCACACCCTTGATGTGTGCCCGGCTATTGAGCCAGCGCGGTCAAGGTCAGAAGAAGACCTGGCTCGAACGCGTGATCGGCGGGGTCGAGCACAAAGTTCTGGACATCTACGGCAATTCGCTTTGGTTCTTCCTCCGACACCGGTGGGTCTCGGCCGTCGTCTGGGTTCTGTGTATGGCCGGCACGGTCGTGCTGTTCATGCGGATTCCCAAGTCGTTTCTGCCGGTCGGTGACAGCAGCTTCATGTTCGGCGTCATGATCGGACAGCAGGGGAGCAGCCCCGACCAGATGCACGCGTATCAGGATCGCGTCGCGATCGCGATGCAACAGAATCCGAACGTGGACATGACGGTGACCGTCACCGGCATCCAGGGTTTCATGGCCGCCAACCAGGGATTCATGGTCGCGTTTCTGAAAGACCCGGACAAGCGGGCCCAGGATCCGATCACCGGCGCGAAGCACGCGCCGATTGCGTCGGTCGCCGGGCAGTTGATGGGCGGCATCGCGATGAACAACCCGGGGTTGCTCGCGTTCATGCAACCGCAGCCGGTGTTGCAGATCAGCACCGGGGCGAGCAGCCGAAATCAGGGCCAGTTCTCGTACGCCATCAGCGGCGTCGACCCGCAGGAGGTCTACGCGACCGCCGGTAAGCTGATGGGCGCGTTCATTCAGGAGGGCGCCGGCAAGATTTTCCGTCCCCTGATGCAGGGCGGCATCTCGAACGACATGTACCTGCAGACGCCCCAGCTGACGCTTCAGCCGCTCCGAGACCAGGCGTCTTCGTACGGCATCTCTGTCACCAGGATCGAAGACCTGCTCCGGAATTCGTACAGTCAAAATTACGTCTACCTAATTAAGAAACCGACCGACCAGTACCAGGTGATTCTGGAAGCCGACGACAAGGGCCGGCGTGAACCGCAGGACCTCAGCCTGCTTTACATCACCACCGACGACGGGAAAAAAACGGTCCCGCTGAGCGCCGTCGCCAGCTGGAAACCGACGCTCGGGCCGCAGTCAATGAACCACTTGAATCAGTTCACGAGCGTGACTTTCAACTTCAATTTGAACCCCGGCGTGCCGCTGGGAACGGCGACGGACTTCGTCGAGAAGACCGCCGCTAAGATCGTGCCGAGCACGCTCCGGGCCGATTTCCAGGGTGAGGCGTTGACGTTCAAGCAGACGGTTTCTGAACTGTCAGTGCTGATGGTGCTGGCCGTCTTCGTGATGTACGTGATTTTGGGGATTTTGTACGAAAGCTACATCCACCCGGTGACGGTGCTGTCGTCGCTGCCGGTGGCGCTGGTCGGCGGGCTCGCGACGCTGATGATTTTCGGGCAGGAAGCTTCGCTGTATGCCTACATCGGCATGTTCATGCTGATGGGGATCGTGAAGAAGAACGGGATCATGATCGTCGACTTCGCGTTGCAGCGGATTGACGAAGGCCAGACCGCCGAGCAGGCGATCCACGACGCCAGCATGGACCGGTTCCGGCCGATCATTATGACCACGCTCGCCGCCATCATGGGCGCGGTCCCGATCGCGTTGGGCTTCGGAGCCGACGGCGAGGGCCGAAAACCGCTGGGCCTTGTCATCGTCGGCGGGCTGTTCTTCTCGCAGTTCCTGACTCTGTACGTCACTCCGGCGATTTATCTTTACCTAGAAAACTTCCAGGAAAACGTCTTGAACAAAACCAGCTTCTTTAAATCGTCGCGGTCGCACCACGACGAGGTCGCCGACGCACGCGGCGGTGTCGGCGCACAGCCGGCGCTGGCGATGGGCAACGGTCACTGATTTTTCGACCCGGTCTATTCAACAAAAAACCGCCGACGCATCCACTGCGTCGGCGGTTTTTTGATGTCTGTTTTCAGTCCGGTTTTAAGCGGCGATGAAAGTCACGGCGTAATAAGTGCTCAAGGCTTGTTTCATTTGATCGGCGTCGGCGACCACGAAGCGGAGCTGTTTGCCGGTCAGAATCGTCAGTTCGTCGGCGGCGCGCTGCGTGTTCGGGTCAGAGACGGCTACGATCAACTGCTCACCCAGGCAGCGGATCGGAATTGCGTTTAGTCGAACGGCCGTTTCGCCGTCGATCATCGCCGCCGCCTGCGAGTCGATGCCGAGCTTGACCAGGTCGACCTTCTGCACCTGCGACAGCAGCTGATCGCACCACGCCTGCCAGACCTGCTCGGGCGTGCAGAGTCCCCAGGACAAGGCAATCTCACCGAAGCGGTGACGGGTCGCACTCTGCTCTTCAAGGATTTCGTGCACGTCGTGCGTGCTCAGATTGACCAATCGACTAAGATGCTCACCGAATCGTGTCTTCGACATAACCGACCTCCAAAACCCCAGGGCTCCCATCAGCTATCGGGTGCAAAACCTCGCGACGTGATGTCGAAGGTGATCGATTCGCTGACGGAAGGTTGAAATGAAACTACGATCAAAATATCGATCGGGCAAATCGAAAGAAAGGATCTGCAAAGGCTTTCAACAGCGGCCGATAATACAGTCATTTAGCGGCCTGAACGTAGGGCGTTTCATGCTGAATCGACTGATACGATCGGCCAGAATAGATTGAAACGTCGCGCTATAATCGGTCCTTCGAAAAAGGCATCCAACGACCAGAGCGTGGGAAGCAGTGCGACGCGGGCCTTGCAATGAATGAATTGATGCGACTCGTTACCTATAACATTTTAGACGGTGGCGAAGGCCGGGCGGACCCATTGGCCGAGGTGCTTATCGCGCAGCGGCCCGATGTTGTCGCGCTGGTCGAGGCCGACGTTCCCGCAGTGGTCGAGCGGATCGCGAAGAGGCTGTCTATGGATTTCATCCGCGCCGGAGGTCGGCATCATACGTCAGCGCTGCTCAGCCGGTGGCCGATCCGGGAGACGATCAATCATGCCGCATTCAACCCCGGAATTTCCCGGTCGCTGCTCGAAGCGGTCGTTGTGGACCCGGCCGGCACAGCCTGGCCGATCGGCGTGCTGCACCTGCCCGCCGGCGCGACCGACGCCGACGAGGCGTCCCGTCTCCGTGATCTCGGTGTCATTCTCGGCCTGTTCGAACACCACCGGGAAGTGAATCGACCACACATTTTGTGCGGCGACTTCAACGCGACGGCCCCGTACCAGCGGATCGACATCGCCCGGTGCAAGGCGAGAACGCAGTCGGCCTACCGCGAGAACGGCGACCGGTTGCCGCGCCGCCTGATCCAGGCCGTGCTCGACGCGGGATATCACGACACGTACCGCGCGACGCACGACGAGCAGACCGAAGTCACAGGTTCTTTCGATACCCAGAACCCTGGGCAGCGCGTCGATTTTATCTTTACGTTCGGCGTCTCGCCCGTGCGGCACACGGCCGCGTGGGTCGAGCAGGATCGGCTGGCGAAATATGCCAGCGATCACTTTCCCGTCGGCGCGGAAATTTCCGATTGAGGATGCCCGCTGCTTCGTCTGGTGGTTTTGAATGAGTTGGCGAAGTTTCACGGACTGGGCAAAACTGCGGCCGGGTGCGCTGCGCGTCGCGGACTTTTTGGGCCGCGGCCGGGGACGCCTTCGGGTGCTCGACCACGTCTCGGCGCCGCCCGCGCCGCGGCTCAAACCTGATCTGTCTAACTGGGGTAAGCAGCCATTAGCTGCCGCCTGGCTGGGACACGCAACCGTGCTCCTGCGAATGGACGGGGCAACCATTCTGACCGACCCGGTTCTTTCGAATCGCGTGGGCCTGGGCCTCGGCCTGATGACCGGCGGTCCGCGAAGATTGCTCGCGCCGGCACTCACCGTCCGCGAGTTGCCGGACATTGATCTGCTCCTGATTTCGCACGCACACTTCGATCACCTGGACCGCCCGACGCTGGTGCGATTGCCTAAAACGATCCCCGTCGTCACCGCCCACCAGACCGGTGATTTAATTCGCGACCTCGGCTTCCGAAACGTCACCGAACTAAATTGGGGCCAGACTGCGAACATCGCAGGCGTGACCGTGACGGCCCGCGAGGTCCGGCACTGGGGGGCGCGCACGTTCTACGACCGTCATCGGGGGTTCAACGCGTATTTTCTGGAAAGCAATAACCACCGCGTGCTGTACGGCGGTGATACGGCGTATCACGAATATTTTCGGGACCTTAAGAATGTCGATCTGGCGGTAATGGGCATCGGCGCGTACGACCCGTACATCGCCGCGCACGCGACCCCCGAGCAGGCCGCCGAGATGGCCGGGCACTGCGGGGCGGCGGCGATCCTGCCGATGCACCACAGCACCTTTCGGTTAAGCCACGAGCCGATGGACGAACCGATTCAAAGAATGATCGCCGCCGCCGGCGACCGCGTGGTGATTCGGGAGGTCGGGCAGGTCTGGAAACAGCCCGCGGGGGTGCTCAGCGTTCCAGAGTGAAGAGAAGGATGTTGCGCACGAGGCCGTAAGCCGACTCTGCGTCGTATCCGTTGATCGGCCAGGTGTGTGTCCCGAGCAGCGCCGTCGTAAGATCGACTTGACTGAACAGCACCAGTCCTTTGCCTACGCTAAAATATTCAATCGGGGTTGTCGTCATCCCGTCGACCTCGCCGCGGTAGGGCCGCAGCCGCGGTGTGACCGGTTTCATTCCCTCGTTCGTGCCGGCCAGAATGGGATGGGACGGCTTCAGATCACCCGGCGTCTGATCGGGAAACGCGTGTGGCAGGAAATCGAGCAGGATACTCTTGACGAATTCCGGCGAGCCGCCCGCGGGGTCGATCAGCAGTGTCCCGCCGGCCGCGACGTAGTCGTGGACCGCTTTCAACTCGTCGGTCGACATCATCAATTTTCCCGTACCGGTCAGGTGCGCGACCGGCATCACCGCGGCATCCAGTCGTGCGGCGTCCGTGGCGACGGATGCTAAACGGACACCCGTCTCGCCGAGAAACAACCGGGCAAACCGCGGCATCGCCGCCGGTTCGGGGTTCCAGTCGCCGGGATACCTCAGCTCGGCCAACTGCGTCGTCAAGGCCGGCACCACTGCCGGCTCGGGGACGTAGGGCGTCTTCAGCTTGTTCTGAAAATTTGCCTTTCCCGCGGCATAAATGAACAGGTTTATCCCCAGTTGAAACGCTGCCGGTCGCTGCTGCCAGTCCTGTTGTTGCCAGCCTTTGTTGAGATCAGTTGGGGAATGGACCAGCAACAACCGCGACCCGTTGCTGATGCCTTGCAACGGTGGCTGAGGTTTCACTTTGTACAACGTCGAATAGATCGGGTGATCACTCGGAAGCGACTGCAACGGATAGGCCGGAAACAATCGACGCCCGAGCGTTGCGACGAATTGATTGAACTTGACGCTGTCGCCGTCGGCGTGCGTGAAAATCAACCCGCCCGCCAGCGCGTACGCCCGGAGCTTGTCCACATCGGCATCGGTCAACGTCGGCGGTTCGTGGCTCGCGATGTACAGCACCGGCGAATCCATCCAGTCGGACCAATCGCTTGTAAGGCTGACGACCTGCCAGTTCAACGGCCGCTCGAGCGCGGTAGACGCGAAATGGGCGAGGTTGGCAATGTCGCGCGGCCGGTTCGCCCAGAACCCGTCGAACCGCAGCTTGTTCATGAAGATCGGGTGCCGGCCGCGTGACAGAAACAGCAGCGTGCACGCGGTGTCGACCGTCGCGTCTTCACCGGTCCACGAGCCGTTGGGGAGTTGTCGGTCGAGCTGCTGCCGGGCCAGCTCCCGGTACCAATCATGCTTCCCGAAATATTTAAAACCGCTGGCGAGCGCGGCCCGCTCGAGCCCGAAGAGATTATACGTCCGCCAGGACTCGGGCAGATCGATCGAGTTGTTCCCAGCCTCGAGCCAGTCGATCGACCGGCGGATCGCCGGGGTGAACGGCGGGTGCCCGACCGTGGCGACGACCGCGCGGGCTTCGAGCTGGTCGCTGGCAACGAACAGCGTCGTCAACCCGGCGACCGTCATCGACAGCCGGCCCGATCGGGTGTACGCGGCGTACGCCCACTGCCCGTCTTTCAACTGACAGTCCAGCCAATGCTGTTGCACGCGGTTCCAGAAACTGCCCGGCACCTCGACACCGGCCTCGGCGGCGGCCCAGACGCCGAGCGCGCCGTACTGCGAGTTGGAATTGTCCCACGAGTTTCCGAACCGGGTCCGCAGGTTGATGGGGCGGTTGCCCGAACTGATTGCCTCGTAATCGAACGCGCCTTCGGAGTCGGCGTGCATCAACCAGTTCGCGTCCGCGCGGAGCGCCGCCTTGTCTTGGGCGCGGTGGTACACCGACAACGCCGCCGACCGCAGCGACCGCGCGTAGACCGTGTGATCGCGGTTGATGTTGATCGACTTCAACACCGTCAGCAACTGGTCCACCAGCGGCGAGTTCGGGCCGAGCCTGGGATCGCGGGTCGCCTCGCCCGCTTGAAGCAGCGCGTAGACCACCAGCGCGTCCTCGCCGGCGGACTGTCCGCTGGTGCCGCTGTAAAGCTTCAACCGGCCCTTGTCGAGTTGCGCGAGCAGAAACGCGACGCCGCGATCAATCGACCGGCCAATCTGATCGTCCAGATCGTCGGCCGGCTGCGTGGCAGCGGGGCGCGGGTGGAAACGCGCCGCCGCGACCGGCGCGGTGCTCGGCAACGTGGTGGGCCGAGTGGTCGGTTCGATCACGCCTGGCGACAATGCTTGCGAAGTGGCTGCCGTGGAAGGCGAAGGCGGCGGTTGCTCGACAGTGAAAGAGGATGCACGCTGCGCGGCCTGAGACGTAGCCCGAGACGCGGGTTCGGTCGGCGACGGTATGGTTGTCGCGGTCGAAGTGTTTCGCAGATCGACGCCGAGTTGATCTGCAGCCGTGGTCATCGGCAGTTTTTGTGTCGGTGATGTCGATGGCTTCGAGCTTCCGGTCTGCTTGGATTTGACGACCTGGTAGGCCAGGAGCGCCCCCGCGAGAATCACCAAAGACAGGGCAACGAAGGTGAAGCGCCGGCGACGCCGCGGAGCGCCGGCTAGCGGGTATTCATTTCCAGAATCGAATGCGACTGACGGGTCAGCGGGTGACACGGGCGGCGTCGGCGATGGCTGGGTCACTGCCGAGCCCGGGTCGAACAGAAACTTCGTCCCGCAGGCCATGCAGAGAAGAGTTTGCCCGACGTCCTCGGCCGACGCGGTCTGGTATCGGCCGCAGTTGGGACACTTGAAACGAACGGCCATCAGCTCTCGGGGATGAAGATCATCTTGTTGGACGTCAAACGACGCCGCGGGCGAAGCGCACGAGCGCCAGCCGATTCTGCATCAGAAGTATAGCGATCCGGGCCTAGCCTGCCGCGGGCAACTCTCATTCGGGCCGGTGAACATTTGCGTCGGGCACAACGCGGGAGCCGCTCGCGTGGTAAATGCTGATGACGCGATGACAACACCACGACTGCCCGCGGTTTTATCTTTTCTCTGCCTGACGCTGCCGACCGCCGCGCGGGCGTCGTGGTTCGATTCCGAATGGCATTTCCGTCGTCCGATCCAAATCGCTCCCGTCGCGTCATTCGATAATCACCTGACGTGTCAGGTCGAGTTTTACACCGACGGACACGCGCTGCCCGGCGGGGAAGACGTCCGCGTCGCGACCGAAGACGGCAAGCTGGTTGCGTCGCAGGTGCTGACGGCCGGGCCCGGCGATCGAATGCGGGTTGTCTTTGACGTCAAAAAAGACGTGCGGGATTACGCAGTGTATTTCGGGAACCCAAAACCGGCACCGGTCCCGAAGGGGCTGGACGAACTGAAAAACACCGGCGGGCTGCTGCTCGAATCCCGGCAATGGACCGGCGGCACCGTCAACAATTTCGAGACGATTGAAAAATCATGGGACCGCAGCAAGCCCACGTTCGGCCGAATCATGATCGACCGCCCGTTCATCGGTTACAACCCGTTCGGGGACCAGGAGCAGTGGATTTCAAAAATGACCGGAAGTCTGCTAGCACCGGAAGACGGGGATTTCACACTGGCGATGGCCGTCGACGACGAAGGCGGTTTTTATCTCGACGGCAAGCCGGCCTTGTTCGCGCACCTCGGCGGGGCGGACATCCGCTTCCACACCACGTTGCACATGACCAAGGGGCCGCACGAATTTGTTCTGTATCAGGTGAACTTCGCGGCCGTGGGGTTCGTTTCAGTCGGCTGGCGGAAACCTTCGGCGGGCAAGGTCGAGGTCATTCCCGCGGCAGCTTTCGGGACCTGCCTGAACGCCTTGCCCGGAACGATGGAAGAACACAACAAGGTCCTGGTCGCCGATTTTATTCCGACCCATGTCGGGGAATGCTTTCTAAATGACGGTTATGCGTTCCGTTACCATTTCGCAGCCAAGACCAAACAAGGGTTGGTCAACAAAGTGCTCTGGGACTTCGGCGACGGGCAGACTTCGACGCAAGGGGAATGCGACCACGTCTATCTGCACGAGGCGGTTTACACCGTGAAGCTGACCGCGCACGCGGGCGCGAATCAGGACGTTCAGAGCAACCGCGTGGTGATCGGCCGGGATTATGCGCACGTCATCGACACGCACCAGGACACGCCGGCGACAGAGTCGGACTTTGTGAAAGACTACAATTTGGCGTCGGTCTCGGCCGACACGCTACCGCGGCTGCTCGCGTTGCATTTAATCGCCGATCGTTTGGATGCCGCGTTGACGGTGGGGAACGCCGTCGCGGCGTCCCGCGTGACCGGTGGCGGGACCGCGGAGCTCAAGCCATTGCTCGCGCTCGAAAAACAGCTGCTGAACGCCGACCGAGTCGATTCGGCAATCGGCGTATTCGAGCTCGTCCCGACCGACAGCGCGACGCAACCGGGCGCTGCTTTCGAGGCTGGGGCGCTGTCGCTGTGGTGGACCGGCGATGCCGACCGGGCGGTGAAACTGCTTCGCCCCTACCAGGGCAACCCGCGACCGGATCTACGACTGCTGTACGGCAAGGCATTGCTTCTGAGCGGCCACGTGGACGAGGGCCGGCAGATTCTGGAATCGCTGGCGTCGAAGATGCCGGCGTCGCGGAAAGCAGCCCTGAGCGGGGCGGCGGCGCGATCGGTGGAATACTTCATCACCGAGAAAGAGGCCGACGCCGGCGACGCCGCCTGGGACAAGTGGATGACGCGGTTTCCCGATGATTTTCTGGAAGGGTACAGCATTGTGCTCCGGACCCGGTTGATGGAATTGCGAAACCGGAAGCCCGCTGCCGCGAAACTCGCCGAGGCTTTTGCTATGGCACTCCCGAAGTCGAGCTACGCGCCGCAACTGCTGGATCGCGCGAGCAAATTGCTGGCCAGCTCTGACCCGGCGAGGAGCGCGAGCCTTCGGCGATTGTTGAAGCAGCAATACCCCGAAGATCCGCTGAGCCAGAATTGATTGAAGGCATGCCGGAAGAACAGGGTCAGCAATCGGTCGCCGATTCGCACACCGTCAAGTGCAGCTACGATGACGGCATTCTTGGCAAGCCTGGTGAAAAGACTGGAACGGGCGGTGGTTCTAACGCGGCGCAGTACCCGATATCGCCACGATTTCAAGGTTTTGCAGGAACGGGCCCGAAACGCGTTTGACGGTGCGGTCGTTTCGCCATTAGCATTCTTCGGCTCGCCCGCGGTCAGCGCGGCGAAGGCTCGGGTGTTCGGTCAGACACCCGGTTTGGTTCGGAAAATCCACTCAACACGCAGAACTACCTGCGTTAATGAAACGACAAACAATCGCGGCAATCTCCCTCCCGGATTAACTGAACGAAAGGCCGAAGATGGACGCGGATCGATCGAGTCGACGAGAATTTATCAAGAAAGCCGCGGCAATTGCTGCGGCGCCGGTGCTGCTCACGGCAGTGAGTCGAAGTGTTTCGGCGGACCCGCCGGCGACGCTTCCCGTAACGGGTTCTGCCGCCACAGCCGCGGCCCCGATCAAGGCCCGGTCGTTCGAGTTCCACGGCGTCCGGTTGCTCGACGGACCGATGAAAGTCCGGTTCGAGGCCACGCGGGATTATTATTTCCGGGTGCCCGACGACGACATTTTGAAAGGATTTCGCCGCCGCGCGGGGCTCGCCGCGCCGGGCAACGACATGGGCGGGTGGGCGAACAAAAATTCCGAGATCGTTTTCGGGCAATGGCTCAGCGGCATGTCGAGGTATGCGGCCGGGTCGAACGACACGCCGATGCGCGACAAGGCAGTTCACCTGATGACCGAGTTCGGCAAAACGATGGGCCGGTTCGGGTGCGGACATTATGGGTTTGAAAAATTCATCTGCGGGTTTACCGATGTCGCGACGTTCACTGGCGAAAAATCGGGCCTACCGACGCTGGAAAAAATCACGAAATGGGGCCAGCGGCACCTGGGTCGAAAGCGGGTGAACGCCACCGACGCCGACTCGCAGGGCGGGTTTTTCAACGGCGAACTCGAATGGTACACGCTGCCGGAGAATCTCTACCGCGCTTACATGGTGACCGGCGACACGCTGTACCGCGACTTCGCCAGGGACTGGCATTACCCGGCGTATTGGGACATGTTCGACGGAAAATCCCCGGCGGCCCCGCACGGGTTCCACGCGTACAGTCACTGCAACGCGCTGAACAGCCTGGCGATGGCGTATGCCGTCACCGGCGACGGCGGGCTGCTGACCCGGTTAATCAACGCCCACGACTATTTCGTCGACACGCAATGCTATGTGACCGGCGGGTACGGGCCGGGTGAAAAGCTGATGACGCCTGACGGCGCACTCGGCGAATCGATCACCGTCGAACCGAACGCGAAGTACCTTGGCAATAACATCGGCCGGTCGTTCGAAACGCCGTGCGGGACCTGGGCGATCTTCAAGCTGTGCGATTCGCTGATTCAATTCACCGGGCAATCCCGGTTCGGCGACTGGATGGAGCGGGCGCTCTATAACGGCATCGGCGCGGCGTTACCCATGTCCGGACGTGGGACCACGTTCTATTATGCCGACTACCGGATGAAGGGATCCGCCAGGCAGTATTACAAAGACGCCTGGCCGTGTTGCGCGGGCACGTTTATTCAGGACGTTTCGCAATACGTGAACCTCATTTATTACAACGACTCGCAGGGGTTGCTGGTCAATTTATTCGTGCCGTCGGAAGTGACCTGGAAGCAGTCGGGTCGCGACGTGACAGTGGTGCAGCGGACCGAGTACCCGTCGTCGGAACGGACCGACTTTGAGATTCGCACGGACGCGCCGATCGAGTTCAGCCTTCGGCTGCGAATCCCGGCATGGTCGGAAGGCGTCTCGATTCACTTAAACGGCCAACCGCTGAAGACGCCGATCACGGCGGGCGAATGGGCGACCGTCCGCCGTACGTGGGCGTCCGGGGATAAGTTGAGCATGCGAATTCCGCTCACGCCCCGGTTGGTCGCGATAGATAAGCAGCACCCGGGCCGGGTGGCAGCGGCGTGCGGGCCGGTCGCGCTCGTGCGCGTCAACGACGTCGAACCGATCGCCAACGCCAAAGCGTTCGGCAACTGGTCCGCTTCGAACGGCAAACCGCTGGAACTGTCGTCGACCGACAAAGCGGCGGGGCAGTTCCTCCCGTTTTTCAAGGCCGAAAAAGGCCAGCCGTACCACATGTATTTCGATCTGACCGAGACGGCGTAAGCCGAGAGTTCGCGTTACCGATTTGGGTTTCTTTTCCGAAAGCTCTATTCATGCACTGGAACTCTATTAGAAAAAGTCTCGTGCTTTCATTTGCGGCGTTCGCGTTGGCGTGTTCAGCAACTGCCCGGGCGGCGGACGAGGCGCCGGCCGGCCGGTGGACCCCGGAACGCGCGAATGCCTGGTACGCGAAGCAGCCGTGGCTCGTCGGATTTAATTACTTGCCCGCCGATGCGATCAATTCCACTGAGATGTGGGCCGGTGACACGTTCGACGCCGACCGGATCGACAAAGAATTGGCCGAGGCGCAGAAGGTCGGGTTCAACTGCGCCCGGGTCTTTATCCAGTACATCATCTGGGAACAGGACGCCGAGGGGTTGCACAAGCGGATGGATCAGTTTTTGACGATTGCCGACAAACACGGCATCAAGGTGATGTTCGTGCCGTTCGACGACTGCTACTTCGGTCATCAGGGTGCGGAACCGATCGTCGGCAAACAGCCCGACCCGACGCCCGGTGAATATGCCAGCGGGTTTACGTCGAGCCCGGGCCCCAAACGCGTCGGTGACCCGGCGTATTGGCCGAAGCTGCACGACTACGTGACCGATCTTTTGACCTGGTTCAAAGACGACCAGCGGGTCTTTATGTGGGATCTGTACAACGAATGCACGAATTCCGGTCAGGACCGCGAATCGATGCCGTTGATGCGGGCCGAATGGGAATGGGCCCGCGCCGTAAATCCGAGTCAGCCGTTGACCAGCTGCTTCTGGGCGGACAACCTGCACGAGCTGAACAAGTTTCTGACCGACAACGTTGACGTCGTGACGTTCCACAACTATTCACCCGGGCCGGCACTGCGTAAGGAAATTCAGCGTCGGAGGTCACTCGGTCGGCCGATGGTTTGCTCAGAATGGCTCAATCGCCCGCTGGGCTCGACGGTCGCGTCGTCGCTTCCGATTTTCAAGGAAGAACACGTCGGCTGCATTCACTGGGGCCTGGTAAATGGAAAGACGCAGACCAATTTCCCCTGGGGGTCCAAGGCAGGTTCACCGCCGCCGAAGGTATGGCAGCATGATTTGTATCACACTGATCTGAAGCCTTACGATCCGGCTGAGTTGAAGATGTTCAAGGATGCGATCTCGGCCAGGTGACGAGACACGCCGAGCCTGGTACTTAGTTTGCGGCCTTCGCCGTGGTTCCAAATTGATGGAGGCACGTGTGATGGCTGTAAAGACGAAAAAGACCGCGAAGAAACCGCTGAAAGATCCGAAGGGCGGGCTGACCGCCGCCGGGCGTGAGCACTTTGCCAATACGGAGGGCGCTCGTCTCCAGCCCGGTGTAAAAAAAGTCGAGACGCCTGAAGACATGAAACGAAAGGGGTCGTTCCTTCGGCGTCACTACGGAAAGAAAACGATCAGCCCGCTGGTGGACGGTCAGGGGAAGCCGACTCGATACGCCAAGCAGGCGCACGCGTGGGGCGAACCAATCCCGAAAACCAAAGCGGCCGTGGAACGGTTGGCCAAGAAGGGGACCGCGCTGCTCGACAAATACCATCAGTCCCAAGACGCGGCGAAGCCTTCGAAGACGGCCGCAAAACGTCGTTCAACCAAAGGGTGAGCGACCATGCCCGAAGCAAAATCAAAAGCGAAAAAGCCGAAAGCTGCCGGGGCTGAAAAGTATTCCAAGCCCCAATTGCGTGAAAAGATCAAAGACAAGTTGAAGGCCAGCGACAAGGGCGGGCGTAAGGGTCAGTGGAGCGCGCGAAAATCGCAATTGCTGGTGCAGGAATACGAGCGGGCGGGTGGTGGGTACACCGGCACTCGCGACGCCGGCCAGAAAAGTTTGCAGAAGTGGACGGCGGAAAAATGGCAGACCAAGGACGGCAAAGCCCGCGCCCGCCACGGGAAGACCACGGACCGCTATTTGCCCGAGAAAGCGTGGGACAAGCTGACCCCCGCACAGAAGCGCGCGACGGAAGCGAAAAAACACACAGCGTCGAAAAGCGGCAGGCAAACAGTCGCCAATACAGCAGCGGCCAAACGGGCCCGGATAAGCAGCGTCTCTAAATAATGCGCAGGCGGACCGCGGCTTTCAAGTTGCAAAACAGCTCTAGCATGGCATTTGAGCTGCACGTTCGCTGATTCGATATCTAGTCCGAGACTGAGGAAATGACATAAATCATTTGCCGGACGGTGACTCGTCGGAGTTGAGCCAGCCTCTGCAAACAGTTGAATGTCGACGATATAGCAGCGACAGGAATCGAACCTGTGACCTTGGGCTTATGAATCCCGCGCTCTACCAACTGAGCTACGCTGCCGACCTAGAATCGACTTTAGCAATGCCGCCGCGTTTGGCAAGTGTTGTCCTGACGTAGGCCGAACGAGTGATGAGTGCGCGCCCGGGGACGGGCGGTGAAAAGGATAGTCGAGATGGATACAACCGGTGAATCAACGGTCAAGAAAGCCGAAGAACAAATCGTGCCCGACGACCTGATGCAGGAGCTTCACGAGGCCAATGGCCAATTCCATCGCCTCAAAGAAGAGATCGATTCGGCGATGGCCGACACGAAGGAGCAACACCAGGGTCGGCTTGATGCAGCGATCGAGGATCTCAGAAAGGCCGAGCGGCGGGTCGAGGAGATCAACGCGAGAATTCACGGGACCCTGAAACCGCCGCCCGGACAGTAGCTGTTTTGTCCGATCAGGGGACGCCGGGCTTGGGCGTCAACGAAAGCGCCTTGGTGGTGTCGGCGTCCGACAGCAGGTTGGACGTCAGGTTCACTACCGAGTTGCGGAGGATCTTCTGGTAATTCTCGGGCTCCTTGCTGTGCCCCCAGGTCGAGCTTTCGCCGGAGAAACTTTTTTCGATCAGCACCTTGCCGGCTTTGTCCGCCACCTGCACTTGGGTGATCACTTCGCCGGTGTACCGGCTCGCCTCGTCGGCGGTGAAGGTTTTCAAGGAGACCGTTAACACGCGGTCGGCGGTGTCGGGGGAATCGACCAGATCGATGCTGACTTTCCGCAGTTCGGTCGCGATCGCGTCGTGAACGAATTGGGCCGGCGCGGGCCCGCTCGACACCACCGAGATCGTCGCGTCTTCGGTGTTGTGTCCGATGACGGTCTTGTCAGTTCGGTCGTCGCTCACCGGTTGAAGATAGACCTTCGGGTTGCCTGTCGGCAGTGTAAGCCCGCTGGCGAGACTGTCGTTGGGTTGGAAGATCAACGGCACCGTGATGGGACCGCCGGGCACGGTAGAAGCGCTGCCCCCGGTCTTGCAACCGGACATGACCGCCATCAAACCGACCGAAGATAAAATAACGAGTGATTTGTGACTGGACCGCACAGGAAACTCCTTCCGTTAATAGAGATGACGTTCGCCCGATGGAACGCTAACGGAGGCGAATTATATAAATTCCAAAAGGGCTCGCAAAGTGCAGAAGCGGTCAGGATTTCGCACCGGAGCGGTGCCGGACAAATCAGTCGCCGCTTTCGAGGATGGCCATGAACGCTTCCTGCGGGATGTCGACGCTGCCGACGCGCTTCATGCGCTTTTTGCCTTCCTTCTGTTTCTCGAGCAGCTTGCGTTTGCGGCTGACGTCGCCGCCGTAGCATTTGGCGGTGACATTTTTGCCCATGCTCTTGATCGTCTCGCGGGCGATGACTTTTCCGCCGATCGCCGCTTGCAAAGGGATCTCGAACAAATGGCGGGGGATCTCTTCCTTGAGCCGGACCAGCAAGTTGCGGCCACGCTTCTCGGCATAATCAACGTGCACGATCACGCTGAGCGCGTCGACCCGGTCAGCGTTCACAAGGATGTCCATCTTCACCAGGTTGCCGACACGGAAACCGATAAAGTCGTAATCCATCGTGCCGTACCCCTTGGTGCTGCTTTTCAGGCGGTCGTAGAAATCGTAGATGACTTCGGCGAGCGGCATCTCGTACACCAGAATGACCCGGCTCGCGCCGATGTATTCAGTTTTTTTGTAAATGCCCCGGCGGTCTTCGCACAGCTTCATCAGCGCGCCGACGGCGTCGCCGGGCAGGATCAAATTCATCTGAATGTACGGCTCGCGGATTTCCAGCACCTGGGTGGGGTTCGGCAGCTCGCTGGGGGAATCGATCCGTTCCGTTGTGTTGTCGGTCAACAGGATTTCGTACGTCACGGTGGGGGCCGTCTGGACGACCTCGATGTTGAATTCGCGTTCCAGGCGTTCCTGGATGATCTCCATGTGCAGCAGGCCGAGGAACCCGCAGCGGAAACCGAAGCCCAACGCGTCACTGGATTCGGGTTCGAAGGTGAAGCTGCTATCGTTCAGTTGCAGCCGATCCATCGCGTCGCGGAGTTCGTCGTATTGAGTCTTACCGCCGGGATAGAAATCGCAGTAGACCATCTGCTGCACCGGCTTGTAACCGGGCAGCGCTTCGGGCGCGGGTCGGGCGGCGTCGGTGACGGTGTCGCCGATTCGAACGTCGTGCAGGTCTTTGATGGCAGCGACGATGAAACCCACCTCGCTGGTGCCGATGCGGTCCACCCGCACCGGGCGGGGGACGAGCTTGCCCAGGTCGCTGATCTGGTACTCTTTTTCAGCGCCCATCAGGCGGATTTTCATCCCTTTTTTCAGTTCGCCGTCGATCACGCGGACGTAGACAATGACGCCGCGGTAATCGTCGTACAGGCTGTCGAAAATGAGTGCCCGGGTCGGCAGGGTGGGCGAACCCTTGGGGGCCGGCAGCTTGTCGCAAAGCGCGGTGATCAACTCGTCAATGCCCTGTCCGGTTTTGGCCGAAACCAAAATCGCGTCTTCAGCTGGGAAACCCAGCACCTGTTCGATCTCCTCGGCGACCCGGACCGGGTCGGCGCTCGGCAGGTCGATCTTGTTAATGACCGGAATGATTTCGAGCCCGACCTCGACTGCGGCGTACGCGTTGGCGACTGTCTGCGCCTGCACCCCCTGCGTCGAATCGACGACCAGGATCGCGCCTTCGCAGGCCTGCAACGCCTTTTGCACCTCGTAGTGAAAATCGACGTGACCGGGCGTGTCGATGAAGTTCAGCATGAACTTTTCCATCGTGCCATCGGGCATCTTATGCTCGTGAAAGACGGTGACCGCCGACGCCTTTATGGTGATGCCGCGTTCGCGTTCCAGGTCCATGTCGTCGAGCATCTGGTTCTGGAATTCCCGCTCGGTGATAGCCCCGGCACGCATCAACAGCCGGTCGCTGAGCGTGCTCTTGCCGTGGTCGATGTGGGCGATGATCGAAAAATTACGAATCTGCATGCGGCTCCAGGAAGACTTTCAAAAACGCGAGTCAAGCATTTTACGCTGGTTAGGCCGGTTCACCAAACACTACCATGCTGGTCATGATCCAAGACGCACGAATTAGGACGCTGAATGAGGACCCGATCGACGAAAAAGGTCAGTACGTTTTGTACTGGATGCAGAGTTCGCAGCGGACCCGATACAACCACGCGCTCGAGCACGCCATTCGACAGGCGAACCATCTTAAAAAGCCGGTCGTGGTCTGTTTCGGGCTGATGGACGACTACCCCGAGGCCAACGAACGGCATTACGCGTTTCTACTCGAAGGACTCCGGGACGTCCGATCGGCACTGGCGGACCGAGGCATTTTGTTCGTCGTGAGGCACGGCGAGTCGTTCGACGCGGCTCTGCATTACGGCAAAAACGCCTCGGTGATCGTCTGCGACCGGAATTACCTGCGTCACCACAAGGCCTGGCGCGAAAGGGTCGCGAAGCACGCCGGCAAGCAGGTCGTGCAGGTCGAGACGGACGTGGTCGTGCCGGTCGAGGTGGTCTCGGAAAAACACGAATATGCCGCGCGCACGATTCGCCCGAAGATTCACAAGCAATGGGACGAGTATCTCGTCGGGCTGACTGAAACCAACGTCGAGCAGAGGTCTCTTAAGCTCGACCTGACCGGCAACATAGACGTGACTGATGTCGAAGCGTCGCTGAAGAAATTAAAAATCGACAGATCCGTTAAACGGTCCCCCCGATTCATCGGCGGGCAGGTCGAAGCGGAGAAACATCTAAAGAAGTTCCTGTCCAACTGCCTGGACGGCTTCGCGACTGACCGAAACGAGCCGTCGCATCAGTTGACCAGCACGATGTCGGGCTACCTGCATTTCGGGAACATCTCCCCGCTGGAATTGGCGCTCGAAGTTAAAAAACAAAAGGACGCGTCAAAGGCGAGCCGGGATTCATACATCGAAGAGCTGATCGTCCGCCGCGAGCTTTCGATGAATTACTGCAACTTCGTGACCGACTATGACAAGTACGAAGCCCTGCCGGAGTGGGCGCGCAAGACGTTATCCGAACACCGCAACGACCCCCGGGAGCACGTCTACACGTTGTCGCAACTGGAGCACGCGAAGACGCACGACTCGTATTGGAACGCGGCCCAGGTCGAGATGACCCGGACGGGCTTCATGCACAATTACATGCGGATGTACTGGGGCAAGAAAATCCTTGAATGGTCGAAAAGCCCGAAAGAGGCGTACGAAACGACGCTGCACCTGAACAACAAATATTTCCTGTGCGGGCGGGACGCGAACTCGTTCGCGAACGTCAGCTGGATCTACGGACTGCACGACCGGCCGTGGGGACCGGAACGCAAAATCTTCGGACTGATCCGGTACATGAACGCGGCGGGGCTGGAACGAAAATTCGATATCGATAAGTACGTCGCGCGGGTCGCGGCGATGGAGGAATAATACGAACCCCGCTTGATTCCCCCGCCGGATCAGAATTGTAGCCGCGCGGTTTCAACCCGCGGACAATCGACGAACCGTGTAGATGCCTATCGCACCGTAGACTTAAGCCGCACGGCTTCAACACGGGCGAGCATTCTGCGCGGCGCTTAGTCGAATCCGTGTAACAGGGCCGATCCGCGGCGGTGGTCGCTCGGCCGGTGTTGCGGTAAGCTCCGCCCGTAAATGCCCGCGACGCTGACCCGGGCCGAGTCTCTTTTCTCTGCGGAAAAACTATGTCGCTCTACCCTCTGGTGTTTAAGCCGAAGTTTGTCGAAAAAATCTGGGGCGGTCGCAAGATCGAGTCGGTGCTCGGCAAGTCTCTGCCGGCGGGCAAGCAAATCGGCGAGAGCTGGGAACTGTACGATTTCCCGCCCGGTGTGGTCGACGGGTCGTCCGACTGGGTGAGCGCCGAAGTCGCTAACGGCCCACTGGCGGGGCGGTCGCTGCATTCGCTGGTGACCGAATACGGCAAAGAAATCCTCGGGCAGATTTCGCTCGCGCCGCAAGGGCAATTCCCGATCCTGATTAAATTTCTCGACGCACGCGAAGACCTCTCAGTGCAGGTCCACCCGGACCAGGCGTACGCGGACACGCACGCCGACGCCCATCTGAAAAGCGAGGCGTGGTACGTCCTGCAAAACGACCCCGACTCCCGGTTGCTCAAAGGGCTCAATGACGGCGTCACGAAGGAAAGCTTTACGCAGGCGATCACCACCGGCGGCGTCGAATCTCACATCCAATCGATCAAGGTCAAGCCGGGCGATTGTCACTATCTGCCGAGCGGCACCATTCACGCACTGGGTGCCGGGATCCTGGTCGCCGAGGTGCAGACGCCCAGCGACACGACGTTCCGCGTTCACGACTTCAATCGCATCGAACCGGCGACCGGGAAGACCCGGCAGCTGCACGTCGAGCAGGCGCTGGAATGCATCGATTTCTCTCCCGCTGGTTCCAGCCCCGAGCAGCCGCGGAGCCACGTCGCCGGTCCGCATTCGACCGTCTCCCGGCTCGTCACTTCTCCGTATTTCAAATTGGAAAAAGTGCGATTCAGTGAAGGCGTGAAGCAGGCCGTCCCTTACCACGAACCGGTGGTCTGGATCATGCTCGAAGGAAAAGCACAGATCCAAGTCGACGGTCAACCCGAACCCACGACGGTGAAAAAAGGAGAAACGGTGCTGCTTCCCGCGTCGATGAAAAACGCCGTGCTGTCCACGCTGGCCGACACGGTCTGGCTCGAAGTGACTTTCCCCGGTTGAACTTGGACCAGCTGTTGATCGGCATCTTCGCGGCGCTGGCGATTCCTGCGTCGCTGGTGTGGTACCTCCGCCGGCGGTCGATCGCATCCGGAAAGCGGTGCTGGAACTGCGGCAACCCGATGATGACGCTACGGCTCGCCGACGGCTCCGCGGGCGAACGCCGCTGTCCGCGGTGTGGGGATAACGCCGATCTCGATGCGTAACGGTTCCCGCTTTGCGACTCTTACTCGATTCCACGTTTTCAGCTAAACGCGATGCCAACCGCCGACCGTGTGTATCTGCTCACTCCACCCGGATCGGCTGCGATCGCGGTGCTTCGATTGGTCGGCCGCGGCGTCGACCCTTTTCTGCGATCCCACTTTTCCAAGCCGGCGGTTCTCGGCCGGTGCGTGCACGGCGTATTAGGTGATGGCGATCAAATCATTGACGACCCGGTGATCGTCCGCGTCGACGATCACACGGTCGACATCAATCTGCACGGCGGACCCTGGGTAGTTCGCTCGGCGATCCAACTGGCGGTCGCAGCGGGGTTCGTCGAAGTAAAGCAGGGGACGGCGCACTCGAATGTGACCGACGGGAACTCGCCGGTCTGGCAGGAAGTGCTCGCGGCCCTCCCGCAGGCCATCACCGAGCAGGCGACGCGCGTGATGTTGTCGCAGCCGGCGGCCTGGGACGCGCTCGCCTCCCGTGTGTCTGACCTCGTCGTTTCATCTGATGAACTGAATCGCATTCTTTCGGACCGAAGCGCGCATTGGCTGTTGAACATGCCCACGGTCGCGATCATCGGTCCGCCGAATGTCGGCAAGTCCACGCTGGCCAATCAACTGTTCGCGCAAGAGCGTTCCATCACGGCGGACTTGCCCGGCACAACCCGTGACTGGGTCGGAGAGATTGCGAACCTGGACGGGCTTGCGGTGATGCTTGTAGATACGCCGGGCCTTCGTGTGACGGCCGACCCGATCGAACACGCCGCGATTGTTGCCAGCCGGCAAAAGGTCCGGGCAGTCGATCTGGTGGTGGTAGTTCTCGATCGATCGCGGCCGATATCAGCGGACGAACAGTCGCTGCTGCTCGAGCATCTCAACGCCATCGTCGTCGCCCACAAGGCCGATGCCACCGCGGCGTGGGGCTCGGAAACGGTCAACGCGATCGACACGGTCGCCACCACGGGCCGCGGCGTGGACGCCGTGCGTGCCGCCATCCGCCGGCGGTTCGACTGCGAATCGTTCGATCTCGATCGACCACGGTGCTGGACTGCTCGACAACGGGATCTGCTGGTTCAGTTTTGGCAGGGCGTGTAACGCACGACGCCCGCCGGTGGGGAAAGGTCCATCGGCGGGCGGTGCGGAAAGCGCGTTAAATTGTTCAATCAGGCTCTAGGATCGACGCGCCCGATCCATTGATTCGGCGCGTCAAATGTCCGGGCGACGTTAAGCCGCGAGCGGCTGGGTCGACAGATAAAGCCCGAGCATGCCGCGGTCCATGTCGTCCATGTCGATCAACCGACCGGCGACTTCGACTTCTTCCTCACCCATCGGGCGAACCCGGGCGACGGCCATCCAGCCGACCCATTCACGGGTCGGCTTAGGGTTCTCGCTGGAGGCGTCGATGAACGGGCTGATGCCGGCATAGGCGGGCAGTTCCAACCGGACGCGGATCTGACCGTCGGCTTTCACGTTGGTCTGGTTCGTTCGAATGCGTACACCGCCCGCGCTCAGGTCTACCAGTCGGCCGAAATCCTTCGGCGAACGCTTGGTTCCGTCCCAGCGGGAAATGGCAATGCCCTGTTGTTCCAGATCGTGCCGACGATGCTCGCGGCGGTTGGCCGCGGAGGCTTTGAAGTCGATCTTATAGGGATTGTGTTCGTTCCGTTCGTGAAGTGTGGTCATGGACGCTCCTGAAGCTGGGGTGACTTTCCTGAACACCTTTCTCATCGGCCCACTTGACCGAGCACTTTTGTTAATGTGGGCAACGGGCCGGTGCTGTACTTATCGGACGTTGTCCTTTGATGACATGAACAAAGACCGATAGCCGTGTTTGCCGCGCGGTTTCACCCCGATTACTGTTCGCATTCGGCACTCTTCGCGAGGAAACATGCTCCGAATCATCATTGCAACCGTCGTTTTAATCGCCTTATTTTGTGGTTCCGCCGCGCAGGCAATCGACCCCCGATTGAAAGTCGAGCCGTTCGATCTGTCGTCGGTGAAGCTGCTGGACGGGCCGTTGAAGCAGAAGCTCGAATTAAACCGCAAATATTTGCTCGCGCTGGACGAAGACCGGTTGCTGCACGTTTTCCGCGTCAATGCCGGGCTGCCTTCGGCCGCAAAACCGCTGGGTGGTTGGGAAGCGCCCGACTGCGAGTTGCGAGGGCATTTCGTCGGACATTATCTGTCTGCCTGCGCGTTGACGTACCAGGCGACCGGTGACGAACAGATCAAAGCCAAGGCCGACAAAATCGTCGCCGCGTTGGCCGAATGCCAGCAGAAGATCGGGACCGGATATCTGTCGGCATTTCCCGACTCGTACTTCGACCGGCTCGAAGCGGGCCAGAAGGTCTGGGCTCCGTATTACACCATTCACAAAATCATGGCCGGCCTGCTCGACGTCTACCAGGCGTGGGGGAACCCGACCGCGTTGGAAGTCGACCAGAAGATGGGTCATTACTTCGCCGATCGAAACGCGAAGCTCAACGACGACCAGATGAAGGTGGTGTATCGCAACGAGTTCGGCGGGATGATGGAGGTGGCGGAAAATCTGTTCGCAGTGACCAACGACGAAGCGTTCATGCAGCTGGCGAAAAAATTCGACCAGGCGTCGTTCTTCGACCCGCTGGCCAACCGTCATGACAATCTCACGGGCCTTCACGCCAACACGCACATTCCAAAAATTCTGGGCGCCGCCCGGGGGTACGAACTGACCGGTTCGACCCGGGATCATGACGTGGCCGAGTTCTTCTGGGATCAGGTCGCGAACCATCGCACGTTCGCGACCGGCGGGACCAGCACTGCCGAGTTCTGGCGAACCCCGCCCGATCGCCTTGCGACGCAGCTCGCGCCCAACGCCGCCGAGAGCTGCTGCACGTACAACATGCTGAAACTCACCCGGCACCTGTTCGCCTGGGACCCGGACGTGAAGTTCGCCGACTATTACGAGCGGGCTTTCCTGAACTCGATCCTGCCGATCCAGCAGCCCGATACCGGGATGCTCGAGTATTACCAGTACATGGAGCCGGGGGCGGCCAAGGTGTTCAGCACGCCGACTCACTCGTTCTGGTGCTGCGTCGGCACTGGCGTCGAGACGTTTGCGAAGCTGGGCGACAGCATTTATTTCCACGACGAGAACGGGCTTTACGTGAATCTGTTCGTGCCGTCGGAGTTGAATTGGAAACAGCGCGGGATGACCGTCCGGCAGGAGACCCAGTTTCCGGAGCAGGAAAACACCACGCTGTCGATCAAGCTCGACAAACCGCAGACGCTGACCCTGAAGCTGCGAATCCCCGGCTGGGCCACCGACGCCAAAGTAAGCATCAACGACACGCCCGCCCCCGGGCCGGTCACGCCCGGCAGTTACAAGGTGATCACGCGGACCTGGAACAACGGGGACCGCGTCCGACTCGATCTTCCGATGCACCTGCGCCTTCAGGCGATGCCCGATGACCCCGGCATGGTCGCAATACTTTACGGGCCGGTCGTGCTCTGCGGTGATCTGGGCAAGGAAACTTCGCACCGCACGCGGAACAACGCGCAGCTGCTGCACGAGAAAGCGAACGCACTTCCCGTGTTGCTCACCGACGCCGACAGCAACGTGTCCGAAGCTCACGCCGTCCCCGGCCGGCCGTTGTGCTGGACCGTCACGACAGGCACAGGCCCGGTCGAACTCGTCCCGCTCTACCAGCTCTTCGGTGAGCGATACACCGTTTATTGGCGCGGGATCAATAAACAAAGCGATGCTTACCGTGATTGGCAAAACGCTAAGGCAACCGAAGCCGCCGATGAAGCCGCCGCCGAGGCACGGGTCGTCGACCGGGTGCAGATTTCGGACCCCGCGTCTGAGTCACAGCACGGCCTGGCGAGCGAGCGGTCCACCGCCGGTGAGTTCGACGGCCGGCCGTGGCGGCACGCGCCCGGTGGCTGGTTCAGCTACGACTTGGCCGTGCAGCCGGACGGAATTAACACCCTGTCCTGTGACTATTGGGGTAGCGACACGGGCCGGGATTTCGACGTGATCGTTGACGGAAAAAAGATCGCGACGGAATCACTTTCGAACAAAAAACCGGGCGAGTTGCTCGAGGTCAAGTACCCGCTCCCCCAGGAACTCACGGCCGGGAAACAAAAAGTTACCGTGCGGTTCGAAGCGCACCCCGGCTCGACCGCCGGGGGTGTCTTTGGGTGTGCAATGCTGAAGCGGTAAGCGGACCGCGCCGTCGCCCGGTGCCGGCCCGCAGGGCCTAAACGACCTTCAAGATTTTCCAGTATTTCCCGGTCCAAAACGCCTGGAGCTTTGTCGCCTGAGTGACAGGGACGATCCAGTAGTTCACACGGTATACCGCGGCGAGCCGTTCGACGTCGGCGTCTTGCCAAGCCTTATATGGACGGCCGACCGGTGTTGTTTTCAACCCAGCGTCCGCCCCGGTCGCGTTCATGCGGTCGCACCAGGTCTGGACGTAGGCGAGGTCGTAGAAAAACGCCGTCCCGTCTTTCCATTCGACAAAGACCGAGCGGTTCGAAAGAGCGCGAAACGGCTCGACGACACGGTCGATCGGGTCGACCAGAAACACGGCATCTTTCGGGGCGATCGCCGAAGCGAAATCCGCCGCCCGGTAAATCTCGTAGTCCCGCGGCGTCAGCGGGCTGCCGAACAACCGGGCCGGCTGCGACGCCGCCATCTGTTTATGCAATCCGAATCCCGCGACCGACACCGCAAGGGCTACGGCCATACCCCGCGCGACCGAACGGCGCATCGGTTGCGATATATGCTCGGCGGCTAGGTAGCAGGCGATCCCGCCGAACAAAGCCAGTAGCAGCGGGGCACTTTCGTGCTGACTAGACGGCGTCCATGCCAACGGTAGAAAGAGAGCTACGAGGCAGAGTGTCGAAGCCAACCCGTCGCCGACGAATCGAGATAAAACTTTCGCGATAAAAAACACCAGAACGATCGCGGCAAAAAAATACCACAGGTCGGTGCCGCGAATAGGTTGGAGCTGAAGCAGCGGCCGCGATCGAACACCGTACCCGGCGACGAAGGCAAGCCCGACCCACGCGATGCAGATGAACGTCGTCAAAAAGCCGAGCGAGGCAACCGCGGTCTTCTTACGGGCGACGACGATCGAGGCGATCAGTGTCGCCAGAACCAGCCCGGCGAACTTCGCAAAATCCGGACGCGGCCAGGTGCCGGGGCGCAGGTGAATTGCGGACCGCGCGAACATCGCATCGAACCAAAGCGACGTGTCGTAATGGCCCTGCGGCGGTTCGCGGAACGCGGCGACGAGAACGGGAATGCCCAGCGAGAACACCATCGGACCCATTCCGATCACGAACAGCCAGTCGCGACGTGGCCTTCGCATCGCGAGCAGCACCGCCGCCGCGTAGGGAAGCGAGTAAACAACGTAAAGGGCGTTCAAATTGATCGATAAACCGGTGACGACTGCCCAGGCGAGGTACCGCCGTTCAAACAGAAATGCGAACGCGAGCAGCAGGATCGCCACGGTGACGCCGGTGTGCTCTGCGTAATCGGGCAGCGTCGTGCCGTTGCCGACCAGCGGGCTGGGTACGAACGCAACTGCGAGAAGTGCCCCGAGATGAAACAAGCGAAATCCCGGCGAGAGCGATCGCGCGATCCGCTGTATGGCGTACAACGCGAGCAATCGCTCGGCGATGAAAATCCACAGCAGGAGAGTCGAGACGGGGACGACTCGCGATACGGCGGCGACGCCTTTCCAGAAAAGCGTCGTGTGATGCCGGACCGTCGCGACCATCGGATCATTCGGATACAGCGACGGGTCGCGGAGCACGTTCACGTACGGCAACTCGACAGCCTGATTCGCCTGGTACGGCTTATGTCCGGTCACCAATAAAGAAATAGCGCAGAGAAAAACCAATCGGAACCAGTCGACTGCCGAGTTGATGTTTTGCGGTTGCGACGCCGGCGTAACGCCAGGTTCTGATACGCTCCCAACATTTAAGGCAGTCACGGCAACGAAATTTGGCATACATGCTCTGTCGATTTAAAACGCCGATGAATTTACGCCGTCGGATCTGCAATCCGTGATCGGAAACATATCGATCTCTGCCCCGAACGCACAGGTGTAAACTCGCGATTACCATGAACCCCTATGTCCAAGCACAGAGATGATTGGCGTTGCTCGATCCCGACGCCCACAAAAGTATGACACCGGCCTACAATACGCACCAATGTCATCGCGAGCCGAACTCATTAACTCAGACCAAGCACTGAATGAGGCCGTCGCGCGGATCGTTGGCGTTGGCAAAGTCTACGGAACAGGCGACAGCGAGCTGGTCGCGCTACATGACGTTTCCCTGACGTTGCGAAAAGGTCAGTCGATTGCCTTGCTCGGGCGGAGCGGGTCCGGCAAAAGCACTCTGCTTAATCTGCTCGGCGCGGTCGACCGACCGACCACGGGTGCAATCCATATCGATGGCATCGACCTGTCGCGGATGTCGGACGCGGAGCTCGCGTTGTTTCGTCGCAGGCGTCTGGGGTACGTCTTTCAATCTTTTCATCTCGTCCCCAGCCTGACTGTGTTCGACAACGTTGCAATACCCTGGACGCTGGACCGGGCATTGACTGGGGAACGAAAACGCGAGATCCAGCAGTTGCTGGACCGGCTCGGCGTGGCCGACAAATTAAGCCGGTATCCCGACGAGCTCTCCGGCGGGCAACAGCAGCGGGTCGCGCTCGCGCGGGCGGTGGTGCACCGCCCTGCGCTGATCCTCGCGGACGAGCCGACGGGCAATCTCGATGCCCAGACCGGGCGGGTCATTCTTGATTTGCTGGACGAGCTTCGTCGTGATTTCGGCGTGACTGTCGTGATGGCCACCCACAGCGAAGAAGCGGCCGGGCGGTGTGATTCCCGCGTCGTGTTAAGTGACGGTCGCGTCACCGGGACGAACTGACGATGATCGACGAAACACGTCTCGAGCCCGAGTCATCCCTCGGCAATTCGACGCGCCGCACACGGGTGTCGCCCGGGCGAGTGCATTCGTCGTTTATTCTGTCACTCGTCTTCGGACACTTTCGCCGGCACCGTCTCGAGGCGTTACTCTGCCTGATCGGGGTCGGCTTGGGTGTTGCGGTGGTGGTGGCGATCGACTCGGCGGTTGCCGCTTGCGTGCAAAGTTTCAGCGGCGCGGTGCATTCGTTGGCCGAACGCTCGACGCACAGCATTTTCGCCGACACCGGTGCGATCTCGGACGAGCAGTACATCGGCCTGGTCCGGCAGAAACTTCCGTACCCGCTCGCGCCGATGGTCGACCGCGGTGTGCTCGCCGCCGATCGCACCGGCACTGAAAGCCTGGCCCGGCTGATCGGCGTCGACGTTTTCGCCGAGCGATCGCTGCGGTCCTTCACGCAGATGCAGTCGACACTCGACGACACCGCGTTTCGCCGATTCTTGACCGAGCCGGGTTCGGTCGTGCTCGTGAAAAAGCTGGCCGATAATCTTGGTGTCGGGGTGGGATCGGGCCTTCGGCTTTCCGTCGGGAGTCGGCGAACGACCGTGAATGTCGTCGGCATCGTCACACCGACGGGCGTCGCCGCCAGCGAATTGACCAACGTTATCATCGCGGACCTTGCCACCGCGCAGGAGTTGACTGACACGGTGACAAAACTGGACCGCGTGGACACCGTGCTCGATAACGACCGGCAGGTCGCGGAGTTGACCCGCTCGTTGCCGCGGGGGCTGGTGCTGCGGTCGACCCAGCAGTCGGCGAACGCGCTCGGGCAGTTGATCCAGTCTTACGAATTGAACCTGAATGCGCTGTCGCTGATGGCCAGCTTCGTGGCCGTTTTCATCGTCTACAACAGCATGCTGATTTCGGTGCAGCAGCGTGCCACGAGCCTGGGCATCCTGCGGTGCCTGGGCGCGTCGCGGTGGCAGCTGGGCAGCATTTATCTTAGCGAAGCGTTGATCTTCGCCGGCCTGGGCGGGGTGCTGGGCGTGTTCGGCGGGTGGGGGCTGTCGCGGGTGCTGGTCGGATTCATCGCGACGACGATCAACGACTTGTACGCCGTGGTCCGCCCGGAACCGGTTTCGTTGAGTTCCGGGATGTGGGTGAAGGGGCTCGCCGTCGCGCTGGGAAGCTGCGTGGTCGGTGCGATGGTGCCTTTGTTTCAGGCGTCGCGGACCCCGCCGGTGAATGCGTTCCGCGGCACCGATCGCCAGCGGGCGACGGGCCGAGTGTCGCTGCTGCTGGTCTGTGTTGGCGGCATGCTGCTCGCGTGTGCTTACGGAGTCTGGCTTCTACCCAGCGAATCACCCTTGATCGGCTTCGCGATGGCTGCATTGATCGCAACCGGGTTTGCCCTGGTATGCCCTTGGATGACCCGGGCTGGTTGCGGGCTGGTGAACCTTGCCGCGCGTCCGCTGCAGTTGCTGCCGCTACAGATGGCCGCCGCGGGGGTCACGCGGTCGCTGGGCATCACGGGTGTTGCTGTGGCGGCCACGATGCTGTCGATGTCGATGAACATCGGCATCCGTACAATGGTCAGTTCCTTCCGCACGTCGCTCACCGACTGGATGGCCCGGCGATTCGCCGCGGACATTTACATTGGTCCGGAACTGCTGCTCAATCACAAGGTGGACGCGACACTGGATCCGGAAATTGCCGACTGGGTGCGGCGACGGCCCGAAGTTCGGCACGTGGGTGAATACCGCGCGATCGACGTCCCGATCGGCGGAAAGCCGACCATGCTGTCCGGCGCAGACGTCGCTGAAGTGCTAAAGACGCTTCCGATGAAATCGGTCGCCCGCGCCGGCGCGGTGTTCGACCCGGCGACTGATACGCTGGTCAGCGAACCGCTGGCCGGGCGGATCAAGATCTCGGCCGGGCAATCGCTTGAGGTTCCGTCCCCAACAGGTCCGCACCGGTTCCACGTTTTTGGCATTTTTTACGACTTCGGCACCGAGCGCGGGCAGTTGATGCTCGACCGATCCACTTACGCAGCCGACTGGCGCGACGACCGAATCAGTTCGCTGCAAATTGGCCTGAAGCCGGGCAACGACCGCAGGCGGGTCGCCAGGCAGTGGTCGCAGGAACTCCGCAAAATTTATCCCGTCGCGGTCGAGAGCTTCGACGGCATTCACACCCAGGCGATGACGATTTTCGACCGGACGTTCCAAGTTACCGTTGTATTGACCTGGCTGTCAGGCGGGGTCGCGTTCTGCGGGCTCGCCGGTTCGCTGCTGGCGCTCGCGCTGGCGAGACAACGGGACTACAGCCTGCTGACCGCGGTAGGCATGTCGGGCCGGCAACTGGCGAGCTGGGTGCTCGGGCAGGGCGTGCTGATCGCGCTGGCCTCGGCGTGCATTGCCCCGGTGGCGGGGACGATCCTGGCTTACGTGCTGGCGTACGTGATCCAGTACCGGTCGTTCGGCTGGAGTATTCCGACCACACCGCAGCCGATATTCTGGGTCGAGAACCTCGTGATGGCGATCGCAGCCGCGGCGGTCGCTGCGGTGTATCCGATTTTCCGCCTTCGGGCGTACCCCCCGGCAGTCAGCCTGCGGAACGAGTAGAGTCGACGCTGCTTGCCGTCGCTGGTGCATGGCTTAATTCTCTACGGGGGCGGGAGCAGTTGTTGCAGAGGCCTGCAAAAAAAGAGTGTCCACATAAGCGCCGAAATTCGCGTCGTATTCGCTTTTAGTCCGGACCCATTCGGCGTGGAAATTGGGACGCTTGGTCCATTCCTTCATGTAGGCCGACCAGGCCGTCCACTGGTTTTTCTCGAACGCGTCGGTCGGCGCGCCGTACATCAGGTACGCCCGTTCGAGCACGCTGATCAGCATTGAAAAAACCATGGCCTCACGCCGCTGCTGGTCGCGGGTGGGCGGGGCGGTGCGAAGCATCGGCGTGTCCGACACGTCCAGGTCCGGGTGGTCGAGACAGACTTTCACGTAGTCCAAGTATTTGTCGTCCAGCGAGGTATAAGCATCGTGCACGCGAGACTCGCGGGCGGTGGCCTGGGCCTGCACCTGGGCGGCGGCCTCTTTGCGTTGACCTTGAATGAAAAGCGTCACGGCCAGCAATACGCTGACGAGCGTCGCGAGCGGGACGAGCTTTTCAACGGCGGTCAGGCAGCGTTCCAGCCCGTTGTCGGGCAACTGGCGCAACCGCATGTCGCCGGCGCGGCAAAATTCCTTGGTCCAGAGTTCGATTTGCCGGGTCGTCACGCCCAGCTCGGTCGCGAGCTCGGTCACGTCTTCGCCGTCGAGAAGCCGTGCCACCGCGTGAGACCTTTGCTTTGTGCTCAGGTGCGGCGCGGGCGAAAGTTCGGAACTGTTTTCTGGCTTCACGGGAGCCCTCCTTCGATTGGCGGCGGTGCTTATACAAGTTTCTTTATCCGCGTTGCAATGAGAACTTCGATCGAGCCGTATAATTACGCCGTGACCAAAAATATTTTTCGAGCTACGGTTTGGATCGTATCCGTCGTTTGCCTGCTCGGCGCGTCGAATGGGGCTCCACCTGTCGAGTCGTTCAGGCAGGCGGTCAAGCCCCGCGTATGGAGCTTCCCGAAGGACCACGGCCGGCACGACGGGTACAAGCTGGAATGGTGGTATTTCACCGGAAATCTGCATGATTCGGCCGGTCGAAAGTTCGGATATCAATTGACGTTTTTCCGATCCGCGTTCACCGCCGTTGCTGCAACCCGACCGAGCGGGTTCGCGATGAATGACTTGTATTTCGCCCACGCGGCGATCTCCGACATTGAAGCAAAATCGTTCGCCTTTCGAGACCGGCTGGAACGCGGCCGGGCCGGGCTCGCCGCGGCGTCGGACCAGTGTTTGAACGTGTCGCTGCTGGACTGGTCGGCGAAGCAGGACGGTGGGAAAATGCATTTGCTCGCCGACGAGAAGCAACTGGCGATCGATCTGACGTGCGGCGAAGGTCGCGGGCCGTTCCTCGAAGGGCCCGGGGGTGTGAACCGCAAAGGCCGGGAACCCGAGCAGGCGTCTTATTATTATTCAATGACCCGTCTGAAAACCGCGGGCACGATTGCCGTGAACGGCAAGCGGTTTGTCGTCGAAGGTCTGAGCTGGATGGACCACGAATTTTCGAGCAACGCGTTGGCCAAAAATCAGGTCGGCTGGGACTGGATGGGATTGCAGTTGAACGACGGGACCGATCTGATGATCTACCGGCTCCGCGATTCGACGGGTCGGGCGGACTACCTGTCCGGAACGCGGGTGACGCCGGACGGGATCGCCCATTATCTGACCGATTCGGAAATCGTGATTGCCGGGGCCGACCCCTGGAAAAGCGAGCGGAGCGGGGCGGCTTATCCGCAACGGTGGTCGGTCGCCGTCGCGGGGATGGGGCCTTTGGTCGTGCAGAGTGATATGCCCGGACAGGAATTGGTCACCAGCGGTACGACAAAGGTAACTTATTTTGAGGGGGCGACGACGGTCACCGACGGCTCGGGAAAACCGGCCGGTTCGGGATATCTGGAGATGACCGGGTACGCGCCCGAGGGGCCGAAGTAGGATAGGATTCGGACATGCCTTCGATCGCGATTATTGATTACGGAATGGCGAACCTTCGGTCGGTGCAGAAGGCGTTCGCCGAGGTGGGGCAGTCGGCCGAGATCGTGTCCACGCCTGAGCAGATTGCACACGCCGACCGTATCGTGTTGCCCGGCGTCGGCGCGTTCAAGGACGCGATCGCTACGCTGCGCGAAAAAGAATTAGCCGACCCGATCGTCGAGCACATCTCGCGGGGTAAGCATTTTTTAGGCATTTGCCTGGGCTTGCAGATGCTGTTTGACGTCGGTTACGAGGACGGCGAGCACCGCGGGCTCGGGGTGCTAAAGGGCAAATGCGTTCGGTTCGACGTGGACGAAACGTTCGCGCTGAAGGTGCCGCACATGGGGTGGAACCAGTTAAACCAGAAGACCGACAGCCCGCTGCTGCGCGATTTGCCTGAAGGGTCGGGGGTGTATTTTGTACACGGGTATCACGTGGTGCCCGAGGACGAAACGGTAATCGCGACGACGACCGATTACGGCCGGCCTTTCGTGAGCAGCATCTGGCGCGACAACCTGATGGCGACGCAGTTCCATCCCGAAAAGAGCCAAAAGGCGGGAATGAAGATTCTGGCGAACTTCGCGCGAACTTAGGGCGGGTCCGTCGCAATGTGATGCGGAGACCCCGGCGGGTCGGCAAACGCTGCTTGCGGTGAGAACCGTTAACGCATCATTGTGAATCAATCCTGCATCGGTTCGTCGTGCGATTGCCAGGCCGGATCCAGAGGCGGCAAACGGAACTCGGCATCCGGGATCTCGGGATTGATTTTTAAATCGGTCAGGTCGAAAGTCTTTTCGATCGATCCTTTCTGATCGAGCGTGGCTACCCGGGCGGGCATCCGTGTTTTCGAATCGACCCAGACGTCGATGACTTTGTACTTGTCGGAATATTCGGTGTTGGGTTTTGGGGTCAGGGCGAGGTGAATGGCGTTGGCCGGGTCGTCCTTGTCGGGCGGCGTGATCGTGACGTCGAATCGAGCCTTTACCTCGGTTTTATCCTGCCCGATCGGCAATGGGATCGGGCCCTTGCCCAGCTGGAACACGTCGACCTTCTGGCCCGGCCGGGAGATTTGACGACGGCTTTCTTTGCTGGTGGTGAAATCGCGGTCGGTGACCCAGCCGTTATCCAGGACGTATTCTTTGCGGTCCGCAACGGGCTTCTGCGTGCCGAACTGTCGGTCCTTCAGAATCAGGTGCAGCTGGGCGTCGCCGCCGGGCTTGATCCGCATCGCCAGCTGACCGTTGTGGAACGTGTCGGTTCCCATGTTGGTGTCGGTATCGGTGGTCTTTAATGTCGCGGTTAATGTCTTCAACGACCTTCCGCTGTCGTGAAGGGCGTCGAGGACGTTATCGATGGACGACTTGGCGTCGAGAACCGATGGTTCGGCCCCCGCGGTCCTGCAAACGAGCAGCGCTGCCAGCAGCACTTGCGAAAGGGATGATGATCTTCGCTTCATGTTGTCCTCGTTCGGCCCGGGCGGCTGTCATGCTTCAGACAGTTCGCGGAGCCAGTCGGTTAGTTGCAGCAGGTCTCGCTTGGTTTGCCACGGTTCGGCGGGGAATGACTTCGGTTGGCCGTGGCTGATCCAGACAGTTTTGATGTTCGCGGCGACGCCGGCGTCAATATCGTGGCAGCCGTCACCTACCATCCACGAGTCGGCGGGGTTCGCGCTCAGGCGATCGCAGGCGAGCAGAAGCGGGGCGGGGTCGGGTTTGTATTTGCCGTCTTCACGGGTAATGCGGACGTCAATTTTGAGGCCGTGCCGTTTGAAGACGGTCGCGACGCTTCGGCGGGTGTTGCGGGTCACGAGCGCGGTCGCGACCGACTTGGATTCGAGCCAGTCCAGCAACGCCACACATCCGGGATTAAGCGTCGATTCCATGGCGGCGCGGTCCTCGTGGTCGAACAAAATCTGCTCGGCGACCCGGCGTTCTGCTTCGGGCATTTGCTTCAGCGTTTCGAGGATCGGGTTCGACCCGATGCCCATGTCCAGCTTGATCTGATCGAAATCCAGCCGCGGGGCGGTAAGGGTGCCGTCCATGTCGAAGATAATTGCTTTTGGAAACTGCATGTGAGGGCGGTTATACAAGTTCGATCCACACGCCGCGACGGACGATTGTTCGTTGGCAACGCTCATTCCAAACCGGAAGCGGCCTGCGGACGGCACTTGCGGGGCTTGTCAACTGAAGTCGCATCTGTATACTGCTCCGTCTTTCGATTCTGGAGACGCTATGGCTATTGATATTAAATCCGGGCAGACGATCAAGGTGACGATCAGCAAGTCGATTACGCGGGAATCCGCCCGTAAGACGATTGAACGGCTGTTCCTGAAGGACAAAGCGGTTGTTGCACCGCTGGACGCCCGGAGCAAGAACTTCATTCCGCTGCCGAAGCGTCGCGGCGGCTGCATCTGGACCAAGCGGGTGAATAAGATTCATCCGAACCTGGTGACCGGCGTGTCGGCGACCATCGTCGCGACTCCGCAGGCCCTTCGCGACCTGAAGAGCGTCTCGATGTTCGTTCAGGCCGTCGGCGCGTAACCGGGTCATTGAGTTAATCCACAATTTTTAATGCGAAACGGTTTTGACGTTTTGCATTACCCGGGCGCTTTGGCATACTCTCGCGCATGCTCAAAGGCCCGTTCTTTTTTGTATCGGTCTTCGTATTTTTGTCCGTCGGCGGTTTTGCCGGACTCGCGTTCGGGCAGACGAGCCCTGATCTGCTGATCAAGCCCTGGCAGCCGCACCAGGCGTTTGACACGTCGACCGAAGGCGTTCTGGAATCGTCGGCCCCCACTCGGGAAGATTCGACCAACAGCGTCGGTCTTTCATCGGTGCACGCGCAGGGGCGTTGGCGAATTCTGCCGGACGAGCGGGCGACGCCCCGCATCGGATACGACGTTCTCTACTTTGACATTCGCGGTCACGACACCTATCTGCCGAGGCACCTGGTCGACGCCAGCGTCGGATTCGCCCAGCCGATCGCCGAGGTCAATAAGTTTTTCGTCGTCGTCACGGGTGCCGTCGGGTACGCGGGCGCGTCGCCGTTTTCTGACCCACACGCGCAGTACTTCACTGGCAACCTGATCGTCGGTCGGGAATTTTCCAAAGATAAGGCGCTGGTTATTGCGTTGAACTACGACGGCAACCGTACGTTCCTGCCGGACGTGCCGATCCCGGGGATCGAGTTTGCGAACCGGTATAATCAGCACCTGACGTACGTCATTGGTCTGCCGTTGGACACCATCACGTATGAGCCGGTCAATGGCCTGCAGATCGTTGCCGGGCTCGAAGTGCTGCAGACCTTTATCGGCCGGGTCGGGTACGAATTCGACAAGCACTTCGCCATCCTCAGCACCTATACGGACCGGTTGAGCGCGTTTCATCTGTCGAACCTGCCGGCAGATCGTCGGATGTTTTTGCAGGAGCATCGGGTCGAGGCGGGATTTCGATGGAACCCGACACAGCTTATTCGGGTAACGGCCGGGGGCGGGTGGGCGTTCGGGCAGGAATTCTCTCAGGGTTTCGACAGCCGGGGGCTTAACCCCCGGCGACATTTGCGTGACGGCCCGTTCGCGGAACTAAACGTCGAGCTCGGTTTCTAGACCGGCTAACTGCGGCAATCGTTTGTGCGTGAGTGTCGCTATTTGATTAATTCAGCGCGGTCTGTCCGCGCACGTCTTTAACACTCGACTGAATCTTCAACGGCAGGCGGATCCAGAAAGTCGCGCCTTCGTTAGGTTTGCTGTCGACGCCGATCGTGCCTTCTAGCAGGGTGGTCAGTTCTTTGGAGATCGCGAGCCCGAGTCCGGTACCGCTGTGCTGCCGGGTAACGGAACCGTCGATCTGGCGAAACTTCTCGAAAATGAGCGTCTGCTTTTCGGGCTCAATCCCGGGCCCTTTATCAGTGACACCGATGTAGACGAACGCGTCCGCTTCGACGCGGGCGTTCAGTTCTATAGCCGATTCTGACGGGGAAAACTTGATCGCGTTGGCCAGAAAGTTGTAGAGCACCTGCTGTAATTTCGGCGGATCGGTCTGCACGATTGGCATGTCCGGCGAAACGGTCGACGTCATCGTCAGTGACTTGGCCGCCATGACGGGTTTTAAAATGCTCGTCAGTCCTTCGAACAAATCGTTCAACGACAGCGGCTCGGCACGGACTTCCATCCGGCCCGCTTCGATTTTCGCCAGGTCCAGAAGGTCGTTGATCAAGTCGAGCAGATTCTTCCCGCTCTGCAGAATGTTCTGAACGTACCGGGACGACTTCAGGTCCGCGATGGTCACGTCTTTAAGCAGCTCGGCGAACCCGAGAATCGAGTTTAACGGCGTCCGAAGTTCGTGACTGACGTTGGCCAGAAATTCACTTTTCAGCCGGTTCGATTCGTACAGCGCAACGTTGCTCTCGGCGAGTTGACCTACTTTGATGTCGAGATTTTTGTTAATTGACTGCAATTGTTCCGAATTGCGATTGAGGTTCGCGAGCATGGTGTTGAACGTCTCTGAGAGTTGCTGAAACTCGTCACCGGTGTAAATGTCCGAGCGGATGTTCAGATCGCCGCTGCTGACCTTTTCGGCCGTCTCCTGAAGAACGCGCACCGGCTGAAGGATCAAACGGGTGACGATTAGATAAAAGACGACGATCGCCAACGTGCCGGCGAGCATGCCCGCGGTCAGCATGAAGACCCGGTTCAGCAGTTGCTGATTCAGCCGGATCTGGGACGGAATGTCGACGCTGACAATCCCGAGCACCTGGGGCCGGGCGGGCGCGAGGGCGGCTTCGGTGCCGAGACTGTTTGCTGTGCTACTCGCCACGTTGGATACCGGTTCGGTTGCCGGGTTGCTTGCCGGCCGCGTCGATGTGGGAAACGCGGCGGGGCCGACCTGGGTCAGCGCAAGGCCGGTCCCGGATTGGGAATGGCATCGCGAGCATTCCGGTTGCAGGGTGACGGCTTGAGCGTAGCGGAAGCCTTCATTGCCGTCTCGGCGGGCATATTTCCGGGCATAAACCCGGGGCTGCGGGTCTTTTCGCAGCTCGTCGAGCACGGTTCTTTCCCATGCCGTCAGCGGTTCGGTTTTAGGCGGGTGCAGATCGATCAACCGGGGAGGCAGCGTGTCACCGCCTGCCACGTGCTGCGCCCGGGCGGAGGGGCGAGTGCTTAAACCATGGATCGTTAACTGCTCGGTCGTCGGTACGGTTTCGGATTGAACATGCTGCCGGATGATCGTTTCAGCGATCGCGCCGGCGGCGGTGTCATTCAATTGCTCGGTCAGCTGCTCCATGCGCTGCCAGGGTACGAACAGCGCCGCGGCAATGATCAGGACCAGCGCCGAGCCGAACAGAAGCTGGCACTTTGCGGCGAGGGAGATGTTCAATCGGCGGACGCGGTTGAGCATCGGTGGGCGAATAGTAACGACTTCATCCGACGCGTGTCATCCCGCGCGTCGAATCGTCTGCTCCGGCGAGAATGGATCTATAAAAAAAGCAGTGATTCAAACTTTCTGACTCGCCCTTGGACCGGGCAACGATTGAATCAGTGCTTAGATTTTCCGCCAGCAACAAAATCTCGTGGTGAGGAGCGGCTTACACATCGACTACCGCAACCGAGGTGAGCACAAACCCCCGCTGCGTTTTGGCAGATCCGGACGCCGGAGTTCTCGAACAGGTTCAACTTTACTCATTGTGCATCAAAGTCTTGATGTGGTATGACGATTCGTCACGGCTAATTGCTACGACGAGGCGTTTTAATTCGAAGGTGAGCTATGGCAACCGCGGGCAGAGTGCTTGTGGTAGAGGATCACGAGACTGAGCGCAAGGCGGTCAGTCAGATCCTGAAGTCCGAAGGTTTTACTGTTTTCGGCGCGGAAAACGCCGACAAAGCGTCCGGGTATATCGACGAAAATATCGACATCGTGATCAGCGACCTGAACATGGGCGAGGTCAGCGGGATGGACCTGCTGCAGCTCTGGAAAAAGCGCCAGCCCGACACGCAGTTCATCCTCGTCAGTGGCCAGGCCAGCGTGTCCAGCGCGGTCGAGGCGATGAAGAACGGTGCGTATGACTACCTGACAAAGCCCATCAATCCCGACGAACTGATGCTGCTGATCAGACGGGCGATAGATACGCAGAAGAAAGACAAGGAAATCGACAGCCTTCGCCGGCAGTTGGACCAGAAGTTCGGGCTCGAACAGATCATCGGCCAGTCGAAGCAGATGAAAGACGTGTTCACCAAGATTCAGCGGGCGGCCGCGGTCGACAGTACGGTTTTGGTGCTCGGGGAAACCGGGACTGGAAAAGAGCTGGTCGCGCAGGCGCTGCATTACAACAGCCCGAGGAAAAAAGGCCCGTTCGTTGCGGTCAATGCGGCGGCGGTGCCGGCGACGTTGGTCGAAAGCGAGCTATTCGGGCACGTCCGCGGGGCGTTCACCGGCGCGACGGACAAGCGAATCGGCCGGTTCGAACAGGCCGACGGCGGCACACTGTTCATCGACGAAATCGGCGACTTCGAAATCGGGCTGCAGGCCAAGCTGTTGCGCGTTCTTGAGACGCTCACCGTCACCCCGGTGGGTGGTCACGAGGACCGCAAGGTCGACGTTCGCGTTCTGGCGGCAACACGGCAGGATCTTCGTAAAATGGTCGAAGCGGGCACGTTCCGCGAGGATCTTTACTACAGACTGAATGTCGTCACGATCAATCTCCCGCCGCTGCGGCAACGCCCGGACGACATCCCGATCTTGATCGATCACTTCGTCTCAGAACTGACGAATTTGAAGCACATGCCTTCGAAACGGGTTTCGCCGGAAGTGATTCGAAAACTGCTGTCCTACCGTTGGCCGGGCAACGTGCGGGAGCTTCGCCATGCGCTGGAGCGGATGATCGTTTTGGCCGAAACCGACGTCATGTCCGAAAATGATCTTCCGGATGAGATTCGTGAAAGCACATTGGGATCCGCCACGCCAAGAGATCTTCCAACGAACCTGACGATGGACGAACTTGAAAAGCTCGCTATTTCGAAAGCGCTGGACAACTGTAATGGTAACCGCACTCACGCGGCGCAGCGGCTCAATATTTCGGTTCGAACGCTGCAGCGGAAACTGCACCAATACGAACTCGAGCGAAAGATCGTGCCGTCAGCCGACGAATCCGTCTTAGAGACGTGAATCTGCGTCCGTTTGTCGCCGTTGCGGCAAGATGTCGTACCAAAACTGAGAGATCTGGATCGATTTTGTCCCGTATGATTGCACCAAACTTTAGACTCTCCTCATTGCAGCTGATAATTTTTTGACATTGCCCTTCTGGCACCGTCCTTGCTTTATTTCCTGCGTACTTCCACTTAATTGTAAGTGCGTTGTAACAGGAGACTTAGCATGTCCATCAGCATGGAACCGTTTGCGTCAGAGGGTCATTTTGCTTCGTACGATCCGTATCTAGTTTCCACGGCAAAGGTTGCTGTTTTTCAACTGCAATGCCGCTCGTGTGGATTCGAGCCCGAAAATATGGTGACCGCGCCACGCCTCTGCCCAAAATGCCACGCTAATTCTTGGGAGCGGTATGCTCGACCCGGAAGTATTCTGGACAATGCCCAGCGTTCCTGATGCTGAAAGCTACGGGAAATCAGGACCAAGCCCGACGATTCTGCGGGCACATCTGTTCCTAGTCTTAAGCTAAGTTCAGCGGCTCAACAGTTGTGCGAGTTCGTTCGCAACATCGGCGGCGTTTAGGCTTTCAGCCTGCGTTGCGAGTCCTAGACAAAGACCATCGCTCGTCGCGGACCTGCCATGGCTTCCGCGGATTCGGTTCGAATCCGAGATAACAGATTTCGTTGCAGGGTCAAAGAACAGTTCGAGGGGGTCATAGCCCGGCTTTCTGTGAATATCGACTGTCGAAGCGAAGCCTGGTCCCACCTCCTTCAGATCCCACCATCTGTAGTCAAACCATTTATTGCCAGGCGCTTCGACTTGAATATCGCCGGCGCGGGGATGAGTCACTTTACGATCTGCAGTCAAAGGCACGATCGATTCTTTTCGAAGCAATGTATCGACGCTTGAAAGGACGGAATCGTTTTTCAAGTACACGTGAGCGATCTGATGATCAACCATCGCGAACGCGTCTGACATTTCATAATCGATCAGAACACCATCCGGGGTATCACGAGTGACCAGCAGGCCCGCATGCCTGAACAGCTTATTCAGAGCGATTGCGTCGTCGGCGGTGGAGATGGAATACTCACTTAAGACGACGACATCAGCACCATCGGCGATCACCGACGCGAACAACGGTTCTAGCGCACTCGCGAGATCAACAACGGCCCTTATCGCTTGCGGCGAGTCCGGCCCGAACCGCTGCAGGTCGTAATCCAGATGCGGGATATACACCAATTGCACTTGCGGTGCGTGCTGCTGCCAGACCATCGCGGCGGCTTTGGCGATCCATTTGCTCGACGCGATGCCGGCCATCGGCCCCCAGTAATTCATCAGCGGGAACGGTCCGAGTTCCTTGAACAGGGCCGGCACTAGTTCGGGCGGATTCGACCAGCACAGGCTGACCAGTTTCCCGTCCGGGCCGTGGTCCGGTTTCGGGGTCAGCACGATGTCGGCGGCGGGGCGGGGCGTGCCGTGAAAACCCGGCATCGAGTTCTGAAAAAACAGGAGCGCGGTCTTGTACCGACTCGTGCCGTCGGCGTTTTGCCAGAACCGCGGCACCTGAACAAACTGGTTCGATTGCTCCCAGAAGCTGACCTGTTTTCGGTACTCGGCGAAGTTGCTGTCGTCGACCAGCTGCCGGTCGGCAACGGACCGAAAGGTCGGAATGCCGTTGGCGACGATGCCGTGCTGCGATGGCGGTACGCCTGTGGTCAGCGTCGCCTGAACCGAACACGTGACGGCCGGCCACGACGGTTTCAGCGTGACCGCCGTTTTACCAGCGACCCATTTGCCGAACGCCGACTCGGCAGGCACGGCGGATAAAAGTTTTTTACTCAGCCCGGGAAGATCGATCAGGCAAACACGTGAAGCCATTCAACTACTCCGCCAACATCTTGGGAATTAACTCTTCCAACTTTTCACGCGCGGTCACCGATCGACAGATTCCCTTTTTGTCGATCAGAAACATCGTCGGGATACCGTTAATGCCGAACCCGGTGGTGATCGGGTTCCACTTCTGGGCCTCGGCGGCCGCGCCGTCGAACAGTTGCGGCCAGGGCATCGTCTTGGCGTTCTCGCCAACGAATTTCGCCAGATCGTCGCCCGACTGGTCGTTTGAAACCCCGAGCACTTCGAGCCCTTTTTCGTGATAATCGGCGTACATCTTCTGCACCCGCGGCATCTCGGCCATGCACGGCCCGCACCACGTCGCCCAGAAATCGACCAGCACTACTTTGCCCTGCCAACCAGCCGTCGAAAAATCCTTGTCGCCGAGTTGCTTGCCGGCAATCGTCAGCGGTTTTCCCTCCAACTCCTCCAGCTTTTTCGAAGACGCAAGCTGTTGTTTGATCTGGTCCGCGAACTCATTTTTCATGACGTCGCTGGCGATCGCCAGCAGACGGTTGTGTATGGGTTCGGACGGCGCGCCCACCTGAGACATCTGTACCAGCTGACCCGTTAACGCAGTGCTCTGCGGGTTGGCCTTGGCGAGTTTTTCGACGTCGTCGACGACCTTGGCGGCGGCCGTCTCGTCACCGCCGACATTGAACCAAGCGATCATCAGTTGCCCGCTCCTGCCTTCGAGTGAAACGGCGGGATTCGGGTCGCTCGCCTGTTGCTTCAGCTTAACGGCCGCGTCAGGGTCTCCCATCAACGCCAAAAGCATCGTAAATTCCGCCCGCCCGGGCGCGACCTGCTCTTTGACTGACGAATCGACGGCTTCGAGCTCGTTAAAGTCGGCCACCAGTTTTTTGAAAATCGGAATCGCCTTTGGGGCGGCCGCGTTCCGCAGGTCGGCGTTGGTCAGCATTGTTGGGCTGGCCAGCAGGTCCTGACTTTGTTCGAACTGCTCCTTGATGTCGGCGTTGATGGCCTCCGCTGACCTGGACGGGGCTTCGGCTGCCGGTGCCGTCGTCGGGGCAGTGGTTTGGCCGTGCGCGGCCGCGCAAAGCACCCGGCCCGGGCCGACGGCCGCGATCACTGCGAGCAGGGCCCGCTGTTTGAGAGTGCCAACTTTGATCATCATATTGTGTCCACTTCTTCGCCGCTGCCAATTTCAAAAAGTGCCCGACTCCGTTCGCGAGATCACTCCGCGAGCAGCCGCGGGATAAGCGTCTCAAAGTCGTCGTCGACCAGCACCGAACGACAGACACCTTTTTTGTCGATCAGAAAAACCGTCGGCAGCTGGTATACATTATTCCCCGTCGCCAGTGTATTCCATTTCGTCTCGGCGGCGGCTTTCGCGTCGAGTAACTGCGGCCAGGGCATTGCATTCTTGGTGGTGAATGCGGTCAACGTTTCGGCGGCGTAATCGCTCGAGACGCCGACTATCTCTAATCCCACTTTGTGGTACTTCTCATAGACGTCCTTCACCCGTGGCAGGCCCACAACGCAGGGCGCGCACCACGTCGCCCAGCAGTCCACTAAAATAACTTTGCCTTTCCAATCGGCAGTACTGAAGGTTGTCCCGTCGGGTGTCCGCCCGCTGATTTCCAGCGGCTTGCCCTCGTGGCTTTTCAAAAGCGTGAGGGCGGCCTCGATCGCGCCTCGGTACCGCTTGACCATCGGAACCTGCTTCTGCAGAGCGGTCGCGGCGGGGTTTTTCATCGTCTCCGACGCCAAGGCCATCAACCGGTCCCCCAGTTCGTCGGTGGCGGCGTCGCGTGACAACTGAAACGTGAACATCGTCAGTTTCACATTCGAAGGGTGCGAAAGATCGAGCTTTTCGACCTGATCGACCAGTTTGGTCTGAGCATCGACGTCTTTTCCCGCTGCGATCCACTGCGACAGCAACCGAGTGGTGAACGCTTCAAGCGTCGCGTCGGATTCCGTCGACTGCGCCGCTCTGTTGATCGAGTTCGTCGTCTCCGGGTCGCCCAGCAGGTAGAGCAGGGCCAGGTTATGCTGCCGCATCTGATCGAAGGCAGTCACCGGGATCGAACCATGACTGACGGTGATGTATTCGCCGAGAAGGCTCGTCTGCTGTTTCAGCAGCGGGACCAACCGGGGGGCGACATCGACCCGTTTCGAGGCGTCGGAATAGATCTCGGACGTGCCGCCGTCGGCTTTTATCTGCCGACTGAGCTCGATCAACTGCACGCCGATCTTTGCCGCACGGTCGTCGTCGGGGTTGGCCGCTTGAGTTGCCGCAGGACTGGTCGTCGCCTGCCCGGTCGGTTCGGTTGCCGGAGTGGCGGCATAGCACGCCCCTGGCACGACCAGTGCAACGGTCGACACCGTGGCAGCGAACAAACAAGCGGTTGCGGTCTTTGCGAAGTTCATAAATCTCGATCTTTCATCTTAATACGGCTGATCCGGCGTACACATTGGTTGCCGCCGATCGGCCGACAGCGGCTCAACTTAGGGCCCGCTCGACCGGTGTACAACGTTGGCATCCCAATGACGCGCGGAAGTCACCGAAGTTTCAGCCCGGTGGGTTTGCCGTCGTGCATCAGGCCCGGGGTCAAGTGGCCGAGATCCCGTGTCGCCCGGTGCCCGAAAAGGACCGTTTGAAACTCGGTGTTAGAATGACGGCGCAAAGGCCTTGTCAACACCACCGGGGGGCGGTAAGGTACCGGACTTTCCCGTGTTCGGGTTCGTGTTTCTTTAGGAAGAGTATGCCGACGATTAATCAGCTTATCAAGAAGCCCAGACGGGCCTTACCGCGCATCAACAAGGTTAAAGATCTCGAAGCCTGCCCGCAGAAGCGTGGCGTGTGTCTTCAGGTCAAGACCATGACCCCGAAAAAGCCGAACTCGGCACTTCGGAAAATTGCCCGCGTTCGCCTGAGCAACGGTAATGAAGTCACGGCTTACATCCCGGGCGAAGAACACAACCTTCAAGAACACAGCATCGTGCTGGTTCGGGGCGGTCGAGTTCGCGATCTTCCCGGTGTGCGATACCACATCGTCCGTGGCACGCTCGACGCCTTAGGCGTTGACGGCCGGAAGCGTAGCCGCAGCAAGTACGGAGCAAAGAAAGGGAAATAGTTGTTAGTTGGTAGTTGTTAGTTGTTGGTACATACAGCAGCAACGCCATTCACACCTTTTCCTTTTTACTAACAACCAGTCACCAGTAACCAATCCTATGGCATATAAGAAATTCACCGCTTCCGAAGACATGCTCAAGCCGGACCCACGGTTCAACAGCAAGCTTGTCAGCAAGTTCATCAACTCCCTGATGTGGGACGGCAAGAAGACCGTCGCCCAGAAGCTGTTCTACGGAGCGATGGATCAGGTCACTAAGAAAGTCAAGGACGTTCCCCCGCTGGAACTGTTCGAAACCGCGATCAACAACATCAAGCCTTATGTCGAAGTCCGCAGCCGCCGCGTCGGCGGGGCGAACTATCAGGTCCCGATGCAGGTCAACAAGCGTCGTCAGCAGAGCCTCGCGTTCCGCTGGTTGATCGGTGCCTGCCGCGACGGCGGTGGTCGTCCAATGGCCGACCGTCTTGCAGACGAATTGATGGCCGCCTTCCGCAAGGAAGGCAACGCCATGAAGAAGCGCGAAGACACCCACCGCATGGCCGACGCCAACAAGGCGTTCGCGCACTTTGCCTGGTAAGTTGGCACGAGTTTATCTCGATCAAACAACGAAGCACGGCGGACATCATTCGTCCGCCGTGCTTTTTTATCCGCGTGATCGGCTTCCGATCTCAGGGCTTTAAAGCCGATCCTCGGCTTTCATTCAATGTTCGGTCGAGGTTGTACGCCGATGAGATGATCGCAAGGTGCGTGAACGCCTGCGGGAAGTTTCCGAGTGCTTCACCGTGCGCACCGGTTTCCTCGCCGTATAAGCCCAGGTGGTTGGCGAAGCCCAGCATTTTTTCGAAGATCAGGCGCGCCTGCTCGAGCCGTCTCGGATCGGTCCGGCCGGCGCGGGTCAACGCTTCGACCAGCCAGAACGTGCACATGTTAAACGTGCCCTCGGTGCCGGCTAATCCGTCGTGAAAATCGTGCGTGTTGTACCGGTACACCAGGCTGTTGGAGAGCAGGCCGCCCTCGGACGGGTCTTTGCAGATCGCGTCGAGCGTCTTGAGCATTCGCGGGTCGTTCGGGGCCGAGAAGAAAACCAACGGCATCATCAGATTAGACGCGTCGAGCGCGTCGGAGCCGTAATGCTGGATGAAGGCCTGCTTCTTGGTCGACCAGCCGTTCTTCATGATGTCCATGTAGATCGCGTCGCGGGTTTCCATCCAGGACCGCCAGTCGGCGGGGAACGAACGTTTCTCGGCCAGACGAATCGCGCGATCGACCGCGACCCAGCACATCAGCTTCGAATAAACAAAATGCTTCTTGCCGCCGCGGGTTTCCCAGATGCCTTCGTCGGGGCGTTGCCAGTTTTTCCCGACCCAGCCGACCAGCCCACGAAGTTCGGTCCACAGGTCGTACGAGATCGGCTCGGCGTGCTTGTTGTACAGATAGACGCTGTCCATCAACTCGCCGTAGATGTCTAGCTGCAGTTGGTCGTAAGCGCCATTACCGATCCGCACCGGCTTGCAGCCTTTGTAGCCGTCGAGATGGTCCAGCGTTTCCTCGGTCAGCTGGTGCTTGCCGTGCAGCGAATACATGACTTGCAGCCCGCCGTCGGGTTCGCGTTCGTGGCACCGCTGCTCGATCCATTTCATGAACGCCGACGCTTCCTCGGTGAATCCGATGCGAAGCAGCCCGTAGATGGAAAATGCGGCATCGCGGATCCAGGTGAACCGGTAATCCCAGTTCCGGGGTCCGGGGATGGCCTCGGGCAGACTGCACGTCGGGGCCGCGACGAGTGCACCGGTCGGTTCGAACGTCAGCAGCTTCAGACACAACGCGGACCGATTCACGATTTCGCGCCAACGCCCGACATAGGTGCATTTGGCGAGCCAGCGGTGCCAGTAGGCTACCGTCTGATTAAACAGCCGCTCTTCGGTCTCCAGAGTCAGCACCTCTGCGCCGCGGTGCTTGTCGTCCAGCGGCCGGAGTGCGAACGTCGCCCGTTCGCCCTGCTTGAGTTCAAACTGTGCGGTGACGCCACACTCGCTGCGGTGCATTTCCAGCGCGACCGTGGTGGTCAGCGCGACCGAAAGCGTTTCGCTTTCGAAGACCGCGCCGTGTGAATTGATTTGCACCGTGTGCGTGTCGCGGGCGTAATTAAACGCCGGGCAGCAGTCCATCACCATCGGGACGGTCCCTCGGATCGCCTCGACGCGGCGGAGGATTTGCCGGAACCCCGGCTCGCCGAGTTTTAGTCCGACTGGCATGTAATCGATGACTTCGACGACGCCGTCACCGAGCAGAAATCGCGTGATCAGCACGTTGGTGTCGGGCCAGTACATCTGCTTGCGGGTCACTTTTTCTTCGAGCGGGGCTATTTTAAACCGACCGCCTTTTTTGTCGTCGAGGATGGCCCCGAAAATACTCGGCGAGTCGAAATGCGGCATGCACAGCCAGTCGATCGAACCGTCACGCCCGACCAGGGCGGCGGTGTGCATGTTTCCGATCAGTCCGTGGTCCTCGATTGGTGTGTAAGCCATGCTCTCAGTTCCGTAAATCAAAGTGATAAATATCTTCGCGACCGCCGGTATGGAACGGTCAAACCGAATCGGATTTGCTGCGGCCGTAAATCCGCGTGAGCTCTGCGAGCCGGTGCCGCCAGTCGCCGTCGAGCGCGTCCGCCGGCATCCGCCAGCGCCAATTGCCGGTCGGTTGGTTCGGGGTGTTCATTCGCGCCCGTGGTCCGAGCGACAGCAAGTCCTGCATCGGCGCGATCGCACAGTTTGCCACCGATGCCCAGGCCAAGCGGAGAAGCTCCCAGGCGACGTCCTGCGGGGCCGAACCCAGATAATCGTGCAGAAACTTTCGGCCCTTTTTATCCAGGGTCGCGTACCAGCTCCGCGTGGTGTCGTTGTCATGAGTGCCGGTGTAGACGACCGACTGCTTGGAAAAATTGCACGGCAAATGCTCACTGCCCGGATCTCCGCCGAACCCGAACTGTAAAACCCGCATGCCGGGCATCTCGAACTTGTCGCGAAGTGCGGTGACGTCCGGCGTAATCGTTCCGAGATCTTCGGCCACAAAGGGGACCTTGCCGAGTGAATTCCGGACGGCCGTGAACAGCGCGTCACCCGGGGCCGACACCCACCGCCCGCGGGCCGCGGTCGGGTAACCGGCTGGAATTTCCCAACAGGCGGCGAACCCTCTGAAGTGATCGATCCGCAGCAGGTCTGCGTGTTTTAGTTGGCTTTTAAATCGGTCGATCCACCAGACGAATCCGTTTCGCCGCATGGCTTCCCAGTCATAGATCGGATTGCCCCAGCGTTGCCCGGTCGAAGAAAAATAATCGGGCGGCACCCCGGCCACCACGGTGGGGCGGCCCTGCCGGTCCAGTTTAAAAAGATGGGCGTTCGCCCAGACATCGACCGAGTCGGCGCAGACAAAAATAGGCACGTCGCCGAGCAGGCGGATGCCTCTGCGCCGGGCGTGGGCGCGGAGTCGGTCGAGCTGCGAGAAAAACAGAAACTGTTCGAAACGGTGCCGGTCGAGCCGTGGCGCGAGGTCCCGCGCCGCCGACGACAACGCGGCCGGGTCGCGACGGACCAGCGGTTTACTCCATCGCGTCCACGGAAGCCCGGGGTTGGCCTCGCGTAAAGACTGAAAAAGCGAGAAATCGTCCAGCCAGGCTTTCTCGAGCTCACAAAACGCGCGGAATTTTTCCCGGTGGTTCGCCGGACGAGCGCAGAAAGTTTCCCACGCCCGTTCCACGGCAAGTTGCTTACGTGCGATGACCCGGGCGTAGTCGACGCGTCCCGCATTTTGCGTGGATTTAAACCCGTCGTCGGACGGCAGGTACCCGTCGATGACGAGTTGTTCTATCGAGATCAGTTCTGGAGAGCCGGCAGCGGCCGACAAGCTGCTGTAGGGTGAGCTTCCACAGCCTGATGGCGTTAACGGAAGAATCTGCCAGACCTGCTGACCGGCGTCCGCGAGGCAATCGACCCACTGATGTGCGACCGGGCCGAGATCTCCGATTCCATATTTTCCCGGCAACGAACTGACGTGAAGCAATACTCCACCGGCCCGCCGGTCGGCAAAAAAAGTGTCGGAAACTGAAGCCGCTCGTGAAAGACTCATTCGAGCACAGTCTGCCGACGTGCGTCGAATCGGGGTACGGAGAAATTGCCGCAGGAGCTCGACCGCGGGTCGTCTGCGGTAGTGGAAAAACTGGCATTCGATTTGTTTCACCAATCAGGCAGCGTCTAAAAGCAAATAAATTTTTACAAGGCAAGTAATGCGTAAATGGCCCGGTCGTCCCTATCCGCTCGGACCAACCTTCGACGGAGTCGGCGTTAATTTCGCAATTTATGCCGAGAACGCGACGAAGGTTGAACTGTGTCTTTTCGACGGAGTCGACGACAAAAAGGAATCGCTTCGCGTAGAGCTCACTGAAAACACCGACATGATCTGGCACGGCTATTTCTTGGATCTGCAGCCGGGTCAGCTTTACGGTTACAGGGTTCACGGGCCGTACGACCCGAAAAACGGACACCGATTCAACCCGAATAAAGTCGTTCTTGACCCCTACACCAAGGCCATTGGTAGAGACGTAAAATGGGACGATTCACTGTTCGGATACAAGCTGAACGATCCCGAGGCGGACCTGTCGTTCGACGACCGCGACAATGCCGAGTTTGCCCCGCTGGGCGCGGTTCTGGATACGGCATTCACCTGGGGTGACGACAGGCCGCCGAGGACTCCCTGGCATAAGACGCTGATTTACGAACTGCACGTCAAAGGGTTTTCAGTTCGAAATCCTGACGTGGCCGAGCACCAGCAGGGCACGTACTCGGGCGTCGCGGCCGAGGCGTCGATTCGTCATTTGCAGGCGATGAACGTGACCGCGGTCGAGCTGCTGCCGGTGCATTATCATCTTTCAGATCGACATCTGGTCGAGCAGGGCAAAACGAATTACTGGGGATACAACACACTGAATTTTTTCGCCCCGCACGTGGGATACGCGTCGAAACAGTCGCCGAGGAAGTCGGTGTCGGAATTCAAGATGATGGTGCGTGCACTGCATGCAGCCGGCATCGAAGTGATTCTCGACGTGGTTTACAACCACACCGCAGAAGGAAATCAACTCGGTCCGTCGCTGTCGTGGCGGGGAATCGATAACTCTGCTTATTACCGTCTGGCGGAAGATCCGCGATACCACATGGACTTCACCGGCTGCGGTAACACGCTGCGGATGACCAATCCGCGTGTGCTGCAGATGATCATGGACAGCCTTCGGTACTGGGTGACCGAGATGCACGTGGACGGGTTCAGGTTCGATTTGGCCAGCACGCTCGCCCGCGAACTTCACGAAGTCGATCGGCTCGGCGCGTTTTTCGACATCATTCACCAGGACCCGATTCTGTCTCAGGTGAAGCTGATCGCCGAGCCGTGGGACGTCGGCCCGGGCGGGTATCAGGTCGGAAATTTCCCGGTGCTTTGGACGGAGTGGAACGGGAAATATCGTGATGATATTCGAAAGTTCTGGAAGGGCGATGGCGGACTGGCTTCGGAAGTAGCGACCCGCATCGCGGGCAGCAGCGACCTGTACCAGCACGACGGCCGAAAGCCTTACGCGAGCATTAATTTTATCACCTGCCACGACGGCTTCAGTCTGCAGGATCTGGTGAGCTACGACCACAAGCACAACGAAGCAAACGGCGAAGGAAATCGCGACGGCAGCGACGACAACAACAGCTGGAACTGCGGCACCGAAGGCCCGACCGACGATCCCAACATCCTCGCGCTGCGCGAGCGTCAGAAACGCAATTTGTTTGCAACGATGCTGTTCTCTCAGGGCGTTGCCATGATCCTGGCCGGCGATGAGCTGGGGCATGCGCAGAGCGGGAACAACAACACCTATTGCCAGGACAACGAGTTGAACTGGCTTCGATGGGATCTGGATCCTTCTCAGAAAAGTTTTCTACAGTTCGCGCAGAAATGCACTGAAATCTGGCGGCAGGAACCAGTGTTTAAACGCCGTAAGTTTTTCGTAGGTCGCGCCATCCGCGGTTCATCTATCAAAGACATCTCGTTCTTCGAACCCTCGGGAAACGAGATGTCGGATCAGGCCTGGGCTGACACCAACGTGCGCTGCCTGGGTATGCGATTGGCAGGCGACATTATTAACGAAGTCGATGAACGCGGGGAATTTATCGCCGGCGACACGATCATCATTCTGCTGAACGCGCATTGGGAAAAAATTGATTTCACGCTTCCCGCGACCCGGGTCGAGCAGGTCTGGGAAGCAATGCTCGACACGAGTGATCCGGATATTCCACTGCGTGTCTGTCGAGGAGATGAAAAATACCCGCTTCACGGCCGATCACTCGCTTTGTTGCGAACCACGCCGGCCAATGAGACAGGACGTGAAGTCTCGTCGGCAGAACTGGAATCATTGCGAAAGCAGGCTCGGCAGGCAAACCGTCCGACGCCTAACACTCCCCCTCTATCCTGAATTATTCAATAAAGTTGCAATCATGAAACCTGTTCAAGCGGTCCGGACTTCGTACGCACGCCGGCTCCCGATCGGGGCCGAAGTCGAGGGTGGTGAGGTGCATTTTCGCGTCTGGGCTCCGGATCATGAATCGGTGACGGTCGTCTTCGACGGCTCCGCGTATGCCGAAAACGATTTGGACCCCGAAGCCGGAGGATATTTTTCGGGCGCGGCGCGGGTGCCGGTCGGAACGGCCTACCGATTCAAGCTCGGGACCGAAGGTGATGCCTATCCCGACCCGGCGTCACGCTTTCAACCACAAGGTCCTCACGGGCCTTCCGAGGTCGTCGATCCTTCCTTGTTTCGATGGACCGACAAGGCATGGCAGGGCGTACCGGCCCACGGTCAAGTGCTGTACGAAATGCACATCGGCACCTTCACGCCAGAAGGAACATGGGCGGCCGCGATCGGGCAGCTGAGCGCACTCGCGGAGTTGGGTATTACCTGTCTGGAAGTGATGCCTGTTGCAGATTTTCCCGGCAAGTTCGGCTGGGGTTATGACGGCGTAGACTTTTTTGCCCCGACCCGGCTCTACGGATCACCCGACGATTTCCGAAACTTCGTAGACCACGCTCATGCCCTGGGGCTCGGTGTCGTTCTCGATGTGGTTTACAACCACTTCGGTCCCGACGGAATGTATCTCAAGAAATTCTCTGACACGTACCTGACCGACAAACACAAGAACGACTGGGGTCAGGGTGTGAACTTCGACGCGGCCGAAAATGCTGCAGTCCGGGAGTTTTTCGTCGCCAACGCCCGGTACTGGATCGAAGAGTTTCATCTCGACGGGTTCCGGTTCGATGCGACGCAGGCGCTCATCGACGATTCGAAAGAGCACATCCTGGCCGAGATCGCACGGGAGTGCCGGGCAGCCGCACCGCACAAACAGATTTATCTGATTGCCGAGAACGAGCCGCAGGAGTCGCGAATCGTCCGAACGCCCGCCGACGCAGGCTACGGTCTGAACGCTCTGTGGAACGACGACTTTCATCACACGACGCACGTGGCAGTGACGGGACACAACGAAGCCTACTACCACGACTATCACGGAAGCCCGCAGGAGATCATTTCGGCCGCGAAGCGCGGCTATCTTTTCCAAGGTCAGCGTTATGACTGGCAGGGAAAACGGCGGGGCACGTTTGGATTTGATCTGCCTCCGACGGCATTCGTGCATTATCTGCAGAATCACGACCAGGTCGCGAACTCCGCCCGCGGGCTCAGAATGCATCAACTCACAAGCCCCGGCGCGTACCGCGCGATGTCAGCCCTGCTTTTGCTGCTGCCGCAAACGCCTTTGCTGTTTCAGGGGCAGGAGTTCGCCGCATCGTCGCCGTTCCTGTATTTCGCCGATCACCACGTCGAACTGAACGAACTGATTCGCATCGGACGCGGCAAAGAGCTGTGCCAGTTTCCGTCGATCGCGTCGTCGCAGATGCAGGCGCTGCTCGCTGATCCTGGTGAAGAGCATACGTTCGCACGCTGCAAGCTTGATCTCGCCGAGCGGGAGAAGCCGGGCCACCGGGAAGTGTTGCGATTGCATCAGGATCTGCTGCGGATTCGAAAGCGCGAACCGTTCTTCGCCAAAGTTTCGGTTCCCGGGCAGATCGACGGCGCGGTGCTTTCGCAGGACGCCTTCGTGCTTCGGTATTTCACAGACGATGGAAATGATCTGCTGCTTTTCGTGAATCTGGGAACGGATTTGCAATTGCGGGTTGCCCCCGAACCTTTGCTGGCCCCACCGGCTCACGGACGCTGGGACCTGATCTGGTCCAGCGAGGACCCGCAGTATGGCGGATCTGGCACGTGCGTCGTCGAGTGCGAAGAAAAAGGGTGGCGCATTCCCGGGCAGTCGGCCGTCCTGCTTCACCAGGCAGGCATTTCCTGATCGTCGCAAACTCAATCGGCTTTACAAATGAACCCTTCGCACATCGCCCCACGACCGCTGATCGGGTCCACCTATCGCTTCCAATTCCATAAGGACTTCACGCTAGGCAATGTTATCAGGCTGGTCCCCTACCTTCAGAAGCTGGGCATTACGACCTGCTATGCGTCGCCGTTGCTGAAGGCGCGTAAGGGAAGCACGCACGGCTACGACGTGGTCGACCCGACGGTTTTGAATCCGGAGATAGGGACCGAAGACCAGTTCAACGCTTTTGTCGCCGAACTGCGTCGGAACAAGATGTCGTTGGTGCTCGACATCGTGCCGAACCATATGGGCGTCGGTACCGACGAGACCCCTTGGTGGAACGACGTGCTGAAGCACGGCCGGGCTGCCGAGCACGCGGATTACTTTGACATCGATTGGACCGCCCGCGGGAACGCTGCTCTGAAGGATAAAGTTTTTCTCCCAGTGCTGGGCTCGTCGGCCGACGAGGCGATCGACAAAGGTCAACTGGCCCTGGCGACAGAAGGCGGAGAAATTTCTCTGCGGTACGGCGATCGAAATTTCCCCCTCTCGCCGGACACCTCCGAAGAAGCGTCGAAGGCCGTTTCATTAGGCGAAAGCGAACGAAAGGCCGCGACCAGGGCTCTGCTAGCCGAGCAGAATTATGTGCTGGCGTTCTGGCGTCGGGCGGCGGGGGAACTGAACTATCGACGTTTCTTCGACATCAATGATCTTGCCGGTGTGAAGATGGAACGCCGCGACGTCTTCGACGCCGCCCACGCGTGGATTCTGGATCACGTTCGGCGGGGCGACGTCGCCGGTCTGCGCATCGACCATCCCGACGGTCTCTACAATCCGCTGCAGTACTTTCAGTGGCTCCGCAAAGAAGCCGGCGAACAGACTTACATCATCGTCGAAAAAATTCTCGCTCTCGACGAACCACTACCAACCGAATGGCCCGTTCACGGCACAACGGGGTACGACTTTCTGGCAATGGTTAATGCGCTGTTCGTAGATACCGAACGGGCCGATGCGATGACCGAAATCTACAACAAGTGGACTTCAGATTTCGAACCGTTCGCAAGCCGGGCACGCAAAAGCAAACGGCTTGTGTTGAAGAACGCTTTTGCCGGTGAGCTTTCGAATTTAGCAACGAAGCTCAGGCTGATCGTCGCCCGTGATCCAGGGGGCGCAAAAATTGCTGCCGATGCATTTGAAACTGTGCTTCGCGAAGTGATTGCATGCTTCCCGGTCTATCGAACGTATGTCACGGTCGACGGCGCTTCGACTGTGGATCAGGCGCGCATCGACGCGGCGATCGCCGCCGCAGTGGCCGAGTCACCCGAGTTAGACCGGTCCGCAATTGCCTGGCTCCGTAAGACGTTGCTGCTGACCCAGCCAGCGGCTGTGACAGTCCAGGAACAGGCCGATTTTGCCGCGAGATTTCAGCAACTTACTTCGCCCGTTACTGCCAAGGGAATCGAAGACACGCTGTTCTACAACTACAACCGGCTGATCAGCCTGAACGAAGTCGGCGGGGACCCCGCTCGCTTCGGCGTCGCAACGGAGGCCCTGCACGCGTATCTGGTCGACCGGCAAATAAATTGGCCGTACGCGATGTCCGCCGGGTCCACCCACGACACCAAGAGAAGCGAAGACGTTCGAGCGCGGATCAGCGTCCTGTCGGAGATCCCAGCCTTAATGGAATCGCACTTCGCGCGCTGGCGATCGCTGAATGCCGCCCATCGGTCACTGACAGACGGCCACGCTTCGCCGACCGCGAATGAGGAATTTCTGATCTACCAGACATTGATCGGGGCATGGCCGGACCAGCCGATGACTGACCCCGATCGCGAAAGCTTCGCAACCCGGATCAAAGCGTATCTGACGAAAGCAATGCGGGAGGCAAAGGTGAAAACGACCTGGACCGAGCCGAACGCCGAGCACGAAGCCGCGGTCCATCGGTTTGTCGATCGCGTTCTTGATCCCGGTCAATCGCGCGAATTTTTGTCCAGCTTCGCCGGATTCCAGAAACCGATCGCGTTTTTCGGGAAAATCAACTGCCTGTCGCAGACGGTAATTCGGCTTACCGCCCCGGGCATCCCGGACATTTATCAAGGCACCGAGCTTTGGGATCTGAGCTTGGTGGACCCGGATAATCGTCGGCCGGTCGATTACGCTCAGCGTGACGCCGCGCTCGCCGGCCTACTCAGCCAAACAACTCCATCTTGCTCCCAAGATATGCTCGATACCGGCGGCCTGAAGATGCACGTGATTCGGACTCTGCTGAACGCCCGATCGAATCATTCTGCCGTGTTCGCAATTGGTTCCTACACGCCGATCGAATTCAACGGCGAGTTCAGCCGTCACCTGTTCGGGTTCGCCCGTCAGCACGAAGCAACGACCGTTATCGTTATGGTCTCACGATTCCTATTCTCGCTGTATGACGGCGGTGGCAACTGGCCGTTAAACCAGGGAATCTGGTCAAAGACTCAGGCGAAATGCGAACTCCTACCAACGCGGACGTCATTTAAGAATCTTTTGACAGGTGAACTCGTAAGCGTTTCCGCCGACGGAACACTGAGCGTAAGCAGCATAATGAGCCTCCTGCCGTTTGCCGTTTTAATGATTGACGGCGCGCCCGCTTAACGAATGCAATAGTTCTTCAACCCCGCGTCGCCTCGCAGTCGGCAGAGTTCACGGTTTCGCTTCCTTGAGTAGTTGTTCAATTTCGCTTTTGTACTGCTTTACCGTTTCGTCCCCGGTGAATCCCTTGTGAATAAAGCGAATGCTTCCCGACCGATCTACGAGGAAAGAGGTGGGCATTGTCGGGACGTCGGCCTCGCCGACGAGCTTCTGGTTCGCGTCCCTCAGCGTTGAAAACGTAACTTTGACGGACTCTAAAAATTGGTCCATGTCGGCTTGCTTCTCATCGACACTGACCGCGATGATCGTGAGTCCCTGGTCTCCGTACTGTCTGCGAAGCTCCTCCATGGCCGGGAAGGATTTTTTGCACGGTTCACACCACGACGCCCAGAAATCCAGCAGCACGACTTTTCCCTTCACGTCTTTGGGTAAAGTCCCTTCCAATTTAAACGTGGTAAGGTCGGGCAGGCGGTCACCTTCCTTAAACCCCGCGTTGAGCAAGGTCGGCAACGCAGCAATTATCAAAGCCACCTGCAAGATCCACAGTTTTGATTTGTTTAGAATCCGCATAGGACGGTGCCCTCGGCGCTGAGATCGCTCGTTGTCTGTCTTGATGCGTGTCGCCATATCAATTTACTCTTGAAGAAACTCGGTGTTATCCGACTGCGATAAAATTGCCCGGCGCTACGAAGTGGTCGCCATTCTGCACAGGCTGCCGGCGGGCTGTCGAGATGCTGCAAACCTTGCAGGCTTACACCGTGCGATCGGTTTCTTTGTACTAATCGGTAATCTTTGCCGAAAGGAACTGCCATCTTTTATATCGAAAACCCAAATCACCGTTTCGAAAACAAAGGCCGGCGTAAAACCACGCGAAAAATCGCGAGCGCGACGGCCAGTCATTGCGCGATCGACTTTCTGGAATCGCGCACCTTGATGAGCGTTTCGGCTACCGCGCAGCTGTCGCTGGTGTCGACGACCGGGACACAGGCGGCTCCTGTTTACCAGTACGATATTTCTGTCGCGAACACCGGAACGACGAACGTCGGAACCTTCTGGTTCGCGTGGGTGCCGGGCGAAGACTTTCTCTCATCGGTTCCGTCTACGACTGCGAGCCCGACCGGCTGGTCGAATTCGCTAACCGGACTGGACAACTCTACCGACGGCACCGCAATCGAATGGGTTGCAACATCACACCCGATCGCCGCCGGCTGCAGCCTCAGCGGCTTCAGTTTTACGACGACTGAAAGCCCGACGACTTTGGCCGGCAACGCCCCGACACACCCGACGACGCCCGTGCTGACGTCTTTTGTTTACAGCGCGGGGCCTTTCTCCGACGCCGGCTTCCAGTTCATCGTTGCCTCGCCCGCGGCTTCTAAAACAGCGACCACTACTACGCTGGCTACTTCCACCGCGAACGCCACAGCAGGCGCGCCGATCACGCTTACGGCAACAGTCACGCCCGCAACCCCCGGCACCACGCCCACCGGAACGATCAATTTCGCACGCGACGGAACTTCGTTCGGCACGGGCACCATTGACGGGAATGGCACGGCCACGTTCACGACTTCTTCGCTGCCGATCGGGACCGACCACATTACCGCGACCTATTCCGGCGACGGAACGTTTAGCGCAAGCAGTTCGGCCGGACTGACCGAGACGATCGCGCCGCCGACCGACACGGTGGCAACCACGACTGGCATCACCGCATCGCCGACGACCGCGACCGCCGGATCGGCGGTCATTCTTACGGCGACCGTCACCGCCGCCACGCCGGGCGTGGTCCCGACCGGCACAGTTAAGTTCACCCAGAACGGGACCTCCGTCGGGTCGGTTGTTGTTGGAAACGACGGCACCGCGTCGGTTTCCATTTCAACACTAGCGGCCGGCTCGAACGCCATCGTTGCCGTGTACGGCGGTGACGGAACTTACGCCAGTAGTACGTCCACCCCGGTGACAGTCTTAATCAATGATGCCCCGACGGTGGTGCCAAACGTTGTCGAATCGACCCTGCCGGAAAACATCGTCGCCGGCGTCGTCGTACGGGGGGTGGTGACGGTCTCGATCGCGAACGCGTCGGCCGCGGTGGTGAAGGGCAAGAGCACGGTTGCCATCTACGCCAGCATGACCGGCAACATCGGCACCGGGGCGATCCTCCTGGGCCAAACCAACAAGTCGCTGAATCTGAAAGTCGGTGGCTCGACCACCGCAAAGGTTCGGTTGAAGATCGGGACCGACACCCTGCCGGTCGGCGAATACACCTTGTTCGCTCGCGTGAATGACCCCGCGGCGAAGTTCATCGACTCGACCGCCGGGCAGGCGGTTATTGCCGCCGCCCCGTTCTACGCGCTGTCGCAGACTTTGATGAACTCTGGCCTGCCGAAAGCGCCTGTGCCGGCCGGCGCGCGGTCGAAAATCTTCGCGACGCTCGGCTTGACCAACAACGGTAACAGTACCACTGCCGGGCTGACGACCATTGCGATGTACGCGACCTCTAATGGCGTCATCGACGGCAGTTCGATTCGGATCGCCGGCTTCGATAAGCCGCTCAAAATCCGGGTCGGAAAGTCGGCAAAGGTGACCGTCAGCTCTGCCGTGATCCCAGCGATTCCGGTCGGTCAGTACCAAATCGTGACGAAGGTGACTGATTCAACCAGGCAGAGCACGACGCTTTCGATCGGACTGCTGAATATCACCGGGTAAGTGCCGGTTCAGGGAAAGCGTCTGCGTCTTCACATTCCACCGCTACAGGCCTACGCCGGCCGAGTTTCAATTGTAAGAACTGTTTCAAACGGTTTCCGTTTGATTCTCGCGCAGGTGTGAATCCAGACAAATGGCTCACCGCGGAGGCGCAGAGCCGCGGAGAAGATAATCAGCCGGCAGCCGTGCGACAGATCCGGACGAAATCAATAAGCAGGGACGCTGCTCGGCGACTTATCGTGTCTTTCGCGTCCACATGAAATGCGCGGAAGTCATTCGGAGACACCCGTTAACAGCCGAGGCCGGAAGGCCACGGATCGAACGTGGAGTTGCGCGACCGACCGGTCGATCCCCGACCTGCCGGGGCGGGGCTATCAAGGTCTCGCATGACACGCGGCATTAACTGGAATTGGTTTCTAATTGGTCTCACGCCATTCCAGACGGAGCCGCGGGTGAACACCCGCCGGCCGGAAATGTCAACGGCGGGACAATCAAACAGAAAGCGTATCAACAGTGGCTTAACATGCATCAAGTCGAGCAGACTCGAAGACCAGTCTAGCATTAACGTTTCGCCGAACCCCGTGCCGATAAGTTATCGGAGCTTATTCGACACGGAGGTCGGTTATGTCGGATCGTGTACCGCATTGTCCATTTTTGAACCGGGCGGATTCCCGTTGTTCGAATCATTTCAGTCTCGATAAACTCGGCAGCGCGTTCGATCACTGCTTTGGTGAATACAAAGCGTGCTCGACGTACGGCGAGATTCTCGACGAGCGACGGCATCGTCCCGATTCCGGGGCGGCCGGCGAACCGATGGCGCACGGGAACTTCACTGCGACGACGGTTTACGCGACGATGTCCAGGTCCGTCCGCCCGGAGCCGGTGCATGTCAATGTCTCCTACGTCCAAGTCCGGGTCAGGTCCGAGCACGCGACGGTTGCGTGAACCCCGCAAGACGGTTCCCACCGACACCAGCTGCGCGTCGCCCGAGGTGCGGGGGCTTCTGCTGAATCTGGCCCACGAGCGCGGGCTTGCCGAGAACACCCTGCACGCCTACCGCCGGGATCTTGAAGACCTCGACCGGCACCTTCGATCGCAGGGCAAATCGCTGACGACCGCGGACGCCGACGCCTTTCGGTTTTACCTTCAAGACCAATCTCGAAAAGGGCAATCGACCAAGACGATCGCTCGCCGGCTCGCGGCAATCCGGGTCTTCCTGCGGTTCCTGATCCTGCAGGGCACCGACACGACCGCGGTGCTTGCCCAACTCGAGCGGCCCAAACCACAACAGGACTTGCCCAAGATTTTGAGCAAAGCACAGGTCGCGCAGCTGATCAGCACACCGGACCCAAAGTCTTTCCTGTTCGCCCGCGACGTCGCCATCCTCGAACTGCTATATGCCAGCGGCCTGCGGGCGAGCGAGCTTTGCGATTTAAAACTCAGCGATACCAACCGTCAGGTGATGTGCGTCCGGGTGCTCGGAAAGGGAATGAAGGAGCGGATCGTGCCGTTCGGACGCGCCGCCGGCGAGGCGATCACGCGATACCTGACCGACTGCCGGCCCAAGCTCGATAAGCGGCACGGCGATACGCTGTTCTTATCCCGATCCGGAAAACCGCTCGACCGCGTGGGCCTTTGGATACTGGTCGAGAAACACGCCCGGCATAGCGGCATCCTGAAGACGACCGGCCCGCACGTGCTTCGGCATTGCTTCGCGACCCACCTGCTCGGCGGGGGGGCGGACCTTCGGGTCGTCCAGGAACTGCTCGGGCATGCCGATGTAACCACCACGCAGATCTATACCCACGTCGACCAGACCCGGCTGAAGGCGATCCACGGCAAGTTTCACCCGCGGTCATAGCCGGCGTTGCCTGGATTTCATTCCTTCTTATCACTCGGCTTAAATGTGATCGTCATCAACTTCTCGTTCGGCTTCAGCTGGATCTTTTCGATCGTAGCTTTGACCTTGTCCCAGTCGCGGATCAGTTCGAACTGCATGATCCGCGGCCGGTCCTTGTACTCGACTGAAACCCGGATCAGCAGCGGGCCTTTGGCCGTCACCGCAAGCTAATACCAGTCCATGCACTTCCAGACCCCGAGACGGACAACACCGACCAGAGTCAGATCATCGGGCGCGAAATCTTTAACAACGCCGACCGCATTGTCGACGGAAAGCCGTAACGCTTTTTTCTAACTTTCCAACTGTTCGGGGGTGAGGCGTGCGTCGGGGCTCGTGGCCCAGTAGTTCTGCTGGAAATTTCGGCTGACGTTTTTCGGCTCGCTCGAATACTGCGTCGCCAGAAAGGTGATGCCGATCTTTTTGATGTCTTCTGTGTACCCCCCGTTGAGTAAAAAGGCATCAAGGTCCGGGTCGGCGGCGATCGCCGGACGGGCGGTCAGAATGAGGACGAGGATCGAAAGAAAAACAATCGCGGGTTATTACACGCATCGAACTTCTCCGAAAAAACAACGACCGCAGGGACGTTTTGGTTTTCACACCGGGCCCCGGCGTTGTCAATCGGAAAGACGTGCGTGAGGATTTTGACTAGGCGGCGATCATGGCGACATCGGGCATTCGGCTGTTTTGAATACACAGCGCGAAGAGCACGTGCCGAAGACGGTCGACCGATTGCTCGGCGAGAAACTCGTGCGAGAAATCGACCGGGAAGCTGCTGGGATAAGATGCGAGGTGGCTGACCAGAGTCGCGCGGTCCCAGCCGGCGAGCAGGCATAGCAACTCATTGATGTCGTTGTGAGCCAGCACGATTTGCTCCGCTGCCGGCACCTTTTTGGCCGACTTCTGAGGCACCCATTCGGACTTAAATTTCAGACAAAAAGATCGAGCGTCCGACCGGCTACTGTTACATCGACCCGGTTGGGAAGGATCTTTACCGGCTGATGGCAACGAACCGAGTGGCGGTGAATTTTCTCCGGCCACGGCAACACTTTCCACGGCGGTTGAATCGTCGACTCGTGCCGAACCGGTTCGACCGGCCGGATACAGACGTAGGGCAAAAGCTCGCGAAGTTTCGGATGATCGCGGTGCGCGGCTGCCGGGTGAAACGTGGCCGCGGGCTGGTCGCAATATCGCAGGCCCCGGGCATCCCGGGCGACGGTCGTCGCGGGCCGGTTGGTGTCGAGCGTTGTGGCCGCGGGCGTATTCGGGGAAAGCGGAACCCGGGACAGGTCGGCCGTCCGAATCGCGGACAGCACTGATTGCACCAGCGCCAGGTCCAACCCGGCGACGAGCAGCGAGACGTTGTCCTGTAATGCGCCCACGCCAGGGGTAAAGCAAACCGTGGGCGGGGCCGGGTATCGGCGGACGCGAGGGTGCCAATTCAGTAAAAAACCGGCGAATCAGAAAATTTTCGAGAAATGGCCGCCGCGCAGCAAAAGTCCGGTTATGCCGGATGATGCTTCGGGGCAACACGCGTGTTGCCCGGGCTAGACGCGTGCGATCCGGGATCGTCCAATAATCTCGATGCGGACGGACGAATTGAATTTTGACTTACCATCCGAGTTGATCGCGCAGGTGCCATCGGGTGACCGGGCGGCGTCGCGCTTGATGCATTACAAAAAGCTTGACCGGAGTCTGGCACATCGGACATTCTCGGACCTGCCCGGCCTCCTTCGGCCCGACGACCTGCTGGTGTTCAACGACGCCCGCGTGATCCCCGCGCGGTTCATGCTACGAAAAGAAACGGGCGGGCAGGTCGAGGGGCTTTTCCTGTCCGAAGCCGGAGTCGGCCGTTGGCGCGTGATGCTTCGAAACCTCGGCAAATATACCGGACCTTTGCACTTCGATCGCGAGCCACAACTGCGTGTGTTGCCCGCCGGCGCGTTCGAAGGCGGAGAGTACGAGATCGAGGTACGAACCGAGGAGCCCGCGATCGCGGTGCTGAATCGACTCGGCCGAATGCCGCTGCCGCCATACATCAGGCGGAACAAAGGCGTCGACGATCGGGATGATTTCGACCGCGAACACTATCAGACGGTGTACGCAAAGGCGTCCGGTTCAGTCGCCGCCCCGACGGCCGGCCTGCATTTTACCGACGCCTTGCTCGCCGAGCTCGATTCTCGCGGGATCGAAAGGACGCACGTCACGTTGCACGTGGGGATGGGGACGTTCAAGCCTGTGACAGCCGACACATTGCAGACGCACGACATGCACGCCGAGCGGTACGAGGTCGGTGCGGACGCGGCGAAGAAGCTGAATGCGGCAAAGGCCGAAGGTCGACGTATCGTGGCCGTGGGAACGACAGCGACGCGGGTGCTGGAGAGTTATCCGGATCGGCCGTGGGAACCGTCGACGGGGGAGACTTCGATCTTCATCTATCCGCCTTATCAGTGGAAACGCGTCGGGGCGATGCTGACGAATTTTCACCTCCCGCGGAGCACGCTGGTGGCGCTGGTCGCAGCAATGGTGGGGCTCGACGAGCAACGCCGGATTTACCAAACCGCGATTGAGAACAAGTACCGATTCTTCAGCTATGGCGACGCGATGTTTATCGACTGAAAAAAACAAGCTGTTTGATTCAGCTGACGACGGGGGAACGCTTGGCGATCGTTTGCCGACTGATTTTATCCTGAAGCCGCATGATTCCCTCCATGAGCGCTTCGGGACGCGGGGGGCAGCCTGGGACGTAGACATCGACCGGGACGATCAGATCGACGCCTTTGACGACGTTGTACCCGTACTTGAAATAAGGCCCGCCGCCGACGGTGCACGCGCCCATCGCGATGACGTATTTGGGCTCGGCCATCTGGTGGTACAGGCGTTTCACCCGGCTGGCCATCTTATAGTTCACCGTCCCGGCGACGATCATCAGGTCCGCCTGCCTGGGGGTCGCTCGAAACGCGCCGGCGCCGAACCGGTCGAGGTCGAACCGGCTCGCGCCGGTGGCCATCATCTCCATCGCGCAGCACGCGAGCCCGAATGTCATCGGCCACAGCGAATTCTTCCGACCCCAGTTGATGGCGAAGTCCACGCTGGTGACGATCAATCCTTCTTCAAACCTGTTTTCAATCCAGGACATTTTCAGTCGCTACTTTCTGTTCCGAACCGGTGCGGCAATCTTCGGGGCATATCTCGCGATCAGGTGCGCTAACGCCAGCACATCATAGGCGGTCTGGCATCGCACCCGTTCCAGGGGGATTCCCACGTGCGGCAGCACTATATCCTTTAGCCGGTCGCTGGAAGCACGGTCGGCGCGATCGTGCGACCGGTCGTCCAGCTCTATCGCCAGGAACGGTACGACGGTCAACTTATCGCATAAGAGGAAATCGACGTGCTTTTGCGAAACCCGCCGGAACCAGCTTTGGTACCGCGGAAATCCGTCGGGAATGTGAACCAGATCCTTCAACCGCACCTTGAGAAGCACGGCAATCTGCTGGTTCGGCAGCGCGGCGATCAGCACGTCGTAGAACGCCTTTTCACCGTCAGTCAGGATCGGTAATTGCGTATACGGCAGGTTCCCCGCTTCAATATCGGGCGGGGGCGGGGGCGGGGGCTTCGATTTTCCGAGCAACGCTCGGACGATCATGTTCGCCCACCCGGGCAGCGTGCCGACGACCATCAGCGCGGCGAGACCGACCGCGAACCAAGCCAGCGGAGGCGCGGCGTCGGTTCCGATCGTCGGCAACGGAAGACGAACGTTATGAAAGATCAGTGCCGCGAGAAGCAACAGCAGCGCGACGACCGTGCCGACTGCCGGCCGTTCCCATGCGAGCAGGAACAAATTCGCCGCGAGCGAATCGTCGTCGGGCTGTTTTCGTCGTCGGGGCAAATTACTCTCGGGTACGAACGCCAACTCTTTCGTGCGTCGATGGTATTAGAAGGCACGCGTCGGGTACAACCGAGCAAAGGCGAGCACAATTTTGCAAAGACACGAGAGGAATCGCACTACATGGAACACACGGCACGCAATCAGAAATTGTTTAACACATCGGTCCGCACGGCGGTGGCGGCAATAATGTTCGGATCGATCTGCGCGCGTCCGGCGCGAGCCGTTGACTCGGCTGTCGATGAGAAAGTCGATCACATTTTTCAACAGCTCACCCCTGCGGAAAAGATCGAACTGCTTGGCGGCGTGGATAACTTTTTCACCCGTGATGTGAAGCGTTTAAATATCCCGCGGTTCAAGATGACCGACGGCCCGGTGGGTACGCGGAATGACGGGAAGTCGACGGCCTACCCGGCAGGCGTGCTGCTCGCCGCCACGTGGGACCCGGCAATCGCTAAACGTGAAGGCGTCGCCCTGGGCCGCGACGCGCGGTCGCGCGGGGACCATATCCTGCTGGGGCCGGGCACGAACATTTATCGGCAACCGCAGAACGGCCGAAACTTCGAATACATGGGAGAAGACCCATATCTCGCGGGGCAGATGGACGTCGGTTACATCCAGGGCGTGCAGTCGCAGGGCGTGGCCGCGTGCGTGAAGCATTACGCCTGCAACAACCAGGAAATCGAACGGGGCAGCGTCGACGTGGTCGTCGACGAGCGAGCGCTTCACGAGATCTATCTCCCTGCGTTCGAGGCTTCGGTTCGCCAGGGACACGTCCAGTCGATCATGGCTTCTTACAATCGCGTGAATGGCGATTATGCAACTGCAAACCATTATCTGCTGACCGACGTGCTCCGGACCGAGTGGGGGTTTGTGGGGCTGTCGATGTCCGACTGGGGCGCGGTCCACGACACGCTCGGGCCTATGACGGCCGGCTTGGATCTGGAGATGCCCGGTCCCGATTACATGAATGAGAAGAAGCTGCGGCCGTTGATCGAAACCGGGAAGATATCGCAGGAAGCGATCGACGAGAAGATCAAACACCTGCTGCATGTCGCGGTCGAAATGGGCTGGATGGATCGACCGCAATTGGATGCGAGCATCTCGCGGGACGATTCTGAAAATGACGCAACGGCGCTTGCAGTTGCGCGCGAGGGAATCGTGCTGCTGAAAAACGACGGGGCATTATTGCCGCTCGACCGAAATAAAGTTCACAACATCGTTCTGCTGGGCCCCGGGGCCGAGCAATACGTCGCCGGCGGGGGCAGTTCGTACACGGATCCGGCCAAGCCTGTCTCGATCGGGGATGGAATCCGAGCCGCGGGCGGGACTATTGCCGTCACGACGATGCCGTTCGAGGATTGGCACGATCAAAAACTGAGCGCGCTGGCGAAGGCTTCGAAGTTTGAGCCGGGCAAGGACGGGGCAAAGCCTGTCGCGACGGTCTTCTTCAACAATCCAGAACTGCAGGGCGAGTCGGTGCTGGAACGCACGGATGCGGCGATTGATTTCAACTGGCACACCAAGCTTCCCGACCCTGCCGTGACGAATCGGTCGTTTTCGGCCCGATTTTCAGCAATTATTCGACCGGCCGTTTCGGGCCCGCATACGTTGGTCGTCCGCAGTGACGACGGGTCGCGGGTGAAAGTTGATGGTAAAATTGTCATCGACAATTGGCGCGACCAGGGAGCGCATTCGGAATCAACGACCGTTCAACTCGAGGCAAACCGCACCTACACGTTGGCGGTCGAATATTACAACGGTCGTGGTGAGGCGAACGTGCAATTCGCTTACTTCCCCGCGCAGTCGTTGTTGACCGCCGAGCAGAAGGCGACGATTGCTGCTGCAGATGCGGCCGTGGTCTGCGTGCACACGACCGAAAGTGAAGGCGGAGACCGCGCGTATGAACTGCCGGTTGAGCAGGAGCAACTCATTGCCGAAGCCTCGGCCTCGAACTCTCACACCGTTGTAGTTCTGGAAGCAGGGGGCAACGTCGCGATGAAGGGCTGGGTCGAGCACGTGCCGGCGCTGGTCGAGGCGTGGTTCCCGGGCCAGGCCGGTGGAAAGGCGATCGGGGAGGTCCTGTTCGGCGACGTGAACCCCGGCGGGCATCTTCCGGACACATTCGAAAACGAGTGGGCCGACTCGCCCGCGTACGGCAACTACCCGGGCGGAAAACAGGTGAAGTACGACGAGGGGATCTATGTCGGGTACCGGTGGTACGACAAGAAAAAGATCGAGCCGCGGTTCCCATTCGGGCACGGGCTGTCCTACACGACGTTCGACATGAAAAATCTGAAGGTGACCGCGGGCGACGGCGACGCGCGGACAGTCACAGTCGACGTGAGCAACACCGGGCCCCGGGCCGGGGCGACGGTGGCGCAGCTGTATATTCGCCCGCCGGCGAGCGGGTCGGTCGACCGTCCAATTCAGGAATTGAAAGGTTTTTCCCGCGTGGCCCTTAAGCCGGGTGAGACGTTGCCGGTTTCGATGGTGCTTGATAAGCGGTCGTTCTCGCACTGGGACGTGGCGACGCACGGATGGGTCGCAACGCCGGGGACCTATGAGATTGCCGTCGGGCGATCCAGCCGGGACATCGCCGTGACTGGATCGGTCGAGGTCAAATAACCGACGGGCGGATCGGAGCTCGCTTGAAGGAATTGGGACGTCAGGCTAAGCCGATCAGATGCCGGACGACGCTGCGGCCCAGTGCGTGCAAGTTGTAGCCACCTTCGAGAAGGCTTATGACGCGCCCGTCGCAGTGTCGGTCGGCGACGGCAACTAGCTCGCGCGTGATCTGTTCGAAACCGTCGTCACTGAGATCCATCTGTGCGAGCGGGTCGTCGCGGTGGGCGTCGAATCCGGCCGACAACAGTAGCACCTGCGGGCGGAAACTTTCGAGCGCCGGGACGACCGTTGCGGCGATCACTCTCAGATAATCAGCGTCGTCGGACCCGGGCTGGAACGGCAGATTGATGGTAAAGCCACGACCGGCGCCGGTTCCGACTTCGTAGTTGTACCCACTGCCGGGGTAACAGGTCGCGGGGTGCTGATGCAGGCTGATGAAAAGGACCGAAGGGTCGTCTTCGAATGCCGCTTGAGTGCCGTTGCCGTGGTGAACGTCGAAGTCGACGATCGCCAAACGCTCGATATCGTACGTCTGTTGCAGGTAGCGAGCGGCAATGGCAATGTTGCTGAACAGGCAGAAGCCCATTGGCCGGTCGGGTTCGGCATGATGCCCGGGTGGACGGGCGGCGGTGAACGATCGTTTTACTTTTCCCGTCATTACGGCGTCACACGACTGGATCGCTGCCCCGACGGCGAGCAAAGCGGTGTCAAAGCTCCGACGCTCGGTGGGGGTGTCGCCTTGGTCGAGAATGCCGGCGAGCGAGCAGACGTGTCTCACCCGTCCGACGTAAGCCGGCGGGTGAACCGTCAGCAACCATTTTTCATCGGCGACGGCCGGCGTGAGTTCCAGCACAGGACTTGTTCCGACGCGTCGGACTTGTGAATCGAACTCGAAGTCCGGAAACGGATCGGGCGAGATCACCAGTCCGGCGTCGCGAACCGCACGATGGATCGCGCGGATACGGTCGGGCCGTTCAGGGTGATGAGGGCCGGTGAGGTGTTCGACGAAACGCGCGCTCGAGCAGAAGCCGACGGTCGACATTGGCAATGCCACGGGTTGCGAAGTCACACTTTGTGATGCCACGCAGTCATCTTTGCGCGGCACGAGAACCAGACCGCCGGGCGAATGGCCAGACCGGGCGCCATGGAACGAAAGCCCACGTTCGAGTCAGCGAATCACTTCAACTCGACTGTCCAATAAGCCGTATCGAGGAACTGTTTCCAGCTCGAATATCGTTCGTCTGCGAGCTTCACGCTGATCACCGGGCTGCGCTTGGGTTTGACGGGCTTGGTGATCAGGTGCATATGCGCCTGCTCGGGAGTCCGACCGCCTTTTTTCACATTACACTTCACGCAGCAGCAGACGATGTTCGTCCAACTGGCCTTGCCGCCCTGGCTTTTGGGGAGGACGTGATCAAGAGAGAGCTCGGTGGTCGGCATCCGCTTGCCGCAATATTGGCACCGGTTGGAGTCGCGGGCGTAGATGTTCCGTCGGTTGAACTTCACGTCCTGCCGAGGGAGTTTGTCGTAGGTGAAAAGCCGAATGATCCGCGGGACCGCTATCTGGAAACGGACGGTGTGAATCCAGTCGTGCTCGGCGGGCTCGAACTCGGCCTTGAGCGTGCTGAGCTCCTGCCATTCATCGAAATCAAAGTTCTGCCAGTGGGCCTGCCCGGTCGCGTCCTTCTCGATGTGGACGACTTCGGCCAACTCCCGGCAGAGAAGCGAAAACGCCCGACGGACGTTGATCACCCGGATCGCCTGGTAGTATCGATTGAGAACCAGAACGTTAGCGTTGAGCGCAGGCGCCATGCACGCGGCCCCGACACCTGACATAGAAGAGGTTGAAACCATACGCTGGTTCATCCTTTAGCTTCAAAAGTTGGCTTTGGTGCATTCGATCCGAGAGTCCGGAGGAAGCGAATTTCGCTCCCGCCCTTTCCGGAATCACGGGGAAAGTCGTCGACATTCCACACCAATTGACGGCAGCAGATAGTATCAGCCTCGGGCGCAAAAGGCCAACCGTTTGTGTTTTCAGCGGGAGACGCGCGACAGGTGGTGTAGCGGTCTCGGTCAGGCAGGGCAGATTTCAGGCATGGCGGAGTTTCTTTACCAATCGCACGAGCAATAACGCGCCGAGAATGAGAGCGCCGGTCTGGAAACCGGTCGGCGAGGGAATAGCCTCGACGGGCGACGGAATGGGAGCATTTTGTTTTTCACCGCGGGCTGTGACCGCGCTCACAACTGGCAGATCGGTGCCGCGGACCGACAGTAATGCAGTGCGGTCGTTTGCATTTAAGGATCGCTGATCGTCAGACGAGGTGAACAAGTTCACGTCGTCACGCATCGCACTCTCCGGCGTCACATGAATGACCGCTAAAGACGTCGAACAGACCGCACAGAGGAGCAAAACTGCCGACGTAATCGGGGCAGTACGCATAAACGAGCCCTTTCACCCTAACAATCATCCGTCTTGGCGAAGCACCCACTTCGGCCGTTGACACTTACGATGTCGGACACTGCAAGGAATGCGCCGTCGCGAAGGATCGCAAGATATCACATTCGGGCAATCTGTACAGCAATTTCATAAAACGTTTCACAGGCTGGGTTTGCCAGTCAGTTGAGTGGCATAAAGCCTGTTCACATTGCTTTCACTTAAAACTTCTTTGCCCGTCTAAACGACGCATCTTCGCACTTGTTTGGTCAGGACGCCTCTCAATTACGCAAAACTGCTGCGTAGATCTTCTGCAGGAAGGCATAATGCTGATCAGAACTGAGTTTTTGCCTCAGGCTGAGACACGCATCAGATGCTTCTTTGCGCTTATCGGCATTCAGCAACCCCGTCATCGCGTCGGAAAGCAAATTAACATCGGACGGATCGTCGAGCACGCGGCCATGGACGCCGTCCGACATCACTTCCGACGCGCCGTTAATGCCCGTCGTTATAACAGGAACTCCCATCGCCAGTGCTTCCAAGACCACAAGACTGCACGGATCCGCCCGGGTTGGAAGGACGAAAAAGTCGGCCGCCCGGTACAAAGTCACGGGTATTTTGGTCGGCCCGGCAAACCGGACTTGATCACGGACGCCGAGCTGCTCGGCCAGATTTCGGTATTTTTTGGCGTCCTGTTTCCCGGCCACCAGCAGTTTAAGCCTTTTGTCAATGTTTTTGGCAACCGCCTCGATCGCCTGCCGCAACCCTTTGCGCTCGAAATCCTGCGCGATCATAAGGCCGACAATGTCGTCGTCGGCGAATCCGAACTGGCTTCGAGTTTCGCTTCTCGGGTCGGGCACGGCCGACGGATCGAATCGGACCAAGTCTGTCGAGTTGAAAAGTGTAACCAGTTTTTCCCCAGAAAAACTCGGATATAGCTTTTTGATTGTCGATTTGATCCGCTCGGACAGGCACAAGACGACCGGCGGATGGGGTGCGCTCAGCAGCTTGAGCTCGACGCCGGCATACAACCGTCGTCGCCGGTTGAATTGGTTGAAGGTCGCCGAAATAAGCTGCCGGATGCGACCCGCTTTGATCAGGTGTCCGGACCGAACGGCGTCGAGCGCGAGCCCCGCGTGCGGGTGGTAGACGGTGCAGCGACGCACGGGCAACATGGCGTGGACCACGTCGTAAGCCGAGCAGTCGAGGTGCCGGTCGACGGAGTCCAGAAAGCTCAGGTAGCGACCCGCACGGGTGAGCCCGCGCGTCGGCATTAGCTGGGCCGATGCCCCTGTCGGGATCTCGGCAACGCTAGACGTGACAAGGGTCACCGAGTGCCCCCTGGCGACCAACGCGTTCGTGAGATCGAGCGTGTACCGTTCCGCTCCTCCACGAGCGGCGTCGGCGTGCAAGATGACCAAAGCGATCTTCAACTTAAAGAAGCATGGCGAGACACCGGTGCGATCGCAAATACAAGCCGTCGGCTGAAACCATGGCGAGTCCCTGAATTCGTCACCCGAACGTGGCTCAGCAGGCGCGGTCTACCTTAACGCAACAGGAACGGTAGCCGGTTGAACACGTCCTGATAGGTCGCGAACAGGAACACGCTCAGCAAAATTGCCAACCCCGCGACCTGTGCCGCCGCCTGAACGCGGGGGCTGATCGGGCTTCCCTTGATCTTTTCGATCACCAGGAAAGTAAACAGCCCGCCGTCGACGATCGGGATCGGCAGAAAGTTCATGACCGCCAGATTCGCGCTGATGATCGACAGGAACCAGATCAACCGCGTCGTACCCAGTTCCGCGACCTTGTACCCGGCACCGAGGATGCCGATCGGTCCGCTGATCTCCTTCGAGCTGATGGAGCCTTTCACCATCGACCGAACCGTCTGATAAACCTGAAGGATCGCGTCGCGTGTTTCGCCGATTCCCCACGCCGCTGCGTCGACCGGATTGTGCGCCTGCCGGGTCATCGTCGCCGGTTCGAGCATCGATGCGGCGGTGTAGCTCTGCAGCACGTTCTGGTTGCAAGCATCGATATCGTTTTGAGTCGGCACCAGCGAAAACGTCCTGGGCTTTCCGTCTACGGTCGCGACCACTTCAACACCGACGTTCGGCTTCAGCGTCTTCATCACGTTGTTCACGTCGAACCAGTTGCCGATCCGTGCCCCATTGATCGACACCAGCGTCGCGCCGGCGGGGATGCCTGCCGCTTTCGCCGCGGACCCGTCGAGCACTTCGGCGACCATCCGGTTTTCTTCGGCCATCCCCGGTCCGATCCCGAGCCCGAGGTGTCCGGGTTTCAAAGCGCATCGTCGGTGCGAGATCGACCGACAGCTGTCTGTCATTCCGAAGGACCGTCATCGTCAGCTTGGTCCCCTTGGCCCCGGCCTGCGAAATGAACTCGACAAGGCCCTTGACGCTCGGCATCGCCTTCTGGTCACCGCCGGGGCCCGCGTC
>CBDFHW010000008.1:0-7121 GCA_965247815.1 Tepidisphaeraceae bacterium | reverse complement strand
CACCGATCATCGCCGGGTCGGGGACGCGCGTCGTGCTGGCGGTTCAGCGGCCGTTGGTGCGCATTTTGAAAACGCTGTTGAATTTTCCCGGCCCGGTCGTGCCGATCGACCAGCCGTTGCCGCCGTTTGATCTTCATTGTCCGCTGATGAGTGTTCCCGGTTGGATGCGGGTTCGATCGGACACGATTCCGGCAGAAGTTCCGTACCTGTCGGCGGACCCGGTGGACACCGCGCGATGGGCCGATCGATTGGGTCACCATGACGGCCGGTTGCGGGTCGGACTGATCTGGGCCGGGTCGGCGATCAACACGAACGATCGAAACCGGTCGATCACCGCGGGGCGGTTCGCGCCGCTGTTTGATCTGCCGGGGGTTCGGTGGGTGTCGGTGCAGACCGGGCCCGGTGCGGGGCAGATCTCTGCGTTACCAACGGGGAGCTTTGATGCCGGTTCGCAGCTCACCGACTTTGCCGATACGGCGGGGCTGCTGATGAATCTGGATCTGCTGATTTCGGTCGACACCGCGGCGGTGCATCTGGCGGGGGCACTGAATCGACCGGTCTGGGTGTTGAATCAGTTCGTGCCGGATTGGCGTTGGCAGCTGGGGCGATCGGATTCACCGTGGTACCCGTCGGCGCGGGCGTTTCGGCAGCGGTTTCATGGCGACTGGTCCGGTGCGGTGGATGCGGTGCGGCGGGGGCTTTTTGCGTGGATGGAGCAGCGGTCGTCGATGGAGACCAGCCCAACCGTCTGACGACCCACCCATCGTCCGAAACACAGTGAGGTGCCGACATCGATTCCTGGCGGTTCGGGCGGGCCGTGAGCCTGCAGGTTGCACCCAATGCGCCATACCCAAGACTCAACCGCCGCGGAGCGACATTATCGTCCCCGGAATTGGAAGAAGAACAAAAAAACCCCGGACGCATGCGTCCGGGGTCAACTGTTTTCAACGATCGTCGACGGCGACGGATTAAAGTCCGATCGTCGGGGCGATGTGCGAATTGATGACATTCTGCACTTCGACCCTGCCGATGGTGCTTCGGTCGACGAATTTCCCGGCCAGCCAAAGCGTGGTCGGGCGCGACGTCGGGGGTTCCATCAGCAACTGAATGACGCTGGCCACCTCTTCGGAGCGGTGGACAAAGTAACCGGTGAACGGCTGGTCGTCGGCGGTCGAACCGACGGCGGCCACTGAAATGTCGGCGGGGATTCCGAGGCCCATCTTTTCGAGCTGCTCGCGAACCTTGCCGGCCCATTCGACGGACTGGCAGACGAACGCGGTGACACCGGTGGAGATCATCGCCCGGACGTCCTGCGGGAAGCAGGCGTCGACGATCGTGTCGGGCGCAATCCGCCCGCCGACACTGCGAAGCGTGGAGGCGATCACCGTGCTGAAGCGGGGTTCGACCGCCGCGATGTGGCGGTGCCCTTCCAGCATCAGCGACCGGCCGATCTGTGACACCGCCAGCGCGCAATCGAACAGCACCGCGTGGGTCGAGTACCGGCGGGGTTCCTTGCCCACCAAAACGATCGGCACGTTGCGGACGATCAGGTCGCGGACGAATTCGTCGGGCGTTTCGCAAGCGATGTCGATCACACCGCTGATCTGGTTGAGAAAGCTGGGGCGGAGCGCCGACACATTGGTGACGACGTCGCAGTCGGTTCCGCTGGCCTGCAGGCGGCGGACGAGGTCGGATCCGGCGTTTTCCTCGTCGGCGACGATCAGCCATTTGCGACCGACCACCGGGGCGGGGGCCGATCCCTTGACGAAAGTGCCCCGACCGATGCTGCGGTCCAACAATCCTTCGGCGGCCAGGTCGGTCAGCGCCTTGCTCAGCGTCTTGGCGTTGACGTGAAACTTCTTGGCCAGCGCGCGTTCACCGGGAAGTTTGCCCGACAGTTCACCGCTTGAGACGGCCTGACGCAGCTTCTCCCGCAACCGTTGAAACTTGTAGCTCAATCCGGCTTCGGACTTTGGTTGTGACGGCGTGTTGTCGTCCGACGATTCCATGACTCTGTCTCCTTACGGCACTGCAATGGTGGCTTTCGCCACCCACCCAAACAATACTTCGGCATTTTTGGAGCGGACCGCTTCAAAAACCTGACGAACTGACTTGAATACTTCCTATATCCCAGCAGGAAAATACCGAATCGTCGCCGGCAGGTAAATACAGGCGTGTGAATATCGGACTGCGTCAGTTTGCACGCGGATGCGACGCGATGCCGTGGTCGACCAACGCGAATTTCATCCTAACATCCACCATGCTTGACTGGGACGACGATCTCAAATTAAGCGGTGCCGACCTGTACCTGGACAGCCGGATCAATCGCCCCACTTGCTTCATTTCCCACGCCCACAGCGATCACCTGGGCCTTCACAACCATGCGATATGCACTCCCGAGACTGCTAAACTTGCCGAATTTCGCGTCGGGAAACAACAGACAACGACGCTGGATTTTAATTTTCCATTTTCGTTCGATGCCGCTACCCGGCTGATGTTGGTGCCGGCCGGTCACGTGCTGGGGAACGCGATGCTGCACGTGGCCCGGCCGGAGGGGACGCTGCTTTACACCGGGGATTTCAAGCTCCGGCAATCGCTGACCGTCAAACCGGCCGCCCCGGTGCCGGCGGACTATCTCGTGATGGAGAGCACGTACGGCCAACCGCATTTTCGATTTCCACCCTGGCGGGAGACGGCCGGGCGATTGGTCGAACTGGTAACCGGCGCGCTCCACAACGGACGCCAGCCGATCGTGATGGGATACAGCCTGGGAAGGCGCAGGAGATCACAAGAATCCTGACCGACGCGGGGATCACGGTGACCGCGCACGGGGCGGTGAGATCGATGAACGCGCTTTACGACGAACTGGGGAGCCCGGTCGGACCCACCCGCAAATACCTGGCCGAGGATTTTCACGGGGCCAAGGCGATTGATCTGGCGGAGCGCGGCGTGCTGGTGGCGCCACCACAGGTGGCCCGGTCCGGATTCGTGACCAAATTCGAAAATCCGATGCGGATCATGATGAGCGGCTGGGGATTTTTGAAGAACGCGCAGTACCGGTACGGCGTCGATCACGTGCTGCCATTGTCAGACCACGCCGATTTTGACGAACTGTTGGAGCTGGTGGAGATCGTCCGGCCGAAGAAGATTTTCACGCACCACGGGTTCCGGTCATTCGCACAGGAACTGCGAAATCGCGGGCACAATGCGACGTGCGCCAAACCGGACGGGCAGTTGCTGCTGTTTGAGGAATAGCGACGGAGGATCTCAGATTGCAGAGTGCAGACCTCAGATTGAAAACCGCGGAGACTGAATCTTCGCGCCGATCCGCATTCATCAATCTGCAATCTGCAATTCGGCCCGTCCTTGATATCCGCGCGCGCCCGGCTTTAATGCGGGTTATCGAATCTGACGACCAAGGAGTCCGCATTGAACTGGGCCGGTGGCGCTGAAAATTTTCTCTTTTTTCTGACTTATCTTCCCTACGGGCCGCTGGTCTGGCTGGGGTACGGATATCTCTCGGCTGCGGGTCGTACGAAGATGCTGCTGCTGGACAAACCCCGGCCGGCCCCGAACCCACCGCCGAAGGTGTCGCTGATCGTCCCGGCCAAGGATGAAGAGGGTCGGATCCGTCTGTGCCTGCAGTCGGCGTTGAATCAGGATTACCCCAACCTGGAAGTGATTGCCGTCGACGACCGCAGTGTCGACCGCACCGGCGCGATCATGGACGAGATGGCGGCGGCCGAACCACGGTTGAAAATCCTCCACATCCAGCCCGGATCCCTGGGCGAAGGGTGGACCGGAAAAAACAACGCGCTCTATCAGGCGACGAAAATCGCCACCGGAGGCTGGCTGTTGTTTGTCGACTCCGACGTGAAGCTGGAACCGTCGGCGGTCACGCGGTCAATCACGGTTTCCAACTACAAAAAATACGACCTGTTCAGCCTGCTGCCGGCGCTCGAAAGCCAGTCGCCTTGGGAGGGGATCATGATCCCCCTATGCACCGCCACGGCGGCGACGATGTATCTGATCGCGCTCAACAACAACGACAAGTGGACGAAGATCAGTTTCGCCAACGGGCAGTTTTTGCTGATCACCCGGCAGACGTACGACGCGATCGGTGGGCACGAAACGGTGAAGGACCGGTTCTGCGAAGACACGGAGATCGCCCGGATCGTGAAGGAAAAAGGATTCCGGTCGCGTGTCAGTTTCGGCGACGAATTCTGCTCGGTGCGGATGTACGACGGGCTGCCGTCGGTGATCAAAGGGTGGAGCCGGATTTATTACGCCGCGAAGGTGGGAAAGAAAAAGCACATCCTGCTCGCGATCCAGTTTCTGGTGATGTGCGTGTTTTCGGCCTATGCGGCGCTGATCTATGGCATTGTCCGCGCCACCCATCCGCACGGGAACATGCTGGATGACGCCTGGCTGGGGGCGGCCGTGGCGCACCTTTTGATCATGACCCTGGTGGTCGGCATGATCTACAAATGGAGCCGAAACAGCGTCTGGAACGCGCTGCTGCTGCCGGTGTCGACACCGATCCTGCTGTACGTCTTGTTAAAGGCGCTCAAGACCTGTTTCACGAAGAAACTGGAATGGCGTGGGACGACCTACTCGTACACGATGGCGACCCAGACCCCGGTGGCGACGGCCGCCGAACCGGTTGCTTCATCGGTTTAGCGGCCACCCCGCAGGGGCACCCGACATCAGCCCAATCCAATCGACGAGCGTGAGAGCATGCAAAACATTGACGATCTGCAGAAGACGTTCGGAATCGCTGACCGCGTTCGGATTGACGCCGGCAAGGGCGGGCTTGCGCGGGTGGTGGTCACCACACCGATCGCCGAGGCGGAAATTTATCTGAACGGCGCGCACGTGACCCACTTCAAACCGGCATCGTCGAAAGCGCCGGTTCTGTTTCTGAGCACCGAAAGCAAGTTCACCGCCGGCAAGGCGATCCGCGGCGGGGTGCCGATCTGCTTCCCTTGGTTCGGTCCCCTGGAAGGACATGACACCGCGCCGTCGCACGGGTTCGCCCGGACATCGGAATGGACGCTGCTTTCGACCGAATCTGTCGCCGACGGGTCCGTCGTCGTCCGCTTGGGACTGGCCGGAACCGGTTCAGAATCGAAGGTCTGGCCGCACGCCTTCCGAGCGGTCTACACGGTCACCGTCGGAGCCGAATTGAAACTCGGGTTCAAGGTCGAACATGTCGGTGGTGAACCGTTCCTGTTCGAAGAAGCGCTGCATTCCTATTTCGTCGTCGGTGACATCAAGACGGTTTCTGTGACCGGGCTGGCTGCGACGGAATTCATCGACAAGACCTTGGCGGGCAAACACCTGACCGAGGGGGGAAACCCCATCCGGATCGAGTCCGAGACCGACCGGGTGTACGTCGACACCGATGCCGCGTGCGAAATTCTGGACCCGGTGTTGCAGCGTATGGTGCGAATCAAGAAGAAGCATTCGGGATCGACCGTGGTCTGGAATCCGTGGATCGCCAAGTCAAAAGCGCTGCCTGATCTGGGGGACGACGAGTGGCCGGGCTTTTTGTGCATCGAATCGGCCAACATCGGGCCGTCGGCGGTGATACTGCGCGACGGGGCGTCTCACGAGACTGAAGTCACGATTTCCGTGATTTGAACCGCCTTTATTGTGTGACACGGGCTCCCAGCCCGTGGTCATGTTCGCATGACGATCGACGGCACTCCGTCGATGCCGGCAAGAGCGCAGCGTTCTTCGAACTTCGAGAACGGGAGTGAAGACCTATGGGCCGGGAGCCCATGCCACGAAAGTTCAGCCGATCGTCCCGCTTACCATCCGCTCGTACAGGTCTTCCAGATTTTTCACGAATTTCGGCTCGTTGGTAAGCGGTGACGCGAGCATCCGGTCGCGCATGGTCGCCCGCAGATTGGCGAGTCGGGTGGGATCACCGGCGAGTTCGATCGCCAGGCGCACATAGTCGGCTTCATCTTTTGCGACCAGTTCGGGGAGTCCGACGGCATTGAGGATGCTGGCCCCGGCGCGACCGAGCGGGCGGTCACCTGGAAAGGTGACCATCGGGACCCCCATCCAGAGGGTGTCGCAGCTGGTGGTTCCGCCGTTGAAGGGGAACGGGTCCAGGACCAGATCGATCTCGGAGAATTTGGTCAGATAGATTTCGAGCGGGACGACGTCGACGAACCGGACCCGTTCCGGATCGACACCGAGGGCCTTGAATCGGTCGAGCGTGGCCCGGCGGTGTTTCCCGTTTTTGGCCGAGATTTGCAGCACCGACCCGGGCACACCGGTCAGGATTTCCGACCAGCGTCGGATGACGGTCGGGTTGATCTTTGCGAAGTTGTTCAGGCAGCCGAAGGTGATGAAACCCTTGGTGGACCGCGGCAGGGCCGACACCGGGGGGGAATTTTCGATCGGCCGGTAACACCAATAGCTTTCGGGCAAAAGCAGGGATTTTTCGACGAACGCGGCGGCCGACTCCGCGCCCGGCGGTGCCAGAAACCGGTCGGCCAGGATGTAGTCGATCTGAGGGATTCCGGTCGTGGCGCAGTAACCGAGGTAGGTCGCCTGGACGGGTGCGGGCCGGCGGCCAAAAACCGAAAGCCGATTCCCACCGGTGTGGACCGACAGGTCGACCAGCAGGTCGATGTTCTGACCGCGGATCAGCGACTCGAGTTGGTCGTCGTCGAGCCTTCGGATTTCGTGCCAGCCGGCGGCGCGTTTTCTGAACCGGTCGGTCCAACCGTCGGGGCGGGGGTTGTTGCAGAAGCAGTGAATCTGGACCCGGTTCGGGTCGTGGTTTTCCATGATCGGCAGCAAAAACCGACCGACGGCGTGCCTGGTGAAATCTCCCGAAACGTACCCGATCCGGATCGGACGGCTGCCGATCACCGGTGGTTGCCACGACTCACGGACGGGGGGAAGTTTGGATTCGGTCGGGGCGTGGGTCCGGCCCCAGACTTCGGATTCGCGCCGGATATCCGCGACGGTGGTGTCCACGCGGTACTGCATGGTCAGCAGCAGGTTGCTGCGGATGTCCCCGGACCCGGGGTCGGTGGCGAGCGCCTTGTGCAACGCTTCGATCGCTTCGACGACGCGTCCCTGAGTGCTCAACGGGCCGG
>CBDFHW010000007.1:0-186157 GCA_965247815.1 Tepidisphaeraceae bacterium | reverse complement strand
GCTCGAAGCCGCCGTCATCAGCGCGGCCCAGCGCCGGCCGGTGATGATTCAGGAACTGAGATAGACCGACGGAGAATCAATGACTGCCAAGATGAACTTCACGTCCGCTGCCATCGCACTCGCAATGACCGTCGGCGCGGGGTGCAGGTCCGCGACGAAACCCTCGCCGCCGGCCCCCGCGCCGGTCGCGTGGAAAGCGCCCGTGACCCGGGCCGACTCCACTGCCGAACTCGCGCCGCTCGCCGACGAGTTCGACCAGCAGGTCGGGCAACTCCCGGGTGACAACGGAACCGATCACCGCCGGCTCACGCTTTCGATGCTGGATAATTTGATCAGGATCCTGGAACTGGCCAACGGACCGGACCAATCGCCGGCGTTCGCCAATCGAATCGGCGTGATCAAAAGTTCCCGCGACTCGCTGAACGACCAGACCATCCCCCGCCCGCGGATGGAAGCGTCTGAGAACCAGATCTTGGTCGCTGCCGTCGACGCGCTCGATGAAGTCTCGACGCGGTTTCTGTTCGACGACGATAAGCTGCCCGATCTGGTGAAGACCGCCCGCGAGAAAGTCTCGGCCGCTCTTAAGAGTCAGGGCCCGATTCACGACATCGATGCCTCCGCCGGTTTCGGAGCGGTTCGAGCGCTCGTCCGCGCCGAAGCGGACGGGTTCATCGAACGATTCGGCACCTTCGAGCAGCGCACGGCCCTTGCGCAACGGACCGGCGGTGCTCTTCCGATCGCACCGGAGCCGGCCCCGATGACCCCTCCGGCCCTACCGCCCGCGACCATGCCCGGCCCGGCGCCTGCGACAATGCCCGCGGCGGTCCCCATGACCCCGGCCACCGCACCGACCTCGGCGCCGACAACGCCCCAATGAGCTGCCACGTCGTGTGAAGAAACCAGCCGATATGCGTCCCGCCGAGCTGTGACCGAATGGCCTGGGTTTCGCTCTGCAATCTCGATGAACTGACCGACGGAAAAGGCAAATACGTCGAGATCGACGGCTTTCATCTCGCCGTTTTTTTGAACGGCCAAGACGTCAGCGCGATCGACAGCACCTGCCCCCACGCCGGCGCGAACCTGGCCGATGGAACGATCGACAACGGGGTGTGCAGTTTGTCCCTGGCACTACTGGGCGTTTCGACTCGACACCGGTCAGATGCGCGGCTCGCCGGGCATCGCCGTGAGCAGATATCCGACCCGCATTCACGCCTTCCAGGGCAGGCAGCTTGTGCAGGCCGAGCTACCGACAGTTTGATCTTTCAGGGTCAGGACGACGCGCACGCGTTCGCGATTCGCTCGAGCCCAACGCCGCGTGATCCTTTCAACAGAATCAGATCACCCGATTCGAAAAACGTGGTCGCGTCGGCCGCGCATTCGACCGCGGTTGCATATCGTTTGACGACCGAGATCCCGCGAGCGTGATCGCCGATGAGTGCCGCCTTCTCGCCCACGCACCAGAGCTGATCGAGACCGCAGGCCGACGCGATCGGACCCATCTCCCGGTGAAGCAGGTCCGAGGTCACACCGAGCTCACGCATGTCTCCGAGAACGGCTATTTTTCGTCCGGCCGATGACATGTCCCGCACGGTTTCTAGAGCCGCTCGCATCGAGTGCGGGTTGGCGTTGTAGGCGTCGTTCAGAAAAGTGACACCGCCGATGACCTGCACCTGCAATCGCCATTGCGGGCCTTTCACCTCTGCTAGCCCGGTCGCGATCGAATCGTCGTCGACACCCATGTGCCGCGCGACTGCGATCGCAGCGAGCGCATTCGAAGCCGTATGCCGCCCCAGCAGCGGAACGAAAAAATCATGACCGGAATCATTGATCCGAAATCGTATGCCCGTTGCTTCGCATCGAAGATCGGTCACACACAGGTCATTTGCGCGATCGAATCCGAACGTCACTTTTTCGCCTTCGAATGAACCTAATCGCGACGCCAAGTCCCCATCGTCTCCGTTGAAGATCAGGACACTCTTTGGCCTCAGCCCGCGGACGATGTCGGCATTTTCCCGCCGCACGCCGTCGAGGTCACCGAGAAATTCCAAATGCTCCGCGCCGATGCTGGTGATGACGGCGATGTCTGGCTCCGCGATTTTGGTCAGGTTCAAAATCTCGCCCGGGTGATTCGTGCCCATTTCCAGGATCACAAAATCGTGTACCGGGTCGGCGTCGAAGATCGTGACCGGGACGCCGATGTCGTTGTTGAAACTCTTCGGTGACGCCGTGCCGCGCAACTTCTCTTTCAGAGCCGCTTCGATCAGATGCTTGGTGCCGGTCTTACCGTTACTGCCGCCGACACCGATCACTTTCGCTCGAAATCGTTGCCGAATCGAGTTCGCGAGCCGGCCCATTGCCCGGCGGGTGTCGTCGACGCGAATCGCTGGCAAAAGGCTCGGTCCGTCGGCATGAACCATGACCGCCGCCGCGCCACCCGCGGCCGCCTGGTCGAGATGTCGATGGCCGTCGTGGTTGTCACCCTTGATGGCGATGAACAGACAGCCCGGCTTAATGGCCCTGCTGTCGGTACAGATCGAATCAATCGAAATCGCCGGCCCCGCATACCTGCCGGCCGTCGCCTTGGCGATCGTCTGTAGCGTCAAGCGTTCCATTGCCGGTACTTAAGCTGCGGTCACTTCGAAGTCGGATTCTTCGACTCGCTTCGCGACTCGACTGGCGTTCTGGAGCATCTTGAGACACTCTTCGACGTCGTCGAAATGGTGCTTGGTCGAGCCGATGATCTGGTAGTTCTCGTGGCCTTTCCCGGCGATCAGCACCACATCGCCCTGCACGGCTTCGGCGAGCACCTGCTGGATCGCGGTCCGGCGATCGACTTCCACGACGACCGGCTTGGAAATGCCGGCCGAGAAACCGGAGACGACCTGATCCAAAATCGAGCGTGGTTCTTCGGACCGGGGATTATCACTGGTGACGTAGATCGCGTCGGCGAACTTTTCGGCCACGCGCGCCATCCGCGGTCGCTTGCTGGGATCGCGGTCCCCGCCGCAGCCGAACACCACCCGCAACTTGCCCCGCGTCAGGGGCCGGAGCGCTGTCAGAACATTCTGCAGCGCGTCGTCGGTGTGTGCATAATCGACCAGAACCGTAAACGGCTGCCCCGCCCGCACGGCCTGCAGGCGTCCGGGAGCGCCGGTGGCGTCTTTCAGGCCCGCGGCCAACTGATGTACGTTCAGCTTGAACACTTCACCCAGCAGCGTTGCGGCGGCCAGGGCATTTTCAATGTTGTGCTTGCCGATCAATCGAAGATCGATTCGGGCCTGGCCGTCGGGCGTGTGCAGGATGAACGTGCTGCCGGCGGCGGTGATTTTCATGTCATGCGCCCGGTAACGTGCCGCTTCACCGAACCCGAACCCGACGACCCGCGCTTTGCATCCCCGCGCCATTCGTTCCGCCCACGGGTCGTCGACATTGATTGCCGCTACGGCTTTAGAGTCCAGACTCTGGAACAATTTCGCCTTCGCGGCGGCGTAATCTTCCATCGTTTTGTGATAGTCGAGATGATCGCCGGTAAGATTGGTGAACGCCGCGCCGGCGAACCGCACCCCGGCCACCCGGGCCTGGTGCAGCGAATGGCTGCTGGTCTCCATCGCGCAGGCCCGGCAGGCGTTGGTTCGCATGCCGGCGAGCAGTTTGGCGACCTCGGCGGCAGCGGGGGTGGTCATCGTCGATTCGTATCGATTCTGTCCGTCATCGGTCTCGACGGTGCCGATCATTCCGCACCGGAGATTGAAATAGTTGAGCACGTGACGAATCAGGTACGTGGTGGTCGTCTTTCCGTTCGTACCGGTCACGCCGAGCGTCATCACGTGATCGCAGGGGTTTCCGTAAAACGCGTGTGACAACAGGGAAAGCGCCACTGCCGAGTCAGGGACCATCACCTGCGGAACCGGGCAAGCGGGGATCGCACCCGTGGTGACGACCGCGATCGCGCCGCGGGTGATCGCCTGGTCGAGGTGCTTGCGTCCGTTGGTGGTCTGCCCGTTCCGTGCGACGAAGACGTTCCCGGCCTGCACAAGCCGAGAGTCTTCGGTGACGCCTGTCACCACGACCTCGGGAATTCGCGTGGCCGAATAAACCAGCGGCAGACAGCGCAAAAGATCGGTTAAGTTGAGCATCGGGACGTCCTTTCCCTTGATCCGGATCGGGCGACCCGGGCGACTGCCGCGACCACCTTGCCACGACACCGATGACGGTAACACAGCGTCGATCAAAATCAATCGACCCGAAGAAACGAAAGGTGCAGCTCGGCGTGTCGCAGGTGCAGCTTTTTCCACTGGTCGTGTGTGAGCGTGCCGAGCATTGCGTTCGGAATCCGGGGTGATGATTGCGTCAATCGGTCGACCGCTTTCTCGAACAGCAGCATGCCGTCGGCGGTCGGTGCCGGGTCGATCGCCAGGGTTCCACCGGCGACCTTGGGAATTCGCCGGCCCGGCGGCATTGGCCGTTCGAGAATCCGGGTTCGGAAGGGGCGAACGACCCACGGGACGAAAAACGGAATCTTGATCGGCAAACCGTCGAAGCCGTAGTCGACCCAGGTTCCGAGATGAGAGAGGCTTTGCCCTAGTGTCCAGCTGCCGGTCTGACGAAGCCGACCGGCTTGTTCGGCGTCTCGCAGCTGTCGCGCGTCGTCGAGTGCCTGTTCGAGGCGCTCGAAACGCAGGGTGCGACGGTCCGACCCGTCTGAAGAATTGATTTCCATTCACACAGCGTACCGGCAATCTGTGAAATGGTCTCGATCTGTGGTTAACTCTGAGCCGCTATGAAATACGCCATCATCATCCCCGACGGCGCGGCCGACGAGCCGCTGAAAGAACTGAACGGTCAGACGCCGATCGAGGCGGCGCAGACGCCGAACATGGACTGGATCGCCGCCCACGGCCGGCAGGGGCTGGCGCGAACGGTTCCGGACGGTTTTGAAAGCGGCAGCGACGTCGCGACGATGTGTCTGCTGGGTTACGACCCGGCCGTGTATCACACGGGCCGGGCGCCGCTCGAAGCGGCAGCACGGCACATCCCGCTGGCACCTACCGACTGGGTCTTTCGGTGCAATCTGGTGACTGTTTTGAACGGGGTGATGAAGGACCATTCGTCGGGCGGAATCAGCGACGCCGAAGCGCAGCAATTGCTCCACGACCTTGCCAAGACGATCGAGCTGCCCGGGTTTCAATTTTATGATGGCGTCAGCTACCGCAATCTGCTCGTGTACAGGGGCAGCGAGACGTTCGAAGTCACGACAAAACCGCCTCATGAAATTCCTGAAGAGATCGCCGCCGACTGGTTACCGAAGGGTGTCGGTAGCGAGGTGCTGCGGACGATTATGGATCGGTCCCGCGAGGTGTTCGTTCACCACCCGGTGAATCAAAGCAGGAAACAGCGGGGCGTTAATCAGGCCACGCAGGTCTGGCTGTGGGGCCAGGGCCACGCACCGAATCTGCCGAAGTTCGCGGAACGATTCGGCGTTAAAAAAGCCTGCATGATCACCGGCGTCGATCTGCTCCGCGGGCTTGCCGTGCTGTTGGGGTGGGACGTGCACGAAGTCGTGGGGATGACCAGTTTTCATGACACCAACTATGCCGGGCAGGGGGTGGACACGGCACGGATGTTGGACGAATGCGATCTGGTCTTCTCGCACATCGAAGCGCCGGACGAGGCTTCGCATCAGGCGGACTGGAAAACCAAGGTGGCGGCGATCGAACACATTGACCGGCACGTGGTCGGGCCGGTGCTGGAAAAACTGAAGACGTTTCCGAAATGGCGAGTGCTTGTCATGCCGGACCATCCGACGAATATTGCGACGCGAAAACATGGCTACGCGCCGACGCCGTTCGCGATGGCCGGCACCGGGGTGACCGGGGCGAGCTGCTTCCCGTATACCGAGAAGTTTGCCGGCTCGACCGGATTGAAATTCGAAAAAGGCCATGAGCTGATGGGCTTTTTTCTCCGACCTTGACCCCGGGAGCTGGATGCGTCTGACACGAACCGCAGGGCTGATGTGCGTGTACCTGGCAGTCACGGCCGCGGTCGCGCGGGGTATCGACCCGGCAACGCAAGTCACTTCGGAACCGACGACGAAGTTGCGGGACATGGACGTCGACCGGCCCGACCATACGAACACGCCGCACACGATCGACGCCGGGCACCTGCAGATCGAAACCGGGTTCGTCGATTACGTCTTCAATCGCGACAAATACAAATCGGATAACCAACGTACCGACACGTTCGCGGTCGGGCAGGAAACGCTGCGGCTCGGCGTTCTGGACGACCTCGAACTGGACGCGGGAATCAATCTGTACAACTTCACCCGGTCGACCGACTTCGGCACGGGCAAATCGACCCGACAGAACGGCGTCGGGGATCTGTTACTGGGCGGGACTTTGAACCTGTGGGGTAACGACGGGTCCGACGACGTCTGGGCGACCGGTTTCGCAATTCAGCCATTAATGAAGCTCCCGACCGCGCGGCGGTACATCGGTAACGGACGGTTCGAAGCGTACCTGGGATTTCCGTTCTTGATTAACCTGCCCGCGGGATTTCATCTCGGATTGCAGACTACGGTTTCGTCCGAGCGGAACACTTCGAACACCGGAAACGTGGTCGGCTGGCAAAACTCGGCGGCGATCGATCGCGTCGTCTTTGCCGATCTGGACGTGTACCTCGAGTACTGGTCGCATGTCACCACCGAACGGCACCGCGAGGCTCAGCAGACCGTCGACGTGGGTGTGACCTATCCATTAAACGACGCGGTGGTGCTCGATACCGGGGTCAATGTGGGCCTGAACAAGGCTTCGAACAGCTTCGAGTGGCTTGTCGGGTTCAGCGTCCGGTTTTGATGTAAATTAACGGATCGGCTCGAGAGTTGACGCTGGAACGCGGCCGGTATCTACTCCGCGAATGGGAATCAAAACGCTCCAGCAGACAACACTTTTTGCGGTCTTCCTGTGCACTACTTTTACCGGTCTTGCGCTCGCACAGACCCAGCGTCGGAGTTCTTTCGATGCGGACTGGCGGTTCAATCTCGGTGACGCGGCCGACGCGTCGAAGGCGGACTATTCGGATTCTGCCTGGCGAAAACTTGATTTGCCGCACGACTGGATGATCGAAGGTCCGCCGGGCAAAGATCCATCGAAGATGGAAGGCCCGTTCGACAACACGTCACCGGGTGGGGACGGCAACGGGTATCTCAACGGCGGGGTGGGTTGGTACCGCAAAACATTCTCGATTCCGGCAGAAGCCAAGGGTAGGCACATCGCCATCGACTTCGATGGAATTTACATGAACAGCGAGGTCTGGATAAACGGCACCTCGCTGGGCAAACATCCTTACGGTTACACCAGCTTCGAATACGACCTGACTCCGTATCTGAAGTACGGCGAGGAGAAGAATGTGATCGCCGTGCGGGCCGAGGTGATGCAGCCGTGTTCGCGGTTCTATTCCGGTGCGGGGATCTACCGTCACGTGTGGTTGATCAACACTTCGCCCGTGCATGTGGATCACTGGGGGACGTACGTGACGACGGAGGTGAAAGGCGACACCGCCATGGCCACAGTGCACACGACTGTCGTCAACGACGGAGCGCAGCCGGCGACGGTCTCGGTCAGCAATGTCTGCGGTCGGCCTGACGGCAAGGAAGGGTTCGGATCTAAAACGCCGCAAACCATCACCCTGAATCCCGCAGAAAGTAAAGTGGTCACCGAACATTTTGAGATTTCACGGCCTGAGCTCTGGTCGCCCGAATCACCGCAGCGGTACGAACTGGTTACGAAACTGCTCGTCGACCAGAAGCCGGTCGACAGCTGCCAGACGTGGTTCGGTATTCGCACGATCGATTTCACGGTCGACAAAGGATTCTTCCTCAACGGCAAGCATTTTCAGATTCAAGGCGTCTGCGAGCATCACGATTTAGGTTGCCTGGGCGCGGCAGTGAATCGCCGGGCGATCCAGCGTCAATTTGAGATTCTGAAATCGTTCGGCGTCAACGCGATCCGGACGAGTCATTACCCGCCAACCCCGGAGCTTCTCGATCTTGCCGACGAAATGGGCTTCGTCGTGATGGACGAAGCGTTCGACGAATGGAAAAACAGCAAGACCAAGTTCGGCTACGGGCAATTTTTCGACGAGTGGAGCGAACGCGACATCGTCAGCATGGTGCACCGCGATCGCAATCACCCGTCGATCGTGCTCTGGAGCATCGGAAACGAGATCAACGAGCAGGGCGATAAAGACGGCGAGGCGATGGCCAAGCGTCTCTCGGACATCGTGCACCGCGAAGACCCCACCCGGCCGACTACATCGGCGATGAGCAACCCGAACGGGGCGGAAAAGTCCGGGTTCGCCAAAGCGCTCGGCGTGTTCGGCGTGAACTACAACGCCGGGTTCTACAACGACCCCCGTGCCCACGGCGAAGTGCCGATGATCGGCAGCGAAACGTCGTCTACGGTAAGCTCGCGCGGCGAGTACGGGTTGAAGCCGGACCGCAGCGGAAAGCTTGCAGCAGAAAAGAAGTTTAACAATCAGGTGAACAGCTACGGCGGCATGGTGCCGGGCTGGGCGACTCCGGTGGAAACGGCTCTTCAGATGATGTCTAACGACGACTGGATGGCCGGAGAATTCGTCTGGACTGGATTCGATTACATCGGTGAGCCGACCCCGTTCAACTGGCCGTCCCGCAGTTCATACTTCGGCGTTGTCGACCTGGCTGGTTTTCCGAAAGACCGTTATTACCTTTACAAGGCGCAGTGGACCAGAGAACCGGTCGTGCACCTGCTCCCTCACTGGAACTGGGAACAGTTTGCCGGCAAAGAAATTCCGGTCTGGTGCTTCACGAACGCTGATTCGGTCGAGCTGTTCCTCAACGACAAATCGCTGGGCGTGAAGACGTGGCGAGATCGCAAACCATTGCACATGGAATGGTCGGTCCCGTTCGCCCCCGGCGTCTTAAAAGCTGTCGGGACTACCAACGGAAGAGTCGTCGCGACGGACGAGGTGCGTACGACGGGCAAGCCTGCGAAGCTCGTGCTCAAGGCGGATCGGTCGCAGATTTCGACCGACCATCGAGACCTGTCGTTTATCACTGTCAGTGTTGTCGATGCCGACGGCAACGTCTGCCCGAACGCTGATAACGAAATCGAGTTTAAGCTCGAGGGGCCGGGCAAGATCGCCGGCCTAGACAACGGCGACCCGACGAACCACGAGTCGTTTCAGGGGCACCAGCACAAGGTGTTTGACGGGCTCGGACTGGTCGTACTCGAGGCCGGGACCGACGCAGGGAACCTGACGCTGACCGCCACCACTGACGGCATGCCCGCGACGGCTACGACCGTCTCTATTAAGTAATCAGGCAATCGAAAACACCAGGCCGGCCGACGTTTCACGCCGGCCGGCCTGTATTATGACAAGACCGCCGGGCACGCCGCCGGTCGGACTTGAATGTGATTTATCTCTGACGCTTGCTTGGATCAGTCGAGCGATTTCACGTACACGAGCATGTCTTGGTCGCGCATGACTCCGCAGGCGGATCCGATGTGATGAAAGCCCTCGCGGGTGAGAAACGATCTACCGACGACCTGCTGCTTATGGCCGACGCCCACCCACATTCGTCGGAAGTTTTCGTCATGCGACCGGTGGTACCCCCGGCATTGTTCGATGACTGCCGACAGTAGTCGGCGTCCATGACCGGACCTGCGGTGGGCCGGGTTGATCCAGAGTTCCAGCAGTTGACTGACGCCGGCCGCATCGTCGGTCGCGCACCATGCCGCACGTCCGAGTTCGTTTGCGTCGTCGACAAGTCGAAGGGTCTGGAGAAATGCGCCCTCGGCCGGCTTGGTGGAGAGCGTGGGATCAATTTTCAAATGAATCATGAATCGTTTTTCAGAATGAAGAGCTTGCCGTGGGCACGACAGCGTGAGTTGCCGGGGCGGAGGTCTGGGATCGATTCGGCTTAGTTTCGCGGGTAGCCTCGGCGAGGTCTTGCAGCGTTTGTCTTAACTGACCGGGACTGTTCGTGGCGTCGGCTTTTCCGTCGACGGTGAAACTCCCGAGCGGGTCGCGAAAGTCGCCCGATTTTTCGACCAGTGTCAGCGATCCGCGATGAATGTCGACGTCGGCATTGGTCGCGTGCGTCGCGAGCGCCACGTGTGCCGAGCCGGCGTAGTGCAGGAAGCCGGGCGTGCCGCCGCCGTACACGAACCAATCGAGCACGGCATTGTCAGAAGTCGGGTTGTCCCCGCGAACCGAGATTGCGTTCCGCCAGCGAAAATGGATCACGAGCACCTGGCGAATAGGCGGCGAGTTGCGGGCGGCTAATGCGTCACCGGCCGGGGATGTCGTCGTGGCATCGATCGGGTCATTCAGCAGCACAATCTGGTCCTCGCCGGATTGGTCCTGCGACCAGTATGCGCGCGTCACAGGGCACTGCAGCGGGCGGGTTTGAAGACTGGAATGAAACGTCAGTGACTGGCTCTGGCATCCGCCGAACAGTGCAGCGAGCACGCCCACCCGGAGCATTCTTAAGACGACTGAGATGATCTGATTGGATGCCGTTCTCATTTTTAAGGCAGGCGACGGTCTTCGAATGCGGCGGGGAACCGGATGAAAATTTAGAGCCCGAGCAAGCTCAAGGCGTCACGTTCGACGATGCCGCGAAGCGCTTCCCGCGGGACGACGGGCAGATTGGTTCCCTGCGCGAGTTGATTGATGCTGTAGAGCGCTTCGATGCAATCGGTCGCGCTGGTGTAAGGGAAATCGCTGCCGAACAAAAGCTTGTCGATGACCTGGTGCTGGTGCGCCTGAACGAGAGCGCCGTACGCCTGCCAGGTTCGCGAAAGTAATCCGCTGACGTCGGCAAAAACATTGTGGTGCTTGCCGAGAAGGCAGATCGTTTCATCGACCCAGGGTTGACCCATCTGCGAGATGATGATGTGCAGCCTCGGGAACGACCGCGCGATCTCGTCGAGCAGATACGGACGCGCGAATTCTAATTTGCTTTGCTCGGTGTATTGGCCCACCGGGTGGATCAGAATCGGCATTCCGAGCCGCTCGGCTTCGGCATAGACAGCCATTGCGCGGCTGTCTGTCGGATGAAAATCCTGGTTCGCGGGCGAAATGGTGACGCCACGCAGGCGAAGGTCATTTTTGGCCACACGGAGTTCGTCTACCGCGCCCGGCTCGGTCGGATCAATGCCGGCGAACCCAATCAGCTTTTGTGGAAAACGATTGACGTATTCCGAAACATACCGGTTCGGGATCTCGGCACGCAGGTATTTGCTTTTGAAACCGAGGACGAAAGACTTGTCGACGGTCGAGCTTTGGGCCCAGTGGTGATCCGGGTCCGCGGCGGGGACCTGCCTCCAGGGGGTTCTTGCAGGAGAGAACCGGGTCGCCCGCGGCCGATTGGGCCGATTGAGATCGCCCAGATCGACCTGTCCCAACTGCTCGGGCGACTGCCAGATATGCGTATGACAATCCACAATCATATTGCTTCTTTTAACGAACCGCAGTCTAGCTCATTCGGACGAAAGGTCAAATCTCGCGTGGGGAACCGCTGGGCCGAGGTATTTTCTCTAACCTTTTGCGTGGCCTGATCTTGCATCTATTGAAAAGTCGAAAACTACGCATGTTTATCCGAAAGGTCGGCTGAATTTGGGTCTCGATTTTCAATAATGACTGCCGTTTCAGACACATACTGATTCATCTGATCGTCGGCGGCAGTCCAGTTTCGTTGGCGACGGTGGAAGACGGATTTCATGGTCTGACCCGCCTGATCGAGCCGGTACGGCACAGCACCCTCGTCGGTCAGAAATGTGAAGCTCGGCACGTACTTCGGCACGTGTCGGGACGTCGCTACCAGGCAGCTGTATCCGACGTAGGTTCCGGTCATAAATCGCGTTCCGATCGCGGACTTAGAATGATCGCCGATGAGCGCTCCCAAGAATTGCCGACCGGTCTTCATGGGCGCGCCGTCGACCCGCATGCTGATTTCGCCGTACGTGTTTTTGAGATTGCTAGTGGTTGTGCCCGCGCCGAGATTGACCCATTCACCGACGTAGCTGTCGCCCAGAAATCCTTCGTGGGCCTTATTCACGTAACCCAGAAGAATGGAGTTCGAAACCTCACCGCCGACCTTGCACATCGGTCCAATGCTTGTACCCGCCTTGATATAGGCATGTGAAAAAATCTGAGTATGCGGTCCGATGTAACAGGGACCTTCGAGAACGGCATTCGCACCGATCTTCGCTTCATCGGCAAGGATGACCGGGCCTTTCGAACCATCCAGAACGCACCCCGGTCCGAGCGTGACGCCCCGCCCGAACCAGACGTTCGGGTCGTCCACGAGATGGTAGGGACCGGCGGGTTTCAGCTGAGACGGCTCGTGCCGTTCGATGAAGTCACTGACGATCGCCTCTTCGTTCCAGCCGATAAGCTCCCAGATGTAATCAGGCAACCGCGACTGGGGCATCGAGTGTGGAAGATCCAGCAGCTTTAACCAGCGATCGGTCCTGGAAAAAACGTCATCGGCGTTCAAGCCAGCGCTTCTCACCCACGCCTGTCGAATGACAAGCCCGGCGCCGGTCTCTTCGACGACGACAAACTCATCGTCACTGTGCTCGAACTGCGCCAGATGCAGCGTTCGACCGCTGATCAGAAGCGCCGGTTCGTCATTCAACGGGACATTGACGTCGCCCGGGCAAGGTAGCGACGGCAGAACAAACCGGCGGCAGTACTCTTCCAACCCCGGGCGAACCCAGAGGGTAACGCGCGTAGGCGATGTCGCGCGGAGCTGCTTATCGAGCAGCGTTCCCATACCACATTGTAACTGAAAAACCGGTCGGCTCAGCGAGAAGGGGGCGAAATGCCGCCAGTGGTTGCCTTCGAAGATAACGACGTGCATGACGGCTCATCATACTGATGGGATGCCACAACGTCTTCAAAAAAAGAGAACAGCTGAGTTGCTGATTCCGACGAAAGGCGACGCTCAATGTTTACTGAGCGCCAAGCGAAGGGCTGAAGAAATCTGGCTGTCTGCCAGCGGGATAGTTGATTCCGAGGACGGACTAGCCTGTCGTTGAACATCCATCGACCCGTGGACGATAACGATCATGCTGCCGGCTAGAAGAAAGAGACCCGCAATCAAACCGAGTTGTGCGCTGCGACGTTGCGAAACCATTGCATTCACTCCCAGAAGCCCCCAAACCAAAGCTTCCCGGACACGACATGTTGAGTTACTGACATCCTCCGTTCAGCAACTCAACGAAAAGAAACATAACACCAAAAAGCACCGAAGCAAGTCATTATTTGCACAACTAAGTACTTTTACTAATACCCAAATAATGATTCGCAAGCCGATCAGAAACAACTTCTTACCTTCGCTTCGGTCGTTCAATCCCGCTGACGCGTATCACGATGCCATCCAGCTACTCAAGAAAATACGTACTCGGGACGATGCAGGTTCGAAGACCTCGGTCTGATGCATCTGAAAAAGCGTCGGGTTCGAAATCGAGCATCGCGGAGCCGTCCGCATTGACCGTGCCATGCCGTCCTGTGCACATTAGCGACGCGGGGAATTGCGGGATCGCTCGGGCCGTGCGGCAGCGTAAACGAAGATGATTGCGATCAATAAAACCGCCCAGCCGATGCCCGGATGCCAACCCCTGATCACGTTTCTTACCAGTTCGCCCAGCAGGAACGGATTTCGCTCCAGCATGCTCTGGATCTCCTGACTCATAGCGACGAGTGAGATCAGAAGATGAAGTAGCGCGTATCCCGGGTTTAGGGCCGCCGCTGCGGAGCTCAGGCTGGCCCCCCACAGCAGGTATCGCTGGTGCATCTGCGCCATGACCGCGAACATCACGATCCAAGGGGCGGCGATGGCGATCAGAAATTGTGAACGCCGACCGGCGTCATGAACTGAGGCACCAATTGACGACAAAAGCACGGCGGCCGCCCACATCGATACCAGCAGATATTTCATTGGTATCGCGATCGGCCCCTTCGCGCGATGCCTGTACCTCGGGTCAACAGCTTCCAGAAATGCCGCGATTGCGTTCGACGCCGTCCCCGGCTCGATCGTGACCACTGTATCCATGGTCTGCCAACGCCACTGCTCGGAAAGGATGTCGGGCAGGTTATCATTCTCACCGGAGGCCATCGCCTGGCGGTACGTGGTGGGAGACGCAAGCCCGACGTCGAACCAGGTTCGGCTTCCGTCGAACAGCGGGACACACAGCAACAGTGCTGCCGCGATCCAGCCGGCAGCCGTGTAGGGCAAAGCCCGGCGGGGGGCATAGAAAATGATAAGACCGACACGGAAGGTCGCCGCGACTGCAGCGATCACCATCCCCTGCGCGAAGTCAAGGAACGGCCACAGGACCAGAGACGTCAGAAGCCATCCGACGGGCAACCGTGTTTGCCAACTCCACCGGCCGACCCGCAAACTGCCCCAGAAGATCAGCCCGCCACTGAGCATCACCAGGATTGAATACAGGGCCGGGACGAATGCCGGACGAATCGGCACGAACAGAATAAAAATCCCCAGAAAAATGCCCAAGCCTTGAACAACGCGGTGCCCGACAAAAAGCGGGTTCGGTGCTTCGTGGTCGGCTTTCACCAAGAATTTGTGCGACGCAAGCAACTCGGCCGAAACAAACGCCCCCGCTATCACGAGCCCGGCGTCGACAGTTCGCAACCAGACCAGACCAAGATGTGACGCGCCGTACGCGACAAAACAGGTGAGACCGATGACGGCCGGGATTTTAAATTCTGCCTGAAAGCGCGGCCAGAGCAGAACGGGCACCAGCGCCGCCCACGACAAGCCGAACAAGATTGCGGACCGCAGCTGCGGCGTGCTGTCAACTTCCAGAAAATGCCACGAAATAAGTCCAGCGACGACGGCCAGCACCGGCAGCTTTGCGTACCACAACCACCTGCCACGAAGCAGTACGATCATCAAGCCAAACGCGACCGCCACTGACATCACCCATGCCGTCGACTCTTGGTTGAGATGCCCTGGGACGAACTTCATACCCGGCGTAGCGCCGGCGGTCCGAAGCAGCCAGGGGCTGGTGATGACTGCCGTCGAAGTCGCCAGCCCGACTAGCCAGCGGACGATCGAGATAAATCGCAACTGGAACAAAGGCCACAGCAGGAGCAGGGGAGCCCCGAACAGAATCTGCCCTTTGAACATGGCACCGGCGGCGACCAGTGCACCGGCGACGAACCAGTAGTCCAGCGACCCGGCTAGGACGGCCCATAGGAAAAACGGCAGAACCCAGCTGTCCCACTGGGGCCAGCAGTGCGCGTTCCATATCAACGCCGGGTTGAACCAAAAGAACAACGCGGCGACCAATCCCATGAGGGTCGATCGCCGGGACGGCAAAACAACCCAGAGCCAGACCAGACCCGGAAGCTGCCAGCCGAACATCAGCGGCAACTCGAACTGCCGCAACGCGATCATGCACAAACCGAGCAAGGTCACCCCCACAATGCCGCCGCGAAGGCAGTCTCGCAGAGGCGTCGACAACGGAGGTCCGTTTCGGCCGCCCGTGTACCGGCGAACGAGAAGAAACAGTGCCAGCGCGGACGCCGCCTCGCCGGTCAGATTGACTCGCAGCATCGGGGCACAAAGTTGGTACTGCTTTTTCAACGACCGGGCACGGTCGTAAAATTCGTACGGCCACTGCCTGACCTGTGTCTCGTCGGTCAGCGGACCGTCGACGCGTTCGTGGACCCACCGTGCCCACAGCTCGGCGATCGCCAGCCGACCCGGGGCGTAGTCCAGTTCCATGTGCGTCTGGCTACGCCACCAGTCTTTTGATGTGTGGTCCTGATCGTAGCGGTTTAAGTACCCGACCCGCATCGCCTCGGTGCCTTGCCGGAATGCGTTGTTGATGTCCTCGGTGTAGCGAATTGAATCGGTCTTCTCCCAGGCGTATCGGCGGAGAGTCAATCCGGCAACGGCGGCCGAGGCGGTGATACCGAGCACGACCGTCCAGAACATGATGTGCTGCGTCGCGCGATCGATCCTCACTGACCCGTACATGAGACGCACGTTACCCGGCGTAACGATGACCCGCCAACAGGCATCGAGCGAATGACGCGGGCAGAGTTTTCGAAAAACGCGTCACGATTTCTCCCCGATTCGCTGGCGACCGGCAAACCGCGAGTTTATATTGTTCAAGCAACCCGCAGTCGCCCACCGCGCCGAAAGCGCGGTGGTTCGCGTTTCGGGGGTCGGCAGTCCGGTCGGGGCCATGCAAGCTGTTGCAAGCCGCCTGCGGACTTCAGCAAAATTGAACCGTCGCGCGAGCGATGTTCTCAGGAGTGATCGAAATGCAGATGATGAGTCAACAGGAAAAAGCTGCTTTGGAAAAGAAGCGGGAAGAAATGTACGTCGCCAAGATCGACGTGCAGGATCGCATCCGCAAAGCGGCCGCCTTAGGCGACCTGTCGGAAAATGCCGAGTACCATTTCGCCAAGGAAGAGAATCGAAGCCTCGAACGTGAACTCGCCGAACTCGAAGCAAAGCTACGAAACGTCGCGGTGGTTGCCACCGATAACGTCCCCGAAAACGTCGTTTTCCTGGGCCACACCGTCAAGCTGCTCGACCTCTACGACGACAGCGAGCTGACGGTCCGGCTCGTCGGAGAAGCGATGGCCAGCACCGACGAGATTATGAACGTTTCGATCAACAGCCCCATGGGTGAATCGCTCATGAAAGCCCGCGTTGGTGATACCGTCAAAGTAAAAGCGCCCCGCGGCACCAACGACTTTAAGATCCTGGAAATCGTTCATTAAGTTGTAGTGGCGGTCTGCACCGGATTGGAAAAAATAATTCGTCCGGCTACAACTAACCGCCGCCGCCACCTTAGCTCAGTTGGTAGAGCAATGCTTTTGTAAAGCATGGGTCGTCAGTTCAAATCTGACAGGTGGCCTTCCCCAGCCCGCAGGGTTCTTTCACGGGAGACGGCATTTCTCTTTGCGCCGGAAGCCAGGAAAAATCAAAGCGTTTTGCGACGAGAAGCAGCCGGTAAGATTGCTCGCCCGAATCAATTTCTGAAGATCGATCAGGCCAGTCTCAGAACAAACGGCGTCACCGGAGCGGATTGCGACTTCCTCGATCGGGCGCGGCGCAAACTCCCGGGAGCTTCGCAGAACATTTTCTTAAACAGGCAGTTCAAATATTTCATGCGGTGATCCCACATTTGGCGGCGATTTCGGCCGAGCTCAGCATCGTCGGCGGTGAGTATTTCCGCTACAACGAGTTGCCGGCCAACCTGAAGCGGTCGCACAAGCACAAAGCGTATCTGAGCCAGATTATCACCCATTCGTGCGGGATCGATGAAATACAGCACGCGCTCGAGCTCTTCTTCGGCGGAGACACCGGCAAGGTAATCATCGAACAATGAAGTGAATCGTGACCGACACGAAAATATGCACAGGATTAGTACCGTGGAAACCTTGCGAGCATCTCATCGTCCATCGTTCTGATCCGAACTGGTTGGAATGCAGTTGAACCTCCGAAGGCGAAGCACGGTGCTCGGCCCATCTCTGAGGAAAAGATCTAATCATGAACAGCGATCGAATTAAGGTTGCAATTATCGGCGCCGGTGGCTGGGGGTACGAACACGCACGGGTCCTCACCGCACGCAAAGATGTGGAACTCTGCGGCATCGTCGGCCGGACGCTGGACAAGACGTCGCTGCGTGCGGCGGAGTTTCGAACACGCGCTTACAACAGTATTGACCAGATGCTGTCGAAAGAAAAACCGGATCTGGTCACCACGTCGCTTCCTAACCAGGAACACTTTAATGTGACCCGTCAACTGATCGCGGCCGGCCTACCGCTGCTGGTCGAGAAGCCGTTCGTTTTCGATCGAAAAGAAGCAGATACGCTTATTGCCGAAGCGGCGGCCAAGAAGCTGTTCTTCGGTATCAATTTCAATCATCGATATGCCAAACCGGTGGTGCTCGCGCACCGGGCGATTTCTCAAGGACGGCTCGGCGAACTGATTTTTGCTCACTGGCGATTCGGTGGGGAAGGCGGCACCGATCACCCATTTAATAACCTCATCGAAACCCAGTGCCACGGTTTTGACATGCTGGAGCATCTCTGCGGGCCAATCGAATCCGTGTGCGCTCAAATGTGCGACAAGACTGCCAGTGGGTTCTACCGCACGATGGCGCTCGCATTGAAATTTTCTAACGGCGCGGTCGGCACGCTTCTTGGTTCTTACGATTCTTCGTACGCGTACCCGAACACACACCTGGTCGAGATCAACGGCACCCAGGGCCGGGTGCTCATCGAGGACACGGTCCGCAAATACACGTTCAATGCCAAAGGAAATGAGACGGCTGAGGTCTGGCAGTCGGGTTACTTCAACGACCGCGACCGCGCGTTTTACCGAACGTTCGACCGCCACATGGACGACGTTCTCAACGCGTTCAAGACAGGCGGACCGCCACCGATTCACGCCCGGGCCGGTCGACGGGCTTTAGTGCTCGCACTCGCCGCGATCGAGTCTTTCAAGACCGGCGCGCGTGTCACCGTCCCGGCAGATGATTTCGAGCCGACGCATTCGCCCGCGGTGCAACCACCACCGGCGAATCCGTAAAATTGAAAGACCGAAATGACCCGCCTTATGTTCAGGTTTAAAAGAGGAATCGCGCTGCTGATATGCTGCTGCGCCTCAATCGCGAATGCTGAACGGGTGCAGATCACGGTGCACCCGGATCAGGTGATTCGGCCTGTGAATCCTTGTCTCAGAGGCATCTGCATCGAGGACGTGAACCACGAAATATACGGCGGGATCTACAGTCAGCTCGTATTCGGTGAGAGCTTCCAGGAACCAGGCGTCACGAAGCCGGTAAAGGATTTCCACGCCTTCGGCGGCGATTGGATTTTACAGGACGGTGTCGTTTCGGTGGCCGGTGGCGACGGTCCGAAGCTCGTCAGCAATCACACCCCGATTGCGGGCGGGACCACCAGCCTTGAGCTTAGATTTGACAACGACACGGGGGAGAACGCCGGGCTGATTCTGGGTGTCAACAAGCCCGGTGCTGGGGCGGATGCGTTCGACGGCTACGAACTGTCGCTCGACCCGGGTAGGAAGATCTTGCGCCTGGCCCGGCATCAACATAACTACCAGCTGATTCGTGACGTGCCTTGCGACGTGCCGGTCGGCCAATGGATCGCCCTGAAGGTTCGATTGGGAAATAGCAGCATCGCGATCGATGTCGACGGCAAACCGTCACTGCAGATCAAATCCCGGCAGGAGACCGCCCCTGGCACTGTCGGTTTGCGATCGTGGCGTTCGCAGGTGAGTTTTCGGAATCTGTCCATTCAACCGAACGGGGGTCCGGCCGAGCAGTTGCCTTTCTCTCCGAGCAACGTCTTGGGTGCGATCAGTGGTATGTGGCATCCGGTGCTTCGAGGCAATGCGGTCGGAAGGTTCTCGCTCGAAACCGAGCACGCGTTCACCGGTTCACAGTCCCAACGCATGTCGTTTGACTCCGGCACGGGTGAAGTCGGCATTGCAAACAGGGGCTTGAATGGCTGGGGCATGAATTTCGTCTCGGGGAAAAGCTATGACGGCTATCTCTGGGTGAAAAGTGAAAAGCCGACGACGCTCCTCGCCGCCTTGGAAAGCGGTGACGGCTCCAAGGTTTATGCCGAGCAATCTCTAAATGTTTCTGCAGGGGACTGGCGACGAGTCGACGTCGCGCTGACGCCGAATACCGACGACCATGTCGGCCGATTTGCGATCAAGATGAAAGACGCCGCCAGCGTCACTATTGGTCATGCGTTTCTGCAGCCGGGTGAATGGGGCCGGTTCAAAGGGCTCCCGGTCCGAAAGGACGTGGCCGACGCCATCATCGATCAAGGCGTCGCCGTCATTCGCTACGGCGGGTCCATGGTCAACAGCCCGAACTATCGTTGGAAACATATGTACGGCAGCCGTGACCGCCGTCCGCCGTACAACGGAACCTGGTACCCGTATTCGTCCAACGGCTGGAGCGTGGTCGACTTTTTAAATTTCTGCGAAGCCGCTGGAATCGTCGGCATCCCCGATCTGAATGTGAACGAAGACCCCTCAGACCTGGCGGAATTCATAGAGTACGTGAACGGCTCGGCCGATACGGCAGGGGGTCGAATGCGTGCCACGGACGGGCACCCGGCACCCTATCGGCTAAAACATCTGGAGATCGGAAACGAGGAGAAGGTCGACTCTGTTTATGCGGCGAAATTTGCCGCGATTGCCGAGGCGATCTGGTCCCACGATCCCGACATCACGCTCATTGTAGGGGACTTCGGTTATCACCGGCGAATTACTGACCCGGACCGCGTGACCGGATCGGATGGCGGTATCACCAACTTCGACGGCCACCGGCGTATTCTTGAATTGGCCAAGCGGCAGAACCGTGAAGTCTGGTTCGATATCCACATCTGGGCCGAGCAACTAAGGCCGTCGGACAATCTTCGCTTCGCGGCGAGCTACATGGATACGATCGAAAAAGTTGCAAACGGGGCAAAGTACCGGGTGCTGACATTTGAGCTAAACGCCAACAGCCACGGGTTGATGCGAGGGCTTGCCAACGCGATGACTGTGAACACCCTGCTGCGCGACAATCGAATGCCGATCATCACCAGCGCCAACGGCCTGCAACCGGACGGGCAAAACGACAACGGTTGGGACCAGGGACTGATATTTTTGAACCCGTCTCAGGTTTGGCTGCAATCGCCGGGCTACGTGGCTCGAATGCAGGCACGAAACCAACTCCCGCAACTCGTCCAGTGCGACGTCAACGGCTCGACCGATGGACGCCTCGATGTGTTGGCGAGCCGAAGCGAGAATGGCAAATCATTGGAACTGGAAGTGGTTAACCTCGGCGAGGCGGCGTCGGTCACCGTCGACTTAGGCGGATTCGTCCGAACTCGGGACACGGCACGCGTAACGGAACTAACCGGAGCGCTGGACGCAGTAAACACTGCGGAAAAACCGCAGAACATTGTCTCAAAGCAAAGTCATCAGGCGATCGATTTGAACGAAGGCTCGCTGCATCGCGAGTTGCCCGCACACAGTTTTACGATCATGCGATTCGAATAACGTTTTTAAACAGGTTGTTCTCCGTGCGGTTCAACTCGTTCGCATTTTGTGCCCGCTCGGTCGCATCGGTGGTCAGCCGAGCGTTTGCTGCGGCGCTGCCTCACGGGATGCCCCGCGCCCGCGTTTGCATTGTGCGAAGCCCGGAAATTCGCCTCGTCGGTGTCTCCACCGTACTGAACCCGCTTCGAATCACGAAGGGTTCCTTCCCCGTCGCTCCCAAGCGAGATGGTCGTTAAACTGAGATCGGCATGATCCACCACATCGTCGTTTTCACGCTTTTAATACCGGTCTTCGCGGTTTCTGCCATGGGGCTTGAAGGTTCCAACGATCTTGCATCGATCATCCCGCGCGCGACCCAATCGACGGCGGCACCCGGGCATTTCCGGTTTACCGAACAGACGGTTGTACAGGTCGGTATGGAACACGCATTGATCGGGCAACAGCTTGCCGAGATGCTCGCACCGGCGACTGGACTGCAGTTGAAGGTCGTACCGGCGGGTGCCGAAGCGAACGCGGTCCGAATCGAGATCAGCCCGTCCGCCAGTGACCTCGGCGACGAGGGATACCGTCTTAAAATTGATGCCGATCGTGTCGTGATCACCTCGGCGTCGGAGGCGGGGGCGTTCTACGCGATTCAATCGGTTCGACAGCTTCTTCCTCCGAAGGCGTTCGGCAGCGTCCGGGTAAAGGATCTAGACTGGTCGATTCCGTGCGGAACGATCGAAGACCGGCCGCGGTTCGGTTACCGCGGCATGATGCTGGATTGTTCCCGGCATTTCATGCCCAAGGCGTTCGTGCTCCGGTTTATCGACCTTCTTGCGGTGCACAAGATGAACGGCTTCCATTGGCATCTGACCGATGACCAGGGTTGGCGGCTGGAGATTAAAAAGTATCCGCTGTTAACCGAGATTGGTGGACGGCGCAGCGAGACGCTCGTGGGGCACGGCGAGTCGAATCCTCGGAAGTTCGACGGCACGCCGCACGGCGGTTTTTATACTCAGGACGAGGTTCGCGAAGTGGTCGCGTATGCGACGGCCCGGCACATCACGGTCGTCCCGGAAATTGAAATGCCGGGCCACGCCAGGGCGGCCATCGCGGCTTACCCGCAACTGGGAAACAGCGTCGAGCGGCTCGGGGTTAAAACAGACTGGGGGGTCGAACCCCACATTTTGAACGTCGACGAACCGACGATCCTGTTTTTCCAAGACGTGCTGGCCGAAGTGATCGAACTATTTCCGTCGAAGCTGATCCACATCGGCGGAGACGAGGCTGTGAAAGGCGAATGGGAGCAGAGCCCGGCAGTGCACGCCCGGATGCAGAGCCTGGGGATTAAAACGACGCACGACATGCAGGCGTATTTTATCAACCGCATGGCCGTCTATTTGGCGGCGCGCGGCAGGCGGTTGCTCGGCTGGGACGAGATTCTGCAAGGGGGGCTTTCACCGAATGCCGTCGTGATGAGCTGGCACAGCGAAGCGGGCGCGGTCGAAGCCGCCCGGCATGGGCACGATGCGGTGTTGGCGCCCACGGGCTTTACCTACTTTGATCATTACCAGTCGAAACAGACGGATCAGGAGCCGCTGGCAATTGGCGGCTTTCTTCCCCTTCGGTTGGTCTACCAGTTCGACCCCCTGCCGAAACAACTCACGAGCGACCAGGCCCGGCACATTCTCGGAGCGCAGGCGCAGCTCTGGTCGGAATACATCCCGACGACCGACCAGGTCGAATATATGGCGTACCCCCGGGCTTGCGCCTTGGCAGAAGTGTTATGGTCGGGCAATGCCGACAAAGATTATCAGGGGTTCCTGCTGCGGCTTCGCACGCACCTGCTGCGACTCGACGAGATGCACGTGCATTACAGAATGCCGGAAGAACTCGGCAGCAAATCGACCGGCAACTGACGGGACGATACTGGCAGTGATTATGCCGACACAGGCGTCGTGGGCACCGGCAGGGCGGGCGTCATCTCAATAGCGACTGCTTTCACACCGTAGGTCGACGCGACGACTTTGGCCGCTCGGTTGGCTTCGAACTGGTCATCGAACAGCGTGAATAGGCTGCTGCCACTTCCACTCATTCGAACGGGGCGGTCCAGCGTAACCTGAATATTGCGACGAAGGTCGGCCAGATCAGGACGCAGCGCGAACGCGGGGGGCTCGAGGTCGTTCACCAGTTCGGGCAGCAGTTGCAACGACGGTAGCGTGGACAAACGGTCCCAATCGGGCTCGTGGTCGACGTCAGCTTGATTGCCCAGCCCGAGCTGGTCGAATTTGCGGTAGACGTCGGCGGTCGGCATCGAGATATCGGGCAGCACCAGCAACACCCAGCGGGCGACCGCAGGCTCGGCGACCGGTCTGACCTTTTCACCGCGGCCCCGGCAGATGCTGCTCGGGCCGTGAAGGAAAAACGGGACGTCGCTCCCGAGACCTGCCGCGAAATTGCTCAGCTTTTCTTCGTCGTACCCAAGTCTGCAAAACTGATTAAGCGCCAGCAGCGTCGTCGCGGCATCGGAACTCCCACCGCCTAAACCACCGCCCGACGGGATATTCTTTTGAAGATGGACCCGGATATGCCGAGCCGCTCCCGCGTCGGCCCCCTTCCTCGGTGCCGACGCGGTGGGCGTCGGGTGTCGCCCGCCTCCGAGCGACAGCAGAGCCTTGGTGACCAAATTTCGGCCGTCGCACGGAAGCGACGGGTCGTCACAGGTCATTTCTGTCTCTTGGCCTATCCCGGCCTTTGCCGAGATCGTGAACTGCAGGCGATCGAGCAGCCCGACAGTGGTCATCCATGTCAGGAGCGGGTGGAAACCGTCCGGTCGCAGAGGACCTACACGCAGGTGGAGATTAATCTTTGCCGGCGCGAGACACTCGGCAACGACAGACGAGAATGACAGGGAGGGCATTCGTCGAGAATGACCAGACACCGGCCCCGCTGTCAAGCACGGCCCAATATACGTTGTTGTACCGGAGTAGAACTGTCACCCCTTAGCCGAAATAGAAGTGTCACCGTCGGGCCTGGATTACACCAGTCTTGATGGAGCTTCGGATGTCATCGGAAGAGCGTGTTCGTTTGGAAGCGATGGGAAGAGTTAAGCGAGGAGAGCTGACGGTGGTGGAATCGGCGGGTTTGATGGGTGTTTCGTTGCTTCAGGCCCGTCGGATCTGGAAGCGTTTCATAGCGCAAGGCGACCGGGGATTGGTTCACGCCCTGCGTGGACGGGCGAGCAACCGGCGCTTGAGTCAGGACGTGCGGGAACGCGCCGTCAAGCGGCACCAGGAGCGGTACGCGGACTTCGGGCCGACGTTTGCGTGCGAGAAGCTGGCCGAGGAGGGCTTGAAGCTGAGCCCCGACGCGCTGACGGCGTTGCTCAAGGAGCGGGGATTGTGGCAGAGGATTCGCCGCCGGGGCCGTCATCGCAAGCGTCGGGAGCGTCGGGCGTGTCTGGGTTCGATGTTGCAGATGGACGGGAGCCGCCACGACTGGTTCGAGGGCCGCGGCGCCAAGTGCGTGCTGATGGTGACCATCGACGATGCGACGAACCGGACGTGGGCGCGTTTTTACGCCGCCGAGACCACCGGGGCGGCGTTCGACGTCTTTGGCCGCTGGGCGAAGCGTCAAGGCCTTCCGCGTGCGGTGTACGTGGACCGGCACGCGATCTACCGGGACGAGGATCATCCCGATCGCCCGACGCAGTTCGGGCGGGCGATGAAGCAATTGGGAGTGGAGCTGATCCAGGCCCGCAGTCCTCAGGCCAAGGGACGGGTAGAGCGTCGCAACGCGGTGTTCCAGGACCGCCTGGTCAAGGAGATGCGTTTGCGGAACATCTGCGACATGAGGCAGGCCAACGCGTTGCTGGAGGGGTCGTTCCTCGACGAACTGAACCGTCGGTACGCGGTGGAGGCTCAAGACTCGAAGGATCTCCACCGGGCCTTGGACGCGGGATTGGAACTGGAGCAGGTCCTGTGCGTGCAAGAGCAACGCGTGGTGGGCCAGGACTGGTGCGTGCGGTGGAGGAACCGTTGGCTGCAGATCGGCAAGGAACACCAGTCGCTGCACCTGCCGCGTCGCAAAGTGATGATCAGGCAACTGGCCGACGGGCGACTGCTGGTGGAGCACAAATCGCAGACATTGAGCTTCGAGGAGTTTAGGAGCAAGCCGGTCGCGGCGAAGAAAAAAAGACCAGTGGTGAACAACCGGCGATGGAAGCCGGGGGCGAACCACCCCTGGAATCGCGAGCCGGCGGTCGGCACGCGTCCGGCTGTAAATCCCGCTCCGGCTGCGCCTGCGCGGGATTTACAGCCGGGAAAAAGGAAGAATGGGCTTCCCCACTAAGCACGGGCGCGGCAGAGGGCAGAGTAGAATCTGTCTGAAGGAGTGTCCATGGCACGAAGAAAGTACACGCGGGAGTTCAAGATTTCAGCAGTCAAGCTGGTCAATCAACAGGGGTATTCAGTGGTTGACGCGGCCAAGAGCCTGGGCGTCGATCCCAACAGCGTTCGGGGGTGGGTCGGCAAGTTTGGAGCCGAGGCCGGCTTGGCGCCGACTGGCGACGGAGCGATGGCGGCAGAGCTGCGGCGGCTGCGCAAGGAGAACGCCCGGCTTTTGATGGAGCGCGAGATTTTAAAAAAAGCAGCTCAGTTCTTCGCAAAGGAGCAGCTGTGAAGTTTGCCTTCATCGAAGAACACCTCCGTGACTTTCCGGTTGAGGTTTCGTGCCAGGTGCTGGATGTCAGCCGCTCGGGTTACTACGACTGGATCAACCGGCCTGCGAGCGAGCGGTACAAACGCCGGGAGGAACTGACGGCCAAGGTCAGAACCGCCGCCGTGGAAGGGCGCGGCGTCTACGGCAGCCCGCGGATCTATAAAGCCCTGGTGGCCCGGGGCGAAAGCGTGTGTGAAAACACGGTGGCAAAAGTGATGAAAGCGGCCGGAATCCGGGCGAAACAAAAGAAAAAATTCGTGCCGACCACCACCGACAGCGACCACCCCAACCCGGTGGCCGGCAACGTGCTGGACCGGCAGTTCGCCGCCGAACTCCCGAACCAGAAATGGGCGGTGGACATCACTTACATTCCGACCGACCAGGGATGGATGTACCTGGCGGGGGTGATTGATTTGTGCAGCCGGATGATCGTCGGCTGGTCGATGGCGGATCACATGCAAACCGATCTGGTGAGTGATGCGCTGCAGATGGCGATCGCGCGAAGAAGCCCCGAGAAAGGCCTGCTGCACCACAGCGACCGCGGCGTTCAATACGCGAGTGATAATTACCAGCAGCTGCTGGAATCGCATGAAATGAACCAGAGCATGAGCGGCAAGGGAGACTGCTGGGACAACGCCGTAATGGAAAGCTTCTGGTCCACGCTCAAGACCGAGTTGGTGCATCACCAGAAGTTCGCCACACATGACCAGGCCCGGGCGTCGATCTTTGAGTACATCGAGGTGTTTTATAATCGCAGACGTCTGCACAGTTCGTTAGGCTATGTCAGCCCCGAGATGTTCGAGGCGAGCCTGAATTAACCCCTCCGCAGCGCCCGCGCTTGGTGGGGAAGCCCACATTGCCTTAGAAGCTCCTTGCCTTCCTCTGTCGGCGTGTTTTCTATGAAGTGGTCGATCGACTTCCATGCGTCGGCGAAAAGCGATGCAGAAGTCTGGCCAAATTCGTCGGTATAGTTGGCATCGACAACGCCGAGAAGCACTAGGCGGTCCGCGAATTCGGTGGGGTCGTTTATCTATCATGGGTGCTGTGACGCATAACGGATAACGTTCTGTGGTCGGGACGGCAACACGGCGATGCATCGAACTACAGCGATCATCCCGCCGGCACGATCCACAGCAACGGTTGGTTCTTTTGCCCTTCGCGCAACACACGCAGAAGGAAGAGGCTCAAAGACGGCGACCGCTGGTACGCTTTCGACGCCGTCAGGCATTAGCGTCCCGCTATGCTGCGGCGATCGACAGCGTACCATACGTGTCAATCGCCGACGTCTGGCTTGATCGCCGGTAAGACTTGGTACATTAACGACTTAGGGCAAAAGAACTACTATTCTGCTGCGCACCGCCATCAAAGCCGCGTTTGGTGGTGATCGGTGCTCGATCCCTAAACTACTTTCACAGCAACCGATGTCAAGAAATATTAGTTTATATTGACTCCGGGTAATGATGCGCCCGTGTAGCCGTTCTGCGGTCGCTTTCGATGTTGCATGCGGTGTGCAAGCGGCGGCATTTGGAAGCTATTACTCCCGCCTGTGACCGGCGATGAGTGGTCGCATTTTTGGCGTTTCACCGGGAACCGAAACGGGCTCATTCGTGACTTTAGTCTGTCCTAACCTTAGAGAAGATTCACGCCCCTTGCGATGACCGAGTGGAAATTCTCGAAGGGTGCATTAACACTCGCGAGTCGTGGATGCGACTTAGCAATGAGCTCCGGCCGGCTTTCAATCACGATCCCCTCTCTGTCATCACAACTCTCTTCGGATAAATGCTTTGCGATTCCATCCTAGTTTGATATGCGACAGTGACGAGCTAGAATTCAGTTTCGGGCAAGTTGGGTAAGCTGGCTGTCGATTGAGAGCGGAAGACGGCAACAATTTGCAGTCGATCTTCGCGTGCCAGAGGCCGCTTGTAGTTCTTGATCAACTACATAACCCTCGGACTGTGATGAACTTCGGCCTTTGGAGGATAATCGGGCACGCGGCTGGAGGTTAGCGGGACAAGTTGCACCTCAAGCCGAGTTAGGGTGTAACCGGCGATGTGGTCGGTGCACTGTTCGGCGGCGGGGTCCAGAGGGTGATATCGCGGAATTGACCGCCGTGTTTCTGGGTCTTGAAGGGGCGTTTTGAGCCGTCGCTTTGGTAGAAGCTGAAATGTGGCTGGTCGTTCAGACAGAACAGGCCGTCGGGTTGTCGCTGCGGGTAAAAGCCAGGGGCCGATCCGATCCGTCCGGCAGCCCTGCTTTGACCAGGACATATCCGAGTGTCTGCCGGCCGTCGCCGAAGGGGTCGACCGCCGGTGTCGGCAGGAACGGTTTCAGATCTGCGAGCGAGGTCGGCCAAGTGCTTTTGTCGAACTCGTACAGATGACAGGCGAGCGAGATCGCGGTCATGCCGCACTCGGCGTTGATCCGCTTGAAGGTTCTGGCGCTGTGATCAATCGCGTCTTTAGTCTTGGGGTCTTCCTGATGACCCTCGGCCTTTGCGACATCACGCAGTTGCGTGTCGGTGTCCGGCTGTTTCAGCAATTGGTCGATCAATCTAGAAGCAGTTTCCACCTTCGCTTTTTTCATCTCGGCTGGATCTTTCGTGAGCACGATGCCGGAGGCGACAACATTCAGCCGATCCATTGCTTCGGCGCGAATACCTACGCCGACGAGCAACACGACCAGATACTTTTTAGTGGCAGTAGATTCGAGCGAGTTGGCCAGGTGGAGCAGGTCGCGAATCGTTTCAAGGGCGGCCGCGTCGTTTCCGTGCAGGTGTTCGTATAGCGCCGCGTCGGCTAATTCGTTGCTGACTTCCCGGCATCGGTTCAGATATCTCAGGTCAGGTTGAGGCGCGTCTATCTTGATGTCGGGCCAGTCCGCCTGGTCGGCCGACCGGGCCTCGTGTGCCAGGGCACGTGCGGGCTTGTTGGCTGTATAATTTTCGGCCTCCATCGTCTCCCACGCAGGCGGGTACGGCGGGTAACCCTGGAACTCCAGGTTCGAAGAGGCGGGCGACATCACGTTGTTGTCGACATTGGCTTCAATCAGTGTAGCCGCCTGCAGGTAGAGCGCGGCCGCATCCGAGCCGGGCTTGGTCGATTGGGCGTGACCAAACCCGTGCGAGACCAGCACCGACGCGCCAGCGATCACCACAAGTCGTTTGGTCGGAAAACGCATATTAAAAAAGGCGGAGTCGAAAGATCGATCTTGCAACAATTCCACCAGACAAAAGGCCGAACGAGCAAAGTTGTGGCGAAGATTGACTACATCGCTTCGAGCGTTTCGATAGGCTCGGTAAGTGCCGGTGCCTTTCGGTCGAGAAGGTGAACGGTCATCGCGAGGAACATCATGCCAAGGGACACGATCGAAACACCGGGCCAGCGGTAGTGGGTCCACGCGACGGCGCCGATTGCCGAGCCGGCTGCGCCAGTGAGGAAGCGGGCGACCATGTATAGGGTATTGATTCGGCTGCGCGCTTCGGGCACCAGCGACATCACCGTTGCCTGCTCGGCAACCTGAAGCGACTGCACGCCCAGGTCCATCAGAAGTACGCCGACGACCAAAACGGGGATCGTGACCCACCAGCCCATCAGAACGAATGCACTGGCCGCACATAACCCGGCCACGGTAATCGTGAACCGGGGCCCCCGGCGGTCCGAAAGCTTGCCCGCCAGCGGTGCTCCCAACGCGCCGACGATGCCGACGATTCCGAACAACCCGGCTTCGGACGCGCCGCGATGAAAGTGCTCTTCCATCAGGAACGACAGGGTCGTCCAGAAGGCGCTGAAAGCCCCGAACGACAACCCGCTGACGCACGATGCGACCCACAGCTGCGGCTGGGTCGACAGCAGTTCGATCATCGAGTGCATCAACCGGGGGTAAGACATTTTCAGCGACGGCGACCGGTGCGGCAGCGACGACCGCAGGACGAACCACATCACCAGCATGATGGCCGACGCGGCGAAGAACATCGCCCGCCACCCGAAGGCGTCGCCGATGAAACCGGCAACGGTGCGGGCGAGCAGAACACCGACGAGCAAGCCGGCCATCAGGATGCCGATCGTGTGCCCGCGCTTGGCTGGTGGGGAAAGGTCGATGGCCAACGGGATCAGGACCTGCGAGGCGACGGCCGCCACGCCGACCAGAAACTGCAGCACAATCAGGAACCAGAGCGTCGGTGCCGAGGCGAGCCCGATTAATAGCATGCAGCACGCGGCCGTCAGCAGCAGGACCAGCTTTCGGCGTTCCATCAGGTCACCGAGCGGGACGAAGAAAAAAATACCGATGCCGTACCCGACCTGTGCCGCGGTGGCGACCAGCCCGGCCTGGGAGGTGGTGGCGTGAAAGTATGCGGCGAAATCGCCGAGCAATGGTTGGTTATAAAAGATATTCGCGGCTGCCGTCCCCACAGGCTGCCGCCATCACCCAGAGTTGCCCGTCCGACAGCCCGATCGGTTCGGTCGGGGCAGGGGACGCGAGCAGCGCTTCGGCTTGTGTGATGTCCAAACTCATCGGGAAGTCATGATAGGCGCGCGGCTGGAAAGGCCCAATCCTGACCGCTGCCGGCGAAACGCTGATCGGTCGGCGCTGTAAAACTTGCCTGAAGGTTGCGAGCATTAGGCGCGCCCGACTTGCGGCCGCCCGCGTCGTCCCCATAATATCCGGACGCAAGATCGCGGCGAGGGCGCCGGGGTTTTTCTATTGGAGAAGTGAGTTTATGGCCAAGGCACGCGCGATCGTAAAACGCCGTAAGGCGGTCCGGAATATCAAAAAGATCACCAAGACGATGCAGATGATCGCGACGGCCAAGTTCCAAAAGGCCCAGAAGCGCGCCGCCGGGACCAAGCCGTATACGCTGAAGGTCCGAGAGCTGGTCGGTGAACTCGCGGCGACTTTGGGTGATCAGGTTGAGCATCCGCTGCTCCGCAAGGGTGAGGGTTCGACCAAGCACGTGGCGTTGCTGGTCATTACCAGCGACCGCGGGCTTGCCGGGGGTTACAACGGAAACATTCTTCGGGCGGCGAACATTTTCCTGCGCGAGCAGGAATCGGCCGGGAAGAAGATCGACCTGTACGTGTCGGGCAAGAAGGGCACCGGTTATTTCAACTTCCAGAAGCGGACGCTGACCAAGCGGTTCGAGCAGTTCGCCGATGCGCCGAAGTTTATTGAAGTCGAACGGGTGGCGGACGAGTTCATGCAGCAGTTCATCGACGGGAAAGTCGACGAAGTGTACGTCGCTTACATGAACTTCATCAGTGCCGGGCAGCAGAAGGCCGAAGTGATTCGCCTGCTTCCGTTGTCGTCGCTGGATCAGGCGGCCAAACCCGCGGCGGGGCAGACCAAGACCGAAACCGTCTACGATTTCTCGCCCGATCCGAAGACGCTACTCGACGAGTTGCTGCCTTTGACAGTGAAAGCGGCGTTGTTCCAGTCGTTCCTGGACGCGACGACCAGCGAGAACGTCGCCCGGATGATCGCCATGAAGAGCGCGACCGACAATGCCGACAAGATGGCCAAGCTTTTGACCATGCAATACAACCGTGCCCGCCAGAGCCAGATCACGACCGAGCTGTCGGAGATCATGGGCGGCGTCGAAGCGATGAAGGCCTGATCTCGGTCGCGCTTTCAAACCATCAGCCAATAACCACGTCGACGCGTTCTATCGAATGCGTCGACTTTTTTACTGTCACTCCTCGTACAGTTCGAGCGGCAAGCCGTCGGGGTCGGCGAAGAAGGTGAACTGCTTACCGGTCAGCGGGTCGATCCGGACCGGCTCGACCGCCACGCCTTTCCCGCTAAGTTCTTTCACCGTATTCGCCAGCTCCGTGACGCGAAAAGCCAGATGACGAAGCCCGCGTGCCTCGGGGCGGTCAATCCGCGCTGGCGGATTCGGGAACGAGAACAGCTCGATCTGCGTGCCGTCCGGCAGCGCTAGATCGAGCTTGTAAGAGTCTCGCTCCTTGCGGTACGTCTCGGCGATCACCCGCAACTGCAACACTTCACAATGAAACCGTTTAGACCGCGGGTAGTCCGAACAGATGACCGCGACGTGATGGATGCCATTCAACGGCATGCGTACCTCGTGTGAAGCGTCCGGCGGGACGCAATCGTCCGGCCGACATTCTATCACGTGCGGTGCCTGCAGCTCTCACGCTTGACCACCCGTCCTATGATCGGGTGTCGTCGAAAATAACCCGACGACGGGAGATCATCATGACGAATCGAATTGCAGAGTTGATTGGAGAAAGTGCGACGGGGTCGGCGGAATTTTCAACGGCGGTAATGTCCGCCGACGAACGGGTACGCGACGGCGAACTTCTGGACGCGTACTCGACTGCCGTGATCGGGGCGGCGAAACGGGTGAACCCGTCGGTGGTGAACATCGACGTTCACATGCCGGAAAAAGCCGGCAAAGCTCGCAACGGTCGGGGGGGTGGTCATGGCGGCGCACACGGCAGCGGGTCCGGGTTCGTCTTCACCCCCGACGGTTTTATTCTGACCAACAGCCACGTCGTACACGGTGCGGCCCGGATCGAAGTCACGCTGCAGGACGGCACGAAACTGCCGGCCGGCATGGTCGGGGACGACCCGCAAACCGACCTTGCAGTCATTCACCTGAGCACCGATCGACTGGAGGCCGTCGAGTTCGGCGATTCATCGGCCATTCAGGTCGGGCAACTGGTGGTGGCGATAGGCAATCCGTTCGGTTTCCAGACGACGGTGACAGCCGGCGTAATCAGCAACCTCGCCCGGGGCTTCCGGTCACAGACCGGGCGGATGATCGATAACATCGTACAGACCGACGCGGCGTTGAACCCCGGCAACAGCGGCGGACCGCTGGTCGACAGCCGGGGGCGCGTGATCGGTGTGAACACGGCCATCATCCCCGGCGCACAGGGCATCTGCTTCGCGATTCCCAGCAACACCGCGCAGTTCGTGGCGGCCCGGCTGATCCGCGACGGAAAGATTCGCCGGAGCTATATCGGCTTTGCCGGGCAGAACGTTCCGCTGCACCGAAAGCTGGTGCGGTACCACGAATTGGACGTCGACACAGGCGTGCTCATCGTCGGCCTGGAATCCAACAGCCCCGCCCGCGACGCGGGGCTCGCCGAGGGCGACGTGATTGTCGGCTTCGACGGCAAGCCGATCTTCACCATCGACGACATCCAACGGCTGCTGACCGAAGACCGCGTCGGCGTAAAATCCGCCGTCTCAGTCGTCCGCGGGACCTCGCTGCTGAAGTTCGAAGTAACGCCTGCCGAATCACGTTGAGAAAATAAGTAGCCCGCTCACTGCGATTGCGGTCGCAGTTGTTTCCCAACAGCCAACAGCCACGTCGACGCATTCGCCCGGATGCGTCGCACGGCGGCGGTCGCCGCGGGGCACACCTGGCGTCACCGTGCTCAAGAAAAACTGCGACTGGTCCGCAGTCAGTTGCAACAGAAGCAGCGAAACCGACAATACCAAAATCATAAGGACCGACTCCGACGGCAACGCTGTCAGTCTTCCCCGAAACACAAAGAATGCCCGACGCCCCCGAAAAAGTGACGTGGAACTCGCCGCCGGTCCAGCGGATCGCGGCCGTAATCTACGCGCGCTGGAAGCGAACCCTGCTCGGGCGCGGTGCTCGGGCCCGGCGTATCACTGCTGGCCCTCGCCGCAGCCACACCGCGGTATTCGATCTCGACCAGCGTGATGCTTCAGATGGGCCGGGAAATGACCGCGCCGGTGACCCTCAACCGGTCGACCGCCATGCCGGCCGAGAAGCGACCTGAGGACATCGCCACCGCGGTAGAAATGAGGCGCGGTCAGGACCTGGTCGAACACGTCGTCACGTCGTTCGGCGAGGACTTTTTCTACGCGAAACCGGCACCGGTCACGACTCTCCAGAAGCTCCGGCAGGCCCTGTCCGATGCCGCCCAGTCGACGTTGCAGAATGCGTCGTCGGTCCTTTCCAGCATCACCGGGAAATGTCAACTCACACCGATGCAGAAGGTGATCGTGGCGATGCAGAAGGACCTCACGATCGAGCCCGCACGCCGGTCCGACGTGGTCAACCTGACGCTAATCAGTACGGATCCCGAAAAGGGAATGCTGCTGCTCGACCGCTTCATCGAATTTTATCGCCAGAAACATCTGCGCGGTTACCAGACCCCGCAGGCCCGCGAATTTTTCGAACTGGAGCACGATCGCCTCGGTAACCGACTGAGCCGGGCCGAGGATCAGATCGTCCAATTCAAGGCACAAAAGCAGGTTTATTCGGGTGAAGAGCACAGGCATTTGCTCCTGGGTCAACAGGAATCGCTTCAGACCTCGGCCGACACGCTTCGCGCCGATGTCACGAGGGTGACCGCCGAGATTGACTACCTGCAAAAATCGATCGACGGGCTCCCGCCCGATGTCGCGATGCAGGCGGTCAGACAAAGCAACCCGCTGCTCGACACGCTCCGCGAGAAGCTGACCGACGCTGGGCTCGCCGGGTTCCGGCGTCGCGGTTTGCGGTACGTCGGGAGCGATTCGATCAAGTTGCTGCACGTGAACCGCGCTACCATGGGCCGCGCGGCGTCCGTTCGCCAATACATGGCAATCGTCGGCTCGAGCCCGACCGTCCTTATTTACCCGCACGTCTGGGCGCGGTTCGTGCTCGGGCTGATGTCTCGGAAGACGATCGTCCGCCTGCAGGACTGGAAGCGTAGCCGGTGGCACGCGGGGCACTCGCCGGTCATGGTAATCGGTCCGACGGTGTCGAGATGAACGCAGAAACAGCGGAGAATTTGGCTCCAATTGTCGCACACACGGAGCGAAAGACGACGCTGACCTTTTTATTGGTCAGCGGCGGTCGAATCGTTCTGCTGGGCGCGTGGTTCTACGCCACGCGCCTGCTGGCTAACACGATCGGGCCGGCGAGTTTCGGCGTTTACATGCTGTCGCAGAACGCGATCAAGATCCTGACCGGGTGCGTCGGGGACCCGCTGGACATGGCCGTCATGCGGGAGGCGCCGGTGCTGCTCCGCGACGACCGACCACGGGCGCTGCAGCTGATCCGCTCCGCGTTCTGGTTGCGCGTGGTGATCGCGGGGCTCATGCTGTTGTCCGCGTGCGCGATTCCGTCGCTGACGTCGAACGTGATCTTCGGCTCACCCGAGTTGCGCGGGCTTGCCGTGCTCACGGTGGCCGGGGTGCTCGGGGATTTTCTGCTCCGGTCCGGGCTCGGGTATTTCCAAGTCGCCGAGTCGTTCGGCCGGTTCATGGCCGTCGACGCGGTCTGGCAACTGGGCCGCGTGATCACCGCCGTCGCGCTGTACATGACCCATAACTTGACCGCGCCGACCGGCATCGCGATGTACGTCGCGGCCCCTTACGTCTGCTTCGCGGTCGCATGGTTCCTGTTGCCCCGCGACGTCGCACGCCCCGCGCCACCGCACCCGGGGTATGTCGTGGAGATCCTGCAGTACACCAAGTGGATCGTCGCCGGCATGGCGATGGCGGCGGCCTATGAACGGCTCGACCTGATCTTTCTCGCACGGTTCCGCGGGAAGTACGACGTCGGAATTTACGGCGGGGCCGTACTGCTCGCGTCCGTCCCGGATTTTCTGAACGGCATTCTCCAAACGTCGCTCGCGCCCCGGGTGGCCCCGGCGTTTGCGGACGGTTCGTTCAACAAGTTGCAGGGGTGGTATCTGCGGTACGCCGTGCCGTTCGGCGTGGTTGCGGCCGCGGGCGCGGTTTTGCTCGGCGGGTGGGGCATCCGCACCTTCTTCTCGGCACAATATGTGGAATCGATTCCCGCGTTCCGAATCTTGATCCTCAGCACGCTGTTTAATCTGGTGTTCACACCGCTCCCGGCCGCGCTGGTCAACTTCGTCGCGCCAAGGCGGGTGACGGTCTACACGTCGGTGGGGCTAGTCTGGGTGGCCGTCGGAGGGCTGTTGATCATTCCGAAATACGGCGCGACCGGGGCGGCGTCGGTCATGCTGTCGGCCCGTGTCGCCGTCGGACTGCTGATCATCGTTCAGGCGCAACAACTGGCCCGCAAGCGGGGTGTCGCGACGCGATCGCCGTTGGCGGCCGAGCTTCCGCATCATCTCGAGGAATCGGTATGACGCAGCCGTCCACGGCCTTAATCATGCCGGGCGTGACCGGGCGACCGGGCAAGGTCTGTCGCTGTATGTCATTGCGGCAATGGGGATAGTCGTTATCTCCGGGAAAACAACACTACTGTTCGCGGCCATCGCCGAAATTCCGTTGACCGGCGTCATCATTCGCTGGCCGTTGGTCGGAGTGATCGGCGTGATCTTTGTCGGCACGAGCCTGCAGATTTTCGGCAGCGAATACTCGACCGGGTTGCCCCTTAGACTGCTGGCCGACCTGCGGGAAGCAGAACGGGCCGCGATCCGCGACGGCAATCGTGCCCAGGCAGAACTCGCGGTGGTGCTCGCGGACGGGCTTAGCGGATTTTTTTTCTGCGCGTTCCTTGCACATGCGAAGATCGTCAACATCCTCTGGATTCTCGGCGGACTCGCCGCGGCCCTGCGTCGCGCGACGCTCGAACCGCAGCACGTTTTTTCCAGCCAAGTGACGCGCTCAATCGCATAGGCATCGGCGGAATAAATTCAGATCATTCCATCGCGTTGAATGTGGATCACAGAAGTTCATAGCCCCGTCCCGGCAGGGCGGGGATCGACCGGCAAATTGCGAAACAACCGGGCCGATCCGCAACCTCCCGCCCTCGGCTACTTCAGATTCCGCCCGTGTGCTTTCTATCAATGACCGGCCGGCGCCGCGGCAAACAGCCGCATGCGGAACGCGCCGTCGTAGGTGCGGCCCTGCTTGAACAGAATCCGCGTGTTGTCGACAAAACCCGAGCTGAAATCACGGTCGACTGATACGGCCGAGCTGGCGAACAGGGTCGTGACGTTGTCTTTGAAATTGCACCGCGTGTGCAACGGGCCGTCGGTCGCAAGCACGGCGATTCCTTCATCAACGCCGGTCACCGCGGCCCAGATCGTGTCACGCTTCGTGCTGGCAAAGGACCGATCTGCGTGCGTCACCCGACCGCGGTCGGCGCCGATGTGCCCGGCCGGGTACTCGGTCCATTGGGCCTTGCGGTACCAGCTGAACGCGTCATCACCGGCGACACCCAACTTTAATCCGAACTCCCACGCCTGCATGTCGTTCGCAGTCCACTTCAGGTGGTAGTTCCAGTCGATTTGGCCGTCGGGATGCGCGACCAGTTCGCATGTCAACTCGCCTAAAGCGATGTCGGGTTTCTCGACAAGCGAAACAATCCCGGTGATCGTCCCGCGCCAATTTTCGCCGACCTTGCTGCCTGAAACTTCCACGTTGCTGAGATTCGGCGGGCTCTTGCTGCCGATCCACGGGACGTCATTCTTGTTGAGGAAATCGCCGTCGTCGATCCGAGCTTCACCCAGGTTCAGCGCGGGTCCGAAAGACGTCGCATGTTTCCCATTGTTTAACTTCACCTGCCCGGTCTTCCGGTCGATCGAGACGGAAAAACTGTTCGAGAAAAACTCGAGCGATGCCGGGGTATCTTGAACGCGGATGGCTCCGGGCGGGAGCGGCATCGATGGTTGCGGCACTGCGCCGCCCGGCACGTGCAATCGCGTCGCGTAGATCTCGACGCCGTCACGGTTAGTGAATGCGACCCGCAATGTATCGACGGATGCCGTCACCGGAAATGCGACTGCCGTTGATTTCCCGGGCGGGCACGCGACGGGAATCTCGGACTCGGCAACTACTTCGTCACCCGCACTGGTCCTCATCGCCTGCCATTTGCAGGCGAGCTCCGAGAGATCAGTGAACGCGTATCGGTTCTGGAAAACTGCGACCCATTTGTCGTTTACGGTTCGCACGTCGCGTTGGTCGGTCGTCACCGGGCTGTAAACCATTTTCACATGGTAATACTCAGGTTTGGGCACGCGATAACCGGTGACGATGCCCTTGCTGTTTTCCGACCTCAGCCCGTTCGCATCGACCTTCGACCGGTCCGCAAATTTGTCGGCCAAGCCTTGGTCCTGCCATTCCCAGATGAACGCGCCGAAGAGCCCTTTGCTCGGCCAGACCCGATACCACTGGTCCTGTAGCGCCGCGCCCCACAGGTCGTTTAATCCGTAGTCGTAAGCCTGATGCGGGATGTTGTAAAAAATGTGCGGGCCTTCAGTGATGACCGACGGGCCCGCCTCCCGGGTGGCAATCCTGCGCAGGTCGTTGTCCCCCGGGTAATGATGATCGCTGATGCTCAACGCCGAGTCCTGCGACTTGGAAACTTCGGACACGAACCGGGGCCGGGTCGGGTCGGTGGTCGCGACGTAATCGACCATCGCTTTAAAGTCCGGACCCCACCCGCTTTCATTGCCACAACTCCAGGCGAGGACGCACGGCTTGTTTTTGTCCCGGTTCAGTGTCTCGGCCGCGTGCTGGACGAATGCGGCTTTGAGCTTCTCGTTTTTGGGGTCCACCCAGCAGGCGGGGATCTCGTCGAGGACGTACAGCCCTTTTTCGTCGCACAACTCGAGGAACCGCTCGGCATGGTTGTAATGGCTCGTGCGGACGGCATTGATGTTCGCCGCTTTCATCATCGACACATCGGTCTGCCATTCGTGTTCGGTCAACGCGTGACCGAGGGCCGACCATTCCTCGTGGCGACAAGTGCCTGTGCATTTGATCGCGACGCCGTTCCACAGCAGAACGCCGTCTTTGATTTCGACGGTTCGAAAACCGAATCGTTGCTGGACCGTTTCCTGAATCGTGTCGCCGGTCTTCAGCTGCAGCATCAGGTAATACAGATTCGGTTTTTCCGCCGACCAGAGCTTCGGCGCTGCGACCGGAATTTCCATCCCGATGGTTGCCGACCCGTCGGTATCAATGTCGCGACCGAAGTTGATCGGGGGGACGTCGACGGGCTTTCCGTCGGCACCGACCACGGTCCCGGTTAGCAGGAACGCCTCGCCGGGCTTGCCAAGAACTTTTACGGTCGCCCCGAGCCTCGCATCTTTATACGTCTGATCGAGTTTTGTAACGACCGTCACATCGTCGATGTGCGTGGTCGGGACCGCGAGCAGATAACTTTCACGGTGGATTCCACCCAGCAGCCAATAATCGCCGGTGTCCAGGTCGACCGTCGGTGTGGTTTTGCAGACGCGGACGGCGAGCAGATTCTGTTCTCCGGGCTTTATCGCGCGGGTCAGATCAATGTCGAATGCGGTGAAACCGCCTTCGTGGTACCCGACGCGTTGGCCGTTGACCCAGACTTCTGCGCTATCGGTGACGCCGTCGAAATGCCAAAGCACCTGCTTGTTCGCGAACGACGCGGGCACGTCGAGCGTCCGACGATAGAGCCCGACCGCACTGTCGGGCCCGAAATAAGTCGGCTGCGAATACCCGAGCACCTCCCAGTTGCTGGGGACCGGCATGTCGTGCCAGTCGGCATCGTCGTAGCCTGGTGCCGCGAACGCGTCATCGATCGGAATCGTGGTGGGGCTGGTGGTGGGCGTCCATTTCAAAGCCTTGCCTTCGCGAACCACAGTGATCGAGGCCTCTCGAATTGCCGCCCATTTCGCGGAGCCGTCGGCACCGACCGCGTCTGTCACCGTCACTCGAAGAACCCTGCCCTGCTTCGCCGGCCACTCGACACGCCCGTCGCCTTTCCCGGTGGTCTGATCAGCTACGTTGCTCAAGTGCGCGTCGTCCGGGCCGACTGCCACGGAGTATTTGTACTTCCCGTCACCGAACTCCCAGGCGAGGTCTATCCCGGAAATTGATTCGGTCGTGCCGAGGTTGATCTCCCACCATTGCGGGAAGTCCCCATTGCTGGCGCACCAGTTGGTTTTCGCATCGCCATCGATCGCCAGTCGGCTGGGTTTCTGGGACGAAGACGCGGAAGTCGACTGCGAAACGAAATGACCGTCGACCATTTCGCCGTGCGTGAGCGCGAAACGCCAAGTGCCGTTGGTCGACACGACCGCCGGGTTGTCGAGTCGCAATTTGGCAACGTCGACAGGTCGACCGGGGGTCTGCAGCGGCACCGGAACGGCGGCTCGGCCGGTCGCACAGAGAGACCAGATTGCCAAAGCCGCTGAAAGAGTGAAAAGTTGGTTATGTTCGACCTTCATCGTTTCCTTCCGTGCCGCTGACCTTCGACCCGTGGACCCCGTATCTGGAAGGCGACCCTTCGACGGTACCCTCGATCCGCGTCGACGCCGTTCGGGCCTAATATCAGCCGCTCGAACTGCGTACCAATTCATACTTCGCCTCAAAGATTACAGCCTGCTGCAATCTTTGCGACTGAACGGCGTTACTACCGGCGGGGGCTTTCGTTTACGAATTTCTTCACAGACCGGAATCGTCGTGCGTCAGATCCTGCTCATCAAAGGCAATTACGACCGCGCCGACGGCGGGCAGCCGATGGTCAGCACCCAGCTGTCGGCAATGAATCGGGCCCGGTATCAGGTCACATTAGCCTTGCTGCAGAAGCCCGGGTCTCCTGCATCGGCGCTGCTGGATGGGTCGACACCCGAAACGCCGGTCGAACAAATCGAGTGGGCGGGTCTTTTGGGTGGTCGGCGTCCGGCAGGGCGGGTGCGGGAAATCGTTCGACGTCGCAGCGTTCAACTGATCCATACGCACGACATGCGTGCAAACCTTTCCGCTTATTTGATGACCCGGACCACACGTGTGACCTGGGTCGCACACGTGCACGGCTGGCTCGGACACACGCACACGGCCCGGTACCGCGCTTACGAAACGATCGACCGCTGGTTGATCGGCAAGGCCGACGTGGTGGTCGTCGGCTCGACCGCGACCCGTGACGAGGCACATGCCGCGGGCGCTAAAAAAACGTGTGGTGCTGATTCCGAACGCGGTCCTCGTCCCGGAACTGGCACCCGATCGAACGGCCGTCGAATCTGTTCGGCACGAAGTCGGCTGCCGAAACGGTGAACTGCCGGTCGGGGTGGTCGGCCGGGTGCACCCGGGCAGACGGCAGTCTTATCTGCTCAGAGCCATAGAGTCAGCCTGGCGGGGCGGCGCGGCAGTCCGGTTGGTCGTCGTCGGAGCGGGCCCCGACCAGGAAAACTGCCGGCTGTTCGCGACCGAATTAAAGGTCGAATCGGACGTCACCTTCACTGGATTTGTGCCCGACGCGATGCGATATCTGTCGGCGATGGACGTCGTCGCAGTCCCGTCGTTGAAACAAAGCCTGCCGCTGACGGCGCTCGAAGCAATGATGCGGGGCCGACCCGTCTCACCACCATCGACTACGCCAGGCCGGTCGAAACGCGCCGCCAAAGCGGGGCGCGCTCGCCATCGCGGTGACGCAGAAGAAGATCAAGATCGAACCCGGCGTGCTGCTCATCGACGACCAGAAGCACGTCATCGGGTACGACGAAAAGCCCGTTAAACAGTTTCCCGCCAGCACGGGTATCTACGTGTACGAACCGCGCGTGGTGCGGCACATGAACCCGGACGAGCCGCTCGATTTTCCGACCCTGGTGTTACGGCTGATAGACGCGGGTGAAACCGTGGCTGCGCCCCCGACCGACGAATTCTGGCTCGATATTGGAAACAAGGACGACTTTGAACGTGCCACCGAAGAGTTCGAAAGACGCCGGGCAGCGCTGCACGTCGATGCTGAAGTTTCAAAATAGCACCGGTCGAACATTCTTCGCCGCAGTCGTCATCGCGTTCGCCCTGCACTTACATTCCAACCCGAGCTGTTCTGCGGCGGAACTGAGTTGCGGGCCGCTGACGCTCTCGATCGCGTCGAACGAGCCGATCCGGATCATCAAAGCAGCCGAAACGCTCGCTGTCGTCAAAGCCCCGATCGCCATGGCGGTTCTCGACGCGAATGGCTCGATCCATCAGGTCGCCGGTCGGTACAGCGCTGCGACGACCGAAGGCAACCAGCTTCACGGCTCGGGTGACGTGACGCTGCCCGGCGGGTCCCTCATTCGCTTTTCGGACATCTATACTGCCGGTCAAGCCGACGGCAGCATTCGGCTCGCGCGTCGCGCTGCCGTGATTACCGCCAAGGCCGACGACAAAGGTTTCCGCACTGAATTTGCGGTCGAAGCCGGACGCGCGAAGGAATTGTCGGAGATCGAGCCGTTCGTTCCGGGCATTTGGTATTACGACAACTCGCACGTTCCCCGTTCAGGGTTGCTTTCCGACCCTCGGCAACACGACTACCTTTTTCGTGAAGATCGGTTGCCGTTGCCGTTGGCGGCGTTCCGCGAAAGGTCATCGGGCTTATCCGTTACGCTGGTTCATCTCGAACCGGACGGCGCAACGTTTCCCGAAGAGTTCACACCCGACAGCGTGACCGACGGGCGGATGCAGTTTGGCTCGCTGGGCCTGCGTCGTGATTCCGGTCTGGCCGTGGTTTTTGCTTTCCCCGGCGCCGAAGGAGACCAGACCCGGGTCGTACAGAATCGCAGATTTCGCCGCCGGTCGGAACGGTTTCATCCGGTCGCTCGAAATTTTTCACAATCTTACAAGCTGTTGATTCGCGTCTGTTCCCGAACCGATTTTGATGCGCTGATGCGCGACAGCTGGCGGACCGCGTTCGAAGCGATGCCTCCGCCGATTGTTCCCGTCTCCGCCGACCGCGTGTATGCCAACAGCATCGATCTGCTGAATCATTTCGCAGCCGATTACAAAGGCATCCCGGGACTGCCGTTTGCCGTCAGTATTCCCGACGGGAAGATCCGCGACGTCAGCATGCAGATGGGGTTCGTCGGCGAGCAGATTCCGTGCGCGTATCACCTGATCACCGCGGGGTTCGCTCGGAACGATGCTTCATTGGTCGGTAAAGGCGAACGCATCGTCGATTTCTGGGCCGGGCACGCGATGACCCCCGAGGGGCTCCCGCGGACGTGGTACGACACGAAACCAAATCCACACTGGCGTGACTACAAGACGTTTACAAGGATCGCCACCGACGGCATGGAAGGAATGCTGCAGGCGTGGCGGCGGATGAAGTTGAACCGCCGCGACAAACCCGAGTGGCTTTCGGCATGCCGGGCGTACGGAAACTGGCTGCTCGCGCACCAGAATTCCGACGGGTCATTCTGCCGACAGTACGACTTTGACGGGAAGACCCTCGACCCCAGCAAATCAGCCGCGACCCACCCGATTCGATTTCTGATCGACCTGTTCAATGCGACCGGGGACGATCGATATCTCGCGGCTTCCAGAACCGCCGGCACATTTGCCGTGCAGGACATCGGCGATCGTGCTAATTATTTTGGCGGCACTGCCGACAACGCCGACGTGAAAGATAAAGAAGCCGGCTGGATCGCGCTCGATGCATTTCTGTCTTTGTACGAAGCGACCGGTGACAAAGCCTGGCTCGCCGCAGCGACTAAGGCCGGGACCTTCACCGAAACCTGGAACTACTGCTGGAACGTCCCGATCCCTGCAGGCGACCCGAAGGTTTCGCTGCCGGCGATGAAAACAACCGCCGGGTTCAGTCTTATCGCGACCGGCCATTCGGGCGCGGACGTGTTTCTGGCGTTCGCCCCGTTCGCGTATTACCGGCTCGGGCTGTACACCCACGACCCGCACGCGACCGCGATGGCGCGTGTGCTTTATTACGACGCCCGGCAGGTCGTCGACGTCGACGGATCGCACGGCTACGCGATCCCGGGGTTGCTCACCGAGGCAACCAATCTTGCCGCACCGCGCGGCTGGGGGGTCGGCGTCTGGCTGCCTTGGTGCACCGCGGCGGTGCTCGATCCGATGGTCCAGTTTCAGGACGCGTTCGGCGTCATGGATCTGGATGCGGTCGAAAAGTTACCGCAGGAGCGTCGACTGAACCTGCTGAAAACCTACGCCGACCGGCACGCATTTCCGCCCGAGACGGGCCGCTGAAAACCTTAGTTTCAGTCGCTCCAATGACCGAACCGGCCTTACAGCGACACGTATTGAAATTGTGACGCATTTTGTCGTCGATACGGAGTCAATGTTATGAGTTCTTCTGATAAAAAATCCGACAGAAAATGTGCCCTGTGTAACACGCCGATTGCCGCGGCCCGGCTCGCGGCGTTGCCGGGTGTGACGACCTGTATCGAATGTGCGAAAAAACATCCGCGCAAGGTCGATTTCAGCAGTGTCGAGCTCAGTCAGGCGAGTCCGATCAATCGAAATGGCTTTGCACCGACGGACTGATGATCACCAGTCCAGCGTGCCCCGCCATGCCGAGGTCAATTCGCCGATCGAGATCTCTTCGACCCGCTGCCGGGTCGAGGTGACCATGAACTTGCGAAGGTGCTGGACCAGCCCGAACTCGGCGACTTCGGTGTTGCCTTCGAAGTGCTTTCGCAGATCGTCGGCCTGCAGTCGATCACGGAGTTCGACCAAGTATCGACCGGGTTTCTCGACGAACGCACTTTCACCGGCCAGAAGTTGCTCGCCGATAATCATTCCCAGCCCCGACGCGATGCACATTTCCGCCGCCGCGACGGCCAGCCCGCCGTCGCTTACGTCGTGACAGGCGACGATGTCCCCCGAGGCGATCGCCTTGGACATCTGTCGGTGCGTCGCCGCCAGCGACTGCAGGTCTTTCGCATCCTTTGCTGAAACCAGACAGACCCTCCCGGTGCGATGCTTCAAGTCCATCGTCACACACCGGCGACCGTCTTCGACGATTGCGATCGCGCTGATCAGCAATGTCGGGGGAATGCGAATGACCTCGCCGGTCTCCTGATTGGTGAACTGGTTGTGAAGCGAATCTTTGCCGCTGATGAAGGGGATGCCGAACGCCAGCGCCGCGTCCCGGCACGCTTCGCAGGCGCGGACCAGCGTGCCCATCGTGACGTCGTCTTCGACGCTGGGCCAGCAGAAATTATCCAGGATCGCGATTCGGTTGTAATCCGCACCGACGCAGACGACGTTGCGGATCGCCTCGTCGATCGACGCGATGGCCATGTCGTAAGGGTCGGACACGTGCGGGACGAGCCCGCAACCGATCGCCACCCCGCGATGGCTGCTGAGTTTGGGGCGCACGACCGCCGCGTCGGAGGGCCCGATCTGCATCGGGCCGATCAGCGGTTTGACCACCGAACCGCCCTGCACTTCGTGGTCGTACTGCCGAATGATCCAGTGCTTACTGGCGACGTTCGGGTGGGCGAGCGACTCCAGCAACCGTTGCTTGAAATCATGGCAGGTTCCGGTCGCCGTCTCCGTAGCCGGGCTTGCCTTCGGCTGTTGGAAGACGGTCGCCTTCCGCGTGGGCATGGGGATGCCGTCGTGCATGAAGTGCATCGAAATGCGGCCGACTTCCTGGCCGTGAAAGTTCAGAATCAGCTCGCGGTTCGGCGTGCCGAACGTGCCGATGTCAGTCGCTTCCACGTCCTCGCCCGCAGCTAGTTTTAATAACTGTTCGACCCGGTCCGGCGGGACCGACAGCACGATTCGTTCCTGCGCTTCACTGATCCAGATCTCGTCGTATCGAAGTCCGGCGTACTTCAGCGGCACCTTTTCCAAATTCACGAGCGCACCGGTTTTTTCGCCCATCTCTCCGATCGCGCTGCTCAAGCCGCCGGCACCGCAATCGGTTACCGCGCTGAACAGATTTAGGTCACGGGCCTGCAGGATGACGTCTGCCACCTTCTTCTCGGTGATGGCGTTTCCGATCTGAACCGCGTGCGAGAATTCGTCGGCGTGCGTGTCGGTCAGTTCGGCCGACGAGAAAGTCGCGCCGTGGATTCCGTCGCGACCGGTGCGCCCGCCGACGACGATGATTGCGTCGCCGCTGCGTGTTTCCTTGGCGATTTTGTCGCGGGGAATCACGCCGACGCACCCGCAGAAGACCAGAGGATTCCCGATATACCGGTTGTCGAAATAGACCGCGCCGTTGACCGTGGGAATCCCCATCCGATTTCCATAATCGCGAACCCCCGCGACGATTTGCTGCAACACACGCTTTGGGTGGATGACGCCGCGCGGCAGGGGGTCGGGGGCCGACAGCCCGGCTGGTTTATCGAACGGGTACGCGACGCAGAACACATCGGTATTGGCGATTGGTTTCGCGCCCAGGCCGGTGCCCAGGATGTCGCGAATCACGCCACCCACGCCGGTGGCGCTGCCGCCGTACGGCTCGATCGCGCTGGGGTGATTGTGGGTCTCGGCTTTGAAACAGACGGCATCGGTTTCGTCGAACGCGATCACCCCGGCGTTGTCCGAAAAGACCGACAGGCAGAAGGGGGCGTCGGCGTCGCGTTTCATCAGCTGCATCGTGCTGCCGAAGATCGTCTCTTTAATCAGGTTCGAATACGCCCGGCGATCGACGACCGTTCCGGTCTCGTCTTTGACCTCGACCTGCACGGCGCTCTTGAGCGTTTTGTGCACACAATGCTCGCTCCAGGTCTGGGCCAGCGTTTCGAGCTCGATGTCGGTCGGTTCGCGGTCCTGCTCGCGAAAATAGTTCTGCACCGCTTTCATCTCGGCCAATGACAGAAACAAGTGTCCATCCCGGCTGAGCTTTGTCAGCCCGGCGTCGTCCATGCCGCGAAGCGTCACCCGGCGAAGCTGATATTTGTACTCGTGACCGGCTTCGAATCTGGTCGGCAGAAAGGTCTCGAAATGGACGGACTCGATCACGCCGTTCGCGAGCACGCGACCGGCGATCAACTGCAGCTGTTTCTTTCCGATGGCCCCCTCGATGACCAACGCCCGGCCAGTACGGATTCCGTTGATGGCAACTCCAAGGTCATGCAGCGCCATCTCCGTGGAACTGGCGACGGGGTCCATCACGCCGGGCTTAAGGTGCACTTCGATCAAGCTCGTGGTGGTCGCGGTCGACGGATTTCGAATGAACTGCCCGGTCTCGATGACGGGGTCGACGAGCAACTGCCGGGCGGCAGGTTCCAGGCGGTCGAGCGGTACGTCGGTGTCGATCAGGAAAACGCGGGACGTTCGGATCGGACCCACTATCAGGCCGAGTTCGGCGATTTGGCGGCGAAGGATTTCGCCTGCCGGGTCGACCGGGGCGAGCGTGGTGACATCAAGGCGATGGATCATCCGCGGAGTTTAAGCAAAGACGAAACAACGCGAAAGCGATGTTGTCCGGCACCGCCGAGAGCTGCAGATTTTGTTCTCGCGGTAGGAAGACCGGCGCGGCAAATGGGGCATGAGTTCCTGATTGCCGGGCCTTACCACGGTTCGGGCCGGCGGGTGTTCACCCGCGGCTTCGTTAGAGAATCAAGCGGAAATCACACTCGCCTGCTCCGTCATTTGTCGGCGGTGTCTTCGCAGAGCCATATGCCGTCAACTACTGCAACGTCCTTGGGGTTGTCATTCAGGAATCTGAGCTCGAAGGGCCCGGCGGCGTTCGCGGGCACTCTTATCTTGTCGCCTTGCGCGAGCCATTTGCTGCCCGGACAGACTTTGAAATGTTCACTGTAGACTACGACCGGATTAGCGGTATCCGCGGCCGCTACCAACTGCACTTGCACGCGCCCGGGGATCTCTGTCAGGCGGTGACCCGGATCGCCATATGGGTACCGCCAGCCGGATTGTAGAAACGCAAGTCTGTAGTTCACGCCCGCCGCAACATTGACAGGCTGACTAATGTAAAGCGGCGGATAGTCAGGGAAGTTGCCCGTCGGCTGCCCGTCCGCGTTCATTCCAATCTCGACGAAATGCTTGCCGTCGGGCGTTTTCCACAACAACTGATTTGGCCCGCTACCCTGATAGACGTTGTTGCTATAAGAATTAGCAAACAGAGCAACTGACCCGACCGTGCTTGGCGTGACAAAATGAACCGTCCATGCCGACCCAATTTTCTGACCGTCAATGATGCTCGCTTCCGGATATGCTCCCACACCTTCTTCGAAGTTCCCGTTGTTAAGCAGGTTAGTGCAGCACCGTTGTGTTGTAATATCTAACGGCGTTTCCTCGACTACAGGTTGTGAAGCACAGCCGGCAAGCCACCCAAATAAGGTGATAGAAAGAACCCCGCCAACCAATGATCGAATTACATTCATGCGTTGTACTGTAAAACAGGACGCGAAGGGTTTGCAAATACTTGCAAATGATTCAACAGTGACCATCGGTTAGGCCGCACAAACAGCGAATCAACTACGCGCACTTTGTTAATAAAATCGAGCCGATAAGGCTATCTGCCGATAGCGACGCGAGTCGAACCAACCCTCTTGTTCGTCAACTCTCGCGTACGTCATTCGGGTGCGCGATAAATGCTGCAAGCTGCGCACTCACGGCTTCAACTTTGTCGCTGAAATGGGGATAAGCCGAGACGCTATGCAGGCGCGGGTGGAGCCCCCACAGCTGCTTGAGCCGGAGGCCGGATTCGATCGCGGCTTCGGGGTGTTCGAATCGGCAGGCGTTCGAGGCGTCGCCGTCGTAGAGCCCCAGTGCGGCGCTGGTCTGCATCCAGATGATCGCGTCGTACCGCCTCAGTTCGGCGGCGAGCGACGTGTCGAGGTCGGACCAGTATGCGTCGGGGCCTTCGGGCCAGTAGGCGGCGCCGTCGATGGTGCCGCGGTCCAGCAGAAGGATTTTTTCCGGGTGGTCGAGAAGAATCTTCGATTCCTGTTCGAGCTGCAGGCGGTAAATTTTACGCTGCACTTCTCGCCGGCCTTGGAGATCGAGTCGATCCCAACGGGTCTGCAGTTCTTCGTAGACTTGCGTGGCCGCTTCGGGGACCAGGGCGTACCGGTCCGGCCGGGCGGCAACGATCTGCCGGGCGACGACGGTCTTCCCGGCGCCGGGGCCGCCGGTGAGCACGATTCTTCGGATCTGATTATCCAAAACAGCGGACATCACACCTCGGCACAATGAGCGGCACTTCAAACGTCGTCGCACCGAGGGTTCAGAACAACGGTGGGCGGCCCAGACTACGCCGGATGGTGCTGATCTGCCCGGCATGGACCACGACGTGCATCCCCATGAACAGCAGAAATTCGCCGATATCTTTCAACCGCGGGCTCGGTTTCGGGACCGGTGCTTCCAGCGTTTCGGGCGTCAGCCGTTTGGCGTTTTCAATCAGCAAGTCGCGATGCTTGTCGAACAGCGGCATCAGGATCGACGGGTCCCCGAATTCCGCGGCAGAGAAAGCATTGGGCTCCCGGCTGAATCGAACTTCAAATCCGTCCGGAAGGAGCGGCAGATCGTTGAAACCAATCATGGTCAACGCCCGGCGGTCGGTGAGCACCAAGTGTCCGACCAACCACGCGGCACAGTTGCCTGTGCGGTGACCCGGTGCGTCCAGTCGGAACCTTGAAGGTCGGCTGTGAAAGCATCTAACATGCCTTTGGCGACCTGAAGATTGTAAACGATGCCGTCGACGAGCGTTTTCATTGTAATTCTCCTGAGCAGCAGCGATCGTAGCGGTAGATGCCTTGCGTCGAAAGTATAGCCCGAAGCATGGCGCGGTTTGATCGGAAAGCAATGCCCGCAATCCTCGACTATCGGTTCGTTCTCGACGAGCTCCGGATGCGGGGTTTGAAGTGTCATTATTACAACAGCGGGGCGTTCGGGTTTGCCCGCGATCAGACGACCACCTCCCGGGGCTGGATCGGTCCTGCCGATGGTTCGATTCGCGAAGAGGCCCGGGCATTGGTGCGGCAGGTCGATCCGCCGTACCCCGAAAAATTAACGGCTTTGCTGCTGCAAGCGCGGCAAGAATTGTTGCCCGGGCCGGTCTGGGTGATGCCGAAAAGTCACTGGGCATTCGAGCTGGATTACGGCAGTGGTGGATGGATGCCCGGTCTGCTGACGGCTATCGGACTTCGTCCGGAAAGTCTTTCCGGCCTGAATATGGCTTCAGCCATCCAGTTTTTGGACGATGAAGACGACGGGCTCGAGATGTTCGTCCGCGGACTGCTGACCCAGTTGCGGGGGAGCGACTTCATGCTCGTGTTCCCCGACCGGTCGACAATCTGCACGGTGCATAGTCACGTGCAGTTGTGGTGGACGACGGCCGACGATGCCGTCGCCGCGGGGCTGGAGCGGCTTTTACCGGGTGTCTGATGAGTGACTTGGCCGGCTTTAAGTTTCAGGAGCGGTCGCCGCGAAGTCGTCGATCGGTTGCCACGCCGCGCGGGGGCGGCCCGTGTACCGACGCCGACGTGATGCATCTCGCCGGGCTGGCCGAACCTGCAACGGAAGCCGTGACCGATGTATCGACGGACGGGACATCGCGCGGGTCGGCCGCGCTGGCCTCGGCGATCACGGTCGCCGCCTTGATCACCGGGACGATCCTCCGATGGTCGCAACTCGGCCTGCGCAGCCTCTGGTTCGACGAGGGGTACACCGCCTGGGCAGTGTCAAAACCTTTGAACGAAATCATCGGCGTCATCCGTGCCGACACCGCGCCGCCGCTGTATTACCTGATCCTTCACGGGTGGACCGTCTTGTTCGGAAGGTCGGAAGTTGCGCTGCGGTCGTTGTCGGCGTTCTTCGCCACCGCGGCGCTGTTCGTCTTCGCGGCACTTGCCAGGCAGCTGCTGAAAAACAAGTGGGCGACCGCGGCCGCGGTCTGGCTGTTCGCGCTCTCGTTCATGCAGGTGGCGTACGCGCACGAAGCGCGGTTCTACGCCATGATGACGTTCCTGGGCGCGATCGACCTGTACCTGGTCCTGCTGGTTTGCGAAGATTCTTCTTCGGCACGCTTGCTCGCAGTCCTGATCGCCTGGACCGCGAGCCTTTACACGAACAACATGATGCTGGTGTACCTCGGTACGCTCGGGTGCGTCTGGCTCATCGCACCCGGAAAAACGCTGCTGCGAAAACGTCTGATTCAGCTGGTGATCGTCTCGGGACTGGCGGGGCTTGCGTTCGCGCCATGGTTGCCGGCGCTTCTAGCGCAGACGGCCGCGGTGCGGGGGCATTTCTGGCCCGAAGTTCCGGACTCGCTTGCACTGCGACGAACGTTCGCGGTGCTGGCCGGCGTGCACGAGCAGAGCCTCGGCGACATCGGCCTGCAGGGCTTCCTAATGATAGATCTCGGGCTGATCGGCTTCGTGGTCGCGTCGCTGCGAACGCGGCGGCTGACAGCGGCGGTAGGCGCCCTTGGCACGTTCACGGTGTTGCCGGTCGTGATCATTTTTGTCTACAGCCACATGGGCCAGTCCATCTTCATGGAGCGGGCCTTTCTTGTCAGCGGGATCGGCATTCCGCTGCTGGTCGCGTTGCCTTTGGCGATCGGGTTGCGGGGATTTCAGCGCGCGATCGTGACCGCGGGGGTCCTCACGCTCGTATGGTTGTCGGCCCGGTCGTTGCCGATAGAAAGGCTCGGTGTGCAGGAAGAGAACTGGCGAGAAGTGTCGTCGATCGCGGTCGACACGCCGGCCAAGCACCGGTTGATGGTCTTCGTCGCGAACGAAGGAGAAATGCTTTACGACTACTACGTCCGCGGCGGGGACTATTCACCCCGACCGGAGCTGGTCGGACTTCCCTCCGGCTTTTTCGCGATTGACCCGCCACACACGATGCGGCACGTGGAGTCCGACCGTGATCTGGACGACTTGCGCCGTGCACTCGACCGCCGCGATTATGACGAAGTGGTGTTTATCGCGAGCCACAACTGGTTCGCTGACCCGCCGCACAGGACACTCGAGTTGCTGCAGACTCGGTTCAAGCTGATGGAGCAGAAAACGATTTCGCGAATTACCTTGTTTCGGTTTTCGGTCACGCCCGCGAATTCGGCTCATTAATTTCCGAAATCAACTCGGGGAGAAGATCAAGCGGGGGACGCGCGTTTGGATGTGCCTCGTTCAACCCGCCGAGGCGTGCAACGCCATCTTGAAGTCGACTCTGCGGTTGGCGCCTTCACCAACAACGCGAACGCCCGGCGGCAATTCGTACCGCACTTGCTTGGGTTCCTGGTGAAGAAAATCGTCGGTAGACAATTCGAGCGTGGCTCTAGGGACGTATTTCGCGGAATTGATCGAGTCGATTTGTTCAGGCGGGCCTACCAGTTCGGTCGTGCCCAGCGTGTCGTCACCGCCGTTGACGCTGAGTACGTCATAGGTCTTGAGCGTGCCTGCCGAGACGTGCACCCATAGCGCGATGGACCGGACAGTCGTCGTTTTATCCGACGCCTGTGCTACCAGCGTCGCACTCACTTTGCTCGGCGACAGCGTCAGGAACGGGTTCTGCGTCGCGAGTTCCACGGGCACGGTCTGCGCCGGGTTCTCGCCCGCGGCCTTGATCGCCTGTGAGAGCACCGCAATCACGTGCTGATTGTTCAGCAGCTTGCTCGGGCCCTGCACGCTGACTTTCGGCGGATTGAATCGCGATTGCGACAAAGTTTGTCGGTCAGCGGTCGCGAGTTCCACCGGGAACTCCCGGGTGACAATGCTGTCGATGTTGACCGAGATATTCGGCGGCTGGGAATCGACGACGGTAACGCCGTTGTTTTTAAATGTCGAAAAATTCTGAATGTGTTCGACGACATTGATCGGCTGATTGTCACCCGGCTTGAGCGCCTGCCCGAGATCGATCGGGACGCCTTTGCGGTCGCCTTGTGTAAGCAAATCGCGGACGTGGTCGATCGAGTCCTTCGGACCGGTCAGCTTCAGGTTCACTGTCTGCTGCCCGTTCGAAGGCTCGATCGCGAATCCTTCGCTGGGCACGAAGCGGATCAAAATATTCGAAGCATTCGGACCCGACTCGGGATACACAATCTGTTCGCGCTCGGCATAGATCCAGATCAACAGCGTGATCGGAACCACCCAGACCAGGGTCCGCAGTGACTCGCCGAGCTTTTCACCCGTGAAGGCGCCGCGAAGGCCCCGGGCGCCGGACATGTAATTCAGATACCCCAGGGGCGAGCGTCGGTGGGGCGCGGGGCGGCGAGTCGTGTTGTCGGATTCTGATTCCATTTTTTCACTCACCACGGACAGATCGAATCGAGCAAAACCGTTCTCGGCGAAATGGCAGCGGGCGAACCACCGCCGGTAAGCCGGTCGTCATTTTTTCTTCCGATTCGGCCGTTCACCACCTCCGCCGAGCAACTCCATGAGCAGACCTTGAAGTCCTTCCGGGGAAAGCTTGCGGATCAGCTGGCCCCGCTCGGCGATGCTGATATCGCCCGTCTCTTCGGAGACGACCAGAACGACCGCGTCGCTTTCCTGGCTCATCCCGACAGCCGCGCGGTGCCGTGACCCGAGTTCCTTTTCCAGCTCGCCGCTTTCCGCCAGCGGGAACTGAACACCGGCGTACATCACTCGACCCTGCGTCACGATCACGCCCAGGTCGTGCAGCGGTGAGTTGGGCCAGAAGATTGTATTTAACAGCGGCGCGGTCAAGTCGGCGTCCAGCCGGGTGGCGTTCTCGGCGACACCGCCGAGCGCGACCTCGCGCTCGATCGCGATCAGGGCCCCGATTTTCCGCCGGGCGCAAAACTGTGCGGCTTCGACGAGTTGTTCAATTTCCTCGGCCAACTCGTCGGACCAACCCCTGAAAAGCCGAGTCTCACCCAGGCGCAGCAATGCCCGACGCAATTCGGGCTGGAACACGACGATCACGGCGTAAAACGCGAACGTTAGAACCTTCGTGTACAGGAACAGCAGGACATTCAGCTTCAGCGCGCTGCCGAGCAGTTGAACGATGACCGACAGCGTGATCAGCAGCAGGGCGATGCCCCGCATCAGGCGCGCGCCGCGCGTGCCGTGCATCGACCGAATGACGAAAAATACGACCACCGCGATGACGAAAAGTTCCAGCGCGATGTGCCACCAGGGGTAGCTGGAGACGGCGGTGAAGAAGTTTCGGATCGGCGTGAGCATTTTTTCTGTCAAGAACTCTTAAGTCGGCAAACTATATCGTCGGGTAGGCGGTCGAGCTATTGGCCGCAAATTTTCACGTCCCGGATCGCTCGAATCATGCGGACGACCTTGTCCATCGCCGCGACGTCGTGGACACGGACGACGGCCGCACCGTGCATTGCTGTCCAGGCGACGGTCGCCGCGGTCCCCAAGACACGATCCGCCAAGTCTGCTTCCCCAGTGATCTTTCCGATAAATCCCTTCCGGCTCGTTCCGACCACAACCGGATGACCGAATGACGTGAATCTGGACAGGCCGCGGAGCAGCTGCAGGTTGTGCTCGACCGTTTTTCCGAAACCGATTCCCGGGTCTATCAAAATATCGGCAGGATCCACCCCGACAGATTCGGCATAACTGGCGCGCTCGCGAAGAAAATCCATCACCTCTGAGATCACGTCTTCGTAGGCCGGCGCGACCTGCATGTCGGCGGGAGTTCCACGCATGTGCATCAGGATGACCGGCACCTTCCGGCGCGCGACGAGCGGTAGCAGATCGAAGTCCGCGCGACCGGCGGTCACGTCGTTGACGATCGAAGCGCCGGCATCGAGCGCAGCCGCCGCGACGACCGCGTCCGAAGTGTCGATCGAAACCGGAATGCTGAACTCACGGCAGACCGCGGCAATCACCGGCGCGACGCGGTCGATTTGTTCCGCCGCCGACACACCGACCGACCCTGGACGGGTCGATTCGCCGCCGACGTCGATCCAGTCCGCGCCGCCTTTTACCATCGACCGGGCGGCCGCCACGGCGGCGTCGATGGAAACAAACCTTCCCCCGTCGCTGAAGCTGTCCGGCGTGACGTTGAGAATTCCCATCACCAGCGGACGCGATTGCGTCGCACGCAGTTGCGCCGAAAAATCGAGCCGGCCACGTTGGTCTGAAAAGCCAGAAGTCTGCAGTTTGTCCACGAATTGCCTAAAGTAAGTTGCGACGGCAGACGAAGCAATTATGTGATCAACGAGATACCCGTCGACGAACGTGACATGTGGGATTGTCTTCGAAACTTTCTCTACCCGTCAGTGTTGTTCGCGGCGATAGCTGTGGTGTGGGTCGTCGGTTGGGCATCTTCGTTGGAATCGAAAGCGCGGCTGTCGTACCAAGGATCGGCCGTGGTCTGTGAAGACTCGCCCGATCAGGCCCGAACGGAATCAGACACCAGCGTTGCAATCCTCGCGTCCGATGCGGATTGAATTTCTCTGGGGGCGCGGCCCCGTGAAGCAAAGCTAAATCAATCGATCAGATTCTTCTCGAATACGATCAGATTATCCGCGTGCGTCGAATCCCACCGGATTCCGACCATGTCGTAGCCCATTGAAATGGCAAAGTGAATGAATTCGCGCTGGTGGTTCATGCACTCGCAGCGGACGTATTCATAACCGTGGTCCTTCGCCCAGGCCTGTTGCGCTTCCTGCAACTGTCGACCAATTCCGTGCCTGCGGACGTCCGGGTGAACCGCCCCGAGCCAGTGATAAAACATCCCCGGCTTCAGTTCGAACCCGACCCAGAACCCGACCGGTTTATCGTCCACCCGGGCGATCAGCGTCAACGCGTTGTACCGGCCCATGAACCGGCGCTTGAAATAATCGACTTCACGCTTGGGGCGGAAGATGCCGTTGTACAGTTCGACCGCCCGGGGCAGAAGCTTTTCGTCAGCGATAATGATGTCAGCCTGAGCCAAGGACACTCCTAAAACGGCAAAAGAGCGGTTACCGGTAACGAAGACAAGTGTAGCGGGACTTCCGCTTCCGTGTAAAGCCGGCAACGCGTTGTTCTGAACTAACCTTCGATGTCTCAGAACGGCTGCCCTACGGGTAGAATGCGCGGCGTGACTTTCAAATGGGCGCAAATCGGTTTGATCGTAGCTTTCATCGGTGGCCTCGCGGACGCACAGGCGCAAAGCGTGCCGGTGGCCTCCGATCCCCCGTCCACCACGCAACCTACGACGCGGCAGGTTCGCCTCGAGCGGCGACGCCACGAGGCGTTTCTCAACGAACCGGTCGTCTTCGACCCTTTCGTGTTCGACGGAATTCACTTTCCCAAGCCGGGATTCAAAAATCCCGATTACATCGAAGACCTGATCGGCCCCTATACGCTGGTGACGACGTTCTACGATGCCCGCTACAAACAGGTATACACGGCAGACCAACCCGGTCGTTACGGGGCGATCGTTCGTATCAAAACTGAATCGGGTAAAGCCTATCAGCGGTTTCTCACGCTCTACCGGCTGCCCGGCCCGGTGAACTGGGACCGCGTGAAAGCGACCGTCGCGACCACACTCCCTGCCGAGACCGGCATCGACCCGGAGATAAGTAAAAGACAGACGAACTCGATCAAAGATTTTGCCGGCTGGCGGTTCACCGACGGGCTGCGGCACGACGTCGACGGCGCACGACTTCTGAGCTGGCTAGCGGAACTAAAGCCCGACGCGCCGGCGGGAGCGAGCTGGGACCGTCCCTATCTGGTCGATGCCGAGTGGTGGTTCGGCCTTAAGAAGAAACTAAATCTGCCGAACTATTCCTATTTGACGTACATGCCGGCGAGTTACGACCCGGCCGCGACGAAACAATGGCCCTTGATTCTGTTTCTGCACGGCAGTGGTCAATGCGGTGACCGGCTTGGCAATGTGACGCAGACGGGCTTACCGAAATGGCTGCTGACGCAAAAGGATTTTCCATTCTTGGTCGTCTCGCCTCAGTGCCCATTTCTCGAAGACTGGAACCCCTGGGCGCTGAACGCGCTGCTGGACGAGGTGACTTCAAAGTACCACGTTGATACACGACGAATGTATCTGACCGGACTAAGCCTCGGGGGCAGCGGTTCCTGGCTTACCGCGGCCACGTTCCCGAAGCGGTTCGCCGCCGTCGCCCCGATCAGCGCTTTCGTGGATCCGACCGATATCCTGACCTTAAAGGACGAACCGATCTGGGTCTTCCACGGCGGGAAGGACCGGGCGATTGAGTCCGCGGACCAATGCGTCGCCGCCCTGCGCGCGGCCGGTGGTTCGGTGAAATACACCGTCTATCCCGACCTCGGTCACGACGTCTGGACCAAAACCTACGCCGACCCCGCACTCTACAAATGGTTTCTCGAACAACGCCCGCGCGACGCGGAGCCGGCCAAATAACCAACGCCCTCGCGTCAGAGAGCACCATCGGTCACTTCCCCTTTGATCGAGTCATTCCCCTTAGTCTTAGAGGTAAAACTCCGGCGATCGTTCGCGAGCTGAAAGCTGTCAATGATGTCCCCCCAGCGCATGACGATCGTGTTCCCGTGCACGAACCAGAGTGCTTCCGCGTCAAGACTCGAATGAACAGTGCCGTTGGCATACAGCGTCAGTGTGAATGGCTTATGGCCGTTGGATCGACCCTGATAGCTCACCGTCGCGACTAGAGCCGACTGGTCCGGGTCTCCGGCAGTGACGTTTTGCCCGTGGCCTTTGAGCTCGACCGCATACGCCTCGTGGATCGTGTAGCTGCTGCTGACCGCCTGAAGCCCCAGCGTGTCGGACCGCTTCAGGCTGTTTTTGCCGTATAAACCCAGGTCTCGGAAATCGGTCCGCATCTCGCCGCCGATCGGTTTATCGTCCAAAGTGGCCGAGACGCGGTCCGGACGGACGTGCACCACCAGCGTGTGCCGGTGTCCGTTATCAAGCCAGTGCCCCCGCACACCGGTCGGATTGTTCCCGACCGGTTGCGCCATGATCTCGGAAAACCCCGCGACGGTGTTCGCCGAGCCGCCCAGGGAGAAGCAGAATTGCCGATGACCTTCACCGCCGACGCAGACGCAGTCGAGTCCGTCGTTGCCGCTGTCTCGCGTGAACGTCACCCGGTAGTCGTAATCCAGCGGCGGGTGGTACGGGAATTCGATCCGCGCCCGGTCGTCCGCGCTGGACACCAGAGACCCGATCGCGAGCCGGGTCCACGTCCCGGCTACCAGATCGCGATCGACATCGATGTTCGATAACAGGTCGACCGCCCGCCCCGGTGAAAGGTCGTCGGCCGATGCGAGTTCCTTCAACCGTTTGTCGAGCTTCAGCTTGGCGACCCCGGCCAGACCCTGGGTTGCGGCGGCGTAGAACGACGCGGCGTGAGACTGAATGTGGCGACGGGCCGCCGGCGCCTCGGCCGCAGCGATCGCCCACCACGCTTCTGCGGTCGCAAACTTGTCGTCGGCGCTTGCAGGGTTGGCGATTTCGCCCGCCGCGGCCGCGCGCAGCTTTGCGTCGTTACCCGCCGCGAGCCAGGGCAACCCGTGCTCCCAGTCGTCTTGAACGAAACAGCAATATCGTCCGAAAGTGGTGTTTGCCGGGCCGTCTGAAAGGTTCGCCTTGAGCACCGCCCGCGCGTCGACCGCAGCGGCGTAGGCCGACTTCGCCGCCGCGTGCTCGGCTGCAGAAACGCGGGCCGACTGTAGAAGTGCCGCGTCCTCGCTGCTGATCGCGACGCGGTGCGCCAGGTCGTCCAACTGCGAAACCAGATCGAACCGTTCGCCCGCGACCAGTTCTTCGGACAAACCAATCACCTGCAGAGCGAAAAGCGCACGGTCAGAGACAAGTAACGGTGCCCGGCCGATCGCCAGCGCAACGCCGGCTTTGAGTTTGAGCGTATCGACGTCGAACGTCTTGCCGGTCTCGGTGGCAGCCTTAATCGCAAGTGCAAAATTCGAAGCGGAGGTGGCCGACTCCTTCGAAAGTGATAGCAGCGCGAATTTTGCCGCAGGATCGTTCTGTTCTTCACGCCCGGCCTGAAACATTTTGGCGGCTAAATCCAGGAGCTTATCCGGTTGCTTTCCTGCCGCCTGCAGTTCCTTCGCATACAGCCCGCGAACCATCTTCATAGCCGCGGTCTGCTGATCGGTGGACGGGACGGCAAGCCGCGACGGGGCGAGGGCCACCGGTTGAGTCGTTGCGGTCGGAGTCGCCGCGGAGGTTGCCGTCGGTGCGTCCGCGGCCGGGGCTTTCTGCGTCGCATCGCCGGGCTTATCGGGCGGCGTGGTCCGCTTCGACCCGGGCTTCTTCATGTCGAAGATGTTGCTGCCCGGGTCGTCGTCGGCCGCGCCGATCCGACCGATCGGCGCGATCGCCAACAGCAGCACTGCGATTATGAAGTTTCGGCCGACGTTCGATCTCACAAATAATTCCTCTCGCCCGGGAATGCGGTCACGGCCTGGTCGCGGGGGTTGCAGGCGGGGTGTACCCGCCTATTCCCTCGAGCGCCCGCAGCGGGTTGATCGCCGCTTTGTCGTCACCGCCGGCGATCTGCACCGTTACCGTCCCGTCCTTTCGACGCTGGAACGAGTGAATGGTTTTCCCGTCCTCATTAATATAACTGACCGAAGCGACGTCGCCGGTGAACGCCAGGTCGGCAAACCCGTGAGTCAATCGGGACATCGGACCGCGGTCGTCGTGCCGCATCAGCTTCGTATCTCCACCGCCGCCACCGACGAGCAGAAAGCTGGTGAACCAGCGCGGGATCTGCAGGTGCTGAAGGTCGTGGTCGTGACCGCAGATGAAAAAATCGACTTTGTTTTTGACCAACATCGGCCCCCATTGCTGCTGCAGGACGCCGTTGTCGCCGTGCCCGCCGTTGCTGAACAGCGGGTGGTGGGCGCAGCACAGCGTCCAGTTTCCCCGGGGTTTTTCCAGTTCTTCGCTCATCCACTGTTTCTCGGCCTGCCACTGCTCGGCTGGCATCGAATCACGGTTGCTGTCGAGCATCAGCACCGTCACCTGCGGGTTCACCGCCGGGAAATCCACCCGGTACCACCGTGCCGGAATCTTCCAACGCGAGTCGGGGTTCGCCTTGGCGTAGTCGAGTTCGACCTGTGCTTTTCCGCTCTGATAATCGTGATTTCCGAGCACGGCATAGAACGGCATTTTCAGCACGGCCGGGTCGTACATCTGCTCGAAGACGGTTTGCCAGGACGGGTCCTTGATCCCTCCGGGCAGTTGCATATAAAAATTGTCACCGACCAGGAGCATGGCGTCAGCCGCACCCGAATCACTCACGTGATTGGACAGTGCAGCGGCCACGCCGCGTTGCCCGGAGTTATTCATGCCCCAGTCACCCATGGCAAGCAGATGCACCCCGGCCGAAGGCCGGCTCGTCGGGGCCGATTCGGTGGCTCCGCTTGCCGCCGCGGAGCCGAAAACGCTGGTGATCAAAAGCAGCAGCGTCATAACGCTGCCGGAAATTCGGAGTCGCATTCGAGAGTTCCTTCCACCGATAAGCCGATGTACTGGTATAATCGAGTCCCGAGGGCATGTGTAGCCGGCCTGCCCGTCGACGAGTTTTTATTAGACGACCGGAGTTCAAAATGACCCGTCTTTCAGTATACCCGATCGCGGCAGCCGTCATCACCGCGATGGCGGTCGGTGGTTGGGTCGCGGTGTCCCACTCGGCATCTGCGGCCGACCCGGTCGAGCACACCCCCGTGCTCGCCCCGTCGATCGACACCGGGTCGGGTGTGAATCTCCGCCGGACGGTCACCGTGCAGGTGGTGCAGAAGACCAAGAACGCGGTAGTCAACATTTCGACCCGCAAGCTGGTCAGCGAACACGTTTTGGGCGGAGACCCGTTCTGGCAGTTCGACACCGGGCAGGTCGTCCGCGTCCCCGCGAACTCGCTGGGCAGCGGATTCATCATTCATAAAGACGGGTACGTCGTCACCAACAACCACGTGATCGACAAAGCCCGGGAGATCAGCGTCGAATTGGCCGACGGCCGAAAATTGTTCGCAGATTTGATCAGCGCCGACCCGGACGCCGACCTCGCGATCCTTCGCATCCACAGCCCGACCCCGCTGCCAACTTTGGACTTGGGCGAAAGCGGCGATCTGATGATCGGTGAACCGGTGATCGCCGTCGGCAACCCGCTGGGGTTCAGCCACAGCGTGAGCACCGGCATCGTCTCGGCTCTGCACCGCGACATTGAGCCCAAGCGAACCGGGCAGCCTGCCAACGCTCCGGTGAAGGGCGAGGAAGCCGCGCTCAGGGATTTGATTCAGACCGATGCCGCAATCAACCCGGGCAACTCCGGCGGGCCGCTGCTTAACGCGTACGGCCAGGTGATCGGCATGAATACCGCCATTCGCGGGGACGCACAGAACATCGGGTTTGCCATCCCGATCGACCGGCTGCGTGACCTGATCCCCGAACTGATGAACCCCAGCCAGGTGACCAAGGTCGACGTCCCGCTGAAGCTCGCCGAGAAGCGGAGCATCACCGAGCCGGCGACGGTCGCGACGTCGCTGATCGCTGCCGGTCATGACGGGCAGGCCATCGACACCATCAACGGCGAACATCCGGTCAACATCGTCGACGCCTATGCGATCCTGCTTCAGTCCAAGGTGAATCAACCGCTGACTGTCGTCTGGACCGACGGCACGAGCCAGAAACTGGTCTCGACGGCGACGCCTATTCCGAACGCAGTGCAGTTGGCCAAGCAAAGGTTCGGAATGACAATCGAGCAGGTGACGCCGATGCTGGCCGAAAAATATCGATTGAACCAGGAAGACGGGTTGTTCGTTTCAGCCGTCGACCGAGACTCGGCCGCCGCCAAATCGGGCATCATGGCCGGTGACATTATCGTGCAGGTCGGCCGGGTTCGTATCGCCACGCTCGACGACTTCGGCGCGCTCGCGCCGCGCATTCCCGAATCAGGTCAGGCCCGCGTCTGGGTGATTCGCGGTCAGGAAATGGGCTACATCACGCTGAAATTCTGATCAATCGAAGCCGACCGACCCGGGCTCTCGTCACCAGTTCATTGCATGCGAATCGTCATCGCCCCGGATAAGTTCAAGGGCTGCCTGCCCGCGGCAGAGGTCGCCGAGGCGATCGCCACGGGGGTCCGTGCGGCGATTCCCCAAGCGATCGTCGAGCAAAGCCCCGTCGCCGACGGCGGTGAGGGCACCCTCGCGGCGCTGCTTTCAGCCGGCGGGGGAAAACTGTTTTCTCACCGAGTCACCGGGCCGTTGCCGGAAATGAAAGTCGACGCCAGCTACGCGATGCTCGCCGACGGCGTGACGGCCGTGATCGAAATGTCGGCCGCCAGCGGATTGTCGCAGCTGCGCCCGGAGGACCGCGACCCGCTCAACACGACCACGTTCGGGACAGGCGAATTGATCGTCGCCGCGATCCGCAACGGTGCGAAACGAATCATACTCGGGTTAGGCGGTAGCGCGACGATCGACGGCGGCATCGGGTGTCTGCAGGCCTGCGGGTTCACCATCCTGCTCGGAGACGGCGAGCCCACGTCCATGACCGAGCCACTGTGCGGCCGGGACCTGAATCGCGTCCTCAAGATCAAGCACGGGCCGGGGCGAAGTGACCAACGGAATCGAAATCATCGGCGCGTGTGACGTGACAATTCCGTTGACCGGCGCGGCCGGCGCACCAGCGGTCTTCGGCCCGCAGAAAGGCGCGACCCCGCAGACGGTCGCGAAGTTGGACGCGGACCTCGTCGGACTTGTGCATTCGCAACGGGAAGCGACCGCAAGCCATTCAGCCGGGCGCCGGCGCCGCCGGCGGTCTGGGTTTCGCCGTTGCCGCTTTCTTTGCCGGGCGATTGCAGAGCGGATTCGATCTTGTCGCCGAACAAATTCACCTCCGCGACCGGCTGGTCGGCGCGGACCTCTGCATCACCGGCGAAGGACGACTCGATTCACAGACTTTGCACGGAAAAGCCGTCGTCGGCGTTGCCCGGCTTTGCCGTGATCTCAACGTGCCCTGCGTCGCGATCGTCGGCTCGGTCGGCGAGGGCGTCGACGAACTTTTTTCCGAGGGGCTGACCGCCTATTTCTCGATTTGTGATCGCCCGATGTCCCTCGACGAAAGTCAACGTGAGGGACAGCGGTTGCTGCGAGCGGCGGCTGCAAACTGCGCGAGCTTGTTCACGCCCGGAGCGATCAAGAAAAAGTCTCACGCGGTGTAAAAATTCCTCGTGTCTGACCGTCAACGCAGCCCGGCGAGCAACGTCGAAATGTTTTTTTGAAACAACGGGTGCACGACGTCGGCGGCGATCTCGGCGAGCGGTTCCAGCACGAATCGTCGCTGGTGCATCAGCGGGTGGGGGACGGCAAGCGAGTCGGTGTTAATGACGTCGTTATCGTACAGCAGCAGGTCGAGATCGATCGGCCGGGGCTCCCATTTCTCTCGGCGCTGCCGGCCCAAGCTGCGTTCGACCGACAGCATCTGTTCCAGCAGATCTCCGGCTGACAGGTCCGTCTGAATCTTCGCCGCGGCATTGAGAAAGCTCGGCGAATCCCGCCGGCCCGCCCACGGCTGGGTTCTCGATCAGTTGCGATACGATTTCCACACGAATGCCCGGAACGCGCCCGAGCCGGTCAAGCGCCAGGCGAATATTATTTGCCCGATCACCGAGGTTCGCCCCGAGTCCCAGGTATGCAGTGATCATCAGACTCGTCGATCTACAGGGGCGGCAGCGCTTTCGCGCAGTCGACGCTTAAAACTTGAATCCGCTGCCGGCAAGTCGTTTGTCGATCTCGCCCAGCACGCGGTGTTCGTCGGCTTCGTTCTTGGCTACGAACGTGACGCTGAACCTCACGTATGCCCCGGCGTCGTCCCAGGGAACGGTGCTGATCAGCTTCTGGGTGATCATCCATTGGCTGAACTGCTCGGCCTTCTCGAAGCTCGTCGTTTTGCCGTCGACCGTGGCCGACTTCGGCGCTTTCACGTACAGGAAAAATGAACCGCGCGGCTTCTTTCGCCTGCAGGCCGTGCTTCTGCAGAATGGTCACCAGGGCGTCCATCCGCCGGCTGTATTTGGCGGCGATTTTCTGTGTGATTTCCGGGTGGTCCAGCGCGAACGCACACGCTTCCTGCACGGGCCAGGAACTGACCTGAATCGCTGTTGTCCTTCACGTCGGCGTAGGCTTTGACGACCAGCGGGTTGCCGGCCACGAACCCGAGCCGCCAGCCGGTCATGTTGAACCCTTTGCTCATCGAATGCAGTTCGACACCGACGTCGATCGCGCCGGGGGTGCTGAGGAAACTCAGCGGTTTGCCGTCGAACACCAACGCCGCATAGGCGGCGTCGTGGAACACGATCAGATTGTGCTTTTTCGCGAAGGCGACCACCTCGGCGAAAAATTCCGGCGTCGCCGACGCGCCGGTCGGGTTGTTCGGGTAATTAATGACCAGCGTCTTGGCGCGTTTCAACTTGTCGTCAGGAATGCTCTTCAGATCGGGCAGGAAATTGTTCTGCTCGAGCAGCGGTAGATTGTACACCTCACCGCCGTAGTATTTCGAATGCGTGCCGAACACCCGGATAGCCCGGCGTGGTCATGATCGCGACGTCGCCCGGGTTGATGAAGCAGGCGGGGAGAATCGTCAGCGCGGCTTTGGACCCGATCGAGTGAATGATCTGCGTCGCCGGGTTGTCGAGGGTGACCCCGCAGACATTCTTCAACCACCGGGCGGCTGCGTCCTGAAAAGGTTTCGCGCCGTTGTCGGCGTACCCGCGATTGTCCGGGTTCAGGGCCGCGCGGTGCAGGGCTTCGATACATTCGGGGAACGCCATCTCGTCGGGTTCACCGACGCCCATGTCGATCAGTTCCGCGCCGGGGTTAGCCGTAAGCGCTGCCCGCTTGGCACGCTTGATCTTTTCGAATTTGTAGATCTCGGTGTCCTTGCCGTAGGACGCGCCGCCGATGCGATTGGCGAACAACTGCTGAATGTATGGGTCGCTCATAGGGGGGCAGATTGTAGGAAAGGTCGACAGAAATGAAACCCGTCGCGGAAATTCTGAAACCGACAGCGAAATTTAATCGGCCCGCGGTTCGACCAGAACTTCGTGCGCGGTTTTACCAGCCGAGTTCGTAAAAATGCGTGCGATAGCGAAACGCCGATTGGGCTGGTTGGCAAATGATGTCGGGCTCCGGTGCCGAAGCGTCGGGATGAAAGAAAAGTTGGTCCGGTGTGTACAGATGACCGGCCGGGTTCGGAAAAATATTGGACCGACCGGTCGGAAGTCCAATACGCCAATTTCCCTCGCATGTACTGAATCTTGAGATTGTTCGAAACGACCAGCTGCCGAAAATTCGCGACGTCGTCCGGCGTGCCGCGTCCTTTGCTGATCGCGATGAGAAAGTCGCCGAGCGTGCCCTGCTGTTCCACCAATGCCGCTTCGGGACTGCCCGTCAGCCCGGCGGCCCATTTATTGAACTGCTGCCGAAAGTCTTTCAGGTCCGGGAAACATTTCTTCAGCAGTTCCGCGGGCACGTTGTCATCGGTGTGCAGCAAAATGAGTAGCTGTTTGAATCGTTCGGAATAACCCGAGTTGCCTGACGTGGAACAGAAGACGGTCATCGCCCAAGCCTGGTTGTAGTAGACGGCTGCCTTGTTGATGTCGGTTCGCAGCGTTGATGTCCACTGTTCTCGTGTCGTTGATACGAACGGGTCGAACTCGATTAACCGGTGCTGGTTCATATCGGCGCGCAGTTGCCTCAACCGGCGCGGCGGGATCTGGTCGGGAATGAACTCCCTGCCGGTCCAGATCGATTCTTCGAACGCCTGCGCCATCCCTTCGTTGATCCAGATCGGCAGTCGGGTGCTGATGCTCGACCTGGCGAACTGATGGAACGCTTCGTGTTGCAGGGTCCGTCGGAGTTCGTCGCGACCCTGGCCTTGTTCGTACGCGGCGAGGAACGACCGTCGGCCCGACACGAAAACTCCACCGGTGTTGACGCCCGCGGGGCTCGTGAAGGTCAGGTAGGCGTCGCGGGTCTTAAACAAGTAAACCGGCAAAGCCCGGCCGTTCTGCTGCGGCTGAAATTCTGCGAAAGTTTTCGCGTACTGCTCGAACATGGCGTCTAGCCGTTGCGACAGGTCGGTGGCCAGCGCGTCGTCTAAGTCAGTGTGAATCGCATAGTGTCTAGACTCGACGAGCCGGAGAGTCGCTTCGGCGGGCGGTGTGGTCGCGGCGATGATGCTTTGCAGAGCGCAGACAGAAGTAATACCGAGAGCGATCGAAAACAGAAGCAGTTTCGTTCGCATTGTCTTCAGTAGTTCGGGCCTCGCACGGTCAATCGGTACCCGGTCGATCAGTGCTTGATCGGTTCGACCAGCACTTCGTGTTCGATGCCGGTTTCGGACTTGTAGAAATGCGTCCGCACCTGAAGCTGGTACGCGGCCCGGCAGACGATGTCAGGAAACGGCGCGTCGGCGACGGGTTTGAAATACAGGTCCTGCAGTGAATACATCCGGTTCGACAGGTCACAGAAAAAATGCGCCGAGTTGGTCTCCGGCGTCCACTTCATCCGCTTGGTCGTGTAGTTCATGGTGTACCCCTTATCGAGCACCTCGTTGCGGAACGAAAGCAGGTCGCGGAAGTGCTGGCCCTTTTCACCGAGGCGTTCGATCAGGTCGGCCATCGCGCTGTCGCGCTCGATCAGGGTCGCTTCGGGAGACGCGGTCATGCCGGTGGCCCAGGTTTCGAAACGGTTCTGAAAACCGCGGATGTCTTTGCCCAGCGTTTCCTTGAACGCGGTCGCGGCGTCTTCGCCGTCGTGCAGCTTGCGGAGCAGCTTCACGTACCGGTTGTGGTTGTCGCCCCGCTCGACCTCGCGAAGGTAATACGTGGCCGCCCAGGACTCGTTGTAATACATGGTCCCCTTGTCCAGGTCGGCGTGCAGCGTGGTGGTCCATTCGAGGGGTGTGATCGGCAGAAATTTCGAGAAGGGCACCAACCCGCCGCTCTTCACGTCGGCCTGCAACTGCCTGATCCGCCGGGGCGGGATTTGGCCCATCACGAACGCTTTGCCGGTCCAGATGCCTTCCTCAAAATCCGACGCGAGCCCTTCGTTCAACCACGTGGGGATGTCCTGGCTGATGGCGTAGTAGGCGAACTGGTGGAACGCCTCGTGCTGCAATGTCCGGCGGAGTTCGTCGCGGCCCTGGCCTTCCAGAAACGACGTCAAAAACGGGTGCGGACCCGGGACGAACATGCCCCCGGTGTTGGTGCCGGCAAGTCGGGTAAAGCCCATGTACGAATCGCGCTTCTTGAACAGGAACACCGTCATCGGCGGCTGGTCCGGCGGCAATTTGTATTCGGCCAATTGCTTCTGATACTGCTCGAGCATCACGTCCATCCGCAACGCGAGCTCCTTAACCAGATCGTCGTCGATGTCGGTATGAATCTCGTAGTACTTCGTGCGATAAAGCTTGAGCTTGTCGAGCGGAGAGGGATCTTTTGCCGGCACCGGCCGTGCCAGGCAACCGAGCAACACGACGGCGAGTAACACGACCTTTTTCATCGCGCGGGATCCCGGGGTTTTCATTTAACGACGGCAAAGTCTATCATCCCCGCGGTTTTGATCGCAAGCGAAAGCGTCCGATGATCGGCGTCTATCCGAACCCCGATCAGCGGGTCCGGGCACGATCAGTCTCTGTCAAAAAGCTTGCAGGCGGCCAGTGAATTTATGAGCGAATCCATCAACGAATACGAACAGGAACGTCGGCAAAAGCGCGAGAAGTTGCGCGAACTCAACGTAGATCCGTACGGCGGTCCGGAAACCGGAATCACGCCGCTGGCGACGATTAAATCGAGCTACACGCCGGAGATGGGCCACGACGGCGGACCCGTCGTGAAGGCGGCCGGGCGGATCATGCTCAAGCGCGACATGGGCAAGCTCAGCTTCCTGAGCTTCCGCGACGAGACCGGCGATTTGCAGGTCGCGCTGGACAAAAAACGGCTCGACGAAACCGCTTGGAAGATCAATGACCTGCTCGACCTGGGCGATACGATTGTCGTCGAGGGACCGCTGGGCGTGACCAAAAAAGGGGAGATCACGATCTGGGCGACGCAGCTGCGCGTGGCGGCCAAGTCGGTGCTCCCGCCCCCGGGCAAGTGGGACGGGCTTTCGGACATCGAACTGCGGTATCGCCAGCGATATGTGGACCTGTGGGCCAACCCGGAGGTGATGAAGACGATGAAGCTCCGGATGGCGGTGGTTGCCGAGGTACGGGCGTATCTCGCCGATCGCGGGTTCGTCGAGGTCGAGACCCCGATGATGCAACCAATGGCCGGCGGGGCGGCCGCCCGGCCGTTCACGACGCACCATCACGCGCTGGACATCCCGTTGTACATGCGGATCGCGCCGGAACTGTATCTCAAGCGATTGCTCGTCGGCGGGTTTAACAAGGTCTTCGAACTGAACCGCAACTTCCGCAACGAAGGCATCTCCCCGCGGCACAACCCCGAGTTCACGATGCTCGAAGCCTACGAAGCGTTCGGGTCCTGGGAAACGATGGCGGAGCTGGTCGAGGGGATGATCTGCCATATCGCGGTCAAGCTGTTCGGCGGATTGCGGATTACTCACCGCAGAGACGCCGAGACGCTGAGAGAGATCAATCTGGAGCGGCCATGGCGGCGGGTGACGATGGCGGAGTTGGTGGAGGAACGAACCGGATGGAAATTCAACAAACAATCGATTGACGATATGAGCGAAGGCGAGGCATCTCAGTTTGGTGAGAAAGTTCTTGGAGCATTGAAGGAAGCGGCGAATACCTCGCTCGCGACGCAACGCCAGGCATCCGAAGCTGCTGGCGAGACGCTGATCCCTGAGCATTATGAAATTCGAGCAAGCAATATCGTCACCAAACAAGTGGCCGATTTGACGGAGCGGCTGCAAAAGCTCGGCCCCGCCGAACAACTGGTTGAGCTGTATGAAAAGCTGATCGAACCCACGCTGATCGACCCCACTTTCGTTACCCAGGTCCCGTCCGTCATCATCCCGCTGGCGAAGAATAACGCGGCGGACCCGTTCTTCGCCGACGTGTACGAACTGGCAATCAACGGGCAGGAGATCTCGCCGGGATATAGCGAATTAAACGACCCGGAAGTTCAGGAAGCCAACTTCGCACACCAGGTCGGCGACGCGGCCGAGCAGCAGAAGACGGATGAAGATTTCCTTACCGCACTCAAATACGGCATGCCGCCGGCCGGCGGGCTGGGATTGGGTATCGATCGGCTAGTAATGATGCTGACCGGGGCCGAATCAATCAGAGACGTGATTTTGTTTCCGCTCATGCGGCCGCAATAAGATGGTGATTGTTGATTGGTGCGTGACGCGCGCGGAGGGGGCGTCTGATGACCTTTGAGAGTTGGGCTGAGGATGTTCCCGAGCTTATTCGGGCCGATCCATTATGGAAGATGCAGGCGTATCGGCTCGGGTTGTTCGTCTCGGACCTTGCTTGGAAAGATGGCGGTAAACTTCTGAAGGAACCCAGAACGCGCTCGATCGCGGATCAGGTGTGCCGGGCGTGCGGCAACATCAGTTCTAATATTGCAGAGGGATATTCGCGCGGGACGGGAAAAGATCGGGCGCGGTTCTATGAATATGCCTTAGGCTCCTCACGGGAAACTCGTGATTGGTATTTCAAAGCTCGCCACGTGTTGGGTGAAAAAGTTTCGAACCACCGGATCGACTTACAAACCCAGTTGATTAAGCTGCTGGTCACGATGATCGGCACAGAACGCAGACAAAATCGCAGGCTCGAATAAGCTCCGACCCCGTCACGCAATAATCACCAATCACCAGCCCCATGTACAAACTCCAGCTCATCCGGAAATACCTCGTCAAACGTCGAATCGCCTGGGTGGCGTTGATCGCGGTGATGCTCTGCACGGCGATGGTGCTGGTCGTTGTCAGCGTCATGGGCGGGTGGCTGCGGGTGTTCGTGAACTCGTTCCATGGCATGACCGGCGACGTTGTCATCACCACTTCATCCCTGACCGGTTTTCCCGACTACCAAGAGATGATCGACCGCGTCCGCAAGGAAGTGCCCGGCGTGGCGGCGGCGGTGCCGATCATCCGCAGCGGGGGGCTGTTGAACATCGCAAATCTCGACCACGAGATCGTGCAGGTGATCGGGTACCCGCCGAACATTGACGAGGTGAATGACTGGCAGGGCACGCTGCATCTGAATCAAGCCGATCGGAAAAACGAGTTGGAGGCGGCGATCGCAAATGCGAAAACGCCGGAGCGGAAACAGCAATTACAGACCGACCTGGCGAACCTGCCGTTCGCGCTTCTGCCCGGGATCGAATACGAGAAAGTGTTCGGCGGTCGCGCGATGAAGAACCTGCGGACCCGACCGGGCATGATCGTCAGCTCGCTGCTGGTGGGCATCAAGCGCGGCAACACCGACGTGGCGAACGAGGCCCGCGAGCGGATGTACCGGTACCCGATCTCGCTGACCATGGTCCCGGTCACCGGCGGGCAGGGCGTCGACGAGCAGATGATCATCCCGACCGGGTTCTGGATCGTCGACGACAGCTCGAGCCAGATCTGGCAGCTCGACAATAACAACGTGTACGTGTCGTTCGACCAGGCCCAGAGCGACCTGCGAATGACGGCCCGCAACGGCGAACCCGCACGGTGCAGCGAGGTCGAGATCAAAGCCGCCCCGAACGCCGATTTGAAAGTCATCCGCGACCAGGTCGACAGGATCGTCGCCGAGGTCCGCAGCGCGCATGCGGATGATTTTTCGTACTACAACTGCAGGGTAATGACCTGGGAAGAGCAGCAGGGGACGTTCATCAAGGCGGTCCAGCACGAAGTGGTTCTGACGACCGCGTTGTTCGGCGTGATCAGTTCCGTCGCGGTCCTGCTGATCCTGTGCATCTTTTATATGATCGTTGTCGAGAAGACCAAGGACATTGGGATTATCAAAAGCGTCGGCGCGACCGGCGGGGGGATCCTCAGCATGTTCCTGGGGTACGGGTTGGTGATCGGCGTCGTCGGCGCGTCGCTGGGATTCGCGGCCGCTTACTTCATCGTCCACAACATCAATGAAATCCACGCCTGGCTGGGCCGGCGGATGGGGATCGTGATCTGGTCGGCCGACACCTACCAGTTCGAGAAGATCCCGAACAAGATGGAATCGCAGACGGTGGTTTACGTGCTGGTGGTGGCGGTGCTCGCGGCCGTGATCGGCGCGTTGCTGCCGGCCTTGAAGGCAGCGGTCATGAACCCGGTGGACGCGCTTCGGTACGAGTAGTACGCAGCAATTGAGAATCGATCATGCCCGAGACCTTGAACATTCCTTACCGCTCGCCCGGACCGACGCACGCGGATGCCGGGCCGGAAATCGGAGACAACAGCCTCACCGCGCGCGGGGTGTGCAAAGCCTTTCAGATGGGCGACGCCTGGGTGACGGTTCTCAAAGGTGTCGACCTGGCGGTGAAGCCGGGCGAGTTCGTCGCGATCGAAGGCCGAAGCGGATCTGGGAAAAGCACGCTGCTGCACGTGCTGGCCGGGCTGGACGCGTCGGACTCGGGCGAAATCTATGCCGGGACTTCGGAGATCGGCGCGCTGGCCGCGATGGTCGACCACTGGCGGCGGTGGGTTAAAGGGATCCTGGTCCCGAAATCGTCTACGTTCCGGTGGATTTTACTTCCGATCACGGGCCCGCTTGCGCTGCTGTTCGGCTGGCTCGGCATCGCAGCTATGAACCTGCTGCTGGTCTGCATGACCTACGCACCGGACCGGAAGCTGTCGAAGATCCGTAACGAATACTTCGGCTTCGTCTTCCAGTTTTATCACCTGCTGCCCGAGCTGAACGTGCTGGAAAACGTGATGCTCGCGCCGATGATCGAAGGGTCGGTCGTTCGGCTCGGCCAAGACCGGGACCAGCAGCGTGCGCGTGCGACCGAACTTTTAACGCAGTTCGGGCTCGAACATCGGCTAAAGCACGTGCCGGCCCAACTCAGCGGTGGGGAGCGTCAGCGGGTGGCGATCGCCCGGGCGTTGATGAACAGGCCGAAGGTGCTGTTCGCGGATGAACCGACGGGGAATTTAGACGCCGAGACGGGCCGACAGATCATGGACGTGCTGGAAGCCCTGCACCGCGAGCACGGGCAGACGATCGTCATGGTCACCCACGACCGGACCCTGGCCCGCGAGGCCGACCGGGTGCTGGTGCTCAAGGACGGCCGGCTCGAGGCGGTAGGCGGCGAGGGGACCGGGGCGACGACTGCCCCTTGATCAAATTTAAATGACGAAACTCGAATGACGAATGAATGACCGAATGAGCAGATGAAAGGCCTTGGCCGGACAGCGTCGGTTTTGCGTTCCGAGTCAGGTAATTCGAATTCGCGAGTTGACCGGCCGCATTTTGCAATTGTTGTTTTTCGACTAAGATCCCGCCCGAAAGTACACCCGGAGATCACTATGTCTTTGAAGATTTGGCTCGACGGCAAACACGTCGACAAAGCGGACGCCAAAATCAGCGTCTATGACCACGGCCTGCTCTACGGGGACGGCGTTTTCGAAGGCATCCGCGTCTATAACGGCAAGATCTTCGAGCCGGCGCTGCACTTTCGCCGACTTTACGAGTCTGCCCGGGCGATCCGGTTGACCATTCCTTACTCGATGGAGGAACTGGTAGCCGCCACCGAGTCGACGTTCAAGCTGAACAACTTCACCGAATGCTACGTCCGGCTCGTCGTCACCCGCGGAATCGGTTACCTGGGTCTGAACCCGGATAAGTGCGAACGCCCATCCGTCTTCATCATCGCCGATCTGATCGAGCTGTACCCCCGCGAGATGTACGAAAAAGGGATGCCGATCATCACCGCCAGCGTGATCCGCAATCATCCCAACGCGCTCTCGCCGCGGGTGAAAAGCCTGAACTACCTGAACAACATCCTGGCCAAGATGGAAGCGATCGACGCCGGAGTGCCCGAGGCGGTCATGTTGAACCACGAAGGGAACGTCGCCGAGTGCACTGCCGACAACATTTTCATCGTCAAGGAAGGGGTCGTCTACACGCCGACCACCTACGACGGGATTTTGGAAGGCGTCACCCGCAAGGTCATTCTCGAGCTGTGTAAGAAGCACGGCATCCCCTGTTTCGAGAAGACGTTGCAGAAGCACGACCTGTACGTGGCCGACGAGTTCTTCCTGACCGGCAGCGGCGCAGAGGTGGTTCCGGTGACGCGGATCGACGGCCGACCGGTGGGAGACAAGCTCCCCGGGCCCATCACCCGGCGGCTGATCGAAGCGTTCCACGCCCACGTGCGGAGTTAACCTGAGCTGGCCCCGACGGTCCCATCCGGGAGCGGTGACGGGCGGTCGAGATCAACCGGGGTCATACATTCGCTTGAAACCCGTCCCCCGACCCATTAGCATTTTGGTATAGACGATTTGCAGAACAATGCTTGGAGAATGATATGCAGGAATACGACACGCTGAAGAAGTTGGTGACCGAGGCCGAGGACGACGTGCAGAAGGCCATCGGCGGGAACAAAGCGGCAGGCACGCGCGTGCGCAAAAAAATGCAGGAAATCAAAAGCGCCGCGCAGGACGTTCGCAAGAAGATCCTCGAAGGCCGCGAAGGCGAACCCGAAGCTGGTGACGCTGCAGAATCCGCTGAAGCCTGAAGTCCCACCGGACGATTGCAGCCATTATGCCACCACAATTGCTTTTCGATATCTCGGCGGCAAAGCTAGATGCCGTCGTGGCTGGTCAGGACGCGATACGCGAAATTAACCCCCAGCGGGGTGACATGGAGCACCTGAACGGCATCAACTGGTTCGACCACGAAGGGCGAATTCTGGGCTATAAGGACGTCCGCGAAGACGAGTTCTGGGTGCCGGGCCACATCCCGGGCCGGCCGCTGCTGCCAGGCGTGATCATGATCGAGGCCGCCGCCCAGGTGTCTTCGTATTACGTCAAAGCCGTCCTAAAGTGCGACGGATTCATAGGTTTCGGTGGGGTGGAGAAGTGCAAATTCCGGCTGCCGGTGCTCCCGGGGTGTCGGTTGTATATTCTGGCCCAGCAAACGGGATCCCGGCACCGGCGATTCACCAGCGACATTCAGGGGATTGTCGCTGGCCAGCTTGTTTTTGAAGCGACCATCATCGGGGCCGCGATGTAACGGGTGCCGCAAGCAGACCGCCGCGTGAACCCCACCCGGCCCCCGCCTGACCAAGACCTTAAATAAACCGTGACGTTGAAGCCTATCGGGCTTGCCCGGTCCGGCGCGCTCACAGGTTTCTATGATTGATGCCGGCGTCCGATCGGCATATCGTTGCCAACGATCCGTTTACCACCGAATCGACGATGTCCTTTTCACTGCTGCAACCTCTCTGCGACATCCCCCTGGCGGTGGTCGATGTAGAAACCACCGGCGCGTCGGCCGAGTACGGCGACCGGGTGATCGAGATCGGCGTGGTCCGCGTCGAGCGCGGGGAAAAAGTCGCCGAGTATCAACAGCTGATCGACCCGCAACGGCATATCTCGCCGGGAATTACGGCGTTGACCGGCATCACTACCGAAATGGTCACCGGCCAGCCCCGGTTCATCGAACAGATCGACCGGCTGACGCACGTTTTGTCGGGCGCGATCGTGATGGGTCACAACGTTCGATTCGACCTGTCGTTTATCGCAAAAGAGTATCGGCGATGCGGGCAGGAACTGCCGACCGTGCTGGGCGCGGGGGTGCACGTGCTGGACACGGTGCGGATTGCCCGCCGGCGGTTCGGTCGCGGGGGTAACGGTTTAGGCCGGCTCGCCCGCAGGCTGGGGATCGAACCCGTGACGGCCCACCGCGCGCTGGCCGACGCGCAGACGACACACCTGGTGTTCGAGCAGATGATGAACGCAGTCGGCGGGTGGTCCACCTGCCTGTGCGACGTGCTCCGCGAGCAGGGCGGGCCGATGGGGCTCATGCCGGTGTCGCCGAAAGAAAGCCTGCTTCCGCTGGAACTGGAAGAAGCGCTCGAGCAACGCCGGCCGGTCTTAATGGATTACCTCGACGCCAGGCAGAAGCGGACCCAGCGCGTGATCGAACCGCTGCAACTCAAGCGATTTAAAGGCGAAATGGTGCTGGTCGCTCACTGCCACCTTCGCGACGACCGGCGGACGTTCAAGCTGGAACGAATCGTAGAGTTAAAACGGATCGACGACAGTTCAAGCGAACCGACGTTGTTCCCCGAGTGACCGTATCAGTATTCGTAACTCAGCTTGGCAGAACCGTCTTCGGGCAGGTACCCCGGAGCGTCATTTTTAATCGATTCGCAAGAAACGGAAAACCCACAGCGTTTTCCTGTTAAGTTTCGTTAAGAAATGTTAAGTGTGGTCAGCGCTTGACGGGGATTTATCAGTCAATTGTGGAGGACATATGGCATCGACGCCGGTCGCCGGGATCGCACTTGTGGTCGTCGGCCTTTGGGTCGGAACTGTCAGTGGGATGGTCGGCATCGGAGGGGGTGTACTTGTGACCCCCGTGCTAATGGTCGGGTTCGGGTTGTCGCAGTCGAAGGCGAACGGCACCAGCCTGGCCATGATGCTCCCGCCGATCGGGGTGTTCGCGGTCCTCACTTATTCCAAGGCTGGAAATGTTGACTGGCGTGCGGCAGGGCTTCTCGCGTGCGGATTCGCGGCTTGCGCGTATTTCGGCGCGAAGCTGGTCAATTCGGGAAGGGTAAACCCGACGGCGCTTCGGTTCTGTTTCGCGACGCTGTTGATGTACTCGGCCGGGCGAATTCTGTTCCGACCCGGTGGCCGGGCGCAGTCCGCCTTGGAAGCCGCCGTCCTTGCGGTCGCGTTCGGGCTGACGTATCTGGCCTTTCGGTTGCTCGGCCGGCGGTGGGCCGGGCCGACCTTTCGGGTCGGTGACGCCTACCGCGAAAGGCAGCGCGAAATGATCGAACACGACTACGAAATCTAGTCGACGATCGCGTCGATGAACCGGGCATTGAGAGGAAGTTATGCGTTGGTGCAAGTCGACGAGGATCGTCCTGCAGGCCGTGCTCGTGCTGTTGAGCTTCGGTTCGTTCTGTTCGGCGGACGTCGCAATTTCAATCGGCAGGCAAACGCTGGCCGTTCGCTCGGCGACGGCTCATTCGGTGCGGATCACGCTCGCGCCGGCCGGTTTATTCGGCGAGCCGGTCGCCACGCCGGATGCGTTTTCGCTATTGCCCCGGAAGTGGCCGGAGTTGCACGCCATTTCCACCGATCTCAGTTCGTCTACTGCCAAGGTCGGGGCTTTCAACGTCGATTTGCGACAGTCCCCGCTTTCGGTGCTGATAAAAGACGCGGCGGGCAGTACGGTTCAAGAGCTGACGTTCGACCGACAGGCGGATCGCGTCGATGCGGTTCACTTTCCGTTAGGTGACCGGCCGCTGCTGGGGCTCGGCGAAGGCGATAAACAGTTCGACCGGCGGGGGTCGGTGTTCGGATTGCGGAACGGGCAGGGCCGGGACACAACGACCAACGGGGCGCGGATCGACGTGCCGCTGTTGATCGGCACAGAAGGGTGGGCGCTGCTGGTGCTGTCGTCGCCGGGCACAGTCGATCTGCGGTCGGCGGTCGGCAGTTTTGAGCCGCCGGCCGACTCGGACGGGTCGTTCGACGTCCTGATCTTCGACGCGAAATCGCCGGCGGCATTGATGAAAGAGCTGAGCGACCTGACCGGCCCGGCGGTGATGCCGCCGCGGTGGGCGCTCGGGTACATGCAGTCATGTCGGACGCTGGAGACGGATGTGCAGCTGCTCGAGATCGCCCGGACGTTTCGGGAAAAAAAGCTGCCGTGCGACGCGATGATCTATCTCGGCACCGGGTTCTGCCCGGCCGGCTGGAACAACGGATTCAACTCGCTGGAGTTCAACCGAAGGGTGTTCGTCAGGGACCCGGCTGAGGTGATTCGGGACCTGCACGCCTTGAATTTTCACGTCGTCGTCCACACGATCCCGCCGAGGCAGACGAACCTGGCTGACCCTGCGACGGCCGACGGGTATTGGAAGGACCACCGGCCGGTGTTCAGTGCGGGGGTGGACGGGTGGTGGCCGGACGAGGGGGACTGGCTCGGCGTCGCTGGTCGGTTGGGCCGGCACCGGCTTTATTACCAGGGCCCGCTGTCGGACCGGCCGAACGAGCGGCCGTGGAATCTGCAGCGGAATGGATATCTCGGCATCGCACGGTACGGCGGGTGGGTCTGGTCCGGGGACGTGGCGTCGACTTGGAAAACGCTGGCGGCGCAGGTGTCGGTGGGGCTGAACTCGTCGCTGAGCGTGTCGCCGTTCTGGGGCACCGACACCGGAGGGTTTCTTACCACCGCTGAAACCGACGGCGAACTCTACGCCCGGTGGATTCAGTTCTCGGCGTTTTGTCCGTCGTTCCGGTCGCACGGCAGGCCGTGGCACATCCACCTGCCGTGGGGGTGGGATAGCGGCGACACCGGTCCGATGGAAGACCAGAAATATCCGGCCGCGGCAGACCTGCACGACCCGCGGGTCGAAAAGGTCTGGGCGAAATATCTCGCGCTGCGGTACGCGTTGCTGCCATACAACTACACGCTCGCCCGGCAGGCGCGGGACACCGGCATGCCGATGATGCGGTCACTCTGGTTGACGTATCCGACCGACGCGCAGGCGGCGGGGAACGGCAGTGAATATCTGTGGGGCCCGGAGATGCTGGTCGCGCCGGTGGTCGAAAAGGGGGCAAGCGAGCGCGAAGTCTATCTTCCGGCCGGGAACTGGTACGACTGGTGGACCGGTGAGAAGTGCGAAGGCGGCCGACGGCTACATCGTCCGGTAGATCTTGAAACCATCCCGATCTACGTCAAAGCCGGCGCGATCGTGCCGCTCGACCCGCCGAAGCAGTACGCCGACCAACCCTCGGCCGAACCGATCACCGTACGCGTGTACGCCGGCGCGGATGGCAGCTTCACGCTTTACGAGGACGACGGCCGTTCGCAAGACTACCTCACCGGGGTCGGGGTTTGGACCCGGTTCGACTGGGACGACACGCGTCGAACGCTGCGGGTCGCGAACCCGCAAACGCGCGGCGCGCCCAAGTCCGCGAGGGTTTTCGACGTCGTGTTCGAACCGGATCACGTTCACAAGCGCGTCGGCTTCGACGGATCGCCGGTGACGGTTTCGGCTGACACGCCTTAACTGTCACTTGTTCGCACGACTTAGACCGGCATCAACACTTGAGCACTCCGCGTGGGCAAATAAATCTGCACGCTTTGTTCGCGGCCGGCGAACGGGGTGTTCTGCTTGAAGTATGTGACGTTAAAATCCGCGAGGCCCGCGCCGCCGAAGCGGGCGTCGTCGCTGTTGAGGACCGGCTTGTAGTCCTTCGGGTCGGGCACGGGAATCCGCAGATCGCTGTATGACCGGGTCGGGTGAAAGTTGAACACGAACACGAGCGGGCCGCGGCGGTAGACCAGCAGCTTGTCTTCTTCGTGCACGTACAACTGCTGGATGAACGGATCCGTCAACACGTGATACTGAATGTCGAGGTGCTGCAGGGCGGCGTCGAATTCCTGCAACCCCTGGTATCGAAGCAGTCCGTTGTCGGCCAGGCTCCATTGCCGGCGGGCGTACTTGTAGCTGTAGCCGTTGCCTTCGCGGGGGAAATCGATCCATTCGGGGTGGCCGAACTCGTTGCCCATGAAGTTGAGATAACCCTCGCCGGCCAGGCTGAAGGTGATCAACCGGAGCATTTTGTGCAGGGCAATTCCGCGGTCGATCACGTGTGACCGACTGCCCTTGTCCATGGCGAAATACATGTCCTTGTCCATTAACCAGAAGGCGATGGTTTTATCACCTACCATGGCCTGGTCGTGACTCTCGGCATATCCGACGTGCTTTTCGGTGAATCGCCGATTCATGAGCGTGTGGAAGATTTCCGACAAACTCCAGTTTTCGTCCTTCCGCTCTTTCAGTAACTTGATCCAGTAGTCGGGGACGCCCATCGCCAGGCGGTAATCGAAACCGAGCCCTCCCTCGTCGACCGCGCGGGCGAGGCCGACCATGCCGCTGACGTCTTCGGCGACCGTGATCGCGTCGGGTTTCAGCTCGTGCACCAGTTCGTTGGCCAGTTGCAGATAGACGACGGCGTCGCGGTCGATGTTTTCACCGAAATAGTCGTCGTAGCTGCTGAACCCTTTACCGAGACCGTGGTCGACGTAGAGCATGCTGGTGACGCCGTCGAAGCGGAACCCGTCGAATTTGAATTCTTCCAGCCAGTATCGAAGGTTGCTGAGCAGCAGGCGCTGCACTTCAAATTTACTGTAGTCGAACAGCATCGAATCCCAGGCGGCGTGCAGACCGCGGGGCCCGGCGTGGAAATATTGATAGTCGGTGCCGTCGAAGAGATTCAGGCCTTCCTGCGTGTTCTTCACCGCGTGACTGTGGACGACGTCGAGCAGCACGACGATCCCCAGGCCGTGGGCGGTGTCGATCAAGTGCTTGAGTTCTTCCGGGGTGCCGAATCGCGAACTGGCCGCGAAGAAGTTGCTGACGTGATATCCGAACGACCCGTAATACGGGTGTTCCATGATGGCCATCAGCTGGATCGCGTTGTAACCGAGCCTGGCGATCCGCGGCAGGACAGAGGCCGTGAACTCGGAATAGCTTCCGACCTTTTCCTGTTCGGTCGCCATACCGACGTGCGATTCGTAGATTCGGAGCCCGCCGACGAGCTTCGGCGAGGGGTTTTTGAACTGGTAAACCTCCGGCGGGTTCCAGTAGATGCCTACGAAACCCTTGTTGCCGTCTTCCTGAACGATCCGCTTGATGTATGCGGGAATTCGATCGGTTCGCGTCGTTTCGGTGACGACATGTACTTTGACTTTTGACCCGTGAATTAATTTGTCTGCGAACCGGTCGTCGGGGAGGAACAAACTCCAGATGCCGAACTCGTCACGGACGGCGGGGTGGCCGTACCGGTCCCAGTCGTTGAAGTCACCGATGAGCCGGAGCTGCAGCGCGTTGGGTGCCCACTCGCGGTACCAGACCCCCGGCTTGCCCAAGTAGTCGCCGCGGTTGAGCCCGAAATAATGGTGCCCCTGGCTAATCGGACCGAGCAAGCCGCCGGCCTGTTCGACTTTGGCCTTGACGGTTTTCAGATACGCGTGTCGCTCACGCAGTTTCGACTGATACGGCTCCAGCCAGGGATCGAATTGGATTATATCAGTGCCGTCGTTTCGGGTGGGCGCGTTTGTCATAGGCAGTCGTGCAGGAGTTTCTGCATCGTACCGCCGGTGGTTCGGATAGGAAATGGAGAGATTTGAAACGTATTTTGCCGAGACCCGGGACGCTGAATTCCGGGAATCACAATCTTGATCTTAGGGACGGTCGTTCGCCGAAGATTCAGCTGCGGGTATCAGCAATAGACGGCGTAGAAGATGGGATAAAGGATCAGGTCGGGACGAACCAAGTGCATTTTCCGAAGACGAACTTCCGGGTAATAAACCCGCGTGGCTAGCAACTTACCGGACGATGAGGCCGGTAGAGCCCTGGCCGAGTTAGCAGGGCTGGCGGCAGCACTCAGGCAAAACGCGAAAAGTACCATTCGTGCGGCAGATCGAATCACTAGCGAATGAAGACCGGCCATGGAAATTTCCCTCCGGCCGAGGCCGGAAACGGCTAGATCCCGCGAGATACGAATCAAAGTTCCAGAAATCCCGGAATCTCGATCCGCATGGTACGGCTTAAACAAGTTGTCTTAAGGGCGAAAAGATCTAGACACTGGAAAGTACCCCGTATAGCGGGACAAGCCAATGAAAAAATAATCTCGCGACAGTGAGAAACTTCGGAACCGTTAAACTGGGACTGCTTTTTCCAGGGCGCGGACGATTATACTGGCCAATTGCTAAGGTGTTGGCGAGATCTCTGAGGCTGCCAACTGTTCAGATTGACCCGGCATCAGCGGGCACTTTTGTCCCGTCTTCACTCGGTTTTTTTTCCTGATTCGCCTGCGCGTTCAGGCCGGCCGTGACCGCCGTGACCAATAACGGGCGGGCAATGGCGATTGCCTCTTTCAAAAGGCTCATCCAGATCGGAACTGGCGCAGCGACCGGCTTGCCGTCGGGATTCTTAGACGGCTCGACTGGTTTTGGGTGCAGCGCCTCGTAGAGCTTATCGAGCCGACGCTGCTCTTGTTGGCGCTTGGAAGGAATAGCAACGACGGCTGCGACGAAGCCGGCCAGGGCGGCAGAGCTGATGGCAATAAAAGGGTGGGACTTGGCAGCCTCCCGCGGGTCAATGGCATTCCCGAGCAGGGCTTTCGCATTCGCGAACGCTTTGGCTGCGGCTTCCTTGGCCTCTTCGGCTTGACGAATGAGGTACTCCGATTCACTGAGTTCTGGCGCTTTGGTCGAGTCGGATGCCATCAGTTTTATCCTTGCTGGGCTTGATCGTGAACGTCAGTACCGAACTGCGAGCGTTGCTGTGATTTGCGCTGTTCGTAGCTGCTTACGACTTGTTTCTTAGACGTTTTGGTCAGCTTGGTGACAAAAAGCCACGCACCAATTCCAAGACCTGCGAAAATTATGATCGCGGTGACGAGATCACCAAGCCAGGGTATGCCGCCAAACAGGCGACCTAAACCACCCGCCACGCCGACGACCAGCAACACCGCTGCGGTGACAACGATCCCCGCGCCCGCGATGCCGGCGATAATCCCTACGATGCCTAGCACCACGACGTTGCGGACGACAAGAATGGCCCGATCACGCTGCGCGGCAAGGTAATGGGCGCCGAAGGCCTGTGCTTCCTTGAGGCTCTGTGACACGTCACGAAACCGACCGGCATAGGTGCCTGAATCGGTCCCGTCATCCGCGGCTGCCATGCGTTCTTTCGTAGTCATGAAGGCCTTTCGTTGAGGTGCCAAGGGAACAAAAGAAGCGCCGGAGTTGTCACCCCGGCGCTTCTAAAGATCGGACAGAACATTAGCTGCGCTTCCACAGCAGTCCGAGCAGCAAACCGACGCCGGCGGCGATCATTACCGCCTGCAGCGGTTTATCCTGAACGTAGGTTTCAAGGTTCTGTTCCCACTGCTCGGCCGCGTCGCGACCCTGGTTGTAATACTGAGTGGCTTGATCCTTTACTTCGCCGTATTTCTGAGTGGCGGCTTCCCGGACCTGCCCGCCCACGTCTCGGATATTTTCCGAAACCTTAGCGGCCTTGTCCTTGAGCTGATCAGCGGTCTGGCTTGCCTGTTCGGACGGATCGTTGATACGTGACATGATTCACTCCTCATTAGTCGTGCGTTTGAGCGGTCGTGCCACGCGGCAAGGCCGAACTAATCGGAAACAAGCAACCGCTATGCCGAGCTCGTGTGCAGGGTCGCATTTCGGTTTCCCCTGAGCACAATCAGAAAGGTCTTCGGTCGTTCGTCACCGCAAGCGACCGACTTTTAGGGCGCGGTTGGCGTTGCGCACCGTGGCACAGTCATCTCGCCTGCGAATTTGCCACATCTACATCACTTCGATCAAGATCGCTCCGATGAAACCGATTGTGTCACGTAGGACGCAGCGCAGTCCAAAACGCTCAATTCTTGTCGAGATACGCGCAGTCATATAGATTTTCACGCTGCCATAACAGATCTCGTTATTTAATCGGTAGTCGGCACGTCACGGAGCACGCATGGGAATTCGCGAAACATTAAACGAAAATCCGGCGATCGTCCTGCGCTCGACGATGGTCGTGACCGTGATCGCGTTGATCTTTATCGTCTGGTACGTCTTCCCGACACGGCAACGCGCCATAGTGCCGCGTGAATTCTTTACCGACGACGATGGCGAAACCTGGTTTCCCGATAACAGCTCGCTGATCGCGCCCTTCGACCATAACGGCAAGCAGGCGGTTCTCGCCAAAGTATTCCGCTGCCACAACGGGCAGAAGTTTGTGGGATATCTCGAGAAATTCTCCGACGCCGCGAAGGCAAGGATTCTGGAAGCCCGGACGACCGGGCACATGAAAGCCGGTGCCGGTGCCGTAGAACAGGGCATCGACGGCGGTGACGTCCTGGTTAAAAAACCGCACGCGCCGCAATGGGTCAGCTCCCGCGACCCCAAGGCAATCGAGGTCGAGACGTTCCAATGTCCGGACGGCCGAACCGACTACGAGGTCGCCCTGCCTTGAACCCCGCGCAGCCGATCGCGCCGGACAATAGTTTTCGTCCTCGAACGACTCAGTAGTTCAATTGTTCGAACCAGAGAATTCGTACGACGCCCGGACCCAGGCGCGGTCTGTGGTAAAGTGGCTGGCAAGGAGATCAACATGGCCACAGGCGAAAGATCGGTAGTGATTGCCGACGGAAAGCACATGCGGTTTATGAAGCAGGACGGATGGGAATTCGTCTCCCGCAAGGGTGTGACCGGCGTGATCGGATTGATCGCAGTAACCGACGAAGGAAAACTTCTGCTGGTTGAACAATTTCGCAAACCGGTCGGGGCTCCGGTCATTGAACTGCCTGCCGGGCTGGCGGGGGACGGCCGTTACCGAAATGAAACGCTGGAAACCGCCGCCCGCCGCGAGTTGAGGGAAGAGACAGGGTACGAAGCGTCTGAAATGGTCTATCTCGGTGGCGGTACTGCGTCGGCAGGCATCACCGACGAGCTAATCACACTCTTCCACGCCAAAGGCTTGACCAGGGCCGGCGACCCGACGCCCGACGGGGATGAAAGCATCATCGTCCACGAAGTGCCCTTGCCAGACGTTGTCGACTGGCTTACAAAACAGGCGGCCCGAGGGGCACTGATGGATTTGAAGATTTTTTCGGCACTGTACTTTGCGAACCTGCCCTCGCGGTAGCTCATTTGTGAGAAAACCGCATGTAATCTGCTGATTTGCGAAAAATACTTGTCCGGCACACCGTTCGTTAACAATCCACTGGTAACCTTTCCCGGGCGTCAGGTTGCATTAATTTTGTGCACACCTGCGATTGACAGAAATTGGCTGCACTGAATATTAGCAATGTCGCTTTTGACTTCGAGTTTAGAAAAGGGTGTTAGTGAGATGTTGATTCGCCGTTTCAAAATGGTTCTTCTGCTCGCCTTTGCCTTAATCATGGTCTATCGCGGCACGACATACTCCGACCCGGTGGGTTCCGGTGTCATCCCGGTTGTAATGTGCGCACTGATGGCATTGGTGCTGTCCATGTTAAGTCTGGGGCTGGCGACGAAAGCATCGGACCCTCTGTTTTTCTAATTCGCAACGTTCGAATCCGGACCGCGCCACGACGGATTTGTAGTACCCTCGTTCCGCACTATACTTGCGTCATGCTTAATCGATCGAACAAGTTGACGACTACCGCTCGAACATTCGGGCGGTAATGGCGTTCAACCACAATTTACGCAATGATACCCGCCCGGTTTTTCCAAACCGGGCGGTTTTGTTTTCGACTCCAGCCGATACTCACTGAGCGGACTGAAATCGAACCAGTTTCAACGAGGCGATGATGGCGGCAATCAAGTTACCCGACGGCAGCGTTCGCGACATTCCCGACGGCCAGACCGTCTATCAATTCGCCGAATCGATCGGCCGAGGCCTGGCGAAAGCGGCATTGGTCGGCCGGGTCGATGGCAAGCTGGTTGACCTGTCTTATACATTAACCGGCGAACACGAAGTCGCGATCGTCACCGACAAAGACCCCGACGGGCTTTTTGTACTTCGGCACAGCACCGCGCACGTGCTGGCCGAGGCGCTTCGGCGGATCTACGGACCCGAACTGCAATACACCATCGGGCCGGTGATCGAAAACGGTTTCTTCTACGATTTCGAATTTCCCAAGGGCGTCTCGTTCTCGGCCGAGGACATCCCCAAAGTCGAGAAGGAGATGGAGAAGATCATCGCCGCCAACGAGGCGTTCAGTCGGGAGGAAGTCGAACCCGCCGCCGCCAAAGAGCTGCTGCGCGGGCAGAGCCAGCGGTTCAAGGACGAGATCATCGACGAACTCGCCGCCGCCGGCGAGAAAACGGTCAGCATTTATCGGCAAGGTGATTTCACCGACCTGTGTCGCGGGCCCCACCTGCCTGCAACCGGCAAGATCAAGGCGTTCAAACTGATGACCGTCGCCGGGGCCTACTGGCGGGGCGACAGCGCTCGCGAGCAGCTTACTCGCATCTACGGGACCGCCTTCTTCGACAAAAAACAGCTCGAAGAACACACCAAGAACCTCGAGGAAGCCAAGAAGCGCGACCACCGCGTGCTCGGCCCTGCGCTCGGGTTGTTCACCATCGATGAACAGGTCGGCCAAGGCTTGGTGCTCTGGAAACCCAAGGGGGCCGAGGTCCGCATCCAGTTGCAGAACTTCATCAGCGAACATCTCCGTCGGCAGGGTTATACCCAGGTCTTCACCCCGCACATCGGCCGGCTCGGCCTCTACAAAACCAGCGGGCATTTCCCGTACTACCGCGAAAGCCAATTCCCGCCGCTGATCGACCGCGAATTTTATGAACAGATGGCCAAGGACAACTGCGGCTGCGCCGAGCTGTCCGCCAGGATGGATAAAGGCGACATCGACGGCTACCTGCTCAAGCCGATGAACTGCCCGCACCACATCCGCATCTACGCCAGCGACCCGCACAGCTACCGCGATCTGCCGGTTCGGCTTGCCGAGTTCGGCACCGTCTACCGCTGGGAAAAGTCAGGCGAACTAGGCGGCATGACCCGCGTCAGGGGGTTCACCCAGGATGATGCGCATCTGTTCTGCACCGAAGAGCAGATCCCCGCCGAGATCAACGGCTGTCTGGAACTGGTCAAGATCGTCCTCGGCACGCTCGGCATGAGCGACTACCGCGTGCGTGTTGGACTGCGGGATCCCGATAATGCCAAGTACGTCGGTGACCCCGCCCAATGGGACAAGGCAGAGAAAGCATCCAAGGATGCCGCGTCCGCACTCGGGGTTCCGTTCACCGCTGAACCCGGCGAAGCAGCGTTCTACGGCCCCAAAATCGACTTCGTCGTCCGCGACGTCATTGGCCGCGAATGGCAGCTCGGAACCGTGCAGGTCGACTACCAACTGCCCGTTCGTTTCGATCTGACCTACACCGGCGCCGACAACAAACCGCACCGCCCGGTGATGATTCACCGCGCCCCGTTCGGCAGCATGGAACGATTCATTGGCGTATTGATCGAACACTTCGCCGGCGCATTCCCGACCTGGCTCGCGCCAGTTCAAGTGGCGGTCCTCAGCATCAGCGAGAAGTCCGCCGCCTACGCCGGCCGCGTCCGCGACGCACTAATCGCCGCCGGTGTCCGCGTCGAGGTCAACGACGGCGCGGAAAAAATCGGCGCCAAGATCCGCCAGGCCACGATCGCCAAGGTCCCGTACATGCTGGTGATCGGCGAACAGGAAGCCGAAACCAACAAAGTAGCCGTAAGACACAGAACCCTCGGCGACCAGGGCGTGGTCTCCGTCGAAGAGTTCGTGACACGGGTGAAGGAAGAAATCACGACCAGAGCGGCCACACAGGTCGCGGAGCCGAAAGCGGCGACGCCCTGAACCAGGCAAGACCGGCCGCCCCGCGGCCGCTCCAAGAAAACGACCGAATCCATTCCGAAAGCTCCCGCGGCTGGACTGGAGCTTTCGCGCGTCGTCGTATGGTATTTCAAGCGGAAATCAGAGGCGTTGCCGAAGTGCAGCAACTGCACCTGACGTCAGTCCGCTGAGTATATGTTGCTGCTTAGGGCGGGAACTGCACTCGGCAGGGCTCGAACCTGCAACCCTCGGTTCCGAAGACCGATGCTCTATCCAATTGAGCTACGAGTGCCGGATGCCATCTGGTCGTGGCTTGCGAGGCGCAGTCTACAACAGCGGAATGGTCGCGCCAACACGAACGCAACTGCTTTAGACGAGCCGGGTAGAATCAGATCTTGCCGTTGTGCTCTTTGTCGAAGCAATACAACTGTTCGTCGATCTCATCGAGTGGCCGCTTCAGGGCTACAGCCAAATCGCAAACCTCTTTTGCATATGCAATGTAACATTCGATGTTCTTGCTGGTTTCGGATTGGCTGAAGTACGGCTTCGTGCCCTTTAACGCTCGGTAGGCGCGGACGTCGATGATTGGGAACCGGTCGGGCCTCAGGAACTTGAGAATCGTGCTCGCCATCGGCAAGCCGATGCCGTCGCAAGCCAGTAGCTCCGAAAGCAGCGATCGAGTTAATTCTGAATCGAGCTGCACGGTTGCATCAGTTGCCAAGGCACGCAGCTTGTCGATTAGCTCATCGGATACATTCATGACCCGGTCGAGTTTCCAAAGCGCAATCCTTCGTAGGAGGTTTATGTCGACGTCTGGATTTCGAACTGCCGCCTGTTTGAGAGCAGTGCTCTCGTCACGGTTGTAGTTGAACAAAAAACCGAGCGTGTCGGCGGCGCTGTACTGCTTAATCGAAGGCGATTGCATGGTTACACCGATAAAACTCGAACGGCTCATAGCCTGTACTCGCGGCAGCAAGACAGATCAACGTTACGTCACTATTCGTCCGATCGGATTTTGGTCGATTTCCAAATCGCAAACAACTTTTTGTTCCATCGACAGGTATAGACAGTCGGGTCGCCTTTCGGAGACGGATGATGTTTACCAATCCTGCTGCCTGTCGCGCGTTGTGTTTGATTCTCGCAATCGCTTGCGCATCTTCGCTTGTTTCTGCCGACGACTTTGTGAATCCTAAGGCTAACATAGCGCCGAAGGCTGCGCCGCAGCGGCGGAATGCGGGGGAGGGGATGCCGCCGTTACCGTTACCGGCGACGCCGCTTCGGCGGAGTGAGAAGAAGCGGGAACCGGCCCCGCCGGCACTCGTGGGCAACATCACTTTTCCCAAGGGCATGCTCAAAGGTGGTGAGTGGGGCAATACCATCATCGATATCGAGAAATGGGTCGAGTTCACCAATTCTGAACTGGGCCAGCGGTATCGATACGTCGGGACGGATTTTGCCAAGTTCAGCTACGACCCGACCGAGCTGCCGATCCTGTATTTCACTGGCTGGAAACAGGTTCCTGAGTTCGACGAAGGGACGATCGTAAAGCTGCGGCAATACTTGATGGACGGCGGGACGCTGGTCGTTCACAGCAGTTGCGGCAGACCGGAATTTAACGACAGTTTCCGACGACAGGTCGCGCGGATTTTCCCCGACCGCGAGCTGGCACCAATTGGCGCGGATCACCCGATCTATTCATCGTTTTACAACATCACTCAGATGCGGGTCCGAAAGGGAATTGAAAAGTGGATGTCCGCCCCGACGAACGCGGGGCTTCTGGAAACGATCAACATCGGCACGCGGGCGGCGGTGATTTTCTCGCCGATCGACCTGTCCTGCGGGTGGGACGCGGATCGAAACCCCATTGAAGGCGGTGTTCTGTACGACCAGAACGACGCGCTCAAGCTCGGCTCGAACATCGTGACCTATTGCCTGGCCGAGTATCAGTACGGGCGATTCTTTGACCATCAGAAGGTCTATCACCAGGCGACGGATGCGACACGGGACCAGTTCGTGCTCGGACAGATTGTGCACAACGGCGACTGGGACCCGACCCCGCACGGCGTACCGAATCTGTTAAAGACGATCGACCAGAACACGACCATGCACGTGCAGTTCAAGCGCGTCGCGGTCGATTTGGAAAAAGGGGACATCTTCAGCTTCCCGGTGCTGCTCATGGTGGGGCAGCGGAAGTTCGAGCTTTCCGACACGGCGGAGAAGCGGTTGCGGAAGTACCTTGACGACGGCGGCACGCTGATCGTCGACGCCGCCATCGGGTCCAGCGAATTCAGCGACGCATTCACGGCCGAGATGAAGAAGGTCTACCCCGACAAAGAGCTTGCCGACATTCCCGCCGACCATGCGATGATGAAATACCAGTTCGACGAAACGCACGTCGACCTTGCGCCGCTGGCCAGGCAGGTCTACCCCGGGGCGAACACGCCGAAGTTTAAAGGGATCGCCGTCGACGGCCGGTACCCGGTGATTTTTTCACCGCTGAGCATGAGCGCCGGGTGGGAACAGTTGCCCCGGGCTTACGACGTCGGGTATTCCGACTCTGATTCGCTTAAGCTCGGTGTAAACCTGTTCATGTACGTCGTCGCGCACTGAGCCGTTGTAAAAACACACCGAGGAGTTTGCCTTGTCACAAGCCCCCGCTCAACCCGTCTCCCCCGACGCCCGTGCTGCCGCGGCCGAGCAGGCGGCGCAGTTCCTTCAGAAGTTCGGGCTCGTGAAAGCCAGCCTGCTGAAGGAACTTCACAAGGTCATCATCGGTCAGGATCAGGTGATTGAGTTGCTGCTCGCCGCGATGTTCGCCCGCGGGCATTGCCTGCTGGTCGGCGTCCCCGGGTTGGCCAAGACGCTGATGATTAGCACCTTGGCCAAGGTGTTGAAGCTGAACTTCAACCGGATTCAGTTTACGCCCGATCTGATGCCGGCGGACATTACTGGAACCGACATTCTCGAAGAAGATCAGGCGACCGGTAAGCGGGCGTTTCGATTCGTGCAGGGCCCTGTCTTTTCGAACATCGTGCTAGCCGACGAGATTAACCGCACACCCCCCAAGACCCAGGCGGCGTTGCTGCAGGCGATGCAGGAGTATCACGTCACCGCGGGGGGGCGGACCTACGCGCTCGACCTGCCGTTCTTCGTTCTCGCCACGCAGAACCCGGTCGAGCAGGAAGGCACCTACCCGCTTCCCGAAGCTCAATTGGACCGATTCATGTTCATGGTGAATATTGGGTATCCGAGCAAAAAAGAAGAGCGGCAGATCGTCCGCGCGACGACAATGGAGACCGACGCGCACCCGGAGCCGGTGTTATCGGCCGCCGACATTCTCAACGTCCAGAAAGTGCTTCGAAAACTTCCCGTCAGCGACCACGTGATTGACTACGCAGTATCACTCGTCCGCGCGACCCGGCCGAAGGAACCGAACACCCCGTCATTCATCAATGACTGGCTGACCTGGGGAGCGGGCCCGCGGGCGGCCCAGTACCTGGTGCTCGGCGCGAAAGCCCATGCGATTCTGGAAGGGCGTCTGAATGTCAGCTGCGAAGACGTCCGGAAGATCGCCAAACCGGTGCTCCGGCATCGGCTATTTACCAACTTCAACGCCGACGCCGAGGGAATCGGGCCCGATCAGGTGATTGAAAAGCTCATCAGCGTCGTGCCCGAAGGGGCCGGCGAGTACACCCGAGAGTGACGATGTACTCCAGGACATGCCCCGCAGGGAATTCCGACCTGACTATTTAAACGGACCAAGCACCTCTGCCCGATATCTCAGTCGGCGAACCGCTGCTTCGATGCACGTCGTTCCCGCATCATCGCCGATCATTGTGAGTCGAGACCAAGGTCGGTGCCCGACGTCGTCCGACCCGCGCAAGTCGCCCGCCTTTCACGCGCGGCCGGCGAATTCCCCGGAATCTCCGCCGATCCTGATTGAACTTCGAAATAGCGCTGCCATAATCCAAAGGTACCGAGTCGTCCAATCGCCAGTCCGGTCGAAAGCTTCTTCGACCCGACCCGCGGAAAGGCAGCAGTTTATGCCCGGCCCGTCCTTTTCCACCCCCAAATCGGTCAAACCTTCTTTCAAAAAGCCGCATTTCACGCTGGCGCAGGCGAATCGCTCTCTGCCTCTGGTCAGGCGAATCGTCCGCGACATCGTGCGGACGCACGACGAAGCGGTCGCGCTGCAGGCAAAATCCGAAACCGTCGGTGACGGCAAAGAATCAGCCGGCACGCATGCGGCGTTGGAGTCGGTGCTCGAACGACTCGGCGATTTCGTCAACGAGCTGACCGATGTCGGTTGCGAATTGAAGGATTATCAGACGGGGCTGATCGATTTCGTCGGCCAGCACCAGGGCCGGGACGTGTATCTCTGCTGGAAACTCGGGGAAGAAAAGATCGGGTTCTGGCACGAACTGACCGGCGGATTCGCGGGTCGAAAACCGATCGCCTTGCTGGACGAGCGGTAATGAACTGACTCAAAACTAAGCACGACCGGGCCGCGTCTGAACGACGCGGCCCTTTTTATTTGCACGTTCGAATTCGTTCGTTTAAACTCGCGCCGCGCGGTGGGAACACGACCCGGAGGCTGTCGAGTAGACCTTGTGAAACGGGTTTACATCGCCGGGCCGAGAGGAAACGGTTTCCACGGCGATGTTTGCAACTGCAGCGCTCTGGCAAGTTGGCGCGGGAGTCGGTAAAAGTTCCTGCCTGCCGGGGTCGTCGCGGTAGTATGCCGCGGTCGAGGCGAGCGGAGGAGTGTCCCAACGCCAGTCGTCCTCGAATGTGTCGCTGCCGGCTTTGGATATTTGCAGGCCGGTCGTCGCGACACCGGCGTTGAGCTTGAACCCGCCAGATGACATTAAACCGTAATCACTGACGTCATGACCGATCGACCTGCCTCGGGTCGCACGGTTGCCCATTTACCGGAGGAACGCTGTGTTCTTCAATCGTTTCGGCAAGCACGCATCATTGGTCCGCCCGACAGCCGTCTCTGACCTCAAAGAGCCGCTCCCCCCGGCGTTGATTTCGAAGATTGAGAAAAAATCTGAATTCCCCGACCGTTCCCGAACGCGGGGTCGTCGTGCTTTGTCGCTCGCGCTGGCCGTGCAGTTCGCGCTGCCGATCGGCGTACTGACGCAGATCGCACGCTCCTCCGCCCAGACTCCCGACGCTCCACCCGCGCCGCCGGCAACGCCCACGACTCCGACCACCGCGCCCGCCGCCGATGCGACTCCCGCCACGCCGGTCGCCCCTGCGGCGGCGCCCGCGCCAGCAGCTCCGACACCCGTCGCGCCGGCCCCTGCAGCGCCGGCACCGGAGCCCATGGCCGCCGCACCGGCCGCCACCGGCGATGACCGCGTAGCTTCCGACGCGCTCGCCGCCGCTTCGAAGTACAAGCACATTCAACAGCAGCAGATGGCCTACAAGGCCTCGCAGCTGGTCGCCAAGGCCCGCAACGAGCAGGCGAACAATCAATGGAACGACGCCGAGCGTGATTACACCGAAGCCGTCAAGCTCGACCCGAACAACGAGCAGGCCCGCGCCGGCCTCGGAGAAGTCTCGCAGATCACTGGAACCCGCCGGCCCGCGCCGGCTCCGTCGCAGGTCAAAGCCATCGCCATCGCCCAACAGGCGATCGAGTACAAGTTCAATTCGGCGATCAGCCGGGCTAATGAAGACATTGCGGCCAACAAGTGGGCCGACGCTCAGAAAGAAATTAACGAAGCACGGGTCGCCCGGAATAATGACCCGACGCTGTTCACCCAGCCGCAGCTCAACGATTTCGACACGATCATCAGCAACACTGACATCTCGCTGACGACGGTCAAGCAAAAGTGGGACAACGACGAAGCAAACCGGGCTTCCGGTGCAACACGCGACGCTCAGGCTGCCAAGGAAAAGCAGTATCGTCATGATAAGGAACGCACCATCGCAGGGTTGATCCAAGACGCCCGGCAATATGCCGACGACGGCAAATTCCGCGAGGCCTTGGCGGTCGTCGACAACATCCAGAAGCTCGATCCGAACAACGCCTACGCCGGCGGCGTCCGAAGCTTCCTGGAAGACAAAGCGAACATCGCCGAACAGCGGCTTTATCACGAGCGGTTCGACAACGAGATGACTCATTCGCTGAACAAAGCGGACGAGAAGATCATCCCGTACGAGGACATCATTCGGTATGCAGACGACTGGCCGAAGATCAGCGACATGCGCGACCAGGAGGTCAAGGCAGACCGCGGTGAAGACGAGGCCGACGCGGCCCTGCAGGCCCAGCTCGACCGGCACCTCCCCGAACTTCGCTTCAACGCCAACGCGCTCAGCGACGTGATCGACTTCCTCCGCGACGTCACCGGTGCAAATATCTATGTCGACTGGCCGGCACTCGAACGCGCCAGCATCGCCAAGGACGCCCAGGTCACCGCACGGCTTCGCGACATTAAGTTCTCCAAAGCGATGGAGCTGATCTTTAAGAGCGTCGAAGGCGAAGACGACGAGCACAAGCTCGGGTACACGCTCGACGACGGCGTCATCACTATCAGCACCCGCAAAGAGCTGAACAAAAACGTCATCACGCGCCGGTACGACATCAACGACCTGCTGTTCGTCGCGCCCGACTACAACAATGCGCCCGACCTGAGCCTGCAGAACGCATCGCAGGGTCAGAGCGGTGGTGGTGGTGGCGGTGGTGGCGGGGGTCAGCAGGGTCAGGGTCTGTTCCAGCAGAACGGAACGCAGCAGCAGCAGCAGGACCAGACCGGTGCCAAGCAGGCCCGGGTCGACGAAATCAAGCAGTACATCACCCAGAACGTCGACACCAACAGCTGGAAAGACAACGGCGGTGAAGTCGGGTCGATCAGTTCGAGTCCGCTGCGGGCCGTTCTGCTCATCACCCAGACGCCGGAGAATCAGCACAAGATCACCTCGGTGCTCGACAGCCTTCGCGCCAGCCAGGCCTTGCAGGTCAGCGTCGAGACACGTTTTCTGGTGGTCCAGCGGAACTACCTGGAAGACATCGGGGTCAACGCCAACTTCACGTTCAACCCGCTTCAACAGCAGGGCAACGCTCGGTCGGGCTTTAATTCCAGCCGATTCAGCCCGATCACGGTCAGCCAGAACCAGATCAGCGACAACACGACGTTTAAGGACGCCAACGGAAACGTCAGCAACAGTGCCCAGGGATCGCGAACGCTGGACTGGATCAGCAACGTCGGTAACGCGGCCGTCCCGGGCAGCATCGCGGCCAACCCGGCCGATTACCCGAACCCGATTGTCATCCAGGGTTCGTACATCGACAACTTCACCGTCAACTTCCTGATCCGAGCCGTTCAGGCGAATGTGAACACTGTCAGCTTGACCGCCCCGCGCCTGACCCTGTTCAGCGGCCAGACCGCGTTGCTGCTGGTTCAGACCCAACAGGCTTACGTCAGCAACCTGACGCCGGTCGTCGCCCCGGGCGTCGGTTTGTTCGAACCGACCGTTCAGACGACCACCGCGAGCGGTGTCGTCCTGCTCGTATCGGCCACGGTTTCACCGGATCGCAAGTACGTCTTCCTGAATCTGCAGCCGCAGTTGGCCCGTCTCCGGGCGCTCGTGCCGTTCACCATCTCGGCCATCGTGTCGACGACGAACAACTTCGGCGTCGCGACGAACCAGATCGTTCAGGGCACGCTTCAGTTGCCGACGATCGACCTGACGGTCGTCCGAACCTCGGCCAGCGTCCCCGACGGTGCGACACTCCTGCTCGGCGGGCAGACTCTTGCCGCACAGACCACGCGTGAGCAGGGCGTTCCGGTCCTGAGCAAAATCCCGTTCCTGAAGCGTCTGTTCACCAACCGAGCGAACTCGCAGGACGAGCAGATTTTGCTCATCCTCGTGAAGCCGACCATCCTGATCCAGAAGGAGCAGGAACAACGTCAGTTCCCGCAGCTGAGCAGCAAGACCGGCACCTGAGCCGGGCTGTAATTTGACAACGAAATAAGCCCCGGTGGATTCCACCGGGGCTTTTTGTTTTAGCTGACTTGTCGGCGGGTTCGGTTCACATCGAACAGGACCCCGGTGCGCCACCGCACCGACCGCACGAGCCCGGCCCCGACGCGGGGGCGGTTTGTTTCTGCGAGTCGGCCGCGACGGCGAACACGCTCAGCATTCTCGACGTTTTCGACGACCCGCATTCCGGGCAACTCGCCTTGCTCGTCGACGACATCGTCCTTTGAAGTTTTTCGAACGGCTTACCACACGATTCGCATTGATATTCGTAAACAGGCATCGCCTTTTCCTCGGGTTAAATCAAGGTGTTCTGCGCTCGCCGGCGCAAGCTGACCCGGCTCAAACACCTGCCGCTGCCTGGCGGTCGGGCAGCGGCTGCCCCTTGTAAGGGCACGTTCCGCACAGGTGCGGACCCGCGGCCGCTTTCTCCGCTTTGATCTGCACCACCGCTTGGGGTTCCAGCACGCCACTCCGCAGAGTGCCGTGACAGATCTCACAGTCGAAATTGTGCTCCACGCAGTGCGTCGCCCGCTTGTCGAGCAGGTCCAGGATCAGGTCGTCGATCCCGAGCGTCTGAGCCACGTGAAACTGGGTACCGGGGAACTCGACCGCCGCCTCGGCGGTCAGCTTCGGAATATCCGACGTCCAATGTTTCCCGGGCCCGAGAAAAAATGGGACCACCACGACGCGCGTCGCCCCGCGTTTCGCACAGGCGGCGTAAGCGGTCGCGATCGACGGTTCCGCCAGTTCCATGTGAGCTGCTTCGACGACGTCATAACGCTCGGAAAAACGAGCCGCGAAAAGTCCCGCGAGTTGCTCGAGCATCTGGTTGCTTTCGCTCCGCCGTGACCCGTGGTCGACAATGATTAGTCCAGTTTTCATAAATCTTTGTATGCGTCGAACGACTCGAAATGCAAGCCGGTCGACGAACCGTTAAGGAGCCTTCCGCTCGCCGAGCACTGCATGCACTTCCGACGGCTTGCCGTCCCGAATGATCTTGATTGTCACGCGGTCACCCGGGCTGGCCTCGGCCAGCATCTCTGACAGATCCTGCAGATTGTTTAACACGGTCGTATTGTAACTCACCAGCAGATCGCCCGCCTTCAGACCGGCAGTCGCTGCGGCGGTCCCGGTGCCGACACCGCTGATCGGAACGCCCGGTCGCGTATCGCTCGAGGCGTAATCCGGCACGACACCCAGCGCCGCGCGGTGCTCGCCGCCGTGACCGGTGGCGAACGACATCGTCGAGTTCCCGTCGTCCTTGCCGTCGTATTGCTGTCTCGGCATGGACGCCATCGCGGTGACCAGCGATTGGCCAACGGTCACGATCTGGTCGATGCCGTCGTAGTTCACTTTCGAAGCGATATCCGTCGGGCGGTGGTAGTCCTGGTGGAGCCCGGTGAATAGGAACAGTACTGGAATTTTTCGAAGAGCGAACGACATGTGATCGCTGGGCCCGAGCCCGCCGCGTTCGAACGTGTGCAGGCTCAATGCCGTCCCTTTGACGGCCTGGCTCGTCAGGTCGTCGAAGACCGCCGCGGTCGACTGCCCACCGACTAGCAGCGATCCGTCTTTCAGTCTTCCGACCATGTCCAGGTTGAGCATGGCAACCATTTTTTCGATCGCGATCGGCGGATTCTTTACGAAGTGATCGGACCCGACCAAGCCTTCTTCCTCGCCGGTGAAGAATACAAACGCGACCGACCTCGGAAGAGGTGCCGCGTGCGACAGGTGGTCGGCCAGCTCGAGCACGGCCGCGGTCCCGCTGGCGTTGTCGTCGGCGCCGTGAAACACAGTGCCGACCTTACCGGAAACCATGTGCCCCAGCTGGCCCTTGCCCAGATGGTCGTAGTGCGCGCCGACCACCACCCATTCATCGGCGTGCGGGCCTGAACCCGGCAGAAAGGCCATTACGTTACGCACGTCGGCGATCTGCTTTTTAAAAGTGACGTTGCCGGTCAGTTCAAGATTGATCAAGTCGGTCGAACGCGGCTTGAACGATCCATTCGTCTCGTCCTGCAGTGTCTTTAAGTCACGGACTTCGGCGTTGGCGAGCAGCACATCTGCGACCCGGCGTGTAATCTGCACGACCGGAATGGTCGATCCCGACGGCCCGCTGTCGAGAAAAAACGGATTTAAAGAATCCGCCCCGCCCGACGACGGTGGTGCGACGAGCAACAGCGCGGTCGCCCCGTGCGCGGCGGCGTTCTTGGCCTTGTTGCTGAAGAACGCCGACGCAGACCATGTCTGGTTCGCACCCGCGAATCGACTGTGGTTTTTTTCGTCGAGGGGCTCTTTCATCATCGCCAGGACAATTTTCCCTTTCGCGTCGACCCCGGCGAAGTCGTCGTAATCGCCCTGATCCCGCGTGATGGCGTAGCCGGCGTAGACCATCTTTCCCCGAAAGCTTCCCTGAGCCGAAAGCCCCATCGGAACGAAGTCGGTTTCAATTTTCAGCGGTCGATCGTTAACGCTGATCGACGACGACGGGTCCAGCGCCGCCGACAAAAGCATCGTGAACGGTTGATAATAATCGTGTCCGGGAAAAGGCTTGAGCCCGATGCGTTTGAATTCGAGCGACAGAAATTCACTGGCCCGCTGCAGCCCGGGTGTTCCGGGCAACCTGCCGGCCAATGCATCAGATGCTAGAAATGGAAGCGTCTGACGAGGGTCAAGAGAATCCGGAAATGGCGAGTCCACGCTGGCGTATGCAACTTCGCTCGGAACGGTAGCCGCTTTTCGCGGAAGCGTGGTTGGAAGATTCAAAACCGGCCGAGAGGTGGCCGGCTTTTCAGCGGGCGTCGAGCGCGCGGAGTCTGCGGTTCCGTGCCCGACGGGCGAACGTTGCGTCGCCTGCGGGCTGTTGCAGGCATTGCTGGCGAGCAGCAGCACGAGAACGATCGGCCTCAGGCGGGGGCGAATCAGCATCATCGACGGCTCATTCTATGGCGTCGGCATCGGCGTCACAAACCACCGCGGCCGATAAGAATAATGAAAACGCCGCGAGTTCCAGAAAGGCTGCGAGCGATTCGAGATCAGACCGACCTCAGTACGATTGCGCTGTTCTTGCTCCCGAATGCGATGCAGTTGCACAGCGCATAGTCCAGCTTTGTCGCTTCAGACTGATTTGGCACGTAGTTGAGATCACACGCGGGGTCGGCGTGGTCCAGGTTAATCGTGGGATGAACGTAGCCTTTTTGCAGGCACAGCACTGTCGCCGCGAGACCGGCGGCGCCGCATGCGCCTTGCGGGTGCCCGATCATTGATTTAGTCGAACTGCACAGCAGCTTGTCGGCGTGCTCGCCGAAGCAACGGCGGATGGCGGCCGTCTCCATCTTGTCATTTAACTGGGTGCTGGTTCCGTGCAAGTTCACGTACCCGATTTGTTCCTTGCGGATGTCGGCATCGCTCAGTGCCATTTCGATCGCGCGGACCGGTTCAACCACGTCGGGAGAAATCTGCACGCGGTGGAACGCGTCGCACGTCGAACCGTACCCGGCAATCTCGGCCAGCACGGTCGCGCCGCGCGCGTTGGCATGGTCGGCGTCTTCCAACACGAACATCCACGCGCCTTCACCGAGCACGAAGCCGTCCCGCTCGGGCGTGAACGGACGCGACGCATGGCTGGGGTTCTCCCACCGCCGGGTCGAAATGACGCGCATCTTTTCGAAGGCGGTCAGAATCCCTTTGCTAACCGGCGAGTCGGCGCCGCCGGCGAGCATCATCGGAATTGTCCCGTTTCGAATCAGCATCGTCGCATAGCCGATCGCATCGGTGCTGCTCGTGCAACCGGTCGACATTACGTGTGAAGGCCCGCGGAGTTTGAGCGCGATTGAAAGCTCGCTGGACAAATTTCCGTGTGTGCCGGCAGTGATTGAATAAAGGGAACCTGTTCCCTCAGCAAAGAATGTTTTGTACTGCTCTTCGACGAATGCGAGCCCGCCACCACCGGTGCCCAGCGAGACCCCCATCTCGCGCTGGGACGCGACGTCATCGGTCGCCGGCGCCCAGCCGGACTGGGCGAGCGCTTCGCGCGATGCCTGGATTGCCATGGGGATCATCCGCGGCACCCGTCGGGCTTCGCCCGCGTCCATCACCTTCAGGGCATCGAAGTCTTTCGCCTGAGCGGCGACCGACGAGCGAAGCCCTGTGATATCGATCCCCGACAACCAGTCGATGCCACTTTTGCCCGCCAGGCAAGCAGCGGCATACGCTTCGCGCCCGATTCCGTTCGAGCTGACTACGCCGATACCGGTGATCACGACTCGTCTGCGCTGATTAGATTGGCGGTTCAAAAGGTGGACCTTTGGTGAAGCTTCGCGACTTACGGTCGGCATATGTTACGGTCGAGACTGTACCGGCAGAGGGCCTCGACGAGAATTTGCTGAAAGAAATATTCACGCCGATCAATGCGATTCTGTCTCGATCTTACCCGTCGAGCGGATTGACTTTGGGTGGAAGCCTTCGTCGCGACAGGATACGCTGCGTTGCGTTGCGCCGTGTAGAAAATTTGCAGACCGTGTTGTGCATCCGACGTGCAATTGAGAAAAGTTATGACAGACCCACGGATCGAAAAACTCGCGGACGTTTTGGTCAATTACTCGAACGAATTGAAGACCGGCGAGAAAGTCCTGATCGAAGCGATCGACGTCCCGCACGCTTTTACCCGGGCGGTTGTGGAAGCGGCGGCGCGGGCCGGCGGGTCCGCCCTGGTGATCTTAAAAAGCAACGAGATCAACCGGTCGCTGATGCTCCACGGCAGTGAAGCCTCCTGGGAATTAACGGCCGACGTCGAGAAACTGCAGATGGAAAACGTGCAGTGCTACATCGGTGCCCGCGGCAATTTCAATGTTTCGGAAATGTCCGACGTGCCGGCCGACAAACAGAAAATTTACGAAAATGCTGTCTGGAAGCGGGTGCACCACGACATCCGCGTGAAAAAAACCCGGTGGGTCGTGCTCCGCTGGCCGACTCCGTCGATGGCGCAGATGGCGGAGATGAGCACCGACGCGTTCGAAGATTTCTTCTTCAAAGTCTGCACGCTGGATTACGCGAAAATGTCCCGCGCGATGGTGCCCCTGAAGCAGCTGATGGAAAAGACGGACAAGGTTCGGCTCAAGGGGCCTGGGGAGACTGACCTCACTTTCAGCATTAAAGGCATCCCGGCGATTCCCTGCGACGGCAAAGTGAACATCCCCGACGGCGAAGTTTTCACCGCGCCCGTGCGCGACAGTGTAAATGGCATCATTCAGTTCAACTGCCCCACGCTGTACCGCGGCACCACGCACACGGATATCCGCCTGAAGTTCAAAGACGGTAAGATCATCGAGGCGACCAGCAGCAATACGGCGAAGTTGAACGAAGTGCTGAACGCCGACGAGGGCGGGCGGTACGTCGGCGAGTTTGCGATCGGGGTCAACCCCTACTGCACGAAGCCAATGAAAGATATCTTGTTCGACGAGAAGATCGCCGGCAGCATTCACTTCACCCCCGGCGCGTGTTACGACGAAGCCAGCAACGGCAATAACAGTGGCATCCACTGGGACATGGTTATGCGGCAGGACCCCGAAGCGGGGGGTGGCGAAATCTGGTTCGACGGCACCCTCGTCCGAAAAGACGGGCTGTTCGTCGTGCCGGAATTGGACGTCCTCAACCCGGACAATTTGAAGTAGCCGCGCGGTTGCGTTGCGTGTGAAGTCACCCGCTCATGTGGTTCGATCCTCCGAAACATCAACCAGATTGGTCGGCCGGCGTGCGGACCCTTCGCAAGGCGGACAAGGTGCTCTCGGCTGTGATCAGCGACGTGGGACCCTGCACGCTGCAACGACGACGTGATTATTTTGTCGTTTTATGTAAGTCGATTTTCAGTCAGCAGATTTCGGTTGCGGTTGCGACGGTCTTGTTCGGCCGGTTTCGGGACCAGTTCCCGGGACGCCGGCCGACGCCCGAACGGGTGCTGACTTTTTTAACCACGGCAACGCCCGAGTTGATCCGCGCGTGCGGGGTGTCCCGCCAGAAACAGGCTTACCTGATCGACCTTGCCGAGCATTTCGTCAGCGGCACATTACCCACCCCCCGGTTCAACCGAATGACCGACGACGAGATCGTTGCCGCGTTGGGTGACGTAAATGGGATCGGGCGGTGGACCGCGGAGATGTTTCTGATCTTCGTTCTAAACCGCCCGGACGTTTTTCCGGTCGACGATCTAGGTCTAAAGAAGGCGGTGCAGAGGGCGTTCGAATTGCCGACGGTCCCGACTGCAAGGCAATTGCAACCTTACGGAGACCGCTGGAAGCCCTTCCGGTCGCTGGCGACGTGGTATCTGTGGCGGATGCCGCTTCGCTAATTCCGTCGTCAGTATTTCGTTGCGGGACTTGCGCGGCGTCGCTAGCTTTATTCCGCTATGGCCGACTCCACCACCGTGCGACCGACTGCCAAACGACGGGTGACGCTCAAGACGGTCGCCGAGGCGGCGGGGCTTGGCATCACCACCGTATCAGACATTCTTAACGGCCAAGAAGCGGGGCGGGTCCGGTACAGCCAAAAAACCCGCGACAAGGTCGAGCGCGTCGTCCAGGAACTGGGTTATTCCGTCGATCGCGCGGCCCAACAACTTCGGCGGGGCAAATCGGGCGTCATTGGTCTGCTGCTGACCCGCCATATGCACGACACTTTCTTCGCGCGGGTCATTGATCTGGCGGAAGAAAAACTCCGCGACCACGGATTCCAACTTCAGCTCGCGATCGGGCAGGGACACGGCGTCGAAGACCGCATAAGTCAGATTCGCAGCGCTCGGGTGGAAGGGTTATTGTTCGGTCCCGCGTACGACCCGGAAGACACCGCGGTACTCAAAGACCTGCAGAATCCGACGGTGGTCTTCGGAGCCGCGTGCGGCAGTCAGTACGACGAGGTCGTCATCGACCATCACACGGCCCGGCGGCTCGCGGCGGGCCACCTGCGCGAGCACGGGCACCGGGTCATCGGCTTCCTTGAGTTGCACCAGCCGAAGTGGAGCAGCATCGATTCCGACGCCGAACTGCTGAAGGCCGAAGGGTTCGCCCGCAACCATTGGTGGATGGAAGATTCGAAAACACAGGACCCGCAGACGGTGTACCTCGCGGCGGTCGCGTTCGCACGCCGGTGGCTCGCCGCCGATTCGGCCGATCGGCCGACGGCCGTGATCTGTCACGACGATCACACCGCCACGGTCGCGCTGTCGGCGTTCTTTGAATCGGGCATTTCTGTTCCCGAGCAGCTTTCAGTGATCGGCTGCAACAACATCCCGACCACCCGTTACCTCATCCCGCCTTTGACGACTGTAGACCTGCACGTCGAGCAGCAGATGCAGATGGCGGTCGACCGGCTGGTTCACCGGATCAATCACCCCGAAGCCGCGCCGCTGGTGCAGTGGATTAAGCCCAACCTCGTGGTCAGAAAATCTGTCGTCGCGGTGTGATGACTGCATCTCTCCAATTCAGAACGGCACGCCCGATATTCTCGGACGCACCGTAAGCCGCGGAACCTTTTCGGTTCGCGATGCCGCAGCCGCGCATGCTTTACACGCGTCGCGCACGGCAACGGTTGCGCAGCTGTTTACTTGACGGATCGCAAAATAAATTGAATCGAGCCGATTTCCGGCCGCGCGAAAATCCCGTGATATGTTCGAGGCAGAACCCCACAAGGAGCTTTGAGAATGATGGTACAGATTTCGAACTACCTTCCGATCGTCGCCACGCTTTCACCGGTGACGGTTGCCGGCATCGGGCTCATCGCGTTAAGCTCCGTGCTTTACCTGGTCAGCAGAGCGCCTGAGTTTTTGATGGTCGCCGCGACCGCGATGATGTATTCGGTAGTGCCACTGATCCCCTGGCATTAAATCGGCGCTCACGCCGCGAGCGGGCTTGCAGTTCGGATCACCCGCGCCGGGACGCCCACGACGGTGCACCCCGCGACAACGTCTCGAAGCACTACGCTGCCCGCGCCAACGATCGCATCGCGCCCAATTTCGAGACATTGTAAAACATTCGCGCCCATGCCGATAATCGACCTCGGTCCCACCCGTACGCGGCCGGCCAGGTGCGCGCCGGGACAGACGTGAACCGATTGGCCGATCTCGCATTCGTGGTCGACGGTGGCCGCGGTGTTGATGATCACGCAGTCGCCGATTCGCGCTTCAGTGCAAATCACACCTTGGGCGGCTACGACGACATTTCGACCGATGATCGCGGACGTCGACACCACGGCCGCGGGGTGGATCGCGTTAATCAGTTCTATTTTTTGCCCCCGCAGCGTTTCGACATATCCTGCCCGAGCCCGGTTATCACCAATGGCTACTATCGCGCCGGTGAACCCGTACTGCTGTTTCAATCGTGACAAAAGGTGAACCGACCCGTAGACGGCAAGTCCGCCGACGACGGACCCGGCTAGCTTCGGGTCGGCGTCGAGGAAGCCGATCGGCCGGTACTGCGACCCCGCCCGCAGGATGTCCAGGACTACTTTGCCGTGCCCACCCGCGCCAATGATTACGATGTCCGTCATTTGAATGCCTGGTCAAACCAGCCGACCTTCTATTTGTTATCGGGCCGAGACACATTCGGGCTTGAACTCGCCAGCGAATGGTTCGTAAAGCTTTAGTCGCCACGACCGCATTTGATTGCGGGTTGACAATCCGGGCTGATAGCGACAAAACAGGCGCGGTCGGTCAGATTTTGTTTCACAGCATTCCGAGCGTACATATGTCACAAACGGCGTTGAAAGGGTTCGACACGGAGATTGAAGAACCGGATGGTCTCTCGCGGCCGTCAATGGTCTCGGCACCCGGTACGCCTTCGATCGTGTCTGGGACTCCGGTCGATATGGCCGCCCCGCTGCCAACCCGGCGTCCGTCGAACCGGGACCGTGACGGGGACGTGCCTGCCAGCACTTGGGACCGCGTCGAAGCATTCATCAGCCGATTAAGTGTCCGGGATAATTTCTGGCGGAGTGTCTGTTCGCTGATTTGGTTGCCGCTCGCGTTTTTCAGCGGGCTTAGGATGAAACAACTCGACGCCGACACGTTCGCGGCCATCCTTCCGTTCCGCAGATTCAACCGGAATTGGTACCGCGCGATGGCGGGCGGAGCGTTGCTGGCTAATAGCGAAATCGCGGGAGGCGCGTATGTCTTTGGAATCTGCGGCGGCGATTACACGGTAGTTTGCAAGAACTTGAATTACACTTTTCTAAGACCATGTTACGGGCCCGCCGTCTATCGAATGAAGACCAGGGAAAACATTCACGAGCTCCTGGACGCGGGAAGTGAATTTAATATCACGCTCGATCTGGACATCCTCCAGCAAGCGGCACGAATTGGTGAAAAAGACAAGCGGGTCGGCAAGTGCGAGGCAACTTTCCACGTGACCCCCAAGATGCAGCAGAAAGTCCGCGCGGCCCGCAAACGAAAGCCCTAGAGTTCTACGACGGCCGTCCCGGCACGGGGGATGCATCATAGAATCCGGACCACGACCATTGTGATGTCGTCGGTCCGCTTTGCCATTCCGACGAATTTTCGAATCTCCCATAGGATATTTTGAGTTACCAGTTCGGCCGTGGTTCCCGCGCGGAGGAATGCTTCGCGGAGCCGTGCCTTGCCGAATGTCTCGTTGCTGAAGTTCATCGCATCGGTTAGGCCGTCGGTGTAAAGCAGCATCACGTCCCGGCTTCGTAATTCGATCGCGGACTGTGTGTACTGCTCCTGCGGTTCGATCCCGAGCACCATGTTTTCACTGTCGAGTTCGAGGATCTGGCCGTCGCGTAAGATCAGGGCCGGGGGGTGGCCCGCGTTGCAGTAGGTGAACCGTTTATTTCTTGCGTCGAGCACGCCGTAGAACAGGGTGACGAATTCGCTCTGCGTCGTGTCCCTGAAAAGCATCAGGTTCACGCGACGGACGACTTCGTAAAGGTAATAAACGTTGTCAACCTGTGCCCGCAGCGCCGCGCGGACGGAGGCCATGATCAGACTGGCGGGGACGCCTTTCCCGGCTACGTCGGCGACGGCGAGCCCGATGTTGTCGCCGGGCAGGGGGATAAAATCATAAAAATCGCCGCCGAGTTCGAAGCACGGCACGTACACCGCCGCGAGGTCGAGCCCCGGGATCGAAGGCGGGGTCTGCGGGATCATCCGGTGCTGAACGTCGGCCGCGAGCTGGACCTGTTTTTCGAGCGCTTGCGCCTCGAGTGTTTCCTCGACCAGTCGGGCGTTCTCGATCGCCGCCGCGGCCTGGGCTGCCACGGCTTTCAGCAGGTCGATCTTCAAGGGGCTGAACGCCTGTTCCTCGGCCGTGTAGACCCGCAAGACGCCGACCGCGCGGCCCTTGTAACGCATGCCCACCGACAGCATCGAAAAGATGCCTTCGCGAGCGGCTTCCTGCGGGTACTGCACCCGGGTGTCCGCCCGCATGTTCCGCACGTATTCGAACCCCTGCGGCGAAAGAGCGATCTTGTCGATCTGTGCCCGGCTCAACATGACCGGGCCTTTTTCCTGGTATTCTTTCGACAGGTTATGGACGGCCATGATCACCAGCTCGTCCCGCTCGCGGTCGATAAGCCGGAGCGAAGCGGCTTTGGTATCCATCAACTCGCAGACGACTTCGACGGTCCGTTGCAAAACTTTGGACAATTCTCGCGCGTCGGCGAGCATCATGGTGACGCTGTAGACGGCCGTCAACTCGTCGATCCGTTGGCGGAGCTGAAACTCTTGAAAGCAAAGCCGGGCGATCGCGTTGGCCAGCAGGAACAGAAACTGGATCGCCGCCGGCCGGGTGTTCCGGGCCTTGCTCAGCTGGGTCACGATCGACTTGAGCTGTTTGGGTTCCAGTCCGAATTTTTTCGCCAGCCCGTCGAACTTCGAGTCGTCGATCCCGGTCGCGCCGGGTTTGACTGACATGCGGATAGTCCCGAGCCGTTGGTCGTTGACAATGATCGGGGCGACGTATTCGGTGCCCTCGCGCTGCGGGGTGGGCCGCTGCTCTTCGGCCGCTTCTATGACGAGCTGCCGCCGGAGGAATTCGGTAGTCGGCTGCGGTTGCGTGATGACCTTGCCGTCGGCGTCGGTGATGATCGCCCGCACGTTGGCAATGGCCGTAAAATTGTCCTGGATCTCCTGCAGCGTCTGCAGGTCCATGAAGTCAGTCAGTTTAAGGTGATCCGCGTCCAGCCCGGCCATCCATGCTCCATCCCGCCGGTCGCGGGTGCGATCACGGCGGGGGGATTGTAGAGCGGGCCCGGTTCGGATCAACGCGGGCCTCCCGCAACTGACAGGTGCACCTCCGAAATGACGATCCTTGGTCGGTTCTCCGGTAATATGCCGCGATGCGAATTCTCGGAATCGATCCCGGCCTCCGCCTTACCGGATACGGCGTGATCGATTATCACCCACTGAAGCCGATTCTAATCGACGGCGGGGTGATCCGCCTGACCGAAAAAAATCCCATCGCCGCCCGTTTGCTCGAGCTGGAGACGGAGCTCGACGCGATCCTTGCCGAGCACCGTCCGGACGTTTGCGCGGTCGAGCAGCTGTATGCCCACTACGCGCACCCGCGCACGGCAATTCTCATGGGACACGCGCGGGGGGTCGTGCTGTTAGCTGCGACACGAAGGGGCGTCCGGGTCGATGAATATGCCGCGAACCGAATCAAGCAGTCCGTCACCGGTCACGGTCATGCGGGAAAGCACCAAATGCAACTGGCGATCCAGTCGATCTGGAACTTGAAAGAACCGCCCGAACCGCCCGACGTTGCCGACGCATTGGGGATCGCTATCTGCTGCGGGCGTGAGCTGGATCTCGAGTTGCTCAGAAAGCGGTAACTCCAACAAGACAGCACCACTCGACCGTGCGTCGCTGGATTCGTTGCCCGGGTCGAGTAGTCTTCGGTCATGATCGCTGCGCTTACCGGTGAACTCCGACACGTCGACGAGGGACACCTCCATCTGCTCTCGGGACCAGTGCTGTATGAATTGCTTTTTCCGGCCGCGGACTTGACGACGCTGCAGGCGACAATCGGCCAGCAGGTGACGCTGCATACTATTTTTTACCTGGCAGGGGACGCGTCGCGGGGCGGGCTCGAGCCCACGTTGATCGGTTTTCTTCGGCCGCAGGACAAAAAGTTCTTCGAACTGTTCACGACGGTAAAAGGGATCGGCCCGAAGCGGGCGTTGCGGGCGCTCTCGGTGACCGTCGGGGAGATGGCGACGGCAATCGAGAATAAGGACGCGAAGTTTCTCGTCGGGCTGCCCGAGATCGGGAAGCGAACGGCAGAGCAGATCATTGCCGAACTCGCGGGCAAGCTTCGGTCGTTCGCACTGGCGGCGCCCGTGAACGGGGTTACCGGCCGGCCGGTGAGTCGCCGGGACTCGGCAGAGGAAGACGCGATTGCTGCAATCATGTCTCTGGGCGAGCGGCGACCCGACGCCGAGAATCTGCTGAGCCGTGTCAAAGCTGCGAGCCCGGAACTGGTCTCGACCGATCAGTTACTGCGCGAGATGTTGCGTCAGCGAACCTCGAAGAACTAAGCGTGCTTTGATCGACCCTGCCCAGACCTTAAACTGAAGCAATCATGGCGCGTGAGCGAATTGTCAGCGGTGAATCGGGGGGGCCGGATGAGAACGTCTTCAACTACGCGCTGAGGCCGCAAAGCTTCTCGGAATATATCGGGCAGGAAAAGCTGATCCGGAAGTTAAAGATCGCCGTGGAAGCCGCGAACGGTCGGAGCGAGCCGGTCGAGCACGTGCTGCTGGACGGCCCCCCGGGGTTGGGCAAGACGACCCTGGCGCACGTGATCGCCAACGAAGTAAAAGCGCAGGTCCATGTCACGACCGGCCCGGCACTGACCAAGCCCGCGGACCTGGTCGGCATCTTGACCAAGCTTGGCCGCGGGGACGTTTTATTCATCGACGAGATCCACCGATTGCCGGCGGTCGTTGAGGAATATCTGTACAGCGCGATGGAAGACTTCAAGGTGGATGTCACGTTGGACGCGGGGATGCACGCGCGGACGATCACGATGCCGCTGCCGCCGTTCACGCTGATCGGCGCGACGACGCGCGTGGGCCTTCTGACCGGACCCATGCGGAGCCGATTCGGGATCCGCCAGCACATCGAGTTTTATACACCCGAGGCCCTGCACGAGATCCTGCGGCAGAACGCGAAGTCCCTGAAATTACAGGCCGACGACGACGCGCTGTGGGAACTGGCCAACCGGAGCCGGGGAACACCGCGTATTGCGAACCGGCTGCTCCGCCGGGCGCGGGATTACGCCGCAGTCGAAGGAAGTGGAAAATTCACGGTAACGGTGACGAAGGCGGCGTTGGACTTGGAAGGGATCGACACGATCGGGCTGGACGACCAGGACCGGCAATTCCTTCGAACACTGATTGACGTGTATGACGGGGGACCGGCGGGGGTCGAAGCGCTAGCGGCGACGATGGGGGATGAGGTGGACACGCTTGTCGACGTGATCGAGCCGTATCTTCTGCAGACGGCGCTCGTGACCCGCACCCGGCAAGGCCGACGGGCGACGAAATCGGCGTACGATCATCTGGGATTGAAGTGGAAACCTCCGGCCGAAGCGACCTTCTTCGACGCCGACGAGCTTTAGTCCGACCGGCACGTGAGAAGCATGTCTCGATCGGGCAATAACGTCTGATGTTGGCATCCGAATGAGGTCATGTGTCTGCGTTTCCATGGACTTCATCCGGCCGACTCCCCCTGACCGGCGGCGATTTGACAACTCGGGTCGACAATGTTAGCAATTGCTATAGTATTGCAGGGAGCTTCAGATGGACGAGCGAAGCATTGCCGAGCGTCTCGAGCGAATCGAAGCACGACTCGGTCAGATCGAGAATCGGATCGGCATCAGGCCCGCGCTGAAGGTTGCAGAGCCAGGGATTGCTGCTGCGTTCGTTGGAGCTCCACTTGAGCATGTCCATAGCCCATCGAATTTCGATGAGCAGCTATCGGTAGCCGAGACGCGACCTCATGCGACTCCACCGCCTTTGCCGTCGGCGGCTCTCGTGCGAGTCGTAGAGTCCCGAGGCGCAAAGCCGGAGGTGCCAAAGCCCCGGCACGGGTTGGAACAGACGATCGGTCTGAAATGGGCCGGGTGGGTGGGCGCTATTGTCTGCGTCATCAGTCTGGGTTGGTTCATCAAGTTTCTTTACGAGGCGGGCTGGTTTGCCGCAGTTCCGGCCTGGGTGAAGCTGACGACGATGTTCGCCGGGGGGATCGGCTTGATCGGCGCGGGGGAATGGGTGTACCGCAGGATTAACACGCTTTCGGCGACTGGTTTTTTCGGCGCCGGGATCGCGGTTCTGTTTCTGGTCAGTTATTCGGGCCACGCCTACTACGGGTTGTACGAACGAAACATTGCCTTCGTCCTGATGGCCTGCTCGACGCTGATCGGGGCAGCGGTCGCGCGGCGGGGCGATCTGGTTTCCGTCGCGGTGCTGGCTGTGCTCGGAGGTCTGCTCGCGCCGGCGCTGCTGCAGGGCGGAAGCGTCAGCACGGTCGGGTTCCTTTTTTATCTGCTGATGCTGCAGGTCGTCTCGCTGCTGCTCGCGTGGTCAGGTGGGAGCCCCAAGTGGTGGACCCTCCGCGGGCTCTCGCTCACCGGCATCAGCGTCTGGCTCGCAGTCTTGATGGGCCAACCCGGCAGCGACGTGTTTCATTTGATGCTCTATTTCTCGCTCGCGTTTGCCGTGTTGTTCCAACTCGAGCTTCTACTGTCCACTGCCCGAATGCCCGACCGGGGGACTGGGCCCGGTCCGGTGTTCAGTCTTGTCGTAACGGCTTGGTTGACTGCCATCGTCCTGCACCACGTGCGGGATTCCGAGACGATGGTCAAAACCTTTTGGCTTTTAGGGCTGGCAAGTGCCGCATTGGCGATTTCGTTCGCGTTGCGGCGTCGGGGCAACGGTACGCGCCCGGAGGCGCGGCTGGCGACAAGCTTCCTGATTCAGGCTGCCGCGCTGGTCGCGTTGACGGTGCCTGTTTCGCTTTCAGGAATTTGGATCGCGGTCGGGTGGGGCGTGCTGGCGATCGCGTTCGCCGTGCTCGGACGATCACTCGAAGTCCCCGCGGCGGGGTATGCAGCCGCGGCGGTCTGGGCGCTGGCCGTTGCAGACCTGGTTTACTGGAACTCTTTTCGGCCGTCGGTTAGCTCTCGCGAGACGGCGTTGCTCAATATTTTGGGCGTGCCGATCTACTCGTCCGCGTTAATGGCGTGGCTCCTTGCGCTGATCGGTCATCTGATATCGGTGGTTTGGAGAAGGATCGGCGTGCCCGCGGTGTTGGCACCGTTGGTCGCCGTGACGGCGACAACGTTGTGGGTTACGGCAACCTTCCAGACGCTCCCTTCGTCCAGTATCACCGTGTGGTTCCTCGTTTACGCATGGGTGCTGGCGGCGTTCGATGCGGCGTGCGAACAGCCAGAACTGCCGCTGCTGACGACATTGGTCACCTTGCTGGCGGGATTGAAGTGGGCATTCGCCGACGTGCTGGGTGAACTGCTCCCGACGGGGATGGGTTCGACCGCCGCGCCGTCGTCCGGGACGCCGGTGCTCGGTGTCGCAGTCGCCGCGTCGCTGGTCGGTCTGTACTTTTTTCGACGACATCGTTTTCGGACGATTCCTTTTCTACAGACGAGTGTCGCCGACGCCGGTCCCGATCTTTGGTTCGTCGCCGTGCTCATTTTGCTTTGGGCCGGCACGTTGACAATTCACCATCTGGTCATCGGTTGGCTTCCGACCGGCTGGTCCGCGCTCAGCCGACTGCAGTGCGAGAATCTGTTCTGGACCGTTTGGTGGACGACGGGCGTCAGCATCTTGTTTCTTACCTTTCGGGCGTTGGCGGGACGTTTGAGATCCGAGGTTCTACTCGCGCAGCGATGGTGGCTGATTGTTTTGCTGGCCGTCAAATATCTGGTGATTGATACGTTGTTTTTTCGCGTGACCCGAGGCGTCACCGCCGGGCCGGTGGTGTTGAATCTTCGAGCGGCGGCGGGGGCCGTCCTGTTCGGAGGATTGATGATTTTGATCGCCGGTCTGCTCGATCGCGCACGCCGAGCCGTCGCGGTGGGGTTCGCGGTCCTGGTGCTTCTGTGGGCAGGTTCGTTCGAGATCGATCAGGGATTTGCGAATCTGTCGGCGACGGGGTCGCTTGCGAAACCTGCGTTGGCGGAGCAGGTCGCGTTGTCAGTCTTCTGGTCGGTGTTCGCCTTGTCGACGGTCGCGGTCGGGTTCCGATGGCGTCACGCGGGTGTTCGATATTTTGGACTGACGGTTTTTGCGATCACGCTGCTGAAGGTGGTTACGATCGATCTCAGTCAACTAGGCGGCGGGTATCGGATTTTATCGTTCCTGGGGCTTGGAGTTTTGATGATGGGAACCAGCGTGCTGTACGGAAAACTCGCGCCGAGGCTTCTGCCGCAGCGCACCGAGGGACCGTCTTTGCAGGAAACAGCCGAGCCCTGAGCCGGTCATTCGCGCGGCTGCTTATTTTTCTGACGGCGTCGTCGGCGGACGCTGCAGCGCTGATTCGAGTTGCCGCAAAGAATCGGCGTCATTGCTCGACACGCGGACCGAGAGTGTCGGAGGGGGCTCTTTGCTCGGGCCGCTCGAGACGACCTTGAAGAGAAAATGATTCCACCCGCGAACTAAAGGCAGATTTTCGAAGCTCTCCAGCGTGCGGTAATCGGCAGGCTCGGTCCGACCGGGTATCAATTCGCGACCGTTGAGAAACATCCGGCACTTTTCTGCCACATATACCGTGGCATTGAATCGCGGAACATCGGGGCCGCCCGCGAGCAGTTCGTCCAGCGCTCGGGGACTTTTGATCCAGTAACTGAGGTAGATCGCACACGCCCCGGGCGTCCCTTTTTCATCGACCTGGTTTAACAGGAAACGATCGTGGTTGACGAACTTCGACTCGGACCACGCGTGTGGACCGACTATCTGATTTCGAATCGGCGCGTCGGCCGCAGCGCCCAGGTAGTCAGTGCTCAGCGCCGTCGTGAGGTCGGCGGCTTCGAAACGCCCGATGACCAATGCGGCTGCGAGTGAATCTTCTTCAAGTGCCGGAGGGACAAGGTCACGCGTGATGGCGAGTCTGACGCCCATATTTTGCAGCACGGTCCGCCAAAGCGATGTGGCTGCCGGTGAGGTGAGGTGATACTCGAGCGTGCATACGGCCAGGTTTCCGGGTTTCAGATCGTACTGAATTAGCGCGGATCCCGGCTCTTTCTTTAGATGTTCGTAAAGAACCTCGGCCCCGCATTTGGCGACCTCGGGAACGTTGTTGAACAGAGACCAGTCGGTGCTGCTGGCAGAGAGAAGAATGCGACTTTGGTCGACCAGCGGCCCCGCCATGCCGTGTCGCAGGATGTATTTTTCGGCGGCCGGCTGCTCCGCGAAGTAAAGCGTTGGCAGGCTTAAGGACTTGGTGAATTCCGAGACTGAATCGATCCGCAGCGCCGTGGCAGATCGGTCGGTCAGATGCAGTTCTGCCGGGAGCAACTGGGACAGATTTACCGTTGGGTCGTTTGCGACAACTAGAGTCGTTCCTACTTTGGCCGCGAGGCGTGAGCGAAGCACTTCTGCAGCGCCCGGCACCTTCAGTAACGTGTCTGCATCGACGATCATCAAAGGCTGAGCGGCGTCGCCAACCGCAGCGTCCGTAAAACGCACCCCCAGATCCAGAAGCGATCGTGCGAGGATGCCTTTCGGGTCGCCTATAAAGTCGGGCCTGTCGAACTTCGGGGGTGACGCGCTCTCCTGAGGCGATGGCATGTCGCGGTGATCCCACTCGCAAGGCTGTGGGCCTCGGTTATCCAGAGCAGCCTGTTCGGCTTTGAACATCGCTAGCGGTTTGTATAACGGCAGGGCGGCATCCCATCCGGGATTCAGCGTCGCAACGTATGGCGGTAAACGCTCGGGCTGGATGCCGGGTTTGCCTTCTTCGAACGGTGCGGTAAAGAACACGCCGTCGGCAGCGGTCGGCAGACGGGTGAAATCGTGGTAGCCGAAATTAAGGTGCTCGAGTCCGAACCAGGCCGTCTCGCTCGCCGAGTAATAGGCAAGCTTCGACGCGGCCAGATGAACGAGATTGTCGTAGACGTCGATTCCCAAGGCGTCGTTTCGCGAAGCATAACTGTCGAACGATTTGTCGCCGTTGAATACTGAAAGCTCGGCGGGGCGTGCGTAATAGGTGCCGCCGGATTCACCGACCATCATTGGTTTTTCGACAGTGGGAGGCAGGCGGTCGACGGGCAGACCGAGTCCGAAATGTTTACTATAGACTGGAAGTTGGCCACGGAGATCTTCGTCGCCGTCGCAGGAGATCCATTGCCGGGTCGGGTCCAGTGCGGTCGCCCGGCGGGCCAGTTCGCCGAGTTTTGTGTACCAGCGATCCGCGTCTTCGGTCGACACGTGGTTCAGATTGAAGCCCGCAAATAATTCGTTGCCGACACTCCAACCGAGCACGCAAGGGTGATTTCGGTCGCGGAGCACTAGCCCGTCGTAATGGTCGGCAAACCGTTGCCACGCAAGTTCGGGTTCGAAATTCAGTGAGACGGCACTGCCAAAAATCGCGGTCTCGTCCAGCACGACCAGGCCCATTTCGTCGGCCAGTTCCAGGTAGTGCCCGGGGTGTATCTGGGCGTGGAGCCTGACGCTGTTCCCGCCCATGTCCTGAATCATCTTGTACCACGCCCAGGCGTACCGCCGGGACAGAACAAACGGACCGAACGGGTGCAGCAGGTCGCCGGTCAGTCGAAGCTTCTGTCCGTTGAGTAAAAAATCGCGACCCGAGATTGTGAATTGCCGCCACCCGAACCTTGTCGCGTATCGATCGATCGGCTGGCCATTCACGGCGACCGAAACCACCGCAGAATAAAGGTTCGGACTTCCGGGTGCCCAGTTTCGAAGCTCATCGATGACGGGCCGACGGAGCGTGACCCGGCCGGTGCGGTGGGCGGCGATCGTGGTGTCGGCCCCGGCAATGCTTAAAACCGGTGGTCCGAGTCTCGATTTCGGAACCGGGGCGGAGAGAACCTCGTTGCCGGCTTCGTTGATCCACGGGCTTACGACGCCGTCGACGTGGATCGTCTCGGCCTTGTCCGAATCGTTTCTGACTTCGACGTTAAGTTGCAGCATCTTCTGATCGACCAGTGGTTCGACAAAATTGTCTTCCACGTGGACGAGAGGCTTCGCAACGAGAAACACGTCCTGCCAGATCCCGGCCAACCGATCGGTGCTCGAACCGCACGGGTAAGGGCAACGCATCTTCGGATATCTGGTGCTCTGCAGATCGAAGAGTGATGTCGCGCGAACGCCGACGCGTAGCTCGTTCTCACCATCTGGACGGAGAAAGTCGGTGACGTCGAGTTCGAACGGCAGGTATTTGTCGAAGTGCGTGCCCGCGAGACGGCCGTTCACAAAGACTCGGCAGTCACCGGCCACGGCTTCGAAGTGAAGAATAAGTCGCCGGCCTTGCCATGCTTTCGGGACCCGGAACGATCTACGTAGCCATCCCATTTCGACGCCGTCCCACTCGGCGGGATAGCTCGGGAAATATACCGAACCCGGCCAAAACGGATGCTCAGTCGAAACGCCGACTTTTCGCCCGTTCCCCCAGGTGTTTACATTCCAAGGCGACGGGATCTTGATGGGCGTTGCGACCCAGCCGGTATCCTGCGGATCGGTTAGCGACGGCGGTGTACCCGTGTCTCGGACAAAACCAGCGGGAATCTGGATCGGTTGAAATTGCCACGATCCGTTCAAACACAGCTCGTCACGAAAGGGACGCTCGTCGGTCGTGATTAGCCCCGAGGCGGGCGCGAACTCGGCGGTCGAAACAACGCGTGTCTGGCCGAAAGAAGCCGCGGCGGCTGGCAGAAAAAATATCAGGGCAGCGAACCGCCTTGTCTGAAAACTGGTAAGCATAAATCCTTTTCGAACTCGGCGGTCTATGAGCATCTGCAAGTCGGCACCAGATCTGAACTGCGTGCAAGACAGCCCCGATCATGTAGTCGTCAACGAGTGGCCTCGTTGCCCGGCCCGAGCGTTTCTTGATCTATTTGTAAATTATTTTTCGACAGACAGGCAGTCACGGCAGCTGTACCGTCCGCGAATAGCGGCCGCTCACGCTGGCCGTCCACTTGTGTTTTATGCCAACTTGACAGGCGGGGACCAAATCGCTAAGGTTCACCAGTTCGAATTGAGTACGCAAACCGCATAGCTTCTTCGGCAGTTCCAGATCGTCTTGGCCGGTTTCGGCCAGCGTGGTGTGGAACTTCGTTTATTGCGCCGAGAACAGTGCTGAATTTGTCTGCTTGTTGACTATTGTCTGACGAATACGCCGCTGAACATCAGGTGAAGCGGCTAATTTTATCGGCTGATCCGGGACGATCCGGTCACTCCTCTAGCGAGAAGGAACTCTGATGCGAACCCACGAGGTACGCGATTACAGCAAGCGCGGCGACGCGCTTCCGATCCCTAATCTGATCGACGTTCAGATCGAATCTTATCAAAGATTTCTACAGAAAGAGACGCCTATCACCGAACGCAAGAACGAAGGCCTAGAGGCCCTCTTGCGGGAAGTCTTCCCGATCGAAAGCTATGACGGGAACCTTCGGCTCGAATACATCAGCTACGAACTGTCCGAAGCAAGATACACCACGGACGAATGCCGTGCGCTTCGCCTGACCTACGGCATGCCGTTCCGGATTCAGGTTCGTTTCGTCCGTAAAGACAAAGACGAAGTGATGGAAGATTCCATCTACCTCGGCGAAATCCCCATCATGATCGGTGGCGGCGAGTTCATCATCAACGGCGCCGAGCGCGTGATCGTGAACCAGTTGCACCGAAGCCCGGGTGTCGATTTTCTAGTCGAAGTTCAAGAAGGTGATCGCCCCCTGCACGGGTGCCGGGTCATCCCCGAACGTGGCAGCTGGATCGAATGCTCGGTCACCAAGAAGGACGCGCTCGCGGTCCGGATCGATCAATCGTCGAAGATCCCGGCCACGACCTTTATTCGCGCCCTCGATAAGAAATACGGCACCACCGAAGAAATCATCCGCGAGTTTTACGCGGTCGAAACCGTCAAAGTCAGCCAGCTGAACAATCAGTATTACGCCGCCGCCCCGATCATCGACGCCGAAACCGGCGAAGAGCTCGTGAAGTCGGGCGCTCAGATCGGTGAATCGCTGAACAAGATTCAGTCCAGCGGGATGAAGTCCGTCGACTGCGTCACGAAGGTCGTCGACCCTCTTATCCTGAACACACTGGCGGATGACAATTCGACGAGCCACGAAGACGCGTTGATGCGGATCTACGCCCGGTTGCGACCGGGTAATCCGCCGCAGTTGGAAAAAGCCGCCACGCTGTTTTACGAAAAATTCTTCGACGAAAATCGCTATCGCCTCGGTCGCGTTGGCCGCTTTCGCATCAACCGCAAGTTCGACCAGGACGTCCCGGAAACGGTGATGACGCTGCGGGCTGAGGACCTGATCAACAGCTTGAAATATATGTTCAAGCTGCGGTCGGGCGAAGGTTACGTCGACGACATCGATCACCTCGGCAACCGCCGACTTCGTACGATCGACGAACTCGCGGCCGAAGAAATGCGCAAGGGCTTCCTCAAGCTCAAGCGGACGGTCCAGGAGCGCATGTCGCTGAAGGACCCGAACGAACTGGGCCGGATCGCCGAGCTGGTTAACAGCAAGTCGATTTCGTCCAGCATCGATTTCTTCTTCGGTCGTGGCGAGCTTTCGCAGGTCGTCGATCAAACCAACCCGCTGTCGCAGCTGACGCACGAGCGCCGGTTGTCGGCCCTCGGGCCCGGTGGTTTGAATCGCAAGCGTGCCGGGTTCGAAGTGCGCGACGTGCACATTTCGCATTACGGTCGAATCTGCCCGATCGAAACGCCTGAAGGTACCAACATCGGTCTGATCGCTTCGCTGGCCATCTATTCGGACATCGACGAATACGGCTTCCTGATCACGCCTTACCGCGTGGTCGGTGAAGGCGGTAAAGTTAACGGCCAGCACAAATATCTTCGCGCCGACGAGGAAATGAAATCAATCCTCGCGCCGCCGGACATCGTTGAAAAAGACGGACACACGCTCAAGAAGGGCCTCGTCCTGGCCCGCGTGCAGGGCGATCTGGCCTCGGTCCCGAGCAAGGAAGTTCAGTACGTCGACATCAGCCCACGGCAAACCGTGTCGGTGTCAGCGGCTCTGATTCCGTTCCTGGAACACGACGACGCCAACCGCGCGTTGATGGGTTCGAACATGCAGCGTCAGGCGGTCCCGCTCCTGCGGACCGACCCGCCGGTGGTCGCCACCGGTCTGGAGCGCCCCGTCGCGCAGAACAGCGGGATGGTCGTCCGCGCCGAACGTGCGGGCGTGGTCACCAGCGTCGATGCGCTACGCATCCTCGTCGACAACGCCGATGAATACGTTCTTCGCAAGTTCGTCGGTTTGAACGAGCGGACCTGTCAGAACCAGAAGCCCATCGTGAAGAAGGGCCAACGGGTCAAGAAAGGCCAGATCATTGCCGACGGTGCCGCCGTGCATCAGGGTGAACTGGCACTGGGACGCAACGTGCTCGTCGCGTTCATGACCTTCGACGGCTACAACTTCGAAGACGCCATCGTCATCAATCAACGGCTCGTCAAGGAAGACATCTTTACCTCGATTCACATCGAGGAATACGACGTCGAAATTCGCGAGACCAAGCTCGGCCGCGAGGAATTCACCCGCGACATTCCGAACGTCAGCGAACGGGCTCTGGCCAATCTCGACGAGAGCGGAATTGTCCGCGTCGGCACCCGGGTCGGCCCGGGCGACATCCTCGTCGGTAAGATTGCCCCCAAGAGCAAGAGCGAACTGACGCCGGAAGAAAAACTGCTGCACGCGATCTTCGGTCGCGCCGGCGAGGACGTGAAGAACGACTCGCTCGAAATGCCGGCCGGTGAGGAAGGCGTCGTCATCCACACCCAGCGGTTCAGCCGCCGGATGCACATGACCGACGACCAGAAGAAGGCAATGAAAAAGGACATCGAAGCCTACGAGAAGGACATGAACGTCCGGGCGATCGACATCTTCAAGCAAATGATCGCCGAGATTAACGAGATTACCGGCACGCCGATGGTCGACCCAGGCACCCGCCAGAAGGTCGGTCAGTCGGAAATCACCGAGGTCATTATTGAACAGATCGAAGGGTTCACCGTCGACTGGATCAAGGGGACCAAGGAAGCCAAGGAACAGGGCGCGAACGCCTACGGCCGGTTCTGGCCACGCGTGCAGGCAGTCTTGAAGGAAAAGACGCGCCGCATGGAGCACATGAAGCGCGGCGACGAATTGCCGAGCGGCGTGCTCGAAATGGTCAAGGTCTATGTCTCGACCAAGCGCTCGCTGTCGGTTGGTGACAAGATGGCCGGTCGCCACGGGAACAAGGGCGTTATTGCCCGCATCGTTCCCGAGGAAGACATGCCGTTCCTGGAAGACGGTTCGCCCGTCGACATCATGCTCAATCCGCTGGGCGTGCCGTCGCGTATGAACGTCGGTCAGATTCTTGAAACGCATCTGGGTTGGGCCGCCGCTGTCCTCGGTTTCCAGTCGATCACACCCGTGTTCGACGGGGCGACCGAGACTGAGATCCACGCTGCTATCGACGAAGCCAACAAGACCGTGAAAGAACGCCGTGCCGACCGTAAGAAAACGCACAAGCTTTTGGACCCACGCGAGCTCGACGTCGTCATGGGTTATGGCGGCAAGGTTCAGCTGCACGACGGCCGCACCGGCGAGCCGTTCGAGCAGAAGACCACCGTCGGCTACATCTACATGATGAAGCTGCATCACTTGGTCGACGACAAGATCCATGCCCGGGCGACTGGCCCTTACTCGCTCATCACGCAGCAACCGCTCGGCGGCAAGGCCCGCACCGGTGGTCAGCGTTTCGGTGAGATGGAAGTTTGGGGCCTTGAAGCCTATGGCGCGAGCTATGTGCTGCAGGAACTGCTTACGGTCAAGTCGGACGATGTCGAAGGCCGGACTAAGATCTACGAGTCCATGGTCAAGGGCACTAACACACTCGAAGCCGGTACGCCGGTCTCGTTCGACGTGTTATGTAACGAGATCCGCGGTCTCGGGCTGAATATTCAGCTGGAGAAGAAGAAGGGTCTTGGGCATGACAGTGAGGATGATGATTTGATGTGATTGTAGTGCCGCGACCAGTGGTCGCGTCTTTCCGCCGCCGGTGTTCTGTTACCGAATAGGCAGCCCATGGCAGACGAATCTGAAGGAAAAAAGGTCGGAATGCTTGAGTCTATTATTGAGCTCAAGGATCAAGACCCCTTTGAACCCTTCGAAATCGTCCTTAGCAGTGGTGATCGGTTCATGATCGACTCGGGAGCGAATCTCGTCGAAATGAGCGATCGATTTTTCTATGCCGTTCGCGGCGGTGACGACTGGGCTTGGATTCGGTTCAATCAGATTGCCGCAGTGCGAGGGCATGTGCCAAAGAAACGGTTGCCACGGAAGAAGGTTTCCTAATGGTCCAGCAGACTTCCGAGCAGATCGCCGAACTGGCAGTGAAACATCTCGCAAAATACCAGCCAGCGGATTACCAGATATTTGTAGACAAAGTTGGTGTGAAAGAGGACGCAGACGGCTGGTGGGAAATACCGATTAAGCCGTCAAAACAGGATGCCCCAACCTTTGACTGGACAGGTCGGAGCGCCGAGGCGGCCATTGATTTGGAAGAGGCTGAAGGCGTGCATGTATTGATTATGTGACATTAAGGCGCGCTGAAACACGTAGGAATGCTTCAATGATGATCATTCCGTTATTTCTCTTCTACGGTGGTGTCCTGATGGTACTGCTTTACGTGATTTTCCTCGGAATAAATCGCAAAAGCAGGCGACGGAAATAGCTCGGATTTTGAATTGAAATCGGCACTGGCCAGATGCTCGTGCCATTGAAAGAAAGAAGACGATCATGGCTGAAAGCGTTTACGATCGCATTAACGATTACGGTTCTGTCCGCATTCAACTCGCCAGCCCGAACGATATTCGTTCGTGGTCATTCGGCGAAGTGAAAAAGCCGGAGACCATCAACTACCGCACCTACCGGGCTGAAAAAGACGGCCTGTTCTGTGAGCGCATTTTCGGCCCCGAGCGTGACTGGGAATGCTCGTGCGGAAAGTACAAAGGCACGAAATATAAAGGCATCATCTGCGACCGTTGCGGCGTCAAGGTGACCCACAGCCGGGTCCGCCGTAAACGCATGGGCCACATCAATCTGGCCGCGCCGATCGTGCACATCTGGTTTTTCAAGGCCCTGCCGTCCCGCCTGGGCGCGATGCTGGACATGAAGACCAGCGACATCGAAAAGATCATCTACTTCCAGGACTACGTCGTCACCGGTCCGGGCAAGACGCCTCTGAAAAAGAAGCAGTTGCTGACCGAAGACGAGTACCGCGCCGCGTACGAAAAATACGGCGAAGAGTTCGAAGCCGAGATGGGCGCTGACGCCATCAAGAAGCTTCTGAACATGATCGACCTGCACACCGAGCAGGCCAAGGTTCGTCAGGACATCGAGAAGACCAACAGCAAGCAGAAAATCAAAGATCTGACCAAGCGCCTCAAGATGATCGAGGCGATCCGCAACTCGGAAAACAAAGCCGAGTGGATGGTCATGGACGTGATCCCGGTGATCCCGCCCGACCTGCGTCCGCTGGTTCTGCTCGAGTCCGGCAATTTCGCGACCTCGGATCTGAACGATCTGTATCGCCGAATCATCAACCGCAATAATCGCCTCAAAAAGCTAGTCGATCTGAACGCGCCCGAAGTTATCATTCGCAACGAAAAACGAATGCTGCAACAGGCGGTCGACGCGCTGTTCGACAACGGTCGCTGCCGTCGCCCGGTGCTCGGTTCGTCGAATCGCCCTCTGAAGTCCTTGACCGACATGATCAAAGGCAAGCAGGGCCGATTCCGCGAAAACCTGCTCGGCAAGCGCGTCGACTACTCGGCCCGTTCGGTCATCGTCGTCGGTCCCGAACTCAAGCTGCATCAGTGCGGTTTGCCGAAAAAGATCGCGCTGGAACTGTACCAGCCGTTCATCATTCGCCGGCTCAAAGAGCACGGTCTGGCCGACACGATCAAGTCGGCCAAGAAGATGCTCGAACGCCGGGACCCCGAAGTCTGGGACATCCTCGAAGAATGCATCTATCAGCACCCGGTCATGCTCAATCGAGCCCCGACGCTGCACAGAATGGGCATCCAAGCATTCGAGCCAGTGCTGGTCGAAGGCAACGCCATCAAGATCCACCCGTTGGTGTGCAAAGGCTTCAACGCCGACTTCGACGGTGACCAGATGGCCGTCCATTTGCCGCTGAGCATCGAAGCTCAGACCGAAGCGCACGTGCTGATGCTCGCGCCGAACAACATCTTCTCGCCCGCCAACGGCAGCCCGATTATCTCGCCGTCGCAGGACATCGTGCTCGGCACCTACTACATCACGGTGGACCGTGAAGGCGACAAGGGCGAATTCAGCATGTTCAAGAGCGTGCAGGAAGCCATGTACGCTTTCGACATGCACCGCATCAAGATGCACACCCGCATCTGGGTGCGTATTGCCCGGACGGCCGTCGTCCCCAGCGAAAAGAGTGCGGGTTCCGTCCCGGTTTCCAACGAATCGTGGAAACACCTGCAGGCCGAGCGCAAGCGTCGCAACCCGGCATATGTGGAGCAGCCCAGGCCCGAGCATTACGACGGGCACGTCATCCTGACGACCGTCGGCCGCTGTATTTTTAATGACATTCTGCCGAAGGAAATGCCGTTCTATAACACAGCCCTGACCAGCGCCGGTCAGAGCCGCGTGATCGCCGACTGCTACGCCCAGCTGGGTCGCCCGGCGACCATCGATCTGCTCGACGCGATGAAGCAGCTCGGCTTCAAGCGGTCGACCCTGGCCGCTCTCAGCTTCGGTATCACCGACATCCGCTCGCCCGACAGCAAGGCGACCATCCTCGAAGCCGGTCAGAAAAAGGCCGACGGTATCGAGAAGGCTTACCGCCAGGGCGCGATCACCGATCAAGAGCGTTACGCCCAGCTGATCGATCTCTGGGGTCACGCCCGTAAGCAGGTCACCGACGACCTGATGGAAGCGCTCGCGAACGACTACCGCGACGCCGAAGGCAAGCCCGTCCCGGCCAAGACCGCTGGGACACTGCGGTACCTCAACCCCATCAACATGATGGCGACCTCCAAGGCCCGAGGTTCCGTCGATCAGATGCGACAGCTCGGCGGCATGCGTGGTCTGATGGCCAAGCCGTCCGGTGAAATCATCGAAACCCCGATCAAGGCCAACTTCCGCGAAGGCCTCTCGGTGCTCGAATACTTCTCCTCGACCCACGGTGCCCGTAAGGGCCTGGCCGATACCGCTCTGAAGACCGCCGACTCGGGTTACCTGACCCGTAAGCTCGCCGACGTCGCCCAGAACGTAATCGTCAACGAGATCGATTGCGGCACCGTCAACGGCGTCACCAAGACGACCATCTATAAAGGTGAAACGGTCGAAGTCGAGCTGAAGGACATGATCGTGGGCCGAACCGCCCGCGACACGATCCGCAACCCGATCACCGACGAAACGATCGTCGAAGAAAATCAGATCATCACCAACGACATCGCCGATGCCATCATGGAACTGAAGATGGAAAGCATCCGCGTTCGGTCGCCGCTGACGTGCGAAAGCACACGCGGCGTCTGCGCCCGCTGCTACGCCGTCGACATGTCCACGAACAATATCGTCGAAGAAGGCCTGGCCGTCGGTATCATCGCCGCCCAGAGCATCGGTGAACCCGGCACGCAGCTGACCATGCGTACCTTCCACACCGGTGGTGTGGCCAGCAGCGGGCTGATCGAAAACGACATCAAGACCATCGCCGGCGGTACCATCCAGCACCGCGACATCAACGCCGTTCCAGTTAAGAACGACGAAGGCGGCGGTACCCGGCTTGTTGCTCTTAAGCGAAACGGCGAAATCGTCGTCCTTGATAACAAGGGCCGCGAAATCGAGAAGTACAAAGTTCCGTACGGTGCAGTCATCTCCGCCGGTGACGGCGAGAAGGTCAAAGCCCGCCAGCAGCTGGTGGTCTGGGACCCGCATATCACGCCGATCCTGGCCGAAAAAGGCGGTATCGTCCGCTACGAGGACATCGAAGAAGGCGAAACCGCCCGGCTCGAAGAAGAACGTAAAGGCGGCGGTGGCGGCGAGGCCAAGCTGGTCGTCATCGAACACAAAGGTGAACGTCACCCGCGCATTACCATCGAAGGTTCGGACGGGAAGATCCTCGACTTCCATTACCTGCCGGCCAAGGCGCGTATTGAAGTCACCAACGGGCAGAAGATCGAAGCCGGTCACCTGCTCGCCCGTCAGCCTAAGGAATCGGCCGGTACGATGGACATCACCGGCGGTCTGCCCCGCGTGACTGAAATCTTCGAAGCCCGCAAACCCAAGGACCCGGCCGTGCTGGCCGAGATCTCGGGCATGGTCGAAATCCGTTCGGAAAAACGTCGCGGCAAGATGACCATCCTGGTCCGCAGCGAGACGGGCATGGAGCGCGAGCACCACGTCCCGCAGGACAAGGAACTGCAGGTCCACGCCGGCGACTTCGTCGACGCCGGGGACCCGCTCATCCGCGGCCCCATCATCCCGCACGACATCCTTCGGATTAAGGGTGAAGAAGCGCTCTACCAGTACCTGCTGACCGAAGTTCAGAACGTCTACCGTTCACAGGGCGTGAAGATCAACGATAAGCACATCGAGATCATCCTGAACCAGATGCTCCGCAAGGTGAAGATCGAAGATCCGGGCGACACCAAGTTCCTGCCCGGCGAAGTCGCGGACAAATTCCGCTTCCGCGCCGGTAACGACACGGCCAGCCAGAGCGTCAAAGTTTCCGACGCCGGTGGCACCGAGTTCAAGGAAGGCGACGTCGTCCTCAAGACTCAGTTCCGCGAAGCGAACGAAGTCGCCGAGGCAGCCGGTAAGGAACCGGCCAAGGCCAAGAAGACCAAGCCCGCCCGCGGAAAGACCCTGCTGCTCGGCATCACGAAGGCGTCGCTGCAGAGCGAAAGCTTCATCAGCGCCGCCAGCTTCCAGGAGACCACTAAGGTCCTCACAGAAGCCGCCCTCGCAGGGGCCATTGATACGCTGGTCGGCCTGAAGGAGAACGTCATCCTCGGTCACTTGATCCCGGCCGGTACGGCCTTCAACCCGCACCTGAACCTGAAGATCAAGCACCTTGCCCAACCGCCCGCCGAGTCCGACGAGCCGGTGGCCCGCGTGCCGCGAGAAGACCTCGCGACCGCCGACCTCGCCCCGCAAGCGGGTGCGTGATCTAGGCATCTTTTTTTCTTGAGCGAAGCGGTCGGCCACGGAGTCTTCTCCGTGGCCGACCCTGTTCCTGCATTCGCAAATCTTGCGACAACACCATTTTTCTTGACGATGGACCTGCCGGATTGTTAGTTTTCTAGGCTCGGGAGTGCGGGCCAAACATTCCTGTCGAATCCTGTTACCGCTGCTGATGCTGCGGCAACCGGTGATGTTCGATTCTCGACCTGACCAAGGGGAGCGACGTAGACGATCGATTCTTTTCTCTGCGAACCAAAAGAAACGCCATTCTCGCCGATGGCCAGTTCCGCCGCGGCGGCCGTGCGATTGCCCTGGTGTCGGTCGAACGCGTGCGGAATTGCCTGTCGCTCGATTCGCTGGGACCATCAGCTGCTTCCTCGCCTTACGTCAGAGCTTCGTCTTACGTCAGAGCTTCGCGTGACGTTCAACTTCGTTTTACAGGAGAAGACGAAGATCCCGTGGATGGCGCTTTCGGGCCAGTGAGGTCGGTGCACCGCTTCCGATTGACAGATGCATTTGGATCAGAGTTGGCTCGACGCGAGCCGGGCGAACAGTGCGCCGCGCTGTTCGAAATTAACAAACTGGTCGTAGCTCGGGAATCCGGGGCTTAGGAGGATCACATCGCCGGGCACTGCAAGTCGTTTTGCGGATGCGATCGCGTTCGTCAGGTTGTCACAGCTCTCGACCTGTGGCGGGCTATTTTTAATTAACTGGTTGAGCGCGCCGACCAACTGCGGAGCGGTCTGGCCGATGCAGATTATGCCCTTGGCTCGTTCTGATAACGCCTTGCACAGCTCGTCGACGGGCAGGTGCTTTTTATCCGACCCGCCGACGATCTGTATCACCGTGCCGGCGGGGAACGAACCAAGTGCCGCGATCGCGGCTTCGGGAATCGTCGCGATCGAATCGTTCACGAATTTGATACCGTCCCGTTCGGCGACCACCTGTAATCGGTGTTCGAGACCCCGGAAGTCCGCAATCGCCGCCTGCGCCTCGGCCCACGACACACCGTCAGTAGCCGCGGCGGCGAACGCGGCCTGTGCGTTGAGCTGATTGTGTTCACCGGGCAACTCCAGCTCGAATCGGTCGAGGATCGGGCCGAAAGGCACGACGGTCGCTGCGGTGTCGTTGGCGAACTTCCACGACGCGGGGTCGAGCTGATTCAGTACGGCGATATCGGTTTGTTTCTGGTACCTGACGATGTTTCGCTTGGCGTTCAGGTAATGTTCGGCCGAGCCGTGCCAGTCGAGATGGTCGGCCGAGATCATTGTGACGACCGCGACGTTCGGGGACCAGTGCAAAGCCGCGAGGTGGTCCAGCATAAAGCTCGAAAGTTCGAGAACGACCTTGTCGGAAGGAGAGATTCGCGAAAGATCGGGGAGCAGCGACCGGCCAATATTCCCACCGACCCAGACGGTGAAGCGAGTCGCGAGCATTTTGCCGAGCAGGGTGCTGGTGGTGCTTTTCCCTTTGGTGCCGGTGACACCGAAGATCTTGGCGGGGCATCGCTCGACGAACAGGCAGATCTCGGTCGTGACAGGAACACCCGCTGACTTCGCGGCGAGCAGAAACTGATTCGTAGGCGGCACCGCCGGAGAGGCCACGACTAGGTCGGCCTGTGTGAAGTCGGTTTCGAGTTGGTCATCGCCGAGATGAAAAGCGATCGGCAGCCCGGCGAGCTGGGCGATAGGGTGCGCGAGTTTTTCGGCCGTCTGCTGATCGGCGATCAGGACGGTCGCACCGTTCTCGACGAGCCACCGGCTGACGGCGACTCCGCCACCGAAATGGCCGAGCCCGAGCACGGTCACACGTTTGTTGCGGACGTCGGTCGTCGGAAGAGCGTTCACGCCGGGATTGTGCGAGACGGCTCGTCGTGTTTCAAGGACCGGGCAGCCGGTGCTGTTGTAAGAGAGCTCGACGAACTTGGTTTCGCCCGGCGTCGGCAACGGATTATTTCCTCGTCGCCGACCCAGTCACTGCTGCTGGACTTCGACCTGCTGCTCGGCCATCTCGCGGTGGACGGGGTTGCCGCCGGGGTAGGTCGGGACGCTGATCGACAGCATGCGTTCGGCCGCGAGTTCCGGGGGCATGAATTTTAGTTCTTCGCTGTGGACCTGCACGTCGATCGATTCTTTCACGGCGCCGGTGGCCTGCCAGCGGCCCTTGTTCGGGGGGACGTCGCGGTAGTCGCGACCGGTGGCGACCTTGACGAAATTCGGGCCGACGATGCAGTTGTTCGTCGGGTCGAACCCGACCCACCCGGCCGACGGGAAGAGCAGTTCGCACCAGGCGTGGGTCTGGGTGAATCCGCGGAATCGCTCGGCGTCGGGGTGCAGGAATCCGCTGACGTATCGGGCCGGGATGCCCAGCGCGCGGGCCATCCCGATCATCAGGTGCGTGAAGTCCTGGCAGACGCCTTTGCCGGTTTCCAGCACGTCGGTGATCGGGCTGGCGGCGGTGGTGAAGCCTTTGGAGTACTCGAATTTGTCCGCGATCAGGTGCAGGATGCGGAGCGCGAGTTCCCCGAGAGACGCGCCGGGCACCGGCTGCAGGTATCGAACCAGCTCCTGCAACTTGGCCGAGTCGGTGACGGGCCCGCTGAAGTGCACGTAGTCGTACAGCGTGTAGTCTTCGCCGATATTAAACGGCCAGCGGTCGGCGAATTTTTCGATCTCTTTCCTCGGCCGGTCGGTCTCGACGACGCTCGTGGCGACAATACGGATCTGCTTGTGGAAAGATCCGATCGTGAAGGTGTGCACCGTGTTCTGCAGCCAGTCAAAATAGCTGGCAACATTGGTGCGCGGACCGATCGCCAGGTCGAAAGAAAGCCGGTGCTGGTCCTGCTCCTGGCGGGGAGCCATCCGCAGTTCCATCACCGATTCGGTGATCAGATCAGAATAGGTCAGGTCGGTGGTGTGTGTGAGTTTTAAGAGCATAGATGTCCTGCGGAGTACGTCAGTCCAAGGCGACTGGAACTTTTCAGTTTTCGGACAGCGTCACCGTTTGCGCCGCCGGGAAGATCAGGGCCGGGTCACCCCGGTTCGCGATCGTCGTCTGCAGGCGTGCGATTGTCCTGGGAACGGTCCCTTTGAAAACTTGTTTTCCCTTAAATGAGATGGTCACCGGCGCGTCGAGATCCAGCATCGCGTCGTTCATCAGGATGTCCAGTGTCGAGACCGATTCGGCGGCAGTGATGTCGAACGACTGGTGGTCTCTGGCCACGACAATCAGCTGACCCTTCTTCGCTTCCGCGGGTGAAGTCGCGAGCCAGTAAAACTGGTCGTGAACTGTATTTCCCTGTTTCCAGACGACCTTCGGCGGAAGGGCGTTGCGTGTGTATTGCTGCATCCAGTCGACGGCGACCGCGTCTTCCAGGTTCATCCAATGTGCCCGGGCGGGGTGGAGCTTCACGGAGTGGACATAACCCGCGGGGTCGTCGTGTTGCAGGTCGTCGAGATGGGTTGCCCATTCCGCGGCCTTGGCGTTGCGATGGTAACCGTCGTCGAGCGCGCCGACATGAATCGTGAACGGCAGATTCCGCAGCCCGAGCGCGGACGCGTCGTTGGGGTGTCCTCCCATCATCGAAGCGGCTGCGAAGCTGTCGGCCATCCGGGGGCCGAGCTGGTAGACGCCGTCGCCACCGGCGGAGTACCCCATGAGGTACACCCGATCAGGGTTGACTCGCCCGAGCACGATCGCGTCTTCGATCAGACGTTCGAACAGCCCGTCGATGTGGTCTTCGTGCCACAGGTTCCAGGTGTTGGTCGGGGCCCGGGGCGCGATGTAAAGGCTGTGGTCGGGGTGGTAAAGCCTGATCTGATTCTGCCATTGCTGGTCGTTCACGGTCGCGTCGGCGTTCCCGCCCCCGTGCATGGAGATGAAGAGGTCCCAGCCGTTCGCCGGCTTGGTGCCGAAATTTTTTTCAAGCAGCTTCAGGGTGTGGCTGCCAATCGTGATCGCCTTTTCGTCCCACTCCTTCTGACGCGTCTTCTTAATTTCCGCGACGTGATCGGCCCAGAGCAGATCCCGGGCACGAGCGGTTTCAGATTTGTTCAGCGGCACGGCAGCAAACGGCTGCTTCTCAAGGTCTTGACGGATGTCGGCGGGGGTCGCGAGCCACTGGCTCAGCCCTGCAATTGCATCGGGGCTGGCTGAAACTGATCTGACAGGTGCGATGAACGTAAACAGAAAGGTAATTAGAACAGCGGGGCGGGCGAATGCTCGAATCATCGGCTGACGAATGTATCATGCCGGTCTCGACCATTCCATTCGTCGCTCAGTCGGAGGCAACGACGCTGGTCGGCTGCAATTTCCATTTCGGTGATTGCCCGAAGAAACGGCACGGGTTGTTATAAAAAATCTCGGTTGCCGCCGACTCGCCGTGGCCACGGCGTCGAAACTCGAGATAGGTGTCGGTCAGATTCGACGGGCCGGATTCACCCCAATCACTGGCGCTGTTGACGCAGATCATTGAAGGGCCGAACACTTCGAGAATGTCGACGCCACGCTGCGGTGTCACCTTGCTGACGGGGTAGATGGTCAACCCGGCCCAGAACCCGGCGTCCCGCGCGAGGCGGATCGTGTGCTCTTCACAGTGATCCACCAGCACCCGCTCGGGGTTGATCCGCGGGTCGTTTTTGAGGATCGAAACGATGATCGACGTCCCCTTGTGCTTGTCGTCGAGGTGGGGCGTGTGGATCAGAATCATTTGATCGTGCTCGGCGGCGAGATTGACCTGCTCTTCAAAAATCGTGATCTCGTTACGCGTGTTTTTGTTCAAACCGATTTCGCCGATGCCGAGCACCCGGGGGTGCTTCAGCAGTGGCGGGATGAGCGCGATTACCTCGCGCGATAACACTACATTTTCTGCTTCTTTAGCGTTGATACACAGCCAGGAGTAATGATCGATCCCGTACCGGGCGGCACGGACGGGTTCGACGTCAAGCAGGTGCCTGAAATAGTCGGCAAAGCTCGAAGCGGTCGACCGGTCATACCCGGCCCAGAACGCCGGCTCGGAAACGGCGACGACACCGCACCGCGCCATGTATTGGTAATCGTCGGTCGTTCGGCTGACACAGTGAATGTGCGGGTCTATGAACTTCATACTTGCAACTGAATGATCCAGGGGTGTCGTAACCTGATTGCTGCGGGCTTGATCAGGAAAGGTCGGACCGGTCACTGAAGATCAGCTGAACCTTTTCGGCCCGGTCGGTGACGGTCTCGTTCAAAAGCAATTCTACGGCCTGAGACAACCGACGCAGGCGGGGGTCGGATCGAAGCACGTCGGCGCCCCCCTGCGCGCGGGAAACGCGGTCGAGGTCGGCGGCCAGCGTCAAGCACCGCCATCGCATTTCCAGAAACTGCTGATCCAGGACCTGTTTTGCATCGCTCATCGGACGCATGATATTCTCGAAAACCGCGGCAGGGAACTGCGGGGCATAGCGTAATGTCGAATCTCCCCTTACAATCCTCTGCGATTCGACTTGAAGGAGCCTGAATGCGACCACCGCTGAAATTAAATTCCATCGACACCGAACACCTGCAGGAACTCTATAACGCATCGGGCGTGGCCCGGGACGAGCTTCCGTACACCGACGCGTTCGAAACGCTTTGGCAGGGTTTCCAGGACCGTACGTTCAAGAATGCCGAGCGCGAGCAGGTCTTCGGGGCGATCCTGAAGTACGTCCGCAGCAGCAGCAACGCGGCCGGGGAAGTGCTCGAAAGCAAGCTGAACGACGACCAGCTGAAGACGCTGAAGCAGGCTCTGGTCCGCCATTCCAAGGGCGGAAAACTGCTCCCATATAGCGACGAACTTCAAACCGCTCACAAAGAATTCCAGAAGCAGACCCAGATTGAGTTGTCCGAAGGCGAGTTCTGGCAGTCGGCCGTCCGCGCCCAGGGCGCGAAGCGACGCCCCCCGGTTCGCAAGAAAGCCGTCGCGGTCGAAGTCGCCGATGACGGCGCCGACGAAGACGGCGAGTGATCTGATTGGAATATCGGCTTTCGTGATCGAAAATCGCGGACGGTTGGGCCGTTTGCATCCGCTACTTTTGTTTCATTGAATAACGAGACCAGACGCCCATTCGCACGGGCGTCTATCTTTTGTTGCGTTCGAACGCACTCCTGCGCGAATCTGAAAGTGCGAGGTTTGCAAAGACCCGCTCGCCTCCTTGACCTCCGACTCCTATTCTTCTACAGGTAAGTAGGAGTTTCTGACCCCGAGGAGTTTTATGTCCGTGACGTGGAAAGATAAGTTGGCCGACCAGATCTCCCCGAGCATGGGAACTGAGATCGATTCGTTCGAAGCCCAGATCACGCTTCGCAAGCAATCCAAGATCGACGAAAAAGTGTTCGCCGAGACCCGGCTTCGCCGCGGCGCATACGGGCAGCGGTACGACAACGGTCAACGGCACGACGGCGTCACCACTCAAAAACTGCCTTACACGACGCTGACCAAAGGCCCGGACACGTTCTGGGATGCCCCCGGGATGGAGCGCATCAAGGTGCCCTACGGCGGGTTGAATCCGCAGCAGATGATCGTGTTGGCCGAGCTGGCCGAAGAATATTCCGATAACATTTGCCATATCACCACCCGGCAGGACATCCAGTTGCACTTTGTGCACATCGAAGACACCCCGGACTTGTTCCGGCGGTTGGCCGCGGTGGGAATCACGACGCGTGAGGCGTGCGGAAACAGTGTGCGCAACGTCACCGCGTGCCCACTAGCCGGCGTATGCCGAACCGAGGCGTTCGACGTGACGCCGTACGCCAAGGCGATCGCGTTCTACCTGCTCGGTCATCGCGACACGCAGGACTTCGGCCGTAAATTTAAGATCGCCTTCAGCGGGTGCGAGCACGAAGCCTGTGCGCTGGTGTCGATCCATGACTTGGGCGGAATTGCGAAGATCCAAACCGATGACAATGGAAAGATCACGCGCGGTTTCGACCTATATGTTGCCGGCGGGCTCGGCGCGGTGCCGCATCAAGCCAAACTGTTTCAGGCGTTCGTGCCTGAAGAGGAATTGCTCCCACTGAGCCGCGCGATCTGCCGGGTGTTCGCACGTCTGGGCGAGAAGAAAGCCCGCAACAAGGCCCGGCTCAAATTCCTCGTTCAAAAGCTCGGCATCGATGAATTTCGCAAACTCGTCATGGAAGAGTTCCGCACGATGCCGGAAGACCCGACCTGGCGGCAGTACTTCGACGAGATCCCTTCGTTCGAGGAAAAACCGGCCTGGACCGGCGTGCAACTCAACGGCGTGCATCGCCCCGAAGGCTTCGACGACTGGGCGAAGACCAACGTCTACGAGCAGCGGCAAAGCGGTCACGTCGTCGTCACGGTCACCTGCCCGCTCGGGGATCTGAGCTCGGACCAAATGCGATCGCTGGCCGACATCTCCGCCCGGTATGCCGGCGGGAATGCCCGAACCACGGTCGAGCAGAACATCGTTCTTCGCTGGGTGCCGCACAATCAGGTGCCCAAGCTCTACACCGAACTGAAGGCGATCGGCCTTGCCGCCCCCGGGGCCGGGACGATTGTCGATGTGACGGCGTGCCCCGGCACTGACACCTGCAAGCTGGGCATCGCTTCGAGCCGTGGCCTTGCGGGCGAGCTACGTGAACGCTTGGCCGTTCGCAGCGCGAGCCTCGACTCGGCCGTGAGCGGTCTGCGAATCAAGGTGTCTGGTTGCTTTAATAGCTGCGGCCAGCACCACGTTGCCGACATCGGTTTTTACGGCAACAGCCGCAACGTCGGGAACTACACCGTCCCCCATTTCCAAGTCATGCTCGGCGGACAATGGGCTCGCAACGGCGGCAGCTACGCCTTGGCCATGGGCGCGGTCCCCAGCAAGCGGGTGCCTGATCTGGTGAACGCTTTGACCGAGCGATACGTCGCCGAGCGGTCGGCTGATGAATCGTTTCAGGGCTGGTGCCAGCGGATCGGGAAGAAGCAACTGAAGACGATCGTCGAGCCGTTCGCGCCGGTTCCCGCGCACAAGGATGATGCGAATTTCTACACCGACTGGGGTGACCCTCGCGAGTTTACCATTGGTGACATGGGCATCGGTGAGTGTGCCGGTGAGGTGGTGACGCTCCAGCAGTTCGGTTTCACCCAGGCCGAAAGCGAAGCGTTCGAGGCCCAGCTTCTGCTCGACGCAGGTCAATTCAAAGCCGCCGACGAGAAGGCCTATCAGGCAATGATCACCGCCGCCCGGACGCTCGTGCAGATTCAATATCTGGACGTCCCCGACGACGCGAACGTGATCGTGGAAGAGTTCCGCAAACGGCTCGTCGATACGCAGATCTTTTGGGACAAATACCATGCCGACCAGTTCAGCCGGTATCTGTTTGTTCGACACGAAGGGGCAGACCTACGGTTCAATCAGGATACGGCCCACAAGCTGATCGAGGAGGCGAATCTGTTCATTGACGCCGCTTACAAATGTGATCTGAAACTACGGCAACAGAACGCCGTGCAGGTCGAGCCTGCCAAGGCATAGCCTTCGGCGACCGCCGAATATCTGTGTGCCCTGACCGTCGTTGCGAGACGAACGCCGGTTCGTCAATCTTGTCCGATTCAAATTATGTACAAGCTCATCATCAAGCTGTTCGCCGAGACCGATTCGTTCACACCCGCGGAGTTCGTACCGGTTTTTCATCGCTGGATTCAGACCCACGCGTTGGCGGACCACCTACTGATCGACGTGGCGGACTATGCGCATGTTCCCGCCGGGCCCGGGACGCTGGTCGTATCCTCGCAGGCCAACATCCACATGGACCGCGGCAATAACCGCCTGGGCCTGAGTTACGTCCGTAAACAACCGGTCGAAGGCGCGACGAATTTAATAGAAACCGTCGCGGCGGTGTTGCACCACGCGCTCGCGGCAGCGGCACTGATGGAGTCCGCGCCGGAACTGGCAGGCCGGTTGAAGTTCCGCACCGACCAGATTGCTATCCGATTCAACGACCGGCTCAACACGCCGAACACGCCGGCGACGTTCGACCAACTAAAAGACGACCTCGCCGCCGCCGCCGACCTGATCTGCGGATCGGGTTCGGTCGTTCGCCTCTCACCGACCGCGCCGGGTGATCTTCTGGAAGCGATGATCATTCCGAAAACGATGTCGTCGGTCGAATCGCTGCTCGCCGCCAGAGTTTGAAAGACGACCGGGTCCTAAGATCGGGCATGACGGCGGCATCGAAACAGGAAACGTTCGCTACCATTCTGACGCTGCTAAGGAACGCTTACGGACCGCGTCCCGCGAAACGGTGGGGCACTGGCGTTTCGGTCCTCGTGGAAACGATCCTTTCGCAGAACACGTCAGACGCGAACAGCGCCGCTGGATACCGGCAACTTCGCCGGCGGTTCAGGTCTTGGAACCAGGTCGCCGACGCACCGACCGCCGAAGTCGAGCGCCACATTCGCGTTAGCGGGATGTCGAACCAGAAGGCCCCGCGCATTCAGGCTATTCTGCGTAAGATCAGAGACGAGCACGGTAAGATCGATCTTCAGTTTCTCGAAGCAAAGCAGGACGAAATCGCGTTCGACTATCTACTGCAGTTCAACGGCATCGGTCCAAAAACGGCCAACTGCGTGCTACTGTTTGCCTTCGGTAAAGAGCTGTTCCCGGTCGACACCCACATCCACCGGATCGCGATCCGGCTCGGGATCATTCCGGAAAAGTCGTCGGCCGATCAGGCGCACGATCTCCTGAAGCCGATCATTTCCCCTTCAGATAGGTACGAAACACACGTGCTGCTGATCGAACACGGCCGGAGGACTTGCCGGGCGAGAAACCCCAAATGTGCTGAATGTGTACTGCTGAATCTATGTCCGACCGGACGCAATTCAGTCGCCGTCTCGGAGAAATAAACTCGACGCGGACTCTGCCGGCGGGACTTGATCCAGCGAACTGCCTACCACCCGAAGCGTTCTTCTTTCCACGGATCGCCGCGCATGTGGTAACCGTTCTGCTCCCAGAAACCGGGGGCGTCGGTCGCGCGGAGCTCGATCGCTCGAAGCCATTTCGCGCTCTTCCAAAGATACAGACTGGGCACCAACCCCCGCACTGGCCAGCCGTGGTCGGGCGTCAGATCTTTTCCGTCCCACTGATAGGCGAGAATGCAATCGTCGCCGAGAAAATCGTCGATCGGCAGATTGGTCGTAAAGCCGGCCTCGCCGTGACACATGACAAACCGCGCCTCAGATTTCGGCCGCGCACGCTCGAGGATGGTCCGCGTCGAGACGCCCGTGAACCTGTTGTCGAGCCGCGACCAGTGCGTGACGCAGTGCATGTCACAGACGACATCGACGGCCGGCATCGCGCGAAGCTCGTCGTAGGTCAGCTCGTACGGCGACTCGCAAAGGCCGAAGACTTTCAACCGCCAAGCGGCCGCGTCGACTTTCGGCACCTTTCCATAGTGAAGCACCGGCCACTTCGCCGTCAGCGTCTGGCCCGGCGGTATCCGCTGCTTGTCCGCGCCCCGGGTCGTATCGTTGCTGACAATGGTAGGACGTGTCGATTGGGTCATGGTTCAAGCGCCGGGTTTACTTAATAGTCGGGATGTCGGCCGCGTCGGTCGCGAGCGTGCCAGAACTGACCCGGTCGAACTCCTGCTGCACCCACGGAATCGTCCCGCGGTTTCGCTCCATCCACAGCGGGATCGGCGTGCGAAGATTTTTCTTCGCCAGCTCCGCAAATTCAACCACGACGTCCTCCCGGCTGTACGAAGAAAGGTCGTGCAGCTTGCCCATGTGGATGCAGTCAGTCGGGCACGGCTCGGTGCATAGCGCACAGAAAAGACACTTGCTGTAATCGATCGCGAATCTTAACAACTCGCCATTTTTCGGATCTTCCATCCGCACCGTGCCGGTCGCCTTGTCGATCCGCCGCGGGGCGGTTTTATCGATGTAGATGCAGTCGACCGGGCACGCTTTCGCACACAGGTCGCAGGCGATGCATTTATTGTCTTCGAACTCGTGAATCCCCCGGTACCGCGGCGCGAACGTCAGCCGGTGCTCGGGGTATTGCACGACAACAGTTCTTTGGAAGCAGTATTTAAGAGTGATCTTCATTCCGATCACGATCGACTGCAGCGTGTCGGTGATGTTTCGAAAATAACTACGCACGCTCCCGGGTGGATCAATTTGCACTGACATGCAGGCAATTATTAAGTACCGGGCCGGGTTAGTCCAACCATCAAGCCCGGCCTGAAAAGGCATTTTAAAAAAGCGAGAAATATCTCTTGCACGTTATTGTACGTTAGGGTAATGTTCATCCGATCACAATACGAACGAAGTTTCACGGTCTGGTCTTGCAACGGGTCGTGCAACGAATCAAGAAACGGACGGACAACGCTATGAACCTTACCCCACGCCAGACCGACGTCATTGTCGCAATTCGAAACTACCGCCACCTGCACGGTTACGCACCGACAATGCAGGAACTGGCCGACCAGTTGGGCACCAGCAAGGTGACCATTTTCGAACACGTGGGCGCGTTGGAGAAAAAGCACGTCATTCGACGGGACAAGCACAAGGCCCGGTCACTCGAACTGGTCTCCGACGAGCGGCTCCCGGACGAAAGCCGGAGCACCAAGCTGCCGCTGCTGGGCAACATTGCGGCCGGCTCACCGATCGAAGCAATCGAAATTCGCGAAGAGCTCGATCTGGAAACGATGTTTCACGCGAAGAACGGCGTTTACGTGCTGCGGGTACGGGGTGAAAGCATGATCGACGACCATCTTTGCGACGGGGATTACGTCGTTATCGAACGTCGCGAAACCGCGAAAAACGGCGAGCAGGTCGTCGCGCTCCTGGACACCGGTGAAGCGACGCTGAAGCGGTTTTACCGTGAGAACGGCAAGATCCGTCTGCAGCCGGCCAACAGCTCCATGTCGCCAAGGATCGTCGATGCCGACCGTTGTAAGGTGCAGGGCGTCGTGATCGGGGTCGTTCGCAGCTATTCGAATTAATTCCGCTCTCAAGGGAGCAATACCAGCATTTTCTTCCCGGCAATGCGTTTGCCGGGCGGTTCTTGTTCATCTTCACTTAGGCAACTCCGGCAAAGAATTGCCTCGCATTTCATTCGAAACAGAAGGAGATTCTCATGGCAGCGCGTCCAGCTTATCGTCCTGATGGTCGTCGTGGGGCAAAACCGGCGGGGCCTAAACCCGAGCCGAAAATTTTGTTTCAGCGATTCTTCAAATCTGTCGGCCCACGGACCTATGTCGCGCAGGTGAAAGAGGCGGCGAACGGCAACCATTTCGTAGTGCTGACCGAAGGCAAACGCGACGACAAGACCAACGAAGTTCGAAAGAGCCGGGTGTATCTGTACAGCGAAGACTTCGTCGAATTCTTTCGACTGCTGCAGGACACGGAGTCGTTCATCAAAGCCAACCCGCTGGACCCGAAGGTCAAAGCAAAACGGGACAAAGTCTGGTCGAAGGCAGTAAGCAAGCCCGCCGTTGCGGCCGCCTGACCGGGCGACCCGAGCCGTCGCTCGACCTCGGACCGGTCTCTCGCTTTGAAACAGGTGCCGTCTGGGTTGGAGAAGGCCGTCGGATGCTGATAATGCTGCGAGTCGGCAATCATGCCGGCACTGCACCAATCAAATCAGCACTTCGGAGGCGGTATGCGCGTTCTGGTCATCGGCGGCACGGGTCTTATCAGCACGGGTATCGTCAAGCACTTGCTGGCCCGCGGGGCTGACGTCAAGGTGTTCAATCGCGGCAAGCGCGAAAGCACACTGTCACCGCAGGTCAAAACAATCGTCGGTGACCGTGACGCCGCTCACGCGTTCGAGGAAGCACTGAAAGCGCCGCGGTTCGACGTCGTGATCGACATGATCTGTTTCCGACCGACTCAGGCAGAAGCGGTCATCCAGGCGTTCGCCGGGCGGTGCGAGCATTTCATCTTTTGCTCGACCGTCTGCACGTACGGAATCAACTCGCCGCCCGGCGTGCTGATCACCGAATCCTTCCGGCAGGAACCCGTCAGCCAGTACGGCAGGGACAAGGTCGCCTGTGAAGAGCTGTTTTTCCATGCCCACGCCGACGGCAAACTGCAAGTGACGGTCGTCCGCCCGAGCCACACGTACGGCCCCGGACACCCGCTGATCGACAATCTCGAATTCGACTCCGTGGCTTGGGACCGCATCGAGAGGGGTCAGCCCGTACTGTGCGCCGGCGACGGACTGGGGCAATGGGTCTCGACGCACCGCGACGACTGCGGGAAGCTCTTCGCCTACGCCGCCCTTAACCCTGCCACATACGGGCAAGCCTATAACGCCACTCGACCGGAGCACACGACCTGGCGGGAATACTATCGACAGGTCGCGTCGGTCCTGGACCAACCCGCGCGTCTGGTCTTCATGCCGGCCCAGTGGATCGTCGGTCATGACCCCAAACGTTTCGGACTTCTGAAAGAGATCACCGCCTACCACGGGGCGTACGACTCTTCGAAGGCAGCGACCAACGTCCCGGAATTTCGCTGCGAGATTGATCTCGTCGCCGGTGCAACGCAGGTGTTTGCCGACACCCGCCGGCGAAATCAGTGGAAAAATAGTGCACTGGATCAGCTCTATCAGACCATGGTGGATCACGCCCTGAAGTTCGGAATGCATCCGACCGACGCGTGAGCGGATCCGTCTGCCACTATGGCAACTGGTCGATTCCACGGCGACGAATCGCTGCCACGCTGGCAGCCGAGCCGCAGAAATATTCGTCGCGTGATCTGCCCTAAACTCATCTTAGAGTATTACTTACCGCTCAAATAGCTTCGATCGTTAAGCCGGTATCATCTTTGATTACACCCGTCCGTAGTTTAAATCTGCGAGCGGTGTAATTGCCGCCTCACGGAACCGGATACACGAAACGAGATTCCTGCTAGGAGATTAATCAATGGCTGCCAAAATGCTGACCTTCGACGCCGACGCCCGTAAATCCCTTCTCGAAGGGGTTACCAAGCTGGCGCGGGCGGTGAAGGTAACGCTCGGACCCCGCGGTCGTAATGCCGTGATCGACAAGGGTTGGGGAAGCCCGACGATCACTAAGGACGGCGTCACCGTCGCAGAGGAAGTCGAGCTCAGAGACAAGTTCGAAAACATCGGCGCCAAGCTCGTAAAAGAAGCCGCGAGCAAGACCAGCGACGTGGCCGGCGACGGGACCACCACCGCCACCGTGCTTGCCGAGGCGATCTTCAAAGAGGGGTACCGCAACCTCACCGCCGGCGCCGATGCGATGGCGTTGGCCCGCGGGATTCGCGCCGCCGTCGCGGCCGTCAGCGAGAATTTAAAAAAGCAGTCCAAGCCCATCAACGGCAAAGCCGACATCGCCAATGTCGCGTCCATCAGCGCGAATAACGACCGTGTGATCGGTGACATCATGGCCAACGCCATGGAGAAGGTCGGCAAAGACGGCGTCATCACCGTCGAAGAAGGCAAAGGCCTCGATACGACGATCGACGTGGTCGAAGGGATGCAGTTCGACCGAGGCTATCTCAGCCCGAACTTTGTCACCAACACCGACGACATGACCGTCGAGATGGAAAAAGCGCTGGTCCTGATCTACGAAGACAAGATCAGCTCCGCCGCGAAGTTGATTCCACTGCTCGAAAAAATTCAAAAGGCGAAGAAGTCGCTTCTGATCATTGCTGAGGACATCGAAGGTGAAGCCCTCGCGACCCTCGTCGTTAACAAGCTCCGCGGCATTCTCAATGTGTGCGCGGTGAAGGCCCCGGGTTACGGCGATCGCCGTAAGGCCATGCTGGAAGACATCGCGGTCCTCTGCGGCGGCGAAGCCATTATGAAAGACCTCGGCGTCGAACTCGATAAGGTCGAACTGACCCAGCTCGGCACCGCCAAGCGGGTCAGCATCGACAGCGACAACACGACCATCACCGAAGGCGCCGGAGACACCGACGCGATCCAGGGCCGAATCGGGCAGATTCGCCGCGAGATCGAACTCACCACGTCGGACTACGACCGCGAGAAACTGCAGGAGCGCCTGGCGAAGCTGGCCGGCGGGGTCGCTCAGATCAACGTCGGTGCCGCCACCGAAGCCGAACTCAAAGAAAAGAAGGCCCGCATTGAGGACGCGTTGCACGCGACCCGCGCGGCCGTCGCCGAAGGCGTCGTCGCCGGCGGCGGTGTTGCCCTGATTCGGTCGCTGAAGGCGTTGAACGGGGGAAGCAATCTCAAGCTCGAAGGTGATGCGGCGCTCGGCGTCAAGATCGTCCGCACCGCCCTGACTGCCCCGCTCAAGCAGATCGCCGAGAACGCCGGCGAGAGCGGCGCGGTCGTAGTGCGGAACGTCATGGAGTCGAAGGACGGCCTGGGTTACAACGCGCTGACCGGCCAATACGTCGACATGATCCAGGCTGGCATTCTTACGCCGACCAAGGTCGAGCGGACGGCCCTGCAGAACGCCGCCGAAGTCGCCATCTTGCTTCTGACCACCGATTGCATCATCGTCGAAGCACCGAAGAAAGACGCGGGCGGCGGTGGACACGATCATGATCACGGCGGTGGCATGGGCGGCATGGGCGGCATGGGTGGAATGGGCGGCATGGACGGAATGATGTAAGCCTCATGCGGCGAATCAGGCTTGAGCCTGATGCCGCATCGTCGTTCGGGGTTGAAAACAATGGCCGATCTTCAGCCCGACCCGACTAAGACGCTGCTTCGTGCGATCGCAATCCTGATCATGCTCGCCATCGCGATCACCGGGCTCGTCTATTCGCTGCGGATGATTCTGTACGAAAAGTAATGGGCCGACTTGGCCCGAGGAAACGAAAAAATTCGACTACGCCGGTCCAAGTGACCGGTCATTTACGGAAATATTATGAAACTGAAACCACTCGCCGATCGCATCATCGTTAAGCAATCAGACGCCGAAGAAAAAACCAAGAGCGGCATCCTGCTGCCTGACTCGGCCAAGGAAAAGCCCACCAAGGGCAAAGTCGTTTCCGTCGGCCCGGGCAAGTTCGACGACAACGGCAAGCGGATGGAGATCGGCGTCCGAGCCGGTGACAACATTTATTACGGCAAGTACAGCGGGACCGACGTCGAAGTCGACGGCGAGAAATTCGTCATCCTCCGAGAATCGGACGTCCTCGGCGTGCTGGAATAAAACTGATCACCGCCGAGAGGCAAAAACGCAGAGAGAAGAGAATTGGCCACGGAAGAACTCAGATGGACACCGAGAAGCGAAACTTAGCTTGTTTCCCTCTTCTCTGCGACTCTGCGTCTCTGCGGTGAGAAAGCTTTCAAAGAATCCGGAGATAAAAAAATGGCAACTAAACAAATGATGTACGAGACCGACGCCCGGGCAGAATTGCTCATGGGCGTGTCGAAACTGGCCCGGGCCGTCAAGGCGACACTGGGGCCGCGTGGCCGGAACGTGGTCATGCAGAAGTCGTTCGGTTCGCCGCGGATCACCAAGGACGGCGTCAGCGTCGCCAAGGAAATCGAACTCCCGCAGCCGTTCGAAAACATGGGCGCCAAGCTCGTCGCCGCCGTCGCCAGCAAGACTGGTGACGTCGCCGGTGACGGAACCACCACCGCGACCGTTCTGGCCGAGGCCATCCTGATCGAAGGATTGAAATACGTCCGCACGGGGGTCAACCCGGTGCAGATTCAGCGCGGGATCCTGAAAGCGTCGGAAGTCGCGAGCGAGTCCATTACCAGCCTGTCGAAAAAGGTCAAAGGTCACGAAGACTACAAGCGGGTCGCCACGATCAGCGCCAACGGTGACGAGCACATCGGTCAGCTGATGGCCGACGCCATGGAAAAGGTCGGCAAGGAAGGCGTCATCACCGTCGACGAAGGCAAAGGGACCGAGTCCGTTCTCGAATACACCGAGGGCATGCAGTTCGACAAGGGATACCTGTCCCCGTACTTCATGACCAATCCGACGTCGCTCGAAACGGTTCTGGAGAACGCGTACATCCTGCTGCACGAAAAGAAGATCAATAACCTGGCTGAACTGCTGCCGCTGTTGAACAAGATTGTCGCCGGCGGTCGTCCGCTGCTGCTGATTGCCGAAGACGTGGAAGCCGAAGCGCTCGCCGCGTTGGTGATCAACAAGCTCCGTGGAAACTTGAACGTGTGTGCCGTGAAGGCGCCCGGGTTTGGTGACCGCCGCAAGGCCATGATGGGCGATCTCGCCGTTGTGACCGGCGGGCAGTTCGTCAGCGAAGACTTGGGCCTGAAGCTCGAAAACATCGAGCTCGATCAGCTCGGCACCGCCAAGCGGATCGTCATCACCAAGGACACGACGCTGATCGTCGAAGGGGCCGGGACGAAGAAGGAAATCAACTCCCGCGCCGAGCAGATTCGCAGCCAGATCGAGAAAACGACCAGCGATTACGACAAGGAAAAGCTCCAGGAACGCCTGGCCAAGCTGACCGGCGGCGTCGCGGTGGTGAAAGCCGGCGCGAACACCGAAACCGAAATGAAAGAGCGAAAGGACCTGATCGACGACGCGTTGCACGCGGTGAAGGCATCGGCGATCGACGGCATCGTTCCCGGCGGTGGGGTCTCTTATCTCCGTGCGATCGACGCGGTGCTCGCCGCCAAGGGCAAAGCCAAAGGCGACGAGAAGATCGGTTTCGATATTCTCGCCGAGGCTTTGAAAGCGCCGTGCCGGCAGATCGCCGACAATGCCGGTGAAGACGGCGAGGTGATCGTCTCCCGCATCCTTGAGAACAAGAACCCGAGCTACGGCTATAACGCCGCGACCGGCGACTTCGGTGACATGTTCAAGATGGGCATCATCGACCCGGCCAAGGTCGCCAAGACCGCGCTACAGAACGCGGCTTCCGTAAGTGGTCTTGCACTGACTACGGACGTGCTCATCACCGAGCTGAAGGAAAAGAAGGGCGAAGAATCAGTCGCCGTCAACGGCGCGGTGGTTTGATCGCATCAGCCGACGAGATATGCAAGGCACGAAGCCCATGGAATTCATGGCTTCGTGCCTTGCTTCGTGATGGAGACCGATATTTACTGGCTCGGCCGGATAGAATCTTCGCATAATGATGGCCGGTGAATTTGGAAGCGTCACTTTACGCCGAGGATTGCGATGAACTTCTCAGTAACGCTTGAACGTGACGAGGATGGTGTCTGGATCGCAGAATGTCCGTCGATCCCGGGTTGCGTGAGCCAAGGGTCGACACGCGAGGCGGCGGTCGAGAGTATCCGCGAAGCGATCAAACTATGTCTAGAGGTCCGGGCGGAGCAGGGATTGCCATTGACAGTTGAAACACGCCAGGTCGAGGTGCAAGTGTAATGGGATCCAGCCTCCCGGTATTGAGCGGACGGGATGTGGTCCATAGATTTTGTCAGCTCGGCTGGACTGTGTCCCGTCAGGCCGGTAGCCATATCATCTTGACCCGACCCGGTGGAATGGCGACGTTGTCGGTGCCCGATCACCGCGAGGTGGCAAAGGGAACCTGGCGAAGTCTAATTCGATCCGCCGGTCTGACCGTTGAAGAGTTTGTTGAAAAAGCTTGAACAGGAAACCCAGTGGCCGTAGTCAAACGCGATTATTACGAAGTGCTTTCCGTCTCCCGCACCGCCGGCGGGGACGAGATCAAGCGTTCCTATCGCCGGCTGGCGATGAAGTATCACCCCGACCGCAACGCCGGTGACGGCAAAGCCGAGGCGGAGCTGAAGTTCAAGGAATGCGCCGAAGCTTATGAAGTGCTCGCCGACGACCAGAAGCGCCAGCGGTACGACCAGTACGGCCACGCCGGTGTGTCGGCGTCGCACGACTACAGCCACATGGAAGCCGCGGACATCTTCTCGATGTTCGAAGACATCTTCGGCGGCACGGGGGGCAACGGGCAACGCGGCGCCCGCGGCGGGGCGACCCGCGGCGCGACGCGGGGTTACGACCTTGAAGTGCAAGTCGAGCTGACGTTGGCCGAAGTCGCGACGGGCGCGGAGAAAACAATCGAGTTCGAAAAGCAGGACCTATGCGAGACGTGCAAAGGCAGCGGCGCGAAGGCCGGCACGCAACCGGTGGTGTGCGTGCAGTGCGGCGGGCAGGGTCGGGTCGCCCAGCAGGGCTTCGGCGGCATGTTCCGCATGGTCACCACGTGCCCCAACTGCCGGGGGCGCGGGACCGTCGTCAAGGAACACTGCGGCACCTGCGGCGGGTCGGGCCGGCAAATGCGGAAACGCGCTGTAACGATCAAGATCCCCGGCGGCGTCCACGAAGGCCAGGCCGTGCGGATCGTCGGTGAAGGCGAGACCGGTGAAGGCGGCGCGCGTCCCGGTGACCTGCACTGCTACATCACGATTAAAGCCCACCCGATTTTTACCCGGCACAACAACGACCTGGTCTGCCAGGTCCCGATCAGCTTCACGCAGGCCGCCCTCGGCGCGAACATCGACGTTCCGACTTTGAAGGGGAACGAAAAACTCGAGATACCCGTCGGCAGCCAGCACGGGGAAGTTTTCAAACTCCGCGGAAAGGGCTTGCCCGACCACCGTTCGGGGCGGACTGGCGACGAACTGGTTCAGATTCTGATCGAGATCCCGCGTAAGCTGACCGACCGGCAGCGTGAGCTGCTCAAAGAATTTGCCGACACCGAAGACGAAGGCCTGATGCCGCAACGCAAAGGGTTTCTGGACAAAATTAAGGAAGTATTCAAGACATGACACGCATACCCATCGAAGACTCGAACAGCCCCGGCCGGCAAGATGCCGACGATTCGAACGACGGACCGGCAGATCCGTACGCCGAACCGACCGCCGATTCCAACGAGGTGATGAAGCTTCGGTCAGAACGCGACCAGCTTTACGAACGGCTCGCCCGCGCGACGGCCGAGTTCAAGAATTCGCAGAAGCGGCTCGAGACCGAATTCGACTCGCGGATTCAATACGCCAACAGCTCGTTGATCAAGACGCTGCTGCCGACCATCGATAACTTCGAGCGCGCTTTAGCGCAAGACGCCACTAAGGTAGACGCCGGCGCGATCCTCAAAGGTCTGCAGATCGTCTACGACCAGCTGATTTCGGTGCTTCGACAACAGAAGATCGAATCGATCGCGCCCAAGGTCGGCGACGCTTTTGACCCGACCCACCATGAAGCAGTCATGCAGCAGCCGTCCGACGAATACACCGAGCCGACCGTCACGATGCTGCTGGAAAAAGGTTACGCAATGCACGGCCGGACGTTACGGCCGGCTAAGGTCGCGGTCAGTAAAATCGAGTAGCCCGACGCGAACCATCGGGCGAGGGTCGTCTTCCCGGAACAGCCTAAGAGTCATCACCAGCATTTTCTTATGCCCACGTACGAATACAAATGTGACGCCTGCGGTCACGCGTTCGAGAAGTTTCACTCGATCACGTCGGCCCCGATCAAAAAATGCCCGGTGTGCGGCAAGAACAAAGTCCGCCGGCTTATCAGCGCCGGCGGCGGTCTGATCTTCAAGGGCAGCGGTTTCTACATCACCGATTACCGCGACAACGGCTACAAAGACAGCGCAAAGGCCGACACCGCCGACGGCGGGACTGTCAAAACCGAAACGGCATCGGGCAAAGAGGCCGGCGGGGAATCGTCCCCGAAACCGGCCGAGACTAAGTCGACCGAGAGCAAAGCCGAGCCGGCTACGGCGTCCGAAGCCAAGCCCGCTCCCAAAGCAGAATCATCCGCGACAGGCAAGAAGAGGTCTTCAAAATCGGACACGAAGTAAAGTCGATAGCCGGCGAGAATCGGACAAAACAATGCTTTGCCCTATTTGCGGGAAACAAGTCGAAGAACCCGCCGCCGGCCAGCCGCGGGAAAACTTTCCGTTCTGCAGCGAGCGGTGCAAGCTGATTGATCTGGGCCGCTGGTTGGGCGGGAAATACCAGATTCCCGTCGAGATTTCTCCCGACGATATCTCTCACGAATCGTGAAGCCGTTCACGACCGGTTCGGGTTCAAAAAATCGTCGAGGAACTTGGGCCCGCTTAGCCCGGGGGCGATCAGCTTGCCGCGGACAACACCGGCACTTCAATGGCACTGTCTTTAGCGATTCGTTCCTTAAATGCCCGGTGAAGTCGGGCGGTCATCGCGCCGCAACGCCCGCGACCGATGTACATGTCATTCCACCGCGACACCCAGCCGATCTCGCGCGTCGTGCTGGTGATAAACAACTCTTCGGCCCGGGGTGCTTCCTCTTCGCGAATCGCACGCTCGTCTACTTCAATCCCGAGCTCCTCGGCGATTTCGATCAAGATCGCGCGGGTGATCCCCGGCAACACCTTGGTGCCAATCGGGTGCGTCACCAGCTTCCCGCCGATCACGGCAAACAGATTACTCGTCGAGCACTCGGTGACGAAACCGACTTCGATGAAAGCCGCTTCGTCCGCGCCGGCGGCGACGGCGGCGTTTTTGGCCAGTACGTTCGGCAGCAGCGCGATCGCCTTGATCCAGCACCGCTTCCAACGGTCGTCCGGCACCGCCAGCAGCTTCGTGCCTTCTCCCTGCCCCGGCGCGGGGACCGGCGGCAGCGGGCGAGTGTAAAACAGCAGCGTCGGTTGGATGTCTTCGGGGAACAGATGGTTCCGCGGCGCGACGCCGCGTGTCAGCTGGACGTAGACCATCCCGTTGAATGAATGCGTGTGGTCGATCAGTCGTTTGATTTCGACTGCGAGCGAATCGGTCGTCAACGGCGGGGTGATCTGAATATCAACAGCGCTCCGCCAAAGTCGCTCGAGATGCGCCTGCAACGCGAAGCATTTGCCGTCGTAGATCCGGACGACTTCGTAAACGCCGTCGGCGAACTGAAATCCCCGGTCTTCGATCCCCAGGCGTGCCTCGCCGGCGGGCATGATTTCACCGTTCAGCCAAATCCATTCGGTTGTCTCGGTCATGGCCAACAACACTTTCAACGCCGTTCAAGCGTTTTGAAACGGACGGTTCCTGAAAACTATCTTATACTCAACCGGACGCGACGCCACTGTTAAGAAAAACCTGACCGCGCAAATATTCTGCAGGACGCCAATGAGCGAACAACTGGCCGACCCGGCCTGGGACAACGACCTACTGAAAAACCCGCACGCGGTCGCCGACAAACGGCGACGCGTCCAGAACATGTTCGCAGCCATCGCCCCCAGCTATGACCTGAATAATCGGTTGCACAGCTTGTGGATGGACCAAGCCTGGCGACGAAAAGCAGTCAAGCTCGCGGGCCTGAACCCCGGGGACGACGTGGTCGACGTCGCCTGCGGCACGGGCGATCTGATCGAGGCGTTCCGACACCGCGGCCAATCCACCGGCTCTTCAAATCGTGGCTCGGCGAACACGCAGTACATCGGCGTCGATTTCACCTTCCAGATGCTGCCGATCGCCCGTCGCAAAAGCTTGGCCGGCGACGCGGCACCTCGGATCGAATTCATCAACGGCGACGCCCAGTCGCTGCCCCTGGCCGATCGATCGGCCGACGTCGTCTCCATCGCCTTCGGAATTCGTAACGTGCAGGACGTCGCGGCAGCGATGTCAGAATTTCGTCGCGTCCTCCGGCCGGGCGGACGGTTGATCGTCCTGGAATTTTCGCTGCCGACCAACCCCGTCATGCGCGGCATGTACAATTTCTATTTCCGCAGAGTCCTGCCCCATACCGCCACCCTCATCAGCGGGGACAAAACCGGCGCTTACAAGTACCTGCCCGAGAGCGTGAACACGTTCATCGGCCGACAGCAGATGATGGACATGATGAAGACCGCCGGGTTCGGCCGTGTCGAGCAGTTTCCCATGACGTTCGGCGTCTGCATCTGCTATCGCGGCGTGGTCGAATGAACCTTGCTTCTCAGCCCGATGCTTCACGATTAAGCTTTCGGTAGTGGCTGGCAGCGAAATCGGTTTGTGTCTCCGTTTTCGCTACCGGCTTTCTACCCGAGCCCGCACATGCCCGACGAAGTTCCCGATCCCGTCACCGCAATCGCCCAGTGCCCGGCCTGTCAGGCGAGATATCGGATCGACCCGACGAAGTTGGGCAAAACCTTTTCCTGTGCGAAATGTGGTCGACCGTTTCAGGCGGTCTCGGTTGATCAAGCTCCCGTCAGCGTGATCTCGATTGACGACGGAGCCGATACCGCCGACGAGCAGCCGGCCGAACCCGTCATTCAAACCGCAGCTGCCACTCCGCCCGCGGATGCGTTCCAGTCGCTCGACGCAATGCAATCTCCAGTGGCCAGAACCAACGGCATGGCGATCGCCAGCCTGGTCTGCGGCATCGCGTTTTGCGTTCCGTTGGCCAGCGTGCTCGCGATCATCTTCGGCATCATCGGCATCACCCAGACAAAAGCTGGTCATGCCCGGGGCCGGGGCATGGCGATCACGGGCACCGTCCTTGGGTCGTTGTGGCTCGTGATCGGTATTCCAGCGCTGCTGATTGCGATCATGCTGCCGGCGCTCGCGCAGGCCCGCGAGGGTGCGAACCGCGTCAGGTGCGCCAGCAACATGCGGCAGATCGGACTCGCGCTCGTGGCCTATCGAAATGCCAATCAGCAGATAAATCCCCCGGACCTCGCCGCGCTGTGGTCGCAGCAATCGCAACTGACCGGCAGCACATTTGTCTGTCCGTCCGGGAATGACACCGTCGCCGTGGACGCCGGGCACCTGAATGCCGGGGGGCATCTGTCGTATGTGTATCTGCCGCCGGGCCCCGGCGCGTTCGGGCCGTTCGACGTCGTACTTTATGAGAACGCCGGCGATCAAAAAAAAAACGTCGGCACGAACATGCTCTTCGGCGACGGACATGTCGAATGGAAATCAGCTGTCGCCGCGCAATCCATCATCGCTCAGACCAAGCAGCGGGGTTCACTTTCCAACTTCGTTCCCGGAAATTCGTTCGCATCGAATCAACTCGGTATGCGACAGAAAATGCAAGCTTTGCCGGTTTCACCCCCGGCACCGCCGGTCACGCCCGCCGCACCCGCGGTGGACGCAACGCAATTTTTGAAAACGTTTGCCGAGGCGGACCAGTCCTACTTGAACAACAACGGCCGGGTCGCACGGTCGCCGCTCGAACTCGTTCAGGCGGGGCTGCTGAAAAATGACCAGACCCGGCTCGGGGGACGGCAGCGGCTATTCGTTTCGGCAACGGCTTCGGCAACGGAGTTGTTTCCCCCGGACCTGATGCTCGCCTACGTGGTGGACCCGGGCTCGAGCTACACGGTGTTGTTCGGGGACTGGCAGATCAGAACCGTTGCCGTCGCGGACTGGAAAACGGTCCGAGCGCGATCCGCTTCCGCCCGTCGATTTGCAACGACGCGCCCGCAGTAGCCCGGCTCCAACAATCGAAACCGCCTGCCCGTATTTCAAACTTGAACGTCGCGGCCGAGCAGTTTCGCACCGTCCGGAAGAAAGGCTGCCGAGTCGTAGTACGTCCTGAACCGGCTGATTTTTTCACCTTGAAATTCGATCACGCTTACCCCCTGATAATTGATCGCCGCCCCTTCGGGGAGCACGCCTTCTGACTTCCACTCCAGGACCGCAAGGTCGCCCGCGACGTGCGTATGCACGAACTCGGATTGAACTTTCTGAAACGCGCTCAGGTAATCAGTCCAAAAGGTCCGCGCCCCGTCTGTTCCCTCACGCGGTTTCCGCAGCGCGATGCTCCCGATCTGCACGTCAGCCGCGAACAGCTTCACCAGATCGTTCACGTCTTTAGATTGTTCGGCTTTGTTCAATGCTTTAATAAACGTTTTGGTTCGTGCATCCTCGACCGGCATATCAGCTCCTTCAAAAGTACGGAGCTTCACCGCTTGCTGCGGGACTGCCAACGCCGAAAAAGATACATCCAGAAATTCGAATGACTTCAAATGAAAACGCGACGGTCAGCGTTCGATATGCATCGTCGCGAGAAGTTCCCGCAGGACCAGCGGCGCGAGATACGCATGCCCCGCAGCGTCCGGATGCACCTCACCGCCGTAGGCTGGTGACGCCAGCGCGTTAGCCAAAGCCGGACCGAGGTCGAGGAGCACGGTCTTAGAATCTTCTGGGAATTGCTTTGCGTAGTCGCCCACCGCCGCCTTTAACCGCGCAGTATACGCCGGCCCGGTCGGATAGACCCTGGTGTTGTAAAGCCCCGGCGGGATCAGAAGGCAGATCCCCGCGTCCGGGGCAGCTTTGCGGAGCGCTGCCAAACACGCGGTGACGCTCGCCTGCATGTCGTCGGGGTCCAGCTTGTGGATGGCCTCGTTCGTGCCGTAATTGATCAGCACCGCGGTCGGTTCCTGCCGCCGCCCGCCCCAGCCGCTCAGATGTCCGTCGGTATCGAGCAGGCTGGTTTTGCCGTCGATTTTGTTCCACCGGCTTTTTGCATCGTCATATGTCCAGCCTGACGCATCGGTCGACCGGCTGACAAAATAATATGGCGGCACGTCATTGGTGCCGTCGCCGGGGTGCAGCCACCCGCTCCACCCGCAGGCCGAGATGCCGTAGTCGTAACCGTCGCGCAGCAATCCCTGTCCGATGAGGAACGAATAATCACTGAGATTGCTGTCTTCCCGTCGACCGTTCGAGGTCCCCGCGGCGATCCCTTCGGTGATGCTGTCGCCGACGATCAACACCCACGGCCTTGGCTTAACCGCAGCGCCAGGCGTCGCGCCGTCGTCGACTTCCAGCCCGGCAACTTTGAATCCGTTGGTTCGGTCCCACCGCGACGATTGCCGACTGCTGCGAAGACACACTGTCAGTTCGTGCGCACCGGGCGCGACCGCCGAGATCGCGATCCCGCCCTCCGCGGTCACCGGCACATTGTCGATGAGATTTCCGTCCAGGAAATATGCAATCGTGGACCCCGCGGTCGAGTTTGTCATCAAAAGCTTCGCGGACGGCGCTGCCGCCGTCGTCGTCCACCGCCAGGTGCAGTACGCGCCGTTGTTCCAGGAAATGCGATACACCGACCCACCCCGGCCCGCGTCGCCGGCCCAGTTTCCCGGTGAAAAGGTCACCGCGGGCGAGTCGACCGCGATCACCACTGAGCCGCGGCAGACAGAGGCCAGACACACCAACGCCGTTAGAAGCAGTGAGATGGATCGGAACATTGCCGCGGACTTTAACACGCTTGTTAAAAGCGGTCAGCGCGGCGGAGCGCTCGAAACAGCCGGGGGCCGCCGAGCGATTGATTGGTCGACCGCAGTGCTTGCTTACGCCGCGACCTTCAGCGGCACGAACCCGCTTTGTGCGACGTAGACCTTGAGCGCGGCGAACACCTCGGGGCAGATGCCGGCCCCGCTGTTTTTGGTCAAGATGGTCATGACTTCTTCTTCGGTCAGGTCCTGGCGGTAGGGCCGCTTGGCGGCGAGCGCTTCGTACATGTCGGCGACGACCAGAATCCGCGCGGGCGTGTTCAACTGATCGGCCGATAGACCGCGGTGATACCCTTTTCCGTCGAGGCGCTCGTGGTGTGACGCCGCCAGATCCGCCAGGTGGCGGAAACCGGCCACTTGTTCGAGGATCCGGAACGTGTACCCCGGGTGCTTCCGCATCTCGGCGAGTTCGTCCGCGTCGAGCTTGCCTGGTTTGTCCAGGATCAGATTGGAAACGCCGAGCTTCCCGACGTCGTGCAACAGCCCCGCACGGCGGATCGTGCGGATCTCGTCTGCGTCCATTCCCATCACACTCGCAATACCCGCGGCGATTTTCGAGACGCCTTCCGAATGCTTGTAGGTCCAGGGACTCTTGGCATCGATCACCTGAGCGAACCCGAACGCGATCCGGTCCAGCGTGTCGTCGTCGGCGGTCATCATCCGGTCCTGCGGTTCCAGACTGGTCACCGCCTGTTTCGGATTTTCACCAGCGAACGTCGCCCAGAACTGCTGGTCGTTGCGAAAGCCATTGAGGGTGTCGACAAGCGCCGGGTCGAACCAGCCGCCCCGGCGTTGTTCTGCCATCTCGTATGCCGCATCGACCCCGAAGCCGGACGCGAAGACCTCGAGCGTCTGCGCGAGTCCCAGGATCCGGCCCAGCAGCGGGATTTCTTCACCCTTGAGGTTGTCGGGGTGCCCGTGTCCGTCCCAGTGTTCGTCGAGCGCCCGGATGGCCGCGGACGTCGCGGGGGGCATCTGTAGGTCGTGTGCGATCTTCGCGCCGCGCTCGCACCGAAGATTGACCAGTTCCTTCGCGCCGGTCTGGCCCGCGAGCGCCAGCTTCATGATCCTCCCGGCCTTGTCGAGCAGCGACCCACCCGGCGCGACGTTCCGTGCCAGATACCCGACCGACTTGGCCGTGTTGGTCCAGTCGACTGTCTTCAAATTTCGCTTGGCGTCGTGTTCGTCGGCCCCGAACAGGTAACAGACCTTGGACGAATTGGTCGAACAACCCAAGTCTTTCAGCAGCAGTGCGTAAAACAAAGCGGAACTGTCGGCCGCCCCCAGCTTCAGCTCACGGGCGATCCGCATCCCCAGCAGACAGCTGCGCGCGGCATGCCCTTCGGGTTGCCCCTCGGTCAGATCCAGCGCGTACGAAAGTGCCGCGATCACTTCCGACGTGCGAATCTCGACGTCGATTCCGCCGTACTCGTTGCCGCCCGATTGGATTTGCATCCGACCCTCGAACTAAAGGAACATACCCCGGTTCGACATCGGACGGATCAGAGGGGGGCTTCACCTTCAACGCGGTCAAAGCAGCGCACTGGCGTCCAATAAACGATGAAACAGTTTAGCGGCGGCCCGGAGGGCCGGGCTTTCCGCGCATCCATGTCGACGTGCGTGAAGAGACCGGCCATCCGGGCCGCCGCTAAACGGGTTGATGGTCGGAGGTTTTTTTATGCTTCGTCTAAAATATCCAGCGTCGAGAAATGGCCTTTCTCCAGGAACTCCAGCGACGCGCCGCCGCCGGTGCTGACGTGGCTTACTTTGTCGGCCAGGCCGAACTGCTCGATGGCGGCGGCGCTGTCGCCCCCGCCGATGATCGTGGTCGCCCCGTGACCGGTCGCGTCGGCGACCGCCTGCGCGACCGCTCGCGTCCCGGCCTGGAAGGGCTTTTTCTCGAACACGCCCATCGGGCCGTTCCAGATGATCGTCTTCGCGCCGGCGATCTTCTCGCTGAAGAGGCGGATCGTGGTGGGCCCGATGTCGAAGCCCTCCCAGCCTTCGGGGACGCCGCCCTCACTGACCTTGGTCTCGGCGTCGTCGGTCATCTTTTGTGCGATGACGGTGTCGACAGGGATGCGGATCTGTTTCAGGCCTTTCTGCATCAGGCTCGTGGCCAGTTCGACCTTGTCGCGCTCGACCAGGCTGTTGCCGACGCTCTTTCCGAGGCCAAGGAAGAACGTGTATGCCATCGCGCCGCCGATCAGCAGCGTGTCGGCTTTGCCCATCAGCTGTTCGATCACCTTAATCTTGTCCGACACTTTCGCGCCGCCCAGGATCGCGACGAACGGGCGGGCGGGAGTCGTGACGGCTTCGCCCAGGAATTTCAGTTCTTTTTCGATCAGGAACCCGATGACCCGCGGTTTGCCGGCCATGTGCTGCGGCACACCGAACGTGCTGGCGTGCTCGCGGTGTGCGGTGCCGAACGCGTCGTTGACATATACGTCCGCAAGTTTCGCCAGCTGGGCGGCGAAGTTCGGGTCGTTCTTCTCCTCTTCCTTATGGAAACGGAGATTCTCCAGCAGGACGACGTCGCCGTCCTTCAGTTCGTTGATCGTTTTCTCGGCTTCCAGCCCGATGCAGTCGCTGGTGAAGTTCACCGGCTTCCCGAGCAGCTCCCCGAGCCGGTCGGCGGCGGGTTTGAGCGAGTACTTCGCCTCGGGCCCGCCCTTGGGACGCCCCATGTGGGACATGAGGATCAACCGTCCGCCGCGGTCGACGATGTTCTTGATCGTCGGCAACGCCTGCGCGATCCGGCGGTCGTCGGTGATCGTCGACCCGTCGAGCGGGACATTGAAGTCGACCCGCATGAGCACTTTTTTACCCGCGACATCGACCGCCGATACACTCTTCTTGGCCATGACTCATTCCTTCTTAAACTTCGTTTTGTTCACGTGACGGGTTCAACCGTCAGGGTCGGCGATGCTAAAAGCATTTCGACCGGTGTCAACGCTCTGTGTTTAGCAGCATTCAGCAAAAAAGATTGATTTTATGTTAGGTTATGTTAGATTATGGAAGATTCTGTCGGGTTGACCCGCGTGGCTTGAGCATTCAGCCGGTTAGTTTTGCCAGTTCGATCTCGACAGTGGTTAGCTCGTCGCGGGTCTGCTGCACGAGATGGGCAGGGGCACGGTCGGCGTAGCTGGGGTTGGCCAGCCGCCCTCGGAGCGCGTCTCGCTTTTTCTCCAGCGTGTCGATCAGTTTCACCACCCGCAGCTTCTCGGCCTCGGGGTCGACCAGCCCTTCGACGAACAATTCGACACCGGCTGCGGTCGCGCGGGCGGCGTCCTTTGGCGCGGGCAGCTTGTGCTCGATCGCAACGAGCACGCAAGGCGAAAGCAGTTCGATCATTTCACGGTTTCGCTCGATTTGCCGTTTCGCGTCGCCGCGGGCGGCAATGCTCACGGTGATCACTGCTTTAGGGTTGATCTGATAATCGTTTCGGATCTTCCGGATCGCTTCAATAATCGATTGCATCCGCGGGAAGAAAAACTCTACATCGTCAAACCCTGTCCCGACGCCGGGCCAGGTCGCGTGGATCAGACGATTGCTGGGCGAGCATTCTAAACGACCGGGCAACCCGCGGGTCGGGCGGACGCTGTTGAGTTGCCACCACAATCGCTCGGTGATGAACGGGATCATTGGGTGCATCAGGCGGAGAATGCCGTCGAGCACACTGGCCAGCACGTGCGCGGTCTGGGCCTGGCGGGCCGGGTCGGTGGTCGGGGTTCTCATGGCCGGTTTCCCGGCTTCGACGTACCAGTCGCAGAAGTCGCGCCAGAAAAAATCATAGCACGCCTTGTGGTATTGATCGAACCGGTAGACCGCCAGCGCGGCGTTGGCTTCTTCGACCGTGCGGTTGAATCTGGTGACGATCCACCGGTCGATGAGCGACCATTGGCTTTCGTCGGGAGGGGACAGGGTCGCTGAAGCGACCCCTCCAGCTTGTTCCAGGTTCATGAGCACGAATTTGGCGGCGTTCCAGAGTTTGGTGCAGAAGTTCCGCCCGCCGTCGAACTTGTCGCTGGTGTTTCGGCCCTGCGAGTCCTTCTTCACCGGCATCCGCGCGTCCTGGGTCTCGGTCGCCATCTGCGTGAGCGTGAATCGCAAGGCGTCAGCGCCGTAGATGTCGATGATCTCGACCGGGTCCACGCCGTTGCCCTTGGACTTGGACATACGCTCGCCCTTGCCGTCGAGGATGGTGGGGTTAATCACGACATGGCGGAATGGAATCTGACCGGTGTTGTAGACACCGAACATGATCATGCGTGCGACCCACAGGCTAATGATGTCACGACCAGTCAGTAATACGCTGGTGGGATACCATCGACGAATATCGGCATTGTTTAACGGCCAGCCAAAAGTTGATAGTGGCCACAGTGCGGAACTAAACCAAGTGTCGAGAACATCGGGATCTCTTTCACCAATCTGATCCAAGAAGGTCTCGATATTCGTGGCTCCTTCGGCGGGGCAATAGAGATACTCGAATGTTCCATCCTCCCGCCGTCGCGGCGAATATAATACTTCTGCGAACCCTTCAGCCAATGCTCGATCCCGTTGTTCTTCAACCGGCATACCCATCCGGGTCTGCAATTCCGCCCCCTCGAATTTGAGGAAGATCGAAAATGCCTTGTTGCTGTCGGTGTTCTCATTGTCACCGGATCGTTGCAGGCCAATTATGTCAACCTCGCTCTTCCACACAGGGATGCGATGACCCCACCAGAGCTGTCGAGAGATCGGCCAGTCTCGCTTCTGGAATAGCCAATCAAAGTAGTACTGTGCGTGCCGCCGGGGAAAGAATCTAACCCAGCCCTTCTTTGTTGCGGCGGCCGCAATCGACGCAAGTGGCACTTCGGCGAAGCCCCCGTAGTCCATGTTCACGAACCATTGGTCGGACAAATACGGCTGGATCGCGGTCTTGCTGCGGTCGGAAAATTTGACGTTGGCCTCGTGCGGTTTCACGTCCGTCTCCGGATCGTGCAGCCCGGCGGCGGCGAGGTCTTCGACGATCTTTTTCCGCGCCTGCGCGAATGTCAGCCCGGCGTATTGCGCCCACGACGGGTCGGCGTCGTTCACCTTGCCGTCCGCCGTCATCAGGTTAAGGATGCCGATCTCGGTCGGCTTCCCGAGATGTCGCTGGTACACGGCATAGTCGTTGGCGTCGTGGGCGGGCGTGACCTTCACATAACCAGTGCCGAACTCGGGGTCGACCAGGATGTCGTCCTCGATCAGGGGGACCAGCCGGTTAGTCAATGGCAGACGCACCGACTTGCCGTTGAACGTCGTCGCCTTGGGGTTCGAAGAGTGATACGCCACGGCAGTGTCGGCCAGCATCGTCTCGGGCCGGGTGGTGGCGACTATGACAAAATCATCCGTGCCATCGATCGGGTACTTGATCGACCACAGATTGGTCTTCACCGGCTCGTCGTACAGCTCGTCGTCGCTGATGCTGGTCATCAAGTGCGTGTCCCAGTTGACCAGCCGTTTACCGCGGTAGACCAGGCCGTCCTTGAACAGCTTGAAGAACGTCTCACGGACGGCTTTGGCGCACATGTCGTCGAGCGTGAAGCGGGTGCGTGACCAGTCGCAGGAACAACCGAGCCGCTGCAGTTGCGACAGGATTCTGTCGCCGTACTGCTGCTTCCAGGCCCAGATGCGCTCGACGAGCGCGTCCCGGCCCACCTCGTGGCGGGTCATGTTGTGAACTTCTTTCAATTGCTTTTCGACCACCGCCTGGGTGGCGATGCCGGCGTGGTCGATGCCGGGAATCCAGACCGTGTTGAACCCGCGCATGCGGTGCGTGCGGGTGAGAATGTCCTGCAACGTGTTGTTGATCGCGTGCCCCAGGTGCAGCGCGCCGGTGACGTTCGGCGGGGGGATGACGATGCTGTACGGCTCACCCGGCTTGGCCGGGTCGGCCTGGAAACAGTTCTCGTCGAGCCAGACGCGATACGTCTCGGCCTCGACGGATGCGGGGTCGTACGTCTTGGCCAGCATCGCTGGTCCGCCGGGGGTGCTAGTCGGATTCATGGGACGCGGATCGTAAAGCGATCGGGTTTCCCGGGCAATGGAAGGCCCGGTCCGGGTGATCGCCCGGATGGGGGTCGAGGCATCACAATGGTGGCCGTCAATCGATTGCTTTGCGCGTTCCTGAAGACGGTCGGACGTGCTTAATCTTCAGGGTCTGACCAACGCAAGGCACCTATGACTTCCGACTTAACGCCGGTGGAAACACCAGCCGAAGCCACGCCGAAGATGGCGGCGACTGAAATCCTAAAGCACGAAGTCCGCGAAGGGCTCGACGCGCTGCAGCGGTCGTCATCGTCGCTGTTCGTCTCGGCATTGTCGGGAGGGCTCGACGTGGGGTTCAGCCTGTTCCTGATGGCAGTCATCCTCACGATCTGCCGCGGCAAGCTGCCGATGCCGTTGGTGTCGATTCTGGTCGCGAACATGTATTCGGTCGGGTTCATCTTCGTCATCCTGGGCCGGTCTGAACTGTTCACCGAGCAGACCTCGCTGGCGGTGTTGCCGGTACTCCGCGGGAAGGCATCGGTCGGCGCGTTGATGCGGTTGTGGGTGATCGTGTATGTCGCAAACCTGATCGGGGCGACCGGCTTTGCCGGCATGGTCAGCTACATCGGTCCCGCGTTGCACGTGATCGACCGATCCGCGTTCGGCGAGATCGGGCACCGGCTGGTGGATCATGACGGGCTCACCATTTTTCTCAGCGCGCTCTTGGCCGGATGGTTAATGGGATTGCTGTCGTGGATGGTCGCGGCCGGCCGCGACACGATAAGCCAGATCATCACCGTCTGGATCGTGACCACTGCGATCGGGCTCGGCGGGTTGCACCACGTTGTGCTGGGCACGGTCGAAGTGCTGGCCGCCGTCTTCTCAGGGCAGAACATCAACACCGGCGACGTGTTCCGTTTCCTCACCTGCGCCACGCTGGGGAACGTGGTTGGGGGCTCGGTCTTCGTCGCGCTGATTAAGTTCGGTCACGCCCGGCCGGGGTCGTGAGCCATCGTCACTCAACGACAAGACCCGCGGCAGAATGCCACGGGTCTTGCTTCGTACAGGCTTTCGATGACCGTCAAGAGATCACACGACCGTGACGACCGTCTTGATGACAGAGCTCACCGCTCCACCGCTGTCATGGAACGTGATAGTGATCGTGAACTTTCCGGTGGCGTGGTAGGTGTGACCGCCGAGAATGTTCCAGAATGTTCCAGTCGAATTGCCGCCGGTCTTGACGAAGCTGGAACCCGCCAGCGTGGTCGACGAGCTGTCGCCCCAGCTGATCGTGCCCTTGTAATCGCTGCCCAGGGTTTGCAACGTGTCCTGGTCGGTGAATGAACCCAGAACGCTGCTAAAGGCGACGTTCTTCTTGGCCGAGAGGCTGCGACCGGTCGCGTTAACCAGCGGCGCGTCGGCGATAACGGCCGAGCTGACCACCGACGCGTGCGACCCGCCGATGTCGGTGATGGCGGTCGTCACGGCGTACGTCTTCTGCTCGGCGTAGACATGACCGCCGGTGACGTGAAAATGACCGGCGCTGTCTTTGACGATCGTGCCCGCGGAACTGCTGCCGTCACCCCAGGTGATGGTTGCCTTAAAGTCGCTGGTCGGCGCGGACGTGTTGACATCGTTGAATGTGGCGACGGTGGTGTTGATCGGCCGGCCTTCCAGCCCGGTAAAGTTCTTGGCCAAGGCGGTGATCGGCGCGTCCGACACCTTCACCGAATTGGCCAGCGACACCACCGTCTGGGTGGTCTCGTGAGTGATTGTCACGGTCGCGCCGGCGAAGGCGCCTTCGTCATACGTGTGGTTCCCGGTCACGGTGAAGACGCCGATCGCGCCGTCGTAGGTTAAGACAGCGGAGATATCGATCGGCGTGCCGTCGTGCCAGTTCACCGAAACCGAATAGTCGAATGGGCTGATCTCGGCATCACCCGGATCGATGAAGGTCGCGAGCTTGATCGGGCCGGTGGGGACGCCTTCGACGGCGGTGGTCGGACCGACACCGGCCTTGGCGATCACCGGCGATTCGGCGATCGTCGCGGTAGTGGCGACGGTATTTGATGCCGGGGCGGCCTCGTGACTGACGACGACCGATATTTGATACGGCTGTGAGCCGGGGTGCTCGGGGCCGCTTTCTTCTTCGTACGTGTGCTTGGCGGTGACGCTGAATTTCTTTGTCGATGAATTGTAAGAAATCACGCCCGGCGCGGAGGGGGTTCCGTCACCCCAGTTGATCGAGGCGGTGTAATCCGAAGCCGCCTCGGGCCCGCCGGGGTCGGTGAAGGTGGCGACGACGACGTTGCCCGTGGTCTGGCCTTCAATGCCCTTGACCGGCGCGCCGGCGACCGCGACCACGGCCGGGTCGGAGATCGTCGCCGTCGTGGTGACCGGCACCGCGTCCGGTGCGGATTCGTGGTGCACAACAACGTTGATCAGATACACGTTGCCCGACCCGGTGTGGTCCGGATAGCTTTCCTCTGCGTACTTGTGAGTTCCGTTGACGGTGTAGACGCCACTGCTGTAGGTGATCGAACCGGCGGCCGACGTCGTGCCGTCGCCCCAGTTGATCGTCGCGGAATAATCCCCGACCGGCTCGGGGCCGCCCGGATCGGTGAATGTCGCGACCGGGACGAGAGAGAACGTCGCGCCTTCGACACCGCTGATCGGAGCGCCGGCGACTGCGACGACCGCGGGGTCGGAGATCGTTGCCGCTTCGGACACAATGTTCGAGTCCGGCGCGGCCTCGTGATGGATGATTACGCTGACGTTGTAAAATGATTTACCGTTGGCATGGTCGGGCGTGCTCTCCTCGGCGTACGTGTGCGTGCCGGTGACGGTGTAAACACCGGCTGCGAAAGAGACGATACCGGAGTTGTCTGCGGCGGTGCCGTCGCCCCAGTTGATCGTGGCGGTGTAGTCGGTCACCGCCTCGGGCCCGCCGGGATCGGTGAACGTGGCGACCGGAAAGTTAGTGATCGCCGCGCCTTCCACGCCGGTGAACGCCGGCGCCGCGACCGCGGCCACCGCCGGGTCTGAGATCGTGATCTTGTCGATGATCGCGACCGGGTCGGCGGCCGTCTCGTGGTGAACGACGACGCTGATGGTGTAGAACGGATTCGAGCCGCCGGTGTGGTCCGGTGTGCTTTCCTCGGCATACGTGTGCGCGGCGGTGACAGTGTAGACGCCGGTCGCGGCGTTGAGCGTGATGACACCGCTGGCGTTGTCCAATGCGGTGCCGTCACCCCAGTTGATGCTCGTGGTGTAATGGTCGGCCAGCACCGGGTCGGGGTCGGCCGAGTTCGGCTCGACACCACCGGGGTCGGTGAAGGTCGCGAGGACCAGCGGCGCGGTGACCGCGCCTTCGACTCCGGTAAAGGGCGTTCCCGCGCCGCTTACGATCACCGTCGGGTCGATCACCGTCACGGCGTTGGTCACGCCTTTGCCTGTGCCCGCGTCCTGCACGGTGACTCTGACGTTGTAATTCCCTTCCTCGGCGAAGCTGTGGGTGCCGTAGACGTCGAACTGACCGGCGACGTTCGGGTCGGCGACGATGGTGCCGGTCGACGAGGTCAGGTCACCCCAGTTGATGTTAGCCAGGAAATCTTCGATGTCCGGGTTGGGGTTGGCGTCGGTGAACGTGGCGACCAGGAAGCTCTTGGCGGGGGCACCTTCGACCGGCGAGAACGGTGATGCCTTCACCGTCAGCGGGGCGTCGACGACGAGCGCCTGGTCGGTAATGGTAGTCGTCGCGCCGCCGTCGTCGGTGATGACGATCGTCGGGCTGAACAACCCTTCTTCGGCGAACGTCGTGCTGCCGGTGACGGTGTACAGGTTCTTATTTGAACCGCTCTGGGTGATGGTGCCGGCGGTGACGTTGCCGGTGTCCCAGGTGATGACGGCAGTAAAGTCGCCCGCGCCGTCCAGATCACCGGCGGTGTTTAAAAATTGATCGGTAAAGGTGCCGAGCGTGACCGTTCCGGTCGCGAAGCCTTCGGTGAAGAACGGCAGCGAAGTGCCGGTGCTGCCGAGCGGGGCGTCGGCGACGAGCGTAGTTGCCTGAGCCGAGTTGTCACTCGGGTTGGTCTCGGTCGTATCAGACGTGACGCTTGCCGCGTTGGTGTTGATGCCTTCTTCCGGCGTGACCTTGATCGTGAAAGTAGCCGTCGCGCCGGCGGGGAGCGTAGCGGCCGTATAGGTGACAGAGCCGTTGACCGACCCGGAGATCGGATCGGTCGGGGTGAAAGCTGTGCCGGCGGATTGCGATTCGCTGACGAACTTGGCATTGGTCGGCAGCAGGTCGGAGAGCACGACATTCTGGGCGTCGCTCGGACCGTTGTTGGTCACGCTCAGGGTGTAGGTGTCGTCGACGCCTTCGACGCCGGTGACAGGGCCCGACGTCGCAACGGCCAAGTCGGCCTGGGAAATCACCAGCGAGCCGATGGCGAACGAATCATCGGACGGGTTCGTGTCGGTCGGGTTCTGATTGACGAGGTAAACGAGGCCGGTAAACGGGGTGTTGTTGGGCGTGCTGGCTGCGAAATGCACCCGGACGTCGTACACGTCGGAGCTGCCCGAAGGCAGGGGTACGTTCGGCCCCGAGAGCAACGTGCTGCTGACAAAAGTTGCGTACGCTGGCAGCGATCCGATGAAAGCGTCAAATGCGGTTGCCGTCGAAGGACCGTTGTTGGTCACGGTGACGGTGTAGTGTGCGGTGGTGCCGGCGACGACGGTCGCGGGGCTGGTGGCGGTGATTGCCAAGTCGGCTGTCGAAGCCGTCGCATAGCCGATCGCCTGCATATCTGTCTGGTCGACGGCGGTCAGCGAGTTCTGCACGCCTGAGTTGGAGAACGCGTTGAACGAGTCGTGGGCGGAACTGTCCCAGTCGTCCAGGTCCCCGCCGCCGGGACCGTTGTAGCCCTTCAGATTGGTCGCGCCGTTGTCGGTAGAAAAATAGACGCCGGTGTCCGTTTGATTGAGGCTGCGGACGCCCGACGCGGTGAAGCGGTACAGGTCGTGTGGGACGTACCCGACGGTCGGGGAAGTGCTTCCAGTGAAGTTCCCGCCCAGGCCCTGGATTCGGCCCATGATTTCGCTGATTTCGTGCTCGGCGACGCCGATGAAATCGTAATCACCGGAGACGGCGCGGTTCGCCGAGTCGAACGTGTAAGCGCGATCCAATCCGAACGTGAACGTTCCGTCTGAAGTGGGCGTCGGGGCACCGGGGAGGTTGAGCGCCCGGGCCTCGGCGGGGTCGACCCACCACCGCTTGTTGGTCGCGGCCGGTGACGGGTCGGTCGACACGACCGACGTGTTCGGAAAGTTCGCCTGCAGGGCTGCCTGCACGTCGCTGTAGTTGTAGCTGTTGAGCGGGACGTTGCTTTGCCCCAGCGGCGTCTTGCCCGGCGAGTCGTGCGCGCCGGCGACGGTGATGTTGACGGTAATCGGAGTCGTGATGAAAGCGGTGAACTGTGAGATCGCGAAGTTGAAGGCCGATTGGACCTGGGCGAACCGGGGGTCGCCGGAGACCGTCGAGTCGTAGGTCGGGACGATGGAGAACACGGCCGGGGGCGACTGCGGGGCGCTCGATCCCGCGTACTGCAGGGACGCCGACCGCGGCCGGGCCCCGGTCGCGGGACCGGCGTCGGTCAAGATCGGTGGGCTCAGAAAAAGCCCGTCGGTGGCCGAAAGCAGTTGACGCCGTTCGAGTTGCTCGATCACGGACGTCGCCGCCATTGCCACCCGTCGATCGCGTAAAGAACGACCCGCCGTTGATCTTTCGAAAGTTATGAGTCCGGACATGCGCGTACCTTCCCTTTCCCTATGAGGGACTCCGCAAAATCAAGAGTCTCTAACCCTAACAAGACGTGATCAGACGATTACGGAATCGCCTGCGAAGGAAGAGATAAACTAATTTTCCCTGACTGATGGAACTCCGCCCTCGATCGGCGGTGAGTGTACAACCGTCCGGCAAGCTAGCAAGAAATATCTAATTAATTTTTGTCCATAATTGAACTTTTTTTCGTTCAAACAAGCAGTCTTGGTTCGGAATGTTTCGAACCCCGTCGTGCTTCACCGAGGTATTGAGATTGAAGAGGGCGGCTCAAGAAGGCAGGTCGTCATCACTGATCGGACGATCGGGAAAATCGGGCTGGTTGGACCAGTCGCGGAACTTTGGCCGCTCGTCGGGGCCGTTGTATCTCGCTTGCTCGGCCTCGTACCGCTCGCGGGCTTCGACGACCCACGGCGGCTCGGGTGGTCGCTCGCCGGGCTGCAGGCCGTGCTTCCATTCTTCGCCTTCCAGGTCGTCGTCGTGCTCGATCGGTTCTTCGTCCAGCTCGGCGTAATGCGGTTCTTCGGGGTCGTATTCGGCGTCGGCGTTGTCGGCTTCCTCTTCACCGAATTCTTCTTCATCTTCGTCGTCGTACCAGCCCGAATTCGCCGGGTGGTCGGGATCGGTGGGGAAGATATCAAAGGTGAACCCGGCGCCGTCGCAATTGGGCGTGGGGCACATCCAGAAGCCCTTGAAGCCGTCCCTGGCGTTAATCACTTCCTGAAACCAGATGCCGTCGGACATAAAGACCCGCTGGCAATGCAGGCAATAACACTCGCACGGCTCGGCCGGTGGCGCGAAGCAGTCGGACCCCTCGTCGGCGTCACCGGGCGAAGGAATGTTGTCGGGCGACCCGCTGCTCATGATCGTCACTAAAGATCGCAAGTGGTCGGCAGCTTGCAACAAAAAACAATCTCATTCGGAAGGCATGCTTGCGTTGTGCCAATGGTGGCGATCCATAGAATGGAGAGCGAACAGAGCAGGATTTCCCAGACCGAGGACAGAAACAGATGGCAAAGGCAAAGAAGTCTGAGACCGCCGCGACCCCCGCGGCCCCAAAGAAGAAAGCAACCAAGGCTAAGACGTCCGCCCCGGTGGACGGACCGATGATTGACACCGGCCTGGCGGCCGAGTCGGCCGCTAAGCACATCGGCGCGGGGTTCGGGCACGCCGCAGCCGCACCGGCAACCGGTGCCGCACCGGCGCGCGAATCGGCATCGTTCAAGAACTTGAAGGACAGCTTCAACAAGCCCGCGTCGGCGGGGCTTGCCAGCATCCTCGACAAGACCGCCGGGCCGGGCCAGAGGAAGCAGAACCTTCCATACCAGGCAGGGAAACACGTCGGCCGAAACCAGACGTTCGGCGCTGATGTGAACCGCACGGGCGTGCCTCGCCGCACCGGCGGGGGCTGATCGCATCGCGGTCGTTCGTTGATAGTGACGGATGATCGACTATTTTTCGTCGAAACCGGCAGCTGCTGCGCAACTGGCGGTACGGCGTCGGCCCTGCTTCCCTGATTCGTCGCGCACGCATCCTGTCTCGGCCCCACCGACAGAATCAATCACTGACGGTCCGAATCTCACGCGGGTGCAGGTAGACGACAACCGCGTCACCCGCCGTCTGGCCGGTGATGCGGTGAAGCGCCTGCCGGTAGAGCCGTAATTGTGCTGCGTAAAGACCGGTCCGCGTTTCGATCTCATCCCCGGTTACGCGGTCCGTTTTGTAATCGACGATCAACCATCCGCGATCGGTCGGGACCAAAAGGTCGATCCGGCCGCGCACCATCGGCTTGTCCATCGCACAAACGGCATCGACCGATTCGTCGCTGAAATAGACCGGCAGCTCTCGCCGAAGCTCTCCCGCCCGGGCGCGGACCAACTGGCCGACCTCGCTTTGCAGGAACCATGCAATGGCCGGAACATCGACCTCGTCCGCGGATGCCTGCGTGAGTTTGCGGTCCTCGACCATTTTGCGGATCTGAGTTTCGATGTCGCTGGCATCGGACGCGAAATTGAAATGCTCGAGCACCGCGTGCGTGGCGGTCCCGCGGTCGGCGGCATTGGGTGGACGATCGCTCGACAGGAACGCGGGCAGATCGAGTCCGCGAACGGTCGAAGACGGCGCGACCGCGACCCGCACTGAGACCCCTGGCGGGCCTGTATTTTTTACCAGGCTCGTGACTGAAGCCGAGGCCGGTCGGGTTGCGACGTCCGCATACCGGTAATCCTGACCGAGCCGGTCGATTACGGCGCGGGCCTCTGAAGAGATCTCGACCGCGACGTCCAGCGGCTTCAGATCGGCGAGCAGTTGCTGGGCCGCCGAGTATTTTGGTCGACGGGCGTCGCCGGTCGACCACGACTCGATGTCCTTGGAAGTGTGCGTATGCATTGTCAACTGCGACGGCAAAATTGTCGCAACCGGCCCGAGCCAATCCAGCGCAGTCCGCGCGGCCAGAACCGTCTCGGCAGGCACCGGACCGGTGTGATTCGCCCACCGGTCTTGCCAGGCTTTCACAGCGGCATCGGTCGTCGTTCCGATCAGAACAAGATGTTCTTTCGCCCGGGTCATGGCGACGTAAAGCACGCGAAGTTCCTCGGCCAGCGTCTGCTGCCGAATACGCTGCTGTACGACCGTCGACGCCAGCGACGGGTACCGAATCTGCCGGTGCTCGTCGACCACCTGCAACCCGAGCCCGGCCACGCGGTCGAATAGGATTGAGCCCTGGCTGTCCTGCTGATTGATCGCCTTGCCGAGGTCGGGCAGAAACACGACGGGAAATTCCAGACCCTTGGACTTGTGAATGCTCATGATCCGCACGACGTCGTCGGCCTCGCTTACGATCGGGGCCTGACCGAGGTCCGCGTCTTTTTTTAGTTTTTCCAAAAAGCTGGTGAACCGCGTAAGCCCCTGCCGGCGAAACGTCGAGAACTGCTTCGCGCGGTCGTGCAGGTCAATGAGATTCGCCTGGCGCTGCTCCCCGTCCGGCAGACCGGCGTTGAACGCGAGATACGCGGTCTCGTTGTAAATCGACCAGAGCAGCTCGGCGACCGGGCGTTGCCGGGCCGTCTGCCGCCAGCGTTCGAGTGTGCCCAGAATCCGGCGGAGATGCTCCGACAGCTCGTCGGTTTTTTCCTCGGCGTATTCCTGCACCGCCAGATGGAAAGGGACCGGCGGATCTCCCTGATACGCGAGCCGAATGCGCGCAAAGCTTGATTCGACGTCCGGCAAGGTGAACAGCGGGCTTCGCAGCAACGCCGCGAGCGGAATGTCCTGGCGTTGGTTGTCCAGCACGTGAAGCAGCGACAGCACGTCGTTTATTTCCGTGGCTTCGAAATAGCCGGTGACGCTTTCAGTGTGCACCGGGATGCCCATGCCGCGCAGCGTCTCGGCGAACGCGTCGGCTTTGAACTTCATCGACCGCATCAGCACGACGACGTCGGAGTACCGCATTGGCCGGATCACCGGCGTCGGGCCGGCCCGGTCGACCACCTGCTTGTGCGCCCCGCCGGTGCGGCCCAGCAGGTCGAGAATTAGCCGGCCCACGACGACCGCCTCGCGTTCGGACCGGTCTAGTTCTTCTTCGACCTGCTGGTCCGGTTCGGCAGAATCTTTTGACAGCAGGTGCATCTCGATCGGAGCGCCGAGGAATCCAGCCGCGTCCGTGGTCGCCGGAAAATCTAAAGCAGGCACGAGCTTTTGCGAGTCGTCGTAATCCAGGTCGGCCGACGCCTTGGTCATCAGCCGTTCGAAAGCCGCGTTGATGGTTTCGAGCAGCGGGGCACGACTGCGGAAATTCTGCTTCAAGTCGATCACCCGGCCGTGCCCGTGCGGGACGAGATATCTTTCACGCCGGGCGAGAAACCGCGCGGGCTCGGCCAGTCGAAACCGATAGATGCTTTGCTTGACGTCACCGACGCAGAACAGATTCGGAATAACGCCGGGGTGGTCGGCAATGCATTCCCGGCTGACCAGCGTGAGGATCGCGTCTTGGACTTCGTTGATGTCCTGGTACTCGTCGACCAGCACGTGCTTGAACTGAGCGTGGTACGCCTTCGCGACCGACGAGGGATTCAGTTCTAGCGACATCGGAATCTTCAACGCCCGCAAGGCCAGGCATTCAAGATCGGCAAAGTCGAGAACGCCTTCCTCGTCCTTGGCCCGGGTGTAACGCTCGGTGAATTCAACCACCAGCGAAATCAGCGCGTCGACATGAGGCAGCGTACGACCGAGGCCGTCTTTCCATTCCTCGGTCGAGAAGCTCAAGCATTGACGCCACGCGCCGTCGCGGACTAGACGCCGCACTTCGTTCACTCGCTTCTGCGCCAGCTCCTTACCGGGGAGCGATCCGGCAACCCTTGGAAGGTTCGGAAATTCCGCAGTCGCTTCCTCGGCCAGCGCGTCGATACCGTGCGTGTTCAGGACTTTGGTCCAGTGCAGCAGCGTGCGGTACACGTCGCGAAGCAGGTCCGTGTATCCCTGGAAATGACTCATCGCTTTGACAGCGATACCGGCCGACCCGCATTCGGCCATGACCGAGTTGAGCTGCCCGGAAATGAAAGAGATGTACGACCGACCGAGCGCGCTTTCCGGCAGGGGGAGTTCGATCGCCTCGGTGATGTTCTCCCGCGCCCGCCGCAGCCAGCCGCCGGAATCGACTATGCTGCAAAGCGTGTCATAAATATCGTGCACCTGGCGGATCAGTCGCTCGTCCTCGCCGTCGCCGTAGCTGTCGATCAACCGACGAAAGGCCTCCCCGTTCTCGCTGTCGTACCGTTCGGCAAAAAGCTCGCGGGCGATGTCGAGCTTGAGCATCGATGCCTCGTCGGCGTCGAGAATTCTGAACTCCGGGTCGAGCCCGAGCAGATGAAAGTTTTGCCGCAGCAATCGCGAGCAGAACCCGTGCAACGTGCTGATGTTCGCACGGTCGAACATTGCAAGCTGCTTGGCGGTGCGGGGTCCGGGCGAATCCGCGTGCCGTTCCGCGAGACGCTTGGCGATCCGCTCTTTCATCTCCGTGGCTGCTTTTTCGGTGAACGTCACGACGAGCAGTTCACCGACCGCGCACGGGGGAACGGCGTCGAGGATCAACCGGACGCACCGCTCGGCCAGCACGGAGGTTTTTCCCGACCCGGCCGCCGCCGACACCAGCAGGCTCTGGCCCACCGTTTCGATCGCCTGGCGCTGGGGTTCAGTCCATTTCCGCGCCTGTGGGGCCGGGTTCCCGGGCGCTTTGTTTCGGTCTCTGATCGATGCCATCACGCGAATAGCTTGAAGGGGATGAAAGTGAGATGCAAGTTCAGAAAATGGTCAAACGCGCAGAGCTGCTGGGACGAATGCAACCGCGACACTCCGCCCCGGTCCGGACTAAGCCGGAAAGCTTTGTTCGACAGGGTCATCGACTTCGACGTCGATGCATTCCTGAATGCACCGCGAGCTCAGCCCGAGGCGTGCTTCCTGGCGGTGCGTTTCGATCATCAGTTCGAGCGCGTCCCGGAGCCGTTCGCGGCACTCGTTAAGCGATTTGCCGCGGGTGATCGTCCCGGGGATTTCCTCGACCCATCCGACGAAAGCGCCGTTGCTCTGCGGCCTGATGATCGTGTGGTATCTCTGTCGCATGGCAATATTGTTGTATCAACGCGCGCGGCGAGTCAAGGAAAACTTTTACGCGACCGGTGAGAAAAGAGGGCGCGGTCGGAATAGTTTTGGAGTTCCATGATGAAGGCGATTTTGTGTAGGCGATCGCCTCACCGCGACGGACGGGTCGCCGCCGCCGCTTGCAGTTTTTGCAGCCGGTCCTGAACACCCAGCAATTCCAGATTCGCCTCGAGCTTGATCGCGTGGGTCAGGTGTTGTTGAGCGGTGCGAAGATCGCCGTCGTCCATCGCCGCCGTCGACCGGAACATCCAGACGCGCCAGTAATTCGGGTACAGATCGCAGACGGCCGAGAGTGTTGCGTCCGCGGCCGGGACGTTCCCCCGGGCCCGATATTCCCTCGCCAGCAACAAATGCACGGCGACCGATTTCGGCGTCGCCCGCAGCGAATTTTGGTACAGCGTTAACGGGTTATTCCAATCCGCGGCTGTAGAGACCGTCTTCAGCGACATCAACCCCAGCACGAAACAAAGTCCAATCGAGCGACTCCGGCCCGGTACCCGCGCGACGCATACTGCGACCGCGCACAAAACAAACGCGGACGGGAGATACATCAACCGCTCGGCAAAGTTTGTCCCGATCAGGGTCACGACATTCCCGACCAGGCCGTAGGTCACGGCGGCCGAGAGGAGACAGAAAGCGACAAACCGCGCGTCGCGTTTCAAGGTGAAAACGACCGCCCCGAACCAGCCCGTGGCGGCGAGCACGCCGGCGAAAAAGTGCGGGTCTGAAATCCGCGCGTGCGAACCGATCACGTCGCCGCCGTAGTCGAGCGACAGTCGCGCGGGCCACACGAACAACTGCGCGTAATGTCCGAGCAGGACCGCGGGCATCAGGATTCGGTCCCGGCCGAGACCGAGCAACATCGGCTGACGGGTCGGATCGAGGGCCGCGACGTTCCACTCGAATTTTAAAAAATGTTCCCGAACCAGCAGATACGTCGCCCACGTCCAGAGCGTCGTCACGGCCAGCAACGAAAGGGCCGACCGCCGGGCTTTTGTCTCCGGTCGTCCGTCAGTCTTTTCGGGTCGGACGAGGAACCAGACGCAGCCGACCCAGAACAGCGGTTGCAGGATGCCCTGCTCTTTGCAAAGCAGACCCAAAACCCCGACCGTTAAGACGACAATCGCCCGTCCATTCGTGAAAGTGTGGTGAAGCAGCACCGCAAGGCCGACGAACACCGCCAGTGTGCACATCAACTCGGCGCGCCCGACGATGTTCGCGACGGCTTCGACGTGTAACGGGTGGGCCGCGAAAAGCGTTCCAGCGAAGTAAGCCGCGGTCGTCGGCTGCGACTCGTCCGGATGACTGAGATCTCGAACCTTCGCAGGGATGGCGTTGAGGCCCCGACGTGTGAACTCCGCGACCGCCGCGCACGCGGCCGCGTGCAGCAACACATTGACCAGGTGAAACATCCACGGCCGATCGCCGTGCACAAACCACTCGACGGCATAGCTACTGGAGACCAGTGGCCGGTATAGATTGTCCGCGCCGCCGTCGAAATAGTCGCTCGTCCAGAGCCGGTGCCATTGCGAGACGTTTCGAACGCGTGGGTCGTCGCGGACGATTCCAACGTCGTCGTATATATAAGTTCCGCCCAGCGTAATCGCGTAAAGAAGGATCGCCACGACTGCCGAAACTATGGCAGGTGCGGCGGGGCGGTTGAAAAGGTGTCGGCGTAAAAGATTCACATTCATTCGCGTCCGGGCTGGCCGACCGTCGACGTTGATTGGTTCTCAGCCGCGCATGGTAGCGAAGGGGCGGGCGAGTTAAACCGGCAAACCCCCGCAACAGTTTCGGGGCTAACGCGTATTACCAACGGCAGACGGTTACATCGCTGCATTCGAGAGGAACGCATGAAACGGACGAAAACAAAACAAAACCACGGGTTTACGTTAGTGGAACTCCTTGTCGTGATCGGCATCATCGCGCTGCTGATTTCCCTGCTGTTGCCGGCACTGACCGGTGCAAAGCTGCAGGGGCAGCGGGTAAAATGTCTGTCAAACGAACGCCAGATGTTCGTCTTCATGCAGATGTATTCCAACGACAACAGAGGCATTTTGATCCCGCTCGGGCCGCTGCAGGACGGCACGCAAGACACGTCCATGCTGATGGTGACGCCGGACAACGCCGCCGTCGGTAGCTCGCCTTACCCGTACATGACGCTGGGTTCCGAGGTCTATCCGTGGCAGCGGTGGCCTTACCGGCTTATTAAAGACGCATCGTACGCGAAGATTCCGGCATTGCCTGCCCCGCAATATCTTCCCGGTGAGACACCGACCGGCCCCGGTGATCCGCTGGGAACTTTGGCGACGGATTGGACTCCGAAGCTCATGGTCTGCCCCTCCGACCCGCAACCGGGTGCCGCTCACTCGTACATTTTCAACCAGCACATGGTTCAGAACGAGGCGAAGGTGCTGAAATATTCGAGCAAGCCGCCGTCGGGTCGGACTGATTCGCAGGTCGTGGTTCTGGGCGAAAAGCGGTCGATCAAGGACGACTATTACATGGAGCAGGGGGATTTCCCGACCAACCCGGCCGACTACGTGACGACACACGTCGAGCTGTTCCGGCACGGCATCAAGCTGGGTTCGAACTACCTGTATAAGGACGGGCACGCCGAGAACCAGCCACCGAAGGGGCTCTCGAACGAGGTCGACCCGTGGGATACAGTGCCGACCGCGACGACGTCGTCGAACTAGACTAAAACAAACAGGTTGCCATGGACTCCAACGAAGAGATCGCGCCGCGGCCGCTGCCGTCGTGGCTCAGCATTCCGATCATCCTGCTCTGCCTGGGCGGCGGGGGGTGGATCATTCACTGGTACGTGATGACCGACTCGCTGGCCGAGCAGAGCAAAGTCCGGACTGACGCCGGCGCGCCCGCGGCGAACAACCAGCGCCCGAGCTTCCGCCGGCAGGGCGGCATGGCCGATCCCAATTCAAACTTCGGGACCGGGACCATGCGCACGACCCGTGACGGGGGATACATTATTCGCGGCAATCGAGCGAGCGCGACCGCCTACCCTAACGACGGGCGACTGCGTCTGGTTTACAACAGTAACGGTTCAGAATTCGCAGGCGACGACTGGAAGACGCTCGAGGCTGCGCAGCTCCTTTTGCGCGGCCACGACAGCGATAAGCTGAAGCGGATGAAGGTCACGTCCGTCCAGCTAGCGCAGGTGCAAGCTCAAGTCGGCCAGATCGAGATGGCGGCGACCCCGCAGCAGCGGACTCAGATCCTCGACGCGTTCAAAACGTGGCAGGCAGCTGCCGACACCGCGGGAAAGCAAGCCGCCTACGGCCGAATCAGACAACTCATCGACCAGACTGCGGCCGAAGACGTGCCAGCCACTCGCGTGCAAATTGCCCAGCGCGCTCAAAAGGTCAACACCATTATCACGCCCGAACAATGGAAGATCGACGCCGACATGGGCGGCGGCAAGTAATCCGCATCTAGGCGCCCCGTTTAGCGGCTGCCCCGACGGGGCGCTTTCGGCCCGAGATCACGTCGACTCGTGCCCCTGCGCGGCGACCGCTAAACGGGTGTCGTCTATTACCCTACAAATAACGTGCGCTGGCCGATCCCGTCGAAATCTCTTGCCGAGCGAGACCCTGATCGGCTTGGCGCGCACGAACGAATTGGGATCCGTTTGAGTGGTCCAAGGCATGTGACCTTCCACGCCGAGGCATTCCAATAGGATTATTGCGGGCTACATTGTTGAGCGTGTGCAGCCGTCAAGGCTTTTCGCCGGCGTCGGTGGTCGGCGGGGTGCCGCGATACACCAGGATGCAGACCGTTGCCGGGGTCAGCCTGACCGCAAGGTCTTCGTTGGTCAGAACCGGTGAATTGTCGTCGCCGTTGACCAGGTGTGCGGCCTCGAGCTTCGCTTTCTGCTTCACAAAGAAGTCGCGGACGCGTTCAGTACTGTATCCCAGCCCGTAGCTGCTCACGCTTTCGTCGAACGCCTTGGTTTTCATCGCTGTCAGCGCGAGCAAGTTGCCGTGCCGGTCGACCATCGGCCCGCCGCTGTTTCCGGGGTTGATCGCCGCGTCGACCGTGACGTCGCACAGCTCGTTCTCCTTGTCCCAGGCGGTGACGATTCCGCGGGTCATCTTGACGCTGCTTCGCATCCCGAACAGCGTGAAAAGCGGGTAGCCGAAGACGGCCACATCCGCGCCGATCTTAGGGTGGTCGTAAGTCGCGAGCCGGACGAAAGGCACCGGCTTGGGGGTCTTGATCTTGATGACCGCCATGTCGATCGTGTCGTCGATGACGACGCGCTCGGCGAGCCTGATGCTCGTGTCGGCCAACCGGACCATGAGGTAATCGCCTTCTTTGGCGACGTGGCGGTTGGTCAGAATGTAGCCGTCGTCGGAGATGAAGAACCCGGTCCCGTTGCCCATCAAGCCGGGGGGGCCGCCTTTCTGATCGCCGTCGTCGCTGCCCCGGGCGAGCTTTTCCTTCTCGGTCGGTCGGCACCACTGCCAGTTCGTCGCCTGCGGGCTGATGCTGTATTTCGCGGCCAGCAGCAGCGCCTCTTCGATCACCGGTTTGACCCGCGAATTTTTCTGAATGCCGGGCGGCGCCCAGGCAATGCTGTTGACCAGATTGCCGACGATCTCTTTCGAGTCTTCGATCTTGGCCGCCTTGTACGCGGTCATCACCGACAATTCGTATTTCTGACGGAACGAATAGCCGATGGCGAGGTCGCTGAGCGTTGCCGCCGAACCAGGCTGCAGGCGGACGGCTGTTTCCAGGGATTTGATGCCCGCGTCGATCTTGGCGTTGTTGCGACCGCCGTCGACGCCTTTTACCAGATTGAAATATCCCAGTTCGAAATTCGCCTCGAAGTTGTTCGGGTAGAGCTTCACCGCCTCTTCAAATTTCGCGATGCCGGTCAACGTCTGGTTGGACGCCAGCGCCTCGTGACCCTGGGTGATAAGTTCGACGACGTGTTTCAGAAGCTTGTCGCGCTCGTCACCCCAAATCCATTTTCCGTTCACCTTCTCGGCATTGCCTTCGACCATTTCCTGCCAGCGTTTGAGCTCCGTTTGTGCGGCGGTCAGTTCGGTCGCCAAAGGCTTGTTGTCGATGAAGGCCTGCCAGAGGTTGACCGCGACCGCCGGTGCTTCGGCGTGGTCGGCTTTGAGCTTCACGGTCGCGTAGGTACCGACGGATTGAACCGGCGACTTCGGCGATGCCGCCGACCCCGACAAGGACGACCCGGCCGGGCCAGGGGTCGAACTTTCGGGCGTTGCTGCGGACCCCTTCACCCAGGCTTTCACCGCATTTTTATCGACGAAATGCGATTTTCCGTCGGCGTCTTTCAGCCAATACTTGTCGCCCTGGTCGATCACGCGCCCGGTAAGACTCGTGCCGTCTTTTAACGTCAACGTGTCACCGAGAACGGTCAGCGTGCAGACGGCGATCAGCATCAAAGGGATGAGTGCTCGATACATAAAACAGACTCCCCGGCAAAAAAGACGTGCCCGGCCGGTCGGTCGGCAGTCCGATAAAATCACGACCCCGGGAAACTACCTAAGTTTTCGATTTCCCGCAATTGAATCCTGTGGAACCTGAAGCGTCTCGGTCGGTCACATGACACGATCGCGCACCGGGGTCCGGGCGACGAAACGCCTGAGATTGTCAAGAAAATGTTCGACCAAACGAATGAACTCGGTGTCGTGCCCGCCTGCCGTGTGCGGCGTGATCCAGCAGTTCGGCGTACTCCACAGCGGGTGCCCCGGTGGCAGCGGTTCTGGAGTCATCACGTCGAGATACGCGGCGGCAATCTTTCGGTCGTTCAACATCGACTGCAGCACGTCCTGGTCCACAGTCGCGCCGCGGCCGATGTTGTAGAAGCAGGCCGAGCAGTTGAGGCGACCCAGGCGTGCGGCGTCGAAAAAATGATCCGTGTGCGGCGCGCCCGGGAGAATGTTCATCACGTGATCAGTGGTCGGCAGCAGTTCGTCGGCCTGCTCGGCGGTGACGATTGGCACGCCTTCGTCGCCGGTCGGGTGCCGACGGACGCCGGTGATTTTCAGCCCCAGCGGTTTCAGCATCTCGACCAACCGACGCGCGATCGCGCCGAAACCGTAGATGAGAATTGATTGCCCGATGAGCAATCGCGACTGCTCACGGATCGGCAGGTCGACCCACCCGTGATCGGTCCGCTGTGCGTCTAACGTCTGCGGCAACCGCCTGGCGAGTGCGAGGATCATCGCCAGCGCGTGCTCGGCACACGGCTCGTCGTATACGCTGGAGCTATTGGTCACGATCGCGCCGCGGGACCGCATGGCCTCGCGAAACGCGTCGGTGTCGTATCGCGTGTAACCGGCACTGGTGAGATGCACCCACATGAGCTTCGGAGACCGGGCGACCTGCTGCGGGTCTGGTTGACCGAAAGCAATATCAGCCTCGGCCAGCAGCGGGTCGTGCCCGCCCGGGGTCAAAACAGATTGCGACAACTGCCCGGCGAACAGCAACTGATGCCGACCCAGGTTTTCTGTCAGCAGCTTCAATGCGTTATCGGGAAATTTCGAGTTGCACCAGATCTTTAAAGTCATCGCGGAAAGTTAATCAATGGTGCCCGGCATTGCACAGGTGCAGAAATATGAATCGACTTGAAGCCGCGGCTTTGGCGGCCTTAGCGATCGGCGGTTTCGCTGTGAAATCTTTTTGATCTGTGGTTTACTCTTCCCGGACTCAGTTCGGCGAGCACCCGGAGCAATTCATTCATGTCGGCGATGCCTTTGATGATCGGCGTTCTGTGCGCGATGGCGATCGCGTACCGATATTACAGCGCGTTTCTTGCCGCAAGGGTTGCGACCTTGAACGACCTGCGGGTCACGCCGGCGGTGACGCTGGACGACGGCAGCAATTACTATCCGACGAACAAATGGGTGCTGTTCGGGCACCATTTCGCGGCCATCAGCGGGGCGGGCCCGCTCATCGGGCCGGTGCTCGCGGTGCAGTTCGGCTATCTGCCCGGGTTGTTGTGGATCGTCGTCGGCGTCTGCTTTGCGGGGGCGGTGCAGGATTTCCTGGTGCTAGCCGCGAGCACCCGCCGGGGCGGGCGGTCACTGGCGCAGATTGCCTTCAGCGACGTGGGCAAGGTCGCGGGCACGGCGGCCATGGTCGCGATTTTGTTCATCCTGGTGATCGCACTCGCGGGGCTCGGGAAAGTGGTCGTGAAAGCATTGGGCGGGGAAGAAGTGAAATTTCCGCCCGGTAGCAGGCTGGTCATGCCCGACAGTTTTCGGCTCGTCGCCGGCAACACGCAGCACATCCCCGCCGGCAGCGAGTTGGTCTGGAACGACGGCAAGTCACGCATGCCGCTCGAAGAACAATTTGATCTGCGAACGAGTCGTTTTAACGGCAATGGATCGCATAATAAAGTTGTCACAGGAGTGCTGACGCCGGACACGGTCCGGATCGTGCCCGGCAGCGCGTGGGGTATTTTTACAATCGCCTGCACGATTCCTATCGCGCTGTTCGTCGGGCTTTATATGTACAGGCTTCGAAAAGGCCGAGTCATTGAAGCGTCGGTCATCGGCGGGGCGCTGACGCTGGCGGCGACCGTTGCCGGCGGGTGGGTTGCGCACCATCAGATCGGCGATGGCCTCAATCTTTCACAGACCAGCGTCCTCTGGGCGATGGCGATCTACGGGTTTGTTGCCGCAGTGCTGCCCGTGTGGGTTCTGCTCGTTCCTCGCGATTATTTGAGCAGCTTTCTTAAGATCGGCACGATCGGTCTGCTGGTACTCGGGGTGATCGTCGCTAATCCCAAGCTGAGCGCCCCGCCGATCAATCGCGTCTTCATCAACGGCGGTCCGGCGGTTGCTGGCAAGATCTTTCCGTTTCTATTCATCACTATTATGTGCGGGGCGATCAGCGGGTTTCATTCGCTGGTCAGCAGCGGAACCACTTCCAAGATGCTCCGGCGCGAATCCGACGCCCGGGCGATCGGGTATGGCGCGATGCTGATCGAGGGGCTTGTCGGGGTGGTCGCGATCATTGCGGCTGCGACGCTTCCGGTCGGCGACTTTTATGCGATGAACACCGATCTGGCCGTGATGCCGACCTATCACGACCGCATCTTGATGATTCCCGGCGGGGGGATCGAGCACGTCGGCGACTACGAACGGCTGACGCAGGAGTCGCTCCGCGGCCGCACCGGCGGGGGTGTCACGCTTGCGGTCGGCATGGCCAAGGTGTTCGACGAATCGCTGCGGCGGGTCGGTGGTGCCACGTGGGGCGGGGCGGACTGGTTTTGGAAATACTGGTACCACTTCGCGATCATGTTCGAGGCGCTGTTCATCCTGACGACGATCGACGCCGGGACGCGAATCGGACGATTTCTTTTGCAGGAACTGCTGGGCAAAGCGATTCACCCGAAATGTGCCGATACAAAGTGGTGGCCGGCCGCGATGATCAGCACCGCGGCGATCGTCGGAGGGTGGGCATACTTCATTAACTCCGGTGATTTTGCCGCCATCTGGGCCATGTTCGGCGTGGCGAACCAGATGCTGGCGGTCATCGCGCTGGCGGTGGTGTCGGTTTACCTGGCCAACGAGGGGAAAGAAAAATATCTCTGGGTGACGCTGGTTCCCATGGCCGTCGTGATGACGACCACGAGCACGGCCGCGGTCGAAATCCTGACCGGGAAAGTCGAGACGATTCGAACACTGACTGCCAAGACCGCGAAGATCGACGCCGACTGGGCGCTGCTCCGCAGCAGCACGATTACGGGAGTCCTGCTGGTCGTGATGCTCGGGTGCACGGTGGTGATCCTCGCCTCGGCGGGCTGGCGACTCGCGCGTAAGACCAGCCCGGGTGGTTCACCGTCGCGGACCGCCAGCCCGGTTGCGAGTTGAAAGTAGCACATTCACAGCGGCTGTTGGCACATCCGCGTGGCGGCCTATGACTGAAAGAGGTTTGTGATAGGATTCAGATTTGAAATGGGATCTCATCTTTCGACTGAAATAAAATGACCAATGAGATGATCGCGGCAGAAACGGTCGGCATCGAGTCGCCGGTGCCGACGGCGATAGAACTTTCGGTGGTCATGCCGTGCCTGAACGAGGCGGATACGCTCGCGACGTGCTTTCGCAAGGCACAGGCCGCGCTGGCGAGCCTTGGCGACCGTGCGGAGATTATCGTCGCCGACAACGGAAGCACCGACGGCTCACAGCAGATCGCGGAAGATCTCGGGGCGCGATTGGTTCGGGTGAAAGAAAAAGGGTACGGCAGCGCGCTGATGGGCGGCATCAATGCCGCACGGGGAAAATATGTCCTGATGGGCGACGCCGATGACAGTTACGACTTCGGCGAGATCCCGAAGTTTCTAACGAAGCTGCGCGAGGGCTTTGACATCGTGCAGGGATGCCGGCTGCCGTGGGGAGGCGGTACTGTCGCGCCGGGCGCGATGCCTTTCCTGCACCGGTGGTGGGGCAATCCGATGTTTTCGATCATGGCCCGGTGGTGGTTCGGTGCACCGATCCACGACGTCTACTGCGGCATGCGGGCCTTCACCAAGGTCTGGTACGTTAAGCTCGACCAACGATGCACCGGCATGGAATTCGCCACCGAGATGATCATCAAATCGAGCCTGTACGGCGGCAAGGTGGGCGAAGTTCCAATCACCCTGCATCCCGACGGGCGAAAGGCCCACGCCCCGCACCTGAAAACGTTTCGCGACGGTTGGCATACGCTGCGGTTTTACTTGCTGTATAGCCCGCGGTGGCTTTTTTTTTTCCCTGGCGTCGCGCTGGTCCTGGTCGGATTGCTCGGCTACGCCTTGGCCATGCCGGGGATGAAGGTTTTCGGCGCCTCGCTCGACGCGCACACACTCCTGCTCGCGAGTCTGGCGTTGATCGTGGGGTATCAGTCCATTTTTTTTGCCGTCTTCACCAAGGTGTTTGCGGTCAGTGAAAAACTGATGCCCGAGGACGAACGGCTGAACCGCTTTTTCGCAGTGCTCACGCTCGAACGGGGGATCGCCAGCGGTTCGCTCGCCTGCCTTATGGGCGGAATGCTGCTGGTGTCTGCAGTTGTGATATGGTCGCGGGCCGGTTTCGGTCAATTGAACTACGCTCGGACCATGAGGTGGGTCGTGCCCGGCGTGACGCTGTTCGCGCTCGGGTTCCAAACGATCTGGTCCAGTTTCTTCGTTTCAATTCTCGGAATGCGGCGCAAGTGAACGGAGAGGATGCATGGCAGACATTCAGCCCGCCGCGGCGTTCGACGCGTTCGCGGATCATTACGATGATGCGTTAAATCAAGGGCTGTCACTGACGGGCGAGTCGAAGGATTATTACGCCGAGCGGCGGGTGCAGTGGCTGGCCGGCAGGCTTCGATCGCGGTCGGCTCCGGCGTCGCCGAAGGTCATTGATTACGGCTGCGGAATTGGTTCGACCCTGCCTTATCTGCGCAAGGAGCTGGACGCTTGTTCCGTCCTCGGATTGGACGTCTCGGAGCACGAGCTGCATGTCGCCCGCAAGGATTTTCCGGACGGCTGGGCGTCATTCAAAACGGTCGGTTCGCACGTGCCGGACGAGTCGGCGGATGTGGTCTATTGCAACGGGACGTTCCATCACATCCCGCCTCCGCAGCGGCAGGCGGCGGTGAAATTTCTGTTCGACTGTCTGTCCCCGGGTGGGATGATTGGCCTCTGGGAAAACAATCCCTGGAACCCGGGCACGAGGCTGGTGATGAGCAAGATACCGTTCGATCACGATGCAATTATGCTGACGATTCCTGAGACAAGAGGGCGGCTTCGGTCCGCCGGATTTCACATCTTGTCGACCGACACGCTCTTCTATTTCCCGAAATCGCTTGGGATATTCAGGCCATTGGAAAAATGGCTGTCGGCGTTGCCGCTCGGCGGGCAGTACCAAGTGCTCGCTGTAAAGCCTCGAGTATAAATTGATAGCCGGTCTACTCCCTTGTTTCGCACCCGGGTGCGGCCGGACCAGGTTACGCCTGCGGCAACAGGCCACAAACTGAACGCAAAACGGGCGACGTATTTGCCGATAGTATGGAAACTTCGGCGGATCTCCGGCCCCTACCCGCATTCGAGCGTTGAAGGCAGCGAGAGCAGAACTCAGCCGGTGAGTCGATGGCACCCAAAATCAGCCGCCTCGGAAGATGAATCGGTGCGGCCTGAAGCAAACTCGGTACAATGTGGTTCAGCGGTCTGATCGCCGCGCGGATCGCGATTTCGTGTAAATTCGGCCGGCGTATGATTTGACAGTTGCGGGGACAAACTTATACTCTTCCCCTCCCTAGCTTCCGGTACGCGCCGCAGCCGTTCCGGGCGGTGATCCCAAGGTGATAACCCTGGCCGGCCGAAAAGTGTGGGAGGCGACGTCGAAATCGTTCGCTGCCATAGCTCAGTGGTAGAGCGCCACCTTGGTAAGGTGGAGGTCCTGGGTTCAAGCCCCAGTGGCAGCTTGGCGATGTCGCGACATTTGGCAGGTGGCGCAGAAACGATGAATGCCGAACGATGATAGATGAATAAAGACAGTGTGCCGTTGTCTTTATTCAACTTTCATCGTTCCTCATTTATTATTGATCTCCGCTTCCTCCCTAATGCCGCGATGTCGGTACAGATGGTTTGATAAGCGGGCCGGGCGGCCTCGACAACCGCTCGATCCGGATGATTGGAGTCTGAGATGGCAAAGGCCAATTTCGAACGAACTAAACCGCATGTGAACGTCGGCACCATCGGTCACATCGACCATGGTAAGACGACCCTGACTGCCGCTCTGAGCGCCAGGTCGCAGTCCAAGTTCAAGACCACGGGCAAGAGCTATAAGGACATCGCCAAAGGCGGTACTGAACGCGACGCTACCAAGACGGTGACGATCTCTGCTGCTCACGTGGAATACGAATCTCCGCAGCGTCACTATGCTCACGTCGACTGCCCGGGCCACGCCGATTATGTCAAGAACATGATCACCGGCGCTGCCCAGATGGACGGCGCGATCCTCGTCGTGTCCGCCGCCGACGGTCCGATGCCTCAGACCCGCGAACACATTCTTCTCGCCCGCCAGGTCGGCGTACCCAAGATCGTCGTGTTCCTCAACAAGATCGATCTGGTTGACGATGCCGAACTGCTCGACCTGGTCGAGATGGAAGTTCGCGAACTGCTGACCAAGTACGGCTTCCCCGGCGACGACACCCCGGTGATCCGTGGATCTTCGCTGCCGGCGTTGCAGAACCCAGGCGACGAGACGGCCTGTAAGCCGATCGACGACCTCGTCGCCGCTCTGGATTCCTACATCCCGATTCCGCCGCGCGAAGTCGACAAGCCGTTCCTGATGCCGATCGAAGACGTGTTCAGCATCAAGGGTCGCGGAACCGTCGGCACCGGCCGTATCGAACGCGGTATGTGCAAGGTCGGCGACACCGTCGAAATCGTCGGTCTCAAGCCGAACAAGACCACCGTCGTCACCGGTATCGAAGCGTTCAACAAGACGCTTGATAGTGGTCAGGCCGGTGAGAACGTCGGCGTGCTGCTGCGAGGCGTCGAAAAGGACGATCTGGAACGCGGTCAAGTGCTGTGTGCTCCCAAGAGCATCACCCCGCACACCAAGTTCGAAGGCGAAGTCTACGTGCTGACCAAGGAAGAAGGCGGCCGTCATACGCCGTTCTTCACCGGGTACCGCCCGCAGTTCTACTTCCGGACGACCGACGTCACCGGAGCGGCCAAGCTGATGGGTGGTGCCGAAATGTGCATGCCCGGCGACAACATTACCATGGAAATCGAGCTGCAGGCTCCGATCGCCATGGAAGAAAAACTCCGCTTCGCCGTCCGCGAAGGTGGAAAGACCGTTGGTTCGGGCGTTGTGACCAAGATCCTCGCCTGAGTAGTTGCTAGTTAATGGTTGCTAGTTGCTAGCGGTTGGTCGACCGGATCTCACCGGTGGCTAAAAACTAGCAACTAGCAACTTTTGGAATCTGAAATGGCAAAAGAAAATCGAGAAAACGTCTGGCTGCAGTGCACCGAGACGGGTGACCTGAACTACCGCACGGAGATCAAGGTCGCCGGCGGCGTGCAGAAGGTCGAATTGATGAAATATTCGAAGCGCCTTCGGAAGCACACGCTGCACAAGGTCAAGCGGAAGTGATGTGGAAAAAGTTGTTTGTTGGTAGTTGTCAGTAAGAGAGTTGGCAAGACGCCTTTCCTCACTAACAACTATCAACCAACAACTAACAATGCCCTTCCCTTACGCCGGTAGCTCAATTGGCAGAGCAGCCGTCTCCAAAGCGGCAGGTTGGGGGTTCGATTCCCTCCCGGCGTGTTGTGCGAAAGCGTTCGACGCCGTCCACTCGCGATCAGGATGCCGTCGAGAAGAATGGAACGATCTGATGGCGTCCGTTAAAGACGAGGCCGACAAGGACCAAAAACTGATGGCCACGAATGTTGTTGCCACCGAGGCCGACGAGCCAGACGACGACAAGCCGTCAGCTACGCCTACCAAGCGCGAATCCACCGCCGCTCCCTTTTTTACGATTTACAAGCGGGGGCAAGGAAAGTGGACGCGGCTCGGAACGATTTTTGTCGCCGCGTTTCTAGGTATTTTGACATCGTACAATTTATTCGCGACGTACCTCAGCCCGTACGTCCCCGCGGTGGACCAAACCGTCCCGGGATCGTTGGCACATGCCCGCCACGTGTCGATGGTGTTCCTGGGAATTTCGATCGCGTTCCTGGTCGTGTTCGGAGTCGTCGTCTTCTGGCTGACCAATAAGCCGAAGAACGCAGACTTCCTGATCGCGACCGACAGCGAAATGAAGAAGGTCAACTGGACCACCAAGGGCGAGCTTCTAGGCTCGACCCGCGTGGTCGTGTTGTTCCTGTTTTTCATCGCGATATTTCTGTTCTGTGTCGACTTCGTGTTCGGATGGTTCTTCCGTCTGATTCATGTCCTGTATGTTCCGCCGTCGTAACACCCTGAATTGTGCCGGTTTTTTGACGGCCCCGACCCGCTGTCACGCTGATGCGGGCCTCGGATGACTGCTATTGACAACCAGCCACTGGCCACTGACAACTGACACCCTTATGCAATTTTTCGTCCTGCGAGTCGCGAGCAATAAAGAAGACCGTGTCCGAGATGCGTTGACGCGCAAGATCAAGATCGAAGCCGTCGAATCGCAACTGGGCCGGGTGCTTGTCCCGATCGAACGCGTCCGTTCCATGAAGGGCGGCGTCAAGAAGGAATCCGACCGCAAGCTCTATCCGGGTTACGTCTTTGTCGAACTCGAACTCGACAAGAACGGCATGATCCCCGAAAAAGTCTGGTTCCTGATCAAAGAAACCGAAGGGGTCGGCGACTTCATCGGCTCCAACGGCAAGCCGACCGCGATGAGCGCCAAGGACCAGGCCAAGATGCTCGAAGAAGCCGAGCGTCCCGACGACGCGCCGTCGCTCAAGACCGAGTACAAGAAGGCCGACAAGGTCAAAGTCACCGACGGCCCGTTCATCAACTTCGAAGGCGAAGTCGACGAAATCCTCGGCGAACAGGGCAAAGTCCGCATCATCACCACGATCTTCGGCCGGCCTACACCACTTGAGTTGGAATACTGGCAGATCGAGAAGGTCTGAAAAAGTCCTGAGCGGAGGCGCGAGCCGAAGTCGAAGGATCTGCGCTAGAAGCGGGTACCACTTAGCTAGCGTTGGGGGTATGTTCTCGTGGATCTGCGCACGTCCCGTCAAACTGCTGCCGGTCTTTACGACACAAAAAAAAATGACAACCGGCCAGAGTGAATGCATGCATGTGCAAATGACGAAGATACCTTAGGTTCGTCTCTGTTCAGCATTTGGTTCTGGATATGCGCGTTTTATTGCTCGCCAACGACTGCAATCCCGATTGGCCCAGCCTCCCTGTTGTTGGTTACAACGCCTGCCGAGGGATTGCCGAGCACGTGGAGGCGGTGGTCGCCACCCACGTTCGAAATCGTGCGGCCATTTCGGCTAAGGGGTTCGGGAAAGCGGCCGTCGAATACATCGACAACGAATACATCGCTTCCCCGATGTACAAAACTGCGACGTGGATGCGGGGGGGGTCGGCCGTCGGCTGGACGACCAATATCGCGATGCAGTACCCGCCGTATCTGGCGTTCGAATGGGAAATCTGGAAGCGATTTAAGAAGCAGCTGAAGGCCGGCGAGTTCGACCTCGTGCACCGGGTGACACCGATGTCGCCGACCTTGCCAAGCCCGCTCGCGAAGTGGTTGAAACGGATCGGCGTGCCGTTCGTGCTCGGCCCGCTCAACGGCGGATTGCGGTGGCCGCCGGAGTTCACGGGCGAATTGAAAAAAGAAAAAGAGGGTCTGACGTACCTTCGCGACGCGTATCGCCTGTTGCCTTACGCAAAATCGACCTACGCGAAATCGTCCGCCATTCTCGCCGCTTTTCAGCACACGATCGACCGGCTTTCCCCTTCAAATCTCGGTCGCACAATCGATTTCCCGGAAGTCGGGATCGATCCGACCCTGTTCGAAGCCCCGCCGGATCGCCCGGTTCGACCACAGGTCACGTTTCTGTATGCCGGGCGATTGGTCCCGTACAAATGCCCGGACGTCGCCGTGCTCGCGATGGCAAAGAATCCTAATCTTCGCAAGCACAAGCTGAACATCGCCGGTGACGGACCCGAGATGCCCCGGCTCGTTGAAATCGTTAAAGAGAACAATCTGGAAGGGTGCGTCGAGTTGATCGGACGCCGAACCCAGGCCGAGATCGGGCAGCTCATGCGAACGGCCGACGTGTTCGCGTTTCCCAGCATTCGCGAGCTCGGCGCGGGCGTGGTCGTCGAAGCGATGGCGACCGGCCTGCCCTGCGTCGTCGTCGACTACGGCGGTCCGGGCGGTCTTATCCATGAGAGTAACGGCGTGAAGGTACCGCTCGGCACCAAGGATCATCTGGTCGAGCATTTCGCCGTCGAGATGGAAGCGCTCGCCAACGACCCCGCACGCAGGCAAACCCTGGGACACCAGGCGCGGCAGGACGCGGTCCGGATTTATGATTGGACCGCGAAGGGAAAGAAGACGGTGGAGGTTTACGACTGGGTGCTTGGGAAGGCAAACACGAAGCCGAATTTCTACACGTCGACCTGAGTTTCAAGCCATTGGGATCGATTGAGTCGCGCCGAATCGGAAGCATCAGCTTACGCCAATCGCTTCGGTCACAGCTCTGACTCGACCGGTCAACCGCAGTTGAGCCGTCGGAGCACGACGACTATGCTCCGCGCCATGACGGTCACGCGGCGTCGCATCCTGGTCATCACCGCCACGAACATGGGGTGTTACCGCGAGCTCATCCAGGGCATCAGTTCGTACGGGAACACCGAGGGCCGCTGGCATCTGGAAATCTGCCCTCCGACCTACGATTTCGTGCAGGTCATTCGGTCGAGCAAGCCGGACGGCATGCTTCTGGGTGCGTTGGAATCGACCGAGCAGGGGAGGCAGGCCGCTGCAATGGTGCCGTCGACGGTCGCGGTGTGCCGGGGTTATCTCGACACAGAGTCGCCGCTGCCGGCCGTCGAAGCCGACGATTTCGCCGTGGGCGCTGCGGGGGCCGAGCATCTGCTGGCCAAGGGTTTTCGACACTTCGCGTTCGTCGGTCAGGAGGTCGCGCCGTGGTCGACACTGCGTCAACAGGGATTCGAAGGTGCCGTAAAAAAGGCCGGTTGTTCCACCGCCGTTTACGAAGTCGAATGGGGCCTCGGACTAAACCGGCCCGTCCGGCCGAGCCTGGTCAACGGTCCGTTCGATCATTGGTTGACTCAGCAGCATAGACCACTCGGGATTGTGGCATGTAACGACGGTGCAGCCCGTACCGTCAGCCGAATCTGTTTGGATTTAGGCCTGCGCGTCCCGGACGATGTGGCTATTCTTGGGATCGATAACGACGATCTGAGCACCGCGATCTGTAATCCGCCGTTGTCCAGTGTCATCATCCCGTGGCGTTTAATGGGTCGGACGGCTTCGCAGCTTTTGGACCGCCTCATGGACGGCGAAGGGATACCCCAGATCGTTGAAAAGATCTCGCCCGCCGGGATCGCCGAGCGTCAGTCGACCGGGACGATGGCGATTGAAGACGAACAGCTCAGGACAGCCGTTCGATTCATCAGAGAGAACGCTGGAACGCAAATCACTGTCAACGAAGTAGTTGCGGCAGCTGGAACGACCCGTCGGGCGCTCGAGCGAAAATTCCGGGCAACATTACGCAGGAGCCCGTTGGAAGAGATTCGGCGATGTCGGATCAAACACGCCGAAGTTTTGTTGTCGCAAACCAGTTTAACAACCAAGCAGATCGCGCAACAAAGTGGGTTCGGAAGCCTGACATGGTTCACGACGGCGTTCCGAGAAATCAATGGCGCTTCGCCCGCCGCTTACCGAAAAAACGGAAAGTAACTGGCACCGGACCGAAGCGTTCTCAGCTGTCGCAAAAATTGAAATGAATGCCGCAATTCCTTAACTGACAGCCTCCGGAGTGGTGGTATAGTTCGGACAGCGTTGATCGACTTCGCCGGCGGTTGAAGTTGATTGCCTCACCACCCCTGCCCGGCAGCTTGCGGAGATCAAATGATTAATGTGACCACACCGGCCCGCTTCGGGCGCTTCGTGAAGCGTCCTGTCAACTTGCATGCTCGGAAAGTGCGTTCGGCGGTACTGCTCGCCGCGATCACGGCAGTCCCGGCGGTCTCGCACGCGACGCTCTCGTTCACGATCGACGGCTTTTGGGACACCGATGCGCGAAGGGCAGCCGCTACCTCCGCGTTGCAGAACACCGTCAATCGGTACAACGCGTACGGCGATTTCGGCAACTACAACATCTACACCTATTACAACTCCGGCATCCCGACCGCGCAGTCGGACTTTCAGGGCAGCATTGGATTCGGCGGGACCTATCCCAACGACCGCGTGGCCCAGCACGAGAGCAACCATTACCTCGGCTCGGGGACGACGAATAACTGGGGTAATACATTTAACGGCAACGTCTGGGCCGGCGCGAAGATGAATTCGTTGGTCGCCGAGTTCGACGGCGACGGTTCCGTGATCTTTCAAGCCGGCGTCCACTTTTACGGCTACGGTCTGAATTACGACAACGAAGTCTACAGCCTGAACTACGGCGCGGCAGACTACAACACCGGCGTCAACAACATCCTAATGCGCAACGTCGCGTTGATGTACGCCCAGAGACAGGACGACGGGCTCGGTAATCAGGCAAATCCGTGGTCGGCGACGACCGCGACGTTGAAACAGTCCGACGCGCCGGGAACGTCGGCGTTCAACTGGTGGAACGCCTGGAGCGACACGACCTTCACGCACCCGGGTGCCGATTATTCGACGGGTAATTTCGCAATCCGCACGCCGCTGAACACGGGCGACGAAACCGCCGGCACACCGAACTTCACGTTCGCCGGTGACTCGCTGACCATCAATAACACCAACGGCGTCAACGGCGGCCTGGTCTTCCAAGGCATCGGGGCCGGCTATCTGAACTTTCATAACCTGATCCTCGACGGTGGATACGTCCGTCATTCCAGTGGGTCGGGCGACGTGTTCCAGATCGGCGGCCACGTGCAACTGGCGTCGACGGCGACGATCGACGCGGCACAGGGCAACATCAACATCGTCGGAAATATCGACGGCCCCGGATCGATGACCAAGGTCGGTCCCTACACGCTGACACTGACCGCAGCGAGCGGTTATAGCGGACAGACCAACATCAATGCCGGAACTGTGGCGATCAACGGGCAATACGCACTCGGCGGAGCACTTTACAGTGGCGTCACCTTCAACGGCGGCAAGCTACAGTACGTTGCGAATCGGGCAACAAACAACGGAAGCTCGGACATCTCACAGAGTTCCCTGGGCGTCCCAAAACCCGTCACGTTCAATACCGGTAACGCGATCATCGACACGAACGGAAACAATGTCGCATTCGCATCCGGCGTCGGCAACGGCGGCGCCGGCGGGTTGAATAAAGCAGGCCAGGGCGTTCTGCTTCTGGCCGGCAGCAATAACTACAGCGGCGCGACCGTGATCACCGGCGGCACCCTCCGGTTGGGTCAACTTTCGGCGACCGCGATCGCGAACTATACGTTCGACAATGTAAGCGGGACCACGGTCGTGAACGGCGGGATTGGTGGCGCGGCCATGAACGGCACGCTGGCAAACGGCGCGGCCATCGTCTCCGGCGGGCAGACCGGCAACGCAGTCAGCCTGGCCAATGGA
>CBDFHW010000006.1:0-209959 GCA_965247815.1 Tepidisphaeraceae bacterium | reverse complement strand
GATAAGACGCGGCAACTTGGATCAGACGCGTCCGGGCCGTGCACTGTTCGGGGCTGATTATCTCGACTCGTTCGGGATTTGGCAAAGCATTCGAGACCGTATTTCGAACCCATTGAAAAAGTCGACGCGGGCCGAGGAGCGGCTTCCGGGTGGACAGGTATCTGCGATTTAGCAGCGAAAAGCGGCGTTCTACGGCCGCTTTGCAACTCGTGGCATCCGCTCTGCTAGGTCTAATCAGTATCAAGGTTGCAAATGTGTTCGAGTTGGCAAGACCGGCGGGATCGACGGGTCGGGGATTCTGAATTTTCATCGATAAAACAGTAGTTTTTACACGTTTCCATTCATTTTACGGGAATCATTACCCATTTATGCGTAACCGCGACACCATTCGTCCACCGGCCACTTTGCCCGTGAGCGCTACCACCGTTGACCGCCGACGTGACAACCGCAGGCCAGTCCAGGCGCAAGCCAAGGCTGACCGTCCTGGACGGCCCCCTGGCCAACACGACGCACGACGTGACGACACGCGATTCGTCCATCAGCGGCGTCTCGTTCCTGCTCCGGGAGTCACTCGCCGTCGGTCAGACCTGCAGAATTCAAATCTTCGGCCCCGGTCACCACAGCACCAACCACACCTGCGAAGTCGTCCGCTCGCGACAGCTCAGCAACGGGCGACACGAGATGGCGATCCAGTTCCGCAAAGCGATCTGACACGGATTTTACTCGACCCGCGGTAGTCTTTTTCAGATCGTAGCCGCGCGGCTTCAGCCCGCGGACGGCTGAGCGTCGACGCGGTACCGCAATCGTCCGCGGGCTAAAGCCGCGCGGCTGCAATTCTGATACAGCGCGGAACGAAGCGAAATTCGTGTGACACTTAGCCTTTCGTTAAACACGGAGCGGTTCCAGAGCCTTTGGCCCGCAACAGTCCACGCGTTCTCAACACTGCCGTAATCGGCTTCAACGTGACCCGCCATTGACACTGTCGCCGGCGGCGTGCGATCCGGGGGCCGACATCTCCACGCCGTACGCCTGCGGGGATCCGTGCAGCGTGGCCGTGAAAATGACCCACCGGTTGTCCGGCGACACGTGCGGGTTCGGTTCGAACGCGTAGTCGTTCTTCTGCAGCGAACAGAGTTTGGTCAATTTCAATTCTCCGTGATCGGGTCTCAGCATCGACAGATACTTGTTTGGCCCCGGTTTGTCGGACCGACCGCCGGTGCCGTCCCCGATGAAGAATGTCCCGTCCGGCGACAGCGTGTAGTGAATCGACTGCCCGCGGGGGGGACCGTGTACTGCGTGAGCGTGCCGGTCTCCAGGTTTTGACCGGTGAGAAACTCCTTTTTCGACGCCCGCAGATGCTGCTGGAACCAGACGGTTTTCCGTCGGGTGCCCAGAATTCGTGACCGACGATTTCAGTCGGGTCGCTTCGTTTGTACAGGCAATAAGGCTCGCCTTGGTCCAGCCGCATCGTCCAGATGCGGTCGAGTTTGTCCCACGGTCCCTCGTGGCAGAACATCAGCAAGTTCGGATCCGTCGGTGAAAACTGCACGTGCCCGAGCCAGGTGTTAATTCTGTGAATCGCCTTCACTTCGCCGGTGTGAATATTGATTGTAAATAATACATTCGGTTTATGCTGTTCGAACGTCTGTTCAACGGTGTTGATCTTGCCGTACTGAGCCGGGTGGGTGCTCGGCGGGTGCACGGGCCGGTCCTCGTCGCAGGACGCGCCGAGCAGCAGCGACTCGTCGGCATTGACCGAAAACCCAGCGCCCGGAACCCAGCGTGGCGGGACGTCCGCGATCTTCCTCGCCACGCCGCCGCGAACGTCGATCACCCACGCCGCGTTGTCCGCCATGTAGTAGACATTCCCCGATTTCGGCGAGAGGACCTGGTCCTGAGTCAACCGGTCGGTCACCAATGGCCGCAACACCTGGGACTGAAAATCAAACGCGTAGAGGTACCGCCACTTGTCCTCGAACTGCGTGTCGACCAGCGCAAGCCGGCTGTCAGCAGTGATGCACGGGTACGTGAAATAGATCACCCCGGACCGGTCGTTCGGCACGCGCGACAGGTGCACGACCCGCAGGTGCGTCTCGGGATCAATAAACTCGTCGGGGATCGGCCCCGGCACGCCGTCGCCACGCGACTGCGATGTCGCGAACATCAACCCCAGCCCGAGCCAGAACGCCAACCGATTTTGCATCTTCTGCGACATGCTCCTCCGCGTGGACGAGAAAAGGATAAATCGCACCAGGCGGGATTGATAGCGGAGACCCGCGCCGTGGTGGTTCGCCCGCGGCGCTTTGTGATTGGACCCTTGCCCGTATACTCGTGCCGCTTATGGCAGCACAGCTCATCGACGGCCTCGCACTCGCGGCCCGCATCAAATCAGAGGTCGCGGCGGGCGTCGCTGCACTGACGGCAAAGGGGCGCGCCGTGCACCTGACCGCGCTGCTGGTCGGGTCCACCGCCGCGGGTGAGCTCTACGCCCAGCGGCAGGGCGAAGCCTGCCGGGCGGTGGGCATCAATTATCAGTTGATCACCTACCCGGCCGACATCTCGCAGCGCGACCTGAAGCGCGAAATCCGCCGGTTGAACGCCGACCCCAGCGTCACCGGCATCATGATGCACCTGCCCCTTCCCGGGCACCTCGACCACGCCCGGTTGCAGTACGAAATCGACGTGGTCAAAGACGTCGAAGGGGTCAACCCCGCGAACATCGGTTACGTCGTCTACGGCCACACGCTGATCGCCCCGTGCACCGCCCTTAGCGTCATCGAATTGATCAAATCGACCGGCATCGAACTCCGCGGCGCCGAAGCGGTCGTCGTCGGCGCGAGCGAAATCGCCGGCAAACCGGTCGCGCTTCTGCTGGCCGAGCAGATGGCGACCGTCACGCTCTGCCACATCGCGACCCGGAACGTCGAAGCACACACCGCACGGGCGGATATCGTCGTGGTAGCCGTCGGTAAACCCGGCTTGATCGGCGGTTCGCACGTCCGCGACGGCGCGGTCGTTATCGACGTCGGCATCAACCGCGTGACGCTCCCCGACGGCACAAAAAAAACGGTCGGCGACGTCGATTTCGACGCCGTCAGCCAGAAGGCCGGGCACATCACCCCGGTGCCCGGCGGGGTCGGCCCGATGACCGTCGCGATGCTGCTCCGGAACACGCTCCGCAGCGCCGAGATTCTGTCACAGATGAGCAGCTGAACCCGCGGAACGACCAACGCCATCACTTTCGCGAAGAGGGCCTATGTCCGCAGCCATGACGCAGGAACTCGCCGCCCGTTTCGCCGCCCTGACGCTGCGAAATGTCACCCGCGAATACCCCCACGCGATGCAGCACGTGCTGGCCGGTGAAGACGATTTTCGCCCGCCCCGGCAACAGCACCCCATCTTTTTCGGCTGCTTCGACTGGCACTCCTGCGTGCACGGGTACTGGCAACTGGCCCGGCTCGTCCGCGTCTTTCCGCAGTTGTCACTTGCCCAAGAGGTCTGCCGACAGTTCGACCGCGCGTTCACTCCCGGAAATGTGTCGGCCGAGATCGCCTATTTCAACCGCCCGACCGGCCGCGGGTTCGAGCGCCCTTACGGGTGGGCGTGGTTACTCGCGCTCGCGGCCGAACTGCACCAACCCGCGCCCGACGACCGCGCCCATTGGCACGCGGTGCTCGAACCATTGGCCACGCTGATCACCGACAGGCTGGCGAACTTCCTTCCGCAGGCGGTCTACCCCATCCGCGCCGGGACCCATTCGAACACCGCCTTCGCGATGACGTTGTCTCACGGCTATTGCGTGTCGCACGGGAACCGATCGCTTCAAACTTTGATCGAACGACAAGCCCGGCACTGGTACGGGCACGACACCGCGGCACAGGCGTGGGAACCGTCGCTGGATGATTTCCTGTCCCCGACGCTGATCGAGGCCGCGTGCATGCAAACGGTCCTGAAAGCCGCCGAATTCCGATTGTGGTTCGACAACTTTCTACCCCGACTGCACGAGGGCTATCCGCCGGCAATTCTGTCCCCCGCGGTCGTCAGCGACCGCACCGACGGGAAGATCGCGCACCTCGACGGGCTGAATTTCTCCCGCGCCTGGTGCATGCGGAAAATCGCAGCCTCGCTCGATGCATCCGACCCGCGCGTGAGCGTCCTTCGCGACGCCGCCGACTCGCACGTCGACGCCAGTCTCCCGCACATCGAACACGACTACGCCGGCGAGCACTGGCTCGCGACGTTCGCGATTCTGGCCATCATGGGATGACCGACACACAGATTTTTTAATAGCCGAGGCCGGAAGGCCGCGGAACGAACCGGTCGTCGCGCGGGACTCGGTACAGTCCCAGCCCTGAAAGGAACTGACGGGCCTGGGCTGAAAAAGAGATGTCGACCATTTACGGCTCGACGAGCCGCCAGTCTTCTACGCGAAGCTGCACGCTCACGTAGCCGTTGAAATCGTTCAGCTGCGCCTCGGCCGCGAGGTCGATCACCGTCCCTGGCTTGAGTTTGTCCAGATCATCCCCGGCATTGAACACGATCCCCTTGATCGTCGCGGTGCCTTGTCGGACGACCAGTTGGACGTGCTGCGCGGTCTTCCCCACGCGCCGGGGCGGGCTCGCGATCGTGACGTTTGGCAGGCAGATCAACGGCTTGCGATTCCCCTGGCCGAACGGCCCCAGTCGCTGCAGGTCGGTTACCAGCGCGGTGGTCACCTGGGCAATCTGCGCCGTGGTTTCGAGCGTGATTTCGGGCACCAGCTGCTCGGGGGTCAGCGTGTCGGCCGCGTGTCGGCAGAACGCCTCGCGGAACGCCACCACGTTCGGCGTTTCCAGGCTCAGGCCCGCCGCCATCTCGTGCCCGCCGTAGGTTTTGAGGAACTCTTTGCACAGGTCCAGCGCCCGCGCCAGGTGGAACCCGCTGATGCTGCGGCCGCTGCCGTGCCCGTGCCCGTTATTAAGCGCGATCATCACGGCAGGGCGGTGGAACCGCTCGACCAACCGCGACGCCACGATGCCGACCACTCCCTGGTGCCAGCCCTCGGCCGCCAGCACGACGGCCCGGCAGTCTTCGCGGTCGCACCCGAGCAGCGTCGCCTGCTGAATCGCCTGTTCCAAAATTCCGCGTTCGATGCCCTGACGTTCGCGGTTCTGTGCTTCGAGAAAATTCGCGATTTCTATCGCCCGCTCGGGCGAGGCGTCGGTGAGCATTTCGACCGCCAGCTTCGCGTGCCCCATCCGCCCGCAGGCGTTTAAGCGGGGCCCGAGCCGGAAGCCGACGTGATACGCGTCCAGCGTCTGCCCGGTCAGCTGTGCCGATTCGATCAATGCCTGAATGCCGGTCAGCTTGCTCGCCTTTAATCCCCCGAGCCCGAACGCGGCCAGCACGCGATTCTCACCCACCAGCGGGACGACGTCGGCGATCGTACCGAGCGCGGCAAACGCCGTCGCGTCGATCAGAAACGACCGGTACGCGTCGCCCACTTTGCTCGCGCCGACCACGGCCTTGCCGATTCCCCACGCCAGCTTGAACGCCACGCCCGCCCCGCACAAATGCGGGTTCGGGTACGCCGGCTTGCCCTCCTGCGGCAACCGCGGGTGCACGATCGAATGACAGTCCGGCAGCACCGGCACGTGTCCGCCCACGCCGTCGGGCACCTCGCGCCATTCGTGGTGGTCGGTGATGATCAGGTCGACGCCACGCTCGCGGGCGACCTTCGCCGGCTCGATCGCGGTCACCCCGCAGTCGACCGTGATGATCAGCTTCGCGCCGCCGTCGCACAGCTCGGCGACCGCGTCGGCGTTCAGGCCGTACCCCTCTTCCATGCGGTGCGGAATGTAATAATGAATGTCCCCGCCCAGCGTCTTGATCGCGTGCCAGATGATGCTCGTCGACGTGATGCCGTCGACGTCGTAGTCGCCATAAACGACGATCTTTTGCTTCTCGGCAATCGCCCTGGCGATCCGCTCCGACGCCACGTCCAGGTTCGGCACGAGCGACGGGTCGTGCAGCTGATTCAGCGTCGGTTTCAGAAACCGCATCCCCGCCTCGGCGGTCTCTACGCCGCGGTTCAACAGCACCTGCGCCACCAACGGCGACACCTTCATCGCCGCCGCAAGCTCCACCGCCCGCGCGTGCGGCGGGGCAACGTTCCATCGTTTGAATAAGGTCGTGCGTGTCATCCGTGTCGTGCCGAGAAGAATCCGTCCGGGCCTGCCGGAATGGTATCAAACGTCCGCCGCTTTGCACGGCATGGCAGACTCGCGTTTCTATGTAGGATTGATGCGGCCTACTCGAATTATCGCGCTGTCTCCGCCGAAGCCGCGGGTGAATACCCGTCGGCCTGGAGATGGACGGCGTCGTCGCTGATTAAAAGCCCATCAGCTGCGGAGTCGGCCGATGAAAGTGACAGTGTCGAGCGAGACTGGGCCGAAAAAATCTGATCCGGTACAAAACGAAACAGTCCTCGAGCCGCGTTTAGAAGACCGCTCACTCGAGGATCTTCAACTCCAGCTCCTGCGATAGCCGTTCGGTTTGTTTGTCCTTGATATCAGCAGTCGCGCGCTCCGACCGGATATCGACCCGCAGGCGGGCGAACAGGCTCATGTACATGTTGGCGATCGCGACGACGGCGAACAACGCGACCACGTAGCCGCGCCAGTCATCCAGCAGCAGCTTGAAGTGGGTGAACCAGAGAAAAAACGCCGTCACGTAATGGCTGAAGCAGTATTCACAGGTGAAAAGGTAGAAGAATTTCCGCTCGATGAGCCGGCGGCAGGCCTTGCTGCGTTCGGCGCAGAACTCGCGGGGCTCGCGGAAAATTTCCTCGTGCGTGACCGTCCAGGCGCAACAGGCGACCGGGATCGAGATCACCGCGAGCCAGAGAACCTGTGACAACAGATGCGTGCTATCGGGGGCCATCGGGTCTTACGGTATACTCAACAGCAAATCATGGATGCCCCGAAAATTTCCCCATCGTTGATCCTTCCGCCCCCGCCACGCCGAGTCCGGCCGAAATCCAAAGGATTCGGCGGAAAGCTGTTGTCGCTGGTGTACGTGCTGCTGTTCGTCTCGGCCGTGCTGTCGCTGGGCATCGTGCCGATCCGGTGGTACGTGCAGCATTCCGGAAAGCCGGTTCAGGTCACGGTGACCGGGAAATCCATTTCCCATTCGTCCCGGCACGGCGATTCCTATTACGTCGACTTCAACTATTCCTTCAACGGCACGGTCGAAGACGACCACCAGAAGGTCGAACACGAGGAATACGACCGCGCCCAGGAAGGAGACACCGCTAGCGCCAAAGTCAGCACGATCCTGGGCCATAACGTCTGCCTGACCGAGCTGGGCGACGTCGACCGCGAGACCCACAGCTGGATGATCCTGACCGGGATCTGGAACCTGGCCGCCTGGGTAGTCGCCGGCGTGTCGGTGTATCAGGTCTTACGCACCCGCCGGCTGGTGCAGGACGGAACGGCCGTCGCGGGCACGATCAGCAATAAACGATTCTCCCGCGGCCGCAGCTCGACCTGGTATCTCGGCTACACCTACTCGACCACCGACGGGCAGCCGTTCGTGCGTGAGCAATCGGTGTCGCGATCCACGTACGGGAACTATGAAATCGGCACGCCGGTCAACGTGCTGTACGACCCGGCGAAGCCCAAACACAGCGTGATTTACGAAGCCTGTAATTACGTCGTCGAGAGTTGAGAGGGTTGTCACGCCGTGCGCGGTTCCGGCCGGCGGGTATGCACCCGCGGCTTCTTCTACGAATTTTAGCTTAGTCACGCGCGGCGTTAAAAATTCCAGCCGCGCGGCTTCAGCCCGCGGACGATCACGGAATTGCATCGATCGTTAACCCACCGCGGGCTAAAAGCCTATCGGTTACGATGCGAACGAGAATGGTGCGCGGGTTCGACGCGAAATCCGCAATACAGAATGATACGAGAACCGAGCACCCGTCCTATCAGGTGTTCGGAGAGCGCTATGATCGGGCGTGTTCACCTGCTGCGCGTTTTTCCCGCTGGCAATGCTCTGCATGGTCGGCCCGACGATGGCCGCCGCCCGCGGGGTGCGGGCGTTTTTGCTGGCGCTCGCGGTAGAGATCAGCCTCGCGGGTTTTTTGCTGCTGCTGGACCTGCCCGACACGATGCAGCAGATCCACGGCTGGCCGAACAACAGCCCGCTAATCTGGCCGTTTTTAGCCATGCTGGTGCTACCGATGCTGATGGGCGGCGTGATCCTTTATGCCCGCCACGCCGAGAGCATCGACCCGGGCACGAATTGCCGTGTCTGCGGGTACGACCTGAGAGAATCCCGCGACCGCTGCCCCGAGTGTGGGACGCAGGTGCGGGTGGATCCGGACCGGTTTTGATTCACATTTGGAATAGTAATGGCGGAAAATCCGGTTTAGCGGCTGTCCCGCAGGGACGCATTTTGCCGGAGCAATGCGTCCCTTCGGGACAGCCGCTAAACGGTTGTCAAATATTTACCGTCAGCAGTGGTAGACGGTGGATATCACCCGTTCGCGGTCATGCAACCGCCGTCAGCTTTTTATACTGTCATGGCCGCTGTCAGGGTATACTTTAGACATGGCAAAGCGTTCCGATCCGTTCACAGTCATCGTTGAGCAGGACGAGGAGGGTTATTTCGGTGCCAATGTCCCCGAACTACGCGGGTGCCACACGCAAGCCAAGTCGTTGGATATTCTGATGAAGCGGGTTGCCGAAGCGATTACGCTATGTCTGGCCGAGAGCCCGCGCCAGCCTCGGCGGAAATTCGTCACCGTGCAGCAGGTAATGGTTGCCTGATGCCCCGGGAGAGAAAAAGGGGTCATTCCTGATTTATAAAAAAGTTCCCGATTTCTGACAGTAAAGTTTCTCTTAGAAACGATCACAAACTTTGAAAATAGGAATGACCGGCTCTGTAGAAAACCTAGGAAGTCGCGGCTGAGTCGGTACTGACTTTCTAAGTTCTTCCGGCACTTTTCTAAGCGGACTCAGCATTTTTTCGGCCATATAATCGAGGTTTTCTACAGAGCCGGAATGACCCCTTTTTCATCTCCAGCGCGACCATCGCCACCTTCCATGGTGACTTGCTGGAGATCATGATAAGAGTAGTAAGAAAGCGGGTTCAGCCGGACTCAGCAGGCGGTTTTCTACAGAGCCGTGCTGTCCGCTTTATTTCTCTCCGATGAGGCAAAATTTCTGGAACGGCCAACAGTCGAAGAAGAGAACGCACCACCGTATTAATCAGACCGCAACGGGTTCGTGTGGGGTTACGTTGCCTGCGAACTTCAAAATCTCTTTGAGCTTGGCATCATCAATTGGCTTGCCCCGGTGAATGTGAAAAATGTCCACGGTCTGCAATGGAACGGGGTTTTCGTAGGTGTACGACTTTTGGACGGAATAGACCCGTTGGGTCGGGGGCCATTCGTTGATGTCCCTAGCCGTTGGTTCTTCCCAACCGCTGATTTCAAAATGACCGTACATAAGACCTGCACGAGATAAAACGATAATTCTGGCATCGTTTCGTTTTAGGTTATGGCGATATCGACCCTTGAAATCGTCGTCAAAAATGTCTGTCCCGATGTACTGATGGATCGTTTTAGCATTGAACGTGTCGTCATGCCCGAAGATGTGGATTGTTGATTTCATAGTGCAGGATTCTACCCGGAATTGGATTGGAACACGACGTTCGGCATGTCAGTCATGAACGGCCAAGGGTGGAAGATAAACGCACCACCGTATTGATATTTGCCACTCATCGGACGAACCCGATACAATGCCTTCATGAGCTTGCCAAAATCACAAAAAAATGAATCGTCCGGAACAGCGACACCGGCCCCGAAGTCTGCTGTTGGGCCAAAGAAAACACCACCACGGGAGCGAACACGTTTAGAAATTTGCAATGATGGCGACACGGGACCATACATCTTGTGCGATCCCGAGGACCTCACCGCACTTCGGGTGTTTCTGCGGGAAAAACACAAGTTGGAAATCAGCTTCGTTCCCGATGTTATTTCCGATAGCCAATCCGGCAAGTCGCTTGCTGGGATGGCCAATATCGCCGATCTTCCACCGGGCTTTGATTTGGAAGAATTGCAGAAGGAACTTGACGAAAAGTTCCCGACCGAAGCATTTTGATTGCCCGGCTCATTGGGCCTTACACCGGTCTAGCGAAGAATGAAAAAACTGTTCCTTGGCGAGGAAACAAACGGGGACAGCCGCCCATTTAACGAAACAAGCAGGGACGGCCGGGCTTAGTCTCAACCCTCCGCTGTCGAGCGATTTGGCTTTGGCCGAAGAAAATTCGCGGGATCAGCAATTCAAAGCGGCTGTGGCGAAAGTCAAGCGTTTTGATTTTCCCACAGTGTTGCAGAGCAACCCTTTGAGGAGCGAGCTCAATCGGCTGTTCGGATGAAGGGACAGCCATTCTAAACGGGACGGCTCTGAGCCATTCTTAACGGGACGGCTCTGAATTACGTCTTTTTTCACGGAGTTATTGCTGCGCTGCGGCTACGCAAGATAACTCAGAGCCGTCCCGCTTAAGAATTCCGTCGCCACGCGGCACGAATTGACGCTTTGAGTTTGCTGTAAAACTTGGCCATCGGAGCAGCGTAACAGACACCAAAGTCTGTTGCCGACTAATCTCCGGGCCTCGAACAAATTCGCTCAGTTCATTTTCCAAAACTCGAACCAGTCAGAAATGAATGACCACTGATAACACGGATGGGCACGGATAAGAGGTAGCCTTCTAATCCGTGCCCATCCGTGGTATCCGTGCTTACAAAGTCTTTTGCGAAAGGCGCAGAAATTGCCCGGGTGGCGACGAGCAAATCCCTTGTTTGGATCAACTCTTTGCCGTCAAAATCGGCGGCCGCGGGTTTTCGATTTGATGCTCAAAATGTCGCTTAAACCAGTAGAGCACGAGAGATACGCTATCAAGTGATGAAATCTAAGAACTTAAAAATCGAGTCGATGCTCAGATGGCTCGCTGGCGTTGCAACTGCCTAATTGGTGCCCACTTATCATTCCATCCTAGTTCGATCTGCGACATTTCAAGCCCAAAACTGATTTGGGGCAGGATGGGTAAGTTTTGGCGCGTGGTGCAGCCCGATATCGGATTCGATAGAACGGGGCCGGCGGGTATGCACCCGCGGCTTCCGTCTTTTTGGGTTTTCCCCCTCTCAGCGGGCGTATTCCACACTTCTGACTTCGCGGATCAGGGTGACTTTGATTTCGCCGGGGTATTGCAGTTCGGTTTCGATCTTCTTGGCGATGTCGCGGGCGATCTTGGCACTGATGCGGTCGTCGACCATCTTGGCATCGACGATCACGCGGATCTCGCGGCCGGCCTGGATGGCGTAGGCCTGGCGGACGCCGTCGAACTGCATAGCGACTTCTTCCAGGTCGCGGAGCCGTTTGATGTATCGCTCGAGGCTCTCGCGGCGGGCGCCGGGGCGGCTGGCGCTGATGGCGTCGGCGGCGGTGACGATCGGCGTGTACGGTGTGGTGGCCGGCTGGTCGCCGTGGTGCGCCAGGGCGGCGTTGAGCACGGCTTCGGGTTCGTTGAACCGGCGGAGGAACTCCATGCCGATCTGCGGGTGACCGCCTTCCTGGTCGTGGTCCATCGCCTTACCGATGTCGTGCAGCAACCCGGCCCGGCGGGCCAGCGCGGGGTCGAGCCCGAGCTCGGACGCGATCACCTGAGACAGGTACGCGACTTCCATCGAATGCTTCAACACGTTCTGCCCGTAGCTGGTGCGGTAGTTCAACCGGCCGAGCATGGGATAGATGGCCTTGTTCAAGTTCGGCAGGTTGGCTTCCTGGACGGTCTCTTTGCCGATCTTGATCAGTTCGTCTTCCATTTCCTTCGTGGTGGCGACGACGATTTCCTCGATGCGTGCGGGATGGATGCGGCCGTCCTGGACGAGCTTTTCCAGAGAGATGCGGGCAACCTCACGACGAACGGGGTCGAAGCAGCTGACGACGACCAGGCCGGGGGTGTCGTCGATGATGACATCGACACCGGTCGCTTTTTCGAAGCTGCGGATGTTGCGGCCCTCGCGGCCGATGACCCGGCCTTTCATGTCGTCGCTGGGGATCACCACCGAGCTGACGGTGTGATCGCTGGTCTGGTCGGCGGCGTATCGCTGGATGGCTTGGAGGATGATCATCCGGCTTTTTTCCTTGGCCTCCTCCTGCGCCTGCTCGACACTGCGGCGAATCAGTTCACCGGCTTCCTGCTTGCATTCGTCTTCGACCCGGCGGAGCAGCATCTCCTTGGCCTGCTCGGGGGACATGCCGGTGATGGATAACAGGCGTTCACGCTGGTCGCGGAGCACGCCGGTCAACTGCTCGTCTTTGGCGGCCAGCACCTTGTCACGGGCGGCGACGCGGGCTTCTAAGTCTGTGACGTTTTTCTCTTTAACGGTGAGGGTGTCGAGCTTGCGGTCGAGGGTGTCCTCCCGTTTGCTGAGCCGGGCGTCGTGTTCCTCGAGCTTCCGCCGGGCGGTTTCGTTCTCTCGCTCGAAAATTTCCTTGGCCTTCAGCTGCTCTTGTTTGGCGGCGAGCTGGATTTCCTTGGCTTTGTTCTCGGCTTCTCGGCGGGCGTTCTCGCGGACCCGGTCGGCTTCGAGCTTGGCCTGGGCGAGCATCCGCCGGCCGCTGGTGATGTGGAACGCGTAAATCCCGGCACCGACGAGGACTGCCAGGATGAGGACGATCGTAAAGAAGTTGAGCATACTGCTGCCCCTTTCATTTTAAGGGGTACCGCGAACAGGTACCGGCGGGGGATCGAGTCACACGAAAAGACTCGACCACCGGCCAAAACACGCGGAATCATTCAGCAGACGGTCAGACGCATCGGCAATGCACCCGCGAGAACCGAAAACGAAGCGGCAATGATGCCGCTCGCCCCGGTCGGGGTGTCGATTGACGGAAAGGAATGAAAAGTGGGTGGAGCTCGGGCGGGCGTCAGGACGGGAATCGTCGGTGACGACCATTCGATGGGCTCAAAGGGATGGAGCAGCCCGAACCGCGGCAACAGGGTAGCAACCCCGGTCGCCCGGCCCGATGAGGCAAGTTGATTCTTCCGACGCAGCACGATTCGGATCGCAGTCGGCAGTATGAATGCCACTGCGGTCCAAATGAACACCTGCACGGTTGAAGCTCCGATGAAATCCACGATCAGTTCCGACTTCCGAGTTCGAGGGGGATGACCCGCCGTCGAACCGGAAAAATGCGTCTAAATGTCTGCACAGTACCCGGTTATCCGCTGCAACCGGGTGCTGCCGGGACGGTCGCGATATGATCGCAATGACACCGTCTCGGTTTGTTCACGCCAAGTATCATAAGTCTTGCACAGATCAATGACAAGACGTCGAGCGTTTGCAGATTGTTGAGACCGCGGGACGAGCGTGCCGCGGGCCGTTTATTACCGTGAGATCGCCGTCATTGAAGTTATTTCGCAGCCGGTTTGGACAGTTCCTGTTTCGCAGCCGCCTGTTCGGGTTGGTCGATCGGCGCGACACAGCTCGAGAACGACGCTAGTAGTTTCTGGGCCTGCTTAGCTTTGCTGTCATCGGGCATCGACGCCGAGATCGAAGCTGCTTTGGCTTTCAACTGGGCGAACCGCGTCGGGTCTGCCAGCGGTGGTTTTCGGAACGAAGCCGCGTTCGGCTGCTTGTTCCAGTCGACCAATTCCGTTTTCGCGGCTTCGACCCGGCTTTTCAGAGTCGGGTGATCGCTTTTGATCGCCGGGGTGGTGTCGTACCCGAGATCGATCATCCGCTGGAAGAAGTCTGCAAAGTGAGCCGGGTCCCACCCGGCGCGGCCGTAGAAACGGAATCCCCAGTTGTCAGCCTCGGCTTCGTCACCGCGGGTGAAAGTCATCCCGGCGAACTGGGCGATCGCGGCCGCGCCCTTGCCCGCGGTGTCCGCGTAGCTCGCGCCGTTCTGCGAACCGCCGGCGACATATCCCGCGCCCTGGGCGCCGTAAGCGAAGACCATCATGCCCGTCTGGCGATTCGTCCCCTGCTGAACGTGTCTACAGTACACGTGCGCGAACTCGTGAGACATCACCGCGGCCAATTCGTCCTCGGTATTGCACAGCTGAAACAGGGCCGTGTAGACGTACATATGCTCCCCGCCGGTGGTGAACGCGTTGACTGTTTTGCTGTTCACGATGTGAAACTGCATCCGGTCGGTGAACATCCAGGACGAATCGCCTTTCTTGTGGGCCTTGGGCCCTTGTCCCTGATTGTCATAGATCTTGGCCGCGACGATGACGCGGTCGCCGAGCTGTTGGATGTACCCTGACAGATCCGCATCGGTCATGACCGCCGGCTGTAACTGGTCGTTCGCGGCCGCGGCTTTACTGATGATGCTTTTGTCAGAAGCGCACCCACCGGCAGACAATACCACGGACAAAATCAGTGTGATCAGACACGCGCGAACGGTTGTTTCTGTATGCATTTTGCAACTCCAAAAAGGTCTTCCGAAAACGCATCTTAACAGATCGCCGGAAAGCGAAAATGCGGCCGTCAAAGAACCGCAGGAACATAAAAGCTGTACTTCGACACCGACAATCTGACTAGGTCATCAACCAGAAGGCCAACGGGTCAAACGGAAAAAACTGCCGCGGCTTCCAAGTTTCCCCCAACTCACTTTGCGACGCCCCGTTTTAATGAAAATCTGTGAATCACAACCAAAAAACGATTAAATCCCAATTCGCCGAAATTAACAGAACGCGGAATCAGCGCGATCTCTGCGCGACGTGCGCTTTCTGCTGCGCGAGCCAGAAAGGTGCCAAATTGTCGGCGGTAAAAAAATCTTTGGCTCTTGCAATGGATGTTAGCCCCCGCGCAAAGCCCGGCGTTCACGGGTCAATCGTGAGGTCGCCGAAAAAAACAAAATTGTCACCCGTCCGTACGCCAATCTAGTCGTGAAGATTCCGCGTCGCCTGCGCCGATTGATGCTGGACGTTAACCGAGTTGATTGATCGAAACCGTTTGAGCCGTTTTAAGCCGCGGGGGTTCGTCATCAGTCGATTTGAATTTCACGGAAGGAATTAAACCAATGGTCCGCCACACACCACCCGAAACCAATGTCCCGTCGTCGAAAACCTCTCCCGAAGCGCCAGTGACGCTCGAGCCCAACGTCAATCTCTGGATGGACGAACAATTGTTCGAAGAAGACATGCGAGCGGTTCTGAAGATGGTCCGACCACACGGACGCGAACGCCTGCAGGGCTGGAAGGAGTACCGCACCGGCGGCGCTCACTACCGCGTCACGGTCAGCTGGGACGACGAGTTCGCCATCACGGCCAAGGACAACAACCTTGCCGTCCCGCACATGGCCGACGTGATCGAAACACTTCTGGTCGGGTCGACCCGCAACCAGGACGACCTGAACGCGGTCGACGAATACGAGCAGTACCGCCAGGTCGTCCGCGATGTTTATCAGCGGTTGACCGAGCAGCAGTCGCGGTACGAATGAAAACCGGTAAAGGACGCGGGCCGCGGCAACGCCGTCGTCGCGCCTCGAGAGACCGGTAAAGTGGGTGGTCTCCTCGGGCGCGTAGTCGGTGAAGTTCGTGGCCCGCGTCCTTTCCCCGGGCGAGTGCTTCGGTCGGGAAAAATAATTTAACGACCGCCCGTTTGTGAGTGATTTTTCGATCGTTCCGAGACCGATGAAACCACTGATGAAACGCCGCTTAAACCAACCCCAAGCGTCCGAGAAAAAAGCAGCCGAACCGGCCCGCTCCGCGCGGTCACGCACCGATCGGTCGCTGGTAAAACGGCTGTTGACCGTCCTGAAAACCGGCGGCGACACGCGGGTCACGAAAGTGAAACGCGTCCGCCAGTCGGTCCGGACCAAGACGTACGAAAACGATCTGAAGCTGTCGATCGCGCTCGACCGCATGACCCGCGACCTGCTCGCCTGATCGAGCCCCGACCAATGCACTCGACCGATGCACTCGAGCCCCCGATTTCGAACATCGAACATTGAAGACAGAGAAGATGGCGTTCTTCCCCTTGCTTCGATGTTCGAACTCGGGGAGCCGGGCGTTCTTCCCTTACCCGCGCGTCCGAGCTAAAAGGGCCCCGTGCCCGGCCAGACACCGCTCCCTCTTCACCACGAGAAGCGCCGAACGGTCTGCTGGCAGGGCTGGCAGATCGAACTGCCCCGGCGGTGGGACCCGGTCAAACTCGAAGGCGATCATTCCCAGGGCTACGCCCTGTTCGCCGACGCGCTTCGTCCCCGGCTCGGGCTCCGCTGGCAAACCCCGAAGAAAAAGGCCGACCCTGCCAAGGCAGTAAGGCACGCGCTCCGCACGGAAGTGGGCCAACTCGCCGCCGACGAGGCGACCGCGGTCGCGATGCCCGGGTGGCTGTCGCCGCTGTTGTACACCGAACCGCAACCGCCCGGCCGCGACGTGTTCTCCGGGTTCAGCGACACGTCGGGCCGCCTGCTTCAGGTGGCCTATCACGCCCACCGCCGGGAGCACATCCTCGCCGGTTCGGTGCTGCCGACATTGCGTGACCTGCCCACCGATCGCGCCACGCCCTGGTCGATCTTCGATTTAAGCTGCGTCGTTCCCGGCGGGATGCGGTTAACGTCGCAACGGCTCAACGCCGGCGACCTCGGTCTCACTTTCGCGGATTGGCATCATCAGATCACGGTCCGGCAGATCGCGGTCGCGACGCTGGCGCTGCAACGGCAAACGCTCGACGGCTGGATCACCGACCAGCAGAAAACGCAGAAGCGATATCACCGGCCGAGCAATGTCTTCTCCGATACGACGGTCGCCGTCGCAGGTCGCGATCAACCCGCGCGGTCGAGTGAGGTCAAACGCCGCCGGCGATACTTCCTGATGCGCAATCAACCGAAATCGTTCAGCACGATCGCGATCCACGACCAAACCCGCGACCGCGTGGTGATCCTGCAGGGCACCGACGAATCGCTGCTGCAGGTCGTCGCAGGCACGGTGGGCGCGCGAACCGATGTGACATAAGCGAAGGAAAAAAGACGCCGGTTCTGAGGTACCCCGAAGAGCCGGGCCCTCGCGACCCGAACCCCGGCCTTCGAGACCCGAAAACCCGCCCTTCGACGTAGCTCAGGACCGGCGTCTGCTCGTAAAAAACAGATCGCTCGAGCCGGGCGACGCGCTGTACACTCTACGTCGCCCACATGCTCTTCAAACCGTCCAAACCCCGCATGACCCGCCAGCAGCAGCTGGCGTCCAAGCCGCTGCGATTGGTCGAAGCCGAGCTGACCGAAACCGAAGACGGCGGCGGACGCATCCGCGTCCCCCTCCGACAACGCGCATGGACCGGCTGGCTGCTCCGACTGCCCGAAGGCGCGACCAAGACCTTCGAGTTCGACGCGCTGGGCAAATTCGTCTGGACCCACTGCGACGGCAAAACCAGCGTCCAGCAGATCACCCGAAAACTCGCCAGGACCTATAACGTCTCCGACCGCGAGGCCCAGGTCGCGACCGAAAAGTTCCTGGTCATGCTCGCCAACAAAGGCCTCATCGGCGGGGCGATTTCGACGCCGTTGTAGCGCGGTTGGGAAGCCGGCGTCGCCGTCTTCTATGGAACTTCGAAAGCTCAATCGATTTGCCAGGCAGTGGCCGAATCGTCAAACTGCGGGCGGATGCCAGTCAGCCGGGAGACTCACGACATGATACTCGGGCGAACGATTTTGGCGGTGGCGGCGGGATTGCTGGTCGCCGCGTCGGTGTCCCACTCGGCGGTTCCGTCGTCGGACCCGAGCGAAAAGCCGGCCGGCGTTCGACCGGTCCCCGATTCGGGGGCGCAAGCGAAGGCGTTGTCGCTGATCGAGGAATTGTACAAGCCTTACCCGCCGGTGACGGTCCGAGAGAGGCGGGCCCTGGGGATCAAGCTCTTGGCCGACGGCGAAACGTCCGACAATGATCCGGCCGCACAGTATGTCCTGTTCGAGCAGGCCGCGAAGCTCGCCTGCTCGGCCGACGATTTCCAAACTACAGTGAAAGCGGTGGACGAAAGGGCCAGAGTTTTCGCGATTCGCGCCGCCGACGAAAAGCTGACGCTCCTGAAGTCCGTGAACGTGGCCCGACTGGTCCCGAACGTGGCCGGCGATTACGCGGACGCGGCGCTGGTGGTCGGGTGGGACGCAATGCGCGGCGGCGGTTTCGAGGATGCCAGTCGCGCGGCTTCACTGGCGACCCGGGCGGTCCCGCTGGCGGGCAACCCGATGCTGACGCGCTCGGCCCAGGTCCTGACCCGGGACGCGAAGAAGGGGCAGATCGAAGCCGACCGGGTGAAAGAGGCCGAGAGCAAGCTGAAGGCAGACCCGCACGACGCAGCCGCGTCGCTGGCGATGGGACATTATTTGTGCTTCTGGCGGGGGAATTGGGGTAAGGGCCTGCCGATGCTGGCCGTCGGTTCCGACGTTTTGCTGAAGGCGATCGCGGCGGAGGACCTGGGGTCGCCCGCCACGCCGAACGGCCAGTTCGACCTCGCCGGGAAGTGGTATCATCTGGCCAACGGCGAAACCGGCGTGCCCCGGAGCCAGATTCGCAAACGGGCCAGATACTGGTACACGCAGTCGGCGAGCCGACTGCACGGGCTTCAGGCCGCCCTGGTCGAAAGGAATCTCGCCGAGCTGAAAACCCCGGACGAAGACGACCCGGATTCTTTCGCGACTAAGGAACTCGCGCTCACCCGGCTGCTGAACGATCCGGCGCATTGGAAGGTCGGTTCCGGCAAATGGAAGAACAAGCCAGGTCGACTGCGCGGTGAAGGCGATTCGGGCATCGAATTCGATAGCCCGTTGCCGGAGAAAATCGCGTTCGACATGCGGTTGAACGTCATCAGCGGTATGCGTCCGCGGCTGGAGTTCAAAGGGACCGGCATCACGCTCGGCACCGAGGGATATTCCAACAACCTGCTACCCCGGGGCGGCAACACTACTGACCCACTTTTTATGTATAAAAACGGCCAGTCGTATCTGCTGGGTTTCGACATCGGCGACGGACATTTTAATGTGGAGATCGATCATAAACCGGTATTTAAATCCACGTGCCAGACCGGCGTGCCGATTCACCTTTTTTTCCGGGGCGGGGACTCTTTTAGCCGGGGCACTTGCGAATTTTCTGACTTTTCGGTGGAATCCTTTTCAGACAGTCCGCCGTCGCGTTTGCCGTAAAACCCGGAATGCGGCAGCCCGGTCGACGACCGACGCTGCCGCGTGTGCCTTTTGACGCCACGCCAGTCTCAGGATCGTGAAAGAGTGATTGGACAGGTGTTTTGCGAGTATCTCCCGGAAATCCTCAACCTTCGGACGTTGTTTGTCGAAGCACCTTCGGGATACCATTGAAGCGGCGGCGGAAGTCACTAAACTTGATGCCTCGCGTCGGACTCGACTACCCAACGGGCGAACGCGATCGGCCCACAAGGCCATGGACTCGGGAGCAAATAACATGACCGTAGCAAACGAAGTGGCGAAGCGACCCTCCGCAGCCGTAAACGGTAACCCTGCCAGCAGTAACGGCGCAGCGGCGGCTAACGGTGTAGCGGCCGTTACCCGGCCTGTCACCGAACCGATCACCTCGGAAGCGGTAGGACAGGCCGAACGCGACCGGCTCCGAATGATGATGCTCATTCGCCGGTTCGAAGAAAAGACCTACCAGGAATACACCAAGCCCGGCCAGAAGATTGGCGGGTTTTGTCATTTGTACTCCGGACAGGAAGCGATCGCGGTGGGGACCGCCGCCCTGTTCGACAAGACTCGCGACTACATGATTACCGGCTACCGCTGCCACGGCGCGAGCCTCGCCATGGGAATGCAACCCCGCGCCGCCATGGCCGAGATGTTCGGTAAGGCGACCGGTTGTTCCAAAGGCAAGGGCGGGTCGATGCACCTGTTCGACACCAAGGTGGGCAACCTCGGTGGTCACGGCATCGTCGGCGGGCAGATGCCGATGGGCCTCGGGACCGCGTTCGCCCAGTGGTACAAAAAAACCGGCGGCGTCACCTTCTGCTTCATGGGTGACGGCGCGATCAACCAGGGCACGTTCAACGAAGCGTTGAACATGGCCAGCCTGATGAAAGTCCCCTGCATCTACGTCGTCGAAAACAACGGCGTCGCCATGGGCACGCAGGTCGAACGGTCCAGCGCCGAGAAAGATCTGGCGCTACGGGCCGCGGGTTTCGCGATGCCGCATTACCATGTAGACGGGAATGACGTCGACACGGTGATCGCTGAGTTCGGAAAGGCCGTCGACCTGGCCCGCAAAGGCGGGGGGCCGAGCTTTATCGTCGCAGATACGTATCGGTTCCGCGGACACTCGATGTCGGACGCGGAAAAATACCGGACCAAGGACGAGAAGGAAAAAGCCAAGCTCCGCGACCCGATCGCGCTCTACCAGATGCGGTTGCTCGAAAAGAAGCTGATTACGCAGGACCAGGTCGAACAGATCCAAGGCGAAGTCGACGAAGCGGTGGCCGAGGCCGTCCGCCAAGCCGACGCCGACCCGCACCCCCCGATGGAAGCGCGGTTCGAGGACGCGCTAGCCGAGACGTACCCGTATCAGCCGAAGTGAGAGAATTCGATATGCCGACCGACCAACTGACAATGCGGGAAGACGTGATGGCGAAATTGATCCGTCGTCCCTTCAAACCATTCGTGGTGCAGCTGGGCGATGGCAGTCGGCATTCCATTACGCGAGTCGCGCAGATGGCCGTCGGGTTGACGATCGGGACGATCGCCAACCCGTCAGGTGACGACTCGCGACAAATCAAGCTCTCCGAGATCGAACATCTACAAGATTTGTAACGCAACCCATGGCGGAAAAAAGCCACTTCGAAAGAGAACTCGAACGCCTTCTGAATGCCGAACCCTTTCGGTCGTTCAGTGTGGTACTAACCGACGGAACACGGTATCAGGTCGACAACCCGGCCTTATTAGAAATTGCAGAATCGATTATTCACCATTATGTGCCCGCGTCAGACCGATTTAACATCTTGCGAATGAATCAGTTGACCGCGATCAAAGTTCTCGGCCCGGTTTAAGCTAAAGATCAGAAAGCATTCTACATGCCCACCATTCAACTCCGAGAAGCTCTCCGTGCCGCCATGACCGAGGAGATGGAGCGCGACGAGAACGTGTTCCTCATGGGCGAAGAAGTCGCCCAGTACAACGGCGCGTACAAGGTTTCCGAAGGGATGCTCGAGAAGTTCGGGCCCCGGCGGATCTTCGACACGCCGATCAGCGAGTCCGGTTTTGCCGGGCTGGGTGTGGGGTCGGCCATGGTCGGGCTGCGTCCGATCATCGAATTCATGAGCTGGTCTTTCACGCTCGTGTGTCTGGACCAGATCGTGAACAACGCCGCCAACGTCCGGTACATGTCCGGCGGACAACTGAAAGTGCCGATTGTCTTCCGCGGCGGGAACGGCATCGCCCACCAGCTCGGGGCCACGCACAGCCACCGCGTCGAGTCGATCTACGCCCGCATCCCCGGTCTGATCACCGTCTGCCCCAGCACCCCGGCCGACGCCAAGGGGTTGCTCAAGAGCGCCATTCGCTGTGACGACCCGGTCATCTTCCTCGAATCCGAGAAGATGCTGAACGACGTCGGCGAAGTGCCCGATGGCGTTGACTTCACTGTGCCGATCGGCGTCGCCAACGTCGAGCGAACCGGTTCGGACGTGACCGTGATCAGCTACGGCCGGCCGCTGCAACGCGTCGTCCGCCCGGCGGTCGACGCGCTCGTGAAAGACCACGGCATCGACGTCGAACTGATCGACCTCCGCACGCTCCGCCCGCTGGACCTGAACACGATTCTCACCAGCATCAAGAAGACCAACCGCTGCGTGATCATCGACGAAGACTGGGGCTATTGCGGCATGGGCTCGGGCATTATGTACAAGATCCAGAAGCCCGCGTTCGACTATCTCGACGCCCCGATCGAATACGTGCACAGCGACGAGATCCCCGTCCCCTTCAATCATTACCTCGAAGAGGCGATGATGCCCAGCGTCGACCGGATCGTGACGTCTGTTAAGGAAGTCTGTTACCGATAGGAGAAGAGAGTTGGTAGTTGGTAGTTGGTAGTTGTTAGTGAAGAAGGGCCACGGTCTCTCTTACTAACAACTACCAACTACCAACTAACAACTTCCCGCGCAACCATGCCAACCGAAATCACCATGCCTCAGCTGTCGGACACGATGTCCGAAGGGACCGTCGTCAAATGGCTCAAGAAAGAGGGCGAAAAGGTTGCGGCGGGGGAGAAGATCGCCGAGGTCGAGACCGACAAAGCAGTGATGGAGATGGAGTCGTTCGACAGCGGAACGCTCGCGGTGATCGTGGCCAAGGAAGGTGACAAGGTCGCGGTCGGTAAACCGATCGGCGTGCTCGCGAGCGCGAAGGAAACCGCCGCCGAGGTCAAACAGAAATACACCACCGGGACCGCCGGCGGGCTCGCTTCAGCGACCCTGTCCGCCAAACAAGAACAAAGCACAAGCGCGCCCCAAGCCCCCGTCGCGACTCTGGAAGCCGCCGTTCGCGGCGAGGTGCACGAATCCGCCGACGTCGGTCACGGGGCGACCCGCGAAAAACCGACCGCCGTCCCGCCGGTCCCCAGTCACAGTGGCACCAACGGCAACGGCGACCGCGTCATCGTCAGCCCGCTCGCCCGCCGAATCGCCGCCGACAAGAACGTCGATCTCAAACAGGTTCACGGCTCCGGCCCGAACGGTCGCATCGTGCAGGCGGATGTGCTGGCGTTCGCCGCCAATGCCCCCGTGAAGTCGACCGCCGCGTCAGTGTCGACGGCACCGCCAGCATCCAAGGCCCCCGAGAAACCCGCCGCCCCGGCCCGCGTGTCGCGCGGCGAAAAGCAGGTCGTGCCGTTGTCGAAGATGCGGCAGGCGATCGCCAAAGGGTTGCAGGCCAGCAAGCAGAACATCCCGCACTTTTACGAAACCGTCGACGTGGACGTCGAAGAACTCTCGGCCCTGCGCGTTCGGTTGAACACGAGCCTGGAAGCCGAGAAGGTCCGCCTGTCGATCGGCGATCTGATCTCCAAGGCCGTCACGGTCGCGCTGCTGAAGCACCCCGCGCTGAACGCCCACTATTCGGCCGACAAAGCCGAGATCACCCGGTTCGGTGACGTGCACCTTGGCTTTGCCGTCGCGTTGCCCGACGGGTTGATCGTGCCCGTGCTCCGAAATATCGACCAGATGGGATTGAAAGAAATCCGCACCAAGAGCGCCGACCTGATCGACCGGGCCCGCGCCCAGCGGCTCAAGCAGGACGAGATGACCGGCGCGACATTTACAGTCAGCAATCTAGGGACGTTCGGCGTCCGCGAGTTCAGCGCGATCATCAACCCGCCCAGCGTGGCGATTCTCGCCGTCGCGTCGGCCGAGAAACGGGCCGTCGTCCGCAATGACCAGATCGTGATCCGCACGATGCTGACGTTGACGCTCAGCGCCGACCACCGCGCCGTCGACGGCGCCGTCGCCGCCGATTTCCTGCGGACGCTCAAAGGGCTGCTCGAAGAGCCGGGTTTGATGCTGGTATAGATCGCTTCGGGGCCGAAGGACGTCAACTCGAGTCCGTTGGGACTCGTCGCCACGATGCGAACATCGCACAAGCGGATTTGCTGAAGGTAAAAAGCGTCTTGGAAGGGTCTCCCAGGGTATCCCAGAAAATCCTCTTTCTGTCTTTCTCTTTCATCCATGGAGCAGCTCGAACCGCAGCGCGAATTAACGTAGCGTGGGCACCGCCCCTACGCGACTTCGTCCGGGATGCTTCCGCAATCAAATTTGGTCGCGCCGGGCTGATGACATTCTGATTCGCTTCGATAAGATAGATCGTATTCTTGCGACTGCGGAGATCTGTTTTCGGTAAGAACAATCGAGGATCGAGGGAACTGGAGAAACGCGCGTGCACCGCGATTCGACTCGTCTCTCTCGCCTGCGTCGATCGAACGCGAGCGTTCCAATCCCTATTCAACCTGCAACTCACCGCGCGACGACCGAATCGCTCGAACTTCGTATTTTGCTTACCGGCTTGACGTACTACGTCGACGTCAGCACTGGCAACGACGCAAACGTTGGCACCGCCGAGTCATTGCCACTGAAGACAATCCAGCAGGCGGTGAGCCTCGCGGGAAGTGACAATGCCATTAGTCAGAGCGACACGATCGTCATTCACGCCGGCGTTTACCGTGAGATGCCATTTGTTCGGTTAAACGACAGCGGGGCGTCGGCGACCGACCGCACGGTGATCACCGCGGCACCGTTGCCGGGCGGCGGGTATGAACCGGTCTACATCAATGCCGCCGATCCGATCACCGGCACTTGGATTCAGGACGGCAACAGCAACCGCTGGTATCTGAACAACTTTGTCACGCCGACCGCGGGCGTCTGGGTGGACTGGAGTCCGGGCAACGACGGCGCGCCGCTCGCGCAGATCGGTGCATATACCGGTGACGACAACCGCGACGTCGTCGGCAACGGACCAGCCGACATGACACCCGGCACATTTTTCGGCGACCAAGCGGACGGCCGGCTGTACGTCTGGCTCGCCGACGGGGGCGACCCCAATCTCCACCCGCTCGAATACGCCAACCGCGGCCGGGAGATCTATCAGCCGGGCACTCTGGTGGGCGGGCATTATGTTTACCCGAGATTCCTCGACTACAGGGGCCTGAATCTCAGGCACGATAATCCGTACGACATCATCGGGCAGGATATCGGTTGTGCGATGTACACGACCAACGACGAGCGACTGATCGACATGGACGTGCAGTGGAATGGCGAGACCGGCGTCATCCTTCGCGACACGTCGCAGATGATTAATTGCAACTGCAGCAACAACGGCGGCACCGGTGTTAACGGTCAGAGCACCGGCGGGCGTATCACCGGCGGCACCTATGACTCTAACTGGTGGCGGAACTACACCACCGGCGGCGGGGCCGGCATCAAGTTCATCTCGAACGTGCCCACGGTCTACGGAAATGTCATTGGCGTTGAAGCCTCGTTCAACAACGGTTACGGCATCTGGTACGACACCTGTTTTGAGAACACGGCACTTCAGGTCATCTCGAACAATTACCTGCACGACAACGCGCACGCGGGCATCGACCTCGAAGCGTCGCGAAATTTCCTGGTGGTGAACAACGTCATCGTGGCCAACGCCGAGGGCGGCATCTCCTGCAACGCCGTCGAGAACGCGAAAATCTACAACAACACCTTCGTCGGCAACGGCGGACGCGCGACGATCGAACTGAACGACGGCACGCGGGACCAGGGTTCGGTCTACCCGGGCACGACCGGCATGATCGACATTTCGATCCGCAACAATATCGTCGCCGACAACTATTCGGTCTACGACCTGGACGTGCCGACCGATTTCACCGGCGCAGAGGTTCACGACAACACGTCCGATTACAACCTGTTTTATCGCCGGGGCGAGACGCTGCACTTCACCACCGGCGGTGATTACGCGGCGTGGGGGCGGACGCCTTCGACTCTTTCCGACTGGCAAACGGCATCGGGCCAGGATCTTCACAGCGTCGTTGCCGACCCGTTGTTCCTGGCCGGCGGGACGGCCACCGGCGCGTTCGTTCCCGGCGCGGACAGCTCGGCACTCGGCGCGGGGCTCAATCTGTTTAAAGACGTGACCAATGACTATGCCGGCGCGGCAAGGCCGCCGTTGTCGGCGTTCGACGTCGGCGCTTATCAGTACACCGGCGGGGGCGTCGGAACCCCCGGCCCGGTCGTAGTGAACACAGACCCGGCCGTCTGGTGGGACGATCAATTGCCGATCAACGCCGCGATGACCCAGCCAGACAGCACAGGAAATTCGGGCCCTGATAAGTTCTGGTCCTGGGAAACCAATCACGTCTTATCCGGCGCTCTCGCGTTGGATTCGGGCACGTTTCCCGGCGCGCACGACCAGTACTTCACCGGTGCGGCCCCCCGGACGATCGGGACCAACGACGCGCTGTTTGCCTTTGTTTATCTGGACCCGGCTCACCCGCCGGCCGAGATCCAACTGCAGTGGCAGGACGCGTCGGGGTCTTGGGACCACCGCGCGTACTGGGGGCCGGATCTGCTGCACAGCGGTGTCGATGGAACCGACTCGCAGCGACACATCGGCGACTTGCCGGCCGTCGGCACGTGGGCGCAGTTGCTGGTCCCCGCCGCGGACGTCGGACTTTCCGGCGTCACGATCACCGGTTTTTCGTTCGACCTTTTCAACGGCCACGCCGAACTGGATAAGGCAGGTAACGCGACGCAGAAACCCGCCTGGCTGGACCCCTCGATCCAGGCCGTCTGGAACCCGGCAGACCATGTGCTGAGCGTGACCGGCTCCGCACGCATCATCGCCGATCCCGGCGCGGACGAGCCGATGATCCATGCGGTCGGGCCTGCGTCGCGCGTCGCGTTCGAATCGGAGATCGATCGGCAGTTTCAAGTCGGCGGACTGAATCTGACCGGCGGCGCTTCGGCCGTCGTCGCACGGTCGGGGGTCGCGGGCGATCCATTCGTATTAATCGTGAACTCGCAGAACGCGCCGCTGACAATCGACGGTTCGCTCGATCTGAACGATAACGATCTTGTCGTCCGCGGCGGCGACCTGTCGGCGATCACGGGATGGGTCGCCGAGGGTTTCGACGCAAAAAACGGCGGTGATTGGGACGGCCCGGGCATCCGTTCGAGTGCCGCCGCGGCGGACACCGCGACCACACTGGGCGCTGTGCAACCTTCGACGACTCAGACCATCGACGGGCAACTGATCGGCCCCGGCGATGTGATCGTGAAATACACCTACTGGGGAGATGCCAACCTCGACGGCCAAGTCGACGGCTCCGACTACACGCAAATCGATTACGCCTTCGGCGGCAATCTCACCGGCTGGGCGAACGGCGATTTTAATGACGACGGGATCGTCGACGGCAGCGACTACACGCTGATCGACAATTCCTTCAACACCCAGGGCGTCCGCCTCGCGCCGGCGATCAGCCTCGTGCCTGCCAAACAATCGATAAGCACGTCGGACATCAAGCCAAGCCGACAGTGGTGGACGAGCAAAACCGACCCCGATCAGATCCTTGCAATGGCAGCGGCACCCCCCGTTTAGCCGGCTCGCTTGCGGGCCGTTTACCGAAAGAAATCGCCCAGCACTTGATACAGGCTCGACCCGGATTCACTGCGTTAAGCGCACGACTTTGAAGCCGTCGCCGACCAAGTGGCCGAGACGGGCCGGCGACGCATTAACAAAACCGGTGAAATGGCGATCACGGTCGCAAAGCTCACCGGCTCTGGAACCGTCGTCGGTGTCAGCAGGTAGGCGAGTTCTGCGCCGGTGGTGCCGAGTCCCTGACCGGCGAGTTGCCCGTTCGAATTGGCGACCTCTCCCCGAGCGAGGCTTTGCCAGCCGTCAGTCGAAAGCTCGTCCGCCACCAGAACTCCGAGATCCTGGAATCCGCTCGCATCGGTCCATCGGAATGCGGTGAACACCGGTACGTCAGTGGAGTCGAGCGTAACGTAGTATCCGACGGCGGTGCCGTCTTCGCCGAGGTACTCGACGACGCTGCCCTGGGTATTGGGAATGAAATCGGTCTGGTGAGTCATCGGGTCGTAGATCCACGCGTCGGACGGATTGACTTGTGAGTCATACAGCGGCGCGTCGCCGGCGACGACACCGGACTCATTTACGTAATCGATTTGGTTTCCGCGCGTCACACCGTTGGCCCGGCTGTGCCGGGCGTCGTACAGCCCCGCGAGCCGCGTCGTCTGATCCGTCGGAGAGTAGACCCAGACAGAAGTCAGAATTGCAACCTGCGTGGACGAATTAATGTACTGCGCAGCGCCGGCGGCCCAACCGGAATCGGTCAGATATTGCGGCACATTGTTCGAGTAAAATCCGGAACCTCCGCCGGGATGATCGGCCGCAGTGAGACCGATCGGCAGCGTCTGATTTGTTATTGATGAGAAAACCCAAAGGTCGTTAACACCGGTCGAATAGTTTAATGAAGTGCCGACGACCATCCCGGTATTGTTGAATAGATCCGCCGCATGCATGGCAACCCCGGTGCCGCTCACGTGGCTCGCGTCTGTAAGACCGATGATCCGGCTGGTGTGAGCTGACGGGGAGTAATACCAGGCATCCTGCCCCTGGTCTGTGGTGCCGGAATAGCGTTCGGCCGCGCCGACCGCCTGGCCGCTGTCGTTCATGCCAGTGGGCGTGTTGATGCGGAAGCCGTCGGTTCGCGTGTGGGCCGAATCAACCAGGCCGATCACGGTGGTCGAATGCGACGTCGGTGAATGGATCCAGGCATCAACACCGGCGTTCGTAGTTCCGGAGAAGCGACTGGCAAGGCCCAGCACCTGCCCGTTGGGGTTCATGGTCAGGATCGAGTTGTTCGTTGCACCTGTTGCAGCCGTGTGTGCGGTGTCGACCAGACCGATCAATTCAGTTAAGCCTGTGTTCGAAGCGTATTGCCAGGCGAGCGTGCTCCCGGCGGTTCCGGCGGAGTAGGTCATGCCGGCGACCTGCCCGGCGTTGTTGAGCGAGACGATCGCGTCGGTCGCGTTGCCGTTCACGGAGGCGATGCCAGTGCCGGCAAGGCCGATCGGTGCCGTTGTGTTGGTCGACGGTGAAAAAATCCAGGCGTCACCGGTGTACAGGTTTCGGCTCGCGTTGTTCGCCAGCCCGACGATCATCCCGGCTTCGTTCATGGCCGAGACCGTGTTGAACGAATACGAGTCGGGCCCGCGCGTGTGGGCCGGGTCGTTCAGGCCGATCAACTGAGTCGAGCGGGTCACGGGAGAGTACGCCCAGGCGTCTTGTCCGTTTTGTTCGTCGAACGTCGCGTCGAAGCGATAAGCGATTCCCGCGACCTCGCCGGCGGCGTTCGACTGCTTGATCTCGTTGTAGACGTCACCATTCAGAATGTGGACGCCGTCGACGAAGCCAATGACCGACGTTTGATCCGTGTCAGGCGAATAGACCCACGCCTCCTGCATACCGCGAAAATATCTCGTATCGCTAAGCGTGCCCGCTGCTTCCCCGGTATTGGTGAGCACCGCGACGTCACTGAAAAGGTATGCCGGATCGTGCACCCCGGGCAGGTCGGTCAGTCCGACGTGCTGGATCGAATACGCGCCACCGTTCGCCGGCGACAGAATCAGGAACGGCATCGCGGCCGCCACCGCGAACACAAAAGTCCGCCGAATGCATTTTCGTCTCATTAAATCTAATCCGGGACAGATTGAGTGGTGCGGGCGCGTTTGCCCCCTGTGTCGTTGAGAGTGTAACGGTCGACGATCAGCGGTTCAACGAAATTCGCGGCGGAGTGGATCGGCCTGCGGGCGAACCGTCGGCCGTCGATTTCATTCGGCGTTTACTGCTCGTCGACGCCTTCGCCTTCGATGCTGCCGGCGGCGATCTTCAAGTCTTCTCTTCGTTGGATCTTGTCGACCCGGCCGTCGCGGATCCAGATGATGCGGTCGCTGACGGCCAGCATCTTGTGGTCGTGCGTGGCGGAGATGATCGTGACGCCGCGCTCTTTATTCAGTTGCCGCAGCAGTTCGATGATCAGCTTGCCGGTGTTCAGGTCCAGGTTGCCGGTCGGTTCGTCGGCCAGGATGATCGTCGGGTCGTTGGCGAACGCGCGGGCGATGGCCACGCGTTGCTGTTGACCGCCGGACATTTCCATCGGCTTATTCATCATGCGATGGCCGAGCTCGACCCGCCGGAGGATCTCGGCGGCCTTGTCCTGCGCGTCGGGCGTGCTCATGCCGGCGAAGATCATTGGCAGCGTCACGTTTTCCAACGCCGTCATCACCGGGATCAGATTAAACGTCTGGAAGATGTACCCGATCTTTCGGCACCGCATCCATGCCAGCTCGTAGCTGTCGAGCTGGGCGATGTCGACTTCGTCGATGTAGACCTTGCCTTCGGTCGGTTTGTCGAGTCCGCCGATCATGTTGAAGAAGGTGGATTTCCCGCTGCCGCTGGGACCCATGATCGAGATGTATTCGCCGCGGTTGATGGTGACGGTGACACCTTTGAGCGCTTTCACGACTTCGGTGCCCATCCGGTATTCGCGCTTCACGTCGATCGTGCGCACGGCGAACTCGGTGAGCTGGTTCGGCTCCGGGGCGGCGGGGGTGACGATCACGGTGGACATGAATCAATTTCTCGAACCGGCGGACCCGGGCCGTCCGCGGCCCTTTATTGAAAGGATCCCGGGGCAGGGACGCCCCGGCTCTCTGCATAAATTATAGACGCCGCCATTCGTACGTTTTCTCTACCTGTAAGCGGTTGCGGGCGTTGCCCGAGATTCCGTACAACCAGATGACGGCCCCGTCGTTGACGCGTTCGAACCCGATCGTGTCGCCGGGCTTGAGCGGGAACTGAAGTAATGGTTGCTGGTCACCGGCGAGGAACAGGCCGTAGTCCCCGGCGACCGTGACCTTAGTCGTCCGCATCGGCGCATCCCCGGCCTGATGAATCACCAGATCGCCGGGCGACGAGCAACCCGCCAGCAGCAGGGTGAAGCAGGCGATCGCGATCCGACGTGCCCGGAAATACTTCGACATTTGAATATCTGAAACAGACAGCATCGCTTACTCCGCTTTCAGGCTTCGACCCGCATCGCTTCGATCGGTTGCATCCGAGCCGCTTGCCAGGCGGGATACACCGCGCCGGCGACCGTAAGGGTCACGCCGACCAGAAGACTGACCAGCATCGCGCCGGCGAGGCTCAGCCAAGGCACGTTCTTCCAGGCATAATAACCGTAACTGCTGCTCATGCTGGCCATGCTCAGGCCCAATCCCAGCACGACACCGACGGCCGTACCGACGCAGCCCTGGAACAGGCTTTCGATCAGGAACAGTTTGATGATGAAGCTGTCCAGAGCGCCCAGGCATTTCATGGTGCCGATCTCGCGGAATCGTTCGGTGACGCTCATCAGCATCGCATTCAGGATACCGACAAAAGCCACCAGCAGTGCGAGGCCGATCAACCACCGGGTTTGAATGCGATTGCTGCGAATCTCGTCCGGGGTCGACGGGACGCCGGTGTTTTTCATCGTTTCCTGCAACCGCTGCGGGGCGACCAGTTCCTGCCGAACCGCTTTAAGTTGCCTGGCGGTGTCGAGCCATTGCCTGAGCTTCCCGATTTCTTCGGGGTGTAAGCTCAGCAGGGTGATGAGGTCGCCTTCGGTGGCCGGGAGTTGCAGGCCCAGATCGCGCTGCAGGTTGACCAGCGGGTCGCCGAACGTTTTTTCCGGATCGAACTTCACGACGCCTTCCGGCAGCGTTCCCGCCTGCCCGGCAGCTTTGTGCAGGTCGGCGTCCAGCGGTTGCAGTTGGTCGTGTTCGATCGCGATCCCGCGGGCGGATAGTTCCTTAAACTCCGCCGACTGGGAAAAGTTCTGCGCCCATTCCCGCATCCCGCTGGTCATGCTGTCGGTGGCCAGGATCGACATTAAAAACGCGAGCGCGAGAATGATCCCGCTGGTCACCAGCAAACTTCGGCTGAGCCGAAGGCGGATGCTCTTGTAGGCGATCTCGATCGCCTTGCTCATCGGCAATACGATCTGGCGTTCGACGTGCAACGGGTGGGGCGTGGTCATAAGCAAGTGAATCAACGCGACCGGCCGGACTTGTCAGGAAATGATTCTATACCGAAGGTTTCAATCCTGGGCGAACCCGAAAAGCCGATCGGCGTGTCGAGATTTGCAACCGCTCGATTAATCGAACTCGTCACCGCGGAAGGTGTTCCCGAGGTACTCGGTCCGCACCTGCTGGTTGTTGATGATTTCCTTCGGCGTCCCCTCGGCGAAGACTTTCCCGTCCCCGATGATTAGCGCCCGTTCGACCACGCCCAGCGTGAACGCGACGTCGTGGTCGGTGATCAAGACCGTTTTGTCGAACTCGTCGCGAAGGCGTTTCACTTCCCGGGACAAGTCTTCTTTCGTCCGCGGGTCGACGGCCGCGAACGGCTCGTCCAGCAGAATCAGCTTTGGATTCGTCACCAGCGCCCGCGCGATCTCGAGCCGCCGTCGCTCGCCGCCGCTCAGCGTCTCGGCTTTCTGGTTCTTGTTCTTGGTCAGCCCGTACTGGTCCAGCAGCATCGACCCGCGGTGGTTGCGTTCGGTCCGGCTGATGCCCAGTGTTTCGAGAATCGCCTGCAGGTTTTGCCAGACGGTGAGTCTTCGGAAGTCGCTACGGTCCTGGGGCAGATACCCGATTCCCAGCCGGGCCCGTTTGTACATGGGAAGATGCGTGATGTCGGTCGCGTCGAACGCGACCGCGCCGCTGTCGGGCGTCACCATGCCGAGGATCATCCGAAAGGTGGTCGTTTTGCCGGCGCCGTTTCGCCCGAGCATGCCGACGATCTCACGCTGGGCCAGCACGAAGCTGACCTCGTTGACCACCGTGCGACCGTTGTAAGTTTTGACCAGCTTTGTGGTTTCAAGAAGATTCATGAGCGACCGCTGATCCGCGCCGGTGCAGTGTGGGGACCGGGTCTGAAAAATCAAGCGAATCAATTGTGAATAGGCTGTGGATAACTTCGACGAAATCACGCGAGCTTATATCTTTTTGACTTGGCTGACCAAGCACTTCGGCACAAACTACTAACAACAACACCGCAGCGGCAGTGAACTCGTGCGCCATGAACAAGCTGTAAACTATTTGCCAGAATTGCTTTAGGCATTTCGAAGGGGAAGCCGGGCGGTTCAGCCAATGGCGCAAATTTAAAATGCCAAAGCAAGCTGACATCGCATGAAATTTATGAGATTTAAACCCGGCAATTGCAAGTTATTTGTTGATAACTAGATGGACAGATAGCAATGGGTATTTCGCGACAGCGAGAAAACTTTTGTATCTGCCGGGCTGCGTGGTAAACTTTTCAGTTCAATTCCGTTCCCAAGGCACAGGGACGCCATTCTGTCGGCGAGGGTCCGGCAGGATCGAACGTGCCACTTTTCTTCGGGCGGCTTTTCGGGCCGTCCGACACGTCTGGAAAGGAGTGGCTTCATGGCCACCGGTAAGGTCAAGTGGTTCAATGACCAGAAGGGCTTCGGGTTCATTTCAACGGACATCGATGCCAAGGACGTCTTCGTTCACCATTCGGTGATTGAGGCCGAAGGCTTCCGCACCCTTCAGGACGGCGAATCCGTGGAGTACGAGGCAGAGGACGGTCCCAAAGGCTTGAAAGCCACCCGCGTCAAGCGGGCGGTCGGTGTGCCGCTTCATCAATGAAGCGACGTGCCAGCTTTCGGTGTCGGGCCAGAATATCGTTTTACCACCCGCCGTAAGGCGGGTGATTTTTTTGCCGTTTGGCAGAAGTAAATCCGAAATCCGAAACCAGAAATCCGAACAGGACGTCGCAGCTAAAGTCGATGTCGACGCGCGAACTCTTCTTTCGGATTTCTGGTTTCGGATTTCGAGCTTCGCCCCGGCGCGCCCGCTGTTACGGCAACGCCCGCGGCTTTTCTTCTTTCGGATTTCTGGTTTCGGATTTCGAGCTTCGCCCGACTCGCCGCACAGCTTCTTCTGTTGCCGCACCCCCCCGCACTTTCACCCTATCGCACACTGCTATATAACCACCGCACGAATCCGGCTCATCCGTGCCGGCGACCGATCCTACAGGAGACCACTGGTGATTTTCGATTCGCTCTTGAGCATGTTCAGCGTCGACATGGGCATCGACCTGGGCACGTGCAATACCCTCGTCTGCATCAAAGGCGAAGGCATCGTGCTCAACGAGCCGAGCGTGGTCGCGGTCAAAAAAGGGACCAACCGCGTCCTCCAGAACGGCAACGCCGTCGGTCTGGTGGCCAAGGAAATGCTCGGCAAAACGCCGGGTTCGATCAGCGCCATCCGCCCGCTGAAAGACGGCGTCATCAGCGATTTCGAAGTCACCGAAGCGATGCTCCGGTATTTCATCCGCCGGGCGCAGGGCGGAAAACCGCGGTTCATTCACCCGCGGGTGGTCATCGCGATCCCCTCGGGCATCACGGCTGTTGAAAAACGCGCGGTGCTGGAAAGCGCCGAGCGGGCCGGCGCCCGCCGGGTGTTCCTGGTCGAAGAACCGATGGCCGCCGCGATCGGGTCGGGCCTGCCCGTCACCGAACCCACCGCCAGCATGATCGTCGACATCGGCGGGGGTACCACCGAGGTCGCCATCATCTCGCTGGCTGATATCTCTGTAAGCGAATCGGTCCGCGTCGCCGGTGACGATTTCGACGAAGCGATCGTCAACCACATGAAGCGGACTTACAACATGGCGATCGGCGAGCAGATGGCCGAGCGGATCAAGATCGAGATCGGGTCGGCCGGTCCGACCGGTGAGACCGAACTGACGATGGACGTCCGCGGCCGCGACATGATCAGCGGACTGCCGCGCAAAACCCCGATCACCGCGCAGGAAATTCGCGAAGCGCTGCAGGAACCGGTCACGCAAATCATCGAAGCCGTCACCCGGACGCTCGAGCTGGCCGAACCCGAACTCGCCGCCGACCTGGTCGACAACGGCATCACCATGGCCGGCGGGTCCAGCCTGCTCCGCGGGCTGACGACCGTCATCAGCAACGCCACCGGCCTGGACGTAAAGCTCGCCGAAGACCCCCTCACCTGTGTCGCCCGCGGCACCAGCGTCTATCTGGAGAATCTCGAACTCTGGAAAGACACGATGGAATCCGACGCCGACGACCTATAAAGCCGGCGATGCCATCGCCGGTCTTCTCGCGATGTTGCGATCGATCTTTGTGTTTGAAGAGTGTGCGTGCCACCCGAACCGCGTCGAGCGTGTGCAGAGAAATCTTTGATAGCCGAGGTCGGAAGGCCACGGATCGAACCTATGGTGGCGCGATCGACCGGTCGATCCCCGCCCTGCCGGCATGGGGCTATAAAGGATCAGAGGCTGCTAAGAAATGCGGAGATAGACTGTCATCCGCATCACCCAGCAAGATTGCCAAAAGCTTCGTCAACCGGTGAGCTCTTTCCCGTTTCGTGATCCCACAAATAGACGACTTCGGACAGTTGCGTGCGTTGACGGCCGAAAGCGGGTGCCCGGTTAAGGCGTGTGCAATGACAACTGCGATCTGCCCCGTTTTGCAGGGCTGACGATTTTATCCGAAGAGAAAAGTGAGTGTTAACAGCGTGGTGACGATGGCAATGAATATCGCCAACTTTCCCGCAGCCGTTCGGATCGAGACCATTGCCGCCGCGATCCCGATCAGCTGGCCCACGCACGCCAGCACCGTGGCGGCGGTATAGCTGTTCGTCAGCCCGCCACCGATCGCGTAACAGCACGGGAACCCCAGCGTGGAGAACATCAATGCAATCACACCGACATATGCCGGCGCCTCCCGCCGCCGGGGCGGGGTCGGCGGGGGTGTGAAATAATTCAAAGGCCGGGACATCAACAATCTGCCTTCGGTAGAATGACTGTCCGGCTTTATAACCCATCACGTCGCAACTGTTTTCGAAGGTGGCTATGATAACAGTATCGTTTAAAGGAGAACCAGAATGAGCAGAATGCCTACAGGACCCATGGGGATGCTTTCCGGGCAGCGGATCGATTACCAGTCCCGCGAACAGGAACTGACAGTCGGTCAATTTTTCAATGCCGTGTATGCGTGGATGGCCGTTGGTCTGGCGACCACCGCGGCCGTCGCGTACGGCGTGTTCTCGCATGGCCAAGCGGCAATTGGCATCGGAACTCTGGTCGTCTGCGTCATCGCCCAGATGGTGCTCGTCACCACGATCAGCAGCGCGATTAACAAAATCAGCACGTCGGCCGCGACGGCGCTCTTCGTCTTGTTCGCCGCGCTGATGGGCGTGACGATGTCAGTCGTATTCGTGATCTATAGGCACACAAGCATTGCTGCATGTTTCGCCGAGACGGCCGGCATGTTCGCGGCGATGAGTCTCTATGGTTACACGACCAAACGCGACCTCACCCGGCTCGGCAGCCTGCTTTTCATGGCACTGGTCGGCTTAGTGATCGCGTCTCTGGTCAATTTCTTCGTCGCCAGCTCGATGCTGTACTGGATCATCAGCTACGTCGGCGTGGTGATCTTCGTCGGGCTGACCGCGTTTGACACGCAACGGTTGAAAATCTTCGCGATCCAGAATGCCACCAATCCGACACTGGCGCATCGAATCGCGATCGTCGGGTCGCTGACGTTGTATCTGAACTTCATCAACCTGTTCATGATGCTGCTCCGCATCATGGGTGATCGGCGTCAGTAATCGCGGTGAATTCGAATCGAAATTAAACGAGGACCGGGTCGGCCGACCCGGTTTTTTTTTTGGCTAATTCCGATTGAGACCTTTTAAAAATTATGTTTCTGTGGCAAAGGCATCTTGCCCGTGCGTTTGAACCGTTGACAAGAATAAAGATCGCTTCGCTCGAACACACGGGCCAGATGCCCGTGCCACGGCAGAAGCAGTTGGTCAGCGGTCTATCGAAGGTCTCGATTCTAATTTCCGCGGGTGCCGTTCGAAGCCCCCGGTCTTTGCAAGATCCGTCCCGGAAGGGCGGGGACCGACCTCGCCAAACGCTCGACGATCGATCAATCCGCGGCCTCGACTGTTGTGAGGCTCCAATCGCGATGTGCACGCCTCACAAATAAAATTCCTACGCGTTCACCTGGGGGCGTGTACGACATCAAAAGGCGTGATCGCAAACATCCGGCTCGAAGCTGCATTGTTCCCCGTCGCGAGATAGAGCTTTCGATTGGCCGGTTCGAAAATCATCGACTGCAGCGTGCTGTGATTGCCGACGCGGGCGAGCATGCCGTGAATTTCGGCGACGCCGATCTGGCCGAAACTCGTCGCGGCGGCTTCGTGTAAAAAATCGTACCGCCTGCAACGCCCCGGGGTGTCTTGGTCCTGATCGCGTTGGTGGTTGGTGCTGATCAATGCCGCCGACTCGGTCGTCCGCCGGACGTGCACCGACTCGGGCCGAAGTTCCACCACCGCGCGGCGGCCGGTCGCGTCCATCAGCATCAGATTGTTCGCCGACTGCCGGGGGGTTGACTCGAGCAGCTTCACCGCTTCGTCGACCGTCCGGCATCGCTCTAAAACGGTGCGATACAGCATCGTGTACGGCATCGCCTCGGGGATGCGAAACTTGCGGGGGACTTCCATATTGGCCAGGCAAAGGCCGTGCTCGTTCATGCCCGAAAGCACGCCGATCATGCCCGGCCACCCGACCGACGCGAAAGCGTATCGGCCGTCGTCGGGGTGGTAGACGAACAGCGTCGTGTACTTGTCGGCAATATCCAGCGACCAGAAATCCAGGTTCCGCCCGAACCGCGCGACGTGGTCCGGCGACGCCGACGCGGGCAGCGTGATTGTCGAACACGCCGCCATGTCGGTCAGGTCCAGAAAACACTGCCCGAGCATGGTTTCGTCCTGGTCGATATGACTGCCGGTCGCCAGCGCAGCCAGCTCGTCGCGGTGCTCGGGCCGGAGTTGCCGTTCAAACAACCGCGCCGACGACAGCGCGAGAAACCGCCGCGCACCACCGCGGATAAAGATCATCAGGTACTGGTCGTGAAGCCGTTGAATAGAATCGGCGAGCCGGGTTCCCTGTTGCCCGCCGAGCGATTGCGACGAGCCGTACAGTCGAATCACTGGAAACGGGAACGCCTCGGCAACAGGCTGTGTGGCGGGTGCCCGGCTAGGTGCCGCGATGCCGGCCATCTCAAGCGAGGACTGCGACAGAATCAAAGACGAACTGGAACAACCAATCAGCGCACCGACGGCTACCGTCAGCGCGGTTGTAAAACGAGGTGATCGAATTGGCACATGCATAGTACACCTGACGGCGAACCCCGGTTCGATCGTACCACCCGAATCAGATCGTGCGCCGGTTTTTTATTACCCGACGCGCGTTCTGGCTGCCGGGGGAAGTTGATTATCAGACGTGCGAAAAGGATGACAAATCGGGCGGAAGTTTTCCGAGGTCGGTGGTCGATGCAAGCACTTCAGTGACGGCCCACAGGAGACCCGGGCATACGATCGTGGAACGATCGGTCGCATGCGCCTTTTTTCTTCGCGAGGTCTCGCATGTCCGGGCTGATGGTGTCTGTTGCCGCCAATTTCGTCGTCGTCATCGTGTTTTTTCTGGCCGCCGTTTTGTTGACGGTCGGGCTGCTCGGAGTCCACTAATCCGCGGTTAAATCGCGGTTTGTATTAAGATATCGTTAATCGCTTGCCCGCACCCCGGCTGGTCTTTTACCGTACTGAAGTAACCAACCGGCGGAGAAATGACCCAAGCGACGCTGCTGGCTAAACCTTCGATCCTTGCGAACAAACCAACCGTTGCGATGAAAGAGCGGACTATGCCGTCGGCTCCCTCGAACCGGGCGAATTCGGCCGCCGAGCCCGTCTCGTCCGACAACGTGATCGAGGCGAAATCCGTCTCGGTCTTCTACGGCAATCACGAGGCGATTAAAAGCGTCTCGCTGTCGATGCCCCGCAACCACGTCATTGCCATGATCGGGCCCAGCGGCTGCGGCAAAAGCACTTTCCTGCGATCCATCAACCGCTTGAACGACCTGATCCCCGGCTGCCGGGTGACTGGCGACCTGATCGTCGACCAGCAGAACGTGTACGACCCGCGGATCGACCTGGTCTCGCTGCGACGCCGGGTCGGGCTCGTGTTCCAGAAGCCCAACCCGTTCCCCAAATCGATCTTTGAAAACGTCGCCTACGGCCCGCGGTTGCAGGGCATCCGGGGCGCCCGCGAACTCGAGTCGCTGGCCGAAGATTGTCTGAAAAAAGCCGCGCTTTGGGACGAGGTCAAAGACCGGCTGCATACCAGCGCGCTGGGACTGTCCGGCGGTCAGCAGCAGCGATTGTGCATCGCCCGCGCGCTGGCGACCCGCCCGGCGGTGCTGCTCATGGACGAACCGGCAAGCGCCCTCGACCCGATCGCGACCGGCAAGATCGAAGACCTGATCCAGCAATTAAAAGCGTCGTATACGATTGTGATCGTCACGCACAACATGCAGCAGGCCGCCCGCGTCAGCGACCGCACCGCTTTTTTCTACATGGGCACGCTGGTCGAGTATAACCGCACGGAATTGATGTTCACCTGCCCGACCGAGAAGAAGACCGAAGACTACATCACCGGCCGATTCGGCTGATCGCGATCAAATTTTATGCGTCCGGTCGCGGATTTCGCACGCGTTAATATTGCATCCCAGGCATAAAATCGCCGACAATAAGCGGGACCCGACCCGTGCAGATTCTCCTATGGCCTACCACCTCCTTGATCGGCTCGATGATTTGAAGGACCGCGTAGCGCGGTTGACAGCCCTGGTCCAGCAGGCCGCCGAGACCGCCGTGCACGCCGTCCTCACCGCAGACGCCACGCTCGCCAAACAGGTCTTCGACCTCGACGCCACGATCGACGAGGAAGAGGTGCAGATCGAAAAGCTCGCGATCGACCTGCTCGCGCTGTATCAGCCCGCCGCCAGCGACCTCCGGTTGATCACCGTCATCATCAAGGCCAACAGCGACCTGGAACGGATCGCCGACTGTGCGGTCAACGTCGCCCAGCGGGTGCTCCCGCTGGTTCGCGGCAGCTACCACACGCCGCAGAACCTGAAGGTGATGTCGACCAGCGTGCTGGCGACCCTGCGGGATACCATCAAGGCATTCAATCTGTCCGACGAAGCGGTCGCCCGGCAGGTGCTCCGCGGGGACGACGTCGTCGACGCGCTGTACCACCAGATCGTCCAGGACATTCTCGCCCGGCTCGAGAAGGCCGGTGTCGACGCGAACATCGAGCTGTCCAACATCATGATCGCCAAGAACCTCGAGCGGATGGCCGATCACTGCACGAACATTGCCGAGGATATCGTCTACGCCCACACGGGCCGGATCATCCGGCACCTGCACGCGTCCTGAACTTCCGGATTTACATCGGCGCACTCACCAGCGACCATGCCGGATTATGGCCACCACCCCGTTCGCCCCCGTCGTGCCCATGACCGTCCCGTGCAAGTGCTGCGGCACCGCATCGGGGATCTACGGCGTTATCGACTTCAACAAAAACTGCGAGGCCGGGCACAACCGCTTCCCCCTCAGCTGGGCCGGCATCCCGGTCTATTACCACCGCTGCCCGGCGTGCGGACTGATTTTTACCGTGGTCTTCGACGGTTTTTCCAAAGCCGACTTCGCCGAGCACATTTACAACGACAGTTACAAACTGGTCGACCCGGAGTACGCCGAGATCCGCCCCGCGGGGAACGCCAAAACGATTCGGCAGCTCTTCGGTAACACGCCACGGATTAATATCCTCGACTACGGCGGGGGGAACGGAAAACTGACGAAGTTGCTGCTGGGAACCGGTTTTTTCAACGTCCAGACGTACGACCCGTTCGTGCCCGAGTCGGCGACGCTGCCGACGCGGAAGTTCGACCTGATTCTCTGCTTCGAAGTGGTCGAGCATTCGCCGACGCCGATCGAAACGTTCCAGGAGATGGTGTCGCTGCTCGCCGACGGGGGGATGATTATGTTCTCGACGCTCGCGCTGCCGCCGAACATCGATCAGGTCGGGCTCGGCTGGTGGTACGCCGGCCCGCGGAACGGACACGTCACGCTGTATTCGATGCAGGCGCTGCAGCAGATCGCGATGCGGTTCGGACTCGTCCACGCCAGCGCGAGTGCCGGGATGCATTTGCTGTACAAGACGGTCCCGGAATTCGCCCGGCACATGATCCGGTGAGGCCCCGTTTAGCGGCTGCCCCGACGGGGCGCTTTTCGCGTGGACAACACCGCCAGTGCCCCTTCGGAAACCTTCGGGGCGACCGCTAAACTGGCGTTGACATCGCTCTGAACGACTATTGCGCTGGCACAATGTGGTCGCCCGCCTGAATGTATTGCCAGATCGCCTCGTATTGGTCGGCGGCGACGCCGTTCAGAACTTCCTTATATGGAGTATTCCCGTCGGCATCGGCGAAGCTCGGCATCTTCGTGCCGGGCAGGTAATACTGCGGGTTCCGCATCCAATGCGTGTAGTACGAATGCTTCAACCGGTCCGAGACGTGCGACAGATTTGGCGCGAACGCCTCGAACGGCGCGACCGCCGGCTGGTCCCCACACGCGTGGCACTTCACGCACCCAAAGCTCGTCTGTGAAGTCAGCGGTTTACCAATCTCGGCCAGCGGTTGATCGACCGGCGGACGCACTTCGTCGGTGACCGGGCACCCGTGCGACATCGCCATCCCCTGGGCGAGCAAATCCGCCCGCGAGGCGAAGGCCGGCATGCGCGCGGCGATCCACATCCGCGGTTTGTACGACACTTTCCCGGCGATAAATGACGCGGCCCAACTCGGGCGAAGTTTCTCCCCGGTCCAGGTCAGCGGCGGGCGAGACTGATCGCCCTGCGGTTCGGTGTCGAATACGGTGATGCTGCCGGCAGCGATCTTCGAACCCGCCGCGTCGTTGCCTTTGGTTTCGGTGCTCGGCGGTCGCGGCGGGAGCCCTTCTTGAATGCTGTTGATTTCAGTATCCAGATTGGCCCAGACGTTGTCGTTCGCATCGACCGAGTGGCACGCGTTGCACCGCAGTGCGGTCATCTGCCGGGAGGCAAATTCCGGAAGCGGGTCGCGGTCGAGCGTCGGTTTCCATTCGGTCGCCGCGAACGCGTGTAAGGCTTGCTGCTGCTCCGGAGTAAACGCATAGTCGACGCCTTTCTCACTGCCGACCATCGCGCAGCCATGGGACCAATCGGCGCGAGTGAGATCGACCACCGCCGCCGGCTTCGGAGCAACGTCACCCGTCGCGTGGCAGTTCAGACAGCCGGAGGTTTCGAAAAGCATTTTGCCGTTGGCGGCGTTGGGTATGCCGCCGGGGGGTGGCAAGGCGTCGGCTTTGCAGCCGGACCAGAGCCACGCGGCAACCGCCGTCGCCTCGGCCTCGGTCAAATGAAAGTTCGGCATCTTGATCCAGGCGTAGTGCGCTTCGGGCTTCAGCAGGAAATCGTGCAATGCCCCGGCCTTGAACTTCGCCCGCACGTATTTCAGCGGGACCCGGTTCAATGTCGGATCCGAGTCGGTAACGGCAGGCGCGACGTGACACGCCACGCAGCCAAGCCCGGTGAACACCCGGGCACCGCGGGCGAGAATTGCCGGGTCGGTCGTGACTGCCGTTGCATCCGCCTGGTTTTCCGACGGACCACACAAGTATGCCGCAACGTCCACCGACTCGGCGTTCGTCGACGGCTCCGGCTTTGCCGGATCATGACGAAACACCCGCGGCATCGAAGCGGTGGGGCGGAGCGCCTTCGGGTTCGCGACCCAGTAGGCGACCCAGTTCGCGTTGAGCCGGGATTTAATGTCGGTCAAATTCGGCGCATCCTGCTTTGACTCCGGCATCGAACCGGTCGTGCCCTGGTGGCAGTTCATGCACCGCATGGTCGCGACCAGTTCCCGGCCGGCGCGCAGCTCGGTGTGCCGGGCGAGCACGTCGTTGGTCGCGTCGTGTGAAAAACTGGTCGGCGGAATCGGCTCGAACGGCTTGCCTTCCGTCGCCCAGAGCAGGCGAACGTTCGCATCCCCGTCGGCGGCGGATTGATACGTGACGACGAGCCGGTTCTTACCTTTTTTGAGCACGATCGCCAGGGAAGGTTGATTCGTAAAATCACCGGTCAAATTCAGCACCGGTTTGTCGTTCAGCGTGAACGACAACGTCCCGCGGCCCTCAGCGGCGAACCGGTAAGTATCCTTGATGCGGGTCGTGATGACGCCGGTCCAGGTGGCTTTGAACGGCCCGACCGGCAAGAACGGCGACGCCGGCGTGCCGGCCGGCACGAGTAGCGCCACCAACCGGGCGTCCCGCGCGTCCACCGCGCCGTTCGATCCGAACGTGAGCGTTAACCCCGGCGAAAGTTTCGTCGCAACAACCGCGGTCGCAGGGGCATCGGCGGCGTTCGACCAGCCTACCGGCAATTGAAACAGCAGAATGAACCCGCCGAGCAACACCAGGAAGATTAGGCGGGAACGCAGATTCAGTCTTCGGTGGTCACGCGGGTGCATCGTCATAAATCGGGTCTTCGGCGAAGGTCACGCCGATTCAAGAAACGTTGGGGGTGCGAAAAGGTTACGCCGCCGCAGCGGCAAAGGCGACTCGGTCTGACATAGGTGACGAAGGTGTCGCATCGACTTTGCAGCTTTGACTAGAAAAATCGGTTCCGCGACACCCGCAATCGAAGAAGTCCAAGCCGGCGGAAGTTGAGTCCGCCTGAGCGCGAACAATTCGACCAAGCCGGCCGCGACGGCAAGCACCGTCGTATCATCACTGACCGGTGCGACGCAGTCCGTTACCGAGGGATTCTCGCGCAGCCAATCCTGAGTGACACTGCGAAGCAGCAATGCGTCATCCGAGAGTGCAATCTTTGCCAGTTCCTCAGTCCTTACCATTGGCCTGCTCCCATAGGTCCCTGAAAGCATATTCTGCCGTGAGTTCACGCCCCGGTTGCAGATGAGGAATGGTCTTGTTCCAGACGGCATTATAGGTGCCCGGAAGATCTTTCAAGAGTCGTTTGGCGTCGGCAATGTCTATGTCGTCCCGCCACGCGCAAAGCTTCATTGCAAGCAGTTGTTCGACCGCGGGGCAGCGGACCGTGATGCCTGGTGCCGAAAAAATTACCCGGCCGAGCGACGATCCTACTACGAATCCTTTTACCCCGTCGTTGAGCCAGTCTTCTGCCCAGCCTCGTTCGATCGCGACCGTCCGTGCAATCGCGCGAAGGTCATGTGCCTGCTTCGGCGCGAGGACGACCACGTCGACGTCGCGGGTTGAAAGCCGGCTTTCATAAACGAGCACCATCACGCAGCCGCCAAACAGTAAAAGTTCGATCGGTTCTTTTGCCGAAAGTCCTAGCTCGCCCACTCGAGTGAGCCCGGCGATCAATTCAAGTTTGGTCAGTGTTGCCATTTTTACCTCGACCCGGCATAAATTCACGCCGGGCTAAATGGGCAAGTCGCAAGGTTTACGGCTGGGCCACAGCGATCGGTTTCTGGCCCGGCACCGCGTTGATCGTGTTGTCGATTTCCCAGTTCATCGGCGAGCCGTCGGCGGCCTTGATCTTCATGATGATCTTCATCTGCATCACCGGTTTTAAATCGGCGATCTTGAAGGTCACCGTCTTGTGGTCTTGCGACAACGTCAGCGAATCGATGTCGACCGTGTCGTGTCCTTTTTTCTTCGGGTTGTCCCGGCTCACCTCGGGCGAGCCGTAGTCGTCGGACCAGATGTAGTTCCACTGCTCGATGCTGTAATTGTCCGAATCGGTCGCAATCAAAACGTCGACCGGGTTGGTGAACGTGACGTCGATGCCGTCCTTCTGCACATGCATCTCGGTCGGCATGTTTACTGCTTTCCCGGTGTAGCGAACCCGCTGAAAAGCGCCATCCTTGGCCGCCCGCGTCTGCCAGCCCTTCAGGCCGGCGACATACAACTGCCCGTCGACCGGGTTGAACCGGGCCCGCATGATGCCCGAGTCGAAATCGAGCGGGAACCGGACGACGCCGCCCTGGTAGACGTCGTCGATTTTCTCGTACATCGTTTCAAAAATGGAACAGGTGCCGTAGGAAAGGTGGATCATGTGCCCGTCGAGCGGGCCCCACTTGCCGAACGTGTCCCACGCGGCCCCGCCGCTGGAATTATCACCCTGGGTGTAGTCGCCGTCGACGTAGGGGAACCAGCAAATCGGGTTCCCGTAGTTGGTCGGCGGGGGGGTCATGTGTGACGTGCTGGGCACGCCGAGGAACGAACCCTTGGTCACAAAACTTACCCGGCAGGCGGGGGTCCAGGTACCCTGGTTGTCGCTGACGGTGATCTCGTCGTGCGGGCCCATGCTCATGCCGTTGGGCGCGCGGAGCCCGGTGGCGAAGATTTCGCTGTGCTTCCCATCCGGCGAAATTTTCATGATGCAGCCGGCGTCGTCGGTCAGCTTTTCAAACCCGCGACCGCCCGGGTTCACCGGGCCGCCCTTGGCGAAGTAGAAATTGCCCTGGCTGTCGACCTGCAGGTCGTGCGCGAACTCGTGGAAGCCGGACGAGATCTGGCAGTCGTTGTTGAAGTTTTCGTAGAAATCGGCTTCGCCGTCGCCGTTCAGGTCGTGCAGCCGGGTGATCTGATCGCGGCCCAGCACGTACACTTCGCCGTTGACGATCTTCAATCCGAGCGACTGAAAAAGCCCGGTGGCGTACCGCTGCCAGGTCAGATGATCGAGCTTGTCGTCGATCCCTTTGACGACCCAGACGTCGCCGTTCCAGGTGCAGATCGCGGCACTTTTCCCGTCGGGGAAAAAGTCAAACCCGCTGAACCGGAGCCACGCGTCGTACGGATTTTTCTCAGGCGAGGTGATCGTGTCGACAACATACGGACCGGCGGCCGTGCCGAGATGTCCCTGCGTCACCAGCGGTTGCCCCCATCGGGCGGGCCCGCCTTTGAGCAGCGCGTCGAAATCCACGTTGGTCTTTGGCTCGTAAGGCAGTCGAGCCCGCGAGGTCGGGTCGACACGGAACGCAATGGTATAGACGGTAGGGTTCGCGTGTGCCGGAATTGTGACCGTCTGGTTGCCACCGGCGTGGTCTTCGGTCAGTCCCGGTGACAGCGAAAGCACCATCGCGGCGGGATTCACATCAGGTCCGCTGATCAGCAGCTTGAGCGGTTCGGAACTCGCATCGACCTTAAGCGTGCGAACGAATTCTGTGCTCGTCTCGACCTTGTCGACCCCCGGCAGATCGAGGACTCCGACGCCGTTCACCGCATAAGACAAGATGGTCTGATCGCCGCAGTGGTACAGGCCGCGCCATTTCAGGCCGTCGATGTTTCCGAAACCGTCTTTGCGGGGATCTTTGAACGAACCGCTCACTTCCCACCCGGGACCGACCGGCGTACCGAAGATTTGTTTACCCTGCGGTTTGGGGACGACGCCGTGCGCGCCGCTGTAGGCGACGCCCATGAAGTCGATATACCCGCCGGTCCACCCGACGGAGTACCGCAGCGTTTCGGTGTCGAAAATGATGTTGGTCGTGTGGTCCTTGTCGAGCGAGACGATGACGCCTTTGTCGGTGACGTTCCCCTTGGGGACCGCGGCCCCGAATGACCCGCCGAGCGTGGGGCCGTAGTCCATCTTTTCATACGGCTTGCCGTGTGCCTGCACGTACGCCTTACGATCGAACGTGGCTGATTCGAAAGCGGTCTTGTCCCACCTGATATTTTCCGTCGCCTTGGCGTGAACGAATACCTCGGCGGGGATCGGTGCCAAGCGTGTCGCGCCCGGTGGCTGCCAGCTCAGAACACAGCCGGCCTCGTTCCCCAGCTGCTGAAAATCCAGCTTCAGCGAGTAATCACCGGCCGCGGGGAAGTTCAACTCGGCTAACCTCGGGGCCATCGGTTTCGACGGCTTGACGTTGTCGATGACCAGCTTGTCGTCGAGTCGCAGTTGAGACCCGTCGTCGCTCCGAAGAGCCAGCAGATAATTTCCCGGCTTCTCGATGTGGAGCGCGCCGGTCCAGCGGACTTTGAAATTTTCGGCCAGGCGAGACTCGGCAAACTCACCGCCGGCGGACTGGAATTGAATATCAGGGTCGGTGCGGACGAGAAACGGGACGCGTCGCGGTTCGTTCGACTCGGTAAAGCTGTGCGTGTCTTTGAAGTACTCTCCGACAAGACCGGGAACGGAGTCGTCGAGCTTGACCGGCTGGCCGGCCGAGGGTCGCGGGGCGTCGTCGGGGAGTTCCTCGACCGTGACCTTTCGGAAGCTGACCGCTCCCCAGTGGTTTTGCAAGCCGATCAAACCTTTGAGCCCGCGCGTCGACGTGTATTGGTTGATCACCCGGCCGTTCAGGCTGATCGTGTAGACGTGTCCGACGACCTTGATCTCCATCTGGTTCCACTCGCCGAGCGGTTTGATCGGCAGGCTGGTGGCGTCCTGGAAGGTGTAGATCGCGCCGGTGTGGTTGTGGTCCTCGGTCTCGCAGATCTGGATCTCGTGACCGCGGTTGATGGCTACCGCCGGGTCGTTCCCAGGGTCGGGGAAGCGGACGAAAACGCCGGAGTTGTCCTCGTGTTTTTCAGTTTTAAATTCGACCCGCGCAATGAAGTTGGTAAACGAATGATCGTTCCAGAGGAGCCCCATCCCGTCGCGGGCGGTGATCATGCCGTCGTGTAGTTCGAAATGCCCGGGCCCGGCCTGGTGCCAGCCTTTCAGGGAGGTGCCGTCGAACAGCACCACGGGCTCGGCGGCGCGGGCGGTCATCGTCAGCGCGACTGATGCGAGCAAGCCCGAAATCCGAAACCAGAAATCCGAACGGCGGACGAAGAGCCCGGGGCCGGGCCGGTTGGGATTTCCGTTCTTGATTTTCGGATTTTGGTTTTTGGATTTCATTCGGATTTCTGGTTTCGGATTTTCTTCGGGGCACAGGGTCGCTGAAGCAACGCCCGCCGGGCGCGACGGGGTTACCTCGCGGGGACGATCCAGACGTTGCGGTACTTCACGCTGTTGTGATGGAACTGCAGCAGCACCGGGCCGGGCTCGGGAGATTCTTTGGACAGTTCGCTGCCGGTCGGGTGGTCGATCTCGATGTCGTCCTGGATCTTCTTGCCGTTCTGGATCACCGTGACCCGGGCTTTGGCAGTTTTTTTGCCGTCGGCATCGAACTTAGCGGCTTTAAAGGTGATGTCGTACGTCTGCCACTGCCCCGGCGGCAGGCAGACGTTTTCGTCCGGCGCTTTCTGGTTGTAGATCGCGCCGCAGTCGCCTTTGGTCGGCTTCAGACCGTAACTGTCGAGGACTTGGATTTCGTATCGGCCCTGTAGATACACGCCGCTGTTGCCTCGCTGCTGGCCTTTGACTTCGTCGCCCATCTGCGGCTCGTTAAACTCAACGTGCAGCGTGAAATCCTGGTATTTCTCGTTGCTCAGAATGTCCGATTTGGCGCTGGTCGCTTCGCCGTCGGCGACCGTCCAGGCGATCGGCTGCTTGTTCCGCGCGGTCCAGTTGTCTTTCAGCGAGGCGTCGCTCCCGTCGAACAGTTTCACGGCGTCGGCGGGGGGAGCGACCATCGGCTGCGACGTCGGCGCGTCTGCCGCGAGCAACCAAAGCAAAGAGGCCGCGGCGAGAGACGATGTCAATTTTTTCATGCGGGATTCCATCGCAAAGTTGTACCCGAAAAGATCAAGGCTGTTGAACCCGGGTGGTTTCAGAAGATTGGATCATCAGCAGAGCACGCGCGAAAGTTTGTTGCCGTTCGCGCGTGCTCCGCGGAGTGCCTCGCGGGCGGACCTGAGGCCGAGACTTCAATACACCGAGTCAGGGAAATAAAACTCTTTGGCGTCGTCCGGCGTCACCAGATTAACGTCGAGCTTGATCGATCGCTGCTTGGCGTCCTTCTGCGGGGCCGTCACCAGCAGGTCTTTGTCGAGTTTCAGGTGGGCGGGGATCTTGTCGAACAGTGCTTTTTCGTTGCCGTCTCCCGCGCCGGCGACTCCGAGCACGATCCCGGCCGAGATCATGCCCGGCGGGTAGGTGATGTCGGCGGGGTACTGCGCGTCCTTGTCCATGACCTTTTTCACGATCTGCTTCATGCCCGCGCCGCCGAGGATCCACATGTCGTTGCTTCGACCGGCCTCGCGGATCGCCTGTTCGCAGCCGAGCGCCATGTCGTCGTCGCTGGCCCAGACGGCATCGATTTTGTCGAATTGCGTCAGGAAATTCTGCATGACGGCGTGCGCGTCCTGCTTGTTCCAATTGCCGGGCTGAGCGCCCAGGACCTTGATCTCCGGGTGGGCTTTGAACACTTCCATGGCCGAGTCGAATCGCTCGGCGTCGATCTCGACGGGCATGCCCCGGAGGATCACGATGTTCCCTTTGCCGTTGAGCTTCTGAACCATGTACTCGGCACTTTTCTTGCCGAACGCCTTGTTGTCCCCGGCGATGTAAACGTCACCGATCGGCTCGCGGAGCCCGCGGTCGACGCTGACAATATAGATGCCCTGCGCCTTCGCCTTTTTCAGGCTCGGGACGGCGGTGTCGGAATCGAACGGAAGCACCACGAGCGCGGTCACGCCTTTCTCGACCATCGCATCGATCTGCCCGGCCTGCTCGGCGGCGGTGCTGGCGCGCTGGAACTCCCAGGTCACGTCGGGGAAGTCCTTCATCGTCTGCTCGGCCCACCAGCCGACCCCCGCCGGCCAGCCGTGCGTGGCGGAGGGGATCGAGACACCGATGTGCAATTTGTCCGCGGCGTAGCTGGGGATAGCCACGCAAAGGCCGACGATTCCCGTGAACAGACAGGCAAGAAAATTCCGACGATTCATGTTTCCTCCAAAGAGTTTGCACCGAATTGTTTGCACCATGACGCCGCTTCTGAGGTACGCCGAAGATCCGGGCATTTCTGACGCGGCGGCCCGCGGCGGCCGGGCCCTTCGGCGTACCTCAGAACCGGCGTCTTTGTTTCTCTTCAATCCTTCACCCGAAGGCGTTGAACCAGCGCGGCGACGATGATAATCAAACCCATCGCCAGCCCCTGCGCGTGGCTGTCGATTTTCAGCATCACCATCACGTTCTTGATCACGCCCAGCAGCAGCGCGCCGATGACCGCTCCGCCGATCGAACCGACACCGCCTTCGATTCGGCTCCCGCCGATCACCGCGGCGGCGATCGCGTAAAGCTCTAAGAACAGTCCGGCGTTCCCGCTGTTGACCGAGGTGTATCTCGCGGCTTCCATGAACGCGGCGACGCCGACCAATAGGCCCAGAATGGTGTAACTGAGGATCCGCACGCGGTCGACCGGTACAGCCGAATACAACGCCGACCGCGGGTTGTTGCCGACGGCGATGATGTACCGCCCGAGCCGGGTGCGGTTCAGCAGTACCCAACCGGCAATCGCGACGGCGATCCACACCAACACCGCGTAAGGGAAAAGCAGCGGAATCACCCGGCGGGCGTTTCGGCTGACGTTGGTGTGCGGGATCGGAATACCTTGGCCGATCTGCGTGAACAGGGCCGATTCGTGGGTGAAGAATTGCCCGCCGTTGGCGATCCACTGCGCCGCCGATCGGTACGCCAGCAACGCGCCGAGCGTCGCGATGAACGGCGCGATGCGTCCCTTGGCCGACAGCAGCCCGTTGAGAAAACCTGCGAAAATGCCAGCTAGCAGCGTCACAACCACCGCGGCAGTGACCGATTTCACGTCGCCGTAATGATGATCACCGCACCAGTTCAAGGTCAGGATGCCCACGCCCCCGGCGAGTGCCAGCACCGACCCGACCGACAGGTCGATCCCGCCTGCGACAATGACAATCGTCATACCGACGGCGACAATTCCGACCGTCGCCTGTTCATTGATAATGTTGACGATGTTCTGCGGCTTCAGAAACGTCGGCTGCAGGATGCCGGTGATCCCGACCAGCAGCGTGATCGCCAGGGCCGCGCCGAGCCAGGGGGGCATTTGCAGTCGCCGCGGAGGTTTCATGTCGGGGGAGTTCAAGGTCAGAAGTTATACCGGCTCGGGTTTCGGTGGGACGGGCTGCAATTCGACTCCGGCGTAAATCTCCGACAGCGGCAACTCAATCCCGAGCGTCCGGAAAGCGACGGATTGATCCATACTGTCGGCAGAAGGACCGAACGCCCAGATGCCGTCAGCCTGACGATAAAACGTGCTGACCCGGACGCGGTCCTGCGACACCAGGACATATTCCTGCAGCGACTCGATCCGCATGTAGTCGTAGAATGTTTCGCCCCGATCTAAGCCTTCGGTCGACGCGGAAGTCACTTCAATGACGACCTGCGGGTTGGAAATCGTAGATCGTGTGTCCGGCGGATCATAAATCGGTGACCCGCAGACAATGCTTACGTCGGGATAATAATAACTGCCTGTTCGATAAATCCGGACGCGCAAGTCGCTACCCAACGGTGCGCACGCCTTACCATCAATCTGATTGCCCAGTCTTCGGACTAGGTTCGAGGCAATCTGGGCATGTTGATACGTGCCCACGGCCATGTCGACGATTTCGCCGTTGCGATACTCGTGCTTCGTCACCGCGGCCTCTTCGAATCGAAGATATTCCTCTTCGGACATTCGGCGGGATTGCTTTGCGACTGGTTGTTCCATTTGCTTCACTTTACCACGTGTCCCACCGGCGGCGAATTTCGTGCACTACAGTCCCGCCGCCGCGTGCATGATCGACTCCTCGGTTGCCGAGTCGGCTTGCATGGTCGTCGCGATTCGCCCGGCTCGCATGACGGCGATGCGATGGCTCAACCCGATCACCTCGTTCAGCTCCGAACTGATGAGAATGCAAGCCATGCCCTGCTGTGTCAACGACTGGATCAGCTGGTAGATCTGCTCTTTGGCACCGATGTCGACGCCGCGGGTCGGCTCGTCGATGAACAACACCCGCGGGCTGATCTCCAGCCATTTCGCGAGCGCGACTTTCTGCTGATTACCGCCGCTTAAAGACGACACTGGGTCGCCGACGTTGCCGACCTTGATCTTCAGCTCCGCGACCCGCCGGCGGGCGGTCGCGGCTTCCTGTTTCTGGCTGATGAACGGATGGCAGTACCGCTTCAATGACGCCAGCGTGGTGTTGGCCGTGATGCTCATCGCCAGTGTGAGGCCCGAGCCCTTGCGGTCCTCGGACAGATACGCCAGCCCCGTGCGGGTCGACTCGCGGACGCTGCGAATCTTCACCGGCAACCCTTCCAGCGTGATCGTGCCGGAGGATTTTGTTCGCAACCCGCAGATCGCCTCGGCCATCTCGGTCCGGCCCGCACCGATCAAACCCGCGAACCCCAGGATCTCGCCCTTGCGAACGGTGAACGAAACGTCGTCGACCTTGCCCGGCACGGACAGGTTGCTCACCTCGATCGCGATTTGGTCAGTGGCCGGTTTTCGCGGCGGAAAATGATCAGCCATGGGCCGGCCGACCATTCGGCTGGCGAGCCCGCGCTCGCCGATCTCGCGCACCTTCGTCGCGTCCATCGTTTCGACCACCCGGCCGTCCCGCATTACCGTGACGCGGTCGGCGAGCCGGAGCACCTCGGGCAACAAGTGTGAGATGAAAACGATCGCGACGCCTTCACCGCGAAGCTGTCCGATCAGCGTGTACAACGCGGCGGTCTCACGCCCGCTTAACACCGCCGTCGGTTCGTCCATGATCAGCACCGACGCGCGGGTCGACACCGCCTTGGCGATTTCGACCATCTGCTTTTCGGCCACCGACAACTGGCGGACCACGGTCGCCGGATCAACGTCGCACCGCACGGCGTGCAACAGTTCTTTGGCAGCGGCGCGTGTCGCGCTGGCGTGCACCCAGCCGGCAGTGGTTTTCTCACGGCCCAGGAAAATGTTGTCGGCCACCGAAAGCTCGTCCACCAGGTTCAGTTCCTGGTGGATCATCGCGATCCCCTGACGCTGCGCGTCCAGTGGCGTCCTCAGGTGCACGGGCTGGCCCCGCAGAATAATCTGCCCGTCGTCCGGCCGTTCCATCCCGCTGAGGATCTTCATCAGCGTCGACTTGCCCGCGCCGTTTTCACCGACGACGCAATGGACTTCGCCGGGGTATAGGTCGATCGAGACGCCGTCGAGCGCACGGACGGCCCCGAATGCACGCGTGACAGTCTCGGTTCGAAGCACGGGGTCGGGCATGGCCGAGAGTGTAGCGAACCGGCGTGGTCGGTCCAAAGCCGCATGGCTTATGACGGCTCGAACGGTCTACGATTCGAGCGAGCGATTTCGCGACCAACGCTCCGCGGGCTAAAGCCAGGCTTTAGCCCGCGGAGCGCTCCCGGTTAAGAAGCGTTCGACTCCGACGTGGGTGGAAACGATCCGGGAAATCTGCAATGCTCTCGCGGTTCGCATGACGATCACGCCGCTTTTTACCTCGACCGAAACCCCCGACGCCTGGCACCGGGTGACCGCGCCCGGCGGGTACGAGTGGTGGTATTTCGATGCCGACGATGCCGGCGGTGAATACCGCATCGTCGCGATCTTTTTTCAGGGGTTCGTTTTTCATCCCGGCTACCTGCGAGCTTATGCCCGATACCGATCCCGGCCGACCCGGCACGCGCCGCCGTTGCCGGCCGACTTTCCCTGCGTTTACTTCGTGCTCTATCGCGGCGACAAAATCGTCGCGCAATTCGTGTCGCAATACCCGACAGATCAGTTCGATGCGGATGCCGATCAACCGCGCGTAGTGATCGGGCCGAATCGGATGTGGACCGATGCTGATGGCTGTTTAAATCTGAAGCTCGAAGGCATTCCGTGGGTCTTAACCGGCAGGGGGCCCAAATTTCTGGAAAACCAGACCCTGTCAGCGACGCTGCGGTTCCAGCCGAAGTTGGCTCACCCCGCCATGCAGCGAACGTTCTTTTCCCGTTCCTGGAGCGGGGCCGACCACCAGTGGGTGCTCGCTAATCCGTTGTGCGAAGTCAGTGGTACAGTAACGCTCGCCGACGCGGCAACGCCGCTGCGGTTGGAGTTTAACGGCGGGGGGTACCACGACCACAATTTCGGCACCGGTCCGATCGGGCCCGGGTTAAAGCGGTGGATGTGGGGGCGCGTTCTGTTAGACGATCATGTGATGGTCTTCCATTACGCGCAGCCGAAGCACGGGCCGGACGAAATTCACCTGCTCGAGTCGGACGCCATGGGGTCGCGTGAGATCGCCGTCGAAGGTGTGCACGCCAACTGGGCCGGGCGTACTGCGACGTTGTTGCGGTACCCGGAGCATCTGTCGATCGGTCCGTTGCGATTGAGTGCGCCACGGGTGGTCGACGCGACGCCGTTCTATCTAAGGGTCGCGTACGAGGCGTCGGTGCGGGGCGTTGCCGCGACGGCTTTTTGCGAGATTGCCTACCCACACCGATTACGCTGGCCGGTGCTGGGGCGGATGATCGAGATGTCGATTCGACAATGCAGTGGCACAGGTCAAAGCTGAATCGCGCGCTCGGTCCGTATGGTCACGCGAATTTTATAGACGTTTCAATTCAGTTCACGCGTTTTACATCAACCCCTGATCGTTTAGCGCCGTCCCGGCAGGGCGGGGATCAAACTGCCAATTGCGCACCGACCAATCCAATCCGCGGCCCCCCGGTCTCGGCGTATTAAGGATCATACGAGAAAACGGTGTCGGACACCGTTTAATTGCATATAACCGAAATCTCAGGTGCATCAGCTTTTATAGAAACGGTGTCGGACACCGTTTTTAATCGCGAGTTTGGCTGTGAAGGATTTGACCGCACGAATTCCGCGCGTTTCGTGTTTATTAGCAGTCGGCTCAGACTTCGTCGACGGTGCGGACGTCGACGCCTTTCAGACCCACTTTCGTGGCCGCGTGCTCGGGGGAATCGGCGAAGATGAATTCGATGGTCTCTAACCGCGTGTCTCTGTCGTTTCCAATCACTTTGAACTTGCCCGGCCCCGGCGGGCGGGCGGGGCGGACGCGGCACAGCCGGGCGTTTTCCTGATGGGCCATCCAGCGTTGCAGCAATAATGAACCGCCGAGGAACAGAACGATGACGAGCCCGGTCATGCTGAGCCGGGTGATCATTCCCAGCAGAGAGCCGAGGCTGCCGCCCTGGGCGTGGCAGGCGTCGAAGACTGCGATCACCGTTACCGCAAACAACAATGAAATCAGCACGTGTCGTCGTAGCATGCGTTCTCCCGGGCGATCCATGAAAGACGGATCGCTAAGGAAAGAATCGGGTTTTTGCGGAGGCGACCTGAGAACCGTTGGCGTGCTGAAGAATCGCATACGGCGGGGCCCTGCGGCTGAGCGGAATCGACAGCATTATCAGACCCGGGGTCTCAGGTCATCACGACGAACTTGCTCTTGGCCTGCTGCTTCACGTACGTGCGGGTGATGTCGGCGACGCCTTCGTGTTCGAACGTGCCGTGGGTGCTGAGCCATTGCTGGCCCCGGGCGAAAAAATCGTCGAAGTTCGCGGGCGACATCTGCTGGGCGAAATACGTATCCCGGCGGACCGGAATCACCCGGCAAAGCGGGTCGCCTTTCTTGATCGCGATCCGTTTCTGTGACTTATCGAGTTCGATCACGCAATGCCACGGGTAGCTGGCCGGGTACCAGTCGGTTTCGATCAGCGCGGTGATCGCCCGCCACGGCCGGGCCAGGTTCGGGACATCGGTCATCATCAGCAGCTCGTTCGGATCGGTTTTGAGGAACAGAAACGAGCTGACTTTTACCTGGTTCCGAATCTCACGGTAGACGTTGTCGCTGATCACGTGGGGGATCTTCTGCCCCTTTTCCCAGAACCATGCGTATTGCTGCGTGAGCGGTTTGCCTGCCGCCTCTTCGCTGCCGGCGTAGTCGAAATCGCTCTGCAGCGTCAGGTCTTTGACCACCCGCCATTGCCCCTTCGACTGAACGAACGTCAGATCGAAATTCGCCAGGAGATCGAACCCGAACGCGTTGGCCGACCGGATCGGCGGGCATTCTTCCGGCCACCCGCGACCGGGCGGCCGCTTGATATAAATGTCCTTCGCCGGCGACGGGGCGAACAGGTCCTGGCGGAACTTGAAATAAGAGAGCATCCTCAGAAGGTACTGCGCGGGAAGGACGTGCGAAACAGCAGGGCCCGCCGTAGCAATTTAGTGCGGCAATGGTTTCACGTTTTTCGATTCGAGGTCTGAATTGACGTCGTGGTGATTATCCGCATACTGTCCGTCCTTCCTGGGCAGCCGTTCGCTGTTTGAGAGAATGGCCCCATCGTCTAGAGGCCCAGGACACGGCCCTTTCACGGCCGCGACGCGGGTTCGAATCCCGCTGGGGTCACTCGAGGCATCGCGAGATGTCGTTGGTCATCGGAAACGCTCGGCTTTGCCGAGCGTTTCTGCATTTCCTCAGAAACTCTTTTTCCCTCAGAGCTTTTCCGTCGCACGTTCGGTTGGATGACGGAGTTTTTCTGGCTGCTGCTGAGGCAGGTTTTCGCGGATGCGTTCAAGGACCAGCTTTGCGGTCGGCTCGGATCCGAAAAATCCTACGTCAACGCGGCAGAGACACAGCCGAGCAGCACGTTGTTCGATCCGAACGTCGATCTCTCGTTTTCTGGTCGTCCAGCAACTGGGCGATCCACACTGCGGGTTCTGTAGCCGATCCGTCTGTTGCCAACTCAAGGCCCAGTTCGCAGGCTGCCAGTCGGGTCGCCTGTTTCGCGTCGGTGAAGTTGGCCATCACAGCCCCGTCAAGCTTACCTAGCTTGTACACGTCGGCCCCGGTCGACGCGGCCGAGCCGACCGCGCCCAAGATCGTCCCCACCGTTGCCAGGGAAGCCGTGACACATCCGCTGGTGCCGAGCAGGAGAACCATCACCGCAGCCAAACCGTGCGTTCGTGATAGGTGACGCGATATAGCCATTGAGTCGGACGTTCGCATTTCTTTTCGAAGTCGCAGATGTCATGCCGTGCTTGCTTTTGTTTTCCGCAGCCACAGGTCGAAAAAAGCTGAAACTGCCAAGCAAAATTACTGATCTAAACCGTTAAAAACTACGCGATTGTACATGTCCGATTAGCGGCGTTAGGTATTTCAACCTAGTTATTCTAAAGTATTATCGTATAACAACTTATGTAATATTTAATTAGACTTTTGCCCTGTTGCCACATATCCTTTCGTCCAGATGTTGCAACCTTTATTTATTTGTAATGGTGTTTTTCGATCCGGCTCGACGTGGTCGTTCAATGTATGCCGAAAGCTCGCGATCGAGCTCGCAAGTCAGCGTGGCCAGTCCTTTGCGAGCACTTTTCTGGATTCAGAGGAGTTAGAGAAGTATCTCGCGATGCATACGGGCGCAGCGAAGGGCCCGACCGTAGTCAAGGCGCATTTCGTCGGGCCGACGGCGTTGCGGTGGTTGAGGACCTCCCACGCGAAGGCAATTTGCACTTACAGAGACCCGCGCGACTGCGTCGCATCTGATCGTATGTTCCTGAAGTGGGACATGGCGCGGATCATTGATCGAGTTCGGGGCAATTTTCAGGCAATGGATGAATACGGCGGCTGCAGCAACGTGTTGATGGTGCGTTACGAAGACATGATGAAGAATCGGCTGGCTGAAATTCGGCGGATCGCCGGGCATCTTGAAGTTGAAGTATCCGACGCAACTCTGCGGCGCATCGACGGCGAAACAAATCTGCAAAGCAGCCTGAAGGTTTGCCAGAGCTTGAAACACTACCAGCAGGGACAATTCAACAACGTCGAAAGCCACCGTGTTGATCCGGTGACCCAACTGCACGACAACCATATTTACAACTCGAAGGTCGGCCGCTGGCAGAACGAATTAAGCGAAGACGTCGGTAACGTTTTGACGTCTGTTTTTAAGCCGTGGCTATTGAAGTTCGGCTACGACGTCGCGCCGGTTCGCCGGGCTAACTATGTGCTGGAACGGATGGTCGATTTTTCGCCCGAACACTCGAGCCGTCTCACTGCCGACCACTCTTCTTCTTCGGCCGCTTACGTGAAGAGCCATTGACAGATGAAACGCTAAACGCGGATGATCCTCAACGATGTCCGCGCCGACGAATGCGAGTTTCCGCAGGCTACTGTTAACTTCGATTCTCGCGCCGGTCGTTCTGATGATCGCAGTGGCGGCGGTGCTACTCTGGCAAATCTCGACCCTGCTGTCGGGTTTTCAAGCAGTCGAGCTGAGCGACCAGGTTCTCTCCCGTATCACACACCTTCAAAAACTGACAGTCGATCTGGAAACGGGCATCCGCGGTTATCTGGTCACCGGAAGTGACGATTTTCTTCAGCCGTTCAATGCGGCAAAGCCAAAAATCGATTCCGAGTCGCACGAGCTGATGCGGCTGATCGACACTGCGGTTCAGCAGCAGTACCTGAACGAAATCAACTTTCAACGGACGGCGTGGCTCGTATACGCGAATCAACAAATCGAGCTCCGAAAGACCGGCGGTGACTATCAAGCGCTGGCAATGACGCGAATTGGCAAACGAAGAATGGATTCAATTCGCTCACTCTTCGATCACCTCGAGGATCTGCAGGGAACTCAGCGGGCGGATCGCGTTCGCCTGGCCCAGCGCCAGTCGCATCTGACGCTTGGCATTGTCGGTGCCGTCGCGCTGCTCGGCGGTGGGCTGCTGTCGATTCTTTCCCGGTACCAGTTCGGTGAAATCGTCCGAACGTACGACACGGCCATCGCGGCCGTCTACGATTTCAACCAGGATCTGGAACGCCGGGTCGCGGATCGCACCCATGAACTGGCCGAGGCCAACAAGGAGCTCGAAGCGTTCGGCTATTCCATCTCACACGACCTTCGTGCGCCGATGCGACACATCACCGGGTTCTCGGACCTGCTAGGGCGGTCGGCGACCATTTCGATGTCGGCTGACGATCGTGAAAATCTGCAGACGATTAACAGCACCGCCAGGCTCGCCGGGCGAATGGTCGACGACCTGCTCGCGTTCTCCCGGGTCGGACGGGCCACCCTCAGGCTTGCCCCCGTGGACTTAAACGTACTGGTCGAGCAGTGCCGTGCGGACCTCGCCCCGGACGTACGGGAACGAAAGATTGACTGGCAGGTCGGCCCCTTGCCGACCGTCATGGGCGACACCATGCTGTTAAAACTGGTGGTTCAAAATCTGTTGCAGAACGCGGTAAAGTACACGAATCGTCGTCCCGTCGCTGTGATTCAAATCGGGACCTGCGATTCACCACCGGCATCCGTGCCGTCCGTCACTCGTCTGGTCGAAGAGGGGACAACGATCTGCTTTTTCCGCGATAACGGCGTAGGCTTTGACATGGCTTATGTCGGGAAATTGTTCGGCGTCTTCCAGCGACTCCACCGGTCCGAGGACTTCGAAGGAACCGGAATTGGCTTGGCGAGCGTGAAACGTATAATCAACCGACTCGGCGGAGTTGTCTGGGCCGAAGGCGAGCTGGACCGCGGCGCAGTCTTTTATTTTTCGCTACCGGTCGAGACAGCGAGGTCGGTATGACGTCACTAAAGCGAATCCTTCTGGTCGAAGACAGCGTCAATGACATTAAGTTGACCACCACCGCGCTGCGGGCGGCGGGGCTCTCGAACGAAATCATTGTCTGCCGGGATGGCGCCGACGCGTTGGAATATCTGTTTCGCGAAGGCCAGTACAAAGGCCGCAGCGACGACACCTGTCCGGCGGTCGTGCTTCTGGATCTGAAGATGCCCCGCGTCGACGGGCTCGAAGTGCTCGCCAAGCTGCGGGCCGACCCAAGATTCAAAACCCTGCCGATCGTGATGATTACTTCGTCGGCCGAGGAACAAGACATGGTCCGCAGCTACAACCTTGGCGTAAACGGTTACGTCGTCAAACCGGTCACCCACGACGAATTTTTAATCGCCGTCCGTGAAGTCGGGCTCTTCTGGGCCGTCGTAAACCAGCCGCCGCCGCAGCGGACCAGTAGTCCGGCGGCTAAAACGCCGTGACCTGCCGAGCAGCACGGGCTGGCATGCAGGACTATCCGGTTCACCTTGTATGACTTCGATTATTCATCTCGAAGACAATCTCCTGGACCACAAACTGCTGACAAAGCGGCTCGAGGCCGAAGGTCTGGACTTCCACATTCAGCGGATCGAGACCGGAGCAGAACTGACCGCCGTGCTACAATCACAGCGGTTCGATTTGCTGCTGGCCGACTACAGCCTTCCGCAATTCGACGGGCTGGCGGCGCTGAAGCTGGTCGCGGAGATCAAACCGGACGTTCCGTGCATCATTGTTTCCGGCGCGACCGGCGAGCTGGCCGCGGTGGAAATTCTCAAGGCCGGCGCGGTCGACTACGTATTGAAGGATCACCTCGATCGGCTATGTCCTGCGGTGAAGCGGGCGCTGCGCGAGGCACAGGACCGGGCCGCCCGGCATCGCGCCGAGCAGGAGGTCCGCGAGGCGCGTGACATCGCAGAAGCCGCCAACCGCGCCAAGGACCACTTCCTGGCGGTGCTCAGCCACGAATTGCGGACCCCGCTCACGCCCGCGCTGACGGCAATCCAGACGATGGAAGCCGACCCCGCACTCCCGCCGGCCTTCCGCGAGGCGGTTCAGATGATCCGCCGCAACGTACAACTCGAAGTAAAGCTGATCGACGACCTGCTTGACCTGACCCGCGTCAGCCGGGGGAAATTGGAACTCCAACTAAAACCTATCGAGGCCCACGAAAGCATCCGCCAGGTGCTGGCGATCTGCGACGCCGCGATTCGTGAAAAGCAATTGGGTGTCACGTTCGAGCCCGCCGCGAGCGCGACCACCGTGCTGGCCGATTCGGCAAGGTTCCAGCAGATCTTGTGGAGCCTGCTGAAGAACGCCATCAAATTCACGGCCGAGCAGGGCCGGATCTTCATTCGCACGCGCAACACGCCCGGGGGTCAATTCGAGGTTTCCGTCGTCGACACCGGTATTGGCATCGAACCGAACGTCCTGAACAAGATATTCGACGCGTTCGAGCAGGGCGGTAAGCAGGTGACGAAGCAATTCGGCGGGCTGGGGCTGGGGCTCGCGATCAGCCGGGCCCTTGCCGTGCAGCACGGCGGGACGCTATCGGTATTCAGCGAAGGAAATGGCAGGGGTGCCACCTTCTTCCTCCGCATGCCGCTGACGCAGGCGGTCGAGCTTCCCTCCGACACGCCGCCCGAAGGCGAATCCAAACCGGTCAATGTCCTTCACGCCTGCCGGGTCCTTCTGGTGGACGACCACCTCGATACCGCCAGGGCGATGGGGAAGCTGCTGAAGATCTGGGGTTGCCACGTGCAGACCGCTAATTCGATGAAGTCCGCACTGGAAGTCGCCGCGGACGGGCCGTTCGACGTGTTAATCAGCGACATCGGATTGCCCGACGGGTCGGGCCTGGAACTCATGCAAACCCTGAGTCGGCTTCACCCGGTCAAGGGGATCGCCGTCAGCGGATTCGGAATGGAAGAAGACTTGCAGTCGTCCCGCGACGCCGGTTTCGCAGAGCACCTGGTCAAGCCAGTAGACCTGGGTAAGCTCGAACTGACGATCCGGAAAGTAATGTCCTCGCCTGCCAGGTAGCAAACCAATCTCGTTTTGTTACCGCTATTTTATACGCTGTCTGTTTGATTGCCGCGCCGTTGACATTTCCGGCCGGCGGGTGTTCACCCGCCGCTCCTTCTGGAATGGCGTGAGTTAGAAACCAATTCCAACTAATCCCGCGTGTCATGCGAGACCTTGATAGCCCCGCCCCGGCAGGGCGGGGATCGACAGGTCGGTCGCGCAACTCCGCGCTCGATCCGTGGCCTTCAGGCCTCTGCTGTTGACGGGTGTCTCCGAATGATTTCCGCGCAGTTCGTGTGGAAACGCGTACGACACGATAAGTCGCCGAGCAAAGTCCCTGCTATCGATTTCGTCCGGATCTGTCGCACGGCTGCCGGCTGATTATCTTCTCCGCGGCTCTGCGCCTCCGTGGTGAGCCATCTGTCTGGATTCGCACCCGCGCGAGAATCATATGGAAACCGTATTAGTTCACAGGGCCGTACGCGCTCCAGATCATTTTTCCGGGTTGGTTCGCGTCGGAGAAATTCGCATTATAAGGCATCTGCGACGGCTGGATCTGTGCCGCCTTCCAACTCGACCAGGCGACATGCCCGTCGGCAAATAATAGGTTGCCTCCGCCGTTATGCCGGGTGGTGAATCGCCGCCAGCTGGCTTTAGACTGACCTATATTATGAACGAAACCCTCCGGTCCGATGTCTGACCCCGAGGTCGTCCCGGTGTAAGCGGTCGGATACAGTTTCGCAAAATCCTGAACTGCCTTTAATTTGTATTCTCCCGGGTTGACGATCTTCTCGACCATCAGGATCACATCGCTGCCGGGCCTCAGCATACTCATTTTGATCGCGGTTTCGGCCGGAGTGTTGATAGTAGACGTCAACTTGGCATTGAAGACATAGGTACTGGAGAACGGAAAATGTCCGGCCGCGACCAGGTTCGTGGCGTTCAGGATCTTCTGTGTATTATTAGGGTCTTCGGTCCCATAGAGCTGGAAATACCCGTTAATAATCTGGTCCTGTCCCGCGACAGTGCCGGCGTCCGTCTGCGACGGGCAGATAAACAGGCTTTTGTCGCCCGCTTTAGGCAGAACACCCCGGTTGTTGTACGCCTCCCAGAGCAGCTGAAAATAGCTCTTTCCGCTGATCATCGGCGGGATCGAGTTGAACCAGATCGACGCGTCGTCGTAACCCAGCACGCCGCCGGCAGGCGAGAAGCTGTTCGGACCGGGTCCGGAGCCGTCGGGGCCTTTCTGAGGAAGCTGGCCCTTGTTCTGATTTGAATACATCTGCAGCCCGAGTCCCCATTGCCGCATCTGGCTCATGCAGACGACCTGGTTGGCCGACTGCCGCGCCTTTGACAGGGAAGGAAGCAGGATCGAAATCAATAATGCTATAATGCCAATTACAACTAAAAGTTCGACGAGCGTAAAACCTCGTTTGTTTCCGATCGAATTCATCGACACTCCAGGCGAATAAAACTGATGACGGCAACGGATGCTCGTGAGCCGGGGTCGATCCCGCCGTCGGCTGTTTTGGAACGGTCAGGCTAGTGCGTCGACTCTAAAAGTGTGTATAGCCGCGCATAAGATTGCGCTAATATTCGGTAAGCAAGCCAGCCGGTCTTAACCAAACGAAAACTTGAATTTAATCGAACGCTCGTCCCGTCATAATTTGACGTACGCAATCGACGTTAAGCTGCCCCCAGCGAAGATCGACAGGTGACGCGAGTAGTTCACGTGTGAGACAGGTCTATCTCGGGACATTTATTTTAGGTCCCGGGGCCGCCGTTCGGCGGTCGTGTTTATTTCCAGTCCAGTGGTGTTTGTCCGTCCGCCCGACGGCCGTCGCAGTTCGCGTCGCAATCGGGCTCCGCGGTCGGTGTCCAGTCTTCCGGAGGTCTCGAAAATGCGAGCAGTCGTCAGCAAAAAGAGTCTGAAACCCGTCAACCGTCGCCTTGCCGCCGCGACGGCGCCCGTGTTCGAAAAAGTCGAATCGCGAATGATGATGACCGCCACGGTCGCCAACTGGTCTTTTGCAGGCACCGTGACTTCCCCGCCGTCGGTCACCAGCCCCGCCGCCGGGTCGACCGGTGTCACGGTGACCAACGGGCAGAACGTCGGAACGCCCGTCTTGAAGGCGATCGGCATGACCTCGGCCCCGGCGACGGTCGACAACGAGGACATCGTGCCGACTGCCGGCACCGCCAACGCGGGCTTCAGCGAGTCACTTTGGCGACTCCGCGGGGCGAGCACCGCGACCGCGGTCTCGGTGACTAACGGCGTACTTTCAAGTAACGTCGCAACGCTCACCGTCGGGGCCCACAGCTTTTCGGTCGGGGATTCGGTCACGGTCGGCGGCTCGAAAACGCCTTATAATGGCACGTTCACGCTGACCGCAGTGACGCCGACGACGATCAGCTACACCGACGTCGCCGCCAATCAGGCGTCCAAAGCGATCAGCCCTAGCGGCACGGTCGTCTTCGCCACCGCGAACACCAACGGCTGGAGCACCTCTGCACCGCAATACACGCAAGGCGCCGAGATTGATCTGAACACCACCGGCTACGCGAGCCTGAATGCGTTGACCTTCGACTGGTACGCGACCACGTCCGGCGTCAAGGACCTGATGGTCCAGTACAACCTCAACACCGCGAGCTCGGCCGGTTGGACGAACCTGCTCATGTCCCCGCTGGTCGCCACGTCGAACGACTACTACGGAGCCGCGGCGTCGGGCCCGACCAACACGATCGACCTGAGCGGCGTCGCCGGCGCCGGCAACGATGCCAGCTTCGGCATCCGCCTGGTCTCGGCATATGACCCGAACTTCACGCCCGGCGCGTACTCGGCCGCCAGTTCACCGACCGCCGGCACCCAGACGCCGATCGCCAACACCGGCGGGAACTGGCGGTTCGGCAACGTCGGGGTCGCCGGCACGCTCGCGGTCCCGGTCGCGCCGTCGATCACGGCACAGCCGAGCAGTACGACCGTCAGCAGCGGGAGCAACGCAACATTCACCGCCGCGGCGTCGGGATACCCGACCCCGTCGGTCCAGTGGCAGTTGAGCACTAACAGCGGGACTTCTTTCGCCGACATCGCCGGCGCGACGTCGACGACGTACACCGTGACCGCAGCCCCGGCGGGCAACAATGGGTACCAGTACCGGGCCGTCTTCACCAACGCGAGCGGGTCGGCCACGACCAGCCCGGCGATTCTGACGGTGCAGTCCAGCCCGATCGTCACGCTGCAACCCGTGGCGGTTACCGCCAGCTCGGGTCAGGCTGTCACCTTTACTGCAAAAGCGACTTCGACCAACCCGCCGACCGTGCAGTGGCAATCGAGCCCCGACGGGACGACCTGGACCAACATCCCCGGGGCGACCGCGGCCAGCACCACGGCCGGCGTCACGACCGCGACTTACAACTTTACCCCGACGGAAAGCCAGACCGGGTACCAGTTCCGCGCCGTCTTCACCAGCGGGGCCGCCGCCCCGGCCAGCACCAATGGCGCGAAGTTGACCGTGATCGGGAATCCGTTCGCACAGTGGATCTTCTCGGCCGGGAAGGCCCCGATCCCGAATTCGACCGGGAGCTACGTGCAAGGCAGTGCCGATGAACCGCTGCCGTCGCTCCGTGGGTCGGCCGGCGACAACGCCACCACCCTCGGATTGCAAAACGACTACACCGGCAACTTCGCGTTCTCCGAAGCGGACATTCTCCCCACGCGAAGCAGCATCAACGCCAATTTCAACCCCTACGTCTGGCGCGTCCGCAGCGGCAGCGGTCTGGGACCGACCGGCTCGCCCGGCACTCCGGAAGGCTGGAGCCAACTTGCCCCGCAATACAGTCAGGGTGTGCAGTTCATGGTCAGCACCGCGGGGTATGCCAATGTCACGCTCCACTTCGATTGGAACGGCGGGGGCATTGCGGACATGCAGGCCCAGTACACGCCCGACGGCGGGGCCACCTGGATCAACACCGGCTCTGTCATTCAGAATTACACGAAAGATTATCTCGGAATCACGACCGCCGCGTTGAACTCCACTTACCCGTTGAACCCGGCCGGGGTGACCGTCAACCTGCAAGGGATCACGGCGGCAAACAACAACCCGAACTTCGGCATCCGGCTGGTGTCCGCCTACGACCCGGCCCTTCCCCAGATTACCGACGGGAACGCGCTCGACCCGGTCGTTCACGGGCAATATGCCAGCGCGACTCTGTCGGCGGTCAGCGCGCAGCAAGTCCTGAACATCGGCGCGGAAGACAGCACTTATAATAATGTCAGCGGTGGAACCTTTACCCTCACCTTCGGCGGGCAGACGACAGGGCCCCTGGCTTACAACATCTCCCCGGCCGACCTGCAGGCCGCACTCACAGGCTTGAGCAGCATCGGTACCGGGAACGTTGTTGTGTCGACCACCGCAGTGACCCCGTTCTCAGTCGTCAATCCGACCCTATATACAATTCAGTTCCAAGGCACGCTGGGCAATAAGCCCGAACCAACCATTACCGTCGACGCCTCCGGCCTGACGGGATCGAATCCGACCGCAACTCTCCAAACCTGGGTTCCCGGCGCGAGCACCGGTGGGGTCAGCCGATATCAGGACGGCGGGGGAGCCTGGTCACTCGGGAATTTCTCATTCAACGGCGATAAGGCCTCGAGCAGCACCACGCTCAGCCTGGTTCCCGGGATCGTGGTTAACCCGAGTGCGACGACGACGGTCGCGACCCTGCCGTCCACGTACTCTTTCTCAGCTACCGAATATTCCGACCAGTCATCCAATTCAGTCCAGTGGCAGATCAACACCGGATCGGGATGGACCAACATCGCCGGTGCTGCCGCTACGACGCTGACGGCGACGACCTCGCCGTATATCTTTACGTCGACTTACGCGGTGACCGAAACCCCGACACTGGGCGAAAACGGCAACCAGTTCCGGGCGGTCTTCACGAACGCCGCCGGCAATTCGACCACCCAACCGGCGGTGCTAACCGTGGTTAGTCCTTCCGCACCGACGATCACGCTCCAGCCCGTCAATGTTTCGGTCCAACAAGACACGACCGCGGTACTAACCGCGCAGGCGACCGGCAGCCCGTCCCCGACCGTGCAATGGCAATTTAATTCTGGGTTCGGTTGGCAGAATCTGGTCGACTCGCTCACCGCGCCAGTGGTGAGCGGTTCGACCAGCACGACCCTGCGGTTCACCGCACCGCTGGCATATTCGGGCCGTCAATACCGAGCCGTGTTCACCAACGCGGTAACCTCGGTTAATACTAATGTTGTGCTGTTAAACGTTTTGCAGGGGGAAGCCGTCTTCACCGACTGGGATTTCTCGGCACACCCGGCCACCGGGGCGGGCGCGTTCGACAACAGCCCGGCACCGACGATCGGGACCGGGACCGCAGTCGCCGTCGGCATGACCCGGTCGTTCGATCGCAACGACCCCGCAACCGGAACCGACGGCTTCGGTTCGGTCCCCGCCTGTGACGTCGTCAACACCCCGGGGGCATTGAACCCCGTGTTCAACGAAAACACCTGGCGAATTCGCGGCGGCCCGACCGCCACCACCGGCGGAACCCCCGCCAACGGCTGGAGCAACTTCGCCCCCGAAAACTCGCAAGGTGTCGAATTCGACTCGTCCACGGTCGGTTACCACCATGTTTATGTGACGATGGACTTCTACACCACCACCTCTGGCATCCTTGATGCCCAGCAGGAATACACCCTGGACGGAACCAACTGGGTTAAACTGGGCGGAAAATTCCAGGCGTTGTCCAACGACTTCTACGGGGCGACCGCGAGCGGCGGACCCATCCCGCTGGTGTTCGACGTGACCGGCATCGCTGGTGTAGACAACAACACCAGCTTCGGCGTTCGCGTTGTCTCGGCCTATAACGATATCCTGACCGCGCAAAACAATGGCCTCGGTGGTGTGTATTCGAATGCCGCCCTCGTCGGTAACCCGGCCGGGCCTTCGGCCTACAACGGCAGCAAGGGAAATTGGCGCTTTGCCAACATCATCTTCCACGGCGACCCACTGTGGCTCGACCCGGCCAGCATTGCCACCTGGACCCCCGCAACAAGGTCCCTTGTGGTGGGCGGCGCGTCGAAAATCATTGGCGACCCCGGTGTTGACGCCCCAAACATTACATTCAACGGCTCTGGCTCTGTCCTCACAATCGACCCCGGAACTGTTCGGACGGTAAATATCGGGTCGATTTCCATCACCGGAGGCAACTCGGTGGTCATGCCCTCGACTGCCACGACTCATATTTTGATCGATCAGGGTGCACTCGCACTGTCGGCCGGCAATACATTAGATATAGGGCGCAACTTCCTCGATCTGCCGTCCGTAACTTTGGGTAATCTGGACCCGCAGCTCCAAGCCGGGTATTTGTACTCATCCGCGACAACAGCAGGGGTGTTGGGTGCGATCGGTGCCATCACAAACGGCGGATCCTTCGGCTCGGCCCACCCTTTTAATGGAACGGTTCCGGCACCAACCGATACCCTGGTCAGATACACCTATCTCGGAGATGCAAATCTCGACGGCGTGGTCGACGGGTCCGACTACACCAAAATCGACGCAGCATTCGGCACAACGGTCGGCGGCTGGGCCAACGGTGATTTCAATCAGGACCACCTGATCGACGGAAGCGACTACACGCTGATCGATAACGCGTTTAACACACAAAGCTTGCCACTGCTCCCGGCAAGCCAGATCGCGTCCGCGACGGGCCTGATAGCCGCTTCTTCGAGTTTCCGCCAAGCCGCGTCGGGATTAAGCCCCTATTTTGCCCAGTCAACGCCAATTGTCGCGTCTTTCCTCAGCAAGGATGATGTCCTGACGGGAATTCTGCAAAGAAGTGATGCGATTTCCATGGTCGATCAGCTGGTGGGCTAGGGCCAATCGTCTCGGCAAGCGGTGTATAGGCTCGAAATGATCGTTAACAGCGAGCACTGCGCCGACGGTTAGACATCTAGATTCCGTTGCCGTGGAAAAAAAACTTTTGGCTTCTATCTCCTGAAATCATGTGGTACTATCTCATAAGTCGGTGCAGACAAGTCTTGGCGGACTTAGAAGAGATGCAAGAACTTTAAAAATCAGTGTAAAAATTGACACTGAAGACTGAACTACCGATTCAATTCCGAGTTTTTTGGCGCATATTTGCAGGTAGACACGCACTAAATTGAATGTTATTTCAAACATGCGTTCAATTCTGTGCTAGTTAAAAATGTGTTCGAAAGCTCAGTGTAACCGAATGCAAACGCAGTGTGGGCAACGAGCAATGTTGGATGTCGTGTTCGAATTTTAAATTTAGAGCTTGATCTTATTTTAGCCTGTGGTACATTTCTGTGCGAGCAGGCTACCTTAGTGAAAGAGTTGAGAGAGTGATGGGCAGGCAATTCGGGCTTCTGGCAGAACGATGACGTTCTGGGTTCCGTTTTCATGTCCATCAGGCCTCCCTGGATCGCAAGGCTAAGTTGCCTGCTGCTTTCCCCGGGACTACCAAGAGAGGGTGTAGAATCCATGTCTAACGCAATGTCTCAATCCAAGTCCCGTTGGAAGGGTGCCATGCTCGCAGCCGTTTCGGCTGCCGCGCTGGTTCCTGCCGCAACACAGGCCGCTACCGGCTCGCTTAAAGTGAGCCTGTCGCTATCCCCGCTGGGCGGCACTTCGCCCAAAACAACCGAATATATCGCTCCGACTGGAACCGATAAGGTCTATGTTTATGCGACGGTGACGGGTAGCTCGGCGATCAGCTCGAGCGAGATCGACGGGCTCGAATACCTGTACTACAACGTGAACCAGGCGTTCACGACTGCGGGTACTGGATCGATCACCGCGGCAACCCCAAACGTCGTCCCCGGCCTCCTGAACTTCAACGCCAACGGTGCCCAAGGCGGGACCCTGCACGCGACCGGCGCGATCGCGGTCGGCGGGACCACCTTGACCGACTTTGCGAAACCTCGCTCCGGTGGAGCGACTTATTCGACTCTGGCTGCCGACGGCATCAATGTTATCAAGAGCGGTAACTCGGTTAGCTTCTTGGTCGAAACCTTGACTTACACTCCGAGCTTCACCGCCAAGCCCGCGGTTGCTGGTACTGCTGATTCGACTACGCTGAGCTTGTCGATTCCGGCTGCTGCGAATACGAACCCGTATTTCCAGGCGAACTATTTCACCGATCTCACGACTCAGCCTGCTACTGGTCTCTCACCCGGTGCAGCGAACACTTTCAACACGAACTACACGACCGGCGGTCCGGTCACTTTGATCAACGCCGAGCAGGGCGACGTTAATCTTGATGGCCGCGTCAACGGTTCTGATGCTGCGATTATTTCGGCTGCCTTCAACACTGCTACGACTGGCTACACGAACGGTGACATCACGGGCGACGGTCGCGTGAACGGCAGTGACTCGGCTCTTGTCTCCGCTAACTTTAACATTCAGTACAGCACGATTGCACCGGCAGTGGTGATTGCCTCGCCAACCGCTCAAATCGCTGGCACTAGTTCGGTGCCTGAGCCTGCAACTTCCGGCTTGCTCGCTGTAGCTGGTCTTGTTTTGTCGTTGAAAAAGCGTTCTACCAAATAAATTGTCGTCTCGTCTCAGGATGATTCAGGACATGTTTCTTACCCAAAGGGCCTTGAAAATGCGCAATAATCGTAAATATCTCCTCGCCGGTGCGGCTTTGGCTGCTCTTCCCGCGGTCTCGAACGCCGCCGTTGTTACGTTCGCGTTTGATCCGAATGCCTTCTTCGTTGAAACAACGACTGCTGGTGCTAACTTGACCCAGCTGCACACTGGCACCAACACGGTTAACGGGCAGACCGTTACTCTGAGCGGAACTAATGCTGCCCCGTCGATCACTCTCCCGGTTGGTGATTTCATCCTCTACGGGCTGACGGCTTCGGTCGGCAACACGAATGGTGGTTTCGGTATCACTGCTTTCCAGACCGGGGCTACCCCGTCCAACACGAGCGCCGGTGTCATTGCCCCTGGTCCCACGGCTGTGAACACAGCTGCGTTCTCCAGTGGTAGTGCTAAAGGCACTGCCACCGCAGGCTTTGTCGATCCGCAGGCCGGCACTTTCGGTCAAGTTACCCTCGGTGGAACGACTTCGACGGCTTCGAATGCCTTCGGTGTTGCTGCTCCGATCAGCCTTTACACCACTCAGCGTATTAATCCGGTTGCCGCTTCGAATGCTTCCTTCACTAACGTGATCGGCAGCAACAACACAGCCATCACGTTCGCTTCGCTCGGTGCTGTTGTCAGCAGCTCGCAGACATATGTCAACCGTTTGTTCAATCCAGTTACTGACTCGGTTGCTGCACTTCCGGTTTTGACTGTGAACTACGGTTCCACTGCTGTCACTACTGCAACCAGCACGATCATCTCGCTGACCAACCAGACTGCTGGCGTCCCGACCGCCTACGGCACCGACGTCGGTGATCTTACCGTCACCGGTAGCAGCGCACTCGGTTACGCTCCGAAGTCGGAAGCCGTTTCTCCGGCTAAAGCCATCGGCTATGCCGGCGTCACCTTCACCGTTCCTCCGACGGCTGGCGTCGAAGTCTACGCGTTGAAACTCTCGAGCTCGGCTGCTGATGCTCAGATCGTCGCCGACATCAACGCCCAGTCGGCCACCGACGGCGTCACCGCCTCGTTGGTGTCGAGCAACCCGCAGTTCGCCTTTCAGTTCCCGGGGTATGACATCCTGTTGACTGCGAACGCTGCTAACGCTCTGAATCCCTCTTCATACCTCGGCTTTGATCTCTCGGGCGAGACCGGCGCTGCCGCCGGTATCACCGTGACCAACGTCGCCGCTGTTCCCGAACCCGCCACGGCCACCGGCCTAGTGCTCGGTGCAGCTGGCCTGCTCCTCGGCCGCCGCAAAAGCCGCGTAGCCTAAGTTTCAACTTTTACGTTTGTAAGCAAACAAAGCCGTACTCGTCGAAAGGCGAGCACGGCTTTTTTTATGCCGCTGTCTTCCGGGAGGATGAAATGCGAAATCGATCGATGTTATTGCCCAACCTGTCGCGTAACCCGGCGAAGCGTTTGATTTCAATCGAAGCGCTCGAAAGCCGTGAGCTGTTGACGGTCAACGCATGGAAGACCGCCATCAGCGGTGATTGGACCGATGCCACGAAGTGGTCGCTGAAGCACGTCCCGACCTCTACCGAGGACGTAACGATCACCGCCGCGGGCAGCTACACCGTCAAGCACGCAACCAGCGCCGTCAATCAGGCCAAAAGTCTAACCGTATCGTCGAACCTTGAACTGGATTCGGGCACGATCTCGGTCGCCGGCACGGTCAAGATCACGGCCGGGTCGCTGACGTTCAAAGGAGGGACGCTCGCCAAGGCGACTCTCTCCACGACCGGCACCGGCAAGGTAACCACTACGACCACCACCGGCGCTTTGGACGGGGTCACCTTGGCCAGCAGCATCACAATGGCGACAGGAACCTCGCTGAATCTTCGGCACACGACTACTTTCTCCAACAACTCGAAGCTGTTCGCGACCAACGGTCACGTGTTCATGCAGGACTCGACGGACACTGGTGCCGCGCTCGCCGGTACGGGAGAGGTCGTCCTGACCGGTTCCTCGGGGAGCATTCTGTCCGGCGATCTGGCCCACGCTCATCCGGCCGCTCTCGGGTCCGAGGTTCTTATCGACGGTGCCGGGCAGGTAAACTTCAGTTCCGCCGTGAACTCTGCAACCATCATGTCCAACCTCTCCGGGCGGACGCTCGCGCTGTCCGGCACGTTCTCGAACAAGGGAACCGTCAAGGCGACCAATGCCGCGACGCTCCAGATCAAAAATCCCTCGACGTTCACGAACCAGGGAACAATCTCCGCGTCGGCAGGCGTCGTGTTAATCAGCGGAAGCTTCAAAGCCGGTGCCGGAACGCTCGCGGTCGGAATCGGAGGGACGACGCTCGGCAGCAACTACGGTGTGATCAACGTCGCCGGCGCGCTGACGTTCGGGGGGACGCTCAGCGTGTCTCTTCTAGGATCGTACATTCCCAGTAGCTCGGCCAAGTTCACGGTTCTGGAATTCACGTCGTTCTCCGGGAGCTTTGCGACCAAAAAGCTGACGTCGGGAAGCACAACCTTTACAGGGACGCCGGTCGGCACCTCGCTGATCTTGAACGTCGCACCGGTGATCCCTACGCTTTCGCTGGGATACACGACGCTGCAGATCGCGACGAACCAAAGCTTCACGACCGGTGTTCAGACCATCACGCTCAGCAGCACCGGGTCGAATAATATCGCGTTGAAAGCCGGTCAGTTTTTCCGGTTCGGAATGACGGCGACCGTAACCGGGTCCCCGAACCCAGCCTTCAACGGCGCCTGGGACAAAGCCAATCAAAAAGTGAACGGGAAGCCAGCTCAACCCGCCGCACTGGGGTTGGGATTGCTGTTCATGAAGCTTTTGACGACCAACGATTCGGCGGCAGTGGTAGTGCCGGTCGCCGCCAAGGCTGGAGGAACCATGACGACCGCGGTCATCGGGCCAACAAAGACGCCGCAGTTCACAACCAGTTCGAGCGGCGACATCAACGGCGGCGACGTCGGCACGAATTTTCAGATCGGTGGAGGCTTTTTCACTGCCGATCCAACGACCGCCTCGGGCGTTGCGCAGCTGGCTGGATTCGTTCAGTCTGATGTCTTGTTCAGCAACCTTATTTACAGGGCAAGGGGTGCCGGCCATACCGTGATTGCGCCGCTCGTTGATACTACAGCTGTGCTATTTTGGTCTAACAGCGGAGTAGGAACTGTCGATTCGGCGGGAAATCCCGTCAATGACGCGACCTATCGACAGAGCTATGATCCGAAGGCTGATGTGATTAAGAACGCTGCCCCGATCAATATCACCGCAACATAATCGGTTTTGCTAAACCGGTGTTGTACCGCAACCCATCGCGGCATTTATTCGCATGCTCTAAATATGTCCGCTGCACATTACTTGAAAAAAGCTTTCGTGGCTCATCAGGGTGGCAATCTTGTAGCAGCCTCCCGGTACTGTCAGACCGTTCTAAACTTCGATCGACAGAACGGAGCGGCCCTGCATCTTTTAGGGGTTATTGCCGGCCAGCAGGGCCAATATCCAGACGCCGTCCGATGGCTTAAGAATGCAAAGATTGCCCTGCCAGGCGATCGCCAAGTGCTAGCCAATCTGGGGCGAATCTATGCCGATTGGGGGAAAGGCGACGAAGCGATTGCCTACTATTCCGAAACGACTCGGCTTTATCCTAACGATGCCATGGCGTGGTACCACCTCGGTCTGATGCTCCGCGTTTTTGGACAAGACGAAAAGGCGTTGTCAGCATTCGCAAGAGCTGCCGAACTCGCCCCGGGGTCTGTCGAGCCGATGTTTGAAATTGGCTGCCTGTTCAGAAAGCAAGGTCGACTAGACGAGGCAGAAACTTCTCTCAAAGCAGTAATCGGGCTGTCTCCAAAATATGCCACGGCATTTCACAGTCTCGGCAACGTAATGAGGGATCGAGGCGATGGCATCGGAGCTATCGCAAATTATCGATCGGCCGTCGCGTTGGATCCCCGCAACCCAATTTTTCATTTAGATCTTGCCAGGGAGCTATCGTCGTCGCTGATGTTTCAGGATGCAGTGCAGGCCTTCGAATCTTTGTTGGCGTTGACTCCTGCTTCGGTCGATGCGTTGGTCGGCTATGCATTAGCCTGCGCCGACATTGGAGCATTCGATCATGCAGTTCAGGCATGCACACAGGCGAACGTCGCCTCGCCGCGTAATCCGATCATTTACGACGCACGCGGAGAAATTGATATCGCTCGCCATGACTACCCAGGCGCGTTGAAAAACTTCGGCTTCGCCGTTGAGTTGGGCTCGTCGCGCGCCGTCAGCTGGGTAGGGCTGGGTCAAGCGTACAATATTTTGGGCAGATTCGAAGAAGCTGCGGCCGCTTTCCGGAAGGCGCTCGAATTGGAGCCCGAAAACACGATGGCTTTGAAAGGCATCACCGTGGTGCCAAAGAGCCTCTCTGACAAAGACTCGGCTAAACTCAAAAAAATTGTAGATGATCCAAAGTTGCCCTTGCAGGACCGGATCTCTGCGGCATTTGCTCTCGGTAAGCTACTGGACGAAGTCGATCAATTCGACGAGGCCTTTAAGGCCTACAAATGGGCAAATGCTACCGTGCGCACTCTGCGGGCAAAGGAAGGGCACCAGTTCTTCTCTAAAACCGTGAGCGATTATGTTAGTCAATGTGTCACCTCGTTTACGACGAAGTTTTTCGAAGCGCGCGCATCTTGGGGAGCTGATTCCGATTTGCCCGTGTTCGTGGTCGGAATGCCGCGATCGGGTACGACGCTCGTAGAACAGATATGTTCCAGTCATAGTCAAGTGTTCGGCGCGGGCGAATTGCCGGATATAAACCGCTTTGAAATTGAGTTAGGTTCATTCTCTACTGGAATTTCACCCACGCAGTGGGACCATGGTAAGTTGGCTGAGCTTGCCGATTTGTATCTGCAAACGCTGCGAGCTAAGTCAAATACCAGTCGTCGAGTCATTGATAAAACCCCCGGCAATGTGATGCATCTCGGACTCATTACGACTCTGTTCCCACGTGCCAAGGTCATCTTTTGCGACCGAGATCCGCTCGATACGTGTCTTTCTTGTTATTTCCAGTGGTTCGCGCGAAACAACTTGATGTTCACCTATGACCTTGCCGACTGCGCGGCTCAGTACAATGAGCAACAGCGACTAATCAGCCACTGGCGTCGGGTGGTGCCGCTGCAGATGCTACATGTTCAATACGAACAGCTAGTGGCCGATCCAGAGGTGGAGAGTCGTAAAATTATTGAATTTCTTGAGTTGCCTTGGGAGCCACAGTGTCTTGAATTTTACAAGAATGAACGAAGTGTTCAAACCGCGAGCGTCTGGCAGGTGCGGCAGCCAATGTACAATCGCTCGGTCGGAAGATGGAGACAATATAGTAGGCACATTGGGCCGCTGCTCGCAGCCCTCGAGAATAACAAAGAAAGCTAAGTGTTCAGCGATTGATTATAGGCCAATGCCCTGCGTGTTAAACGCATTGTCGATCAACGTATAATCCGACCCGTCGATCTTGCCATCGTAGTTAAAATCGCCGTTGTACCAGCCGGTTTTTGGGGTGGCGAAGGCCGCGTCGATTTGGGTGTAGTCGCTGCCGTCGACGCTGCCGGACAGGTTAGCGTCGCCGTAGTAGGTGTATTTCAGCAGCACGGCCGCGGGGGCGGGGTTGGTGCCGTCGAACTGGCCCAGGGCGGTGCCGGTGCCATAGACCGGCGTGCCGGTCGAGTTGTTCAACAGTTCACCGATCGCGGTCAGATGCGTGCTGTCGCCCGCGGCAGCCGTGGACTGGATGCCGGCCCCGTTCCACAGTCCCCCGGCGAATCCGCTCGACAGTGCGGTGCTGATCGCCCCTGCGTTGCCGGACGAAATGATCATGTCGTTCGAACTGAGATCGAGCTTGCCGCCGGTGGTGATGGCGAGCGTGTTGGCGACCAGCACCTGCCGATCGGCCTGAGTCGGCGAGGCGGTGAGTTTCGTCACCCCAGCCGCGCCGATGTTCAATGCCGCGAGACGGCGGGCGTTGATCCCCGTGCCCGCGGCCCCGGCCGCGAAGACGACGGTCGCGTTGGCGTTCACGGTTAGATTCGCAGACGTTAACGCGGGGTCGCCGGCGAAGGTCCAGGTTCCGGTGTTGACGGTCAACGTGTTCTGATCCGTCACGGCCGTCCCCGCGTTGAACACCGTGCCGATGCCATTATTCGGCAATGTCGACCGCACCAGCAGGCTGGTATTGCCCGTCCCGCCGTTAAACGTCAAACCCTGCCCGGACGGCTGGGCGTTGATCACGGTGAAGCTGTCATTGCCATTATTGCCGTTGAGCGTTTCGCTTTGGATGTTCGAGGTAAAAATGCTCGAGCTGTTGAAGACGGTTGTTTGAGAATTGATGCTGGCCGTGTCGTTCCCGGCGGTGCCGTTCACGGTCACGTTGTTGCCGACTGCCGGTCCGATGTTGGCGAACGTCAACCCGCCGGTGGGGATCGGCGTGCCGTTGGCGAAGTTGACCGTCAGGCTGTTGTTTGTCCCGCCGAGCGTAAACGTCAAGGCCGGCAACAGCGACCGCGCCACCGTGTAAGTCAGCACATTGCCGACCAGAATATTCAGCTTTGTGTTGGTCGTCGGATCCGCCTGCACGGTGTAGTTGTAATTGCCCGCGGCTCCGCTGAAGGCGTCGGGAAAAACGCCGAAGGTGATGCCCGTGACCGATGCGCCCGCGGTAACGGTCCTGCTCCCGCTCACGGCCACGAACCCGCCCGGCGTGACGAATCGAACCACCGCCGACCCGGCGGGCACGTTGCTGAGCACATACGTCCCGTCCGAAGCCGTGGAGGTGTTAATGTCGCCGGCGACAAATGCGCCGGTGTTTCCCGCGTCGACATAAACAAGAACACCGGCGACGCCGGTCTCGCCGGGATCCAGCGTCGCGTTGCCGTTGTTGTCCTGAAAGACGGCACCACTGATGTTGCCGACGACGGAAGCGACGGCCTGGTTTGCCTGGATCAGGCCGTACCCGCCGGACGAATTCGGTACCGGGGAACCGATGGTCAACGCGGTGTTCTGCAGAATGGCGTTGATCTGTGCGGGGGTGAAGGCGGGCACTTTCTGGAGCAGCAACGCCGCCGCCCCGGCCGCGCCGGCGACCGCGGCGCTGGTGCCGAAGAAGCTTGGGTAAGGGTTCGTGCCCGTCGTCTGGCCGAAGAACGTCGTCGAGACGCCGTCGGCGGCGACCAGACCGGGTTGCTGTCGGGTGACTGCGGTCGTCAGTCGATTGCCCGCGGTGTCGAAAAAGATCGGCGTCGTGCCGGTCGACGAGGTTGGTTCCAGCTGCGGCGGGCTCACGCCGAACGCCGGCGTGTTCCCGTAATAGGCCGCGCCGACCGCCTCGGCGCCAACCGCGTTCGAGTGCCCGAAGATGGTCCCACTGTTGGGGGCGAAAGCCCAGTTGCCCGCCTGCCCGGCGAAGTCGATGTACTTCACATAGCCCGGCGTCGCGCCGGACTCGCTCACGAGCATCAGGTTATAAGTTGCCGCGGTGGTGCCGGCGTTGGTGAACGTAAATAACTGGATCGGATCTCCGCCAAGGTCGAGGTTTACGCCGCCGCCCACGATCTGCGAGCCGTCGGCGTTCAAGACGTAAGCATCGACCTGGTTTTGCGATCCCGCGCCGTGGCTGACGCTGAAATACGGAGAATCCCACTGCATTGAAAGATGAATGCTCTGGCCCGGCGCTAACGTGAACGCGTTCATGTCGTTGACGGCATCAGTGGCAGAAAAATTGAATGACGTCCCGCCGTAGAACGCCGGCGCGCCGGCCGCGGAAGGGATCGCGCCCGCCGCCCGGGTGACACCGTTTTGCCACGTGCCGGCGTAGGCATTTTGCCCGTAGTTTCCCGCCGCCGAGAAATAGGTCACGCCCGCCGCGACGGCGGCCTGCACGGCCTGCGCCACCGGGCCGTCCTGAAAGAAGGGTTCGTTCAGGTATTTGAAATCATCGACGATGATCTTCGCGCCGGCTTTGACCAGGTTGTTAATGTTCGCCGCCATCGTGGCCTGCGAACCGGTCGCGGTGGCGAATGCGAACGTGACGCCGGGGGCTTCGTCGTAGATCACCTGCGCGATCGCGCGGCCCTCGTCGGTGCCGGTCGTCGGGCCCTCGGCCAGGATCTGCACCCCGGCCGGCAGGTCGTGGTTGGTGACGTCCGTTGCATAGGTGTCGGCGAGTCCTGCGGCGGCGTTGAAGCTGTCGGAGACGATGCCGACCTTCACGCCCGCGCCGGTGACCCCGTAGGTCGCGCGTGCCGCGGCGGTGGCGATCGCAACATCGCCTTGACTCGTGACCAGCCCGGCGGCGGTTGCCGACGAGACGGGCCGGGTGAACCGCAGGCCTTTGACGGCCGCCAGTTTTGCAAGATTCGAAACTGGGATCACCGCGTCCACGGCTCGGCCGTGCCGTTGAACCTTGCCTGTGGTCAATCGTGTGAGTACGCCGGCAAGGTGCTGGCCTTTTCCGTCACCGGCGTAGGCTTCGACTTCGACCGTGCCAGTGGTTCGATTCTGGTAGTCCGCCGTCAGTTCGTCGCCGATCTTCGACAACGCGCCGCGGGACGCGACCACGCCCGCGCTCAGCATCACCCGACACTCCAGGCTTTCGACGTTTATAAATCGATCAGATGTTCGAGCAGTGCGGAAGCTTGCACGACCCGGGCCCGGCTCGGCGTCCCAGGCGGTCGAACAACGTGCCGGCCTGGTTTGGTTAGGTACAATTTTTAACGACATAATGAATAAAACCGGCGACGCGACACCCGACTTTAGAAAAAAGTATTCAGGCCAATACTACGAACCCCGCAGACCGGCAGTTCAAATGTGGTCAATGGCCCGGACGCCGGGTTAGCCTTTAAGCAACTGTTCGGCGCGTTTGAGAATGTCGCGTTCCATCACCATTCGGCCCGCAAGACCGGAGGCGTCCTGAAGTTCGTCCAGCAAGTTGTTGCGTTTGTCGTGCTCCGCGTGGGACGACTTTCCCGCGCCGGCGGCCTCCAGTGTTTGAAACTGTTGAAGTAAATCCGCGAGGTGAGTCAGATCGCTCATGAAAAAATCCTAATTTTTTGGTTTCACGTTCGGCACATATTTGCGAACAGAGTGCCGGTTTCGAAAGCAGGCGAAGATCGCGTCCTGGTCGTCGGCGACGAGCCCGAAGGCGACTTCGTTGCCGCCGAACGAGTCGAGGAATCGCCCGTCGGCGTTGAACACTTTGACAGCAGGGCCGTTGCAGCTGACATAGAGACGCCCCTGCCCGTCGACGGCCAGGTTGTGCCCATACTGGATGCTCGCGGGGTCGCTCGAGTCACCACCGCCGAACCGGTTGATGTACCTGCCGTCGGCGGCGAATTTGAAAATCCCGCCGCTCAGGTCCATCGCGTAGATGATCCCATCGCCGTTCACGACGACGCGTTCCAGCAGCACTTTTTCGCCGATTTTCTGGTCGGCATTGATGATTGATTTGGTGTGTCCCTCGGAATCGAGGACGACGATATCGGCGCTGCCGGCTACCGCGTAAAGGTCACCGCTGGGGGCGGCGCAAACGTCTTTGTACAACGCGCGGTCGTCGCCGTTCGTGCTCGCGGCTTCGCCGAAGGGCAGCCCGGTGACGCCTTCGAAACAAAATATTTTCGCCCGCGCCACGGCGTAAACCGTGCCGTTTCTCGAAGCGGCGAGGTTGGAAAGGCTCAAGTTCGGACCGATCGACCAGGATTTGAGAAACTTGCCCTCCGTGTCAAAGACCTGAACTTTCCCGCTGGAATATTCCCCGACATAGAGATGTCCGTTCCCGTCACGGGCGATGCTGCGGGCGTCCTTGAACTGGCCCGGCCCGATGCCGGGGGCGCCGAACTCGTTCTGCAGCGTAGCCCACACCGGGGGTGGGGGCGGCACATTGGCCATCGCCGCGTGCGGTTGCACCAGAGCCGAAATGATCGCGGCTTTAGCGGTTGGCATTTTCCGGACCATGGGCCGAAACGCGAGGAACAGATTCGTGCCGATGAGCAGCGGGATCACGACCGCGAGCAGGCATCCGACCTTCATCCCGGTCGACGTCGCTTTCGTGGCGTTGACCGCGACGTCTCCGGTCAGCTTGTTGCCGAGCAGGACGGGCCGGCCGGCCGATAACGATTCGACGGCGGTCTTCGCGGTCGACAGATCGGCGCCGAACGCTTTTCGATAAATTCGAATCGCCTCGAGTTTGTTACCGCCGCGGGCGAGCTTGGCGACCTGTGCCATCTCCATCGCTTTGCCGACCATCGAGCCGAGACCGCCGGCGAATTCACTCGCCCGGATATCGATTGTCTGCGACTGATTGGTCGGCAGCAGCACTGTGCTGCCGCAGAAGCTGCACTGCACCGCGGGCCTGCCGTCGGCCGGGTACTCCAGCGGCGCGGAACAATCGGGACATTTCAAAGCTTCGGTCATCTGATTCCTCGAACCGCACGCCCCCGACGGTCTCGGCAATGCTGTCGCTACTTGCCGGCTTTTAACGCGATAGCTTTGACCGACCCGTTGGTTTTAAAATCACTGCCGAAGTCGAGCGATGCGTCTGCTTTGACGTCCGGCATCCCCTCGACCGATACCTGTGGCGGGGAGCTATATCCCGAACCGGCTCCGGTGATCGTGAAGCTTTTGACCATGCCGTCGACGACGCGCGCCGTCGCCACCGCGGGCGTGGTCGGCCACATTTCGCCTTTGCTGCCGGCATAGCGATATTGGTTCGAGACCGTGTCGAGCTGATCGTTGGTGATGCCGTACGGCTCGAGCACTTTGAGTAGCGCCGCCTTGTTGCGGCGAACCTGCCCGGGCGCCGGCTCTTCGCCCGCGGCAGCGGGTGTCACGCCGGAGAACGCCTTGCGGAACACGTCCGTCGGGACGCCGAGCGCCGCGGCAATCAACACTACCGGCCGACCACCGTCGCGCGGGTCGGTCTCATACCCGCCGGTAAAAATGACCCGTACTCGCAGTGACCCGTCCGCGAGTTTGAGCACCGCCGCCGGCCTTGCCGCCGCAGTCGTTCGGGCGGAACGCGGCTCGTGTCCCGGGCGCGGCGGGGGGTCCGAACGGGCCATTGCTGCTTCCAGCTTGTCGTATTGCCCGGGGGTGATCGCGGCGCGCATCTGGTTCAAAAAGTCTTCACGCGCCTGCTGCTCTTTGCGGGCGTACTCGCGAACGATCGCGTCGACCGCCGGCCGCTGCTCGTCGGTGAGATCCAGCTGCTCGACCGCGTGGTCCAACCCGGGCGGTCCCGGGCGGGGCGGTGGGCCCGGCGGGGTTGCCGCCCGGGCGAGGCTTAAAGTGGTCGCGATCGCCGCGACGCCGATCAATCGCCGGGTAAACTGTTTTACCGTTCCCATGGCGTACAGCTTACCACACCGCTGCATGCTTTTTGATGAGATCGCTGTAATCGGTCGGGCAAAGAGACGGCGGCTTATTTCGCGGGCGGAGAAAGCTCGGGCGGGGTCAGCGGCGGCACGGGCGGGTCGCAGAATGTCGCGCCGCCCGGTTGGACGACTTTCGTCCGCGGGTCGACCGGTTTCGGTGGGAAGACCACGTCCTGCAACAGGATGGCCGCCGACAGGACTACGACCGACAAGCCGAAAATCATCGGCCCGGGCGCGAGCCACCACGGGCGGGAAGAAACGGTTGACGGCGCGGCTGAAGGCATCGAATCATTCTAGCTCGAATCCCGGTCGTCGACACATCGGATCGATTGCTGATTCGGGTCGCCGACGCCAGACGTTACAACCTTCGCCGATTTACAGCTTTCGGCAATAGAAGGCTGTCGCCGAGCGCACGGTCGGTTGTGCGGTGTGGGCATCACAGGCATGATCCGTATTGCATGACTCGCACCGAAGCTTTAACGCCTTTGGCCGTTCGCAATAAGAGAACGCCGCTGCTGATCGCCGCCACGGTTCTGCTTTGCCTGCTCGCGGCGCTCGGCGGGTTGTCGGTCGTGCTGCGGCAGTCGTTGACCACGGTCGCGTCGGTCGACCCGCTGCGTCGCGAGGCGACCCGGCTCGCGATCGATCGGGGCATCACGCTGTGCCGGGCGGGGCAGGTGCCTTCCGGATTGCTCTGGCTCGGCAGGAGCTTGGAACTGGCGCCCAATGATCCGGATTTACAACGGCTGATCCGCACCAACATCACCGCCTGGACCGACCGCGCGTGCTCGGCGGTCGATATCCTGCTGCACGGCGTCAGCGTGCAGGCCGCCGCCTGCGGCAGCGACGGCCGCACCCTGGCCACGGCAGGTGTCGATGGCCGAGTCGTCGTCTGGAAACTGCCCACCGACCTGACCACTGCCGGGAGCCAGATCAGCAGCTTTAAAGTCGGCGACCCGCCGACCGCGTATGCGTTCGACCCGACCGGAAAGACCCTGATTACCGGCAGCGACGACGGCACGGTTCGGTTCTTCGACGTGGCCACCGGAAAGCCGCAGAAGCGTGTTATCAATCAGGCCGGTTCGGTGAGCTCGGTCGCGGTCAGCCCCGACGGGAATTTCCTGGTCACCGGGTCGACCGCCGGGTGGGTCCGGCGGTGGGATCTGAAGACCGGCAAGCTGCTCGGTGAGGCGGCGGGTCATACCGATTGGGTGCTGTCGGTCGCCATCAGCCCCGACGGGAATCATCTCCTTTCCGGCGGGAACGAGGGCACGGCCCGGCTGTGGGACGCCAGCACGGTCAAAGCCGCGGGTCCCGCGATCGATCTGGTGTCGGCCGTCACCGGGGTGGCGTTCAGCCCGGACGGGTCGCAATTCATGGCCGTCTCGGGGTTCAACGCGACGCTGTTTCGAACGGTCGATCAGAAGCCGGACGGCGAGCCGATTCGTCACGAAAGCACGCTGCGTACGGCGTCGTTCAACACGACCGGCACCGCGATCGTCACTGGTTGTCGTGACGGATTCATTCGGACCTGGGACGTGAAGACGCGGGCGCAGGCGGCGCCGTCGATCCGGTGCGCGACGCCGGTGCATCTGGTCAATTTCATGCCCGACGGGCAGACGATCATTTCCGCCGACGACGCGCCGGGCGTGCGGCTCTGGCGGCTTCCCGCCGGCGACCAGGTCGTCCAATCGATCAACGCGGGGCTGCCGGTGACCGCGCTCGCGTTCACACCGGACGGAACGCGGGTGGTGGTCGGCACGAGCGCGGCCGGGGACCCGGGACTGCCCAGCGACAATGGATTTGCACGGGTATACCGAGTCGACACCGGCGAGCCGGATTCCGAGCCCTTCGCGACTGGCGTCGGGGTGATCGCGGTGGCTGTCAGTGAAGACGGCAAGCTGGTGCTGACCGGGTCGAGCACGAACTACGTCCGCCTGCGGTCGCTGCCGGGTCTGCAACTGGTCGGGGATCCGCTGCATTACGGCAACCGGTTGCGGGGCGTCGCGCTCGTGGCCGGGAAAAAAACAATCCTCGCCAGCGGTGCTGATGCCGGCGGGCAGGGGGACGTGAAGATCTGGAAATACGTCGCCGCCCCGAGCGCCGGTCAGTACCCGGCGATTATCGATATTGATCAGCCGGTCGTTTCGGTGACCGTGTCGCCGGACCAAAAACGGTTGGTCGCCGCGTCCGGCACGGGGACCGCGAGCACCTGGACGATCGCCGACGCCCAGCCTGCCGGCGCGAGCTTCGCGCACCAGAACGCGGCCACGGCCGCGGTGTTCCGGCCCGACGGTGAAGCGATTCTCAGCGGCGACCAGAACGGAACCGCCCGGCTGTGGAATTCGCGCACCGGCGCGTCGATCGCGCCGGCGATGCAGAACGACGGGCCGGTGTCGTCGGCGGTGTTCACTCCGGACGGAAATCTCGCGGTCGTCGGAACGCTTACCCCGACCATGAAATGGTACGGCGGGTGGGGAACCGGCGGCAGCACCGTGCAATTCTGGGATCCTAAATCAGGCACGGCCGTCGGGGACGCCCTGCATTTTGCCAGCTGGGCGGTCTGGCGCGTGGCTGTCAGCCCGGACGGCAGCACGCTGGCGGTTGGGTCGGCCGACGGGTACGTCCGGTTTTACAAAATGCCCAGGCCGGACAACGCGCCCGTGACCGACGTGCTCGCGCGGTTGCAATTGAAGCTGAATCGCAGGATGGATCAGAACCAGACCGAGGTGCCGTTGCTGGCCGCCGACTGGATCGCGAGGAAGACCGCTACAACGCGGCCGACGCGGTGAACAGACGACCACCGGAACGCTTGCATCGATCTGTGAGCCACGCAACGATTAGTTCGATCCGCGGCCTCCCGGCCTCGGCTGTTGAGGAATTTATCGTGTTTGGGATCGACTTCTCATTTTAATAGACCCGTCCCGGCAGGGCGGTGACCGAGCGGACAATCGCGAACCGACCAAGTTCAACTTCGCATCCGTTTCGCGTCTTGAACACGAACCTCGGATCAGGCTTTCTCAACGAACCGGCGGGAGACGAATTTCTTTCCCTTGATCGTGCTGTTCTTCAACACCCGCAGCGCTTCTTCGATCAGGTGTTCTGGCAGTTCGACGGTCGAATATTTGTCGGCAATTTCGATCGCGCCGATCATGCTCCCCTTCATTCCTTCGGCGGTGATCGCGCCGGCGATGTTCTGCGGCAACGTCTCGCTGCTGCGGCCCATGCCGATGTAAATCCGCGACATCTTTTCACCGGGCACCGGCCGGGCCGGTTGTTCGGGGATTGAGGGCGCGTGCGGTTTCGTCGCGGGTGATGCCTTCGCGGCGGGGGCTGCTTTCGCAGCCGGCAACGGCTTCGCGGCCGGCGGTCGCACGGCCGAGTTCGGCCTCGTGTCTTCCTGATCCTGATCTTCGTCCTGTTCGCCCCCGGCGGCCTGGTGCGCGAGCTTGAACGCCGCGAGCGTGATGTCCATCAAACTGTGTTCCTGAGCCAATGACTCGACGGCGACCCGGTAATGGTCCAAACCGCCGGCGAGAATCGCCTCGCGGAGCGCGCCGCGGGTCAGCTCGAGCCGGCGGGCCCGAAGGTCGGCGACCGTGGGCACCTGGGCGATTTCGATCTTCCGTTTGGTCTGGCGTTCGAACTGCTGCAACAGTCTTGATTCACGCGGGTCGGTCAGCGTGATGGCTGTTCCTTCCCGGCCCGCGCGACCCACTCGGCCGATTCGGTGTACGTACGAGTCCGGCGTCGTGGGGGCGTCGAAGTTGATCACGAGTTCGAGGTTGTCGATGTCCAAGCCGCGGGCGGCCACGTCGGTGGCGATCACCAGATCGAGCTTCCCGTCGCGGAGATTTTTTACAACCCGCGACCGCTGGTCCTGTGTGACGCCGCCGTGCAGCGCCTGGGCGCGATAGCCCTGGGCATTGAGCCGGTCGGTTAAGTGATCCACCTCGGTCCGGGTCCGGCAGAAGATCAACGACGAGCCGGGGTTTTCCATGTCGAGCACGCGCGAGAGCGCTTCGAGTTTTTTGCCCCGGGGGACGATGTACGCGATCTGCCGGACTTTTGGCGCAGCGCCCTTGGCGATCGGTTCGGCGGCGATCTGCACGCGGAGCGGGGTTTTCAGATGCCGTTTAACCATGCCGGCGATCCGCGGCGGCAGCGTGGCGGAGAAGAAGACCGTCTGCCGCTCGGGCGGGGTCTCGCAGAGGATCGCCTCGAGATCCTCGGCGAACCCCATGTCGAGCATTTCGTCGGCCTCGTCGAGGGTCAGGATCTTGATCCCGCTCAGGTCCATGGTTTTGCGACGGATGTGGTCCAGCGCCCGGCCCGGGGTGGCGACCACCACGTCGACGCCGCGGTCGAGCATGCGTTGCTGTTGACCGAACGAATGCCCGCCGTAGATCGGGATGACGGTGATTTTCAGCTTCTGCCCGTACTTGTGCATCGCCTCGGCGACCTGCATCGCCAGCTCGCGGGTGGGCACCAGGACCAGTGCCGACGGCATCGATTTTTCTTTGCCCAAGGCGGCCACGCGGTGCAGGATCGGCAGCGCGAACGCGGCCGTTTTGCCGGTGCCAGTCGCGGCTTGGCCGATCACGTCCTGCCCGGTGAGCAGCAGAGGAATCGCTTCGCGTTGAATCGGAGTGGGTTCTTCGTACCCGAGTTCGACCAGTGTGCCGAGCAACCTCGGGTCGAGCCCGAGATTGGCAAACCCGGTGAGTGTGGTGGTGCTGTCGTCTGTCGAATCAATCTCAGTCATGTTATCCCTGTCACGGCTATACGCCGATTGGTAAAGCCCGAATCCGCAACGGGACAAAGAAGTGCATTGTAGGGAAACGTGAGAAGATTGGTAGCATGCTTGACGCGATGCGAACCATGGGGTCTGCCAATTCTTCAGGCACGATGGTTAAATAGTGTGATTGGCAAGGATTGCCCAAACAGGAGATTGGCCATGGATGGTCTGAGCAGATTGAATCGTGATGAGTTGGTTCGTCGCATGCGAGAAGATTTCGAGGCGACGATGTTGAAGGTGGCGGATGCGGTCAATGACGCCCCCGATGGGCATTTGATCGATGGCTCGGAGGAGCAGGTTCGCGATCTGCTTGGGGAGTTCAGACGACGGACATTCCAAACCGCGGCACAGATGCGGGTTGAGGCAACGGAAAGCTCGCCCGCTTTTTCCCCCGGTACAGAACCAGCAGGCTCATCGGGGGATGGCGGTGCGGTCGATGCTCAGTTGCAACGGGCGGGTGGAACTGCGGCGAAGGCGGTTCGAAAACGTCAAAGGCCAAACCGACGTTCCGGTGGATGATCTGATCGATCTGGCGGCATGCGGGGTGTCGCTGGCGGTGCGAGAAATGTGCTGCCGGATCGCCACGGATTCGGATTCATTTTCACGTGCGGCGGCGAACCTGAACCGTCTGGCGCAGGTTTGGCTCAGCGATGAGAAGCTGCGTAAGGTGGCTGAATCCGAGGGGCGTGCGGTGCTGGTATGGCATGAGCACGAGCAGTTGGAATTCGACTTTGACGCGGGTAAATGCCTGACCGACCAGACTGCGGACGGTTCGATCCAGTCACGGATTTATGTGGGGATCGACGGCTTTATGGTTCCGATGGTCACCGATTGCGAAATGGGCAAGCGGTTTGAAAAGGCCCTGGAGCGGCGGAAGAGCCTCAAACGGACAAAGGGAAAACGCCGGCCAAAGCTCAAACGCCGCCAGGGCGCCGACCAGCGTTACAAGGAGATGAAACTGGTGACGATGTACGATCAATACAAATCGCGCCGCCTGGTGCGTGCAACCCGAGGGGGTGTGAAGCAGGCCGGCAGGCTTGTGCGCGACATGTCGGCGGATGTGAAGCTCAAATCCGCCGCCCAGGTGGTGGCAGTGACCGATGGTGCGGAATGGATCGCCGGGTTGATCGACAACAACCTGCCGGCGAAGACGACTGCCATTTTAGACTACTACCACGCCAGCCAGCATGTGCATCAAACCCGACGCATCGTGTTCGGGGAGCAAAATATCGACGGAGATCAGTGGTCGACAAAGGTGCTTGAGACACTGTCCAAAGGCAAGTGGGACGATCTGTGGGAGTCGCTGCTGCAAACCCGTTCCAAACTGCGGAACAAGACCAAACGCAAGTCGGTGGACGATCTGATGAGCTACCTGTTGGAGCGCAAGCCGAAGGTGGATTACGCCAGTTTTCGCGCCGCCGGCTACGACATCGGATCGGGCCCGACGGAATCGATGTGCAAAAGCCTGAGCCGGCGACTCAAGGGAATCGGCATGCGCTGGACGGGGAAAAATGCCGAATCCATGATCGCTTTGGAAAGCCTGCATCAGAGCAATCTCTGGCCCACGTATTGGTCAACACGGCTCGCCGCCTGAAGAATTGGCAGACCCCGAACCATGCGGGCTCATGAACGTTTGACAATGATTGTTTAAACAAGTAAATTTGGAAGATTCATCGAGGGAATATGCCGTTCCTTAGATGCGAACGATCTGTTTATTTATGCTCAGCTCGTCTGACGAATGCTTGGCCGGTGCGTGACCGGCAAAATTCTCTTCCCGTATAAGGAGTGCTCATGAAAACCCGAATCGCCTCGCTCGCCGCTTTTCTGCTCGCCACCGTTGGTTCCATCTCGCTGGCGTCGGCCGACAGTTATAAAGTCGACCCGGTCCACTCGATGGTGATCTTCACGATCAGCCATCTGGGCGTCAGCAATCCGTTCGGCGTGTTCCACGCGCCCGAGGGCACGGTCGCCCAGGCGGACGCCGATTCGGCCCCGTCGTTGGATATTTCGCTGCCCGTCGACAAGCTCGATATGGGAAACGAGATGTGGGAAAAGGACATCAAGGCAGCCAGCTGGTTCGACGTCAAGCAGTTCCCGACGATTACCTTCAAGACCACGTCGGTGAAAAAGACCGGCGATAATGTCTATGAAGCGACCGGCGACCTGACGCTGCACGGCGTCACCAAGTCGATCACCGTCACGCTGACCAAGACCGGTGAAGGCAAAGGCATGAAAGGCGAAACCCGCATCGGGTACAGCACCACCTTCAAGATCAACCGCAGCGACTACGGGATGACCACCTACAAGGGCCCCATCGGCGACGAAGTCACCCTGATGGTGAACGTCGAAGCGATCAAACAGTAAGGTCGCGGACGAATGCACTAACAAGACGCCGGAGTCTGAGGTACTCCGAAGACCCGGGTCTTCGGAGTACCTCAGGCTCCGGCGTCTTTCTGCAATTCACTGTCTGCTCACCATGGACATTCAACAAACACAAAAGCTGATCGTGGAACTGATGCTCGCGACGGCGGCAGGGACGCTCGTGCTTTCGTTCGCCGGGCGGTGGATCGGTGGGGTCTGGACGACCATGATCGCCACGCTCGCGGCCTGTCTGTTGGTGTACCAGCCGTTAACCGGCGTTTCGCCGTTCGCCGATTTTAAGACGGATTTGATCCGGCGAATCCTGCTGGCCGCGATCCCGTTCACCGCCTGTGTCATCACAGTTTCCTTTCGACGCGTGCCACGATGGGTGCGGTTCGCGGTCGTCGTTATCGGGCCGGCGGTGATGTTGTACTGGGTGTTTCTGCGGTACGACCTGAAGATGCCACGCGTACAGATGCTGACCCACCAGATCGTGCCGGTGGCCGCCGTGATCGTCGTGCTTTGGCTGCTGATCGAACCACTGACGACTCGCTCGCCCGGGCCAGCCGTCACGATCGTGATCGGTTTCCTGACCGGCGGAATCGCGTTGTTCCTGATGCTGCTGTCACAAGGAAGCCAGGCCGGAGAAATCTCCCCGATGGTCGCCGCGTCTGCCGGTGGCGCGATGCTCGCCGCGATCGCCTGCGTGGCATTGTTTAACGAACAGATGTCCTTCGCCCGCGGGCCCGTGCTGGTGTGGCTGACGCTGGCGGCCGCGCTCTTCTCGTTCATGTGGTTCGACACGAACGAAGTCCCGACCGGCGACTTGCTGTTGATCGCAGCCATTCCCGTGCTGGCGTGGGTGCCGGAGATCGGGCCGATCCATCGGTTGAAGTTGTGGAAGCGGGAGACGATCCGGTTCGTGTTGCTCGCGATCCCGTTCGGGATCGCGGTCAAGCTGGCGTACGGGCAATCGAAAGCCCCGGAAGAGGAAGTGCGCGTCGAGCCGAATCAGTCGGCCGCGCCGATCTTGCCGAGATACACCCCGATCGCAAAGACGATCATCCCGCCGACGATGACCTGAAGGATGGTCTTCACCAGCGGCGTCTTCATGAATCGATACCGGATGTACGCGATCACGAGCAGTTCGAAGACCACGACGGCATAAGCCGTGTGCAGCGCCATCTTCGGATCTTTCAGCAGGAACGGGAACGTGTGCAGCATGCCCCCGATGATGGTGGCCACACCGGTGATCACGCCCCGGCCGATCGGGTGCCCCCGACCAGTGACGGTTCCGTCGTCGCTAAGCGCCTCGGCGAGTCCCATGCTGACGCCCGCGCCGACGCTTGCGGCGAGGCCGATCAAGAACGCATAAAGTGTTTTGCCGGTCATCACCGTCGATCCCGCCGCCGCGAACAGCGGCGCGAGCGTGGAGACCGACCCGTCCATCAACCCCAGCAGCGCGGGTTGCACTTTCTGTAGCACGAACGCCGCGTCATGATCGGCGGCGACTTTGCCGTCTGTCTCCCTGAGTGTTGGTTCGATCGATTCAATCTGTGACACGCAATGACTCCTGAAAAAAACGGGCGACGGACCCTTCGGTGCCGGTGATGCGGGTAGTAAAGCACGGCACCCCGACACTAATCCACACACCGGCCTGAATTTACCGCAGATTGATGAAGTCAGATTGCGATTCAGTCGCAGTGTTCGTCACATGAATCGCAGGATCTCCGCCACGTGCTTCGCAGTCGCGCCCTGGTGTTCTCGGACGACCTGTTGTGCCGCTCGACCGGTCGCTTTCGCGGCGGCGGGGTCGGTCAGCCACTCGGCGATCGTCTCACACAAGCCCGAAGTGGTTGTCACTTCTCTGATCGCACGAGAAGCGTGGAACGCGCGAACCGCTTCGGCGAAGTTGTGCGTCCACGGCCCCATCACGACCGGCTTGGCCAGCGCGGCCGGTTCGATCATGTCGCTGCCGTGTTGCCGGGGACCCAAATCGACCAGCGACCGGCCCACGAATACGACGTCCGCCAGGCTATAAAACTTTCGCAACTCGCCCATCGTGTCGCCCAAGATGACCGGAGTGCCCGATACAGCTTCGCGTTTGGACCGGCGGACCAGTGTGAACCCGGCCGCGAGGATTAGATCGGCGACCTCGTCGAACCGCTCGGGCTTTCTCGGAACGATCACGAGCCTTAACTGCGGAAACTGACCGAGCAGCGCTTTGTAGCTTTCGAGAATCAGTCGTTCTTCCCCGGGCCCGGTCGACCCGCAGACCCAGACGGGCGGTCCGGGTCGAATCAATCCAACGTCCACGGCCAGTTGTTCGTCGCCGGTGACGTGATCCGCGAGCTGCGCGGTGTCGAACTTCATGGTGCCGGTGATCTTCACCCGGTCGATCGGTGCACCAAGTGCGGTGAACCGATCGGCGTAGAGCTGATCCTGCGCGCAGACCATCGCAATGCGGCCGAGCATCCGGGCGGTTACAGGCTTGATCCAGTTGTATCGCGTGAACGCCGGCAGGGTGATTCGGCCGTTGACTAACAGCACCGGGATCTTTCGCTTCTCACACTGCAGCAGAAAGTTCGGCCAGATTTCGCCCTCCATCAGCACCACGGCCGACGGCCGCACGGCATCGAACAGGTGATTGACCGCCGTCGTGAAGTCCAGCGGGAACCGCACCAGCGACACGCCGGGCTTGCCGGCATACAGCTGTCGGCCGCGGTCGTAACCGGTCACGGTGGTGGTCGAAATGACAACATGCAGCCCGGGTCGTTCGGCGTGCAGTTGCTTCACGAGCTGGCTGGTGGCGTTGATCTCCCCGAGGCTCACGGCGTGGATCAGCACCGCCGGGCCGTCGCCTTCGCGGTGCGGCACGTGCCCCATCCGCATGCCGAACGCGCGGAGTACTTTTTCACGACTCGCCCGCCGCGTCGCCCAGACGGGCGACGCGAGAACCACGCCCGTGGCGTAAGCGATGTCGTAGACATTCAGCATGCGCAGGCGTGTTTACCAGAGCCCGCGGGGAAATTCGAATGTGGCTTTCACTTTGACTGCTGCGTCATCCACAACGCGGGCCGACGGGTGTCCACCCGCGGCTACCTCAGAGGCGGCCAGAGACTCCAGTCAGACGCCGTACAGAAACGTATTCACAAAAAAAGCTCGAACGAAAATTCGTTCGAGCTTTGGTCTTATTTTCGAGCTTCGAATTTCGGATTTCTAGCTTCCCCCCGGGCCCTATCGTCCGCCACCACCGCGGCGGCTTCGGCCTGCGGGACTGGGGCGACCGCCGGCGTAGCGGGCGCGCTGGCCGTGCTGACCGCCCGGGACCGGCTGCCCCGGGCCCTGCGGGAATCGGGCGGCCGCTTGTGCGGTGCGACGTCCCATCGGGGGCTGATTCCCGTTCGGACGGGCACCGGCCGGCTGGGCGGTCTGCGGCACGCGCGGGCCGCTCGAACGTTCGTCGCGACGGTTGTTGTCGCGGCGATCGCCTTCGCGAGGGGCGTCCGGGGTGGCGACGTATTCCGGGTGATCGGTCTTCACCGGGATCGTCTTCTTGATCAGCCGTTCGATCATCTTCAGGTTGTGCATCTCCTCGCGGTCGCAGAACGAAACGGCCGCGCCTTTGGCCCCGGCCCGGCCGGTCCGGCCGATCCGGTGCACGTACGTTTCCGGCTCGTGGGTGATGTCGTAGTTGACCACGTGCGTGACGTCGTCGACGTCGATTCCCCGGCTGGCGATGTCGGTCGCCACCAGCACGGGAATCTTGTTATTGCGGAAGTTGTCCAGCGCCCGCTGACGGTTGTTCTGGGTCTTGTTGCCGTGGATCGCCTCGGCCTTGATCCCCCGGCTGTGCAGGTGCCGGACCACGCGGTCCGCGCCGTGCTTGGTGCGGGTGAACACGATCGTCCGGTACATCGGCAGCTCTTTGACCAGGTGCGCCAGCAGCTGCGGTTTGTTCTTCTTCTCGACGTGGTAGACCGACTGTTCGATCAGTTCAGTGGTCACGGCGATTGGGGCGATCTGCACCGTGGCCGGCTCGGTCATCAGCGACTCGGCCAGCCGGCGGATTTCGCTCGGCATCGTGGCGCTGAACAACAGCGTCTGGCGTTTCTCAGGCACTTCCGCGGCGATCTTGCGGATGTCGTGGATGAACCCCATGTCGAGCATGCGGTCGGCTTCGTCGAGCACGAACACTTCGATGCTGCGAAGGTCGACGTGTCCTTGGTTCATCAGATCCATTAACCGGCCCGGGGTGGCGACGATGACGTCGACGCCGCGGCGGAGCCCGTCGACCTGCGGGTTCTGATTGACCCCGCCGAAGATGACCGAGCAGCGGAGGCCCAGGTTTTTCCCGTACGTGCGGAACCCGGTCGCGATCTGCGTCGCCAGCTCACGGGTGGGGGCCAGCACCAGGCAGCGGGCCTTGTGGAGCTTGTTGTCGGCCTTGGAGCCGGTGAACAAACGGTGAAGGACCGGAAGGGCGAACGCGGCGGTCTTGCCCGTGCCGGTCTGGGCGCAGGCGAGCACGTCTTTCCCGGCCAAGGCGAGCGGGATCGCGCCGGCCTGAACTGGGGTAGCGGTGACATAACCTTCGGTGACAAGGGCGCGGAGAATTGGCTCGGCGAGCCGTAATTCGGCAAACAACATCAGACATCCTTTTCGGATCCCCGTCCCAATGCGGCGGAATCCTTTGGTGATTTGCGCACCAAAGGGCCACGGCGGAATGCCGAAAAAGGCCTGTCAATGCGCTACAACTGGCATGCGAACGTCGGGAATCGCCGCGGTAGTAAAAACCGAATGGCGGGAGCTCGCGAGGGCTCTGGGAAGGCAGTTGTCATTTATTACTATATCGGTTTGTGACGTAATGTCCATAAGCGGGAAGAAATCGCGTGAAGCAATGGCCGCTTCTCTCGTTAAACTAGCTCAGAAACGCCGTACAATTGAAAGGGTTTCCCCAAGACGCCGATTCTGAGGTACGCCGAAGATTCGGGTAGCTTTATGCAATCCGGGCCCGGCCCTTCGGGGTACCTCAGGACCGGCGTTTTCTTAATACATCCCCGTCATTATTATGCGGAAAATCATCTTCTATATCTGGGCGTTTCCCACGACCGCGGTGGGGTTGTTGTTTCTGTTGCCCACTGTTTTGAGCGGAGGCCGACCGCGGGTCGTCGAAGGAGTGATCGAACTTCACGGCGGATTCACGACCTGGTTTCTGAGCCGCGTGACGGCGATCTGGCTCGGCGGTGGGGCGGCAGCGATGACGCTGGGGCACGTGGTGCTGGCCGTCAGTGAAACCGAGCACGATCGCACCCGGCAACACGAACGCGTGCACGTGCGGCAGTGCGAACGGTGGGGGCCGCTGTTTCTGCCGGCTTATTTAGGATGTTCCCTGTATCTGAAGCTTCGCGGCCGTGATGCGTACCTGGAAAACCCGTTCGAACGCGAAGCGTATGGGGTGTCGGGGTGAAGCGTTCGCGAGCACGGTCCGCGTGCTGAAGCACCGCGGCTTGAAGAGACGGTGATTGACCATTTTCTCTTTTCAAGCCGCCGGGGCTTTTAGTCCGCGGATCGTTATCAGGGAAGACAATCGCCCTCCTCCCAAAACACACCGCCATGGCTCGGCAGATACGTCTCCACCAGATAATCGAAATGCGCCTTATCATTCACCCGACGATCGCTAGATCCACGCGAAAACCACTTCCGACCCGGCGGGCCGATGTGTCGTCCGAGCGCGTGACTGATCGCGCCTTTCAGCTGCGCGATCACCTGATCGCAGGGCATAAACTGTCGCCAACTGATCAGCAAATGCGTGTGCGTGTCTTCGTTGCCGATCGCGTGCGACCGCCATTCGCGGCGAACGCAGATCGCGTGCGCTTCTCGAGTGATCAGCTTTTGCATTTCCTCTTCGAAATTGACTCGCCCAAACCGGGCATGACTGTCGTACCAAGCCGCCATCTGCGGGTCGGGTGGGAGAAGTCCTTTCGTGTGGTGCACGTACCCACGCGGGTTGTCCGGCCGCCAGCTTCGGTAGGCGTGGATCGTGAAATGGTAGACGGCCATCGCAGTGGCGTTCCGCGTGCTGAAGCACGGCGGCTTTAAAAGAGCATGTCGAACGGAGATCTACGCATTTTCAAGCCGCCGTGCTTCAGCACGCGGAACTTCGCGCTTTACGGCATCGGAGCAGAGTTGGAAACAACACAGTAAGCATCACCACCGACGCCGGTTCGGGGACCACGGTGTAATCGCTGCCGGTAAGTTCGAAGACGGCCGAGCCGGTGACGAACCCGCCAGGGGCTTGCGCTCCGACAGTGACGCCGAAAAGGTTCCCAGCTGTGTCGGGTGTTAGGCCTGCATATGGATTTACAGCGACGGCTGACGAAAAATCCGCGAGCGTGGTGAAGGTATTTGTCGCCGGTTTGAATTCGTAGATCGTCCCGACGCCGTTGGCACCGCCTGCAAACGTGGTTCCGAACAGATTGCCGGCCGCATCGACGATCGGGGCGGCATATGGATTTTGTCCGTCCGTGCCGGAAAAATTCACCAACGTTATTAGACTCCTGGTGCCGGCCGTGATTTCGAAGACAGTGCCATCGTTATATAGGCCGCCGATCTTAGTTGTCCCAAAAAGGTTGCCGGAAGAGTCCGCGACCAGGCTTGAAAATGGGTTCGCGCCGTTGCTTCCGTTGAAGGCTGCGAGCGTGAGAACGGTGCTCGTTCCGGCAGGTATTTCGAAAGCCGTTCCCTTTCCTCCTCCGAACGCCGTTGTGCCGAAAATGTTGCCTGCGGAGTCGACGGTGACGGCACCTTCGGGGGTGCTTCCGTTGGTGCCATTCAATTTGGCGACGGTTGAAAGCATGTGCGAGCCGGCGGCGATCTTAAAAACGGTTCCGTTCTGCCCGGTACCGCCATTTACGGTGGTCCCGTAAAGATTACCAACGGCGTCAACGGTCAGATCCGCGTTGGGGTACGCGCCGTTGGTTAGATTATCGAAAGCGGCGATGTTCGAGTAAGTGCCAGACCCGGAGGCGATCTGGTATACGCCTCCAAAGTTGTGACTAAACCCGTCGTGCGCGGTGCCGAACAGATTGCCTGTAGCATCAATGACTAGCCCGCTGTGCAGGCTTGTCCCCATTTGAATTGGGTAGATTAAATTGGCCGATGCAAGCAGCGCTGGGAATCTTGAATGACTACTACCGGCAAGCACTTTCCAAACTGTTCCCCCTGACCCGGACGTGCCGAATGATGCCCCGTAAATATCTCCGCCGCTGCTCACGACAACTCGTCCAAAAGACGAGCTGAAGATGCCTGTCAGCTGCTGAACCTGACTCAACACCTGCGCACCGATCGCGGGTGAAGTGCCAAGCGCAGCGGTCAAACCCAAAAAAATTGCAGGTCGTTTCACGGCTGTTCCGGTTGAATAAAAATTCCGGTACCCCTCTGGCACCCCGGGTCGAAATTATAAGATCTGTCGAATTTAGAGCAAGTTGAATTCAGGAGCATCGTTATGCCGCCGATCTTCGGCTAACGTTTATCATGAAATGGTAGAGGGCCATCGCAGGGGCGTTCCGCGTGCTGAAGCACTTCGGCTTGAAAGAAGGTGTCGGATGAAAGTTTACATTCCTTCCAAGCCGCGGCGCTTCAGCACGCGGAACGTGTTATCTCGATGAATTCACCGCCACGCCGACGAACGAATCGGCGCAGCCGTAGTACAGCAGCCACTTGCCTTTGAAGTAGACCAACCCCTCGGCGAATGTGGTGCCGGCGGCGTATTGGCCGGTCTTTTCCCACGGCAGTTCCGGTTTGAAAAACGCTCGGTCGAGCCGGTCGATTGCCTTGGTCGGGTCGGTGCGGTCGAAGAGGATTTGGCCGTCGGCGTACGCGCGGTCGCCGATCGACGGGTCGCCGTGTTTGTCGTTGACGCCGTTGTAGACCAGGACGATTCCGCGGTCGGTCAGCACCGCCGGCGGGCCGACCTCGGCGAAGCTGCTGTCGAACTTGCCCCGCCTGGCGGGGATCAGATTCTTCAGGTGGCCGGGCTCGTCCTCGACGGGCGTCCATTTCACTAAGTCGACTGATGTTGCCAGATGCACGTCACGCTCGCCGTAGTACATCAGGAAATGCCCGCCGAGATTCGCGGCGACGAGCCGGCCGCCGATTAATTGGGTGACGATGCCGGCCGACTTGGTCGGGATCTTCGCGTATTTGCCGTCGAAGGCGTCGGCGAACGCCGACCCGCGCTTGGTCCAGCTCAGCAGATCGGGCGAGGTCGCGACCGCAAGCCTCGGCAGCTTCTGATTCCATTGTGTGTAGGTCAGGACGTACGTGCCGTCCGGCGTTTCGACCAGCCGGGGGTCCTCACACCCGCCTCCCCACTCGGCGGATTTCTGGTCGTCCTCGGCGGGGAAGAACACCGGCGTGGGACGACGACGAAAGTAAATCCCGTCTTCGCTGTCGGCCAAGCCCAGCCGCGACGTGTGCCCGCCGATCCCTTTCCCAAGGTCGTCTTCGGCGCGATACAGCACGAACACTCTTCCGCCCCGAACGACAGCTGCGGGGTTGAAGGTATGGGTCGCTTCCCAGTGAATCGGCTGCTTGCGCATCGGGCAGTCGAACACCGATGCCGGGTCTGGCTCGATGATCGGTTTGGCGTCGGCAGGGCGTACGAACGGGCCGAGCGCCCACGCGGGGGGCGCGGACTGTGCGACGGCAGTGGAGCCACCGGCCACGAAACAAAAAAGAGTTGCCAGACAAAGACGCAGAGCCGCTTTGATTGTCATGCAGTTCCTTGAATTCAGATCTGACTTTGGGCGGCAGAGCGGAAAGCTTTAATCCCAACGAAAAACGCCCTTGCCCCAGGCGTAGATGTAGGCGATCACGAGCAGGCCGACGAAAAACAGGATCTCCAGCAGCAGCGTGCCGGCCAGAGCGTGATCGGCGACGGCGGTCTGGCGGAATATCGCGCACAGTGGATAGAAAAAGATGATATCCACGTCGAGCACCAGGAAGATCATCGCTACGACATAGAACCGGACGTTGAACCGCTTTCGGCTGTCGCCGACCGGGTTCATTCCACTTTCGTAAGTGCCTTCCTTGCCGGGGTTGGTCCGGGACGGGCCGACGAAAATCGACATTGTCAGCGTGCCGACCGCGAAAAGGATGCCGATGATCAGCAGCATGAGCACCGGCAGCCAGTTCGAGCGACTGTCGCCCGAAGGTGTGGAGATCTGGGCCAGCAGAGGGGCAAATGCGGTAGTCATTTCCGGCGTAATTTAGGGATCGGGAAAGGGAATGCAAACCCTGGTTGGTAAATACGAATGCCCGTCGAGGCGCGAACGACCGCAGGGCGGGGATGCAGGCGATCTCGCACGAGGTTGCATGCCGGGCTGCATGCGAACACAATCCGCCGCTTATGGCTGGTTCTGACGCGAGCGGTAAAAAGAAAAAAGACTGGAAGCACTGGGCGTTCTTCTGCCTGCGGTGGGGGATCGCGGTCTGCGGAATCTGGTACGTGTTCAGCAAGATGTCCCTGCACGACCAGGCGTTGGTCATTCTGGATACGAATCGGAATGTCCCGGAACTGGTCACGCTCGATCACTCGGTGCCGGAAGACGCCGCCGCGTTTCCGATCTACGACCCAAAATTCCCCGGCGGTCGGCCCGTCCCGCGGGACCATGTCGTCAACAACCCCGACCCGGCTCAGGCGCTCGAAATCGTCCCCGGCGGGCTGATTCTCGTCAAAGTGGTCGGGCTCGATCTGCCGGCCAAGCTCGATCACACGGTGAAACCGTCCCGGCTGCTGGTGATCGAACACCCGAAGAATCCCAAGACCGACGTCGCAAAATGGATCCCCTTCTCGGCCGTCCGGAATTATCAGGTCAACGTCCCGTACCCGCGCGTGCAGGTCGGCATCCTGAGCCTGATCCGCGGGGCGAATCCCTGGCTGCTCGCGCTGTCGATTCTGGTCTTTCCGCTGACGTTCATCATTACCAGTTTCCGCTGGCACGAGCTGCTGAAAGTGCTCGACATTCACATCGGCCTGTGGCGCGTGTTCGTGCTCAACATGGTCGGCAGCTTTTATAATACGTTTATGCCCGGTTCGACCGGCGGGGACGCGCTCAAGGCGTACTACGCGTCTAAACAAACCCCGCACCGCATGCGGGCGGTCATGTCAGTGCTGGTCGACCGAGTGATCGGGTTGCTAGCGCTGATCATCGTCGGCGGGGTCGCGGCGAGCTTTAAGCTTGATATTCACGCCTGTTTCAAGGTGGCGGTCGGCGCGGCGGCGATTCTGTTCTGCTTCCTCTGCGGGCTCGTGCTGTTCTACAACCCGACGATGCACCGCGTCAGCGGGCTCGATTTCTTCCTCCGCAAACTACCCATGCAGAAGCAGGTGCGGAGCGCGGTAGATTCGATGCACCTGTACGGCAAACGCCCGGGACTGGCGCTCTGGACCCTGGTCATGTCGCTGCCGGTCCACGGCGCGGTGGTCACCTCGGCGATGCTCGCGGGGATCGCGTTCGGGTTGCCGTTGCACTGGGCCTATTACTGGGTCGCGGTGCCGGTGATCGTGCTCGCCGGGGCGATCCCCATCAGCCCCCAGGGCGCGGGCGTCATGGAAGCGTTCGCGATCCTGCTCACCCGCAACCAGGGCGTCACCATCAGCCAGGCGTTCGCGCTGACCATGAGCATCCGCTTAGTGCAGATCCTTTGGAACCTGACCGGCGGGCTTTTCGTCCTGCGCGGCGGATTTCACGCGCCCACCGAGACCGAGCAGAAGGAACTCGAAGAAAGCCCCGTCGAAGGCCTTCCGATCGTGACGGCGGGATAGCCCCGGACGTTCGACCGGCTGAAATTCAGACGTGGAGGTCCGAGCTATATCACGATGCTGAAAAAGATCGACCGCATCCTCCTCCGCGTCCCGAGCCTGCCGGCGGCTGTTCGGTACTACGTCGACACGCTGGGGATGAAACTGATCAAGCAGGACGTCCGGCTGGCGAACCTGCAGTTCCCCGAATCCGACGTCGAGCTGGTCCTGCACGTCGACGCCGACCTGCCCGCCGAGGCGACCTATTACCTGGTCGACGACGTGCGGGCCATGTATCGCGACCGGGACCGGTCGAAGCTGACGTTCGTAAGCCCGCCGTCGCAGGCGTCGCGGGGCTGGCGGGCCACGGTGAAAGACCCGTTCGGCAACGTGCTGCTGATCGTGGATCGCTCGACCGACCAACCGATGACGGTGGAAGACGCCAAACCGGTCGGGTCGTTGTTCGCCGGCGTGGAACCGCGAGTAAAGGTCGACCGGTCGGCACTGGTCGAGGCTTATGAGAAGATCGGCCGGACCGCCGACGACCTGCCATATACGCCGCACTTTGAGACGATGTGGAAGTCGTACATCCACGAGCTGCCCGACCCGAAACCGACGCGTGCCGAGACATGGCGGCACCTGTTGAATCTCCGCAAAGGTGGAAAACTCCCGAAGCTCGGCGAGGCCCGGAGCAAACCCCCCGAAGTCTCACCCGAACAGCGCGCGCACCTGCGCGACATGCTCGGCGGCGACATCGGGAAACGCGACCGGCTTCCCTACACCCCCCGGTTCGACGAGTTGGTCGACGCGTTCAACAAGACACAGGGCAGGCCGCTCTCCCCGCACCTCGTCTGGCGGCTGGTAGCCACTCTGGCGAAGTAAGTCGGATTGTTGTCGTCGCTGGCGATCCCGCTCGCCGCCCGAAGGCGACGTGGCGCGCGCTGAGCGACATCTCACGACCTAACTTCTCGCCTTACCGCTTGTCGATCGAATTCGACGAGCCGTAAGGCGTTCATGTCGAACCCCAGGCGACATCCGCCTTCTTTCCTGGGGGCACGCGACAGTCCTCTGCAAAATTACAACATTCTTACGACATTCACTGGCGTTTTTATGAGAGATTGCTAGGATCACCCCGCCCGGGGGCGCGGGCAGAGCCACATCAACTTTTTGAGAAAATCGGGTGAGGAAAACATGCGGATTAAAAGCATAACGGCTGCGCGTCGGTTTGGTGTTATCGGTATGGCGGTCGCCCTCACGCTGCAGGGCGTTTCTCGGGCCTCAACTGTTTCACTCACTGGCACCGACGGCGCGACGCCCGGCGCGGCCGGCGGCTCGGTGAACGCCAACGCGACCTCGACCGACGCGGACAATGCGGCCAATGCGAACGGCGGCAACGGCGGGGGCGGCACGGCCAGCGGGCTCGGTGGGAACGCGACCGCCACCGCGCAAAATACCGGCACACCGCCCCCGATAGGAACTTCGAACGCTTCGTCCCGGGGCGGTAACGGCGGCACGCTGAACGTAGCCGGCACGGCACAGGCGGGCGGGGCGGCGTCGGCATCCTCGACGATCACCGCCGACGGCGACGGTACGCTCGGAGCACCTTACGCGCAGACGAATGCCGTCGGCGGGACCGGCGGGTCCAATAACTCGGGCGTCGGTGTCGGCAACGGGGGCGTAGGGGGCAGCGTCAGCTCGGCGTCGGCGACTGCGACCTCCTCGGGCCTCGACAGTGCCCAGGCGGCAGTCACCGTCAACGGGGGCAACGCCGGAGACGGGAACGCCAACGGCTCGGGGGGCAACGGCGCGAACACCACCAACGCCGCGACCGCGACCGCCAAATCGGTCCAGACGGTCGGCGGCACGACGCCCGGGCTCGGCTTAGTAGTAGTAGCAATAATCGCCGGCGGCGGGTCGGGCGGGAGCGGGCTGATCGGCGGCGCGGGCGGGTCTGCTACGCTGACCAATCGCGTCACGGGGTCGACCGCGGGCGCGCTGAATCTCGTGCAGCAGTCCCAAGGCGGGTCCGGGGGCAACGCGGGGTCCAACGGCACGACGATCGGCACCGCCGGTGCGGCGGGAGCGGCGACTTCAAATCTGACCGCGTCCAACCCCGGCGGGGGTACCCTCAGCGGTCAAACCCAGGTGGTCGGCGGGACCGGTGGGTCAGGCAGCGGTGGCGCTGCCGGCGTGGCCGGCGGTATCGGCACGGCGAGCATCAACCTGACCGCAACCGGTGACGTGTCTGCCACGACGTATTCTCAAGGCGGTTCGGGCGGTTCGTCCGACACCGCGGCCGCCGGCGCGGGCGGGGCGGCGTCGCTGCTGAATACGACCACGGGCGCGACCACCACGGGCTCATTGACGCTTAACCAACAGGCGTTCGGTGGCTCGGGCGGGTACTCGACCACGGGCGGTGTCGCCGGCGTCGGTGGCGCGGCCACCAGTGCCCTCTCGACGTCCAAGCCGACGTCCAAGTCATTGAACGAAACCGCGCAGGCGGTCGGTGGATCGGGCGGGTCGCTGACCCCGTCCGGCACGCACCTCACCGCCGCGACCGGTGGTACCGCGAACAGTTCATTGAACGGGTTCAACACCGGCGCCGGGGACGGGAGTTTCGTTTCATCGGCCACGGGCGGCGGGGGCGGGTTCGGCGGGGCCAGCGAAACCGCGTCCGCCGACGGCGGGTCCGGCGGGACCGCGACCAACAGTACGACCGGCACCGTCAGCGCGAACGCGACCCAGCTTTCAGTGAGCGGGTCGGCCCACGGGGGGGACGGCGGGGGCGCGTCGTCGCAAGGGCCCGCGGTGACGAATGGCGCCGGCGGTGCCGCGACCAGTTCCAGCACCGGCACTGCGCTGGGCGGGGCGAACGTATATGTGAACGACTCCGCCGTCGGCGGGAGCGGCGGTTACGTCAGCTACAGCGGCGGGAGCGAATCCGGCGGGGCCGGCGCGTCTGCGACATCTTCAGCGTCTGCGACGAACGCGGGTCTTAACTCGGTGACCGCGGGGGCGGCGGCCACCGGCGGTAACGGCGGGGACGCGGCCGGTACCGCCGCGACGGCGGGCGCGGGATACGCGATCACCAACCACGCGACCGCGCAAGGCAGTTCCACCGGCGGAGGTTCTGTTTCTGTTTCCGCGACTCAAACCGGGGGCAACGGCGGTTCGGGAAACTTTTCCGCCACGGGCGGCGCGGGCGGGGCGTCCTCCCTGGGCAACAGCGTGACCGGGTCCACCACGGGATCATTGAATTTGTCGCAGACCACGACCGGTGGCGCGGGCGGGGCCAGCATCAGTGGTGCCCCGGGCGCGGCCGGGGCGGCGACGTCGACCTTGAGCGGAACTAACCCGGGCACCGGAAGCGTTAGCGCGATCGTCCAGGCCAGCGGCGGGACCGGTGGAGGCAGCAGCTCGTCGGTCGCGGGCACGTCAGGCGCGACCGCGAGCGGAACTGTCACCAGCACGTCCGCCGTGTCGTCCTCGGCCACGGCAAACGTTTACGGCGGCACCGGCGGCAGCTCAGACTCGGGGCAGGCCGGCGCGGGCGGGACGGTCTCCGGGACGGCCTCGGCGGTCACCACCGGCGCGGCGCAGGCGAGCAGCACGCTGAACGCCAACGGTGGAAACGGCGGGACAACCACCACAGGCACCGGGGGCACCGGCGCGACGGTGTCGTTGAGCAGCCCTGTCGACGCGACCGCGCCGGCGACCGGCAGCATCTCGCTTTCGGTTCAGGGCAAGGCCGGCAACGGCGGCAGCGCGTCTGCCGGCGGGACGCCCGGCCAGGCGGGGTCGATCTCGAGTTCGCTTACCACGACCAAGTCCGTGACCGACCTGTCGACGTCGGACTCGGCGACGGCCGGCAACGGCGGGGGTCTTTCCGGCAACTCCGGGACTGCGGCGAACGGCAGCCCGGCCGGTGTTACATCGAACACTACCAACAGTCTCGGGACGGTCTCGGCAAGCTCGTCCGCGACGGGCGGGGACGGCGGGGCGGGAACACCGGCGACCACCGGAAGCGGGTCGGCCGGTGGGGGCGCGGGCGGCACGGGAACCAGTTCACTGACGGCGTCTGCCACGAACAATAACACGTCCCTGTCGGCCAGCGGAACCGCCCGCGGCGGGGACGGCGGGTCGGTCTATTCCGAGATCAACGGACCAGCCGGGGGCAACGGCGGAGCGGCAGTCAGCACGACGACCGGCAACACCGGCGCGGCGGCGACGAGCGTGAATGCGAGCAGTACCGCGTTCGGCGGCAGCGGGGGCAGTGTGGTCACCACGGGCGGTGACGGGTTCTTCGGGGTCGCCGGTAACGGCGGGACCGCCGTCGCCCGGGCCGTCGGGAACGGCGTCCTGGGGACCACCCCGGTGAGTGTCAACGCGACCGCGTACGGCGGCAACGGCGGGTCGAACAACGGCAACCCGTTCGGTCAGGGCGGTAACGCGACGGCGTCGGCGCAGGGCACCGGGAGCGTGAACGTCACAGCCAACGCGGCCGGCGGCAGCTCTGACTTCGCGTCGAACGCAGGTACCGCGACCGCCAGCACGCTGGGCATCGGAACCGGAAACGGTTCGTCGTCGGCGACGACCCCCGGCGGGGGCCTGGTCGGCAACGCCCGGGCCGTGGCGCAGGCGCCGGTGGTCGCTTCGTCGACGACGCTGTCGACGGCCGCAGTCGCGCGTCCTGCCGTGAATCGTTATGCCGTGGCCGGCCCCGATTCTTTCACGCGGACGATCGGGTTACCGTTGACGGTAGACGCGATCATTGCGTTGGACGAGGCGCCACACGCGCGATCGAACTTTAATTTCTCGGGGACCGGCACGCCGAGCACGGCGCTGGGGCTGCTGGTGTTCGGGGCGACCGCCGAGTCCGGCATCGCGGGCACGCCGACCACGTACACCGGGCAAGCCGCGGTGACGGTCGACCCGACCCTGCTGACGCCGTCGGCAAACATCGTCGTCGCGTCGCTGCTGGACGCGCAGGTGTCCGGCAACGGGTTCGACACCGCGACGTTCAGCTTTATCGAGAACGGCACACCGTTGTCGACCCAGACGTTCAACAGCGCCGCTGCCGCGAAATCATTCTTTACTGACAACACGCTGAATCTGGGGTCGATCCCGACGACGCCGTTCATCTTAGAACTCGATTATTCGATCACCGCCCACACCGCCGGGGACGGTTTTAATGCCGAAGTGCTGCTCGGCACGACCGCGATCGGTTCGGGCCCGGCGTTCAATCAGTATCAAGGCGGGGCGACCTCCAACTTCGCGACCGCCGGCGTCTGGTCGGCGGGGCACGCACCTGGGACGGCGGAAGTGGCGAGCTTTCTGACGATTCCCGCGACGGCGGTTTCAATCGCGGTGACCAGCCCGGTGACGTTCGCCGAGGCGACGTTCAACAACACGCACTCGTACACGATCGGAAGCGCCGCGGGCGCGACCGTCACGCTGGACGGAGGATCGGTGCCGGCCGTGGTCGACGTGCTGGCCGGAAGTCACACGATCGCCGCCCCGGTGCTGATCCCGTCGGGGTTGTTCGTCACGACCGCGCCGGGGACGGCGTTGACGTTCGGGTCGTCCGTGTCGGGCGGTCCCGACGTGACAATCAACGGCGCGGGCGCGGTCACGTTCGGCGGCGCGACGTCGTACACCGGCGCGACCCACGTCACCGGCGGGTCGTTGACCGTCACGTCGGCCGGGTCGCTGCAGACCGCTTCGATCAGCGTCGACGCCGGGGGGGCCTTCACCGACAACGGCGGACTGACCGGAACGCCGACGCTGACCGACAATGGCGCGGTGACGCTGAACGTCCCGGGCACCGGGGCCCACGCGGTCCGGTTCGGGGCTGTGGTCGTCGGGCCGTCGTCCAGTCTTACGATCACCAAGGCGACGTCGCAGGCGAACCGGCAACTGATCGTCGCCGCGACCTTAGTCGACAGTGGCGCGATCGATCTGACCAACAACGACCTGGACATTCAGTCGGCGAGCCTGACGACGATCAACGGGCTGGTGAAGCAGAGCTTCGCCAGTGGGGCGTGGACCGGCACGGCGCTGACCAGCTCGGCGGCCGGGTCCGACACCCGGCACCTGACCGCACTGGGCGTCATTCAAAATAATCAGGCCGGCACGGCGATCTACGGCTCGGCAAAGCTGTTCGACGGTATCGCCCCCGGTCCGGCCGACGTGCTGGTCAAATACACCTACTATGGCGACGCCAATCTCGACGGCCGGGTCGACGGGTCGGACTACACCAAGATCGATGCCGCCTTCGGCACTGGGCTGACCGGGTGGTTAAACGGGGATTTTAATTACGACACCAAAATCGACGGGTCGGATTACACGCTGATCGACAACGCGTTCAACACCCAGGGAAACGCCCTGAGCGCGGCGCTGATCGCTGGAAGCACCTCACAGATTGCCGGGTCGGCGGCGGTGCCGGAACCGGCCTCGCTGGGGGTTCTCTGCATCGGCGCAGCAATGCTCGGTCGACGGCGTCGGTGGGGCGTTTCGGCTGGTTAAAGCAATGAAGGGTTACGAAGCGAGAGCGGTCAGTCCGGGTCGACCGCTTCGAGGATCGGGCCGGCGGGCGCGGGGGCTGCGCCGAGAAGGATGCCGCCGTTGCGTTCTTCGGTCAGGCCGGTGACGGGGTTGACGTGCGTCTCCTTCTTCCAGCCGACGATGGAGAACAGCCCGCCGGGGTTTTCCTCACCGCGGCCGAAAAGTTCGTTTTCGTACTCGAGGAGGCTCGGGTGGGGGCCGAACCCGAAACTCGGGTCGTACCAAAATTCTTGGCCGTCCCGTTGCACGACCACTACGGCGTGGTTGCCGAACAGGCCGCGGGCCTCGCGCGAGTCGTGGCTCGAGCGGGTCATGTCGTGCAGGTCGGCATCGGGCCACCGAATTGCGTCGGGGTCAACGACGTTGTTCAGCTTCCAGGCAAACCGCGCGTTGTTGACGACATACTGAGTGCGGTCGAACCGGAACGGCGAACGCTCGCCGGCCGGCTTCCACTTGAACGGTTTGACCAGCACGCCCACCGTTCGAATGATCGAAGACCCGCCGCCGACGGTAGGAACGTTGAACGTGGGCAGCCCCAGCTTCGGATGCACCGCGCTGGCTCTGGGACGCACGACTCGGATGACCGAGTCGATGCCATGGACGGCGAGCGCCTCGCGAAAAAGCTCGGCCCAGCTGCGGCAGCTGCCGTCGGTTTCGGTGACCAGTTCAAACGCCTTGCGGCCGATGTAATCGTTGTTGCCGTGCCCCACGCTGCGGTCGCGCCAGAAGCCCAACCGTTGACCGCGGGCGTTGACCACGGGCCGGCCCTGGCGGTGCCCCGTGAAGTGGGCCCAGACGGTGCGTTCGGCTTCTACGGCAGTCGCCGCGCCGGGAATCGCGCAGGCGACGTGGTAATACGATTCATGCCGGGCTGACCGGACCGGCTTGCCCGCGACGAAATAGAGGCGGACCGGGACCAAGCCGTTGGCCTTCAGAAAGTTCGAGTGTTGCACGGGGGTGAACGGTTCGCCCTGGGCCCGTACTTCCCACAGCCACTCTTCGTCGAGCGTACCGACGACTTGCGTCGCCAAGCCGAGCACGGGCAGGTCAATAATCGCCCGGCCGCCGACGAACTGAACCGCCTGCTCACGGACCCGGGTCATTTTCCCGGCCGACGCGCGAACGAACACGCGAGCTTGACGGGGGCTGTCCGACACCCATTCGGATCGCACGCGGATTGGCCGGCTGCCGATCGTGAACGCCGCGTAGACGGTATCCGTTTTAAATCTTGTTAGATCGGCTTCGGGACCAGCGTCGGGAAAAACCGGATGCCCCGCCGACACGGCATAAGTGGCAGACGCGGCGAACGAAACAGAGGCTAGTCGTACCAGGTCGCTGTCGACCGATTCGTCGGGCAGGGTCAAACTGCGCTCGAACAGCCACGGTGTGGCCGCGACGCTCGTGGGCTTGTCTTCAGCTTTACTGAACATCGGCTTCACGACGGAATGAACAACGGGTAGAGTCGCTGCTTTGCAGTGCAACGCTGTGAATAACAGTACCCCGTGAAAGAGCCGATCGTTATTCGGAGATCTACGTGATTAGCGCATGCTGAAACGTACGCAATGTGTCGGTACAAGTGCGTATCAACGAGATGCAAGTCAAGTCCTAGAGATTGATTGAAACGAAGAGAGAATTCCTAAGTCAAAACGCAGAGGCCGTGGCGGATGGCAAACTTGGTAAGCCCGGCGATCGAATGAATCTCGAGCTTGTTCATGATGTTGTGCCGGTGAGTATCAACCGTGCGAACGCTAATGTGCAGCACTTCGGCCACTTCAGCACTGCTTTTTCCTTCGGCGATCAGCTGCAAGACTTCCCGCTCACGACCCGACAGTCTGCCGAGCTCGGTGTCTTTTTCGTCGCCCTGCGCGCGGCGGATGTAGTCGTTCATGACCGTGTCCGACAACGCGGGGCTGATGTAGTTTTTCCCCGACATGACCGTTGAAATAGCGGAAATCAGATCCTGAAACGCGGCCGATTTCAGCACATATCCCGTTGCCCCGGCTTTTAGCGATTCGAACACGTAGTGCCGGTCTTCGTGCATCGAAAGCATGACCACTTTGGTGCCGGCATTTTCCGCGATCAACTGACGGGCGGCGTCGATGCCGTTCAGTTCGGGCATGGCCACGTCCATCAACACCAGGTCGGGCCGAAGCTCACGAACGCGTTCGACGGCCTGGCGGCCGTTCTCGGCCTCGCCTACCACTTTTAAGTCGGGGGCAGAATCGAGAAGGGCACGAATTCCGGACCGAACCAAGGTGTGATCCTCTGCAATAAAAACTTCCAATGCCATCTTGTTTACCGTTTCAACAAAAACCGTGTCCCCGCCCCTGGAACGTCAATATTACGCAAAAGCTGCCCGTGGCACGTTAACCTTGATCCGTTTCCAGTGGAACTTCCATTATGACCCGGGTCCCCGTTCCCGGCTGAGATTCCAGCCGGAGTTTACCACCCAGCGAAGTCAGACGCTCTGCAATGCCGGCCAACCCCAGACCCCGCCGAGCCTGCGGCAGCAGGGCAGTTTCCGGATCGAATCCGGAGCCGTCGTCGTCGACCACGACCCGAAGGCCTTCGTGGCTCCAGTGAAAATTCACTACGATCTGGCTCGCGTTCCCGTGACGGACCGAATTGCTGAGCACTTCTTTTACCGCCCGGAAAAGGTAACTCGACAGGTCGGAACGGATTTTAACGCCGTGCCCCACCTCGTTGACCGAGATCTCTGCCGACACCTGCCGGCCGTAGTCCTCTGCGAACTGTTCCAGAGTGGGCACGAGGCCAAAATGGTCCAGCATCGACGGGTGAAGCTCGAACGTCAGCTCACGTGTCTGGCGAATCAGGTCGTCGACGATTCTTACAACGTCGTTGAGCCGGGTATATTGCCGACTATCTATTGCTGTTTCGGCGACGGTCGTTTCGAGGTTCAACTTGACGAGCCCGAGCATCTGGCTCAGGGCGTCATGGATGTCGTAGGCGATCCGACGTCGTTCGACGTCTTCGGCGGCGGACAACTGGGCCGCGAGCGCCCGCAGGCTTGCTTCGGCACGCTGGCGTTCGAGAACTTCCTGTCGGAGCGACGCCGTCCGGTCCTCGACCACCTGTTCCAGACGCCGCTCGATGCCGTGCAGCATGACCAGGATTTCGGTGATAATCCCGAAAAAAACCAGCCGAATGAGCACGTTCCGAGCCGAATCGAAAACGTTCAGCGGCTGGGCAATGAAGTTCGGCGCCTGCAGCACGACCGTCCACATCCAGACGGCCGTCGTGATGCAGTTAATGAGGTGACCGGCCCAGCGCCCGCCGAACCAGGCGGCTACGACGATTGCGAACAAATAGACCGGCCCCAGATAAATCCGCGGCCCGGTGATCAGGTCCAGTGCGGTGACCGCACCCAGCACAATCAGCCCGGCGAACAGGCCGAACAAAAATCGCCGCAGCGTGATCGGCCCCTGGGGGGGTGTAAAAAATGTGCCCAGCACGGGCGGTGTGGAATACGGTGAGACTGTTGTTTCAGGTCTGACCGCGGGTACAGCGGGGTTGTTGGGATCGAGCACCGTCATCCGGCCGTCTTCTTTCGAAGCGCTTCAAGATAGATCCCCTTCACCGGTTCGGATGTAACATTCAGGCCGCCGTCGGATTCCAGCGTCACTGTGTACAGTTTTTCGGGCACGCAGGGCCACCACGGGCCTTCACCACTGGGGACCCGGACCCCTTTTTCACGCCGATAGTTCGCGTCGTCGGCGAGCCGCCAGAAGTTCTTCCACAGGTCCAGCTCGAACGACCCGACCTGCGGGTCGACCCCCTGGTAAAAACCCGGGATCTGGCCCGGCGTGTCGATCGACGGCCCGCTGTCGGGGCTCTGGTGATTGCCATAAATCCGTGTGAATAGCGCGATGCTGTGGCCCCGCAGCGGGTCGTCCTGTTTGACGAAATCGTGGTCGAACTTGATCACCATCGCGTTCAGGTGCGCTTCGTTCCCGATGATCGTAAAAGACTTGGGCGGCAGCATCGCGCCGTTGCGGGCGTACTCCTGGAACAGCAACGTCGTGTTGACCACGCCGTTGACCGTGCGCTGGTCGGTCACGAGCAGCTCGGCGACCCGCCGTTCGCCGGTCAGCCGTTCGACCACCATTTGCAGCTGAAAGTTCTCGCTCTGGAGTTCGGCCACGTGCCGGGCTTCTTCGGTGTGGTCCCGATAATAAACGATCCCGATCAGCCCGATCGTGATCAGCACCGACAGCGAAACGAGTTTGGAAATCGAGCGCAACATATCAATTAGCTCTATCGACCTTCCACGCCCTCGGGCTGCAGGACCGCGCCGGAATCGACCGGCAGCGGGGGTTCCTCGCTTTTGACGAATCCGGGCCAATACGCCTGCAGGTCTTTTTCGGCCGCGGGGAGCACGAGGAACCGGCCCTCGTCGCTTACGCTGCCGAGCCATTCACCGCGGACGGTCATGTAGTGGATGGTAGGGTTGCCGTCGATGCCGACGCGGTCGGTCACTGGAATCGCGTGCACGGTGACCCCGTCGAGGACCGTGTCGGTCGGCAATCCCACGTCGACGTACCGGGCCATCACCTCGCGTTGCTCGCTGCTGTAAGCGGCGAACATATATTGCCCGGGTTCGTCCAACGGCAGCAGCCGTGGAAGCAATTGCCGAAGCCCCTGCGGGATGTAGAACCAGACCAGTTTTTTGCTGAGTGTCGCGGCCCGTCGATTTTTAACGTCCTGCGACACGCTGAGCACGAACTTGTCCTGCCTTTTCACCGGCGGTTCCCGGTGATCCACAGCGGTGTCGGTTGTGGTCGGCTGCCTGAGGCTCAGACTGAGCTTCGTGCGGTCCAGCGACAGGCGGACCGAAAGGTCCGCATTCCCGCGCTCGCGGACCTGCCCGGCCTTGTTCTGGTCGGCCTGGGTCAGCGTTTCCCAATCTTCGTGCGACGTGGCGAAACCCGGCTCGCGGTCGAAAGAGAAATAGAAATTCGAAAACGTGAACATGTCCGAAGGCTGGCTGGTCGCGGCTGCCGTCGGTTGCTGCGTCACGGTCGGAACCACCACGCCGGTCGATCCGGGCACCGCGGGGGCCGCGTCGGGTTTTACTGCCAGGGTTTCGTCCGGCACCCGGGTCACCCGTGACCGGACAATGACCTCTACCCCGGGCCGGGAACCGTGCGCGGCCTCCCGTTCATTGATCTGCACGAAACCGACGTCTTTCCCGTCGCGGACGATCCGCATGAAGTGGACCGGGATCAGGCTTTTCAAGACCCTCTTCTGGTCCAGAAGCAACCAGAGCGCCCGCGTGTTCTTCTGGCGCATCTCCTGTTCAAGCGTAAGCAGCCTGCGGTCGAGCAGTTTCACGGTGCCGGTCATGTTCGCAAAGGCCGCCCGGGCCACGGTCTCCTGCGGGTCGGCGGGATCCGCGGGGGCGTTTTTCGCCTTCCCGGTCGGCGATCCCATCTGCACCAGGAAATAGCTCTGGTCGTCCTCCCGGAATAACGCCTGCTGCGCGAACAGTCGGTCGGCCCCGGCGTTGTACCGGGCTTCAATAATGCCGAGGTCTTTCCGCGGCGAAGTTTTAGAGACGATCTCGGTCGACGGATTCGAGTCCACCAACTGCTTGGCCGTCAGGTCGAGCAGTCCGTCCAGTGACAAGGCGATGTGCAACGGGACCGGTTTCACGCGGACGTCCCAGCTGCGGTCGGCGTAGACGAACCGGACGATCTCCCCGGTGTCGAGTTGGCGAATCATTCGCCCGCCGGCGGGGGGGAGCAGTTCGATGCCCGCGAGCCGGCTGCGGAACAGTTTCGCGACCGGCGCGGTCGTCGGCACAGTCAAAGGCGCCGGCGCGTCCGGTCCGATTCGCGTCTGTCCGAACGCGGGTGTCGTCAAAATCGCGGCCAACAGAAAACATCCTTTGATACGCACCGCGTCTGCAAAGCCGGAAAATCGTGCGGAAAACTCTTTGATAGCCGTGGCCGGAAGGCCGCGGACCGACCCGGTCGTCGCGCAGTTGGCCGCTCGATCCCCGCCCTCCCTGGACGGGGCTACAAAGATTCGAGGGCTTTTGAAAAACGCGCGGAACTGAATCGGAATCCATTTACTCATGAAGCTTAACCTCGGGCCGTTCGTGTCGACCCATTCGCCGGCCGACGGCATCATAACCAAACGTTGCAAGGCGGGGGTCGGGTCCGCTCACGGGCGGTACATATACATCGGCCGCGGGTCGAGCAGTTGCTGCAACTGCGGCATCTCGACCGGCACGCCGTTGATCTTCAGGTCGCCCGACGCCTGCGGGCCTGGCACACTCGAACGCGCTTGCAGGAATGCCAGCAGCGGCGACGGTTCCTCATATTTCACGATCGTCGGGTCGGTCAACCCGGCCTTGTCCGCGGCCAGCTTACACGCGTCTTCGAGATACCCCTGTTTGTCGACGAGCCCCATCGCCAACGCGTTGGTGACGTCGTACGCCTGGGCGTTGAAGATCCGCTCGATCGGCCCTTTCAATTTCCCCTGCCGGCCGGTCTGAACGACGCTGTGAAACTGCTTGGCCATCGAGTCGATCAACCCCTGGAGGTACTGATTGTCCTCTTCGGTCGGAGGTTTCAGCCAGGAACCGGCCGTCTTAAAGTCCGCCCCGGTCGAGTGCATCGTGCGGTCCTCGACGCCGTACTTGTCGGCCAGCTTGTGAAGGTTCACGCCCCCGGCGAGCACGCCGATGTTGGCCGTCAGCGTGGTCGGTTCGGCCACCAGATAATCGGCGGCGCAGGCGGCGTAGTACCCGCCGCTGGTCGCCAACCCGCCCATCGACACGTACACCGGAATGCCCGGTTTGGAAATCTTGTATTGCAGAATGCGGTGATACATCTCGTCCGATGCGGTCACCTCACCGCCGGGGGTGTCGATCCGCAGCACCAACGCCTTCACGTTGTCGTCGGCCTCGACCTCTTTGAGCATCTTGTCCAGCTGTTCGACCTGGGCGTGCAGGATCATGTTGTTCACGATCGGCACCACCGCGATCACTTGCTTCGGGTTGCCCGCGTGAAGCGTTGTTTCCTTCGACGACCGGTCGGACATCAAACCGCTGAACAGAAGCAGATATAGATTCAACAGCAACGAGATCCCGAACAGCGTCGTGGCAAACGTCGTCAGCAGCGCGCGGCCGATGCCGCCTTTCTTCGGCGGTGGCGGCGGCATCCACCCCGGGGGCGGGAACCCACCGGGAGGACCGAATCCCATCGGCGGCTGCATCATGCCCGGCGGCGGCGGCATGAACCCCGGCGGCATCGACGCCCCCGTGCCCGGTGCCAGCCCCGCACCACCCGGAGGCGGTGGTGGGCTGAACGCCCCGCGTGGATCGATCGGTCCCTGCCCCGGTGGTGGTTGTGGAATCATGGGGTAACTTTCGAATGCGATTTCTGCTGCCGAATCATAAGCTCGGGCTGCGGTGGTGGAAACTTTTGGCGTGAAACATGAAGACGTGAAACGTGAGAAGATGTCGAGGCGGCAGTCTTCTTACGTTTCACGTCTTTACGTTTCAATCTCTCAGGTTTCAATTCCCACGTTTGCGCCGCGATTCACCGCGGCGAATACTTCGCCGTGACGATTCCCGCGGTTCCGCCGCGGACGGCGAAGTCGCCAATGACAGTCATGCTCCGCGGTCTCAGCGTCGCGACCAAGTCGTCCAGGATCGTGTTGGCGACGCCTTCGTAGAAGATGCCCTTATTACGGTAGGCGAGATAGTAAAGTTTCAGGCTTTTCATCTCGACGCAGAGCAGGTCGGGCACATAGATCAGCGTGATGGTGGCGAAGTCCGGCTGGCCGGTCACCGGGCACATGCTGGTGAACTCGGGAAAGATAAATTTCACTTCGAAATCGCGCTCGGGCTTGGGGCTGGGGAACGATTCCAGAATAGTCGCCGGGCTGGCGATCTGGGCTTCGGTGAGGATCGATGTTGCGCCGAGCTGGGTGAGGTTGGGCATTGAGGTACTTTGGAAAATGACGAATGACGAAATTCGAATGACGAATCAATGACAAAACTCGAATGGTCCAGACTATGCGACGCGAATCGGACGACCGGCGTCGACGTTCACCCACTCGTCATTCGATTTTCCCGCCAGGGCGTTATTTTTTGAACTCGGCCGACAGGTCCGTTGCGATTGTCCGGCTCAGGTTGAACGTAAGCCCATTATAGGTGCCGATCAGCGACGCGTCATTGCCCGGGTCGGTCAGGGTCAGCACCGCCGGGGCAGCTTGGCCGGTGAGGGTCAGCGTGACCGTGTACTGCTTGCTGGGCTGGGTGGTAGACGAACTCTCCAAGAACTTGTCAGCCTTCAGCGGGTGCAACTGGGCGAGCAGGGCGGTGATCTTCGCGTCGTCGGCATCGACGGGCTTGGTGCCGGCCAGCACCCAGGTGCTCGCCGGGGCGGCGGGCGCGGTCGACGGGCCCGTCGTCGGCTTGGTGGTCGCGTTCAACACCGGGCCGACCATGTTGTCTTTCTTTCGGCGTTCCAGCGTGGTCGACCGGTTGCTCACCGCCGCGACGGGTTGCGTCGTGGCCGGCTGATTGATCGCGATCACCACACGTTCGACCTTCTCCGGGTCCAAGTCCACCACGGTCTTGTCGCGGAGTTCCATCGGCTTTTTGTTCAACGAGTCCAACACCCCCGCCGCCGCTTTCACGACGCTGCCATCCGGCAGTTGAACGTAGATGTTTTTCTTTTCCAGATCGTCATACCCGCCGAATTTCACCGTCTCCATTCCTGCCACCGGCGCGGTGGTCGGCTGCGAACTCGGGGCAGCGGTGCTGAAGCTCACCACGTCGGCCGGTTTGTTCAAACCAATCGCCTGGCTGGCGTCGTCGACGAACGACACGGGCGTCAAATTCAACACGGCAGACAGCAGGTCTTCGACCGCGAACTGCTCGGCAGGCATGACCGTCGGCTTCACAATCTGCCATCCCTTGCCCTGTTTTTCGAGCGACAGCTGCGTGCCGTCCTTGTGCGTAATCGTAACCTTCTGAACTGCTGACGAAGAAGTCTCGAACAGCTGCGTTTTACGAAGATCGCCGGCCGGTTTTTCAAGGCTGCTCAGCAGGCTCGCGTCGACCACCGCGACATCACTTTGCCCGTCGACTTTTACGTAGACCCCGTCGGTGATTTGCAGCGCGTTCCCGACCAGCAGCTTGGACTTCTTCCCGCCGGCCGTCAGCTCGATCGTGTACTGGGGGTGGTCGATGCCGGTCGTCGGGGCGTCCGGCCCGGACTCGGGGACGATGTTCTTCGACTTCAGCGACGTCACCTCGTCCACCAGCGAGCCGACTTTGTAAGTGTCGGCGGCCGCGTTCACCGGCTGGGTCAGCTTCCAGGCAGCCATCCCTTTGGCGTCGGTAGACTTCTGGGCCGCGAGTTGCTTCCCGTCGGCCGTCGTCACCGCGATCCCCGACACGTCCGCCGACTTCACGTCAAGCAGCGTTTTCACGACCGGCTTGGTCTCGTCGGGTTTATTGGAGGTGTTAGTCACCAGCAGATAGGTGCCGATACCGGCCAGCAGAATGATCAGGACGATCGTAGTTTTAAAATTCATGGCAGTGTGTCGAGAAGAAACGGTTTATCGTTTAGCCGGTCCGCTCGCGGACCGCGTGTCGCGGAACAAGTCCCTACGCGAAAAACGAATCAACAAACATCAATCGCGCCGCGAGTAATACGCAAGCCCGCCGAGCACCAGCACCAACCCGGGCAACCCGATCAGCAGCACGCCGACTTGCCAGAACTTCTGCATCGGCCCGCTGATGTCGCGGATCCGGCTGACGGTCATCGCTGCCGGGCTGATCGAGATCATCGGTTCCTGGTGCGTGAGCCAGAAAACGCTGTTCATAAAGAACTCCCCGTCACCGGGAAATGCCGGGGCGTAGATCCGCTTTTTCTCCAGCAGTTCCTGGTCGGGGAAGTCGACGATGTTGTTTCCCATGTCGCCGGTCGACCCGATGAACGACGGTTCGGACCCCATGCAGACGATCCGCTGTCCCGAAGCCTTTTCGGCGGCGGCGGCAACATAGACCGGCGCGGCGATGTCGCTGGCCGAATCGAACTTGGGACCGGTCTCGATCGAGGCCGCGTCCGTCTCGCCCCAACTCTCCGGCGAACTCGGCGCGCCCGGCACCGGAATCAATGCCGTGCTCGTGATGCCCTGTTTCGGCGTCACCTGAATCGGAGCCGCCTGCAGAAGAATTCCCTCCAGCGACGCCAGCGTGCTGGTGATCATGTGATCACCCCATTGGTTGAACGTGAAGATGAACGGCGTCCGCTGGGCGCTGTTGATAATGTCCGCCTGGGCGGCGCCTTCGGTCTTGATCAGCTTGTGGACCGCGATCGCGTCGGTCCGGGCGGTGATGCCCCACGGCGTGAGCACCTCGGCCATCGCGTCGCCGTGCGGGATGAACAGCAGGAACGCCGACCCGCCGTCGACTTTCTTGCCGTCGACCCAGTGCTTGCCCTTGTTGAGATGGTCGGCGACCTTGCCGGCGATGCCCGGCGGGGGGCCGCCGCCCATCATCGGGTTCTGCTGCGCGGGCACGCCGTCGACGATCCAGACCGAGTCTTCGATGTCCGTGTCGGACGGTTCGGGCGCGGGCTGCTGCTGTTGCTGCATCGCCTGCATGGCGTACATGCCCGACAGGTCTTTTTCCGAAACGTCGAAATTGTAATCACGTAACCGGTCGGCCACGCTGTTCAACCGGCCGCCGAATTCGGTGATCGGCGGGCCCCCCGCGCGGACGAAACAGACCTTGGTCTTGGTCGGTTGATTGAGCGCGAGGATGGCGGTCGTGATCATCTGCTCGCCGGCGAACCGGGCCCGCGGGGCGTCGGCGCCACGGCGGGCGTCACGGGCGTCGGTGTGCCAGACCTTGTCGTACGGCAGGATCCGCCATTCGGTCTTGCCCCGCACCAGGATCGAATTCTTCTGCTTGAGCGCGTCCCGCAGCGTGTCGAGCTTCAGCTCGCCCAGCGTCTTCTGCTCGGCCAGCAGGTCGTCGGCCAGCTTCTTGATCTGGGTGTACTTCGGGATGCTGTCGGCCATGTACGATCGGGCCGCGGGCGACACGTCCTTGGATTCCTTGAGCTTCCCGAAATCGTCAATGACCCGGCCCAGCAGCGACGAGACGCCCTGCATGTTGTCCGAAACGCTGTCGGTGATGCCTTTGTAATTCGGCGGTTTCTGCTTCAGCGCTTTCTGATACGCCTCTTCGCTCTGCTTCAATTTTTCGGGCACTTCGCGGACGCTGACCAACGCAAGCATCATCGCCTGCCCGGCGTCGTCTTCCTGCACGTCCTTCATCAGCGGCTGGATCTTTGCCGCTTCGGGGTCGGCCAGGCTTTTGATGGCCGCGTATTTCGCCGGCAGGGCGTCGGCGAAGGCTTTGTATTTTTTGATCTCCCCGCCGTACTGCTGGGTGATCTCTTCGATCAGACTTTCGACCTTGCTGGTGTTCACCAGCGGGTCGATCGATTCGGTCTCAATGTTGGTCCCGCGGGTGCGGTATTCCTCGAGCATGTCGGCGACCACGCCGGCCTGGTCGACCGGTTTCTGTGCCGCGTCCGACTCGTCGGCAGCGGCGGTCGGGTCGGCCTCGCCGGGCTTGGCCTTGGTGTACAGGCTGATGATCGTGATCTTGTCCTTGTTGTTCTTGATCACGTTCAGCGTCTGCGGTTTCAGGCTGTAAAGCCCGCCGGTGGTGGTGTCGAATCGGACCGGTTTGCGCTGCGCGAGGTAGATCACCACGCCGGCCAACAGGATCACAATCACCGACACCAGCACCACGTTCGCGCCGTATTTCACCCACCGCTGCTGCTGGTTCTCGGGGGACAGGTTTTCGTTTGAAGGTTGAGTCATGACTGATTTACGAGTTGGATTTTTTGTTGCGAAGACAGCCCGGCCCCTCGGGGCCGCCGATAAACGCCGGCTATTTCCACCGGCGGGATTCGAGCACCTTGGTGGTCAGGAACAGGAAGACCGCCGTGACTGCGACGAAGAAGACGATGTTCCCCAGGTCGATAATGCCCTGCGAGAACTGTGCGTACCGGCGGAAGACCGCCTGGTCGACCACGGTCCGTTCGAAGCTGTTAAGCGTGGCCGAGCTGGCGACGTTGTACGGAACGATGGTGATCAGGAACAGGATCGCCGCCGCCATCGCCGCGGCGACCACCTGGCTGCGGGTCAGCGACGAACAGAACAGCGTGATCGCGATGAACAGGCAGGTCACCAGCGCGATGCCCAGATACCCGGCGAAGATCGGCCCCAGGTCGGGCCGGCCGTACAGGAACAGCATGCCGACGAACAGCAGCGTCGGCGCGACCAGCACGGCCAGGAACCCGACCGAGCCGAGAAATTTCCCGACCACCACTTCGGCGTCACCCACCGGGGCGGTCATCAGCGTTTCGATCGTGCCGCTGGTCCACTCCTGCGACAGCAACCCCATCCCCAGTACGGGGATGATGAAGACCAGGACCCAGACCATCCAGTCGAAGACGTGCCGCATCTCGACGGGCTGCCCGGGTTGGAAGTCTTTCTGAAAGAAAATACCGCTGGCCAGCAGGAACAGCGCCATCGCCACGTAGGCGATCGGCGAGCAGAAATAGCTGGTCAGCTCACGGCGGGCGATGGTCGTTGCGCGGGTCATTATGCTTTTTCAGTAATCTAATGTTCGGTGGTCTGTGTGACCTTGTCGGTTTCTGGTCATTCGGCCGCGACGGCGGCGGCCTGGTTCGCGGTGACTTGCACGAAGAATTCTTCCAACGTCGCGTGCTCGAGCCGAATCTCCCTAAGCGGCCAGCCGTTCTGGATGACAGTCCGCGCGACTTCCTCGCGGACGTCCCGGCCGTCACTGGGGCGGACCGCGATCGTCGAATAGCTTTTGTCGACCGAGCCGTTGCCGTCGAGGATTTCGACCTTGCTCACGCCGCTCACCCGGCCGAGTGCGATCTCCACGTCCCGGGCCGGTCCCTTGCATTCGACCAGCACCCGGGCCTGCATCCGCCGGCTGCTCCGCAATTCGTCGGGTGTGCCCTGCGCGACGATCTTCCCCCGGGCGATCACGATCGCGCGGTCGCACACCGCTTCCACTTCCGGAAGGATGTGCGTGCTGAGCATGATCGTGTGGTCGCCGCCCAGGTCTTTGATGAGCCGGCGCGACTCGCGGATCTGCGTCGGGTCCAAGCCCACCGTCGGTTCGTCGAGAATAATTACGGCCGGGTTGTGCAGCAGCGCGTCGGCCAGTCCGACCCGCTGGCGATATCCCTTGGACAAATGCCCGATCACCCGCCGGCGGACGTTGGTCAGCCAGCAGCGATCGAGCACGTATTCCATGCGTTTGCGTCGCTCGGCGCGGGGCATCTTGCGGAGTCGGCCGCGGAAGTCGAGATATTCCTCGACCCGCATCTCCAGGTACAACGGCACGTTTTCCGGCAGATATCCGAGGTTTTCGCGGACCTGTTCGGACTGGTGGAAGATGTCGAAGCCGTTGATAGTGGCCCCGCCGCTGGTGGGCGGCAGGTAACAGGTGAGCATTCGGAGTGTCGTGGATTTGCCCGCGCCGTTGGGCCCGAGAAAACCGACGACCTGCCCTTTGGGCACTTCGAAGCTGATCTGGTCGACCGCCAGATTCGGGCCGTACGCCTTGGTCAGCTTTGAGACAGAAATCACGGTGGTAGCACCTCAAACGAACAATTCGTGACAATCGGGACCGCCGCCCCGTCGGGAGGAGACGGAGTGTTATGACGGTCGGGTTGCGATGTCAAGAACGCAACCCTGCCCGCACAGGGGATACGCGCGAGGCCGGCGAAGGTTGCAGGGCGATAGTTGAAATCCGAAGCTCGAAATCTGAAATCCGAAAAACGGGAATGACGAAATCCGATCTTTAAGAAGGCACCAGTCAGCCGCCTTCGTTGTGGCACGGGCGTCTCGCCCGTGCGTTTTCAGCGTCGGCAGTCCGTGAGAAAATCGCTCGGCTCGACCAAACGGGCAGGATGCCCGTGCCACACTTGCCCATGACGAAAAGGCTCGATATCGCGAGGGTCCAACCAACGGCCATTACGAACGCGATCCATTTCAGAACCGTCACTGGTCGGTCGTCGCAAACCGAATAGACTGAATCGTTCGTCATCGGACGAAAAATAACACAGCTCGTCACGTGGCGACGCGAACTTCTGCCTACGTCGCGTGTTCAAGCAAAGGCTAATTCCATAACAGATTCCCCCTCTCCCGGCGCACCGGTAGAAGGGACCAGACTACGCCCGCTCGGATGATTCTGCCCAATGATTTAAGCGTCGCGGGTCTAGTCACGTGGCTTCCGTCGCCGCCTATTTCAGCGTTCGCATTTGAGCATTCGTCATTGATTCGTGAATTCGAATTTCGTCATTCGAATTTCCCGACTACAGTTTCCTCATGTCGCTCGGCCGCCTCGTCCTGGTTCTTCATGGGCATTTGCCGTACGTGCTGCACCACGGGGTTTGGCCGCACGGGGAATCGTGGCTGTACGAGGGGGCGGCCGAGACGTATCTGCCTCTGCTCGAACTGCTGGACGAGCTGGCCGACAAGGGCGTGCGGTTCGGGTTGACCGTCGGGCTGACGCCGGTCTTGCTGGAACAGCTGGCGGACCCGCGATTCAAAGTCGGCTTTGTTGAATATCTGAACGAACGAATGGGATTGGCCCGGCACGATGCCAAGACGTTCGACCGCGCGGGGGATCGTGATCTGTCGGCGCTCGCCCGGCGCTGGGAACAGTTTTTTGCCGAGCGGCTCGCGTATTTCGAAAAGATTCGCCGCGACATCGTCGCGGCCTTCTCACGGCACTTTCGAGACGGGCGGATCGAAATCCTGACCAGCGCGGCGACGCACGCCTACTTGCCGGTGCTGGCCGAGGACCAATCGGTCGCGGCGCAGCTTCGCGTCGGAACGGCGGTCAGTGAAAAACACCTGGGTACGCGACCGACAGGGTTGTGGTTGCCCGAGTGCGCGTATCGCCCGGCCGAGCCGGCGTGGCGGTCGCCGGTGCTCGTCCGCGACCCCCGTGCCAGGCCGGGGTTGGAAGTCCCGATCGCCGGCGTGGGGGTGTCGCATTTCTTCGTCGACACGCACCTGGTCGCGCTCAGCAAACCGCTGGCGATCACCGGCCCGGACGGCACCCGGCCGACCAACGACGCGCTGATCTTCTGGGACAACAAGCGCGGGTGGGGGAACCCGCTGGACCCGGTCGGTGTGGTCAGCGAGCCGGGCCCGCCCGACGTGTTCGCGTTCGCCCGCCACCCGCGCGTGGCCGAGCAGGTCTGGTCGGCCGTGTCCGGGTACCCCGGCGCGGACGACTATCTCGAGTTTCATCACAAGCACGGCGACCACGGCCTGCGGTACCACCGCGTGACCAGCCATCACACGGCCCCGGACGAAAAGCTGCCGTACAACCCGGCCCGGGTCGGCGGGAAGGTGTACGAACACGCGCAGCATTTCTGTTCGGTGCTGCGGGAAACGCTGAGCGATTACACGAAACAGACCGGCCGCGCCGGCACGATCGTCGCGCCGTTCGATGCCGAGCTGTTCGGGCACTGGTGGTTCGAGGGATTACAATTTCTACGCGACGTGCTGCTGACGCTCGCAGACGACGGCACGATCGATGTGACGACGTCACAGCAGGCGCTGGACGCATCGACGCTGGACAAAGTGGTCGGCATGCCCGAGGGCAGCTGGGGCGAGGGCGGACACCATCACGTCTGGTTGAACGAGCAGACGCGGTGGTTGTGGGAGACCGAATACCGCGCGGAGCAGCGGTTCGGGCAACTGCTGGCCGAACTACCGTGGCGGACTAATCCGGCGGTCAAATCGATGCTCGAAAAAACCGCGCGGGAACTGCTGCTGTTGCAGGCGAGTGACTGGCCGTTCGCGATCCACAGCGGGGCGGCGGTTGATTACGGCATTGCCCGGTTCGCCGGTCATGCGACGCGGTTCGACCGGCTGGCGACCATCGCCGGCGACTTGGCCGGGGGAAAAAAAGTCACACCCGTGCAGGCGACCGAGATCGCCGAGGCCGACGCCCACGACGGCATCTTTGCCGACATCGATCTGAGCGGGTGGGAATAACGTCCGGGGCGGATTCGGCGTATCATCCCCAACTATGCTGGTAAAAGTAAACGGCGAAGACCGCGACGTCACCGAAGGCATCACAGTGCGGGCGCTGGCCGGGATGCGCGACCGGCTTATCCACGGGTACGACGTCGTCCGCGTCGACCGGATTTACGACGCGGTGACGAAGGTGATCCCACCGCTGATCCCCGTACTCGAATCCATCTTGCGGTCGCTTCCTGATCCCGAATAATCGGCGGACATCACCGTGGCACCCCAAACGGTCTTCCCCCTCGCCCCCTGCCCGACCAATTAATAACTCGCCCCCGCACCACCCACCCCGCCACCGCCACCACCAGCGGCGACGAACCAATGCTCGAAACCGAATCGCCCATAAGGACGCGGCACCATGCCACCCCCACTCCCGGCGGCAGGATTGGGCCGCCACCGGTGCCGCGACGGCGCGACAATTTGATACGGAACGACACGCTTAACGGCCCCGGCGATCGTTACCTGCCCGCCGGTCGGCGGTGCGAACGGGACTAACAATCAGTAACAACCCCGTTTCCCTATCCCGGCAAACTGTTGCAACGCAATAGAACTGTCCTCTGCGTTTGCTCTGCCGGCCCCCCATGGGGGGCCGGCAGAGCATTATTTTTCTTCGCCCCCGGACGGTCCCGGTTCCACGGGTGATCGTCGCCCGGTTTCCACGGCTTGTTGTTCACGATCACCGGCTTGGGCTTTTCGCGTTTGGGCCGTTCGCCTACCGATCGCCAGGTCAGTGTTTGCTCCTGCCATACCAGACGCGGCTCGGCGCCGGGCCGGTCCTGCAGCGTGACGCCCTTGCCCGGCAGGTCCAACGCCGCGTGCTCCTTGTCGATCTGCAGCAGCGTGCCGCGCCACTGCACGCACCAGTCCCGGCCCACCTTCCGCCCGTGGTGCTCGCACAGCACCGCCTTCAGGTCCGTCGCCGCCGCCCGGTGCGCGTCGGCTTGGTCGGCGGCGACCACTTCGAACTTCCGGCCGAACGACGCCAGGAACGACTCGTCCAGAAACCGATTGGCCGACTCTATGTCGCTGACGTTCGCCAGTCGCATCGCCTTGCACAGCCGGTCCTGCAGCGTGCCGTTGACCCGTTCGACCCGGCCCTTGGCCTGCGGGCTGTTGGCCAGGATCAGCTCCACGTCCAGACTCTTCATCGCCCGGCCGAACTGCGTCGACGGACGTTCGCCCGCCGACTCCTGCTCGGGTGTCGGCTGCTTGTCGCTGCGGTAGATGCCGGCCCGATCGACGTACAACGCCATCGGCAAACCCTTTGCCGCCGCGTACCGCCCGAACACGTCGAACGCGGCCGCCAGCGTCTCCCGCTCGTAGAACCGCGCCCACACCCCGCCGGTGGCGTCGTCGATCATCACCATCAGGCAGCACCACGCGCGACGCCCTTCGAACCAGTCGTGCCAGCTGCCGTCCATCTGCACCAGCTCGCCGGGCCGGCTCCGACGCTCACGCCGAAGCCGGTGCTTGCCCCGCCGGCGTCTCACCGGCAACAGGCCCTCCGCCAGCAGCCACCGCCGGACCGTGTCGTGGCTGATCGCCATCGGCTCGGCCAGCTCCAGCAAATACTCACTCACCAACGTCGGGCCGAACCCGGCGAACTTCTCCCGGCACATCGAAAGCACCTTCAAGCGCACCGCGTCGTCACACTTGCGATTGGAGACCTTGCCCCGCAGCCGGTGTACGAGCCCCGCGTCGCCGTCCCGGTAGTGAACTCGCCGCACCCGCCGCATCTGCCGGTAGCTCAATCCCAGCTTCGCCGCCGCCGCCTTCAGTCCCAGCGAGCCCGCCGAGACTTCAGCCAACACCTTCATCCGCAGCCGCTCTTTTGAACTCATCTGAAGCATTCCCATCCGCCCGGGATACACCGGACTCGATGAGGACACTTCTATTGCGTTAGCTTGAGGACATTCTCACTGCGTTACAACACCCTATCCCGGCAAACTATTGATATTTAAACCCGGTTCTCGTACCTTGGTTGACTCGCTCATTAAATGTTTTCGAACCGATATGTCTAAAACCCCTCGGAGCCTGTCCATGCCCCCAGCCCACCGCCGGATCGCGTCTGCCGTCATCATAGATCAATTGGAGGGCCGGACGCTGTTCGCCGGACACGCGCTGACTGTGGTCGCTCCGCTGCCGACGTCGTCGGGAATCTCCTTCGCCGAGCCGTCGGAACTGGTTCGGGACTCGGCGGGCAATCTTTACGGCACCGATGCGTTCGGGGGTAATGGGCTCGGAACCGTCTTCGAAGTCGTCCCGTCGACCGGGTCCGCAACCCTCCTGTTGTCGTTCGATTCGTCTACAATTGAAAAGACGGTCGGCGTCCAGCCACAGGCTCTGGCAATTGACACGAACGGAAACCTATTCGGCGTTACTTATTACTCTATTATATCGAATCAGGGCGATACGGGGCCGGGAAGCCTATTTGAGATTCCGGCGACCAATCGGTCGACCGTGGTCACTCTGTACACGTTTAGCGATTCGACCGTTGGCACCGATCCGTGGTCAATTCTGGCCGATCCGTCCGGCAACATGGACGTGCTGACCCAAACCGGGTCGACCAACAACGCCGGGGCGATTCTCCAGTTCGCCCCTGCAACCGGGTACGCCAAGCCGACAACGCTCGGCGCGCTGCCGACCGGTTCCATGAATGCCTCTAGCCTTAACCGCACGGCCGGTGGAGCCTTTTACGGTACCACTCAAAACGGCGGCACCGTTTCAAAAGACCAGCCGTTGGGTGCCGGTACGCTGTTCGCGCTACCGGCCGGTTCGTCGACCGTCGTCACCCTCGCCGGCTTCGACGATGCGACGACCGGTGCGTCGCCGAACCGCCCGTACGTCGATGCCTTTGGAAATGTGTTTGGCACATGCGCGGGTGGCTCGGGAGATAACGGGGACGTGTGGAAGTACTCGGTCGCCACCGGTAAACTGACCCGACTTGCCGAATTTACAGCCAACGGGAACCAATATAATCCGACGGGTGGCCTTGTCTCCGACAAAAGCGGAAAGCTGATCGGCTTGTACAGCGATAGTGACCCGGACAGGGCCGGCGGGATCTTTACGTTCAACCCGACCACCCACGCCCTGGCAGTCCTCGGCACGTTCGATCCGTACACCTACGGAGCGGCGCCCGGTCTGACGGCGGACGGGGCCGGCAACTACTACGGCGTCACTGCACGGGGTGGGTATAAAAAAGACGGATTTGTATTCAAACTTGCCCTCTCATCGCCGTCAGCGCCAACGACGGGGCCGACGCCCACCCCCACGGTCGCCCTCGGCTCATTGCCGGCGTCGGTCGTCAGTGGATCGCCCAGTACGGGGACTGTCATCGTCACATTGGCCAACAGCACCGCGACGGCCAGCACGGGCACCGTCACCGTCGCCCTTTACGCCACGACGACCGGGGCGATCGACGCGGCCAGCACCCGGCTGGCCGTCGTCTCCAAGAGGCTGACGTTGGAGGGCGGCCGGTCGGTTACTGTGACGGTCCCGGTTCGAAAACTGTCGCTCCCTGCGGGGACTTACACGGTCCTAGCCCGGGCGACGGAGGCCGCTGATGGCGGAACTGCGGTGTCGACCACGGGGCCCAAGCTGGCCGTCGCGGCGGCGAACGTGTCGCTTTCGTCAACCGTCGGTGTCACCGGGCCGACGATAGTCGCGCGGGGCAAGTCGCTGTCGCTCCTGCTCACCGTCGTCAATGCCGGCAACGTCGTCGCGAAGGGGCGAGCGACCCTCGCCATCTACCTGTCGGTCGACGGGGTGGCGTACACCGTGCCGGTCGCGACTCTGGTCAGAGCGGCGACGGTCAAACCGGGCGGGCAGGCGGTCACACTGCGGCTCAAGGTGAAGGTGCCCAAGGCGATCGCGGCCGGATCGTTCTTTCCGTTGGTGACGTTAACGCAAGGGTCGGCGATGACGACTGCGGCCGCGGCCACGTTGGTCACCGTAGAATGAGTCCATTCCTGCAGAAGATAAGGATCGATTAGGGGCAGGGAAGGGGGTCAGATACACTTTTTGATGCAGGCCAGTGCGGACGGACCAGAATCGGCCGACGGTTTTCAGTTGGAGTGACGGGCGTCGATCTTCAATAATCCGTAGGCGGTGCCGGCGAGGCGACGGATATCGGGCGGCCTGGACGCATCGACGCTGGACAAAGTGGTCGGCATGCCCGAGGGCAGCTGGGGCGAGGGCGGGCACCATCACGTCTGGTTGAACGAGCAGACGCGGTGGTTGTGGGAGACCGAATACCGCGCGGAGCAGCGGTTCGGGCAACTGCTGGCCGAACTACCGTGGCGGACTAATCCGGCGGTCAAATCGATGCTCGAAAAAACCGCGCGGGAACTGCTGCTGTTGCAGGCGAGCGATTGGCCGTTCGCGATCCACAGCGGGGCGGCGGCTGATTACGGCATTGCCCGGTTCGCCGGTCATGCGACGCGGTTCGACCGGCTGGCGACCATCGCCGGCGACTTGGCCGGGGGAAAAAAAGTCACACCCGTGCAGGCGACCGAGATCGCCGAGGCCGACGCCCACGACGGCATCTTTGCCGACATCGATCTGAGCGGGTGGGAATAACGTCCGGGGCGGATTCGGCGTATCATCCCCAACTATGCTGGTAAAAGTAAACGGCGAAGACCGCGACGTCACCGAAGGCATCACGCTGAGGGCGCTGGTGGGCGAATTTAAACTGACCCCCGAAAAAGTCGCGATCGAACTGAATCGCCGGCTCGCGCGGGCGGACAAATACGACACCGTCCTAAAAGCCGGTGACGAGGTGGAGATTGTTACGTTCGTCGGCGGGGGATGAGCGGGGATCGGGCGTGCGGCCGCGCGCTCGCGGGCGGCGGCGGGGTTCAATCTGTCTTGTGCCCGCGTACAATGGGGCCCTATGACCGATTTCAAAATCCGCTCTTTCGAGATCAGCAATCGCCTTTTCGTCGGGACCGGCAAATACGCCAGCTACGAGCTGATGCAGCAGGCGCTGGACGCGAGCGGGTGCCAGGTGGTGACGGTCGCGGTCCGGCGTGAACGGCTTGTCGACTCGGCGGGGCGAAGCCTGCTCGATTTCCTGGACCTGGACCGGTACGTGATCTTGCCCAACACGGCCGGCTGTTTCACGGCCGACGACGCGATCCGGGTGTCACTGCTGGGCCGGGAACTGCTGGAGAAAAACGGCAACCGCGGCGCGGGTTGGGTCAAGCTCGAAGTGCTGGGGGATAAGAAAACCCTGCTGCCCGACCCGGTCGGTACGCTGGAGGCGACCCGCGAATTGGTCAAAGAAGGGTTCACGGTCCTGGTCTATTCGAGCGACGATCCGATCTTGGCAAGACGATTGAAAGAGGCCGGCGCCGCCAGCGTGATGCCGGCCGGGAGCCCGATCGGCAGCGGGCAGGGGATCTTAAATCCGCTGAACGTGTCGCTGTGCCTGGAAGAACTCAAAGGCGGGGACCCTACCTATCCGGTGATCGTCGATGCCGGGGTCGGCACCGCGAGCGACGTGGCAGTCGCGATGGAGCTTGGGGCGGACGGCGTTCTGTTGAACAGCGGCATCGCCCACGCGAAAGACCCGGTCAAGATGGCGCGGGCGATGAAGCTCGCGCTCGAAGCAGGACGGCTTGCGTATCAAAGCGGGCGGATCGCCAAGAAGCGGTATGCGACGGCCAGTTCGCCGTTCGACGGGGTCATCAGTTATATCCCGGGGGAATGAACAACAATCACCGCGGGGGTAGCGAAGCCGCGGGTGAATACCCGTCGGCCCGTTGCGCAAACAGCGTGACAACGAACGCATTTGAACGTGGTAACGAGAGCCCGGCCCTTCCGGGCCACCGCTAAACGTGAGTCATGGATTTAACGCTGGTTGTGACAGACAAAAAAAGCCGCCCGCGTTGGACGCGGGCGGCTTTCAATTCGACATCATCTCTGAAGATGATTTATTTCGGGGCTTGAATGCCGAGGCGGACGATTCGGCGATTGAGCCGCTGAATGTTGATGCCGAGCATTCGGCTCGCCAGGGCTTTGTTGTAGTTCGAACGCTTCAACGCGGCAGCGATAGTATGACGTTCGACGTCTTCGAGCGAAAGCGATTCGTCCATGGTCTGCTTGCGATTGCCGGTCTGCAGCCGGAGCGGGATGTCGCTCAGCTCGATCGTGTCACCAGAGGCCAGCACGTGGGCGTGCTCCATCACGTTGGCAAGTTCGCGGACATTGCCCGGCCAGGCGTAAGCGTCGAAGACTTCGGCGACGGCCGACGAAACCTTTTTCAGCGGCTCGTTGTACAGATCGGACTGAACGCCGAGGAAATAATTAGCAAGGTGAAGGATGTCCTGCACGCGCTCGCGGAGGGCGGGGGTGCGGAGCACGACCACGTTCAAGCGGAAGTAAAGATCCTGACGGAACGTGCCCTGGCGGACCATCGATTCCAGATCGCGGTTGGTCGCGGTCAGGACGCGGAGGTCGACCGGGCGGGGGTTGGTGTCGCCGACGGGGACGACGACCTTTTCCTGCAACACGCGGAGCAGCTTCGACTGCAGGTGCAGGCTGAGTTCACCGATTTCGTCGAGGAACAGAGTACCGCCGTCCGAAGCGCGGATGAACCCGAGTGAATCACGCATCGCGCCGGTGAAAGCGCCCTTCACGTGACCGAACAATTCGCTTTCAAACAGCGTATCACTGAGCGAAGAGCAGTCGACCGGGATGAACGGCTTGTTCGCCCGGAGCGAGTTCTCGTGAATGTAACGGGCGAGCATTTCTTTGCCCGTCCCGGTTTCACCCAAAATCATGACCGTCGACTGACGGATCGCGATTCCGAATGCCGACCGCTTCAATTCAGCCATCGGGGCCGAATCACCCACGAGCCGTTCGGTGTGGTTGAGTGGAGCAAACCCCGACTGTTTATCCGACACGCTACCCAGCATACGCACCATCCCAGCGTTAAAACGACCTCTTCGATGGCCGGATAATAACCGCGCGCTCCATGCAACGCAAACGAATCTTTTTAAACATTCAAAAAAACTTCATCACCTCGAATCAATTCACTTTTGTCACTATTTCGTGATAAAGTTGGCCTGTTCGGCAAATTCTGGGAAACCTATATGTGCAATTCGACGCCTGTTCCGAGGCGTCCCCGGTACCGGTCGCGGACCGGTTGCACCTGAGTCTGGTTGAACGCGTCAACCTGCTCGGGCGCTCGGCCGATAAAGGCTTTAGCGTCGAGCACGTGGTCCAGATCGACTGCCTTAAAGCTCGGGTCGGCTTTAAGCCGACTCATCAAATCGTTGGGTTTGCCGTGCAGTTTGACCATCTCACCCGCGGCACGGGAGTGCATCCGAATCTGTTCGTGCAGAACCTGCCGATCCCCGCCGGCTTGCACGGCCGCCATCAAAATCTCTTCAGTCGCCATAAACGGCAACTCCGCCCAGAGTGCCAATTCGATCGTCTTTGGATAAACCACCATACCGCGGGTGACGTTCACCACGATTTGCAGGCACCCGTCAGTCGCCAGGAACGCCTCGGGGATGGTCAGGCGCTTATTGCTGGAATCGTCTAAGGTGCGTTCAAACCATTGCTCGGCCGCGGTTTGCAGTGGGGACGTGCTCAAGCTGATCACGAACCTAGCCAGCCCGGTCGCGCGTTCGCACCGCATGGGGTTGCGTTTGTACGCCATCGCGCTCGAGCCGACCTGTTCTTCTTCGAACGGCTCCTCGACCTGCTTCATCCCGGCCAGCAGGCGGACGTCGTTGGCGAATCGGTGCACGCTTGCGGCAGCCCCGGCGAGGCTGCCGACGATCTGCGCGTCTACTTTCCTGGGATAGGTCTGCCCGGTGACCGGGAACGAGCTGGCGAAGCCGAACTTTTCGGTCACCATCCGGTCGAGCCGGTCGCATTTCGCGTGGTCGCCGTTAAACAGGGTTAAAAACGAGGCTTGCGTGCCGGTTGTGCCCTTGACGCCGCGGAATCGCAGGGTGCTGATTCGGTATTCGATCTCCTGCAGGTCCATCAGGAAATCCTGGGCCCAAAGGGTAGCGCGCTTGCCCACAGTGGTGGGCTGGGCGGGCTGGAAATGGGTGTACCCCAGCGTCGGCAGGTCTCGGTACTTAGCGGCAAATGTGCCTAGAGCATCGATTGAATTGGCGAGCCGGTCGGCGACCAGTTTCATCGCCTCGCGCATGATGATCAGGTCAGCGTTGTCTACTACATATTGGCTGGTCGCCCCCAGGTGGACGATCCCCTTCGCGGCAGGGGCGGCCTCTTCGAACGTGTGCACGTGGGCCATCACGTCGTGGCGTAGGCGCTTCTCCCACGCGGCCGCGGCCGGAAAATCGATGTCGTCCAGCGTCGCTTCCATCTGCGCCAACGCTTCGGGCGTGACGCGGGTGATGCCCAGCTCACGCTCGCATTTGGCCAGTTCCAGCCAAAGCCGCCGCCACAGTCCGAACTTGTAGGCGGGTGAAAAAAGCTTGAGCATCTCACGGCTCGCATTGCGGGTCGCGAGCGGAGAGACATATGTATTGTAAGATTCATCTGCCATGCGGCAGAGTGTAATGGAGAGCAGGCGTGAGCAAAAACAGGGACCGAGACGTTCACCGTCGAGTGATGCCGGTGCGGAAGCTGACCGATTCGCGGACGACGCGGTCGGTGCCGTCGTCGGCTTGGCGGTTCTCGGAGAATATCCCGTACGCGCTGGTGGACGCCTCTTGGAAACCGACTAACGCGGCCTGACCGCGGTCGTCGCGTGAAATGTTGATCGGTCCTTCGGCCAGCGTCAGCGGGGGGTCGAACGCCAGTGCCGCTGCCGTAGCGTTCATCGGCGTCGCGGGCGTGTTGCCCGATTGCATCTTCGGTTTATCGGACGCGCAGCCGGCGAGTATAAATCCGGCCAGAATGATTAAAGACTTTCGCACGATTGTCGAGACACAAACGGGGTACCAGACCGGGCCGGTTAAAATTAAGCCGTCTATCGGACCCTAACCGCGGGTCGTCGCCAGAACGCCCCGGTGAAACCGCCGGATGATGTAAAAAAGCATCAACTGGCGTGGCGTCCACGCCTCATGGTAGAGGTCGGGATCACCGACGGGTCTGCGGTCTTTAGGCCGCCGAAGCGTGCCGGGCGGGAATATCCGCCGCGCCGATCGAGTATGTTCAGGCAGTGTCCGAAGATTCGCTGGTTTGCCGAAAGCCGCCCATGAATGCCCATCGTTTGCTAATCGTTTTAGTTTGCGGCCTGCTGGTCGGAGCGAGCGTCGGTTGGGCCAAGCCCGCGTCCAAGGCGTCGATCGACGCCGCATTCGACATGAAGTCCGTTCATGTCGGCGACAAGGCGACGGTGGCGGTGGTAGTTCGGATCGAACCCGGGCTCCACGTGCAGTCGACCACGCCGGTCGACGAAACTTCAAAGCCGTTCACGTTGAAAGTAGACGAAACGTCCGGCGTGACGATCGGGAAAATCGAGTTCCCGCCCGGCGAGGTCGTGATCTACACCGCCGGCCGGTTGAACGTGTACCGCAGCACGATCGTGGTTCGCATCCCGGTGACGATCGCCTCCGGCGCCAAGCTCGGCCGGTGGACCGTCTCGGGGAAAGTCGGCTATCAGGCGTGCAACGATTCGGTTTGTTTCTTTCCCGAGACGCAGACCTTCTCAGCCGAGACTACCGTGGTCGCCGCCGACCAGCCCACGCAGGCCAATGCGGGGTTTGACAATGCGATTATCGCACAACCAACCACCCAGCCCGCGACCCAGGCGGCCGGGCCGGCCAAGGCGAACTGGGCGGGGCGGCACGGCAAGGGTTTTTTAGACATCGATTTCGAGCACGCCGGGGTACCGATCGCGTTCGGGCTGGCGTTTTTGATCGGTATCGTCTTCAACGCCATGCCGTGCGTGCTGCCGGTGCTTCCGTTGAAAATCATGGGGTTCTACGAGGTGTCGAAACACGACCGCCGAAAAAGCGTGTTGCTCGGGACGGTGTTCAGCGTCGGGCTAGTGGCCAGCTTTGGCGTGCTCGCGCTGCTGGTCGTCGGGTTCCGCACGCTCAACTGGGGGGGGCTGTTTAATCACGCCTGGTTCAATGCGACCATCTCGCTGGTGCTGGTCGCGATGGCGATCAGCACATTCGGGTTCTTCACGATCAACGTGCCCAATTCGCTGTACGCGTTCACGCCCCGGCACGACACGTACGTCGGGAATTTTCTGTTCGGAGTGTTGACCGCCGCGCTGTCCACGCCGTGCACGTTCGGCATGTTCGTCGGACTTCTCGCCTGGGCGATCAGGCAACCGTCCTTGGTGGGGGTTTCGGTCATAATGATGGTCGGGGTCGGGATGGCGTTCCCGTACCTGGTGCTCAGCGCGGTGCCGGAAGTCGCCCGCAAGTTCCCCCGCACCGGGCCGTGGGCCGAAGTAGTCAAGCAGATGATGGGGTTCCTGTTGCTGGCGACCGCGATCTACTTCGCCCAGCCGTTTTTCCAGAGCGTGCTGTCGAGCGAGGCCTTCTGGTGGACGATGTTCGCGGTCGTCGCCGCCGCGGGTGTGTTCCTGGTCGTTCGGTCGGTCCAGTTGTCGAGCAGCACCGCGCCGCGGGTCGTCTGCGCAGTGGTCGCGGTGCTGCTGGTCGCCCCGGCGGGTTATCTAGTGCACCTGTTGACGGAAAAACCGTATACCTGGCAACCGTACAGCGACCAGGCGCTCGCCGCCGCAACCGCCGCCGGCAAGCCAGTGGTGATCGATTTCACCGCCGCCTGGTGCGGGAACTGTCATTATCTGGAAGCCGTCGTGCTGCACAGCGGGGACGTCATCCGCGCGGTGAATAATCAGCAGATCGTGATGCTGCAGGCGGACGTGACCCACGAGAACGCGCCGGGCAGCGCGTTGCTCGGCAAGCTCAGTTCTGTCGGCTCGATTCCGCTGACGGCGGTCTATCTGCCGCACACGCCCGAACCGCGACTGCTCGACGGCATCTACTCGGCGGACGATCTGGTCGACGCGCTCAAGCCGTGACCACGACGCCGCATTTCGATCGATTTCGCCGGAACCGCGACGGATTCCAAAAACCTAGTTGAGCGGTCGCCCCGCAGGCAGACGGGCGACGCCCGATCGGCGAAAAGCGCCCCTGCGAGGCAGCCGCTAAACGGTTACTCCATCTCGAAACGATAAAACGGTGTCGGACAGGCTTAGTCTCAATGCTCCATTAATAGTGTAAGATTGCGACCCGCCGGTCATCGCTATGACGGACTTTCCTCGGGAATGGATCATGCGGACCTCCTTCGACCAAAGCCAAACCGCTCGACAGCGGAGGGTTGAGACTAAGCCTGTCGGACACCGTTTTTATAATCGAACGATAAAACGGTGTCGGACACCGTTTTTATAATCGTTGTCGGACAATAGTTTTATAAATGTCGATCTGGTTGATACGTTAAAGCTAATCACCCGTTTAGCGGTCGCCGCGCAGGGGCACGGGCGACGTTAGATCGACCCGGGGCGCTTCCTTGCGGGGCCGCCGCTAAACGATCATGACATATCGTGCGTCATCTCCACATGATGGCCCAGAATGCGGGTCAAACGATAAAACGGTGTCGGACACCGTTTTTATAATCGTTTTCGGGCAATAGTTTTATAAATATCGATCTGGTTGATGCGTTAAAGCCAGTCACCCGTTTAGCGGTCGCCTTGCAGGGGCACGGGCGACGTTAGATCGACCCGGGGCGCCCCTTGCGGGTCAGCCGCTAAGCGATCACTCCATCTCGTACTTCATCTCCACCTGCGGGCCCAGGATGCGGACGGTCATCGGCGGGGGGGATTCGCCCGGCGCGAGCTCGGCGGTCGCGCTGCCCCAGGCGAGGGCGAATTGCTCGAGCTGCTCTTCGGCGTGCACCTTTTCGCTGACCCCGAGCACGACCTCGGTCGCCTTCAGATCGCGGGCGGCGGTGCAGATCGCGTACAGCGGGTTGTTCGTCGGGAGTACCAGCGGGTGAACCTTTTTCCCGACTTCCTCGGCGACGGTCACGATCCGCGTCAGCAGCTCGCGGTCGGTCTCGTCGAGACTACGCTCCATGTCGGTGATCCCCGGCGTCAGCGGCGGGAGCACCTTGCAGGTGATGACGACGGCGTCCCGCTTGTCGGTGTCGATTTCGAGCAGCACCTTCCGCAACACCGGCAGGCTCCGCGGGCCGCGGGCCGCGATCACGATCGGGTTCGCGTGCGTCAATCCGAGCGCGGCAATGCTGACGTTGTCGCTGGACCGTTCGTTGAACTGCTCCAGGTGTTCGTGCGCGCCGCCGTGCCGTTTCTTGGACCACGCCTCGGCGAGCAGGAACAGGATCAGGAACCCGGCCGTGAAGCTCAGGCCCCAGATCGTAGCGGTCTGCTTCGTCGCCAGGTTGACCAGCGCGGTGCTGGCCAGGATCAGGAACACCACCGCGGTGCCGATCGGGACCTGCAGCAGCCCGGTCGAGGTTTTAATCGGAATGTTGATCGGCGTCTGGTACTGGCGGGGCGATTTATCCTTGAACCGCAGCACCATCATCGACAGCGTCATGAACACGAACGACCAGACGACGCCAAAGGCATACGCCTCGCCCAGCGTGTTGACGTCGCCGAAGCTGAACAGAATCACCACCACTTGCATGATGGCGACGATGTTGATGATGCGATGCGTCGAACCGAACCGCGGGTGCGGGTGCTGGAACCATGGGGTGAGCACGCCGTCCTCGGCCAGTCGGTTCAGCACGCCGTTCGAACCGAGGATCGAGGTGTTGACCGCGCCGGACAGGATCAGGAATCCGACCAGTACGACGACGATTTCCATCACGATTTTTAACCACTCGGGGCCGACCAGTGATTGGACCAGGCCGTTGATCAGGTTGTCGCGGTATCCGCCGTCTTCGCGTTCGACGTGCTGCCTGCTGCGGTCGATGTCCATGCGGACGCCGGTCGGGATGATTTTCCCACTGGCTTTGCCGCGTTCGACGATGTAACCCCAGTCGGGGCCGTTCGGTCTTTCTGATTTCCGCAGATAGTCCACTTCGAACCAGGTCTTGCCCCGGTTGTTTTCGATGCGGGGATCGGCTTCGTTGTTTACGATCTGCGTCATGACGCGGTTGCCGTCGGGAATCAGCAGCACGGCCAGGAAGCTGATCGAACCGGTGAGCAGCAGCGAATAAACGAAGATGGTCCGACCCGTGCGGCGGAGGTTCAAAAGCTTGGGCGCTTCGATTTCGCGGTTCACCTGGGCGAGGGATTCCTCACCGCTCATCGCCAGCAGCGAATGCCCGAACGCGATCAGGATTCCCATGCCGCCGAGGATGCCCGGCAGGTGTTCGAGCCAGCCGGACGAAGGTTCCCGGCCCGGCACTCTGCTCGCCTGGGTGAAGACCGGATGCAGCGGGGGCATCTCTAAGTGCCCGCGTCCCATCGCCAGTGACAGCACGCTCCAGCCGATCACGATCACACCCATCACGGTGGTGAACTTCATGATTCGCAGGGCCTGGTCGCTCGATTCGTGAATGCCTTTCAGGTTGGCGCGCCAGAAGTAAGCGGTGATGGCGATCGACACCAGCACCGAAAGCGTGTTGATCACCTCCGGGAAGTTCGTCGAGTCGAAGTGAATTTCATGGGCGTGCCCGCGGGTGAGCATGAGCAGCAGATCACCGAACAGCCCGAGCAGATATTTCGCGGCCGACACGGAGCTGATCGGCCCGGTCAGGATGTAGTCGAACATCAAGGCCGACACCGACAACTTGGCAAGGTTTCTACCGACGGCCCCCTTCACGACCTTGTACACCCCGCCGCGGGTGAACATGGTGCAGCTTTCCATGTAAACGGCCGTCACCGGATACACGAACAGCATGACCGCGAGAATGAACCACGGGGCGGCCTTGCCGACGGCCTGCTCGCTGATACCGCCGATGTAATACGCCGTACTCGCCAGGTCGCACAGCACGATCGCGGCGGCGCGCCAGAAGCTGATAAAACTCAACGCCACGCTGGTCACCAGCAGGACGTTGATCTTTCGCCCGCCGTCGAGTTCGGGCATCTGCGCGAAGTCATATTCGTTTTGGTTATCACTTGCCATGAATGCTTTTTCTCGAGTCTCGCGGAGACCCGGCGCCTGCGGTATGCCGGTCTCATTCCATCTGATAGGTCATTTCGACATTGGGCCCGATGATCCGCACGAGCGGGTCGGTCACGGTTTCACCGGCCGCCATTTCACCGGTTGCCGTCCCCCACGCAAGGGCAAACTGTTCTAATTGATCCTCGGCATGGATTTTTTCGCTGACGCCGAGCACGACCTCTGTCGCCTTCAAGTCACGAACGGCGGTGCAGATCGCGTACAACGGGTTGTTGGTCGGAAGCACCAGCGGGTGCACGCGTTTGCCGATCTCCTCGGCGACTTTCACGATCCGGGTCAGCAAATCGCGGTCGGCGTCGTCGATGCTCCGCTCGGCATCGGTGACCCCCATCGTCATGGCCGGGATCACTTTGCAGGTGACGACGACCACGTCGCGCTTACGGGTGTCCACTTCGTGCAGGATGCGTTCGAGCACCGGCAGACTCCGCGGTCCGCGGGCGGCGACGACGATCGGGTTGGGAAATTTCAGCCCCATCGCTTCGGTCGAAATCGCGTCACCGGATCGTTCGTTGAACTGCTCGAGGTGTTCGTGCGCTTTCCCACCGCGGTGCCGGGCGCTGATTTTTTCCATCACCAGGAACGCGATCAGGAACATTGCGGTGAACCCGCACCCCCAGATGGTCGCCGTCTGCTTGGTCAGCAGGTTGATCAGCGCCGTCGACAAAAGGACCAGGAAGACGGCGATGATGCCGATCGGCAGTGTGATGCGGTTCCCGGTTTTGTCGGTGTACCGCACGTTCAGCGGGACCTCGTACTGTCGGGGGGTGCGGTCCTTGAATCGGAGCACCGCCATCGACATGGTCATAAACACGAACGACCAGATCACGCCGAACGCGTACGCCTCGCCCAGCGTGTTGACGTCCCCCCGGCTGGCGATGATCACCAGCACCTGCAGCACCCCGACCACGTTGATAATACGGAAAGTCGTTCCGAAGCGTTTGTGCGGTTGCTGGAACCACGGCGTGAGGACGCCGTCCTCGGCCAGCCGATTCAGCACGCCGTTGGAACCGATGATCGACGTGTTCACCGCCCCGGACAGGATCAAAAATCCGACGAGCACGACGAAGACCATCATCGTCAGTTTCAGAGCGCTGGGACCGATGAGGTACTGCACGAGCCCGTTGATCAGGTTATCGCGGTACCCGCCGTCGTCGCGTTCGACGTGTTCTTTCGCCGTATCGACGAACACTTTGGCGGTTCGGTCGACGTCAGGAAAGTCTTTGGCGTTGTCGGTGATGCGGTACCCCCAGAGCCGGCCCGTCGCCGGGTCGTTGCGGAGGTAGTCGACGACTTTGAAATCGACGCCGTCGACCGCGCCCGATTTGACGTCGGCCGAATGCCCGTTGGTGACGACCTGGGTCATCACGCGTTTGCCGTCCGGGATAATCAGCACGGCCAGGAAGCTGATCAGGCTCGTCAGCAGCATCGAATACAGGAAGATCACGAACCCGGCGCGGAGCAGATTTTTCAACTTCGGGGCGCGGATTTCGCGGTTCACCTGCGCGAGCGATTCCTCGCCGCTCATGGCCAGCAGACTGTGCCCGAACGCGACGACGATCCCGATCCCGCCCAGCAGTCGCGGGAACGACTGCAGCCAGCCGCTGCTGGGTTCCTTGCCCGTGTCGAGACTGCGACCGGTGAAGACCGGGTGCAGCGGCGGGACGCTCAGGTGGTCGTGGTGCAGCCACAACGTCAGTCCGGACCAGACGATAATGATGACGCCCATGACAGTCGTCAGCTGCATGATGCGGAGCGCTTTGTCGCTGGATTCGTGAATCCCTTTGATGTTGGCGCGCCAGAAATAAACGGTCACCCCGACCGCGATGGCCACCGACAGCCAGCGTGACGCGGCCTCGTCGAACTCGAACGGGTGCGACGAGTGCGCGGTCAGCAGTTTCAAAATCTGCTCGAACAGACCGACGATGTATTGGCCAGCCGCGACACCGCTGATCGGCCCGGTCAGGATGTAGTCGAACATCAACGCCGACACCGACAGCTTGGCGATGTTTCCCCCGACCGCCCCCTTCACCACTTTGTACACCCCGCCGCGGGTGAACATGGTGCAGCTTTCGACGTAGACCGCCCGCACGGCGTAGCTGAACAGCATGACGCCGAGGATGAACCACGGGGCGGCCTTGCCGATCGCCTGCTCGCTGATCCCACCGATGTAGTACGCGGTGCTCGCCAGGTCGCACAGCACGATTGCCGCGGCGCGCCAAAAGCTGATGAAACTCAGCGCCACGCTGGTCACCAGCAGAACGTTGATTTTCTGCCCGCGTGAGAGCTCGGGCATTTGTGCGACGTCGACGACATTGGGATCATCCAGAGACATCTGTAAAGTTTCCTGTGCGCAATCAAGAAGCGCGGTTGTAGAGCCGCCCAGCCGCCGTGGAGCATTCCTAGACCGGTGTGCGGGAGCGTCATCGATCTCGGATCGATGCTCGGCTATGTATTAAAAACGAAGCGTGAAAAGGCCTGAACATGCTCCTGATGTTTTGATGCTGCCCGTGATCCTACCGCCGCGTGAAAGCGTCAGTCGAAGCCGAACACATCGAATTCATCAACAGGGGAGACCGGACTCGCTAATGCAGGCCCGAACCGGGCGACGGCGGAGCGGGTTCCCTTTCACAAGCCGACGGGGTTAGCTGACGGGCTGGGAGTTGAAAGTCTCCCTCGACCAAAGCGGCCGATTCGCCCCTGCCGAGTCAACGAATTGACTCAACGTCGTGAGACACAGGCCTCACGTTGGGTTCCCCATGCCCGACCTTGTCGGGCTTAGGCGTCGAGTGGCAAATCATATTGGTCAGCCCCGGCATGTCAAACCGCGGTGTTAGGAGAAACCACCCGGCACCAGGCCGAATCAGCCAGACTTTTCCCCTCGCCATCTCCAGCCCCCGCGACACCGCCGAACGCCGCAGGCGCATACGCCCGCCCAATTAACCGCGCACAATCGCGTCGAGCCGCTTTTGCAGATTGCCGTTGCACCCCCGCCGTACGCCGAGGTACCGTACCCGGCAGCTCGGCGACGGCGATCCAAAGGACATCAGCGTGATATACCTACGCGGCGCTGTGGAACAGTAGTTATACCGCAGCAGCAACTCGGCATGGGGAACCGCCTTGAACAACTACACGTGTGGGGCGTTCCACCAAGACTGATCGGCATGGCTGACGGCAATCTCCCGCATGAAGCATTCCAAGCACAATGCGAGCCGTTGCAAGTTGACCAACGGCGGAAATCGTTCGGCTTAAATCTGGACCAAGTCGGGGCGCTGCCGGAACTCGATGGCGAGACAGCTGCCGCACTATGGGAACATGAAGTCGGAGATGGACACGCTTTCGAGATTGTCTACTGCGTCAAAGGTCCGGATCGCTTGCACTATTGGCACATGATGTATGCCGACGACGGTGATGGCCCCAAAGCCTCGCTTGTTGCGCGGTCAGAACAAGGCCTTTATTTCTGGCTGTTCTTTTCACTCATCCAGTCTGAGTTCCATCGGCATGGCGAGCGCGCTTACGAGAGTTTGGTGGCGGCGGCAAAGGCGGTCGGCTTCACGCATCTGGTGGAGGTCTTTAGCCTCGAAGAGGAAATTGGTTCCGACTATGATCGGCGTGGTGAACTCACTCGGAAGTCGCTCGCTATCGGGTAGCGCGTCTCGCGGCGGTTGGAAGCACGGTATAACCAACCAATGCTGTGGACGGCCCCGCGTCGCGTCGAACGGTTGTCTTGGGAAACGCAAAAGGGAGAAACGCAAAAGGGGAGAAACGCAAAAGGGGAGAAACGCAAAAGGGGAGAAACGCAAAAGGAAAAGGGGACATCACTCATTTGTAAGAAATTCGTCATACATAGGCGACCGCTATGGCTGGAAAACGGATATTGAGTGATGTCCCCTTTAGAATAGTCCCCTTTAGAATAGTCTCTCATTTGTAAGAAATTCGTCATACATAGGCGACCGCTATTGCTGGAAAACGGATATTGAGTGATGTTCCCTTTAGAAAGACCACGGTTGGCGCGAGCGATCACAACGCGCGCTGGAGCGCGGAGCCGTGTAGGGTGGGCGAATACGCCAACCCTACATGGCTTAATCATGCATCGGAGGGTCGAGCGCGCGGAAGCGGGCGGCGATGCACCAGCGGCGGTGCACCCTATGCAATCACCGGCAGGTCGCGACCGCAGATACGAAGCTACGGTCGCGACCGAATTCCACACGAACTGAAAACGAAAGCGATGCAAGCGGTCGATGAGGTAGAACTCTGGCCCTTGCCGAGGCACGCGGCAATAGAACGGCGTCGTTGCTCTATTGTAAAGCCGTTGCTCGGTCGTCTTGTCCGGCGACGCACGGGCCCGACCCGATCAGCGAGACTTGCGGCGCCGACCGGCGAATCCCAGGAAAAGACCTGAGAGACCAAGAATGCCCAGCGTGGCCGGTTCGGGGACCGAAGCCGGAGCTTGCAGCGCGAGGCTGGCAGCACTTGTATCACGGATGATGTCGAGTTCGGCGACGCCTTGATTAGTCGGCAACAGCAGGGCGACGGCAGGGTTTCCCGGGACACCGCTACCGTCGAATCGATAGGTCGCGGTGCCGGAGTTGTAGGACCACGAGGGGGCGTCCGTGACGGCCGGCAGGCCCCCGGGGCCGACGCCTGAACCGTAAATAGAAACCGCGGAATCGAGCCAGGCGGAGGAAACCGGGACGTGGGAGGAATCGAACGCCTGGATGTTGAAGCTTTCCGGACCCGATCCCGAATCGAGGTCCCCTAAAAAGACGTAGGTGCCGGCGGGCAGGTTACCGCCGGTCATGCTGGCGAACTTCATGACGGTTGTTCCGAAAGGACCACCGCTGTAAGAGAAGGGTCCGGTTCCAGTGAAACCACCGCTGTTCCAGGCGGCCGCGGCGGTCGGGGAACTACCGACCCATGTGCCCGAAAACGGACCCGTGTTCGGGCCGGTTACGACGGGATTTGCAATAGGAATTGACGCAAGCGCGGTCGGCGTGGGCCCGAGCAGATTAGGACCGGAACCGGTTAAAGGTGAAGCATCCACGGAAGTCGCTTCGACAACGCCGGCGGCGACCATCAGGGCGGCCACGCGGATCCGCGTGAACCCTTTCGACCGGGTGACGACCGTCGAACGGCAGGAAACCAAAGTGTTGGAGCGGAGCATAGGACTGTCCTTTCAAACCTCGTGTAGCGAAAGCCGACACGAAAGAAATGCCACCAGAACCGGCTTGGTGGGAAAGCCGTCAACTGATCAGACGACGCAAAATCAAAGCGAAACCGCAGAGAAATGGCAGCCGATTGGAACCGTTGCGTTGTCGCAGGGCGGCCCCAAAAAAAATGACGGCTCTTCGTAAACTTACGTGACCAAGCTCAACGAATTGACCTTTTAAGCGTTTTTTCGCTTAAAACAAAATTGACTTTTTCGGTTCAATACTTCTATCAATTAGTAATATATTGTCAACACAATAATATTAAAAATTTCGCAGTTGCCTCTTGGTTCACCGCGACATCTGCTGACTTTTGGAAACGCAAAAGGGGAAACGCAAAAGGGGAGAAACGCAAAAGGGGACATCACTCATTTGTAAGAAATTCGTCATACATAGGCGACCGCTATTGCTGGAAAACGGATATTGAGTGATGTCCCCTTTAGAAAGACCACCGCCCACTGGCGGAAGAGGCTATCGAGGCGGGGGTCTTGGGGGCAGAGCCCCCGGTTGCGAAATAAATCTGTCGCTGACTCAGAGCCGTGCGCTTCAACCGACTATTCGACGGTCATCCCGCTGCCTCGGGTAAATCAAATGGGTCTGGCTTTGGCCTTAATGTGGGTTTTCTACAGAGCCCTCCCGACCACTTTTGACCAGCAATAGACAGCGCCCGCAAGTCAACGGGCGGAAAAATCCCCAAGAGCTCGGGCCGCCACCTGCGAAAAAAAACCTTTAATCACACCGGCACCATCGAGCCCAGCGTCTCCGCCGGGTTACAGAATTCTGCCCTGAACCGGTGGACAAGTTGTTATCAAAGATTCGGCTACTGTTCGGGTCGCCTCGGACGGTCTAAAATGCGTTGATGGCTGGACCTTTCACGCACCTGCACGTTCATACGCACTATTCCCTGCTCGACGGGGCGAATCGCATTCCTGATCTGGTCAAGCGGGCCAAGGCGCTGGGCATGGACAGCCTGGCGATCACCGACCACGGGTGCATGTTTGGCGTGGTCGAGTTCTTCAACGAATGCAAAAAAGAAGGCATCAAGCCGATCCTGGGGATGGAAGCGTACATGGCGCCGGGCGACCGCCGGGACCGCAGCGGCGTGCCGGGCGAGACGGCTTACCATCTGTTGTTGCTGGCCGAGAACCTGCAGGGGTACCACAACCTGCTGAAGCTAAGCAGCCGGGCGTACCGTGAAGGATTTTATTACAAGCCGCGGATCGACCGCGAGATTCTGCGGGAGCACAGCAAGGGATTGATCGCCACCAGCGCGTGCCTGGGCGGGGAGATTCCGTCGGCGTTTTTACGCCGGCAGAAGATGGCCGAGGCCAAGCAGGTCGCCGAGACGTATCTGGAGATCTTCGGGCCCGACCGGTTCTTCATCGAGGTGCAGAACCACATCAAAGAACAGAACGAGGTGAACCCCGAGCTTGCCGAGCTGGCGCGCAAGACCGGCATCGGGCTGGTCGCGACCAATGACGTGCACTTCTTAACCAAGGACGATCACTTCGCGCACGACGTGTTGTGCTGCATCAGCATGGGCAAGCTGGTGGCCGACGAAGGGCGGATGAAGTATCCGACGCAGCTGTATCTCAAAAGCCCCGACGAGATGCGCGAGGCGCTGGGAAACTACGACCAGGCGATCGAGAACACGACCCGAATCGCCGGGATGTGCAATCTGGAACTGGATTTTTCCAAGCGGTACGCACCGGTCTACCGCGTGCCGGCTGACAAGCTGCGGAACACCGAAACGCTCGCCGAAGCCACCGATCAACCCGCGCCCAAGGACGATGCCCGGTATCTCGCCCAGCTCTGCGAAGACGGCTTGATCTGGCGGTACGGCACCACCGAAGTCGAGCCGGCCGTTCGGCAACGGTTGGAATACGAACTGTCGGTCATCATCAAGAAAAACTTCTGCTCGTACTTCCTAATCGTCTGGGACTTCTGCAACTTCGCCCGCGACAACGGCATCCCCGTCGGGGCCAGAGGGTCGGGTGTCGGCACGATGGTGGGGTACCTGCTGGGGCTCTGCAACGTCGACCCGATCAAGTATCAGCTGCTGTTCGAACGGTTCATGGACCCCAGCCGAAGCGAGATGCCGGATATCGATATCGACATCTGCCAGGACGGCCGGCAGAAAGTCATCGAATACGTCCGCAATAAATACGGCCACGTCGCTCAGATCATCACGTTCGGAACGCTCGCCGCCAAAGCAGCGTGCAAAGACGTCGGCCGGGTGCTCGGCGTGCCGCTGGCGGAAATCGACCGGCTAACGAAACTGATCCCCAGCGTTCCGCCCGGCATTAAGCTGAAGCAGGCGCTCGACCGCGTGCCCGAGTTGTCCGAGCTGTACAACACTAGCGGGACGATCAAGCAGGTGATCGACCTGGCGTTGAAGCTAGAGGGCATGTGCCGCAACGCCGGCTGCCACGCCGCCGGCGTGATCATCGCCGACATGCCGCTGGACGAAGTGGTGCCGTTGTACCGCGACAGCGACGGCAACGTGCTGACCCAGTTCGAAGGCCCGATCGCCGAGAAGTGCGGCCTGCTGAAGATGGACTTCCTCGGCCTCCGCACCCTGACCACGCTCACGCGGTCGATCGACCTGGAAATGCAGACCCGGTCGATCCGCCCGGTGCAGTGGGCCGCGAATCAGACCCCGCCGCCGCTGGACGAAAAAGGCCGGGTCGACATCGACAAAGTCGACCTCGTCGACCAGACCGTCTTCAAGCTGTTCCAACGAGGCGAGACCCGCGGCGTGTTCCAGTTCGAATCCGGCGGCATGCAGGACCTGCTGATGAAGATGGTCCCCGACCGAATCGAAGACCTGATCGCCGCCAACGCGCTGTACCGCCCCGGTCCGATGGAACTGATCCCGACGTACTGCGCCCGCAAGCACGGCAAGGAACCGGTCCCGCAAGTCCACCCGATCATGGATGCCATCCTGGCCGAGACGTACGGAATTATGGTTTACCAAGAACAGGTTATGCAGATCTTCAACCAACTCGGTGGGATCGATCTGGCTAATGCATATAAGCTGATCAAGGCCATCAGCAAGAAGACCGTCGACGTGATCGCCAAATTCAAGCCCGAGTTTATCAAGGGCACGATGGCCAAGGGCGTCGGTCAGGAAAAAGCCGAGGAGATCTTCGACCTGATCCTGAAGTTCGGTGGGTACGGGTTTAATAAATGCGTGGTTGGTGAGACAGTGGTGCTAGACGCCGTTACGGGTCGGCGGGCGACGGTCAAGCAACTGTTCCACGAGAACTGCGGTGCGGGCGTGAACTTCACGGTACATGCGCTCGGTGACGACGGCAAGCTCAAACCCCGCCGGGTGACCGATGTGGTGTGGAACGGCCGAAAGCCGGTCACTCAGTTACGCACCGCGCAAGGCAAGGTGATCACCGCCACTAGCAACCACCCGTTACGAACTTTGAACGGTTGGACCAACCTCGGTGATTTGGACCTCGGCGACTGGGTCGGGTTACCACGGCGAATGGACGTCGCGGCGACGACGTCCTGGCCGAAGCACGAACTGATCGTGCTCGCCGGGCTAATCGCCGAGGGAAACACCTGCCATCCGACGTGCCTGTATTTTTACGGCGACGAGCCGAAGCTGGTCGCCGACTTCGCCGCCGCCGCCGGTCAGTTTCCCAACACGGTGGCGCGGACCTGGGCCCGGCCCGGCGGTCGGCGATTGGAAGTGTGCCTGTCGACCGGACGTGACACACGCTTCCAGCCCGGGCAAAAGCCCTGGAACGGGCCGGGCCGTCCGTCGCCATCGACTGACACCTCGACTGCCGTTGCGGCAATTCAAAACCGGTGCGGCGCTTTCCTCTGGGCTCAGGCGTTGAAAATCGTCGGGCTCACTGCGACCGGTAAGCACGTGCCGGACAAAGTCTTCACGCTATGCGACGCCGACCTGGAGTTGTTCCTCGGTCGGCTCTGGGCCGGTGACGGCTTCCTCGCCAACGCGACTCAAGCCGTCCCGTTCTACGCGACCAGTTCCGAGCAGTTGGCCAAAGACGTGCAGACGCTGCTGCTTCGCCTCGGCATTGTCAGCGGTGTTCACCGCAAGGCGTTCAAATATCGAGGCACAGACGTTCCGGGTTTTACCGTTCACCTGCTCGGCTCGGGATCGATCCAAACGTTCATCGACCGCGTTGGGCCGCACTGTCTCGGTCGCGAGCCGCAACTCGCACAACTGACCGCATGGGTATCTGCGGTGTCATCTGACCGGACCAGCAAGGACACCATCCCGGCAGAGGTGCGGATCTGGGTCGACGAGGAACGCCGCGCCGCCAAGCTGACATGGCGTGAACTCCAAGCCAGGTCCGGTGTGTCAATGAAAGAGTTCACCGGTGCCGGCTCGGCACTGAATCGCGGGTTCCGTCGGTCCACGTTGAACAAGCTTGCCAAATTTTTCGCATCGAGTCGGCTTTCTAACATCGCCAACTCCGACCTGTTCTGGGACCGCGTTGTGTCGTTGGAACCCAAAGGCGTTCAAGACACATATGACCTGACCGTAGAAGTGGATCACAACTTTGTTGCCGACGGGTTGGTCGTACATAACTCGCACAGCACGCGGTACGCGATCGTCGCGTTTCAAACGGCTTACATGAAGATGTACCACCCGGTGGAATACATGTCGGCGGTGCTGACGTTTGAAATGGGCTCGACCGAAAAGGTGGTCGAGTACATCGAAGAATGCCGGCGGATGACGCTGGCTGACGGCAGCAAAGGCATCCGCGTGCTCCCGCCGGACGTGAACGTGTCGGACAAGGATTTCACGCCGGTGTACACCGACGAACCGTTTAGCGGCGGCCCGGAGGGCCGGGCCGGCAAGGCTACCAAGGGTCGCAAGGCCAAACCTAAAATGGAAGGCGTCATTCGTTTCGGGCTCGCCGCCGTGCGGGGCGTCGGTGAAAAAGCGGTCGAGGCGATAAGCCTGAACCGGACCGACAAAGGCCTGTACGCCAACCTGTACGACTTCTGCGAACGGATCGATCTCCGGCAAGTGACGCGGGGCACCATCGAAGCCCTTGTGAAATGTGGCGCGTTTAATTCGATGAAAGCCAAGCGGGCGCAGCTCGTGCAGATCCTCGACCGGGCGGTCGAGATGGGCCAGCAGACCCAGAACGACCGCCGCAGCGGGCAGATGAGCATGTTCGGCGGCGGGGGGCCCGCCGCGCCGTCGATGGCGCAGACCATGGGGTCGTCCCTGCCCGATGTCGACGAATTCGAAAATTCCGAGCTGCTCAAATTTGAGAAGGAACTTCTCGGTTTTTACATCAGCAGCCATCCGTTGACCGAGCAGCAGGCCGCCATCGAGCGGTACACCACCGCCAGCACCAAAGAGGCGATGCTGCTCACCGAGGGCACCGAGGTGATGATCGGGGGGATGATCAGCCGGGTGAAAAAAGTCGTCACCAAGAACGGCCGGTCGGCCGGCATGCCGATGGCGATCATCACCATGGAAGACCTCGACGGGCAGATCGACGGCACGATGTTCGCCGAGACCTTCGCCGAAGTGACCGCGAAATACCCGACCGCCGTCGCGACCGATTCGATCGTGTTCGTCAAAGGGAAGGTCGACAAAAAGCGCGAGATCCCCAGTCTGATGGTCAACGAAGTGATCCCACTGGCGGACGCCGTCGCCCGGTTGACGACGGCGGTCGCGATCAAGCTGGACGGGACCCGGCACGACGCGAAAATGATCGCGGACATCCCCCCCTTGCTGGCCAAACACAAAGGCGGGTCGCCGGTCTATTTCCAGGTCAATACGCCGACTGGAAAAGTCACGATGCAGATCGACCGCCAGCATGCCGTCAAACCGACGCCGCTGCTGGTGGGGGATCTCGAGCAGCTGCTCGGGAACAACAGCGTCGACCTCGCCGGCGCGGGCAGCAAGCGTCGTAAACGTCTCGAACAACAGCGGTTATTCAAAGACGAGCCCGCGGACGAGATCCCCATTCCCATCATGGCCGAGGCTGCAATAGATGCAGAATTGGAGGCCTCAGACTGATTATTGCTAAAATTTTGAACTACCCCCCGGGTTAGGGTCCCTTTTTTCACCGGGCACGGTGTAAGATGAATTGAGGACCAACATACGTAAGGGGTTGTTCATGACCGACGAAGAGATCCGCGAATTAGCTTCAGGGTTGAGCGAAGAGGACATGCGCCGGCTTCGGCGCGAATTGATCCTCCGTTTCGACGCGCGAATGGAACAGATTACCCAGTACATGCGGCAACACGAGTCCGACATCGAACGAATCGCGCTGGGCGGCTGCAATACGGATGGCGATTCTGACTTGGTTATCAAGCTCGCCGACTTCGCGCTCTTCTTTTTCGTCGCCGACGACAACAAAACGTTCGTAGAAGACCTCGTCCGCGAGCGTGGCGAATCGCTGGACGAGCACTGAGCTTCACAGCATTTTCTGCAGATAAACCACGTCCAGCCACTGGTCGAACTTGAAACCGGCTTGAGACAATCGCCCCGCGCGCACGAATCCCGCCTTCTCGTGCAGCGCCAGGCTCGCGGTCTGCTCGGCCGACACCAACGCGATCACCGTGTGATGGTCCAGCGACTTCGCCCGCAGTAATAGATCCGCCAGCACCGCCCGGCCTATCCCCCGACCGTGATGCGCGTGATGGACGTACACGGCATTCTCCACCGTCCGCCGGTACGCCGCCCGCGGATGAAACCGCGACAACGCCCCCCACGCGACGACCACGCCGTCCAGTTCGGCCACCGTCACCGGGTGCTCCACCCCCCGCGCAGAAAACCACGCCCGCCGGACCTCGATCGGGTCCGGCTCGGTCTGATACGTGCAGGTCGAATGCGTCACATAATAGTTATAAATGTCATGAATCGCCTCGCAGTCGGCCAGCGTCGCCAGGCGAATATTCGGTGTCGGCATCGCTAGACTATACCAAGCCCCAGCGAAGGTTCATCGCTGTGGAAATGCCTTCCCCCCGACGAAGCCGCGGGTGCACACCCGTCGGCCCGACCGTCGAACGACACCGTGACAAGGTGAATTCGCACTATCGACCAGCTCGATCCTTCCAGCGCCGAACCGACTCGGCAAAGCGTGTTGCCGGCTAAGAATCCTGCTTGAATGGTGCCCACAGTTCCAACGACCTTGCAAAACGCAGCGCGAGTGAATCATCCGTCAACGTTCTAAGAAAACTTGCGTATTCGTGAAAATCGATGTCGCTGGGTGACTGATTTCCCTTGTAGGGCTGAAGATATAACAAATGAATTTGCGACTCGATGTTAGTAACGTTCACATCTTTTAAGCAGGCTCTCACGATCGACTTACTCGTTTTTAAGCAAAATGGCGAACTAAATTCTCAGGAAGCGAGATGAGGCTATTTTTCTCCAAAAGCTTCAACAGACAACAGTACTTTTGGAGGGACGTACTGTCAGCCGTGGTGTTCGTGCAAGCGCCAACAATCTTCTTCACTCCCTCGAGAAGTGCTTGGAAACCTGCCGCTTTTGCATCAGCCATTCTTTGCTTCTGCGGTTTACCCACTGACCGGAGGTCCGTCTTGAGTTCTATAAAGTATGCATCCGCCAAGTCGACACTCAGTGCAAGATAGTCAAGTCGGCAACTGTCGTCTTTTTTCCGCGGTTTGTCTGGGTAGAGGGACTTGAGATGGAAAGGAAACTCAGGAATGAGAATTTCGCTGACCGGCTTGCAGAATTTATGAGACAAAAACTGCGGAAGATACGCAGCGAAAAACACGTCCGCCCGACGTTCCAACTGATAAGCCGGCAACTCACGCCAGCTGTCGAGAAGGTCGAGGATGCGAGATTCAGTTGCCATCAATGAAACTCAGCAATTAAGTGAAGCTGGTGTTTTTTAAAATTTGCGCCTCGGCGTAGGTCATCATCGGTTTCCATCGCGAGTGGGCCGCGACGCGACTCGTCGTCGCGACAGTGACCCCGCGAACGGAACCGTTGCCAGCATCAACAAACTCGACGGTTCCGGCACCGACGACAGGATATTCGTCTTCAGTCCGAACGCCGAGCCCGGCGTGTTTCGCTCGGCGTAAAACAGGTCGAACGGGTAGCTCTGCCCGGCGGTCAGCCCGAGCGAATCGAGGTTTACTGCCCACTGGTACCCGCCGTGGATCCCGCCGATGTCGATCGCCAATTTGTGGTCGATGAAGACCCAAAGGTCATCGTCCGAGGTCGCGACGACGCTCTGCCCCGGCTGGTACACGAAGCTCCGGCTTAGCTGTATCGTGAAGTGATAGTCGTGCGCGTTGCCCTGATTGCCGAACCCCTGGTTGTCGATCGGTGTAAAGCTGGTGCTCTCGTAATCATACATACCTCCGCCGAGGTCACTAAAAGTGATCGGCACGTCGAGCCCGACGTTCACGCCCGGCGCGTCCTTGAACCAGTTGTTGAACAGGTTCGCGTCCGGAACGGTGTTGTAAAAACCCGCCTCCCGCGTGGCCGAATACACCGGCAGGCCATTTGCTCCCAGCGGCGACCCCATCGGGCCAACGATGCCCCGTTCGATCTTGTTGTTCTGATTGTTCGCGAAATACGCGCTCGGTGTCTGCGAGTTAAAATTTACGATCTCGAACTCGCCCCCGCCGGCATTAAAATCATGAACCCGCCCGGTCAACGTGATCGGTCCCGCCGCGAAAGCGGTCGCAGTCATTGCCAATCCCATGCCGAACATCGATGTTTGTAAAAACCGCAAATGATCTCCCCGTATGTATTGGTCGAAGCACCAAGATTCGGAGCACGTCACAAACTGGATGCGGGACATTGTTCCGAAGTCTTCGCCCAACGCAACGCTGATTCTTGCTTTCCGACGAATTCCTGTCGCGTCGATCTACAGCAATGGGATTGATGGTTGAGCGAGATTCTTATAGCGAGTCACTTATTTCAATCTAAAATTTTTCAACCACGGATAGCACGGAGCACACGGATAAAAAATGGCCTCGCTGTTATTCTTGTTTTCAGTGCTGTCCGTTGTTAGAGCATCTGAAGCTAAAAAGGCGCGTCCATGAGTGCCGTTCACTCAAGGCCGTTTGTGCAAGCCCGCGCCTGCGTTTAGAAGTCAAAAAGCGGATATCCATTGTGGATGTCATCTTTGCGCCTCTTGAGCTGCTTCAGCCGCGATCACACTCGCTTCGGCGCGGTTATCGATGTAGATGGTTGTCCTCGCAATCCGATGTACCCGTAATAAACCCCCGTTAACAAGGTCGAGGCCGCGCACTCGGCAAACCCGACCGCCGCCTCCCGGTCGGTTCGGCGATCGCCCACAAAGCGGTCGGCGTGCATTCGATCCAGTTGTCCAAAAGCCATGAGACTGAAATACAGACCGAACGGAATAACAATGCCTGAAAAAGCCAACGCAGCGCGGTGTTTAAAATGATATCGGCGGACGACCCACCGGGCCGCGACGGGCGCGGCCTTATTCAGAGCCTTCGGTTGTGTTGCGATGGGTCCGATCATTGAGCGTTGACCGCGTCCATGGGCCATCTTTACTCCGCCGCGTCGCGAGCCGCCGGTTTCAATTCTTCGCCATAGGGCTCGGCGATTTCGAACGTGTTGCCGTCGGGGTCGGCAACAACGATGTCACGCAACCCCCAGGTTTGGTGTTTCGGGGGCTGAAGAATCACAACACCCGCCCGCTGCAACTGCCCGTACACGCCGTCGAGGTCGTCCACCATCAGGTGCGCGTGCGACGACCCGGCATTGGTGGTTCGAGCGCTAAGGTGCAGCTCTGCATTGCCCTGCTTGATTATGGCGAACGAAACCGGATCGCCGTTCGTGAACGCGACGGCGAACCCCAGCACGTCCCGATAGAACCGCAGAGCGCGACCTATGTCGGCAACCGCAATGCCCGGCGCGACTCGACCGAATGTTGGCATCCGCGACCGCCTCTACAGTTTTCACGACATGGGTAACACGCCTTCGGTTCCGTAACTCGGGCTGTTAGCCCGTCATCAGGATACCGATGGGCTGAAGCCCGATCTACATCACTGAAGCCCAACCTACATCACTTTTGCCACTGATTTCGCTGAGCATCACGCTTGGCCTTTTTAATAAGGTACTGCTGCCTGCCCCAGGCCCAAGTGGGATCTGCTCGCTTCTCCTGTCTACTTTTAAGTACCTTTTCGGGTGAATTCGCCTCAAAAAATGCGTCGCGAAAGTCTTTCTTCGCTACCCGTAAAAGCTCACGTAGTTTCCAGAGCTGTCCGTCGCTAGCAGTTACAATGGCCAACTTTAGGCTCTCGCCGCCATAACCCTTGTCCCGATCAAGCGACGCTAACGCAGCCTTAGCCGTTTCGGGATCCGGGAAGACTTTCCGAAGCGATTGAAGCAGAGATTAGGAATGATCGACGGACACAACCGATGACAACTTCTGGCGGGCTGGGTGACGTGACCGTTCGCAGCAGCGAAGGGTTATCCCACGTCCGACTGCTCTTTCGCCGCCGCTCCATGGTAGGGGTAAGAGGCGGCCACGACGTTCGCGGCGCCGAACAGGAGAAACAGACCGGCCAGCAGGTGTTCGATCGCGTGAGCCAGAAGTCCGTTCGGTGAAAGGCGATCCGGCGTGTACAGCCGCACAATAATGTTGCCGTACCCGATTAATTCGTCCAGGCCGTTGAGGCATTCCCACACGCCCAGCAATCGGACGCCGACGCCGAACCAGTTGGCCGCCGGCATGTCGTCCCGGGGTGTGGCGTAATCAAGTGACATAAGAATACCCCTCAGTAACAGATGATCTACGCGGCAAAGACCTCGCGAAAGAACACTACCCGATGCCAGCAAACCAGTCCACCGGATCGTCCGCTGATGGGAAGATGTAATGCAGTTTGAAACAATCGATTGATACCTGAGAAGCAGGCGACCGCTGCAGGCTGGATGGCATATTAAAGATTACTCTACATCCAGATTTGCTCAGTGAATCAGATGATATCGTTTGATAACACTGTGAGTCGCCCCTCCAAAACGAAGAGAACGAAGCACGTAAAATGCTTTGTTCTCTTGATCGTTCGAATCGGAATGGGCGGTTATGCGTGAGTCGCTAGCGCGCGTTTTCGACGTGACAGCACGCCAAGGCTGATCACTCCAAGAGACGCCATCGTAGTAGGTTCGGGCACCGACGTAAGCAGCGTCGGGGCAACGCGGTATTGCGTTCCTTGTTCGAACGCGTAGGCATAATTCAGCAGCGAGGCTTCGCTATAGGTGTCACCCAGGAAGGCCACGCTGAAGGGGGTGCCGTCGGCATAATATCCGCCGGGCAGGTTTACCTGGGGGGTTCCCATCAGATTCACTTCGGATACTGTCGTGTTGGAATAGGTTCCGGTGGCGGGGGCGGCGGGGAGAATGCCCGGCTCGGCCGACTGTTCGGGGAAGAACAACCCGTCCAGATTAAAATCGGACATCACCTGGCGGAACTCGCCCAGCATATTCGTGCGGCCCTGCATGAAAGACGCGACGTTGGCCGTCTGATTCGTATCCGGGTTCGCTGCCGCGCTGGCCAAGCCGGGCGTGTTGGCAAAATTGCCAAGGAGGTCCCCTTCTGAGCCATCAAATCTCGCCCGGTTTGTGTCTTGAACGCCTGAATTGAGGTCGGAGATTTCGCAGGGTCCATTGTTTTGAACCACTGCTGAAGGTCGTAAGGCTCGTTCGACCCGCTGTAGGAACTGAAGCTCGAACCGTTGACAAGGGCGGTCGTCAGCGTGTTGAATTTGGCGGACAAGGCCGAGTCGGCAAACACATTCGTCACGACCGTGGCACCAAGCGATGTCAGCTTGGTAATGTCAGTGGCGTACAGCGCCTGCACGTCTGCGCTGAGCGTGACGTTCTTAAAATCCGTGCTGAACAAACCGAATCGTTTGCCGGCGAGCGAGGTGCTGCTCAGTGCCGATGAATACCCTGCCGCGGGAAGGTGACCACTGGCGACAGTGCTGTTGGCGGTGTTGGGGTCGGAGGCGTCGGCTCCTGCGATGACGGTGAGGAAGTTGGCGGCGTCGGTGACGGTTTTGGCGTTCACCCCGAACACGTCGCGGGTGCTGCCGTTCAACGGGATACCGCCCGAAGTGGGGACAAGGCCGAAGGTGGTTTTCACGCCCACCAACGCCTGCGCGCCGGCGGGGTTCTGAATCGATCCGCCGGTTTCTTCGGCCGTTCCGATCGCGGCGAAGCTGCCGCTGACCGCCGTCGCGGTACCGCTGCTGCTCCCGCCCGGCACGCGGGTGATGTTGAACGTGTTGTACGTCGGCCCCAGATAACTGGTGTTAGCGCTCGCGCCCGTGCGGGCGAACTGCGGCAGGTTGGTTTTCCCGAGGATGATCGCCCCCGCTGCTTTCAGTCGGGCGACGATCGGAGAGTCGGCTAACGGGACCATGTCGACCCCGCCCTTCTCGTGCGTAAAACCGAAATAGCCACCCGTCGTACGGACACCGGCCAGGTTCATCGAGTCCTTCACGACCACCGGCACACCAAAGAGCGGCTGATTTGCCGGCAATGCCCCGCCATTGGCGGCGATGATCGCGTCGTCCGCCTGCGCCTGACTAAGTGCATTGGGGTTTAAATAAGTGAACGCGTTATAGGTCGGATTATAGGTATTGATTCGATCGAGGTAGGCCTGCATCAGAGCGGCGTCTGTGTAACTCCCGCCCCCCAGGCCGGCTTCAATTTGTGAAGCAGTCAGCTCCACTACATTCACAGCGGCACTGACGACCGTAACTGAAGAGAACATGGCCAAGCTGCCTACAGCAGCTACCAAAACGACGCGCGAAGACGAACGGCCATTGTTGCAACTGCCACGACGCATAGACATCTCCTTTTGAGTACGGCGCTGGGTCCCACTGATGAGCTGGCCAACGCAAACAAGGGACCAGACACATCCACGCATCAAACAAAGAGGCTTCGTCTTTTTTTACAAGACTCGTGCTGAAAAACAGGTAGATGGTTGGGAAGGCCGTGAGTGCCGAACGCGCGGTGACCGAAGCATTGCAATCCGATTAAGCAGTACAATCGAAATGTAAACTGCTGAAAGAAAAATAGGATAGATCTACATCGCTAGATAGGTTTCGTAGCCCGGTGGTTAGCGGAGCAAGGCTTGTGAGGAGTCAAGCATTGCAAACGGCAAGACACGAACGTTGCGGCTAAAAACCTTTCCTGCAGTCTCGATCAGGACACCCGGAAGCAGCTATGTAACCTCCGTCGACTTGGTCACGCGGGCCCATATATTACGGCGTCAACTGCGGGTCCGTTCACAGCAGGCTACGGATAATCAGAGTCGGTCTTTGCTAAAAATTGCACACGATAAGTGTCGGACCGTTAAAGCACTTCGAGTTGCTGGTTGTGCCCGTGGACTATTGCCGCTTCCGGGCCGATTGTGTCGGCGGGCCGCGGTGAGATCGAAATCGTCCCGCCGCCATCAAACGTGATCAACAGAGACGCGTCGACTAACAAGACAATTTCTGACACAACGCTCCCGATCAGTCCAATAGCGACGTTGGCAAAAGCGGGCTCACCGAAGTTTGCCGAACGGTCGGGCGTGACGATGGTCGTCCTTGTCAGGGCGTCAATCATCAGCGGCGGATTAGACTCAAAGCGGAGGTAGTCGCGGATGAAACTGACAGCGCTGAGATCCTCGCCGACGATCTGTTGCCACGGGGGCAGTGCTTTTTTGAAATCATTTCGTCATAAACATGCAGCCTTTGCGGAGGAACCAGCAATCGCTGGCGCATCATCGGGACCAAAATGACAAGCGAGCGGCACCCTAGTGAGAATTTCGGAAACCTATCGGGTCCCACGGCCACGCAGAGAGGCGGCAACGAACCGATCGGCTTCGTCCTTGCGCAAAGCGACCGCAGGCGCTTGAGCGCGTTCGGCCTCCAATTCGGCCGGCGTAAACTTACGACCGGCTCGTTGTTCGAGGTGCGGAAGGATCAGCTCGAAGAGGGGATACGTCACGATAGTCAGCCCGTTTGGATTCGGGCGGGTCGATAGTACTCCGAACGGGCCAACGTCGTGAATTTGAAGCGGTTCGCTTTCCTTGGACATTTACCGGATCGCTTTGAAAAGGTGGACTGTCGGGTGAGTGAGTTTAAAAAAATCTTGCTCTGTTCTCGATTGGCAAGCACGACATCGTGTTTGATCAATTTGTGAAACGTTCGAGCGCAAACATGTCTGTACTAGATGTTTACCTTCTCATCCTAGTTTGATCTGCGACATTCGAGATCCAATTTTCAATCTCGGGCAGTTTAGGTAATTTGCAGGTAATCAAGGCTCGTTTTTTGGAGAAATTTCAGTCTTTTGGCAGAGACCGGCCGCGTTTCAGGGTGGTCGGGACGCCGTCGGGGTAGGCTTGCTCGAGCTGGGCTTTGATGTCGACCATGCGGTGTTCGGGGTAGGGGTGGGTGACGAGGAATTCGGGTTGTCGGCCGCCCTGGCTGACGGAGATTAGGACTTTCATCAGGTCGATCATGCCGCGGGGGTCGTAACCGGCGGCGGCCATCAGGCGGAGGCCCATCTGGTCGGCTTGGGACTCGTCGGCGCGGCTGAAGTGCAGCTGGGCGACCTGGTCGACGATGCCGGCGATGACGGCGCTGGACATGCCGTTGCGGGACCCGACCCCGACGGCCGTCACCAGGCGGTTGCCGAGCTGGGATTTCTCCACCTGTTGAGCCGAATGGCGTTCGATGACGTGCCCGGTCTCGTGCCCCAGGACGCCGGCCAGTTCGGCCTCGTCGGTGAGTTTTTCGTAAAGGGCTTTGGTGATGAAGACCTGCCCGCCGGGCAGGGCGAACGCGTTGACGGTCTGCATGTCGGCCAGCAGGTGGTATTGATATTCGTAGAGGCTGTGGCGTGCGTCGTCGGTCTGGGCGATGCACTGGCCGATGTAGCGGACTTCCTGTGCTTCGGGGTCGTCGCGGGGGACGTCGCCGCCGAACTGCGCCGCCATCTGCGGGGCGGACGCGAGGCCCAGCTGCGTTTCCTGGGCGGCGGTCATCGACAGGTGTTGTCGTTCACCGGTCACCGGGTTGACGTTGACGTGGGTGAAATAGGCGATGACCGACCCGGCGGCGATCAGCAGGCCGAGGATCAACCGCCAGTTGAATCCGCCCTGGCTGGGGTAATAGCCCTGATTTCCAAACATGGACATGTGGCACCTCGGTCAAAGGGACGAGCCGGCCGCGGTGAAGCGGCCGGCTCGTGTTTACTTCCGGGGGCGAAGGTTGTCGAGTGGGATTCGACCCGTCGATGGTGCAATGCGTGACTTACCCGCCGGTTTCATAAAGCCGCCGATGTTATCGGCGGGGGAGCGCGCCGATAACATCGGCGGCTTTATGGGGGAATCATTACCGGATTACATGGGCATTCACACCCGCCGGCGACGCGAGGCCAAGAACAACGCGCCGACGGCCATGACACCGGCACTGGCCGGCTCGGGAACCGACGACGGGGCGAACGCCAGTCCGCGAAACGCTTCGTTGGTAGCAGCGGTGGCAATCTGAGTCGGGGTGCCCGAAAGGTTGCCGGTCCCGGTGTCGGTCAGGGTAAAGATGCCGGTAGGGGTCGACGCGTACAGCGTTTCGGTGGTGACCCCGCCGACGGTGGTCGAACTGCCGATCAGGCCCGTGACGCCGGGGAGGTTGACGATGCCGGCGGCCACGTAAGACCCGCTGACGAGGTTGTATTTTTCGATCACGCCGAGGGTAGTGCCCTTGGTGGGGTAATACCCGTTGTCGGCGACATAGAGGGTGTCAGGAGTCGTCCCCCCGGCCAGGGTCGAGATCACGAACTGGTACGGGCTGGCGACGGCGGTGCCGACGGCGCTGCTGCTGGTGTTGGCGCCGACCGCCACACCGGGCAGTTCGGCGGTGGTGTTGCCGGTGGTAGTCGGAAGACCTGTTCCAACCGTTCCGACGCGCAGCTGGCCCGAGGCGCTGGAGACGTAAAGCTGATTGTTGTAGATCTCGAGCTGCCGGGTGTTGGTGAAAGTGTTGCTGATAAGGGTGCCCGCGGTGCCGGTGCTGCCGGCGGTCAGGCTGATGATGCCTGTGTTTCCGCCGGAGGCGTAGATCGTGGTGCCGTCGGGGCTGACCGCGCTGCGAACGTTGTTACCGGAGAACGCGGTAGTGGTCGTTCGGGTGTCGATGTTGCCGAGCGAATCCACAATGCCGAAGTCGCGGAGGACGATCGGTGCGACCGTCGTGCTGCTGCTGGCGACACTGGCGGTGCCCGGGGCGACGGCGTAACCGGCGACGAGCAGGTATTGCCCATCCGCACTGAGCGACAGTCCGCCTTCACTGGCCGCAGATCCGCTGTTGCTGAGGGGGTTGTTTGAACCGCTGACGGCGGTCGGCAGGGCGAGCGACTGCACCGTTGCCTGCGTGGCCAATCCGGTCGGGGTGTATTCGTCGAGGAAAACGGCAGTGCTGACACTGGTCAGTGCGGCCGATCCCGTGCCGATGCGTTCAACAACGATATTGCCGGGGGTGAAAGCAACCGCGTGGGCGGCGGCACCGGTGGCGAATACGCCTGCTACTCCGGCGAGTGTGCGTAGTGTATTACGTGAATGCATAGTCTTCCCAATCAAAATTATACTGGTTGCGGCGATTCCAACTGTGAGCAACAGCTACCCACTTATAAGAATCAGATATTACCACTTTATAATGACCGCGGAAGAAGATTTTGTGAGTGTTTCGTTAAGTTTACCGCGTTTTTTTCCAGACGCAGCTAGAAATATTCGGTGCTGAAGGGAACTGCTCCACGTCCGAACCAATCGAGCAGGTTTGAGTTACCTTTTGCTAAACCCCATTGGCAGGCAATAGTTGCAGACAAGTCGCCGCAGGCGACTGCCGCCCAGACGCGGTCGGTGCATTCAAACTGCGGGGTCTCTGCCGTTTGTGAACAGATGGGCCGGCCGGCGTCGATCTCGATCTTCAGTCGGCTGACCGTTCCCTCACATTCGTGCACGGCAACGGTGACCGAGCCTTTTACAGTGTCGGGCAATTGCATCGCGTTGATGAACCGGCTGTGGTCCAGAATCCGCACCTGCATCCGGGTGTACGGTTTCGGGTCTGCGACCGGGTGGTTCACCGGGCGGTGGGGGACCTGCGTCTCCTTGAGCAACCAGTTCAACGGCAGATCCGCCGGGAGGGTCAGCACAACCGACGCGAACTGGTCCTTCAGGCTGGCCAGGAAGCACAGCTGTCGCCGCAGCGCGTCGGGGGTCTCGTACACCTGGTCGGAAACCTTCATCACGTCTTTGCCGTCAACTTGAACATGGGTCAGCACCATCGAACCGCGTGCCGGTCCGTTGTCGGGGCGGTCGATCACGCGGAGGCTCTGCTCGGCGGCGACGTCCAGAACGCGCCAGTAATCGGTCGAACGGGAGATGTCGCATTGCCCGCCGGCTTTCATCCGGTTTAAACATTCGGCGCGGGCTTGGAAATCGTCGGGTTCGTAGAACCGGATGCCGTCGAACGGCCCGGTCGGGAGGGCCGCGACGGGGACGGTCCAGTCGACCCGGCGTTCGACGACGCCGTACCCGAAATGCTCGTAATACGAAGCGCGGAACGGCATGAGCGCCGACACGACATCCCCGGCGTCGCGGGCGCGGCGGAGCATCTCGTGCATGACCGCGCTGGCGATGCCGGGTGTGCCGGATTCACCCCGACGCCGCATTGTCTTGATCGCCCCCACCCAGGCGACGCCCTGACAGGGGACGACTCCGCCGCGGACGAACATCTGCATCGATAAATGGGTCGCGGTCCCGACGGCCCGGCCGCCGGTCTCGGCCAGCAGAAAGTCCCCGGCTTTCGACCGCGGGTCTCGGCGGATCGTCTCGCAGAATTTCGGCAGGTCGCTGTCGGCCTTGGCGTAACACCGCAGGCGGGTAAGCGCCACGCGATCCAGTTCGTCGTCGCCGACCCAGCGGAGGTTCATGGCCATGGCCGAAGATGATGCAGCAAAACGGGTCGGATGACTACACGCGGAGAACTCACGAGGCGTCATTATTCCACGTTTAGCCGGTCGTTCTTGCTGGCCGGTTTCGGTCGTCGAAGAAACGGCCCGCACGAGGAACCGGCTAAACTGATTCAAATCTTGCTATGGTTTGTTGCTCGGCTTCGGAATACAGTTTTGACTAAGGAGAATGATCATGCTGTTGAAATTGGCATCGTACGCGGTGGTATTGGCGGTCGGGGCGGGCGGTGGGATTTACTGGGGCGTCAATCACCCGCAGCAGGCGCAGTCGATTGCGGATCTGGAAAAGACGAATATTGAGAAGATCAAAGCAGCAGCTTTCGCACAGGGCCAGCAGTCAGCGCTCCAGCAGGTCGTAAACGACCAGACCGTCGAGACGCAGCAGACGACCACGCCGGCCAAATTGTCCCGGCTCGACAAGTACAAGTCGATGCTGAAGACCGCGCAAGACCAGTTCAACGACGCGAAATCGAAGATCGGAAATTGACGTTCGACGCGCCGTGGCACGGGCGTCTCGCCCGGGTTTGATGTCTCCCTGCTGGCAATGAAGATCGCTCCGCTCAAACACACGGGCGGGACGCCCGTGCCACGAATCAACTCATCAACAGCAACAAAGGCAGTAGAAACACCCCGTCACCCAAGCTGCGATACCGCTCCCTACGGGCGGCGATCCTCGGGAACAGCAGCACGAACCACAGCCCGGTGGTCATCAGCTGCAGGATCACTTCCGTGGCGTAAACGGTTCGGGTCGGACTCTGCAACAGTGCCGGCATGGCGAGAAGCGTCTGCAGGATTAACAGGCAGGCCGTTGTGGTCCGGGCTGTGGATCGGCCTGAGTATTGGACAAAACTTGTCTGCCGATTACGGGCGTCGCTCCGGGCTTCGTAGATCGAGAATTCGATCAGGTTCACCAGCGCCAAAAGCCCATACTGCACGCAGACGATCACCGACCAACCGAGCCATTGCCCGGTGGTGTAATGGTGCACGAGCCACGGCAACCCCCAGGTGCCGGCGGTGAAAATCACCGCGACGCCCAGCTCCTTCACCAGCAGCGGTGATGCCCGGTCACCGGCCAGCTTCACGATCAGTTCGTGAAGACCGAACAACCCGGCCAGAATCAACCCGAAGACGACCCCGAGCCGAGACAGCTCGACGAATCCGACGATTCCGCAGAGGACCCCGATAACGGTCATCACGACCCAGAGCGGCCGGCTGTGTTGGTAATGAAACTGGTGCCGGGGCGTGATGGCGGCGGGGCCCATCCGGCGGGCGTCGAGCAGGTGGTCGAGCGTGTACACGACCCAGACGGACAACGGCAGCAGCAGGTAAAACGCCGGTCGCGGGTGTCCGCCCGTGACGCGGACCGCCATCACCCCACCGGCCAATGCGACGAAGGCCACGTCGACGCTCAGCGACCGGACGACCTCGTAACAATCTTCGAAAGACCGGTGTGATCGCCGCTCGGCGACATCGTTGGTCATGGCCCGATGCTATGCCGAGCGTTCCAATCCACAGGGATGCTTTCGATTATTTAGCGGCGGGCTGGGCGTCGAAGGTCGAATTCAGCAGGTCGGCCAGCCGATACCCGGCGAGCGTCACCTGGTGCATCGCGACCTTCTCGGATTTGAGCATGTAGTCCGACGGGACGCCGGGGATCGGGTCGTTGGTCCCGCCGCCGCCGCGGCCGCGGCGGCTCTCGGCGGTCATCAGCTTCCCGTTCAGGTACGCGTCGTCCACCGCCAACTGATGGCTTTCCTTCGCCCAGCCCATGAAGTCGGTGACGGCCAGCAGGTCTTTCATCTGCCCGCGCGACAACTTCGGATCCGCCCGCAGCCCGTTGGCTTCGAACTGGTCGAGTTCTTCGGACCGGAAGTCACCCGGCAGCGAGTCCCATAGAAAATGCAGGTTCGCCCGGCTGTCGGGGTACGGGGCCTCCTTCAGCACCAGTTCGCTGTTCCCGCCCTGGTCGCCCTTGGGGAAACGCGACGAGATCAGTGAAGCCGTGTGCAACGGCTGGTGTATGTCACCGGCCAGATGCTCGATCCAGCACAGGTCGATCGACCGCTTCGACGCCGGGGCGGACGTGTCTTTTAATTCGGTTTCGGCCTGGTTCATCGCCTCGACGATGTTGTGCGGGCCGGCCGGCTGCTGCTTGGTGGATTCCGGTTGCGTCGTCGCGTTCCCGACCGTGTACGGGATGTCGATAAAATGCCAGGCCGGGTGGTTGTACTCGGCGTGCATCGGGTGCTCCTGCATCCGGACCTTGTCCGGCCAGGTGGCGGCGACGGCGAACGCATGGCGCGCGATTTCGTCGGGCGTCGCGCCTTCCTCGGCATCGGCCTGCAGATCTTTTTCGTACCGCGGGTGCTGCTTGAGCAACTCGGTCACGGCGGCCTTGGTCTTGGGCGTCAGATCTTCCCAGGCAATCAGTGCGACAACCTTGTGCCCGGTATCGATCCAACCCCAACTGGACGAAACAGGAAGACAAATCGCGGAAAGGCCGGCAAACCCCATCAACAACAAAGGTTTAATCTGCATAGCGGGCACTATATCCAAATCACTTTCGATAACCAGAACGGGGAAGTGTACGCCGCACGGTGTCGGACCGCGGCGAAAGAAACCAACCCCGTTAAGCGGTCGCACCGCCGGGCACGGGCGACGTCACACGAGCGAAGAGCGCCCCCTCGGGGCAGCCGCTCAACGGACGACACTCCGACCCGGCCGTGCCTTGGACCGCGAAACGGGCATTATGACATTTGCCCGGATTTCTACTCGCAGGCCGATCTTTTGCTGCTCTAATCTCGTCTGATTCCTTAGGAGTGCTATGCGATGGATCGGCAGGCTGGTTGCGGTGTGGGTACTTTGCACGGGTAGCGCGGCCGCGACGGCGGACGTGCAGGCGTACGTCGACTCGGCCAAGCTCGCGGTCCGGCTGTACACGGCCGTCAGCGCGCCCGAAGCCACCGCGGCGCAGGCAAAACAGTTCGGCCTGTTTCTGCCGGACAAACTCGACAACGCCAAGCCGCTCGTGATTCTCATTCATGGGCTGGACATGACCCGCGGGTGCTGGGACCCGATGGTCGATCAGCTCAAACCGGCCGGGTATCAAGTCGCCTGTTTTTGTTACCCGCAGGACCAGCCGATCGTCGACGACGTGCGATCGTTTCGCGACCGGATGGACGTGCTGCGGGCCGAGCACCCGGGGGTCAATGTCGATGTGGTCGCGTTCAGCATGGGGTCGCTGATCGCTCGTGGATATATCGAGGGAAGCAACTACACCGGCGGCGTCGACAAGCTGATCATGCTGGCCCCGCCCAACCACGGGTCGCAGTGGGCCCGGCTCGCCTGGGCGGCAAAAGTCCGGCAGCACGCCTATCTATGGTGGTACGAACCGAAATGGAAACCGAGTTGGTTCATCACCTCGGGTCTGTGTGAAGCGGGGCGAGATTTGACGCCCGGCTCGCGGTTCCTAGCTGATTTGAACGCGCTCCCCCGCCGGGCGGGGGTGAAATACACGATCGTTGAAGGGGACGAGCACCCCGTCCGCCGGCTTACCGCCGAGGCAATCGAGCTGTCGACTGAACTGGTCCCGCGGAAGCTGGAAGGTTATCGGTGGGTCCACACGGTTCAATCCGTGCTGGTCCATGAGGCCGAAGGCATCCGCCACACCCGCGGCGACTCCGACGGCCCCGTCACACACGCCAGCGCCAGCCTCGACGGCGTCGACGACGTCGTGAAGGTCCACGCGGACCATCAGACAATGATCGACGCCGACGGAGCAAATCCCCCGGTGGCGTGGGACGTCGTACGAGACCGCCTCGCGCGGCGGTAGGACTCGAAGGAAATTGAAACACTCGACGACAGACGCCGGGTCTGAGGTACCCCGAAGGCCCGGGTTCGAGCGCCGAAAGTCCCGGCCCTTCGGGGTACCTCATAACCGGCGTCTGAAAAAGCACGCGCTTGTCACCGGAAGCATTGCCGACGATAACATCTGCTAACCGCAGGTGTATTGCTTCCGATGACCTTACCACCGTCTACTCCTGATTCGTCGCAGACACCCCGTCGCCGCCGACGCCTGTGGGGCGTTGTCGGATTGAGCGTGCTGCTGTCGTCGGCGATCGGCGGGGGGGTCGCGTACTGGGAACTCGGTGAACCCCGCGAGATCATCTCCGCGGCGGTGAATAACTCCCGCTGGCCCCAGAGCACCCCGGCGATGCGAGCGCCGGGCCGGCTCCGCGTGTTGTTCATCGGTAACAGTTTCACGTTCTACAACGGCGGGCAGGCGCTGATCCTCGAACAGTTGTCCCGGTCTGCCAAGAAACAACCGCCGTGCGTGTTCGACCAGGTCTGCGTGTTCGGGGCGACGCTGACGCAGCTGTGGGACCACTCCCCGGCGGTCCCGATGATCCGCCAGGGGTACTGGGATTACGTCGTCCTGCAGGACTACAGCCTGGCGGCCATGAAGTACCGCAACGAGATGGAAGTCTACGGTGCCAAGTACTGCAACGAGATCCGGTTGGTCGGCGGTCAGCCGATCTTTTTCATGACCTGGGCCCGAAAGAATGATCCCGAAACGCAGGCGGAAATCGCCGGGGCGTACACGGCCGTCGCGGCACAGAACCACGCGCCGGTGTCGCCCGTGGGGCTCGCCTGGGCGGCGGCGCTGCACGGCCGGCCCACGCTCGCGCTGCACATGAAAGACCGCAGGCACCCGACCCCGGCCGGGTCGTACCTGAGCGCCTGTGTGTTCTATTCGGTCCTGTTTCACGAGAGCCCGCACGGCCTGACTCGCCGGATCAGCGAAGGGGCGAACGTGTATATCAGTCTGAGTCAGTCGGACGCGACGTTCCTGCAGGACGTCGCGTGGAAGACCGTGGTCGACGCAGGCCGGCTCGCATCGACTCGGCCGATCGCGCATCCCACCACCAGCCCGACGACGGCACCGTTATTTACGCAGGCGCAGCCGGGCATCGACGCCGCGAGGTAAACCGCGCGGTACTCAGGTCCGTTTCGCGGTCGCCCCGCAAAGTTCGGCCCGCCCGGCGTGTGGCATTTCCGGCTTGTTTTCCTGAGCTCTGGTCGGAGGAATGAACGCAATGCAATCGACGACCCCCGCGCCGCAAAACAGAGAATGGTTTCCTGAAAGCGAATGGCTCAAGCGACACCAATCATTCATGGCCCGCAAGGCGGCCGGTCCGATCGACCTCTTGTTCATCGGCGACTCGATCACCGAAGGCTGGGCCGTCGACGGGAAGGCGACCTGGGACCGCGAATACGCCGGGATGAACGCCGCGAATTTCGGCATCGGCGGGGACGAAACCCAGCACGTGCTGTGGCGAATTCTGAATGGCGAGACCGACAACATCAGCCCGAAAGTCGTCGTGCTGCTAATCGGCACGAATAACCTGGGGAACAGCGGCCAGGGGTCGGCGGAGACGATTGCGGGGATCGCGAAGATCATCGACACATTGAAGCAGAAACTGCCGGATTCACGCGTTCTGCTGCTGGGGGTGTTCCCGCGGGACGCCCGGCCGGGGACCGAGCTTCGACGCGCGATCGCCACGATCAACGAATCGATCGCCGGCCTGGCAGACGACACGCGGGTGACGTTCCTCGACATCGGCCAAAAGTTTCTGCAAACAGACGGGCAATTGTCGCCCTTGATCATGCCTGACTACCTGCATCTGTCCGCGCAGGCGTATCAACTCTGGGCCGACGCGATGCGTCCGACGCTCACCTATCTGTGGAATCAAGCGGGGCTAAAACAGGACAGATAACGGCCGCCCGGGGGACGGTTTCGGGCACCGTTTCGTGTGCGAAATAATTTCAAACTTTGGTGCCATTTTCCGGGGCCCCGGCTGGTGTCATTCGCCCGTTATTTCCGCTATGATTTCGCAGTCGCCGGCAGGACCTGAAGACGCGTCCGCACTACAGAAAAAACGCGTGTTTTTTGGGGGAATTTGAGCTCTCCCGAAGTCCGGGTTCCGGAAGGCGACTGACTAAGATTAACGACCGACACCAACGACCGAATCAATATGGCTGAAACCACACCTCCCGCCGGCACGCCGAACCAGTTCCCCAACGAGCACATCGAAGACCTGCAGATCGAACAGGAGATGCAGGACAGCTACCTGACTTACGCGATGAGCACGATCATGGACCGGGCGCTGCCCGACGTCCGCGACGGCCTGAAGCCGTCGCAGCGGCGGATTTTGGTCGCGATGAACGACCTGAACTTGACCCCCAGCAGCAAGCGCATCAAGTGTGCCAAGATCACCGGTGACACCAGCGGAAACTACCACCCCCACGGCGACGCCGTCATCTACCCGGCATTGGTCCGCCTCGCGCAGTGGTGGAGTTTGCGGTACCCGCTGGTCGACCCGCAGGGAAACTTCGGCAGCACCGACGGCGACACCCCCGCCGCCCAGCGTTACACCGAAGCCCGCATGGCCCACCCGGCCATGGAACTGATGACCGATCTGAACCTGGACACGGTCGACTTCCAGCCCAACTACGACGAACGCAAAGGCATGGAAGAACCGACGGTTCTCCCGGCCAAGTTCCCGAACCTGCTGGTCAACGGGTCGACCGGCATCGCGGTCGGTATGGCGTGCAATCTGCTGCCGCACAATCTGCGGGAGATTTGCAACGCCATCATCAAGGTGATCGACAAGCCCGACATCGAGCTGCTCGAACTGATGGACATCGTGCAGGGCCCGGACTTCCCGGCCGGGGGGATCATCTGCGGCCGCGACGGAATTCTCGACGGCTACAAGACCGGTCGCGGCCGGGTCACCCTGCGCGCCAAGCTGCACACCGAAGAAACCAAGGCCGGCCGGACGCTGGTCGTGATCGACGAGATTCCGTACGGCGTGATCCGCAAGTCGATCGTCGAATCGGTCGCCGAGTGCGTCAAGAAAGACGTGATTACCGACCTCAGCGCGATCAACGACGAATCCGGCCGCGACTACCAGTGCCGAATCGTCATCGACCTCAAACGCGACGCCGACCCGAACGTGATCATCGCCCAGCTGTATCAATACACGCCGTGCCAGATCACGGTCAGCATGATCAACATCGCGCTGGTGAACCGGCAGCCCCGCACGATGGGGCTCAAGGAGATGATCCAGCACTTCATCAACCACCGCAAAGACGTCATCACCCGGCGGACCAAGTTCCAGCTCCGCAAGGCCCAGCAGCGCGAGCACGTCCTCGAAGGCACGATCTTCGCCGTCGGTGATATCGACGAAGTGATCCGCCTGATCCGCAGCAGCAAGACCCGCGACGAGGCGATCGAAAAATTGATGTCCCAGGGCTTCCGGATCAGCAGCGGGAGCGCGGAAACCATCGCCAAGCTGCCCGACCGCATCAAGCTCCGGCACCCGGAGATCTTCGCGCTCGAACCCGGCGCGCCGCTCCCGGCGTACCGCGTGTCCCGCGCCCAGGCCGAGGCGATCGGTCGGCTGCAGTTGATTCAGTTGGTCGGGCTCGAAATCGACAAGCTGATCGCCGAGTACAACGAGGTCGCCGAGGCGATCGTCGAATACGAACGCATCCTCGGCGACGACCATTACCTGATGGACATCATCGTGACCGACACGATCGAGATCCGCGACAAGTACGGCGACGACCGCCGGACCAGCATCGAAGGCAGCATCAGCGGGTACAACAAAGAATCGCTGATTTTGCAGGAAGAAGTGGTCGTCACGGTCAGCCATGCCGGTTACATCAAGCGGATGCCGATTGACACCTACCGCAGCCAGGGCCGCGGGGGCCGGGGCATCAAGGGATTGGAATCCAAGGAAGGCGATTTCGTCGAACACCTGTTCGTCGCCAACACGCACGATTATCTGCTGTTTTTCACTAACCAGGGCCGGGTGTACGAGCGGCGGGTGTACGACGTGCCGGAGATGAGCCGGACCAGCCAGGGCCGCAGCATCGCCAACCTTTTAGAGTTCCAGCCCGGCGAGAAGATTGCGAACGTGCTGGCGATCAAGAACTTCAGCTCCGGTGAACAGTTCCTGATGTTCGCCACCGCCAAGGGAACGATCAAAAAGACCGCGCTGACGGCGTATTCCAACATCCGCACCAACGGCATCATCGCCATCGGGCTCGACGACGGGGACAGCCTGATCGGCGTCGAGATCACCAACGGCAACGACCAGATCCTGCTCGGCACCAAGAAAGGGCTGGCGATCCGGTTCAACGAGACCGACGCCCGCGCGATGGGCCGGCCGGCGGGGGGTGTCACGGGCTTGCGGTTCAAGCGTGACGGCGACGAAGTGGTCTCGATGGTCGTCGTCCCGCAAAGCGGGGAACCGGCCGGGTGCATGATCCTGACCGCCTGCGTCAACGGGTACGGCAAACGGACCGACGTCAACGAATACCGCCTTCAGGGCCGCGGCGGCAGCGGTGTGATCAACATCGACGCCAGCGACCGCAACGGCGACGTCGTCGGCATGAAAGCCGTCTGCGACACCGACGACCTGATGCTCATCACCGAGAAGGGCATCATGATGCGGACCAAAATCAGCGAGATCCGGTCCACCGGAAGAAACGCGCAAGGCGTCCGCCTCATCAAGATCGACGAAGGCGACCGGCTCGTCGCCATGGCCAAGATCGACGCGGAAGAAACCGTGGAGGGTGGAACGCCGTCCGGCGAGACGCCCGCGCCCGACGCGCCGACCGGCGAGGCCGGGACTGCGCCGACGGACGAAGCGCCACCGACCGAATAACCACTGGGAGTTGTAAAGACTTTTCAAAAGACGCCGGCTCTAAGGTACCCCGAAGAGCCGGGCCTACCGACCCGAACCCCGGCTCTTCGGGTTACCTCAGAGCCGGCGTCTTAAGTCGTGAAATGGTTCAACGTTTCGAGAGCGTCACCTCAAAGACGACGCCGAGATAAGCAAGCTTTTCCGCACGTTTCACGTATTCACGTTTCAATGAAGCCGGAGTGAAAACGTGAAAACGTGAAACGTGAGAGAACCCTTCATCTGCCATACGCTCCCTACTTCACCCAGACCGTTTTCACGTTCACGAATTCGCGGACGCCGGCCGTCGACAGCTCTCTGCCGTAGCCGCTGTTTTTGATCCCGCCGAAGGGCAATCTTGAATCCGACTTTACCGGGCCGTTGACGAAGACGCCGCCGCAGTTGAGCTTCGCGGCGATGCGGTCGGCGCGGTCCAGGTCCTTGGTCCAGATGCTCGCGCCCAGGCCGTAGCGCGACCGATTCGCCAGCGCGACCAGTTCGTGTTCGTCCGCCGCCCGGACGACCGCGGCCACGGGGCCGAACGTTTCCTCGTCGAACACCGGCATCCCGGGCGTGACGTCGGTGAGCACCGCGGGGGCGAAGTAAAACCCCGGCGTCCGGTGGTGCCCGCCGACCGCGACATGCGCGCCCATCTCGACCGAAGCGGCCACCTGCCGGGCTAGATTGTCAACCAAGTCTTTTCGCGCCAATGGGCCGACCTGGGTCGTGCGTCGGGTCGGGTCGCCGAGCTTCATTTCCGCCATCGCCATCGCGAACGCCGATTCGAATTCGTCGGCGACCGATGCTTCGACGATGAACCGCTTCGCGGCGATGCAGCTCTGCCCGTTGTTGATGCACCGCGCGTTCGCCGCCGCGGTGGCGACCGACGGGATGTCGGCGTCGGCCAGGACCAGGAACGGGTCGGACCCGCCGAGTTCCAGCACGGTCTTCTTCAAGGCCGCCCCCGCCTGTGCCGCGACCGCCCGGCCGGCGCGCTCGCTGCCGGTCAATGTCACCGCCACGATCGCGGGGTGCTCGATGATGCTTTTGACCGCCGGCGTGTCGACCACCAGCGTGGTGAACGCGCCGTCGGGGAACCCGGCGTCGGTAAAAATCTTGACGATCGCCCGGGCACACCCGATCACGTTCGGCGCGTGTTTCAGCACCCCGACGTTGCCGGCCATCAGGTTCGGTGCCGCGAACCGGAAGACCTGCCAGAACGGAAAATTCCACGGCATGATCGCCAGCACCGCGCCCAGCGGTTCGTACCGCACACAGCTGCGCGTGGCGTCCGACGCGATCGTCTCGGTCTTCAGCATCGCCTCGGCATGCGCGGCGAAAAATTCGCACGCGTCAGCGCATTTGTCGATCTCGCCTTCGGCTTGTACGACGGGCTTGCCCATCTCGGCGGTCATTAATGCCGCCAACGTATCGCGACGCGACCGCAACAACCCGGCGGTCGTCTGCATGAGCGCGGTACGCTCTTCGAAATCGGTCCGACGCCAGCTGTCAAACTCAGACGCGGCGCGATTCAGCTTTTGGTTAATCTGCTCCGGCGAGTGCAGGCCGTGCTCGACGATCAGCTTCTCGGTCGCGGGGTTGATCGATTTGAAACTCACGAAGTGGATGATATCTCAGGCGCTGAATTTTCGCCCGGCGTTCCGTTTAGCCGCCGCACTTGTGCGGCGTAGTCTTCGGCAAACGCGTTTCGGGACGGCAGCGCCGCACAAGTGCGGCGGCTAAACGTGGGATCGGCCTTTCGTTTTCTTTTTCACTTCATCCCGTCGAAAACGGTCGCGCGAGTGGACTTTCACCGTGCCGATACTGGCGTTTCGCGACGGCAGCGCCGCACAAGTGCGGCGGCTAAACGGGGGATCGCCGGGTCGCTTTTTTTTCGACCGCGTGCCGCCGGAAACAATCCGGCGAGTGATCGTTCACCATGCCGACCGCCTGCATCCAGGCGTACACGATCACGGGCCCGACGAATTTGAATCCGCGCTTTTTCAATGCCGCCGACATCGCCTCCGACAGCGGGGTCTTTGCCGGGACGACGCCGGTCGTGTTCGCGACCGGTTTGCGCCCGGCCAGGCCCCAGACGAATTTGGAAAAATCCTCGCCGGCTTTTTCCATCGCGACCTAGATCTTCGCGCCGGTGATGGTCGATTCAATCTTCGCCCGCGACCGGATGATGCCGGCATTGTCCAGCAACCGGGTCACGTCCTTTTCGGTGAACCGGGCGACCGCGTGCGGGTCGAAGTCGGCGAACGCCTCGCGGAACGCTTCCCGCTTTTTAAGAATTGTCATCCACGACAGCCCGGCCTGAAAGCCGTCGAGCATCAGTTTGCCCCACAACTTTTTCCCGTCATACTCGGGGACGCCCCATTCCTCGTCGTGGTATTTGCACATCAGCGTTCCGGTCCCGGCCCATTTGCAGCGAGACGTTGTCGTCGGGGTGTCTTTGGTGATCGCGACTCCGTTGTTGAACGAAAAAAGTGTAACGCGCGACCCGGCTCTCCTGCTGAAATCGGGGTCTGTTGGATCAACCTTGCCCGCACTATACTCCACGCAAACTGAAGGAGTTTGTCGAAATGGCCGAGCGAATCGTCAAGTCATACAGGGTTCTGGTCGGGATGGAGATTCACGTCCAACTCGCGACGGCGTCAAAGATGTTCACCGGCGCCGCTAACGGGTTCGGGGGTGCCCCGAACTCGCAGGTCGACCCGGTCATCCTCGGCCTGCCCGGTGTTCTGCCCGTCATGAACAAGAAGGCGGTCGAGTATTCGATCAAGGCCGGCCTCGCGTTGGGGTGTAAAATCGCCGAGCACACCAAGTGGGACCGCAAAAGTTATTACTACCCGGATCTGCCGAAGAATTACCAGATCAGCCAGTACGACCTGCCGTTGTGCTACGAGGGCGAATTCGATCTGACATTAAAAGACGGCACGGTGAAGAACGTGCGGATCCGCCGGGCGCATCTGGAAGAGGATGCCGGCAAGCTCCTGCACGACGCGCCGGGGGGATATCATATTGATTGGTCGATCGTGGACCTGAACCGCGCGGGCACGCCGCTGCTGGAAATCGTCACCGAGCCGGATTTGTCCAGCGGTGAAGAGGTCGCGGCATTCGGGCAGGAGCTGCAGAAACTGGTGCAGTTCCTCGGCGTCAGCCACGCCCAGATGCAGATGGGGCACATGCGGTTCGAGCCGAACATCAACGTGCATATCACCGACCAGAACGGCGACGTGCACAAGACCGCCATCACCGAGATCAAGAATCTGAACAGCTTCAGCGTGCTGCAGAAGGCGACCGATTACGAAGTCCGCCGGCAGATCGACGAATGGGTCGAGACCGGGTCGCTGGGTCGAAAGAGCACCTACGGCTGGGACGAAGACACGCAGTCCACCTGGAAACAGCGGGACAAGGAAGGCGCCCACGACTACCGGTATTTCCCCGACCCGGACCTGGTGCCGGTGCAGGTGGACGAGAAATGGCTGACCGAACTCAAATCGCAGGTCGGCGAACTGCCCGCGGCCCGGCGTAAGCGGTACATCGACCAGTTCGGCCTAAGCCCTGCCGACGCGGCCACGCTGGCCGGGGACCGCAAGCTGGGGGATTTTTACGAGGGAACTCTGACCAACAAGGCCCGCCCGGCCCGAACCGCGAATCTGATCTTGTCCCACGGATTCCGACTGTCGAACGTCAAGAGCAAGCCCGTATATGATCTCGGGCTCGCGCCGTCGGTGTTTGAAGAAGTCGCGATCATGATCGACGGCGACCAGATTTCGTCCAGCGCCGCGGCGGCGATCTTCGATCGCTTGGCCGAGACCGGCGGGGGGAGCGCGACCGCGGTCGCCGACGAACTCGGGTTGAAACAGGTCAGCGACACCGGCCCGATCGACGCCGCGATTGATGCGATGATCGCCACCAACCCGAAATCGCTCGCGGACTACAAAGGCGGCAAGGCCAGCGCGATCGGATCCTTGATCGGCATGGTCATGAAACAGAGCAAGGGATTGAACCCGAAGCTGGTGCAGGAGCGGCTCAAGGCGAAATTGGGATGAAGGGAAATGCGAAATCCGAAGCTCGAAATCCGAAAACTGAAACTCGAATGACGAAATTCGAATGACAAGTGAATGACGAATGGTGCGGTTTGCGACGATTGCATTCGGTTGTAAGGCAACCTGTTCCGCTTTGTTTCGTCATTCGAATTTGATCAGTCGTCATTGATTCGTCATTCGGGTTTCGTCATTCGAGCTTCTCCAGCCCTTCGCTGCTGATTTTTGCGACCTCAACCCCGCCCGACGTCCAATAACACGGCAGAAAAACTTTCGTCCGAAAGAATTGCGGCTGGCTATATGGCCGCGACGATGTCTGTTATGATCCGGCGGTTTTCCTGTGCCGGCGTACGCCCTCCGCGCGGGTGAGATTCTGGTGGTGTTTCGCACCGCCGCCACTGACGGACGTAGGATTTTTCTAGATGGCCTCAGAGTCCACCGGTAATCCCAGCCCACGCAACCCGGCAGGTCGCACGACCCCCGTGCTCGTTCCGCAAGGTGCGCTCGCGGGCAGGCCCGATATTCCGCTGGACCGCACTGTTACCACCGTCGGTTCCAGCGACAGCGCGCGGCTGCACCTGATCTCCCGGACCGTCAGTAAAAGCCACGCGATGCTGGTCAACAGCGGCGGGGGCACATACATCGCCGACCTCGCCAGCCGGACCGGGGTTCTGGTCAATGGCAAGCCGGTTGCCGATGCCGAGCTGAAGACCGGCGACCGGGTCCAGATTGGGAAATTCGTCTTCCGGTTCCGTTCCCCGACCAACGCCCCGGCCGCAGCTACTTCGGTCGAAGCGCCGCCGGCGGTGGTGATCGTCGCCGGCACCGCGCCGGTGCCCATCACCGGGCGGGTCACGCTGATCGGCCGCAGGGAAACCAGCCCGGTCGCGCTGGCCAACGACTCGGCCGTCTCTGCCGCTCACGCCGCCATCTTTCAGGTCGAAGGCCGCTGGGCGATTCGCGACCTCGGGTCACGCACCGGGACCGTCGTTAACGATAAAACAATCCACCAACAACAGCTGAAGTTCGGCGACCGCATCGAAATCGGGTCGGCCTCGATTTTCTTCCAGCCCGCCAAGGCTCTCGAACCCGAACCCATCTCGCCGGAAGATTCGTACACGCCAATGCCCGTGGAGGTCGAACCGGCCGAAGCGGTATCGGTTTCTCAGTCTGCCGAACCGATCCCGGTCGAATCTGATGATGATGTCGAGCCGGCGATGGAACTGCCGTCGGCCGTCACCGCCAACGACGCCTTGCCGCTGGAAGACGTCGCCGAGACGAGCACCCGCCATTCGTCGGGCGGCATGTCGGCTGACATCTCCGCCGCGATGCCGGTCGAAATATCAGGCGAGACTGAGGTCACACCGACCGACGACCTGATTCCCCTGGCCGGCGAACCAGAAATCGGCGAGCCTGCGGTCGAGGAAGCAGCCGCGGACGAAGCCGACGCCACCCCGGCCGATGACGAACCGGCCGGGTTCCTTGCGACCGAAGACACCGTTTCCTCAGACGATCCGGTCGCTATTGAAGAAGCAGTGCTCTTGGCGGATGAAGGCGGCGGCGGTGCCGAGCCTCTTTCATCCGGCGTCGCCGAATCGGTGGTCGAAGCTTTCGACGTCGTCGATGAACAGCAACCCGTTGCCGAACCGGCCGACGCCGTTGAAACGGCGATCCCGCTCGAGGTGTCTGATGAGGTCGAGCAGCCAGCAGAGCATGCAGGGCCGTCCGAAACTTCAAACGATTTGGTCCCCGCCGCCACCGCCGAGGGGGTGACGTCCGCCGAAAATCTGGTCGAGGAAGTGAACGGACCGGTGACGACGGAGCGGGCCGTTGCCGAACCGATCGCCGAAATTGCATTCGTATCGAACAACGCGACCGAGCCGTCGCCGGAGTCGACCTCGACGACGACCGAGTCGTCAGAAGTTGCCGCTCTGCCGATCGTGCCGCCATCGCCCGCCCCGGTCGCGCCCGCGGCGGTCGACCAGCTCCCGGACGTCATGTTCTGGGGAGACCCGGAACTGGATGCCGAAGCCGAGCAGGCGATTCTTGGAACGCCGGTCGCGCCCGCAACCACCAGGCCTGCCGAGTTCGTGCCGGTTGACGAAGTCGTCGCCGACGAAGCGCCGGCCGAAGCGTCAACGCCGATCGCAGAGACCGCGGCCCCTGCAACACCCGCCCCGCGCGCCAGTGCCGAGACGACCGAGCCGCTCGAAGTCTCGCCCGACCCGGTGATCGAGCCCGTCGAGTCCGCGATCGGACCGTTGTCGGAAACCGAACCGTCGACGGAACCCGTGGTCGACGCCGAGGTTCTCGATGAAGCGGATATCGAACCGGCGGGTGACCTAAGCGAAGAGGCGTTGCCCGCGGCCGAGCAGGCCAACGCCGAGCCGCACGAAGCCGAAGTGGTCGAAGCGTCGGTCCCCGGCGTTGCGCCCGAAGCCACGGCCGAGCCCGAGCCGGTCGTCGGCACCGACGAGTTCCGCGATACCGTGATTCACGGCAGCCACGACGACATCGTCGTCGCCGACCCGCCGGTCGCGATCCCGTTGACCCACGAACAGACCGAAGCGGTCGCCTTCGACGATCTGATGGCCGGCGAACTCGGACTCGCCGAACAACTGTACCCCGTGACCGAATCGGGCTCGGCAGAACATATCGCGACCGCGCCGATTCCCCCCGGCGAAGATCACCTCCCGCTCTCGCTCGATAACGACATCCCGACCGACGAGCCCGACCCGCTCGCAGCCGCCGATGCGTTCCTGGCGGCGACGGAAAACGTCAACGACATCGGCGTCGAAAACGTCACCGTCACCGAAGCTGAAACTATTCCTGGCACTGACGCCGAAAACGTCGCCCATACCATCGAGACTGCTTCGCCGCTGGCCGACCCGCCGTTGTCGAATCTGAATTTCGACCCGGTGGATAGCAGTGATTCTGTGACCGGGTTCGCGGTCGACGAAACCCCGATCGACGTCGAAACCGTCCTCGGTGACGAGGCCGCGGTGCCGATGGGCAATTTCGTCCCCGAAGGCTCGGCCGTCATCTCGACCGAGCCGCAAACAGGCGAGATCAGCGTCGTCATTAATGAATACATCCCCGGCGATCTGCAATCCGCCGCCGACGACGCCGCCAGTGTTGCAATGGTACCGGTCAGCGAATCGATCACCGAATCGCTGCCGGAAACCGAAGAATTACTGACCGTCGAAGACGGTACTGCCGTCATCGAAGGACTCGAAGAAATCTCGACCGCGGACGCGCTGCCGGCACCGGCGACCGCCGCCGACCCTGACGCATTCGAATGGCTCGACGACGCATCGGCCCCGGTCGAATCGGTCGACGATCTGATCCTCGAAGAGTCCGGCGAAACGCAACCCGTCGCCGAGGCGACCACTCCGGTCGAAGAGGTCGTGACCGCCGCCGAGGGGCTCTCCGAAGACCCGCACGGCACCGAAGACGACTTGGATTTTCTCGAATTCGGCGACGCCGAACCTGATGCGGAATCCGACGCTGCCACAGGCACCGCGGTCATCAACGCCGAACTCCCTGAAGATTCTGAAACGACAACCGTAACCGAGTCGCACACGAACGGCATCGCGACCGAATCGGCCGAACCTTCGGCGTCCACCGAATCTGCCGAAACGCCCCGGCCGCGAACCGGCCCGTCGTTGTTCGGTTTCGACTTCGAAGGCGGCAGTTTCATCGGCGGGATGCCGCTGAAACTAACTGTCCCGCCACCCGCAGCGTCCGCGCCTCCGCCGCAGACGCCCGCCGCCGTGTTCGATTTCAAGTCCCGGGCCCCGTCGGGCCTGGGCGGGATGATCCCGCCGGCGCCGACGCGGTCCAAGCCCGCGCCGCACGCCGCGCCCCCGGGCACGGACGACACGCAGGGTTTCAAGCGACCGCTGACCCCGCCCCGGCCGGCGATCAACCCCGGCGTGCGGTCCGACGCGGCACCGATGTCGCTGACCGGCTTGGGCACCGACAGCCGGGCCGCCTGGCCCGCGCCGCCCGAAATTCCACCGACACTCAAAGAAATCGGCAAGTCTGCCAACGGGGCCGACACCCGGCAATCGCCCGCCGGTGCTAAGCCGCTGAGCCTCGACGTTTTCTCGCAAAACGCCGCGTCGATCGGCGTCGAAGTGTTCGGCGGACGCCCCAACCCCGGCACCGTTCCTGACTCCAGCGAAACCCGCGCGATCGAACAGAAGCTGGCCGCCGAGCAAACGCCCGAACCGGTCGCCGCCCCCCAGCAGGCGATTCCCTATCGCCGGTCCAAAGCGCCGCTGCTGGTCCTGATGCTGATCATCTTCCCCGTCGCCCTGTTCGGCGCGATCTTCAGCTTCGTCCCGTCGAGCGCGACAATCGTCGGCACTCTCAAATTCGACAACGTCTCGGGCCAGACTGCTCACGACGTCCTGAAGTCACAGAAATCGCTTCTCGCTTCGTCGGGCGTGATATCGACCGCCCGCGAGGTGCTCAAAATGCACAAGGTTTCCACCGGGATCACCGACGACCCGGCGGCTTTAGACAAGATGCGGCAAGACCCGTCGGCCGTCACCTGGGTCGGTGCCGACACGCTGCAGGTCGAATTTTACAGCTACGACCCGCCGGCAGGCGTGAAGCAGATGCATGCCATGCTCGAATCATTGAAGTCGTCCGACCGCAATCTGGACGACCGTCGCGCCTCGGCCCAGTACGCCTTGGAAGCGGCCCGCACCGAGCGGACCAAAGCGCAGGACGCGATCGCCGCCGTCGACGAGCAGCGGAAGATCCAGCTGCAACTCGCCCAGAGCACGCCCGAGCGGAGCACGATCGAACAGCTCGACACCGACGCAACGAAATTGAATCAACAGCTGGCCGACGCCAAAACCGCCCGCGAAAGCAGCGCCGCAGTGCTCGCCGACCTCTCGTCGCGTGACCCGTTGAAACCGATCAACGTCGACACCGACCCGCAGGTACTAGATCTTCAGAAGCAGCTGAGTCAGCTGAACGACCAGATCGCCCGGTCCCGGCCCGCCGGTTCGACCGGCCCGACGCCGCCGACGCCTGGCGCGGCGGTGACCGCGGCCACGACCCAGCCGGCCGACGCCGACCCGCTCGTCGCCGTTTTGCAACAGGACGCCGACAGACTCGCCTCGAAGCTGTCGCGTCGCCGCGAGCAGCTCGCCGCCGACGCCGCGCTCGCGCCCGAAGAACGCCGGCTGATTCTGGAATCGACTAAAGAAAAGATGAGCGTCAATCTAGCCGCGCTCGAGCGAAAGGAAGCCGACGCCAAGGTCGCCGCCGAGCAGGCCACCGCCGCCGCCGACAAGGCTCACAAACGGTTCGACGACGCCCGCAGCGCCGGGGCGAAAGCCGACGATCTGGGGCAGCACGAAATGACGCTGCAGGATTCGTTAAAACCACTCGTCGAAACCGAGAAGCAGCAGCAGGCCGCGTTGGACAACTGCTACACCGTGGCCGCGGGAACTCCCATTGAAGTGAAACAGCCGGTGGATCTATTCGAACCGCAGTGGCCCCTCTGGGCCGGTTCGTCTGCGTTGGTAGTCTTGATCCTGGTCTGGTTGCTCTGGATCGAAGCGACCCGTCCGGCAATCGTCGTCGGGCAGACGCCCGCCGCCGCGCCGCTGGTGAACCCGCCCGCGCCGCGTTCGGTGCCCTGGCCCCAGCCGCACCAGCTCGAAGGGCTCAAGGCCGACGCCGCCGCCCGCACCGAGGACCCGAAGGAATACGCCGGTGTCTGATGATCAGTGCATTCAGCGCTTCGACCTCGAGTGCACGAATCCGCGCCGCGTGATGCGCCCGCCCGGCTTTCATGAAACGTTCATCTATTTCGCCTACCATGCCCCCGGTCGTCTACCGGAGCCGGGTTCTTGCATCGACACCGCATTGCCAGTTCATCGATCGTGGCAGGTGTCACCATCGGCATCCTTGCAGGTATGGCGGGGTGCGAAAAATATCAGCCGATGCCGTTGGACCCGTCGGCCGTCGATCGTGCGTTGCAATCGCCTTCTGATGACGAGCTTATTTCGCGATCGGCCAAGCTGCACCACCCGATGCTCGAGCCCGTCCGGCTTGACCCCGATAAAGGCCTGACCCCCGACGAAGCGGCCGTGGTCGCGGTGCTCCTCAACCCGTCGCTCCGCGCCCAGCGTGACCAGCGCAACATTGCCCGGGCGGCGGTGCTCCAAGCGGGCATCCTCCCGAACCCGCAGCTCACGATGAGCTACGAATGGAACACCTCCGGGACCGTGCCGGGCAACGTCAACCCGTACGGCATCGGCGGGAATTACGACATCACCGCGCTGATCGACCGCGCCGCCCGGCAGAATTCGGCCGCGCTGAATGCCAGGTCGGTCGACCTGCAGATCGCCTGGCAGGAATGGCAAACCGCCGAGGCGGCCAAGGTCGCGGTGTACGATTTGATGTCGCTGCTGGCCCAGCGCGGGATCGCCGATCAGGTCGACCACCGGCTCGCCGACAACCTGCAGCTGATTCAAAAAGCCGCCCGTCTACGGCTTAAAACAGAGCTGGACTTGAGCGCCGCGGAGACCGCGAGTCGGGACGCCCACGCGGTCGTGTTGCAGGCCGACCGAGACGTCAGACGCCAGCAGTTGCTGCTGAACCGTGCGCTGGGTGTCCCGCCGGAAACGCCTGTTCGGCTCCGCGACGGACTGTCGCTGACCACTCAATTCGCGCCCCCGCCGATCGACGAACTGTTGCACGACTTGCAACAACGCCGGCTCGATCTGCTCGCGCTCTATCAGGGTTATCAAAGCCAGGAACAGAACGTGGTGGTCGCCGTGCTGGACCAGTTCCCCAAGATCAATCTGGGTTTTGCCCGCAACAGCGACAACACCGCCGTGCGCAGCCTCGCGCTGGGCGTGGGGATCGACATCCCGATTTTCAACCGCAACCAGGGCGTAGTCGCCGCCGAAAAAGCAACCCGCCAGCGGTTGTTCGACGAGTACGTCGCCCGGCTGTTCGACGCCCGCGCCGATGTCGCCCAGGCGGTCGCCGACATTCTCGCCATCAACAGGCAGATCGCCGACATTCAAGCCGCGCTACCGAGCCTGCAAACGCTGGTCGGCGCCTATAAAGAAGCGGTAAATCACGGCGGGGCCGACGTGCTGAGTTATTACACCGCCTGGAACACGCTGTCGCAGAAGAATCTGGACCTGCTAAAGCTGCAACAGCAGCTGGCGGACAATCGCGTCGCGCTGGAGATCGCCGCCGGTCGATATTTTTCCGACGAATCGGGTAAGGGAACGACGCGGCCGTCCACCACCGCGCCGACGACACTGCCGGGAGTGAAACCATGAAAACGGACAACCCTGATACGACAATCGCGCCCGAGGCAGGTCAGTCGGCAATGCTATTAGACGCAACCAAGCACCCGCCTCGACACCGACGCCAATGGGCGTGGGTCGCCGCGCTCGCGGCCGCGACCGGTGTCGTGGCAACGGCGGCGCATTTTATCCCCACCGCCCACGCCGAGCCCGACGAAAAACCGACGTCACAGCCGAGCGAACCCGAGAAGCCCGCGGGAACCGCCGCTGTGAAAACGACCCCCGTCCGCAGCGGCGAGCTCTCGCAGCCGCTGGTCGCGTACGGGTCGGTGACGGCCCAGCCGGGCGAGATCGCGGTGTTGTCCGTGCCGTTCGAATCGCGGGTCATTCACCTCCGCGTCACCGCCGGTCAGGCGGTCGACAAGGACGCCGAGCTGATCGACGTCGAACCCAGCCCCGAAGCAAAGCTCGTCCTGAAGGAAGCTGAAAACGCCGTTCAATCGACCGGCAAAGACCTCGCGCAAGTACAGCAGCGGTTCGACCTGAAACTGGCCACCAACACCGAGCTGGCGACGGCCCAGCAGGCGGTGCAATCGGCGCAGGTCCGGCTCGACAGCCTGAATAAAAACCGCGGCCAAGACGACTCGCACCGCAGCCTGAAGTCCGCCGCGGCGGGGATCGTCGCGAAGGTCGACGTGCAGGAAGGACAGCTGATCGCCGCCGGCGCGCCGCTGGTCGAAGTGCTGCCGACCGGACGGATCGAAGTCCGGCTAGGGGTCGAGCCGTCGCAGTCGAACCTGGTCAAGGCAGGGCAGGCGGTGAAGCTGTTCCCCACCGCCGGCGCGACCGACGGGATCGCGGGCACCGTCCGGCTGGTCACGCGTCGCGTGAATCCTGAAACGCGATTGGTCGATGTTTTCGTCACCCCGGCATCGGACGCAGACCTGCTGCTCGATAGCGGCGTCCGCGGTGAATTTGCCGGCCCGGCGACCGCGGGGCTGATCGTCCCCCGGAACGCCGTGCTGCCGGACGACGACGGGTTCACCGTTTTCACGGTGAAAGATAAAACGGCCGTCAAACACTCGGTGAAACTGGGCACACAGACTGCCGCGGAAAGCCTGATCGTCGCCGCCGACGTACACGCCGGCGACTCGGTCGTCACGGTCGGCGCGCTCGAACTGGAAGACAAGATGGCGGTGGACGAGACCCGCACCGGGGCGAAGCCCGCGACGAACGGGGCCGGCGAATGAACGTCGTATCCTGGGCGAGTCGTCACACTCGTTCGATTCTCTTTCTGCTGATCGCACTGATCGCCGGCGGCGTGCTCGGTACGCTTTCGCTGCCGGTGTCGCTGTTCCCGCACGTCAACTTTCCGTTGATCCGCATCAACCTTGAAGCCGGTGACCGCCCGGCCGAGCGGATGGAAGTCGAAGTGACCCGGCCGGTGGAGGAGGCGCTGCGGGGCATCCCGGGGGTCCGTACGGTGCGGTCCAAGACCAGCCGGGGAAGCTCTGAAATCAAGCTGTTCTTCGACTGGGGCGAAGACATGACCACCGCGTATCTGCAGGCCCAGGCCCAGATCGCCCGCATCCTGCCCGCGCTCCCGTCGGGGACCACGTTCGAAACCCGCCGCATGGACCCGACTGTCTTCCCGGTCATTGCCTACAGCGTGACATCGGCGTCCCGGTCGCTGCCCGAGCTCCATGATCTGGCGCAGTTTCAGATTCGCGCGGCGTTGTCGACCGTGCAGGGGGTCGCCCGGATCGGGGTCGACGGCGGGGCCGTCGAGGAATACCGCGTGACCGTCGATCCCGCCAAGCTCGCCGAACACGCGATCGCGCTGACCGACGTCACGACCGCGCTCTCGGCCGCCAACGTGCTGACCGCCGTCGGCCGGGTCGATGACCGGTTCAAGCTTTACCTGGTCGTGACCGACACCCGGTTCAGATCGATCGACGAGATCGGTCAGACCGTGCTCAAATCCGGGAACGGCGGGATCACGCTGCTGGCCGATGTCGCGGTCATCACCCGGGCGGTGCAGCCACAATACATCCAGACCACCGCCGACGGCCGCGACTGCGTGCTGATCAACGTCTTCCAGCAGCCCGGTGGGAACACGGTCCAGATCGCCGCCGGCATTCGCGACGCGTTGCAGGCCGAGCAAAAACACCTGCCCACCGACGTGACCGTCAGTTGCTGGTACGACCAGAGCGATCTGATCACCGCGTCGGCAACCGGTGTCAGGGACGCCGTGCTGATCGGCGTCGCGCTGGCGGCGCTGATCCTGCTGCTGTTTCTCAGGAACTGGCGGATGACCCTGATCGCCGCCATTGCCGTTCCGGTCGTGCTCGCCGTCACCGCCCTGGTGCTTTACGCGCTCGGGCAAAGCTTCAACATCATGACGCTCGGGGGTATGGCCGCCGCCGTCGGATTGATCATCGACGACGCGATCGTGGTGTCCGAACACATCGTCCGACGACTGCACGGCCGCACCGGCACCGCCGGGGAGACGGTCCTCAGCGCCGCCAACGAATTTTCGCACCCGCTGGCCGGTTCATCCCTTTCCACGATCGTTATTCATATTCCACCAATCTTTTTGGTGGGCGTATTCGGCGCGTTCTTCGCCGCGTTGTCGCTTTCCATGGCGACCAGCCTCATTGTGTCGTTCGCCGTCGCCTGGCTGGTGATCCCGGTCCTGGCGGTGCGGCTGCTGCGCAACGTCAAACCCGAAACAGGCCGCGGCCGTGTCACCGTGATTTCCGAACGGGCCTACGACCGGTCGATGCGATTGCTGCTGAAACGGCCCTGGGTCACCGTGCTATTGATCGTCCCGGTGGTCGTCTGTGGCTACCTGGCTTTCAGCGGGGTCGAAAGCGGGGTGATCCCGTCGATCGACGAAGGGGGATTCACGTTCGATTACACGGGCCCTCCCGGCGCGTCGATCACCGAAATGAACCGTCTGCTCGGGCAGGTCGAAAAAATTCTGCGGAACACTCCCGAAGTGCAAACCTATTCGCGAAGGACGGGGCTGAGCCTCGGCGGTGACCTTAGCGAGACCAACAACGGCGACTTCTTCGTCCGCCTGAAACCGCTGCCCCGCCGATCGATCCAGGACGTGATGCAATCGTTTCATGACGAAGTGGACAAAAATGTACCGGGCATCGACGTCGATCCCGCGCAGCTGATGGAGGATTTGCTCGGCGACCTGACCGGTGACCCGCAGCCGGTCGTGGTGAATCTGTTCAGCGACGACGAAGTGGTCCTGACCGACCTGGCACCGAAAGTCGTGGCCGTTTTGGCGAAAATCCCCGGGGTGGATTCGATTAAAAGCGGTATCGTCCCGGCGGGTGATGCCATCGACGTGAAAGTCGACCGCGTGAAAGCATCGCTCGAAGGCGTTGATCCCGACGGTCTGACCCGCGGCGTGAATGACCTGCTGACCGGCAGCGTGACGACCCAGATTCAAGAGGGCCAGAAACTGACCGGGGTCCGTGTCTGGACCCCCGGCCGGCTCCGCAAAACCACCGACGACCTGGCGCTGCTGCAACTGCGGGCACCGGACGGGCATCTGTTTCCGCTCGGGCGTGTCGCGACGTTCGAACTGATTCCCGGGCAACCGGAGATCACCCGGGAAAATCAGAAGCGCGTGGTTTCGGTCTCCGCCAGGAGTACCCGCGACCTCGGCTCGACGATAAAGGACGTGCGGGAGGCGCTTGGGAAACCGGGACTGATCCCGGGCACCGTTCGCTATGCCCTGGGCGGTCAATACCAAGAGCAACAGGTCGCGTTCCGGGGCACGATCGGTGTGATCCTCGCCGGCGGGGCGCTGGTTTTCCTGCTGCTGCTGTTCATGTACGAAAGTTTCCGCGTCGCCGGGGCGATCCTGTCGCTGACGGTGCTCGCAGTCGCCTGCGTGTTCATAGGCCTCTGGCTGACGGGCACGGAGCTGAACATCGCGTCGATGATGGGAATGGTCATGATCGTCGGGAACGTGACCGAAGTGGCGATCTTTTATTACTCCGAATACGCCGACGAAGACCACAAAGGCCTTTTGTTCACCGACCGGCTGATCACGGCCGGGAACCACCGCATGCGGGCGATCACGATGACCACGCTCGCGGCGATCCTCGCGCTGCTGCCGCTGGCGTTGAATGTCGGGCACGGCGCGGGAATGTTGCAACCGCTGGCGATCGCGATCGTCGCCGGGCTGGTCGTGCAACTGCCGTTGGTGTTAGTCGTTTTGCCGGCGTTGCTGGCGATGGTGTTGGGAAATGATGAACGATGAATGATGAATGCAGAACGAAGAAATTCGTTACGTTCTGTTCTATCACTGTTCGATTTTACGAAGGAGATTCCTATGAAGAAGTGGACTGGTAGTGTTCTTTTGTTGGCCGTTGGTTTTGCGGGCGTGTCGTCGGCTTATGCCGACGATGCCAAGCCTGCTTACAAAGTCACCAGCGAAATGAAAGTCGGCGGGGACGGCGGGTGGGATTATGCGATCGTCGACCCGGCGACGCATTTGCTTTACACCAGCCGGGGGAATCACGCGCAAGTGATCGACTTGGCCAAGGGCACGGTCGTCGCCGACCTGCCTAAGTGCGGTCAGCACGGTATCGCATTGGTGCCGGAATTGAACAAGGGTTTCACCAGCGACGGGCGGTCGAACACCGCGACGGCATTTGATTTGAAAACCAATGCCGTGCTCTACACGGTCCCGACGGGACAGAACCCGGACGCGATCATTTACGACCCGGGCAGTAAAAAGGTGATGGCGTTCGACGGCCGCAGCAACGACGTGACGGTGATCGACCCGGCCGCTCCCGCGGCGTCGGCGGTGACGGCGCACATCCCGCTGGACGGCAAACCGGAGTTTGCCGCGTCCGACGGGGCGGGGCATGTGTATGTGAACCTGGAAGACAAAAGCTCGATCGTCGACATCGACACCAAGTCGATGACGGTGGTGAACACGTGGAAGATCGACGGCGCGGAAAGCCCCAGCGGGCTCGCGTTCGATGTCGCGCACCATCATCTGTTTGCCGGGTGCGACGGGAAGATGGCGGTGGTCGACACGACGACCGGCAAGACGATTGCCACGCCGGCGATCGGGGACGGCGTCGACGCCTGCGGGTTCGATCCCGGCACCGGTGAGGCGTTCGCCAGCTGCGGTGACGGAACCCTGACCGTCATCAAAGAAACCTCGCCCGGGAAATTCGAACCCGTGCAGACGGTGCAGACTGCCAAGGGCGCCCGCACGATGGCGCTGGATCCGAGCACGCACACGGTCTATCTCGCCGCTGCCGAGTACGAGCCGAAGCAGGAAGGCGAACGCCGGCCGAAGATGAAACCGGGGACGTTTAAATTCCTGGTCGTTACGCAGGCGAAGTGACAGCTCGTGCTCGAAACCGACCCATTTAGCCGGGCGTGAACACACGCCGGGAACGCGCGACATACCTAGTGAGATCCGGCATCAAGGACCGACTGCGTATCGGCGTTTTCCCGGCGTGTGTTCACGCCGGGCTAAATGGGGCCCGGCCGAATCGACACGCGGGCTTTGGCGCAGATAATCCGCTCGACCGCGCTGACTGGGACGTGATCGAGAGGACGCTGGACAATGGACGTGCAACAGAAGTTGGGTTTGACGCAGGCCGGGGAACCGGTCTCGGCCGAGCGGCGGCAGCGTCGGTTGCGGCAGGTGAATCTTCAACTGGTGGCCAGCGGGTTGCCGGTCAGCAACGACGGCGACGACGAATTCTCGGCCGTCGCCGGGTCGGTTTTGGACAGCTTCCGTGCGCAAGCCCGCCTGCTCAGTGAGATGCGGTGCCCGGCCGACGCGCGGATCGAAGCGTTCCTCGCCGGGCATTTCGCTGAACTGAATCTGCCGTTCCAACTGAGGCTCCCCGACCGAACGGTCATCCTCGGTCAGCACGGCATCGCCCGCGAACTGTCGCTGCCTGCCGGTGAGGACATTTACACCAATTCGCTGTTGACGTCGTACCGCGTTCGCAATGGCGTGTTGCACAATCCGAAGAACGACCGGCGGACGACGCAGGGGACGTTTCACGTCACCGACGGCGGTGACCTGCCGGTGCCGTTCGACAAGTTCGCGGTGCCGAAACACGTGTTCGCCGCGATGTTCCGGCACGCGGTCAGCCCGCCGGCGGACTTGCTGACCATTCCGTTCACGGCCAAGTCGGCCGAGCCGGCAAAGTCGTTCGTCTCGCTGCTCCTTCGGCCGACGGTGTGTCCTGAGGTGGCAAAAGTCTGCCCGAAAAAATCGATGGAAGTTCGATTTTTTGCGCCGGGGTCGCTGGTCAGTAATCTGGATTTCGTCGAATCAATTTTCGGGAACGCCGGGGACCCGTTTCTGCCCGCCAACGACGCGGGGATTGATGTCGAACACTGGTCCGGGCATACCGGCTGCGTGATTCTCGCGCCGCACCTGGTGACGCTGACCAAAAAAGAGCTGGGCCTGCCCCGGTACGAAGACGCCACCGCCCGGCAACGGCGTGACGGCATGTGCTGGAAGAACGAAACCGAAAAATACAACAACGGGTCGGCGTTCAAGCTGACGTGCCGGACCAAGGCCGGGGTCGTGGTCACGCTGCTGGCGGACAATTACTACGGCTACTGCAAGAAGGAAGTGAAGACGCAGATCAGCTACGCGGCGAACCTGTTCGGCAACGTCGAGGAAGAACACGCCGGCGGGGCGATCGCGTTCAACAGTTACAGCTTCGGGGACGAGTACCAGACCGACAGCCGAAAGGTGAACGGCCGGACGTTCGCCGACGTGGCCCGGGACTACGGTTCGACGATGGACGTGAAACCCGAAGGGTACGGCATCGACCGCACGTTCGCGGATCTGATCTACATCCCCGAAAGCGCCCGCGCGGGCACGTTGCGGCAGCAGGTCTGGTGGACGAAAGACGGCGTCGAGCACTCGATCCCGCTGTTGCCGGGCAAGATTTATATGACGCCGTCGGGCTTCAAGCTGCGGATGGAAAAACACCCCGGCGCGCCCAGCTGGCGAATCATCGGCACCGTGGGGACAGGGGTGTTCTGTCACAAGCCGTGCACCGTGAGCGGCGGGGGCAAGAGTGAGATCAGCAAGAGTCTTCGCGACTACATGATCTACGGCCCGATTTTCGTTTCGGACCTGCAGAAGGATCTGGACGTCGTGCAGACGATTATGGACCGGGATTATTACGGCCGGTGGAAACAGGCGTTCGAAAACACGCCCGAATACACCAAGGGCCGCAGCCGACCGATCCTGAGCCCCGAGCGGTCGCTGGGCAGCGTGATCAAATTGCTGACGCCGTCGCCGGATTACACCGACGACTACAACGCCTGGCTGGAAAGCCTGCCGAATTACATCTACCCGCTGGTTTTCATCATCAAGCGTTTTTACCAGCCCGAGTGGGGAAACGACTGGCGGCAATATTTCGGTGTCGACATCGTCAACGGATTTCCCGGTCACGAGCTGAAATTTATCGACCGCAAACTGGTGGGGACGTATCTACGCGTCGGGCTGATGCCGCCGCAGGCGTGGCGGACGTACAAAATCCGCCAGGATTTTGCCGCCGCAACCAAGATTCAGACCGAGGACGACATCTCCGCCTCGGTGGTGGTGCCGGCCCGGCAACTGTCGAATCTGAACCCGGCTTACACGACGGGCCCGATCGCGCGGGGGAGCTTCAAGTTTGTCGTCAACGCCGAGTACCGCTTGTTCCAGCGGCCTGATGACGCCGTGCACCGCGGGTTGGATAAGCAGACCGAATCGGACATGTCCCGCGCGGACAATTTCATCTCGAATTTTGAACCGCTGACCCGGCAGAACGCCGCCGACATGGTCGAACGGGTGACCGAGTTCGATCGATTCACACCTCCGATGCAAACCCTTCTGGAATCGGCGGCCTGCAACGGCGAGGGGTACGCGGTCTGCTCGGCCAACCCCCGGCTGGTGGACGGGAAGCCGAGCAAGAATCCCCGGTATCTGCAGATTCGCCCCGACCTGCTCGACCCGATGAGCACTTATGTTGCCGAGCAGGGATTGCGATTTTTAAGAATGATCCCGCTCGACGAGCCGGTCTATTGGCCGGTGGACGCGGTGCTCGTGGGCCGGCGGAACAACCCGGCCGAACCGGCGGCGGGCATCCGGGCGCTGGCGGTGTACAACCCGATTCATTACCAGGACCTTCCCGAGCTGTTCATGGACTTCATCAGTTCACTGACCGGCAAGAGCCCGAGCACGACCGGCGCCGGCAGCGAAGGGGCGCTCACCAAGAGCCCGTTCAACGCGCTGCGGCCGACGGCGGACCTGAACAACGCGCTGGTCAGTTACATCCTGACAGGGACGGGCGGTTTCTCGACCGCCGCCGGATACATCGGGCCGCAGGTGCGGATCGACCACGACATCAGCCTGCTGGTCCCGGAAATTTGGTGCCGGCTGTCGCCCGCCGAGCGCGACCCGGAGTTTTTAATTTCCCACGGGTATCTCGAGCGCATGCAGGACTTCGAACACGAAGGCAAAAAAGTCCTCGCCAGCCGGCTCGGTTACCGCATTACCAGCGCGTTCGTGCGGACCTTTTTCGGCCGGGTGTTCGACAACCCGTCAAAGGTGTTCGACGAGGCGATCCTTCGGCCCGAGACCCAGGACTTCGCGCAGTACGTCGATGGCATCCATAATATCACCGAGGCCCACCAGCGGGTGGCGGCCGAGTATTTGCAGGACGCGTCGGTCGATGCCGCGTGTCCTCCGCTGCGGGCGCTGCTGCACGTGATGGCGACCGGGGAATATCAGGGCAAAACCGCTAGCGATCCGTCGATCCGGCAAATGTTCACCCGCGAATATCTGCTGGAAAGCGATTGGTACCACGTTCGGCTGCAACACAAGCAGGCGAACGACGTCGCGATGTGGCAACGGCACGTCCGCAGCCTTGAAGCGTTCGTGGCCAGCCCGCGCAACCGCGAAGAGGCCGCCCGGTTAGGGATTCCCGGCAGGCAAAAACTCGCCGCCGCTGAACTGGCGCGTGCGTCGAGCCCGGATTATCTCCGCGATCTTATAGGAACACTGGGGACCGATCCGCTCGGATAAGTGCGCCGGTTCTTCGTTTAGCCGGTCCCGCTCGCGGGCCGATCCCCGGGTGTACGAAGAGACGCCCCGCGAGCGGAACCGGCTAAACCGAAGTAGCGCGATGACGGTTACGTTCGACACTTTATGGGTCCCGCTTAAAAGCGCCGCGGGAAGAACCGACTGCGCGATTTTTCTACCGATTCATAAAGCCACGACCCCGCCGGGACGATTTTGGAAGGTAAGGCAAACTGGTCCGTATTCGCGGTCAAAGTTTCGCCCGAAGACATTTCCCACAGGCGGATCCATGTTCCTCGCAGGTTCGAGCCGGCCGTTGTCTGAGATTGAAGACCTCGAGCTTCGCCGGCACCGGCTCGAAGAGTTGATCACGCTCGAACTGGTGTCCTCGTCCTTGTCGGAACAAATCCGCCGGGCGGTAATGCAGTTGGACCAGCAGATCAGCGCGTTGAAGCAACAGCCGATGCGCGTCGCGGCCTGAGTCGGCTCGTAATCGCAGTTCGTCCCGACACCCCATTGACCCCCGCTGACCGGAAATTCTTCCGCCCGGGTTGCCGAATTCCCCGATATATCGGACAGTACCCCGCAACTCGTGCCGGGACGTCCATGCCAGCCCATCTGAAACCCGAGATCCTTGCCCGCATTTTTCCGCTGGGCTTTCGCGCCCAGAAGGTTGTCGAAGGCAGCATCTCGGGACTGCACCGCAGCCCGCTGCACGGCGTGAGCGTCGAGTTCGCCGACTACCGCGAGTACACGCCGGGCGACGATCTCAAACGGGTCGACTGGCGTGCCTACGCCCGCAGCAATAAGTTTCAGATCAAGCGGTACGAGGAAGAATCGAACCTCCGCGCGACGATCGTGCTCGACGCCAGCGCGAGCATGAAATACGGCCGGGGGGCGATGACCAAATTCGACTACGCCGCCACGATCTGTGCCTCGCTAGCGGCGCTGCTGATCAAGCAACGCGACGCCGTGGGGCTGGCCGTGTTCGACGAGCAGGAACGGTCCTGGCTTAAGCCCGCGGCGACCAACGCGCAGTTGACCAAGATCTTCGACACGCTGGAAAACACGAAACCGGACCGCAAGACCGAGCTGTCGGCGGTGATGAAAAAGGTCGCCGGTCAGGTCAAAGCCCGCGGGTTGATCATCATCATCAGCGACCTGTTGACCGATCTGGACAGTTTTTACGACGGGCTGGGGCGGTTGCAGCACCAGGGGAACGACATCCTGATTTTCCAGGTGTTGGACCCCGACGAGATCGACCTGCCGTTCAAAGATTCGGTGCTGTTCAGGGACATCGAAGGCGGTACCGGCGCCGAGGAATTGTTCGCCGAGCCGTGGGCTTTCCGCAAGGGTTACAAGCAGGCGATGAACGCGTTCATCGGCGAAGTCCGCAGCCGCTGCCAATACGCCGGCATTGACCACCTGATGCTGCGCACAACCAACGACCTGGGCGACGCGCTGAGCCATTACCTTCACAGCCGATTCAGCGGCGGCAGCGCCCGGGCGGGGAAGTTGACTGACGCGCATGGGGACCGGGCGGCGGGAGAACGATGAGGGGATAGCTAAAAGCCGAAATCCGAAAGCAGAAATCCGAAGGAAATCCCAAGACCAAAATCCGAAGAAAGCGAAAAGCTGGTGTCGAAATTGAGATCCTCGAGCTATACAAAAGACGCCAGACCTGAGGTACGCCGAAGGCCCGGGCCGGGCGCGTCGATCAAACCTTTACACGGTGGTGTGCGTCCTCGTCTGCTTTCGGATTTCTGGTTTCGGATTTCGGATTTCCGCAAGGCGGTCCCATGATCTTCCTCTCCCCCTGGTTGCTCGGCGGGCTTGTTCTCGCCGGCGTGCCGGTCCTGATCCACTTGCTCAACCGCCGGCGGTTTACCGTCGTCGAGTGGGCGCCGATGAAATATCTGAAGCTGACGATCCGCACCAACCGCCGGCGGATGCAGATCGAACAGCTGCTACTGCTCGCGGTCCGCACGCTGGTGATGATCCTGATCGTGCTCACCGTCGCCCGGCTCGCGCTGGCGCGGTCGGGGCTGGGCGGGTGGATGGCCAAGCGGTCGCGCGTGAGCCGGGTGATCGTGCTCGATGATTCACTGTCGATGGGGTATCGGTCCGACGGGAAGACCGCGCTCGACCGTGGGAAACAGGCCGCGGTGGAAATCCTGCAGGGGACCGGCTCGCAGGACGCGATCACGGTACTGACACTGAAACCGGCGTCGGCCCCGCTAGTCCGCGAGGCGAGCGTCGAGAACCCCAGCAAGCTGATCGCGCAGGTCAACGCGGTACAGACGACCGATGCCGCCGCCAACTGGGCCGGCACGTTCAAGACCGTGGACGACTGCCTGTCGACCGCGACGTTCCCGCAGAAGCAACTGGTGTTGGTAACCGACCTTCGCCGCAGCGGGTGGTCGGCGGAGGTCACCGAGTTCGCCGACCGGTGGGCCGCCAAAGGGGTCGAAGCGCGAATCGTCGACGTCGGCGACCGCGGCACGGCCGACATATCGCTGCTGAAGTTCGCCCAGGAAGACCCGGTCGCCTTACCCAACGCGCCGGTGAAATTGACCGCATCGGTCCGAAACCTGACGCCCGGTCCGATGTCGGCCGTGCAAGCCACACTGATCGTCGACGGGGAATCGCGTCCGCTGATTTTGCCCGACATTCCCGCCGGCGCGACCGTCGACGTGCCGATGTCGGTCACGCTCGCGACGCCGGGCCAGCACCAGCTCAAGCTCGCGCTGCCCGACGACGCGCTGAATGCCGACAACGTCCGCAATCTGTCGATTAACGTCCGCGGAAAGCTCGACGTGGTGTTGGTGGACGGCCGCGAGGGCGCCGGCGCGTTCGAGTCGGCCGGCGACTTCCTGCAGGTGGCGTTCAGTATCGGTCAGGAACCCTGGCACGTGCAGAAGATCAGCGACACCGACCCGCAGGCGAACCGCCCGGTGCCGGCCGACGTTGCCGTGATTATCAACGCCGCCAATCTCACGCCCGCCGCGGTGACGCAGTACGAAAAACTGGTCAACCAGGGCATGGGGCTCATGATCTTCGCCGGCGAGCAGGTCGACCCGACGCTTTACAACGACCGGCTGTTCAAAGACGGTCACGGCCTGCTGCCCGCGCGGCTCGATCACGTGGTCGACGGGCCCATCAAAGGGCTGGTGGTCGAAGGGTTCGGGGACTCGCCGCTGGGACCGTTGGCGAAGATCGCGCCGGCGGCGTTGTCGAAGATCGCGACCCGGCGGGTGATGGCGGTCGAAACCCCCGCCAAGGCGATCGAAGGCGTCCGCGTGCTCGCCCGTTGGAACGACTCCGAAGGTCACCCGGCGATCATCGAGAAACGTGTCGGCCGGGGCCGGGTGCTGCTGTGGACGACGACCGCCGATCGTGAATGGACCGACTGGCCGATCGACCCGACGTACGTGCTTGCGGTGCGATCGGCGGCGGTGGCGACGGCCTGGCCCGACACCGGCAGCGACAACGTCGTCGCCGGTCACGATCTGCTCTATCAACCGATCGACGACCAGCCGCGACAGAACCCTCGGATGACGACGCCCGACGAGACTACTCCGTCAACGATCAACGACCTGCGGTCCCCGCACACCGAACGGGCCGGCGTCTATACGATCACCTGGAACGACCCGACCGGGAAAGAGCAGCACCATCAACTGGCGGTGAGCTTCGACCGCAACGCGAGCGATCTGGAACCGATCGCCGAGCCGCAACTGCAACAGCTGCTGGGAAACCTGAAACCCGATGTCGTCCCGTACCACGCGGGCCAACTCGCGGGGGCCGGGGCGGGGAAGGAAATCTGGCGGACGCTGGCGGCCTGCCTGCTCGGCTTGATGCTGGTCGAAACGCTGTTCGCGTTTTATGTCGGGCGGGAGAAGTAGCATTCCCATCGCGGGGACGGACACTGCGACGCCGCCTCTTATGTCTAAACGCCCGCCGACTACATTTCGTTTTCAAATGACAAGGTCGGCCGTCTTCACCGCGGCTCCGGCGGTCGCGATCGCGTTCGTCTGCTGCCTGATGCCGCTCGTATGGATGGCCGGCGCGGTGTTGCTGAACCCCGACGTGCGATCGGAAATCTGGCTGACTGAATTCCGCGCCGGACTGCTGCTGCGAACGGTCGGATACAACGGCGCCGCGGCACTGATCGCGACGGCAATGGGGTTGCCCGCCGCGGTCGTTCTGGGCCGCGGGCGCGGGTGGCTTGCGCGAGTGCTATGGCTGGTCCTGCCGGTGGCGCTGCTAATGCCGTCGCTGTCTTACGCGTACGGCTGGTCGCAGTGTCTCCGGCTGCTCCAGATGTTCGTCGTCGATTTTTCGACCCGGTATTTCGGTCAGGCCCACGCCATGCGCATCCCGACACCCGCCGGCGGACCGGTCGACGTTTTCCGGTGCATCTGGTCATTGGCGAGCTGGTTGTGGGCGGTGCCGGCAGGATTAATCGGGCTCTCTCTCCGGCAGATGGACACGGCGGTTCAGCAGCAGGCGGCACTCGACGGCGCGCTCTGGCGGACCACGTTCAGGCTGATGCGCGGGCCGATCGTCGCGTCGGTGGCGATCGTGACCGTGCTGGGGACGCAGGAATTTGCGGTGTACGAACCGACCGGCATCAGCGTCGTCGCGACCGAAGTGCGGATGGTCTTCGACACCGGCGCGATGAGCTCGGTGAACAACTCGATGACCGTGACGATGGGGCAGGGCGGCGGGGCGCGGGCGTCGTCCCCGGACCAGGCCGCGCGGGCGGGGGCGTCGGTGGCGGCGACATTGCCGTTGCTCGGCTGCACGACGGTGCTCGCGGTGCTCGCCGTCTGGGGCGCGAGTCGGTCCGAAACCGACGTCCCGACCACCGGCACCTGGCCCCGCGTGCTCGATGCCCCCGCATGGGCGGTGTGGCTGACGTTGCTGCTCGTGGTTCTGAACGTCGGCGTGCCGGTCTGGTCGCTGGTGCATTCGCTGCGTATCCCGTTCTCACTGCCGAGCATGTTCAACGAGTTCGCGCCGGAAGTAGAAGGGGCGATCTTCGTCGCGGCGGTCGCGGCGGGCGTCGCGGCGGTGTCGGCTTTCTCGGCCGCGGGTCGGTGGATGCCCGGGTTGATGGCGGTCGCGGCGGTCACGTTTTTGATCGGCGGGCAACTGCTCGCGATCGCGCTGATTCGAATCTACAACCACCCCTGGCTCGACTGGGCGTACGGGGCGTTTCCGGTGCCGGTGATCGCATACGTCGGGCGGTTCGGCTGGCTGGCGCTGGCGGGGGCACGGGGGGCCTGGGGGCGGGGCTGGCGTGAACTCCGCGAGATGGCTTCCCTGGACGGCGCGGGCGCGTTCCGCACGGCCGTGTCGGTCGTGTGGCCGCTCGCCTGGCCGACGCTCGTCGCCGGCGCGCTGCTGGTCGGGGCGCTGTCGATGACCGAAGTTCCAGCCACGGTGCTGCTGTTCCCCAACCGCCCGCAGGTGCTGACGCCAACGCTCATGACCTGGCTTCACCAGGCGCGGTCCGACTCGATGATCGAAGCGTCTCTACTGATGATGATCGGCGTGCTCGTGCCCGTGGGGGCGTCGCTGGTACTGTTTCTTCTGGGTCGAAAATTGACCAGCCGCATTTTTACCGATCGGCTTTGACGAAGCGGGGTGAGCAAAGTTTGTCACCGCTCATGATGCCGGCGCGACCGGTCGATGAATCTCTAGAACGACTCGAACGCTGTGCATCGCCTGGTGCAAAGCGCGCCACTCGACCGGCGATGTGTATCATCGGCCCCCTTGTTCCCAAAATCTTGAATCGTTCGGGCGCACGGTGACCAGAGTTACCGAAAAATGCGATTTCGCATTTTTGTTAAGATTGCGCTATGATCCTGTTAGGAATCTGTCATAATATGCAAACCACGCGTTTGAAGAGGATTGGAGTTCGGTAGTGTCTTGCCAAGTTAATTCGTTCTATCAAATCTCCCGGTCCACCACTTAGCCCATGCTGCAATTTTTAACCATTCTCGGTGGGGTCGCGCTCATTCTGCACGGTGTTCGGTGCCTGCGTAAGGGTTTAGACCGCCTTTTCGGTGATCAGCTCGGTCCGTGGCTTCAGAGCGTAGCCAACCACCCGGTCCGTGCGTTTACCGGCGGGCTGGGCATTTCTCTGCTGGTCCCTTCGAGCACCAGTCTGTCGGCATTGGCAGTTCAGTCCGTGCAGTCATACGGAATCTCGCCCAAGCAGATGCTGATTCTCGCGCTCGGGGCCGACATCGGGCTGACGATTACCGTTCAGCTCCTGTCGCTGCATATCGAACACTTCGGGCCGATGTTCGTGCTCTTCGGCGTCGCGCTGTACCAGTACGCCAAGGCGAGCAAGACACGCGGGCTCGGCCAGGTGCTGCTGAGCTTCGGGTTTCTGTTCATGGGAATCGGTGTGATTCAGCAGGCGGCATCGACCTTCGACCCCAACGGCGACCTCGGTCATCTGTTGGAGATCGCCGAGCATCACCCGTACGGCATGGCCGCGCTGGCGGCACTTTTTGCGGTCGTGTTGCAGTCGAGCACCGCCACGGTCGGTTTGGTCGTCGCGCTGGTCGGCAGCAGCGGGGTGGTCTTCCCGATCACGTCCGCCGTGGCCTCCGTCGTCGGCGCGAACGTCGGTGTCGGGCTCACCACCGTCTTCATGGGCTGGTCGCAGATCACCTCCCGGCGGTTCGCGGTCGCCAACCTCATGGCCAAGACCGCGATCGGGATCGCCGTCCTGTCCACCCTGAAGTGGACCCTGCCGGCCCTCGAGCGAACGCCCGGCACGCTCATGCAGCACATCGCCAACACGCACACGGCTTTCAACCTGATCAAGGCGATCGCCGTTCTCCCGGTCGTGTCCGCACTCACCTGGCTGGTGAGCAAACTGGTTCACGAGCCGGACACCAAGCGGACCGAAATCTTCGGGCCCAAGTACATCAATGATTCGACGATCGACAGTGCCAGCCTCGCGCTGGGCCAGTCGTTGCGTGAGATTTTGCGGGTCTCGGACATCGTCCGCGGCATGATCGCCGACCTCTGGCGGGCCATGAAGGACAAGGACGAACCGCTGGTCCGCCAGGTGGCCGAGACCGACGACCAGATCGATTTGCTGGACCGCGAAGTGCAGCGGTTTCTCGCGCAGCTGGGCGCTGAGAATCTCGACGCCGACCAGTCCGCCGAACAGATGCGGCAGCTCCGTTACCTGTCGGAATTGGAAAGCGTCGGCGACGTGATCGAGAAAAACCTCTGCGAACTGGTGATGAAGAAGATGAAGCTCGGCGTGAACTTCTCGCCCGAAGCCCGCCGGGAGCTCGACGCGTTCTGCAAGTTCATCTGCGAGAACATGGTGATCGCCGACGCCGCGTTTCACACCCGCGACCCGCTGCTGGCGCAGAAGCTGCTAAGACACAAGGAAGCGATCAACCGCCGCGCCGCCGAGCTTCGGGACCTGCACTTCAACCGCATGAACCGCCGGCAGATCGATTCGCACGAGGTCAGTGCGTTGTACCTCGACATCGTCGGCAACCTCCGCCGGATCAACAGTCACGTCGCCCATGTCGCCTACGGCGTCCTGCAGAAACAGGAGTCCTATTCGACCACGTTGCCGCTGATGATGGACCCCGACGAAGAGCAGGGCATGACCACCGCCATCGATCACGCCGAGTTGTTTCGAGCGAACCGCGAAGCGGTCTGACGGATTGCCCCCGCGCCGTGCGTTGCATCGGCCGCCGCGGCCGGTACGCTCGATCGGATGCAGTTTCCCATGACTGGAAGTTGGGTCGTCCGCGTGACCGACGTGCGGCCGTTCACTATCCACGGCGACGTCTATTACGAAGTGCACGCCGACCGGCTCGACGACGATTCGAACTCCGCAATGATTTTGCGCGTCCCTGAACACGCGTCCAAGTCGGTGCCCGCCGTCGGTCAAACGGTTACGGCACAGTTCCTCATGGGGCAGGTCACCGCGCTCACAGTCCGCGATTAACGACGGCGCATCCCACCGGCGGTGCTCGCTTCAGCGAGCCCGTCTGCTCCCAAAGCCCGTATACCCGTTTCGTGACAACTCCAGCCGCGGTCGGTATGGTTCGACGCGGGCTTCGGGGCAGCGGGCTGCCTCTGTTCTGCGAGGGATCTTCATGCGACCGTGCGGCTGGTGGATCAGTGCGATCGTCCTCGGGTTCGGCACTGTCGCGCCGGCACAGACCGTGCCCCCAGCGACTCCTGCCCCCCTGTACTCCACGTCCGCGCTCGACGCCCTTACCGCGGATGACCGAGCCGCGACTGACCCTAATCAGGCCTACGGCGAACAAGCGTTTAATGATGCCGTGCCGAAACTGCTCGCACTCCCCGACCCGCCCACCGTCTACGCGCCGATCGAAGCCGAACGTGAAGAGGACGGCACCAACAAAGGGGGCGCGAACGTCGAGCTCGACTTCCGTTATCTGACCGACGACGTCTACCGCGGCGTCAGCCACAACCGCGCGGTCTATTCCAACGTCCCCGGCCAGCCCGTGGTCGGCAAGCTGCACGCGTCGAATTTCCAAGCCGATGCAAAAGTGTCGTTCAATCTTGGCAGGCTGCCGCACCCGTTCGTCGGCGTGTTCGCCAACATCAACGACTCCGACCCCCTCAGCCGGTTCCAGGAAATTCGCCCGTTCTTCGGGTTCGATTACACGATTCGGCCGCTGGTTTTCAGCGTCGGGCTCAACGCGTATATCTATCCCGAGCGCGAGCGGTTCAACCCCAGCCCGAACACGGCCGAGACGTACATCCGCCTGTCGCTCGACGACTCGTATTTCTTCCTGACCCCCAAGCCGATCCTGTCACCGTACGTCTACGGCGCGTACGACTACCAGCGGAACAAAGGCTGGTATCTCGAGGCGGGCCTGAAACACGATTTCGATTTCGAAGACTTCGGGTTCACCCTCACGCCCTACGGCGACGTCGGTTACGTCTCGCATTTTCCCCAGCAGTTCGTCACCGTCTCCCCGCATTCCAGCGGGTTCCAGCACTACGACCTGGGCCTCACCGGCACGTTCTCGCTGAACCACCTGTTCCACATGACCCCCCGTTACGGCCAGTTCGCCATCGAAGGGTATCTCACCTACACCGGTCGGTTTTCCAACGCGATCCTCGCGAACTCCGAAGTCTGGGGCGGGGTCGGGCTGAAATTCCGGTATTGATCGGCGGGGCGTTCCTACGTCGGTCGGGATTAATCCGAATCGCCTTTTTCTGATTTCCGCATGTGCTGCTCGAACTGCATTTCCGTCTGCAGGCCGTGGTCCCCCTGCTGCTGCATCCACGCGTCCAATTGGTGAGCCAGGTCGTTCCTCACACCCGCGAGCGACGGGTCGTTCACGATATTTTTCAGTTCGTAAGGGTCCGCCGACAAGTCGTACAACGCCTCGACGGGCGGGTGATACAGTTGGTCGACCCGCTTGGCGAGTTCGAAGTCGGATTGCGCGTCTGCCGTCCAGGACTGAAGCACCTTGGACAGTCTCCACCCGTTAATCGAGAACGTGTACTTGGGGGCCAGACATCGGATATATTGATACCGAATCGTCGCCGCAGTCCGAACCGGGAACGGCCCGATTGTCCCGTACACACCCATGGCCGTGTGCTGGGCGAAGATGACGTCCCGCAGCTTGTCACTCCGGCCGAGCATCACGTCCAGAAAACTTCGGCCGTCCATTTCCCGTGACCCCGTCGCGTCAGGGCAGCCGGTGTCGAGCTTCGTCGGGTCGATGCCCGCCGCCGCGAGGAATGTCGGGACGACGTCGACGTACTGCATCATCGCGTCGGTGACGCCGTTGGCTTTGATGTGCCCGGGCCACCGCACGACCGCCGCCGATCGAATTCCGTTTTCGTACGCGGTCCATTTCCCGCCGTACGGAAATGAGCTTCCCTGTTCGCTGACGAACATTACCAGCGTGTTGTTGATCTGGTCGGTTTCCTCGAGCAGGTCCAGCAACGCCCCGACCTGCATGTCCAGCTTGGTGATCGCGGCATAATAAGCGGCGATGTTTTTCCGAGTCACCGCGTTGTCGTGAAGGTAAGGCGGCACCGTCAGTTTCGCCGGGTCGTATAACCGCCGGGGACCCCGCGTCCAGGGGTCGTGCGGGTCGTTCGATCCGAAATCGAGCAGCCACGGCTGACCGAGGTCCCGGGTGATGAACTCGCGGGCTTTGGAATATTCGTCGGCGCCTTCGATGTACTCGAACGGGAACGACGCCGCCGGGCGGACGTCGGCTTTATTCTGCAGCGCGACCCGGTAACCGGCCGACCGCAGATACGTAAAAAGGCTGCGCGTTCCCGGCAGCACGTTGCTGTGATTGGGGTACGCCCCCGAACGAACATTATAAAGCCCCGTGAGCAGCGCCGACCGCGTCGGGGTACACGTGCTGGCCGGCGAATACATCTGCCGGAGCAATAACCCTTCGGACCGGAGCCGGTTCAGGTTCGGGGTTTGAACGTCAGGATTGCCGGTGAACCCGGTATCGCGCCAGCACAGATCGTCGGCCACCATCAGCAGCATGTTGGGCCGGGCAGTCTGTGTGAACGCCGTTGTCGGCATCGTCACCGGTGCCGTGGTCGGCGCGGCGGCGCGAGTCCCGGCTGTGAAACCGAGCGGCAACAAAAGACTTGCGATCCATTTTCGAAACATTCGACCCTTCGCAAAGATACGGGTATGACGCTGCCGGCGCTTGCTCTGTTACACGAGACCTATACAGACACCCGCGGCCGTGCGACTTCAATGAGGGGAATATACCTACTGCCGGTTTCCAATTGGAAATGCGAGGCGGTTACAACCCGACGGATTCCAGAAGCTTTCGGCGATCCTCGGTCCGGTCGGCATTGTCCGGCATCGACGTACGGGTCGCGACGCCCGGACCCCCGGAGGTGGGAACTGCGGCGAGTGCCGATCCGGCCGATGCGACGGCCGCGATCTGCGACGCCATCGTGACGCCTTGTGTGTTGAACGCGTTATCGATCAGCGTGTAATCCGAGCCGTCGATTTTGGTGTCGTAATTGAAATCGCCGTTCAGCCAGCCCGTGAGCGGCGTGCCGAACCCGGCATCGATTTTGGTGTAGTCGCTGCCGTCGACGGTCCCGTCCAGATTGGCATCGCCGTAGTACGTGTATTTCACCAGCACGTCGGTGTAGACCGCGGTCTGTCCGTCGAAGCTCGCCCGGACGGTCGCGGTGGAACCCGTGTTGTTCACGATCGCGCCCAGCACGGTCAGGTGCCGGGGGTCGGCGTTGGCTGAGCTCGAATCGATCCCGGGCCCGGTCCAGAGTCCGCTGGCGAATCCGCTCGTGACGCGCTGAGAGATCGTTGAAAAAATTCCGTTGTGGACGAGCAGATCGTTGCCGGTCAGATCGAGTTTCCCGGCCGGGTCGATACTCAACCCGGCGGTCACCAACAGCGTCCGGCTGGTCGTCGAGGCAGCAGGGTCGATCATCAGCTTCGCGCCGCCTGCGATGGTCAGATTCGAAAACTGCCGGACGAGCAAACCGCCAGAGGTGTTAGCCGGGATCTCGACCGAGCCGCTGCTAATGGTTAACGAATCGGTCCCGCCGAGCGGATCGATCTTCAGCACCGCGATGTTCGAAAACGACACGGGCGTCGAATTGACCGTGAGCGTGGTCGCATTAGCTGTAATCGTGTCGTTCCCGGTTGTGCCGATCACGTTCAGCGTGTCGATCCCGGTGCCCCCTTCGATCGTAACCGGCCGGGTGCCGAGGTTCACGCCCAGGTTCAGCGTGATGCTGTCGTTGTTGCTGTCGGCATCGATCACCACGGAACTGAACGACGCCAGCGGGAAAGTGCCGATAATCACACTGCCGGCCAGCACGTCGACGCTGAGCGGGTTCGCGTCGGCTTGCAGCGTGATGTTGGTCGTCGTCGCCGGGCCGATCTGAACGTGTAGAACCGCCGGCGGTGACGTCGAGTCGATGTATGCCCCGACCTGCACCGTCGCGGGAACGAGTTCGAACACGGTTCCACTTGATGCATATCCGCCGGCGAAGGTCGTTCCGAAAAGGTTGCCGTTCGAGTCGAGCAGGAGACCGCCGCGGGGCCGTTCGCCGTTGAGCCCCGAGAACGAGATCAGGTTGGTAATTGAATTGGAACCGGCGACGACCTCGAACACGGTTCCCAATCCGCTGTCCCCACCGGCGGGGGTCGTACCAACCAGATTCCCGGACCCGTCGATCACGAGCGTGCCGACCGGAGACGCGCCGTGAACGCCATCGAACGAGGCCAGGCTCGTCACGACTCCGCTGCCGATCGCGACTTTGAAAACAGTTCCGTTCGAATAAGTGCCGCCGGCTGCGGTCGTGCCGAACACGTTCCCGCTCACGTCGACGACCACACCGCCGCTGGGGTTCGCACCCTGGGAAGTGCCGATGAACGTCGCAAGCACGGTGATCGCGTTACTGTTTTTGACGACCTTGAAGACGGTGCCGAAGCCGAGCCCGCCGGTGCGGGCCACGCCGAATAAATTTCCCGACGCGTCGATCGTCACATCCGAGACCGGGTTGGCCCCGTTGCTGGTGTTGAACGCCGCCAGGTCGGTGATCGTGTTGCTGTTCTTGACGACCTCGAACACAACGCCGGCCGACCCCGCGCCGCCCGCGGCCGCCGTGCCGTACAGGTTGCCCGATGAGTCGATCGCCAGCTTGCCGGAAGGGTTCGCGCCGTTGGTGGTGTTGAACGACGCCAGTGTCGTGATCGCGTTGCTGCCGCTGACGATTTCGAAGACCGAGCCGACGCCGTTCGCGCCGCCCAGGCTGGTGGTGCCGAACAGGTTCCCGCTGCCGTCGAGCAGCAATGCCGCGAGCGGCGTCGATCCGTTGGCGCCGGTGAACGAGGCGCGCGTGGTCACGACATGGCTGCCGGCGACGATCTCGAACACCGTTCCCGAGCCGGCCACACCGCCCGCGGGGGTGGTGCCGAACAGATTCCCGGCGGTGTCGGCGATCAGCGCGGACGCCGGGTTTACCCCGTTGGTCGGGCCGAACGAAAAAAGCCGGGTGATGGTCGTTGAAGCGTTGGCGATCTCGTAAACCGTTCCGGCACCCGCTCCACCGGTTGTTGTGGTGCCGAAAAAATTTCCGGTGCCGTCGGCGTACAGCCCCGCCTGCGGGTGCGCGCCGTTGGTCCCGGCGAAGGTCGCGACGGCCGTGAGCGCACCGGCGGTGGATAATTTCCAAACCGTGCCCAGGCCGGTGGACCCGCCGTTGGTCGCGGTGCCGAAAAGATTGCCCGCAGTGTCGACGTACACGCCGGAGCGTGGGTTCGCTCCGGTGGTCGCGGAATTAAAGTTGCCAAGGTCGATGATGCTCGACGTGTTATGAACGATCTTCCAGACCGTGCCGTCGCCGTTGGCATTACCGCCGGTCTGTGCGGTGCCGAAGATGTCACCGGCGGCCGTAACGGTGAGCGGGCCCGCGGGGCTCGATCCGACCGTGCCGTTGAACGACGCGATCGTCGAAAACGTCGCCGATCCGACGACATATTTAAAGACCGTGCCGAGCGAAGTGACACCGTCACCGAAGGTCGTTCCATAGAGATTTCCGGTCGGGTCAAAGGCGAGTCCCGCCAGCGGGCCTAGCCCGTCGGTGCCGTTGAACTGGTGAAGGTCGGTGATCGCGTTGCTGTTCTTGACGACTTCGAAGAGAACGCCGTCACCGGTCCCCCCGGCCGAGGCAACGCCGAAAAGATTCCGGGCTGTGTCGATCACGACGCCCGACCCGGGGTTCGCGCCGTCGGAGATGGAGAACGACGCCAGGGTCGTCACCGCGCCGCTGTTTTTAACTATTTCGAACACCGAGCCCGCCCCGTTGGCGCCGCCCGAAACGGTGGTGCCGAACAGATTGCCCAGCGCGTCGATCGCCAGCTTGCCTTCGGGGTCGGAGCCGTCGATGCCGCTGAAGGTCGCGACGGTGACGACCGCCCCGGTCGATTTTACGTATTCGAAGACGGTTCCGTTGCCCGACCCTCCGGTCGACGTGGTGCCGAACAGGTTGCCGGAACTGTCCGGCGTCAGGTCCGAATAGGGGACCGCGCCGGGGCTGGTCGACAGTGCGGCAAGCGGGGTGACGGTTCCGCTGCCGGCGACAACTTCGAAGACCGTTCCCGCGCCGCCCGCGCCGTTTCCGTATGCGGTGCCGAAAAGATTTCCGCTGGTATCGCGGACGAGATTTCCGTTGGGTGTCGAGCCCTGCAGCTTGCCGTCGAACGACGCGAGCGTGGTGATGACGCCACTGCCGGTCGCGATTTCAAAAACAGTACCAGACGTGCTCGCGCCGCTGCCGCCGCCGGTGGTGGTGCCGTACACGTTTCCCGACGCATCGACGATGAGCCCCCCATCCGGTCCCGAGCCGTTGCTACCATTGAACGTGGCCAGCACGTTCACGGCCGTGGTGTTGTGGACGATTTCGAAAACGGTGCCGTTCCCGGACGGATCGTTGGTGGTGCTGCCGAACAGATTTCCGCCGGCGTCGAGCGTGATGCCCGAACTGGAAAGTCCGCCGACCGTGCCCGCGTTGAGAGACGCGATTACGGTGATCGTGCCGCTGCCTGCGGGGAGCTCGAACACGGTTCCGTCGTTGGTAGCGCCCCCGCTCGCGGTCGCGCCGAACAGGTTGCCCGCCGAGTCCCGGGCCAGGTTGCCGACCGGGTTCGCGCCGTTGATGCCGTCGAAGGACGCGAGGCGGGTGATGGTGTGAGTGCCGTGGACGATCTCGAAGATCGTCCCGACGCCGGCCGGCCCGCCGCTGGAAGCGGTGCCGAAAAGATTGCCGCCGGGATCGGCCACGAGCGTGCCGGACGGGACCGCGCCGTTGTTTCCGTCGAACGAGGCAAGGACCGAAACCGTGCCGCTGCCGTGCACGACTTCGAACACAACGCCGGCGGCATTCGCGCCCCCGCCCCGGGCGGTGCCGAAGAGATTTCCGGAAGCGTCGATGACGAGTGCCGCTTCGGGGTCGCTGCCGTTGACACCGGTGAACGATGCCAAGGGGGTGACGAAGCCGCTGTTTTTGACGATTTCGAAAACCGCGCCGAGGTTATCCGCACCGCCCAAGCTACTCACGCCGAACAGATTACCGGACGCATCCGCGACCAGGCCGGCGAGCGGGGCGGAGCCATTATTCGTAGCCGGGAATGCGACGATGCTGTTAAGTCCGTACGTGCTGAACAGCACGCGGTGTTCGAGGAATTCCAGAACGCCCCGGGCCACAGGGATGGACGGCAATACCGCCCTTCGCTGAAGCTTCCGAGCCGGTCGGCCCCTTAGCTTTGCTTGACCCATATGCGTCTCGTGGCGATTTTAGGCAGTGCAAAACAGGCCGACAGAGAATCCGTCGGATCGAATTCCCGCTCCAACTCGAACATACATCAGCAGTACGTCGAAGCAACGCGTTTCGCCCGATTCGCAAGTTAAATTGCCGCCATATCTGCTTCGACTCGCCCATCTTACCGGCCTGCACCTGCCCGGAAGATCAGAGCCCGACTTCCTCGACGGGCCTTCGCCGAAGCTTGCGGTCGGCGGTCAGGTCGGGTGTGGTGGGGGCCGGGGTAATTGTCTTTACCGGCGGCGGTGCCGTGGTCGCAATGACGTCGGCCGGCACGGCGGTAAGGCCCGCGGCGAGCGAGACGCTTTGCGAATTGAAGGCGTTGTCGATCAGCGTGTAATCGGACCCGTCAACCTTTCCGTCGAAGTTGAAGTCGCCGTTGATCCAGCCCGTAAGCGAAGTGCCGGAGGCGTGGTCGATTAAAGTGTAGTCGCTGCCGTCGACGCGGCCGTCGAGGTTGGCATCGCCGGCGTAGGTGAATCTCAACAGTACGGTCGAAGCCGCGGGATTGGTGTTGTCGAACAAACCCAGCGGCCCGTTCGTGCCGTAGATGCCGTTGTTGAGAATCGCGCCGAGCGAAGTCAGGTGCCCCGAGTCGGTCGCGGCGGCGGTGGTCCGGATGCCGGTGCCGGTCCATTGTCCGTGGCCATACCCGCTGGCGAGTTGATTCTGCGTGGTCGCGAGATTGCCGGTGGTTATCTCGAGATCGTTTCCGGTCAGATCGAGTGTGCCGGTCCAGGCGTTGGTGGTCCCGGCGATGCTCAACGACTGCGTCTGCACGACCGCGCGGTTCTCGTGGACCGACGGGCCGGCGATCGTCAGCAGGCCGGCCGGGCCGATCGAAATACTGGAGAACCGGTCGGTGTGAAGGCCGTCCGTCGAGGCGTCTATCGTCAGGGCCGCGTTGCTGACGGTCAGGTCGTCCGAGCCGGTCCCCGGTTTGAAAAAGGTGGCCGGTTCGTTGACGAGATTGACCGGCGAGCCGTCGAAGAGGATCAGGCCCGCGGAGCGGATCAGTGTGTCGTCACCGGCCGATGTTCCGACGATTCGCAGCGTATTCGCGCCGGGTGAACCTGCGCCGGTGAAGGTCACGCCGAGAAGTGGAAGCGGGTTGCCGTTGGACGCGTCGATCGTCAGGGAATCTCCGGCGAGCGACGGCGTGAAATGGATCGAACCGAATGACGATAACAGCGGTTTCTGCGCCGGCGTGCCGGTCCCGGTCGCGTTGGTCCAGACGTCCAGATGGACGTGGTCGGCGTCGATTTTCAGATACGCGTTCTGGCCGGTGAGCTCTAATACGGCGGGCGTGGTGACGTTGCTCGCGGCGGTGGAGTTCGCGCCCGAGACGGCGACCACGCGGTAAAAATAATTGGTCCCGTTCGCGGTCCGGTCGTCGAAACTGGTGACCGCGCTTTCGACGAGCGCGATCGGGGTCCAGGTCGAATCGTCGGCGGACCGCTCGATTCGAAATTCCGTCGCCAGCGACGAATGGCTCACCCATGCCAGGTGGGGGCCGTTGGCGGTCGGTGTGGCGGTCAGCGAGCCGGGCGCTCCAAAGAACGCTGGGTTAGTCGGCAGATATGTTTTTCGGATTCCGAACCCCAGCACTGAACCGGTCGAGGTGGTGAGATACACGCCGCCGTTGGCGACGGTCGGCACGACAAACTTAACGAGGCTGGCGAACTTGTCGGCGGTCTGGGTGTTCGATTCATAGATCGGCGTCGTCACATTCCCGGCGTCGTAGGCGAGCAGGTCGGAGGTCCCGAAATTGGTCGCCCATGCGATGCCGTTCGCGGCATGGTCGGCCGAGATCGCGAACGTCGTCCCCGGGTAGCCGTAGACCGATGTCTGCTGGACCGGCGTCGGTTTGTAACCCACGCCCGGCGGGCTGGTCGGTGAGGCGAACGTGTCGGCGTCGAACACCAGTGCCGGAGACTTGGCGAACCCGACGTAGATCCGGCCGTTGAAATAAGACGGCGTGGAATAGATGCCCTGATCGCCGTTGTTGATCGGGTCGCTGGGGTATTCGCCTAGCACGCGGTCGTAGAGCCTTGGGTCGGGTGAACTGTCGAGCGGGTAGTTGAAGTTGAATTTGCCGAGGTTGTTCCGGTCGATGAGATATAGCCGGGATTCTTTCCCGCCGACCACCAGCATCGGATTGCCTGCCGCGTCGAGCAGCGAATCGGGCAGCAGTGTCGTCCCGCCCGACCCGAGGTCCAGGTCCAATTGGTTGATGACCAGCGCGTTGGACGGGGTGAAATAGTCGGCGACTTTTAAACCCCAGCCGTTTCCGTTCTGGTTCGACGGGCCGGAGTTCGGGTCGACCGCGAGCTTGAGCAGCGAGTCGGCGTAATCGTGGTCGATCGGGAAGCCCTGGCTGTCGAAGTTGCCGGGGTCGGGGTTGAACGCGCCGTTGCCGGTCGTGATGAACAGGTGTGTGCCGTCGCTGGCAAAACCGCTGCCCGCGGTCCAGATGCCGCCCTGCGCAGTAAACAGGGTTTGGTTACCGACAATGCCCTCATAGGTCGGCGTCGTCACGAATGCGGCTTTGAGCGCGAGGTTCGATTCGGCGTATCCCAGCACCCAGCCGTAGTAGGGGCCATTGTCGCCGTGCGACGCGAAACCGAGATACGCGTTCCCACCCATCAGCGTGATGGCGGTGCGGCCCATCTGCAGCAAGGCGTTGAACGCAATCACCGGTGTGGTCTTGCCGCCGGGCGCGGAGGCCCATCCGTCGGTGTCGGGATACGTCGTAGGCGTGGAATTGTTTCCGCTGCCGTTAACGATCGGGCCCGAGACGTACTGATAGCCGGTGAAGGTGAAGAAGCTGGAATTGGCGATCGTGTCGGCGATGACGGCCGGGGCGGTCGCGGTGGACCCGTCGGTGAGATTGACTGCGAAGATTCGCTGGACGAAATGCCGGTCGGTGCCGCGAATCTCCTGCGTGTTCGTGCAGAGAAACAGTTCACCTAGTCCGAGGTCGATCGCCGGCGTAGACAGGATCCCCAGTTCGCTCCCCAGGCTGGTGCTGCTCAGCGCGGTCGACGGCACGGTTGTCACGCCCGCCGTCGGGGTGAGATTTGTTGGATCGACGGGGTTCAGGAAATTGTCCTGCCAGAGAATAGCGCCGGTGTCGGCGTCGAGCGCGTACAGGCTGTCGTGCAGCGTGACGACGAACAACACGCTGTGAACACCGGGACTGCTGCCCCGGCTGACATTGATGCTCTGCACGTACAACGGCTGGGCGAAGATCGCGCCGTCGAGCGGGGTGGTGAACTGTTTACCGAAACTGGTCGGGTTAACGGTTGCAGGCGTGAGCACTGTCTCGGCGAGGTTCTGCCCGTCGTTGGCAACCCCGTTGTGGTGCGTCAGCACGTCGACCGATAACAGCCGGCGGTCTTCCAGCCGTTCGACGCACCGCGACGGGGTTCGCGACGCTGTTTTTCGTCGCCCGGTTTGGCTGGTATTTGTACCCATTTCACCCTCCATTTTGTGTGCCGAGTATACAGCGCGGGCCAAAATTTCCCAGATGATTCGAAGAACCGGTCGCTAAAGCAGGGTCGGGCCAATTGTGCGGATTTAAAGTTTTATGCGCATCAAGCGGCGGTTTCTCCGTCCCGATAAAACCGAGGTGCAAGCGGTCTGTCTCGGTTGGATTCCCGCACGGATGGGTCATGACGATTCGTTGGAAAATAACGCTCCTGCTCGCGTCGGCGTTCGCATTGTTCGTGGGGATGGCGCAGTTCATTCACAACCAGATCGTGACGCCGAGCTTCGTGAAGCTCGAACAGGACGAAGCGGTGAAAGACGTGCAGCGGTGCACCGACGCGATGCGCCGGGAGGTGAACCAGCTGTCGATCTTTTTGCGAACCTGGTCGGCCTGGGACGACTGCTATCAGTTCGCCGCCGACCACAACGACGCGTTCGTAAAGTCCAACTGTCCGCCTGAAACATACACGAATAACAACCTGAACCTGATCTGGATCACCGACAACTCGGGCACATTAATCTGGGGAGAAACGCGGGACGACCGGGACGGAAAACACCTGGACTTGGGCGCGTTCTCGCCGTCGATGCTGAACGCAGGACACCCGCTGGTGAAATTTTCCGACCCGCTGGGGAGCAGCGGCGGGGTGATGATGACGGCGCGGGGACCCGCGTACGTGGTCGCCCGGCCGGTAGTGACGAGCCACAACGAAGGCCCCGTCCGTGGCGCCGCCATCATGGGCCGATTAATCCGCGACGAAGAAATCCAACTGCTGATCGAACAGACTCACGTCCGCTTCAAGCTCTGGTCGGTGAACGACCCGGCGATCCCGGCGGTGGTGAAGGAGATCGCGACCGGGCTCGGCGACGGGGCGACTCGCCTGCAGGACGGCACCGACGGACTGGTGTACGTGTACACCGCAATGAACGACGTCTACGGCAAACCGTGCCTGATCCTTCGCGCGGAAATTCCCAAGGCGATTTCCGCACACGGTGAAACCGCCGGCCGGGTGGCGCTCTGGTCCAACGTGATCGGCGGCGCGGTCATCATGCTGCTGTTGGGACTAGTGCTCCGCCAGACGGTCTCGCTGCCGCTGCTGCGGTTAAGCCGACACATGGCGGGCGTCGGGGAAAGCGGCGACTTAAAATCGCGGTTGAACTTGAAACGGGCCGACGAGATCGGCGCGCTCGCCGGCACCTTCGACAAGATGGTGACCGCACTGTCCGAGTCCCGCGCGAAGGTACTGCTGACGGCCCGGCAGGCGGGCATGGCGGAGATCGCCACTGGGGTTCTGCACAACGTCGGCAATGTGCTCAACAGCGTGAACACCGCCGCGGTGGTTATTCGTGAAAAGGTGCAGAAGGGCAAGGCGACCAACCTCGGGAAAGCCGCGGAGATGATCCAGCAGCACCGGCCCGACATCGGCGAATTTTTGTCCAACGACCCCAAGGGCAAGCAGCTTCCGGACTACCTTTCCAAGCTCGCGGTCGCGATGGTTGAAGATCGGACGATGATCGAGAAGGAGCTCGAACACCTGTGCAAGAGCGTCGATCACATCAAGCGGATCGTCGCGTCGCAGCAGTCGTTCGCGCGGCCGGGCCGGCACGTGGAAGAGGTGGACTTACCGGACCTGGTCGAAGAATCCGTGCGGTTGAACGCGGCGGCGCTCACCGAGCACGGCATCACGATCGACCGGGTGTTCGGGCCGTGCCCGAAGGCGAGCGTCGACCAGCACAAGGTGCTGCAGATCCTGGTCAACCTGATCGCCAATGCGAAAAACGCGATCGTCGAACATACGAGCACCGAGCGGGTGATCACGGTCCGGATCGTGGCAATAGGTGAAAACCCTCGTGTCATGTCGCGTATCAGTGTCACCGATACGGGAATAGGGATCGATGAGGCGACGATGAAGAAACTGTTTCAGCACGGCTTTACGACGCGGAAACAGGGGCACGGCTTCGGCCTGCACGCCGCCGCGAATGACGCCCGGGAGATGGGCGGGTCACTGACCGTGCACAGCAACGGGCCGGGCACGGGCGCTACATTTGTTCTGGAGATTCCGGTGACTGCCGGCAAGGTGAGCCGAGTATGAATCAGACGACCCCGAAAATCTTGATCGTGGACGACAATCCGGAAATCCACGCCGACTTTCACAAGGTGCTCGTCGGAGAGACGCCGACCACCGGGCTGGACGACCTCGAATCGTCACTGTTCGGTGACCAGCCGGAGACGACCGCGGGTTACACGCTGGACGACGCTCACCAGGGCATCGAAGCGGTCAAGATGGTTCAGGACGCGATCGCCGCGGGGAACCCGTACGGCCTGGTCTTCGTCGACGTCCGGATGCCGCCGGGCATGGACGGGGTTCAGACCATCGAAGCATTGCACAAGGTCGACCCCGCCTTGAACTGCGTGATCTGCACCGCGTATTCCGACTACACGCCGGAAGCGGCGAAGCAGAAGATCGGCATCTCCGACGGGCTCTTGTTCATCAGCAAACCGTTCGACCCGGCGATCATCCGCCAGCTGGCCAAAGCGATGGTGGACCGGCTCGCGACCGCGGCCTAGACGAGCCAACACAATGAACGCCCGGCGCGCGGACCGACACCCGGGCAAGCCGCCGGGCGGGGATCACTCGTCGACCAGCGTTTCGCGGACGACTTCTTCGATCGACGTGACGCCGTCGAAGATGGCCATCAACCCGCACTCGCGGAGCGTGCGCATGCCGCGCTTTTTCGCCTCGACCCGCAGGGTCTGCGTGCTGGCGTGCTGGACGATCATGTCGCGCATCGCGTCGTCGAGCGTCATGATTTCGTACAAACCCTGCCGGCCCTTGTAGCCGGTGTTGTT
>CBDFHW010000005.1:0-70653 GCA_965247815.1 Tepidisphaeraceae bacterium | reverse complement strand
GCGCCGCGACGGCAAGGGCCGCGTGCCGGTGAATGAAATCATGATGGCCACTCCCCTGGTGCGCAAATACATCATGGAAGGCGAATTCGACAAGCTCAAAGGCTGCGTCGGCAACCGCGAGTCGGGCAGCCAGAGCTTCGACCAGCACCTGGTCGAACTGTTCAACAAGCAGATCATCGACATCAGCGAAGCCACCCGGTTGGCCAGCAACGTCGACGCGCTGAAACTGGCCCTCCGCGGCGTCAGCAACAGCGACACCAAGCTGCGGTAAGCAGGTCGCCATGATCGCAACGGCGGCGCTGGTCGTGCTGATGATCTTCGGAAGAATCGCCGCCCGGCGATTCTTCCGTAAAGCCGCCAATCCCGACCCGCACGACCGCTGCAGATGCGGTTATGTCGTGGAGTAGCTGTCAATGCCACGCTGCCCCGAATGCGGCCGTGTTTTTGGTTTTAACGCCACCGCGGAAGAGTTGGGACTAACTGACGAAGAACTGTTGAAAGCACAGGCGGCGAGGCAAAGGCGACGGCAGGCAGCAACCGAGAACGTAGGGTAGCGTGTTGAACTGCACGCCTTTCTTTTTTTAGACGCCGGTTCTGAGGTACCCCGAAGAGGCGGGTGCTTCGGACGTCCTACCCGGCTCTTCGGGGAACCTCAGAACCGGCGTCCCAGGATATCAAACCACATCTTCACGACCGCTAAACTGGATCAGACTTCACTCCGTCTTCCCCTTCACCGTCAATCGCACCGGGTGCCCGAACCAGGCCCGCTCGCCGGTATTGGTGTACATCGTTTCAAGCGTGTGGGCGACCTGCTGCATGTTGCCGTCAGCGGGCACCCAGCCGCCATTGATGTCGGGGAAATCCAGCTTGCAGTTATCGCACTTTTTCCCCTCGTAAAACCGGATCGGGCACCAGAATGATTCGACGTTGCGGAGCATCTCCGCACCCAGCGAATAAACCCCGGTCATCCAGTCGCAATACAAACACCAGATCAGGTCGTGCCCGACCAGCCCGGAGAACTTCTGCCGGCTGATGTTGACCCATTCGGCCTGGTTATATTTCGGAAAGTTCAGCAGCCTGACCAGGGCCGGGTAGCAGGCGACTTCAATAAATCGGATCATTAGAAACCCGGGGAACGCGATCGTCGTCACCAGCAGCGCGAGGTAATTCTGCCACCGTCCGACCGTGCGGTTCAGCACCTTGATGATGCGGGGGCCCGCGGCCGCCTCGCGGTTCAGCAACTCGTGCCCGGTGATCCAGATCGCCAGCGCGATTGCCTCGCCGAGCATCGCGCCGATCACCCCGCGCCACCCGAACGTGAAGCCGGCAATCACCCACGGGATCCAGCTGAAGACGCCGAGCACCAGGTCCAGCAGCGGGGCGCGCGTGCAGGCATCGGCGACCTCGCGGCCGACCGCGCCCAGCTTGCTCATGTAAGTAACGGTAAAGGCGAGGATCGCTTCGATCATCGCGACGCTGACAACGATATCAAAAAACAGTCGCATGCCCGAAAGGTAACCGAAGCGGCGACGATTGCAGAGCGCTCTGTATTAAATCACCACGCTACTCACCGCGGAGGCGCAGAGACGCGGAGAAGATCAGGGGGAGTTTGAAAATGGCATCGCGATATTTAATACGCGTGCTCACAAGCAGACAGCCAATAGCTTTCCTGTGACTTCTCCGCGCCTCCGCGGTGAGCAGAACGCCAAGCTTAAAACTCCAACCCTCCGCGGAGTTCCGGCCGCTTCTTTTTCTTGCCCGGGGGCACCGGTGCTGCCGCCGGCGCGGGCATCACGCTGCTGCCCGCGCCGGCGGGCTTGCTGCCGGGTTGTTGCCGCATTGATAGCGAAACGCGCCGGCCTTCGCCGTCGATCTCCAGAATTCGGACCGACACTTCCTGCCCGATCTTCACCACATCGCCCGGCTGACGGATCCGCTGGTTCGACAGTTCCGACACGTGAATCAGCCCTTCGAGCCCGGCTTCGAGCTCGACGAACGCGCCGAAATCGGCCAGCCGGGTCACGTTCCCGGTCACCGTCATGCCGACCGCGTACCGGTCCATGACCGTCTTCCAGGGGTCGGGGCCCGCCTGTTTCAGGCTGAAGCTGATCCGCCGCTGCGTCGGGTCGACCGACAACACCACCAGTTTGACGGTGTCCCCTTCTTTCACGACGTCCGACGGGTGGCGGATCCGCTGGTAGCTCATCTCGCTGACCGGCAGCAATCCTTCCATGCCTTCTTCGACTTCGACGAACGCGCCGAAGCTTTCGACCTTGGTGATCCGCCCGGTGATCTCCGTGCCGGCCGAATATTTCGTGGCTGCTTCCGCCCACGGGTCAGTCCCCAGCGCCTGCTTCAGGCTCAGGCTCAACTTGCCGGTTTCCTTGTCGATCCGTGTGATCTTGACGTCCATCACGTCGCCGACTTTGACGAAGTCCCCGGCATTATGCCGGCCCCGCTTGAACGTCATCTCCGACACGTGCAGCAACCCGTCCACACCGCCCAGGTCGACGAAAGCGCCGAAGTCCATCACGTTACGCACGGTGCCCCGGCGGATCTGGCCCTCGGCCAGCTCGAGCATCAATTTCTGTTTCTGCGCTTCGCGTTCACGCTCCAGGATGTTCCGCCGCGACAGCACCAGATTCTTCGCGTGCGCTTCGAACTGAGTGACTTCCGCCTGCATCTTCTGCCCGACGTACTGCGACAGGTCCGGCACGTGATAGATTTCCACCTGGCCGGCGGGCATGAACGCCCGCATGCTCTTCACTTCCAGTTCCAGCCCGCCCTTGTTCATGCCGGTGACCGTGCCCTCGACGACCTGCCCGACCTCCAGGTTCTCCCAGGAGACGTTGGTCGCCAGCGACCCCCGGCGGGTCAGCACCAGCAACCCTTCCCGCTGGTCGTACCGGTCGACCAGGAAATCGAATTCCTCGCCCACCTTCGGTTCGGCTTCGAACTGCAGCATCGAACAGATGCCCTGGCTTTTTCCGCCGAAGTCGACGAACGCGTCGTCCTTGTTGACCGAGACGATCTTGCCCCGGCGGGAAGACTTTCCGCCCGCGCCCGACGGCGCGGTCTCGGCCGAACCTTCGCGGTCCTTGGCGTACAGCTCTTCGAGCGGGACGTCGGCCAGTGCCGCGTCGATCTCTTGATCGAGTGCCGATTCGTCGATCCGAAACTTCTCTTTCAACACGTTGCCGAAGTCATTCTTCGCCATATCCACTGCTCCAGGTCCGTCCACAAAAGCTGAGCCGGGTAAGATAACGCGGATTCCCCAAGACTGGTAGCGCTGCGGAACACGCACGCCGCGGGATTCCGCCCGACACCGCTCCTGCCAACGCCGGCGGTCGTGACGAGACCGGTAGCCCACGGCCGAATCAGGCGTCGCCTTATCCTGATTTACAACATCATTTTACAGCTTTTAGGGCCTTTGCCCGGCTCGTTTCGTTCGTCGGCGTTCGGATCGATTCCTTCATCCCCGCAAAATCGCCGGCAAAAATCACACACCCGCGGCTCGGATCTGCCGATCTAAACAGACCGCCGCCGGATTTCTTTACGAGGACCGAATGCTGCTGCCCGTGCTCGCCCAGATAACAAGGTTTCAGGCTTTGACCGCGCCGGCGACGACGCAGCCGGCGGCGTCAGCGCCCGCCGCGGGTCAGCCGGCCAACATTATTGAAACGTTCGCGCGTACCCGGGTCGGTCAGTGGGTCGAAGGCAAACAGACCGCCACCCTGCACGACATGCTCCAGCCCGGGTTCTGGATCGACACCATCCGCGACCTGGTCGTGACCGCCGTCGAGTTCATCCCCCGGCTGTTGGTCTCGCTTCTTTTTCTGGCCATCTTCTGGGTCATTTACCGCGCGGTCCGCCGGGTGCTCAACGGCGCGATGCAACGCGCCAACGTCGACGTCAGCATCCGCGACATGCTGATCACCCTAACCAAATACGCGATCATGGGATTCGGCCTGGTGATCGCCTGCAACCAGATCGGGATCCCCATCGTCGCCATGCTGACCGGGCTTTCGATCGTCGGCCTCGCGGTCGGTTTCGCCGCCCAGGAAACACTCGCCAACTTCATTGCCGGCATCGTCATCTTCTGGGACAAGCCGTTCCGGGTGAACGACTGGCTCACCGTCGAAGGCAGCTACGGGCAGGTCCAGCGGATCACCTTCCGGTCCTGCCGGTTGCTCAACGCCGAAGGCGAAATCGTCATCTTCCCCAACACCTTCATGCTGGCCAACAAGGTCGCGAATCACACCGTGCACCCGGTCAGCCGGGTAAAGATCAAGGTGTCGATTTCGTATTCGGCCTCGATCAGCGGGGCGCGCACGGCACTGCTGAAAACCACCGAAGGGGACTACCGCATCCGCCACGACCCCCGTCCCGAGGTGGTGGTCGACCATCTCAGCGACAGCAGTGTCGACCTGGTCCTTCGGTTCTGGGTCGCCGACGAAAAAATCGAGCGGAAGATGTGGCACGAGTACAGCGAAAAGTCCAAGCTCGCCTTAGATGCCGCCGGCATCGAAATCCCGTTCCCGCACATGCAGATCCTGACCGAAAAAGCGAACAAACCCGCGATAGCCCCCGCAGCCTAATACCCCGTCCCACCGCAAAACGGTGTCGGACACCGTTTTTGTATTCGCGTGCAGAGAAACAGCTTACGTGACAGGACACTCAAAACGGTGTCCGTTCGCCGCGAAAACGGTGTCGGACACCGTTTTTCTATTCGCATGCAGAAAAACAGCTTACGTGACAGGACACTCGAAACGGTGTCCGACACCGTTTTTCGCATTCGTAGGTGCTTTACTGTTTACGGTGACCGCCGTCATTCCGCCGGGTGGCACTACGGTTTGCTATGCAACGTGCTCCAAAATTGCTCGGGTTTTTTGACGCATATGCCGATCGGCGTGACATGGTTTTCTTGCGCCTGTATGGTGCGGTAGATCAGGAACAGACCGCCACTGCAGGCGGGTGGGCACCGTTTACCGCGGCCGTAAGTCCATCGAAGGAAACACCATGAAAGCACGAGCGGCAGTAGCGGACGGCAAGGGCGGTTATGCGATCGACGACATCGAAGTCGGTGACCCTGCCCCGGGCGAAGTGCAGGTCCAGATCAAAGCCAGTGGCGTCTGCCACACCGACCTGAAAGTCCTGCCCCGCTGGCCGCGAATGGTCATGGGACACGAAGGCGCGGGCATCGTCACCAAGGTCGGCGCGGGCGTGAACAAGGTTTCCCCCGGCGACAAAGTGCTGCTGAACTGGGCCATGCCCTGCGGAAACTGCTTCGCCTGCCGGGGCGGGCTGCGGAACGTCTGCGAGAACAAACCCGAAGTCGGCCCGGACCGTTTCACCTGCCGCGGAACGGCGCTGCCGGCTTCGTTCGGGCTGGGCACCATGTCCACATTGACCGTCGTGCCCGTGCAGGCCGTGATCAAGCTCGATGTTGAAATGCCGTTCACGTCGGCCTGCATTCTCGGCTGCTGCGTGATGACCGGGTACGGGTCGGTCGTGAACTCGGCCAAGGTGGTCGCGGGCAGTTCGGTCGTCGTGCTGGGCGCCGGCGCGGTCGGCATCTGCTGCATCCAGTCGGCCCGGATCGCCGGGGCGGCCCGCGTGATCGCGATCGACGTCAACCCCGCCAAGCTGAAATACGCCGAGTCGTTCGGCGCGACGCACACGATCCTCGCCGACCGCGGCGACGAAAACCTCATCGGGGCTTCGAAGAAGGTCAAAGAACTGCTCGGCGGACACGCCGCCGATTACGCGTTCGAATGCACCGCCGTCCCGGCGCTGGGCGCGGCACCGCTGGCAATGGTCCGTAACGGCGGCACCGCCGTGCAGATCAGCGGCATCGAGGAAAAAATCAGCATCGACATGGAACTGTTCGAATGGGACAAGATTTACATCAATCCCCTTTACGGCTCCTGCGAACCCGAACGCGACTTCCCGAAACTCCTTCGGCACTACGAACTGAAACAATTGCGCCTGGACGAGATGGTGACCGGCGTTTACCCGCTGGAACAGCTGCCGCAGGCGTTCGCCGACATGCTCGCGGGTAAAAACGCCAAGGCCGTTTTGAGCATGGATTGAGTGGCGCACATGAGTAACCCAGCGTTCAGAACCATCGAAGTCTCCGACCCGCGTTTCGAGCGCGACGGCTTAAAGAACGTGACCTTCAAGAGCCCGTCGCTGGGTGGACGGGCGGACGTCAGCTTCTTCGTCCCCCCGGGCCTGAACCCCGCCGCCGCCGCGCCGATCGTCATCCTGCTGCACGGCGTCTACGGTAGCCACTGGGCCTGGTCGATGAAAGCCGGCGCACACCGCACCGCCGCACGCTTGATCGAGCAGGGGGAGCTTCCACCGGTGGTGCTGGCGATGCCGTCCGACGGGTTGTGGGGTGACGGCAGCGGGTACGTCGCGCACGCCGAAGAGCCGTTCCGCAATTTCGAACGTTACATCGTCGAAGAACTGCCGGCGTGCGCTGCGGCGGTGGTGCCTGGCGTCATGCCGGCGTCGCCGGTGTTCATCGCCGGGCTGTCGATGGGCGGGTTCGGCGCGCTCCGGCTGGGGGCTAAGTTTCCTGACCGATTCCACGGAATCGCCGCTCATTCGGCGATCACGGACATGTCCCAGATGATGGAATTCGTTGAGGAGCCGCTCGAATCCTACGGCCCCATCCCGGCCGCGGAACAATCGGTCCTGCACTGGATGCGAACGCATGCCGACCTTCTGCCCCCGCTGCGTTTCGACTGCGGCACGCAGGACTCGCTGCTCGACGCCAACCGCGAACTGCACGCCGAACTACAGAAGCTCAACATCCCTCATATTTACGAAGAATTCCCCGGCGGCCACGAATGGCCGTACTGGGAAAAGCACCTCGAGACGACGCTGAAATTTTTCGGAAGCATTGCAATTCGTTCGCACCGACCTGAATAAAAAGCTCCCGACTCAAAAAGCAAAAAGAATCGATAGGACATTCCGAAAGAGAAAAGCGGTGTCCGAAACCACGCTGCAACGACCATTTCGCAACGTCGGGACCGTATATGGGTCGGCAGTCTCTTTTTAACAACAGATCATCGTCAGGCGGGCCGGTTAAACGTAACAGAACGCCTACGCAAAACAGTGCCAAAAAAAACGGTGACGGGGCGAACACAAAAACGGTGTCCGACACCGTTTTTGCATTGTCTGTCCCGAACCATGTTTATGAGTGGTGGGGCTTTTGGTGTTGTGCCGGCGGAGTTTGTTTATGAGCCAGCCGGCGAGCAGGAAGGGGCCGAGCAGGCAGAGGCCTACAACGATCCATTTCAGCAAATGCGAAAACGGTGTCCGACACCGTTTTTGCATTGTCTGTCCCGAAGCATGTTTATGGGTGGTGGGGCTTCTTGGTGTTGTGCCGGCGGAGTTTGTTTATAAGCCAGCCTGCGAGCAGGAAGGGGCCGAGCAGGCAGAGGCCTACGACGATCCATTTCAAACTCCAGAGCAGTGCGTTGATGCTGGTGCCGAGGCCTTGGCGGATGCTCGACCAGGGGCCGGTGTTTTCCGTGACCAGCGTGTCGGTGGTGACGAAGTCGATGTCGATCTGGGCATGCGCGAGCGGGCCATTGGGGGCCTGGGTGTCGCGGGAGGCGTCGATGCCGCGGACCGTGCCGAGCCCGCGCAGTTGCCGGAGCGTTTCGGCCGACCGTTCCAACGGAACATCGATGACCACTCGGGCCGACCCTTTACCCTGATCTTTGTTGACAGTCGCGTCGAGCACACGACCACCAACGGTGACCGCGATCGCTTGGGCATCGCCGGCCGCTTTGTCGACGTCGGTGACTTCTGATTGCATCCGGGTCTTCTCGCGCGGCGTCAAGTCCGCCGCGGGCATGATTAGCAGTCGTAACCGCACTTTGCTGTCGACCGTGCCGTCGGTGTTGGCGGCCCGACCGGTCGTGCGGGAGATCGTGTCGCCGGTGCCCGCCAGCGTCTTGTTCAATGCCGGCAGTTCGCTCCGCAGCACTTCCAGTTGAAGATCGCCCGACATGCTGCGGCGGTCCTGTTCATTCAATTGGGCGGTCACGACCCGGGCCCGGGCGGTCTCCGCGGCCGCCTGTGCCGTGTGATACGCGGCCGGGACGTCGGTCGCGGCGATCGTCTGCTCGATCGATTCCCGCGCCGGCACCGACGCCAGCGACACCAGCTGGATCGTCAACCCCTGCTTGGCCTCGGTGGAGTTTTGCGTGTCGGTGTTCTCGGTCGAATTGAGCCGGAGCACTTCCCCCTGTGCGTGCAGCGAGGCCATAGCGGCGTCTACCTTTTCCGGCGGAAGCTCAAGCGTCACCGACCCGGTCGCCGTGATCGGGTCACCCCGGTCCAGGTTCGAAGTGACGACCCGCCCGCCGTCGGTTTTCGCCTCGGCGATCAACGCCGCGAACGTCTTCTCCACGTCTTCGGCCGCCAGATTGATGTGTGTCGTCCGCCGCGGCGCGACGTTGGCCAGGTTGTAGATCGAGACCATCAGCCGGGTCGGTTTCCGCTCGGTGCGGAGCACGGTCGTGCCCGTCACCGCGGGCGACCCGTCGCTGGTGGTCTGGTGCCGTTGCACTTCCAGCCGGGCGACTTTTCCCAGCAGCTTGAGCTGGTCGATCACCGCACCGGCCGACTCCGGCGGCACGTCCGCGACCAACCGCGCCGCCAACTGCCCCGCGTCGAACCGCTTCAGCTCGGCCTCGACGATCCGGCCCTTCACGCCGTCGATCGACTTGAGCGCCGCGTCGCGGGCCTTCTCCACTTCTTCGGCCTCGATGCCGACGTCGGCGGTCTCGGTTTCCACCGCCGCGGCGGGCGTCTGGATGTCCTTTTCGCTCAGCGTAATTGACAGCGTCGACATCGACACCAGGCTGTTGTAATACCGAATTTGCCCCTCGGCTTTTTCGATCTTACCCCGCCAGACGGCCAGCTCGGTCTCGGCCGCCAACAGCTCCTTGATCGACCCCTTTCCGCTGTGGATCAGTTCAAGCAACCGGTCCTGCATCGCCCGGTCGGCAATCAGTTCACTTTCGGTATCGGTGTATTCCTTCGAGACGTCCTGCGCGGTGATCTGCTGCGACTTGAGATCGCCGAGCGCGCGAAGGCTGAGCACCAGCGTGTCGAGCCGCTCCGGCGGGACCCGCAGCGTGATCGTCCCGCGGACCTTGCCGTTGGGCAGCTTGGTCGAATCGGTCGTGCCGACATACCCGCCGGCCTCGCCGACGATCTTCGAGATCTGCGCCTGCGCCGCGTCGAACCGGTCGACTTCGAACTCCATCGTCCCGCTGCGGATGATTTTGCGGACGTCGACAATCGGGGCGGTGGTTGCGATTTCGGTCGCCGGTTTCGCCGCAACAGCATGCGGGTCGAGGCTTAGATTTACGCCCGATGCGATTTTGCCGGAGGATAAATCTCGGTCGGAAAACTGCGTATGTTCGCCCGCAACTTTCCCATCGGTGCTCGCCGCAGCTTGCCGGTCGAGGTTCGCTACGGCTTGGAGTGTGCCGCCGGCGATGTGTAGCTCGGACGCGGTGGGTGCACCCGAACGACGGTCGGCAAGTTGCCCGCCTACGCCAAGCGTGCCGGTTCCTTCAACGTGCCCGCCAAAATAGTGCTGGCCATTTTGCACCGCGCTGTTTTTAAGAACTGACTCTGTTGATGTATCCCCGTCGCTGATCGTCCTGCGATTCAGGTCACTGCGATCCCGGACCGACGATTCCCGGGTGAGCTCGGTCTGCTTGAATCTTGAAACATCCGGCAGTGGTTCGGGAACTCTCGCGGCTTTGTCGGAGGGCAGGTCTGCAGCTTGCGGCAACGCGGTTGGCTGCCCGATCCGATTTCCGGCAACCCGATTTTGATCCAGGTTAGATCCGCCGCCGAAGTCGAATTCTTCGCGTTTCCCGCCGGCCGGTGCGAAGGCATACGCATGGTCGACGGTTCGGTCGATTTGCAGACCGTGACGACTGAACGCGACCTGTGAAGAGCCGGTGATCGCGAGGTTCCCGTAGTACCCGATGCCGCCGACGACCAGCACGGCCGCGGCGGCGATCGCGGCCCGGCGGACGGGTTGCGGAATCGTCCAGCGCTGCCGGGTGCGGATCGCGCCGATCAACCGGTTTTCAAAGTCGGCCGCGGGTTGCACGCCGGCGAACAGGTCCTGCAGGTGCGTGTCAAATGGGTCGGGTGTTTCGGTGGTCATGGTGTTCTCGGTGTTTCTAAACTGTCGACAAACCGTTCAGTGACTGCCTCGACGAGAGTGTGTCCTGGGTAGACGCCGGTTCTGAGGTACGCCGAAGATCCGGGTTTCTTGGTCGGGCTCACCCGGCTCTTCGGGGTACCTCAGAACCGGCGTCTTGGGATTGCTGCTCTGTCCAGTTTCGCATTCGAGTCGCCTCTACAATGCTTCACTCTGCCGGGCCTTTGTCGTTCATCCGTTCGCGCAGCAGGGCCAGTCCGCGGTGCAGCAGGCCGCGAAGCGAGCCATTCGTAATGCCCAGCTGTTGTTCGATCGTGTCGTGGTCGGCACCGCTCAGGTATCGCAGCGACAACGCCTGTTGATATTCGCCGGGCAGTGACCGCAGGGTCGTCAGGACGCGCTGGCGTTGCTCGTCCCGCTCGGCCGATTCGGGCGGGCCGGGCGACCCGGTGGGAATCGCGATCCCGTCGATCGAGCCGGGCTTGCCACGCTTTGCTCTGGACCGGTGCTTGGCCGCGTCGATTGAAACTGAACTGGCGATCGACAGCAGCCAACTTCGAAACGCGCGGGGGTCCGAGAGCTTGCTGATATTCCGACAGGCCATGAGGAACGTTTCCTGCGTCAGGTCCTCGGCCTCGTGGGCGTTGCCGTTCAGCAGGTACAGCCGGGCAAAGACAAGTCGACCCGTTCGTCGGACCAGTTCCTCGAACGCGAGGCGGTCCCCGTCGCGGCTGCGGGCGGCTAATGCTTCGTCGGTTTCTTCCAAGTGCGGTCCCTTGTTGGTCGTGTCCGTTGTATCAGGAGACGACAATCGGGGTTTGGGCGCACGCGGAATCTTTGGATTTCTGAATGCGGCGCGCAGGGTCACTGAAGCGACACCCGCCGGCGGTGGTTATTGGCGGGGGCCCTGGGTGTTGAAGGCGTTGTCGATCAGGGTGTAATCGGACCCGTCGGTGTAAGTGTCGTAGTTGAAGTCGCCGTTCTCCCAGCCAGTGGCGGTGCCGGCGTAGGCGAAATCGATCTTGGTGTAGTCGGACCCGTCGACCCGGCCGTCGAGGTTGGCGTCGCCGTAATAGGTGTACTTCAGCACGACGTCGGTCGGTTGGACGATATGACCATCGAACGGAGCGCTCGGCGCAAAGCCGGTGCCGCTGGAAAAGCCCACCGCGGTGCGGTGCGTCGGGTCGTTCGCGGCCGTCGTCGAGATCAGGCCGGTGCCGTTCCAGGTGCCGTTGTTGAAACCGGACGCGAGCAACCCGAACAGCGCCGCCGTCGAACCGTCGTGGACGACCATGTCGTTCCCGCCGAGGTCGAGAGTCGCGTTCGTGCCCGACGCCAAAGTGGACGTGATGACCAGCGTGCGGTCGGCGTGCGCGGTCGGGTCGAGGATCGTCACCCGGGCGTCGGCGGCGATGCTGATGGCGGAGAATTTGCGGGTCAAAATTCCGACGCCCGGCTTCTGGGCCGCCAGGCTCACGGCACCGGAATAGACGGCGAGCGAATCGGTTCCCGATCCGGGGTTCAGCACGAGCGGACCGGTGTTCGAGAAATTGATCGGATTCGCGCCGAACGCAATGGACGACGCGGTGACGGTGAACGCGTCATTCCCGGATGCGGTGCCGATCACGTTCAGCGTTCCGCCCGCGGCCGCGAGGTTGATCCCGCCCGCGGGGACCGGGTTGCCGTTGGTCCCGTCGACCGTCAGCCCGTCGCCGACGCCGGTCAGGTTGAACGTGAACGACGACGCGAGCGCCACCGGCGCGGAATAACCGATCGTATTGTTGATCGAAATCTGCACCGTCGATCCGGCCGCGTTCAGTCCGAGCGTGTATGACTTGGCCCCGGCGGTGTCGGTGTAGGTCGTCGGGAACAAGGCGGTGTTCGCGGTCTGAGTGTCGCCGTACGCGGTGGCATATGGCGTGTTGCCGGTGACGACGACGTACCCCGGCAGGCCCGCGGCGAGCCGGACGACGCCGGTCTGCCCGCCGAACTGATCGGGGAACGAGAACAGCCCGGTCGGGTTGGTGATCGCGGTTGTTTCGCTCGTGTCCTGCTGCGCGTTGTTGTTCAGATCGAGGTAGACGGTTTTGCCCGCCAGCGGCGAATCGATCCCGTCGAAAACGCCGTTGGCGTTCTTGTCGGAAAAGACCCGGCCGGTGACGGTCGCACCGCCGGCCAGATCGGGAATCAGTTTCTGCGCGATCGGCGTACCGAGCCCGGTGCACGCGTCGTACCCGGGGCCGGCGAAGTAACCGTTGTTGTAACCGTCGGTGATGTCGTGGAAGTCGCTCGAGGCCAGTTGATACAGCCGGGGCAGCGTCTGGCTGCGCCCGCCGAGCGTCCCGAGCCCGAGCAGGCTTCGGCCCTGGTCGGCGACTGCGATGATGCCGGCCCAGCAGGGAGACGACAGGCTCGTTCCGCCGACGCGGTACAGTTGGTGAGCCGGGCTGAGCGACGAATCGTAGACGTAAACGCCGGTGCTCGGGGCGGCGTTGAATGCAATATCCGGCGCGACGCGGGCGACGTCGCTGATCGTGACGCCGGACTGGTAGCTCGGTTTTGGCGTCACGGTGCTGATCGCGCCGCCGGTCGAGCCGTACTGGTCGTTCCAGACCGATTCGCTGCCGTAGCTGGCGAGGTTGTCGGCGGTGGTGATCTGCGTCCCGCCGACCGCGATCACGTTGGGTGAGTAAGCGGGGTAACCCGTGCTCGAAGCGCCGGCATCGCCGGCGCTGGCGAGGAACGTAACGCCGGGCGCCGTGAAGACGCCGTCGTACTGCGTGTCGCCGTTGAACTCGCCGCCGACGAAACTCATGCTCACCACGCTGGAAAGCCTCGCGGCGGTGGCGGCGCCGTTGGTGAGCAGGTCGCCGTACGAACTGCTGTTGCATTCGACCAGCACGATGCCGGCGGCGGGGGCCATCGCGTGGGCCCATTCGACGTCGAGCGATATTTCGATCGCCCAGCCGGAAGAGTACGTCGTCGGGATGTCGGTCCCGCCGTATTCATCGACTTTCGTAAACGAGGGCGGGTCGGGCAGGTTGAATTTGACGTCGAACTGGTGCAGGTCGCTGCTGACAAAGGTCGGGTCAGCACTGTTGATCATGCCCGGCTGGTTGAACGCGTCGACGATGCCGATCGTCTGCCCCGCGCCGTCGCCGACGATGCCGTTCAGGGTCACCGCGTCGAGGCCGTAGAAGTGCCGGATCTGTGCCGGGGTGAACGGCGCGACTGCAGGCGCGCCGCCGTCGGCGGGGGACAAATCAGCCGCCGGGTCGGCGACGGGGCCGAGCTGGATGTTCGCGGGCGTGGCATAATGCGTCGTTACTGCGGCGGCGGCGTGTTTCTGATGCCCCGACGCCGCGGGCCCGCCCGGTTTGTGGTGCCGGGTCGCGGACAGTGGCGGGACGTTTCTCGAATGGTGCGGCACGTGCGCCTGCTTCAGGGCCGCGCTGAGCAGCAGACGAGACTCCATCGCTTCCACACGGGCAAGCGGTGCCGATGGCTTTTGAATTTCGGGCATATTCTCCGCGGCTGCCTGGTCTGATGAAAGGCCGCCGTTCATGCAGTCTACACGGCAAACCACCGCCGTGCTTAGCCGGGCAAAAGGCAGCACTAGGATCGGTACGCCGGCCGATTATCGGTCGTTCGTTCGGGCTGGACGCCAAAGGCTGGAAACGACGTCGGGCTGGTCAGACCCCGGACTCGACCGCGGGGTCCGATTCCGCCGGGGCGATCTTGTGACGCAGCCCGAATTCGGTGATGCGTTGCACGTCGTCGGCCGTGATGAGCTGCACCAGGTCGCGGTTGAAGAAAAGGTCGATGGTCCACCCAATTGCGACGCGGAGCTTTTTTTCCAGCCGGGGCAGTTTCCAGAGGTAGGTCGTCCGCCAGAGCCACCAGGCGATGAAGCCGGAGAAATGAAATCCGAGGACTTGCGCCGCCCCGCGGCGCTGGCCGATCGCGGCCAACTGTCCCAGCATTTTATAAGTGAACGGTTTTTGTTTTCGTCCTTCGCCGAGCACTGCCGCTTCGACGTTGCGGGCGACGACCGCGCCCTGGCGGATGGCGTGCTGCGCCGTCGCGGGGAACGGTTTACCGCCGTCGTCGGGGTTGGGAATGAACGCGCAGTCGCCGATCACCCAGACGCCGGGAAATTCGTCGGACTCCATGCACGCGTTGACGACGACCCGGCCTTTCTCTTTTTTCACCGGCAAGTCGTCGATCAGTTTCGGGGTCGACACGCCGGCGGTCCACAGCAGCGTGCGGGCCTCGATCGGTTCACCCGGCTCGAGCACGACCGTGCTGCCGTCGTAGGTTTTGACCTTCGTGTTCAGACGAACATCTATGGCGGCTTCGCGGAGCCTGTCGGTCGTGTAATGACCCAGCGATTCGGAAAATTCCGGCAACACGCCTTTGCCCGGGTGCACCAGGATCAGCCGAAGCATTTTCGCGTCGAGCATGGGGTAAGATTCGATCGCCTCGCGGAGGAAATCGTTCATCGCGCCGATCGACTCGACGCCGGCGAATCCTCCCCCGGCGACGACGAACGTGAGCAGCTGCCGGCGGACGGCTTCCTCTTCTTCGACCGACGCCCGCTCCAGCACCGCGATCATCCGGTTGCGGAGAAACATCGCGTCACCCAGCGTTTTCATCTCGATGGAATTCGCGCGGGTCTGGTCGTCAAAAAATTTGGTGACGCCGCCGACCGCCAGCAGCAGATAGTCGTAGCTCAATTGCCGTTGCCGACGCGGCAGACCGAAGCTGATCGTAACGGTCTTGGCGTGCAGGTCGATCGATTCGGTGCGGGCCTCGTAGAACGTGCACCGTTTGAGCAGCTTTCGGATCGGGTTCACGATGTCGGCCGGGTCCAGATCGCTGGCGGCGACCTCGTGCAGCATGGGTGTGAACAGCGTGAAATTGTTCTTGTCGACCAGCGTGACGGTGACCTCGGCCTGCCGGGCGAGGGTGCGGTCGAGCCGCATCGCCGCGGCGATCCCTCCGAAACCCGCGCCGAGAACTAAAACGTTGGTCTTCGGTTTTTCAGCCATTGACCGACACTAGGCACGGGTCGTTGATTTAGGGAAGACCGAAAAATCAAAGCCGGGTGCTGTTCAATCGGGTCGCACGCGACTGACCCTTCGCAGGTAGTCCGGACACGCGCCTGGCTTTCAGCTGTCTGCGAAACCGGCTGCAGAAATCCGTGCGTGTCGTGGGGTGATTTTCATTGCCTATCTCGAAGCCCGAATGCTACGCTGGAACGATGCCCGGCGGCATGGTGATGCGGATTACCTGCCTGTCGGGACCCGCCGACCGCCCGACGCATTTCTCGGTTCCGGCCTGACGGGCATGAGCAGAACGGGCTTTCCGCCCGTAAGCGTGTGCGCCGCAGTTTCTCAAACCAAAGGGCGCGGGCCCCCGGCCCGTGAGACGGACCATGCCTACCTACACCAGCGCCGACATTCGGAACGTTCTTCTGACCGGCCACACCGGTTGCGGGAAGACGACGCTCCTCGATGCCATGCTCCACGCGTCCGGGACCGTCACCCGCAAGGGTTCAGTGACGGACGGCACGAGCCTCAGCGATTTCGAGAAAGAGGAAAAAGAGCACCGGCATTCGATTTTCTCAACCGTGCTGCACGCCGACCACCTGGGCAAGCGGATCAACCTGATCGACACGCCGGGCTCGCCGGACCTGCTCGGGCTCGCGATCGCGTGCCTGCCCGCGGTCGAAACGGTGGCGGTTGTCGTCAACGCTCAGAACGGCATCGAGGTCGTCACCCGCAAGATGATGGAAGTCGCCAAAGAGCTGAATCTTCCGCGCGCGATCATCGTCAACAAGACCGACTCACCCGGGCTGGACTTGTCGGTATTGATGGAACAGTTGCGGACTGCGTTCGGGCCCGAGGTTCTGCCGATCAACCTGCCCAGCGGTAAAGGCAAGGCAGTGGTCGAGTGCCTGCTGAACGCCGGCGGGGAAAGCGATTTCGACTCGGTGCGCCGGGCGCACGCGGCCATCCTCGACCAGATCGTCGAGATGGACGAGAACCTGATGGAAAAATACCTCGGCGGCGAAGAGCCGAACTACGACGCGCTGCACGCGCCGTTCGAACGGGCGATGGACGCCGGGCACGTGATCCCCGTGATGTTCACCGACTCGCGCAGCGGGGTCGGCGTCGTCGAGCTGCTGGACAGCATCGCGAAACATTTCCCGTCCCCGGAGGAAGGAAATCCCGAGCCGTTCCTGAGCTTTCAGGGCGCAGCCAAACCCGGCACCCCGCAGCACGAGGTGTCGTTCGAATACCACAATGATGTGAAGGGCCCGCTGCTGGCGCACGTGTTCAAGGTCACGACCGATCCGTTCGTCGGCAAGCTGTCGATCTTCCGGGTTCACCAGGGCAAATGCACCGGGCAATCGCAGGTCTACCTGGGGTACAACAAAAAGCCGATCAAGCTCGGGCACGTGTTCCACCTGCAGGGCAAGGAGCACCGCGAGGTGAACGAGATCATCGCCGGCGACATCGGCGGGGTGGCGAAGATCGACGACATCCACACCAACGACGTGCTCCACGACGACCACGCTTTGGACAGCGTACACCTGCGGCCGCTGACGTTCCCGACGCCGATGTACGGGCTGGCGATCACGCTCAAATCAGCCGGCGACGAAACCAAGCTGTCGACGATGCTGACGAAAATCGCCGAGGAAGACCCGACGTTTAAATGGCACACCGACCGCCAGACCCACGAGGTGGTGATCAACGGGCTGGGTGAATTGCACCTTCGGCTGGTGATCGACCGGATGAAAAACCGGGGGCTGAGCGTCGAAAGCAAGCTGCCGACGATCGCGTATCGCGAGACGATCACCGCCAATGCCGAGGGACATCACCGGCATAAAAAGCAGAGCGGCGGGGCGGGCCAGTTCGGGGAAGTGTTTTTGCGGGTCGAGCCGCGCGAGACCGGCGAGGGTTTCGAATTCGTCAACGAAGTGTTCGGCGGGTCGATCCCAGGACAGTACATCCCGGCGATCGAGAAAGGCGTGCGGGACGTGCTCGACGCCGGGCACCTCGCGGGGTACCCGCTGCAGGACCTGCGGGTGGTGGTCTACGACGGCAAGCACCACGCCGTCGACAGCAAGGAAATCGCCTTCCGAACGGCCGGGAAGTTCGCGTTCCGCGACGCGCTCTCCAAGGCAAAGCCGGTGCTGCTCGAACCGATCGTGGATATGGAAGTGACCGTGCCCGAGGCACACGTCGGCGCGGTCACCGGCGACCTGTCGGCCAAGCGGGGCCGAATTCAGGGCGAACAATTCCTGCCCGGCGGGGTTGTCATCGTATCCGCCCAGACACCGCTCAGCGAAGTGATGCAATACCAATCACAACTGAAAAGCGTCACCGGCGGGCAGGGCAGCTTCGTGATGGAGATGAGCCATTACGAGCCGGTCCCGCCGAGCGTGCAGCAGCATGTCGTCGGGAAGTATCAGCCACTAGCAGAGGAAGCAGAGTGACGATTTTTGAACCCCACCCGGAAATGTCGTTGAGACAATCCGTTTAGCGGCTGCCCCGCCGGGGCGCTCCGGGCTGTGTCACGTCAATCGTGCTCCTTCGGGGCGACCGCTAAACAGGCACTGCGATCGCGTCATTGCGAAACGGAGATCGCATAGGGTTCATTGACGATCACACACGACCGTGGCTCGATGACGCCCGGCATGCTGAAAAAATATCGAAGGAGGAGCTCGGAATGAAATATGCCGTAGTTATTGAGAAGGGACCGATGAGTTTCGGCGCTTACGTGCCGGACCTTCCCGGGTGCATTGCGGCAGGCGAAACCAAGGCGGAAGTGACAGAGTTGATCCAGGAAGCGATTGAATTCCACATCCAGGGGCTTCGTGAGGACGGACTTCCCGTTCCTGCCCCGTCGTCACATATTGTCTACGTCGAGCCGGCGGTCGCCTAAGATGCATCAATGATCGTGCAGGATCTTGGTTTGATGGACTACCGCTCGGCGTGGGCGTTGCAGGAGCAGGCACATGCCGGGCTGCTGGACGGCGGTGATGAACGGCTGTTTCTCGTCGAGCATCCGCCGGTGATCACGTTCGGCCGGCGGCCGGGGATCAAACAGAATCTGATCGCCTCGCCGGAGATGCTGGCCCGTCGCGGCGTGCAGGTCGTGCCCAGCGACCGAGGCGGGGACATCACCTTTCACGGCCCGGGGCAGTTGGTCGCGTATCCGATTATCCGTTTGGCCGACCACCGCCTGAGCGTCAGCGGGTACGTTCACACGCTGGAAAAAATCATCATTCACCTGCTCCAGACGTTCGGCGTCGGGGCGCAGGTAGATCCGGCGGCGGTCGGTGTCTGGACGGCAACGCCGACCTGCGGGGCGGCGAAAGTGTGCGCGATCGGAGTCCGCGTCCGACGCGGCGCGACCCTGCACGGGCTCGCGCTCAACGTCTCGACCGATCTCAGTTTCTTTGACCTGATCGTTCCCTGCGGATTGGCGAATCGCCCGGTCACTTCGCTTACGCAACTGCTCGGCGACCGCGCTCCGTCCATGTCGGCAGTTAAAGCCGAGCTGGTCCGACAATTCGAGGCGACGCTCGGCCGGCCAATGTCTTCGGTTGATAATTCGAACAGCGTTGGTTGAATCCGCGGCGTCGTCGATCGACCAGAACCACGAAATGTTTTTGCTTCCGTGCTAACATCACGTATGTCGATGGATTGGACTCGGCTAATCGCGATCGCGTTGCTGCTGCCGGGCTTGTCGCTGGTCACCGCCGTCGTGGTCGGCTTCGGGGTCACGAGTCTGAAACGGCCGCGCGGAAATCGAAAGAACCATGACGATGTTTAGAAGTGATTCCCGTTTAGCAGTCGCCCCGAAGGGGCACGGGCGACGTGACATTCACCGAGAGCGCCCCTTCGGGGCAGCCGCTAAATTGGTTGTCGCGCCTAAGTGGGTGCTTATGGCGGTGGTCGGCGTTTTAGTCGCGGCATTCGTCGCCGCGACCCACGCCCGCCATGCCCCGACCACAGCCCCGGATTCGTCAACGATCAAGCTCGCCGACGCCCAACCGCTGGGCGATCTACAGGACCCGGACATGGTGGTCAATCTGACCGACAAGCTGGCCGCGCCGCAGACGAACGACACGGTTTATTTCGGCGAGATCGATCAGTACGCGAACGAAAACGACGACACGCCCGTCGCGGCGGTGCCGGTGATCGCGGTTCACCCGGGCGACGCCTGGAAGGCGGTCCCGCTCGCCGGGCAGGGGCTCACCAATGCCGGCTGGAAGTACGTCGGCGCGGGACCGAGGCCGAAAGAAGTCTGGGGCGTGCTCGACACGTCCGCCGGAGAATCCCGATCGAATTTCGCCGTCGTCCACAGCACCGACGGCGGGACCAGCTTCGTCAACCGCGTATTTCACAAGCCGTGCAAGCTCGCGACGGTGTCGGACTTCGCGATGACCCGCGACGGCCACGGCCGGGTCACGGTGTCGCTCGACACCGTCTGCGGAAAGAATCAACCGGGCCTGTACAACTTCGACACCACCGACGGCGGGAAAACCTGGTCCGACGAACCGCGATTCGAACCCGACGCAATGATCCGCGCCGAGCAAGTCCCCGACGACGAGCAACCCGAGCCCAAGACCGGCGCGTCGCGGACGAGCCTGCATTCAATTCGTTCGGCTTCAATGGCGCATGCCAAAGGGCACGTCTAACATGCCCCAGCCGACGACCACGGAACTGCCCCGCGCGAAATCGCGACTGCCCGATGACATCGCCTACATCATCCCGATGGGCATCTTCCTCGCCCTGACCGGCGTCGGCGGGACCTGGCCGTCGCTGTTCGTCGCGAGCTATATCGCCAAGGCAATTCTGACCGCCTTTAGCCTCGCGGTGCTGTGGAAGCATTACACGCCGGTCCGTTGGAATTTCGCCTGGCTGGGGTTCGTCGTCGGCGTCGTCGGCATCGTGCAATGGGTCGGCATGCAGCACCTGTTGGAATATTACATCCCGGTCTTCCGACCCAAGTCCGAAGTATTCAATCCGTACACCGCGTTCGCGTCACGCTCGGCAATGATCGCGTTTATCGTCATCCGAATCGGCAGCGCCGTGCTGGTCGTGCCGGTGATAGAAGAGCTGTTCTGGCGCGACTACCTGTGGCGGCAGATCCTCGCGCCCAACAACTTCAAACTGGCCCGGGTCGGGGAATGGGGGCTCGCGTCGCTGCTGATCACGACCGGCATTTTCGCATCGGTCCACGGGCTGTGGGCGCCGACCGCGGTCGTCTGGGGGCTGATGATCGCCGGGCTGCTGGTTTACACCCGCAGCATCGGCGCCTGCATCGTCTGCCACGCGACGACAAATCTGCTGTTAGCCGTTTACGTCCTGAAATATCACGCCTGGTCTCTGTGGTAGGTCCGGTAAACCGGCAGTTTGAACATTTAATCGAATCAATAGGTACACAAACTTAACTCACCCCAGTTCATCGTCGATAGCTCAAGTGAACGACGGCGTGCCAATTGTTTCCCGGCACGCCTCAAACACGAAGGAGCATTCGAGATGAAGAACACTTTAGGACGCAATCCGCGTCGTGCATCACGGGGTTTCACGCTGGTCGAAATTCTGATCGTCGTGATCATCCTCGGCATCCTCGCCGCGATCGTGATCCCGCAGTTCACCAACGCCAGCACGCAGGCCCGTCAGAGCAATCTGACCACCCAACTGCAAAGCCTGCGGCAACAGATCTCGTTGTACACGCTGCAGCACAACGGCAACCCTCCGAAACTGAACACGACCGGCTGGACCGTGCTCACGCAATACACCGACGTCGGAGGCGGCGTCAGCGCGACCACTGACTTGACCCACGTCTTTGGGCCGTACCTGCTTTCCACCCCGGTGAACCCGCTCACCCCGACCGCCACCGCGAGCAACGTCGCAGCGACGTCGGCGGCGAGCCCGGGCTGGGTCTACAACGAAAACACGGGGACGATCTGCGGCACCGGCACCGACCCGACCAAGTACTACAAAGAATCAGACGGCTCCGATACCGCGACCCGCCCCTGGTAATCGCGCGGACGTCCCGCCCGGTCTCACCGGGCGGGGCGTACATCAGAACACGCGCCGCAACCGAGGCCGCATGTACTGCAAACGTCCGACCCAAAATCGAATCACGACGCGAAGCCCCCGGGGCTTCACGCTCGTTGAGATTTTGATCGTGGTCATCGTGCTGGGCATTCTGGCCAGCGTGGTGGTCCCGCAGTTCAGCAACGCCAGCCAGGACAGCCGGGCCGGTTCGCTGAAAGAACAACTGCACACGCTTCGGACCGCGATCTCCACGTACCACCTGGAACACATGGACAGCTGGCCCGACCTGTCCGGCGGGTGGACCCCGCTTCTGACCCAAACCAACGCCCGGGGCGGGACCGGCGGCGGGCCCGTGTTCGGCCCGTACATCACCAACGCGCCGGTGAACGCCGTCTCAGGCGGGTCACGCATCGGGACCTCGGCCGACGTCGGCACTGATTACCTGTGGACCGGTTCCACCGGCACGCTGACCGCGCTCGACGGGCAAGGCAATCTGTTCAACGAAAATCAATGACCGGTCGAACCCGAACATCGTCGCGAAAAGGTTTCCTGCTGATCGAGGCTATGATGGCCTCGGTGATCCTGGCGATCGCCGCGGTGGCGATCGCGACCCTGCTGCTGGCCGCGAATCAGGAAGCGCAAGTGATGCGGGAGAACGCGACGGCGGCATCGCTCGGCGGGCAACTGCTGGAGGAAATCGCCGCCAAACCGCTCGGCGCGTACCCCTGGGCCGCGGTGCCGGGTTCACGCCCGGCATTCACCGACGCCGAAGACTACCGGGGCTACACCGACAGCACAGCCGCTTTGAACACATTGACCGCCGGCGCGGTTGCTTCCACCAGCGCGACTTTCACACGCAACGTCACCGTGACCGCGCAGGCCGGCCCGGGCGGTTCTGCCGTGGGCACGTTCGCTCTGGTCACGGTGACGATCACGACGCCGTCGCAAAGAAAAATCTCCGTCAATCGACTCATTGCCGTCACCGACTGGGCGACCTGATTCGCGTCCCTCGCATTCGCAGATTGCACCATGCTGGCAAGTCAGAAAAAATTCCCGCGCGGTTTCACCTTCGTCGAACTGATGATGGGAATGGTCGTCACAGCGCTGGTGCTGAGCGCGCTGTCGGTGTTCGTGTTCGGCGTCGCCGACGCGTGGACCGGCAGCGAGTCCGCACAGTCCATCTTTTTGTCCGGGAACATGGCGGTCGATCACATCGACCGGGCCGTCCGGCAATGCACCGCGATCGACCCCAATGCCACCCCCGGCAACCTGAACAACTCCGGCGCGCCGGCCGCGTGCATGCTCTGGCACGACGACAACGGTGACGGGCTCATTCAGTACAGCGAGATGTCGCTGCTGCAATACGTGCCGGCCTCGCAGACGATTCAACAATACGACGTCGTCTTCCCGCCCCTGTGCAACATTGCCAGCGTAAACGTGATCGAACCGTCGCTGCTCACGCCCGCGGTGTTCGCGGCTTCGACCTACGGGGTCGCGACACCGGTCGCGCACAACATCACCGCCTGCGAGATGGTCCCGGTGACAACGGCCGCCGGCGAGCGCCCGTCGCTGGAAATCGTGCTTAAAGTCGGATCGGGCACGGCGCAGACGACGCTGTACACCACCGCGACCGTCCGCAGTCCCAGGAAGCTGCCATGATGCGTGTGCATTCTGTAAAACACCGCCGGGGCATGGCAATGATGCTGGTGATTTGTGCCGTCGCGCTCGCGGCCGTGCTGGGGTACGCCACGCTCGCCACGGTCGGGGTGCAGGCACAGATCAGCGAGAACGCCGACGCGATCGCCCAGGCCGACTGCCTGGCCGAGTCCGGGTTCAACTACGCGATGTACAACCTGGAATTCGACGCGACCAAAGTCCCGACCGGGTCCACCCCGTATACCAGCCCCGCGCTGAGCCTGCCGGGGACGGCATCCAACGCCGGCACGTACGTGGTTTCCACTGCGCTGGTTCCCCCGACCGGCTCGCTGCCGTCCACCACTTACCAGATCACGTCCACCGGCTCGGTCGTCACCGGATCGGTCAACCCCACGACGATCAAGCGGATGATTACCGCCACGGTTTACCTCGACGCGCCGCCCGTGCAGCCGAACCAGGCGGGGGGATTTAATTCCGGCCTGACGTTCAGCCTGCTCGATTCGATCAAAGGCGACGTCCGCGTCTCGGGCGTCTTCAGCCTGCTGGGCTCGATCGTCGGCGGCTCGGTCATTCAGAACCTTACGACGAACCCGGCGCCCACGGTGGTGACCGACTACAGCACCTACGCCTACGGCGGGCTGACATATTCTGCGACGCTGCTGGCCGCCGACCCCGCGGCCGGTTCCACGCTCGGACCGACGTCCTCCAACCCGGCCGGGGTATATCTTTCGAACAACCGCACGCTGAACCTCAGGGGCGTCACCATCAACGGCTCGCTGATCGTCAAGAACGGCGACATCATGCTCACCAATTCGTCGACCAATACGATCACTCCCCAGACCGGCTTCCCCGGACTGGTCGTGGGAAAAGGGACGTCGAATGCTGCCAATGCCGGGGAAATTCGCGTCAACGGCAACAACGAAACGCTGACCGTGAACGGCTTGGTCTGGGCGCAGTACGGCATTGACAAAGTCGGGCTGGTCAATCTCAACAGTTCGATCACGATCAACGGCAGTCTGCTGGTCCCGACCGCTTCACCATTGCACGGATATCTCGGGGCGCTGGCCCTGAATTACACCGCCGCGAACGTGAACGTCCCGAACTTCAGCACACAGACGCCCCGGACGGTCCGCGTCCTGAACTGGGCGCAATAATATTGAGAGGTCCTGAAAATCGGAAATTCGGCATCGTCGTGGCACGGGCGTCTCGCCCGTGTGTCTTTCTTCCCACGGCTTCAGAATGCCAATTGCTGCCTAAACACGGGGCAAAACGCACGTGCAACGACGGGCTGACGGTTATTAGAAATTCTCGAACACGCAAAGAAGGTCGCTATGAACGCAACGAATTCGAAGTCGGTCCCGCGGCTGCTCACGGTAGTCGTCGCGCTGCAGGTATTCACGCTGATGACCCAATGGGGCGTCGGTCCCGCGGCCCAGCCGGCGCGGGCGCAGATCCCCGATGCCGGTGAACAGCGGGTGCAGATGATCGAACAGATGAAAGCGACGAACGAAAAGCTCGACAAATTATTAGACCTTCTCAAAGGCGGCGCGCTTCAGGTGAAGCTCGCGAAGCCCGATGAAACCAGGGACCATGGTTGATTCACCGCCCAAGATCTCTCCGAGCCGAAGCCGCCTTCGCGTTTTCCCGTCGACCGAGTCGCACGGGTCGGCAAAGCGGCGTGGATTCACGTTGATCGAAATGGCGACCGTGGTCGTCGTGATCGGCATCCTGACGGCGGTCGCGGTCCCGGTGTTCTCCCAGAACGACGACCTGACCGCGGCAGCGGCGGCGCGGCTGGTGATGGCCGACCTCCTGTACGCCCAATCGCAGGCGATCGCCACGCAGCAGTCGCAGTTCGTGAGCTTCAACCGCACCGGCACCGGCGGGTACAGCCTGTACTCCGGTCAACCCCTGACGACCGTCATCACCAACCCGACGACACTGAAACCGTACATGGTCGCCTTCGGCTCCGGCGCGATGGCCGACGTCGCCTTCAGCGGGATGACGCTCGACGACCAGAACAACACCGTGCTGGGTTTCGACCCGCTCGGGGTGCCGTACGTCTGTAGAACCAGCACGACGCCGGTCGCACTCGCGGCGACCGGGCAGCTCGTCCTCACCTGCGGGTCTACCAAAGTCACCCTGTCGATCGAACCGGACACCGGTGACATCGGCTGCTCGTCGGGCCGTGATAGCGGCTCGTCCGGCAGCGACGGCGACGGTGACAACAGCGGCAGTGGAAGCAACAACAGCGGGAGCGGCAACAGCAACAGTGGGAGCGGCAATAACGTGAATCAAACCGGGCAACACTGATCGGGTCGCGGCATGTTTAAATTTCAACGAAACAACGTCCAACCGATCGGCCTGGATATCGGGCACGACACCGTCAAGCTGCTGCAGCTCGAAGTGGTCGGCGATCAGTCGACGGCGTCGGCCAGCCGGTCGCTGTCGGTCGTCGCCGCCGCCAAGCAGGCCATGCCAGAAGCCGCCCGGCACAACCCGGCCCGGCGCGCCGCGCTCGCCGCCGACACCATCAAGCAGCTGCTCGCACAGCAGCCGTTCGTCGGCCGGGACGTGGTCGCGACCCTTCCCCGCGAACTGGTCCACGTGAAGAATCTCCGGCTCCCCCCGATCCCGGTCGCCGAGCTGGAAGACGTGGTGAAGTTCGAATCCAAATCAATCTTCCCGTTCGACGTCGACGACGCCTGCATTCAGTTTCTGCCCGCCGGTGAAGTCCGTCAGGGGAACGAGGCCCGGCAGGAAGTGATCGTGCTGGCCGTGAAAAAGGCCGACGCCGATCAATACCTGCAGCAGCTGGACAAAAGCGGCGTGGTCGTGCGTTCGCTGGACACGGAAATCACCGGGCTGTTCCGCGCGTTCGAGCGGTACATCCGCCGCCGCGAGGACGAGCAGGACGTGCAGATGCTGATCGACATCGGCGCCCGCCGTACGCAGGTCATCATCGGGAAAGGCCGGGAGATCAACTTTTACAAACCGGTCGAGATCGGCGGGCTCCACCTGCTGGACGCGGTGAGCCGAAAGCTGTCGATCACAATGGACGAAGCCCGCGCGCTGCGGCAGCGGTTACTGGAAGGCGAAGAAACGGCGGCCGCGACATCGAAGAAAGACCCGGTCCGGCAGGCCGTGTCGGACGCGACGCGGAGTGTTGCCGAGGAGCTCGGCCGGGAGCTGGCGATGTGCCTTCGGTACTACACGGTGACCTTCCGGGGCCACCGCGCGGCGCGGGCCCGGATCGTCGGTGGTGAGGCCGCCGACCCGCAGCTGCACACGATCTTGAAGACGATTTTGAACGTGCCGGTCGCCGCGGCAAGGCCGCTGTTCAGCGCCGACACGTCGCGAATGCGGACGATCGACAAGCGTGGGCCGATGTCGCAATGGTCGCTCGCGACCGGGTTAAGCATGCGGTTCGTCGAAGGATATTTCGCCGCCAAGGACGGGGCGCCGCGGATCGCCGTTGCCTCGGCGGCCGCTTCCACGCCCACGCCTAAACCGTCCCGCGGCAGTGCGCACGAGGGCGGGCACCCCGAGCTGATCGAGGTCCCCGTGCCCGCAGCCGCGGACTTCACCGACGGCGCGGGGCTGCAACAGTTAACCAACACGATCGGCGCGGACGCCGAACTCGAGGTGGCCCGTGCGTGACGTGGATTTCCTGCCGAACTGGTACCCCGCGATCCAGCGACGTCACCGCATGGTGGTCGTCCAGGCGTGGGCGTCGGCGGCCGTGCTCGTGGCGCTCGCGGGCTATGCCGGCGCGAAAAGCTGGGAAGTCCATACCGCCCGCCGGACCGCCGCCGTCTGCGAAGCGCAGCTTTCAATGTCCCGCCAGCAGCTCACGCAGCTGCACCAGAAAATGCTGTACCAGGACCAGCTGAAGCACCAGGACGACATCGTCGCCAAGCTGGGGATCGGCGTCGACGCGACGCGCATGCTGACCGTGCTCGAAGACGCCATGACGCCGGAGATGGCGTTGACCAGCCTGTCGACCGAGACGATCGAAGCGCCGCGTGTGGTGCAGGCCGGCGCGCCGGTCCGTCGCCGCGCGTCCGGGGAAACCACGGTCGAGCTGGACCGCCGGATGCAGGTGAAAGTGGAAGGAATCGCGCCGAACGATCTGGACACCGCCATGCTGATCGCCCGGTTGAACGAAGTGAAATTCATGGAAAACGTGGCCTGCCAGTACCTCCGCGAGGGCCGGACCCGCGACGGGTCGGTCGTGCGGGAGTTCGAGATCACGTTCGAGGTCGGGCTCAACCCGCCGGGGGGGAACTGACCATGTCCAGACTGTTAACAGGTGATCTGAAGAAACAGTCCGACCGGTGCAGGCAGGCGCAGTGCGTGCTCGGGGGGGCGTTGTTCCTTGCGACGCTGGCGGTCTATCTGGTGCAGATTCGACCGGCGGTTCTGCAGCTGGCCGAGGTGCACCGGCAATACCAGGCCGCGTGCGTCTCGCTGCAGCAGGACCAGGTCGAGACGGCGAAGCTGCCGCAGGTGGAACTGGAAATCGAACGTCTGCACCAGCGGGTCGAACGGTTCGACAAGAAGCTGTCCAAGCCCCGCGACCTCGCGCCATTCATCAGCGACATCCAGCGGATCAGCCAGGAGTCGTCACTGAAGATGTTGTATTCGCAGTCGGACACCAAGCCCCGGCGGACGGACCAATTTTCGGAACTGCCGATCAAGCTGACCTTCGAAGGCGACTTCCAGAACGGCGTCGTCGAGTTCCTCCGCAAGACCGAAGACATGCAACGGCTGACGCGGATCCAGAAGCTGGACATCCGGTCCAGCGAGGCCCACGACGGGCAGGTCAAAGCGGAGCTGACGATGAACATTTACTTCGCGGAGGAATGATGCCGAACCCTGCGACGGCGGCAAATCTTCAACAGAACGTGCGAGCCGCCCTGGCGGCGGACCCCAAACGGACCACGCTGCTGGCGGGGCTCGCGGTCGTGATGATCGTGCTGTGGGTCCGCGCGCTCCGGGGCGGGCCGGCGTCGGCGTCCGCTTTCGTCGAACCCGCCGTCGCGTCCGGTGTGGTCGAAACTCCGTTGCCGTTTTTGCCCGGCCCGGTCGCGTCCAGTAATGCGCTGATCGACTGGCTGGGACAGCCCAAGCGGGGGGCCAAGCGCAATCTGTTTGTGATGCACGCCGACCATTATAGCAAAGACCCGCTGGGCCCGGGCGCACATCCGAAAATGTCAGAATCGGCGTCTTCGGAAGAATCGGAAAAGTCGGCCGTCGCGCAAGCCGATCAGAACCGGGAAGCGTTGCTGCAGAAGGTGACCGCCGGTGCGACGGCCCTGAAGCTGCAGAGCACGTTTCTGGGACCGGTGCCCACTGCACTGGTCAACGGCCAGTTGGTCCGCGAAGGCGACACCGTCGCGGACTTCCTGGTGATGTCGATCGCGCCGCGACGGATCGTGGTTCGACAGGACGGCATCACGCTGCGGATCAGCATGGATTGACGATGCGGAAGAAGAACCGAATTCTCGGAGTGATTTGCGCGGCTGCGGTGGCCGTTTATTCCGGTCGGGCAATCCCGCTCGATGCTGCGATCTCTGACGACCAATCCGCCGCGCACAACACGGTTCAGGTCATCGACGGCCCGTCCCCGGCACTCACGTCCAAATCGATCGTAGTAGACACAACCAATACCCTTGTCCCCGCGGCCCCTTCAACTCCGGGTGTTGGCGCTCAGGGCGCAGCGCCGGCGACCCCCGACCCGGCCCGGGCCGGTGTCAGCATGAGCAGCACGCAGGTGAACGTCACCGACGCCGGGCTGGTCGAAATGCACGTCAACGACACCGGGCTGCTGGAAGTGCTCCGCATCCTGTCGCTGAAGTCGCAGAAGAACATCATCGCCAGCAGGAACGTCGACGGCCGGATCACGGCCAATCTGTACAACGTGACCGTCCGGGAAGCGCTCGACGCGATCCTGCAATCCAACGGTTACGTCTACCGCGAAAAGGGAAATTTCATCTACATCTACACCGCCAAGGAACTGGCGGAGATGGACAGGGCCGCGCGGACGACCGGCACGGCAGTGTTCCATTTGTATTACACGCCGGCCGCGAACGCCGCGAGCATGATCAAGCCCGTGCTCAGCCCCGAGGCGCAGGTCGCGGTCACGACGGCCGCCCAATCCGGCATCGACCTGTCGGGCACGAGCAGCGGGGACACCGGAGGGAATTCGCATGCGACCGAAGACATGCTGGTCGTCACTGACTACACCGAAAACCTGGAAAAGGCCCGCAAGGTCATCAAAGAAGTCGACCGACGGCCTCAGGAAATTCTCGTCGAGGCGACCATCCTGGCGGCAACGCTGAGCGACAACAACTCGCTGGGCGTCGACTTCAGCGTGATGGGCGGGGTGAAGTTCGACCAGTTCCTTGCGACCCCGGCGCAGATCATTCAAAGCGCTGCCGGCGGGAACCTGCAAACGCCCGGCACGAACACCGGCGTCGGCGGGTACGGTGTCGGGCAGACGACGTTCACCAACAATCTTCCCCCCGGTGGGATGCGGGTCGGGCTGCTGACCAACAACGTCAGCCTGTTCGTGCAGGCGCTCGAATCGGTCACCAATACGACCGTGCTGGCCAACCCCAAGGTGTTGTCGCTGGACAAGCAAAAAGGGTACGTGCACGTCGGCCGCAGCGACGGATATCAGACGACCACCGTCAGCTCGACCACGTCGACCCAGACCGTGCAGTTCCTGGACTCGGGTACCACGCTCGCGTTTCGGCCGTACATCGGCGACGACGGTTACGTCCGCATGGAGATTCACCCCGAAGACTCCAGCGGCGGGCTCACCAGCGCGAATCTTCCGTTCAAGACCACCACCGAAGTGACCGCGAACTTGATGGTGAAAGACGGTCACACGATCGTCATCGGCGGGTTGTTCCGGGACACGTCGACCACCAGCCGGGGGCAGGTGCCGTTCCTGGGGAATATCCCGTTCCTGGGCGTGCTGTTCCGGCAACAGCAGGACCAGAGCCAGCGGCAGGAAATCATCATCATGCTGACGCCGCACGTCATTAAAGACGAATCGGCCTATGCAAAGGTTTCGGAGCAGGACCAGAAGCGGATCGAAGAACTCCGCGTCGGAATCCGCAAGGGAATGATGTTCTTCGGCCGCGAACGGCTCGCCGAGCTGGCGTACGAAAACGCGGTCACCGAGTCGAACAAACCGAACCCGGATAAGGATCTGATCCTCTGGCACCTGGACGTGGCGACGAATCTCAACCCGCTGTTTCTCGAGGCGATCGAGATGAAGCAGAAGGTCAGCGGCCAGCGGGTGAGCGACGTGGACAACAGCTCGATCCGCAGCTTTCTGTCCCGGGCGATGCTGGCCGACCCCGCGCCAAAGCCGGTGACCCCCGAGCCGTCTAGCACCGCCACCACGCGGGCGGTGACGCCGTGATTGCCGTGTGGACCGACCGACGCAGGAAGACAACAGCCATGAACTGCAAAGCCATCATCCTCGCCGCCTTGTTGGCCGTCACTGGTTGCAACGGCGGGGGGCTCACGCCGAACCAGAAGGTCGAAGCCAACAAGCAATGGAACGACGCCCGGGCGTCGGTCATGACCAGCCTTGCGGTCGATCAATACAAGAACGGCAACTTCGAAAAATGCCAGGAGACGATCGACCAGGCGCTCCGGCTGGAGCCGGCGAATCCGTCGCTGCACCTGCTCGCGGCGAAGCTGGCGATCGAACAGAACAAGCTCGAGCAGGCGAACGCGCACCTCGACGAAGCCCGCCGGGTCGACCTGAAAAATGCCGAGGTAGATTACCTCACCGGCGTCGTGCTGCAGCGGTGGCAGCAACCGCAGAAAGCGTACGAAGCGTACGCGCAGGCGGCGGTTAAGCAGCCGACGGAATTGGCCTATCTGCTGGCCGAGTCGGAGATGCTCGTGTCGTTGAACAAGCCGACCGATGCGCTGGCGATGCTGCAGGAAAAAACGCCCGCGTTCGAACACAGCGGCGTGCTCCGGGACGAAATCGGCCAGTTGCTGGTCCAGCAGAAACGGTATGCCGACGCGGTCGCGATGCTGCGTGAGGCGAGCATTCTGTCGGCCGACGACCAGGGCGTCCGCGAGCACCTAGCGTTCGCGATGCTCAAGGCGAAACAATACCCCGACGCGGTCGAACTGTTCGACCGGTTGTCCCGTGACCCGGCGTATGTGAACCGCGCCGACGTGCTCGCCGCCGCGGGGGAATGCCGGCTCGCCATGGGCGACCTGCGGGCGGCGCGGACGAGTTTCGAATCGGCGACCACGCTGCAACCGAACTGCGTCAAGTATTGGCTTAACCTGGGCCGGGCCGACGTGCAACTGGACGACCTTCGTGGGGCCGAAATCGCGGCCCACCGCGCGATCTCGCTCGACGGCAAGAGTGCCGACGGCGCCTGCCTTCTGGGTTACGTGCGAATGCGTGAACGGCAACTGCCGGCCGCGCTCGCGGCGTTCCGGCAGGCGTGCGAACTGGACGAATCCGACACCGTGAGCCTGTGCCTGCAAGGCTGTGTGCTGAGCAAGATGGGTCACCCGGACCAGGCGAATGAATGTTACAGCAGAGCGCTGCGTCTGAACCCGACCGATCCACTGGCGAATCAATTAATGAGCGGCGTGGCCCGCGGCGATTGAGAAATGAAGTTGTCTTCCGGCCACGACTGCGTGGGCCGGTGAACGAAGAACGAACATGCTGAACCGAGCGAACATTATCATCGCGGTCATCGTCTGCCTTCTGCTCGGCGGGCTCGTGATGCTGGCCGGCGACACGGGGGGGCTCGCCGGCCTGGGGCACCGATGGACGGCGCTGAACTTTTGCGCCGTCGGCTGTTTCGTCGTCGCCGCGGCGGTCGCGATCGCGCCGCTGGTGTTGCAGCAACGCACGACCGCAAAGTTGCTGCTGCAACTGAAGGCCGCCGTCGGGGACGGAAAGCTGACAAGGGTCGACCGGGCGCAGGGCACGTTCGGCGAGGTCGCCGGGTCGGTCAATGAAGTGATCGACTTGGCCGAAGCCGCGGTCTCCCGGGCGCGGTTGGAAGTGAAGGAACTGGAAATACAGCTGAAGGTCGCGACCGCCGAACGCCATCACGCCGAGGCGATTATCTACAGCATCTCTGACGGCGTGCTCGTAACCGACCCGTTCGACGAACTGGTGCTGGCCAACGAGTCGGCCGCGCGAACGTTCAACTTCGAACTGGCCGCTTCGGACCGGGCACCGGTCGAGAGCGTGTTGAAAGACGAGAAGATGATCGCGCTGATCCGCGAAATGCGGCAGAGCAACAGCCGGACCGGCCGGCGGATCGTCGAGCACCAAGTCCGCACGCCGCTGGGCGAGCGGGTGTTCAAGGTCACGCTGTCGTGCGTCGCGAACCTCGGCGAGGAAGCCGCCGCCCGTGACGGGGTTGCGCTGCACAAACACAGCGAGCACAGCGCCGGCGTGGTCGCCGTGTTGCACGACATGACCCGCGAGAAGGAAGTCGCGGAGATGAAAAACGACTTCGTGTCCAACGTCAGCCACGAATTGAGAACCCCGCTGGCGAGCATCAAGGCGTACGTCGAGATGCTCATCGACGGCGAGGCCGACGACGAGCGGACCCGCCGCGAGTTCTACGACGTGATCTCCAACGAATCGAACCGGCTGGGCCGGCTGATCGACAACATTCTGAACATCTCGCGGATCGAGTCGGGGCTGGTCAAGATCAGCAAGCAACCGCAGAGCATGGCCGTGATTCTGAAAGAGGCCATCGACGTGATCAACCCGCAGGCGAAGACCAAGTCGATCAAGGTGATCGAGAAGCTGACGCCGATTTTTTATCAGACCATCGCCGACAAGGACATGCTGTACCAGGCGGTGCTGAACCTGCTGAGCAACGCGGTGAAGTACACGCCCGAGAATGGCACCATTACGGTCGAAAACACGGTCGACGAGGCCAAGAAAACCGTCATTACCCGCATACACGACACGGGCGTGGGAATTCCACCCAAGGACCTGCCGTTTGTGTTCGATAAGTTTTACAGGGCCGAGGCGAACAACCACATGGCCAAAGGCACGGGCCTGGGCCTGTCGCTGGTGAAGCACATCGTCGAGTCGGTGCACAAGGGCCGGATGTTCGTCGAGAGCAGCGTCGGCAAAGGAAGCTGCTTCGGTTTCGAACTGACTCTCAGCGATTGAACCGACGACGGACAGGACTGACGTAACAGGACGGAGATAAAAGATGTCTGCGAACACAAAAACGATTCTGGTAGCCGACGACGAGTCACACATTCTGAACGTCGTCTCGCTGAAACTGACCAACGCCGGGTACACGGTCGCCACCGCGGCCGACGGGCAGGAAGCGCTGGAGATCGCGACGGCGCAACGGCCGGATTTGTTGATCACCGATTACCACATGCCGCAGCTGTCGGGGCTCGAGCTCTGCCAGCGGTTGCGGGCGAACCCCGCGACCTGCGGCATTCCGACCATCATGCTGACCGCCCGGGGCTACTGCCTGGAGCCGTCTGACACCGAAAACAGCGGCATCCTCCGGATGATCAGCAAACCGTTCAGCCCCCGGCAACTGCTGTCGGCCGTGAATGAAATGCTGGGCGTGATGTCCGAAGCAGCCTAAGCCGAAGCTGTGATCGAGTGACGGTCCGATCGAATTTGTTATGAATACGTCTCCAACCGCAATCGAATCCGCGACAGGCCCGGCAGGGCCCGCGCCGATCTCCGCCACCACGGTGGCGCTGTTGGAGAACCTCGCCGGCCGGTTTCGGCCCGGCGGGTTGTGCCTGATGCTGCTGAGGCCCGACGGCACAGTCGCCTGGCATGACGCGTCGGCACCGCCGCTGTTCGGGCGGTACGTGCTTCCACAAGTTCAATCCGACAACGGCGGTGAATCCGCTTTGCGGTCCTCGCTTCTGGGCTTGACGACCGCGTCTCCGATCACCGTCTGGGACGTGCTGCCCGGCATCACGCTCGCGGGGTCGCCTTACGTCGAGCGTCGTCATCTCACCGGCGTGTTGGTGTTGGCCGGTAAGACAGCGGCGTTCGAATCGACTCCCGAGATGACCGACGTCTGCGGGCGCATCGGCGTCGACGGCGCGTGGTTGAAACCCAATGCCGACGAACTCCCCGGGTACACCCCCGAGGCGATTCAACGGCAGGCAAAGCTTCTACTGGCGATCGTCCGCGACCAGGTCCGCCTCCACAGCCTGGAACACGAACTGACCAGCATCTCGTCGCAGCTGACCAACACGTACGAAGAATTAAGCCTGATCTACCAGATCAGCGGCGGCATGCGGCTGAGCCGGCGACCGGCGGACTTTTTCAAACAGGCGTGCCTGGATTCGATCGAAGTCATGGGCGTCCGCGCGATGGGCGTCGCGCTGCGGGCCGGGGACAGGCTCGGGCAGGAACCGGTCATGTACGGACCGACCACCCTCCCGCCCGACAGCGTCGTTCGGCTGTCTCGCGAACTGCTGGTCTGGATGAACCGCCGGAAGACGTCGCTGCTGATCAACGACCTCCACACCGACAAGGCGTTCGGCTGGCTCGCGGATTATTCCCGGCGATTGCTCGCGGTCCCGTTGCAGCGGGGCGAGCAGGTGCTCGGCGTGCTGTTCTGCATCGACAAAGACCAGGGCGATTTCGACTCGGTCGACAGCAAGCTGTTGAACTCGATCGCGAACGAGTCGGCGATCTATCTGGAAAACGCGGTGCTGTTCGAAGACGTGCACGGGCTGATGATGGGACTGCTGCACAGCCTGACCAGCGCGGTCGACGCCAAGGACGCCTACACCTGCGGTCACAGCGAACGGGTCGCGCTGCTCAGCAAGCTGTGCGCGAAAGAAGCCGGGCTGGAGGAAGCGCTCGTCGAGCGGATCTACATGGCCGGGCTGTTGCACGACGTCGGCAAGATCGGCGTGCCCGAGGCGGTCCTGCAGAAGCCGGGCCGGCTCACGTCCGAAGAGTTCGAGCAGATGAAAAAGCACCCGGCCATCGGGGCGAGAATCCTGCACGACGTCAAACAGATTCAAGACATCATCCCCGGCGTGCTGCACCATCACGAGCGGTACGACGGCCGGGGATATCCCGACGGTTTGAACGGGCAGGCGATCCCGATCATGGGTCGAATCATCTGCCTGGCCGACTGTTTCGACGCGATGACCAGCACGCGAACGTACCGCAAGGCGCTGCCGTTGGAAGTGGCGCTGGCGGACATCCGCCGGTGCAGCGGGACGCAGTTCGACCCGGCTCTGACCGAGGCGTTCCTGCGGATCCCTCTGGACATTTTCCGCGACATGCTCCGCCAGCAGGAAGTCGCCGCGCGACCCGAGCTTCGCAACATCGGCACGATCGCACCGGTCACCATGCCGACGCTGCTCCCCGGAAAGGCGGCCTGATCATGGCGGTCAAACTGGACGAATACGACGGCATCTGCGTGTTGACGTTGACCGGCGACTTCGCCGGCGAAGACGTCGCCGCCGCCCGCAAGGCCGCGGAAGAAACGATCACGCAGCGGCAGGTCGCCGACTTCGTGGTCGACATGGAAAAAGCGTCGTTCATCGACAGCGAAGGCCTGGAAGCGGTCCTCTGGATCAAGCGGCGGTGCGAAGACCTGTTCGGCCAGTTCAAGCTGGCCGCCGCCGACGACGGCATCAGGAAGATTCTAGAAGTCACGCGCCTCAGTAAACGTTTCGAGATCGCCGTGGATGTGCCCAGTGCGTTGAAGTCGATGAGATAGTGGAGAGAAAGGTTGTTAGTTATTAGTTGTTAGTTGTTAGTAAGAAGGCGGAAAAAATGCACTGTCGATCCTTAATTTCCCACTACCAACTACCAACTACCAACTAACAACTAACAACTAACAACTAACAACTAACAACTAACAACTAACAACTTTCCTCCCCCCTCCCCCATGCCAGCTACGTTAGAGCGAAAACCTCTCGGTCAGTTCCTTGTGGATCGTGGGATCCTGCAGGCGGAGCAGTTGGAGCGCGCTCTCGAGGAACAGAAGCGAAGCAACCACCAGAAGCTGCTGGGTGAGATTCTCATCGAGCAGCGGTTCTGCACCGAGGACCAGATCACCGAGGCGATCGCGCAGGCGTACGGCGTGCCGTATGCCCGCATCAGCCCGAAAGTGGCCGACCCGAAAATCATCTCGGTCCTGCCCCGGGACTTCCTCGAAAAACACCAGGTGCTGCCGCTGTTTCTGGTCGAAGGGCTGCTCACGGTCGCGGTCACCGAACCGGCCAACGTGTTTCTGCTGGAAGAGATTGAACGGGTCGGCGGGCACCCCGCGCAGGTGGTCGCCGCGACCAGCCGGGACATCAAGGCCACGTTGCAGGCGTACCTGCCCGACGACCAGGTGTTCGTCATCGACGACATCATCGACGAGGTCGAACCGCAGCAGTTCAAGCTGATCGAGCAGAAGGTCGCCGACATCGCCGACCTTGAACAAGCGGCCGGGGATTCACCGGTGATTAAACTGGTGAACTATTGCATTTACACCGCTGTCAAAGACGGCGCGAGCGACGTGCACATCGAACCGGGCGACAACCTGCTGCGGATTCGTTACCGCGTCGACGGCCGGTTGACCGAGAAGCTCCGCCCGCCGGCGCAGATGCACGCCGCGGTCACCAGCCGCATCAAAATTATGGCCGGGCTGGACATTTCCGAGCGGCGGTTGCCACAGGACGGCGGCATCCACGTCATGATGGACAAGCGGCCGATCGACCTGCGGGTGAGCACGATCCCCGGCCGGCACGGCGAAAAAGTCGTCATCCGAATCATCGACAACGAGAAAGCGTCGGTGCATCTCGAGAAGCTGGGGTTCAGCTACGACACGCTCAAAGCCTGGCGGAAATTGATCGCGTTGCCCAACGGCATTCTGCTGGTCACCGGCCCGACCGGCAGTGGGAAAAGCACGTCGCTGTATGCCGCGTTGCACGAACTCAATCGCGACGACGTCAACATCTGCACCGTCGAAGATCCGGTGGAATACGTGCTCGCCGGCGTGAACCAGTTTCAGGTGAATGAGAAGGCGGGGTTCACGTTCCCCGGCGCACTCAGGTCGCTGCTCCGGCAGGACCCGGACATTTTGATGGTCGGTGAAATTCGCGACGCCGAGACCGCCCGCCTCGCCACGCAGGCGGCGCTGACCGGGCACCTCGTGCTCTCCAGCCTGCACACCAATGACGCGCCCAGCTCGTTTACCCGGTTGTACAACCTCGGCATCGAGCCGTACCTGGTCGGCGCGACAGTCGGCGGGGTGCTCGCCCAGCGGCTGGTCCGAAAGCTCTGCCAGGCTTGCCGGGAGTCCTACAAACCGAGCGTGAACGAGAAGCGGCAGATCGAAAAAATCGTCGGCCCGGTCGAGACTTTGTACAAACCCAAGGGTTGCCCCCGGTGCCGCAATCTGGGCTACGCCGGGCGGGTGGGAATCTACGAACTACTCGTGCCCGACGACCAAATGGTCGAACGCATCAGCCAGGGCGCCCCGCTGAATGAGCTGCGAGAACATGCCAAGCGCCTGGGCATGAAACCCCTCCGCGCCGACGGCGTCGAGAAGGTCAAGGCCGGGGTGACGACGCTGGACGAAGTGTATCGGGTGACAGCATAGGTGGCCCGGGGGGCCGGAAATCCGAAATCCGAAACCAGAAACCCGAGGGACAGAAATCCGAAACCAGAAATCCGAAATAAGAAAAGGCGCAGAAGCGTGACGGTCTCACGGCTTATTCATTTCGGATTTCGAGCTTCGAATTTCGGATTTCGTCCGTCAAGAATCGCCCAAATAAGCACGATAACCCAATACGATGGCATCTTTTGCTTACACCGCTCGTGACAACGCCGGAGCGGCCGTGAATGGGACGTTGATCGCTGATTCGGTCGCCGAGGTGACTCGACTGCTCCGCGGCGACGGGAAGTACGCGACGTCGGTGCAACCGGTCGAGCAGGCACCGCCCACCCGTGCGGCGGCGGGTGCGCGCGGCATTCGCGTTACCCGGGCTGAAGTGATCCAGGTCGCCACGCAGCTGTCGATCATGGTCGACACCGGCGTCACGCTCAGCGAAGCGCTCGACTGCATCGCGCTTCAGGCGACGACTCCCAAACTGAAAGCATTGCTGGCCGACCTGTCGCAAAGCGTGCAGGCGGGCGGGGAATTCAGCGTCGCCTGTGCCCGGCACCCGCGGAGCTTCCCGCGCGTGTTCGTCGCGTTAATCAAAGCCAGCGAAAAAAGCGGTATGCTCGGCAAGCTGCTGTCGCGGGCGGTGATCTATCTGCGCGACGAAAGTGAAACGCTCCGCAAGGTCCGCGGGGCGCTCACGTATCCGCTGATCATGTTGCTGTTCGCGGTGAGCACGACGGTGTTTTTGCTCGCCTGCGTGTTACCGAAATTCACCGCGATCTATTCCCGCAAGGGGGCGGCGCTGCCCGTGCCGACCAAGGTCCTGATGGACTTGAGCGAGTTCGTCACCGGGCACGCGATCTCGCTGCCGCTGGGCATTGCCGGCGTTGCAGGTGTAGTGTGGATGATTCTTCGGACCGAAAAAGGATTGCAGGGCTGGCACTGGCTCGAACTGCGGTTGCCGATGCTCGGGTCGTTGTTCCGCAAGCTGCATTTGTCGCGCGGCATGCGGACCATCGGCACGATGGCGTCCAGCGGCGTGAGCCTGCTCGACTGCGTGCAGATCGCCCGGGGGATTTCGTCCAACACTTATTTCAAAAAGCTCTGGGACGACGTCGCCGAGCAGATCCAGGCCGGTCATCAGCTCAGCGAGACGCTGTTCGCCAGCGACCTGGTCCCCCGGCCGATCGCGCAGATGATTCAGAGCGGAGAAAAGTCCGGCAAGCTCGCGCACGTCATGGAACAGATCTCGACGTTCGGAGAGCAGGAACTGAAAGAGAAGATCGCCGAGATGACCCGGTACATCGAACCGTTGATGATCGCCGTCATGGGGAGCATCATCGGCGGGGTCACGATCGCGCTGCTGCTGCCGATCTTTACCATCAGCAAAGTGGTCGCGAAGTAGGATTCGGTGGTCACGCCGTTTTCATTTCGCCGGCGGGTATGCACCCGCGGCTTCCTTTTAGATCGAGCGAAAGCAGTATCGAAATTCACGTCGGCGCGGCAGTCGCGGTGGGTCGCGGGGCGGATTCGCCGTTCCCATAACCCGCGGCTTTCAGTTAGTACTTATTGCAATGGCCGAGGACGCAACCATTGACCCGCAACCTGTCATTTCCTGCCACGTCTGCGGGCAGGTGCACCAGTTGATGCCGGTGCAGCGGGGGACGTATCTTCAATGCGTACGGTGCGGCGCCCGGCTCGAAAAGCGGACCCGCAACAGCCTTCACCGCACGGCCGCCTTTTCGCTGGCGGCGCTGATCCTGTATTTCCCGGCCAACGTGTTGCCCATTCTGCACCTGAAACTGTACGGCCGGACGTCGGACAACACTGTGTGGGACGGGGTCCAAAAGTTTTACGAAGACGGCAGCTATGTCATCTGCGTCATCGTGCTGCTGGCCAGCATCATCGTGCCGCTGTTGAAATTGCTCGGACTCTTTTATGTGACGATTACCACCGGGTTGCACTCGGACCGCCGGCTGCACTTTCGTACGTCGGTGTTTCGGTTCATCGACACGATCGGCAAGTGGGCGATGCTCGACGTCTTCGTCGTCGGGATCTGGGTGGCGGCAGTCAAAATCGGCTCGCTCGCCGACGTCACGCCCGGCCGTGGGCTGCTGCCGTTCGGGTGCGTCGTCGTGTTGACGCTGCTCGCCTCGGCCAGCTTCGACCCGCAGCTGATCTGGGAACCGAGAACAAAAACATTAGCCACGGACGACACCGGCGCGGCCTAAGGTTCGGTGCGTCTATGGAACCCATCCCCAAACCGATCCAGAAAAAAATGTGGTGGCCGTTCCCGCTGGTCTGGATCGTCCCGCTGGGGGCCGCCGTGCTCGCGGGGTATTTTTTCTACCAGCGTCACCAGCAACAGGGAATTACGATCACGATTCAGTTCGCCGACGCCCAAGGCATCAAGGAAGGTGAAACGGCGCTGGCCGTGCGCGGGGTGAATGTCGGCAAGGTGAACACGGTCGAGCTCAGCCCCGACCACCAGCACACGCTGGTGCACGTGAAGCTCAGCATCGCCAACAGCTTTCTGGCCCGCAAAGAGACGTTGTTCTGGCTGGTCAAACCGGAAGTATCGCTCGAGAGCATCAAGGGTCTGGACACGCTGGTGACCGGGCCGTACATCACGGCCCAGCCGGGCGACGGCGCGCAGACGACGAATTTCGTCGCGGTCGACGGCCCGCCGGTCATCGACACGCCGGGCATCAAGCTGGTCCTGCACGCCGACCAGGTCGGGCAGCTGGTCGTCGATTCGCCGGTGTTCTACCGCGGTATTCAGGTCGGCATCGTGCAGGACATCCGCCTCAGCAGCGACTCGACCGACGCCAACGTCACGATTTACGTCTGGGATTATTACAAGAACCTGATCCGCACGCATTCCCAGTTTTGGATCGTCAAAGGGGCCGACATCCGCGGCGGACTTCTGAGCGGGATCAAGGTCGAACTGAACTCGCTGCGGGCGCTGATCGGCGGGGGAATCAGTTTTGCCACCCCTGAGGAAGATTACGGGCAGCTCATCAAGCCGATGACGACGTTCGACCTGCACGCGGAGGCACAAGACGACTGGCTCGCGTGGAAACCCAAGATCATCCTGCCCCCCGATGCCGACCCCACCGTCACCACCGGCGGCACCCGCGGGGGGTTGAAATTGTTTTCAGGGTTGAAGCACGAGTGATCGAAGCATTATGCATCAAGCTTGTCGTTACGAAGACCAAAGACTTGTCATGATGCCCGCTGCAATAAGCCCATCCATCCGACCGTAGTACTACCGATCGCGTCGGTTTAGAATATTGCGGACGAAAGGAGCTATTGCCGACCCGCACCTCAACGCATCCCCGATTTGTGAAAGCTTACGAGCGAGCTGATAAATTTAAGCAGCTCCGAACACAACTAGGTTTGAATGATGCTGCTCCGACGCCTTGCACCAAAGAGGAGTATGAAGAACACGCGCAAGCTGTTGAGTGGTGCGAGATCTCGCCTCGCGAGGCAGCGCCCTTGTACCCGGAGCTATTCGGCGACCATGAGCTGGCGTTGTGCCTTTCCGGCGGCGGTTATCGTGCCGCACTTTATCATCTGGGCGCACTTCGACGGCTTAATGAATTGGGCCTGCTATCCCGCGTGAATACCATCTCGTCGGTTTCCGGCGGGAGTATCATTGCGGCTTTCTTAGAAGCCTGTGTCGAAGCGTGGCCGGAGCCCGGCGGTGTCATCCCCGACTGGGAGCAAAAGATAGCCGAGCCGTTCCGGGCCTTTACCGCTATCGATATTCGAACCCGCGCTACGCTTCGAGAACTGAATCCAGTGAACTGGATTACCAAGTCTTTCGGTGCGGCGTCGCTTACGAAGACTTACCTGGCGAAGAACAACGACAAGAAGATGGTCGAGCTCCGACCTCACCCGCACTTTGTTTTTTGTTCGGCTGAAATGGGATTTGCTTCACCATTCTATTTAACGCGGTCTTTGATCGGTGCCACCGAGCCGGGCTATGTTAAGACGCCGGCATCCCTGACGGTAGCACAGGCCGTTGCTGCGTCCTCGTGTTTTCCGCCAATATTTCGGCCGATGGACCTCGACGTTCATGAAGGCGATCAAGTGAGAATTTACCGTGGCTTTCCCACGGATCTTCATCCTTATTCGATTCGCGGGAAAAGGCGACTAAAACTGACCGATGGCGGAAATTTTGACAACCTCGGTGTCTATCCGACGATCGACCGACACAAGTGTTTGTTGGTGTCGAATGCAGAGCATCGCGAGTACGCCTTATGGGATGGAAAGCGGATCATGAGTCGCGCGATGCGACACCAAGCGATTGCTGGCCGTGCGACGACGAGTCTCAGAGCTCGCTGGTTAAAAAAAGCGCTTGTCGGCGGAATGTGGGAGTTTGATGAAAACAGCTCTCTCCCGCTGACCCCATCAACAGACAGAAAACATTATGACGATCCCATCCGTTACAATATATTTATGGGATCACGTATCGCTAGCTTACGCACCGACATGAATGCATTCACGGAGTCAGAAATTAAGGTGATCGAGAATCACGGCTATTGCGAGTGCAATGCAGTTCTCGAAGTCTTGGCGAAGTCGGATGACCCGAAGATTGCTGTAGTTAAAGCGTGGATCTTAGCCGCACTGTCAACCGTGGTGCCCTTGCCGCCGCATCCAGACTACATGCGTCACAACATGGCATCCGCCGCGATCTACAAAAGCCATAATAAATTTTATCAATTCAAGCGACATCACCTATATGTTGACGACTTTGAGCCGTGAGTATCGGCGTTTGGTGCGGGCCGAAATGTCGGAAGCAAGTTTCCGGCCTAACATTGATATGCAATCTACTCGCCAACCCGCCGGGCCCGGACAGGAATCGGTTTGGGATTACCCGCGGCCGCCTCGAATCGAATCGACGGGGCGTCTTTTGACCATCGTCGTGGCCGGCCGGACGATCGCCCGCACGTCGGCTGCGTATCGTGTGCTCGAAACGTCGCACCCGCCGGTCTACTACTTCCCCCCGGCCGACGTTGACGCCAGTGCACTTCGGCCCGTCGACGGGTCCACCGCGTGTGAGTGGAAGGGCCAGGCACGGTATTTCGATGTGGTGGTCGGCTCGACCGTTCGCCGGCGGGCCGCGTGGAGCTATCCGACGCCGACGACCGAGACGGCCATGATCCGCGACTACGTCGCGTTCTACGCCGGCCTTGCCGACCTGTGCACCGTCGACGGCCAGCCCGTGACCCCCCAGCCCGGCGGGTTCTACGGCGGCTGGATCACCCCCGACCTCGTCGGCCCGTTCAAGGGCCCGCCCGGCACCGCGGGGTGGTGAGAGCGGCGGCAGCGGGCTAGATTTCATGCGACGGCGGCTTGAGAACTTGCTAAATTTGACAAGGTCATCGGACAATTATAAATCGAATTTGAAGCAACCCAATGAACTATTTAAGGTTGATCGTATTCGGTTTGGCTCTTGGTATTTTCGTAACAGTCGGCGGCTTTTTCGGTGGCTTAACGATATTGGCCTTGGGCAGTGTGTTCCATTGGCAACCAGTGTTGAATCTGGACTCTGCGACGATCTTGTTGCTAGGACTAGCGGTTAGTTCTCCGCTAAATTTAGCAGTCATTATCTGGTGGCAACGTCGCCTGCGCCGAAGTAGTCGGTAGAGGCACGGCTATGCGACTGATATCTTCAATTTGCCACATCACCTTGACGTTCCGTCTATCGGCTGCCCCGCAGGGGCGCATTTGATCGATACAACGCCGACCGTGCCCCTTCGGGGTGACCGCTAGACGGGGGTTAATTCTTCGCCCTCACGACCCCGCGAACTCTTTCGGCTGGTCGATGATCCTTAGACACACAGCCGGGCCGGCGGTGTCTTGTGACGCGTTTAGCTTCTTGATCGCCTGTTGCAGCGAACCTTCTTTGGCCAGGTGCGTGGTGATGACGATCGGGACGAACTGGTCGTCGTCTGCTTCGTGCTGCAGCACGGCGGCGAGGCTGATGTCGTGGTCGCCCAGCACGGCGGTGATCTGGGCGAACACGCCCGGCGCGTCCTTGGCGATCACCCGCAGGTAATACCGGCTGGACAGCTCGGTGATCGGCAACACGCGCGCTTTGGAAACCTGGTCGGGGTACACCTGCAGCTGTTTGAACGCGAGCGGGGTGATGCCCAGGGCGACGTTGACGATGTCGGAGACGACCGCGCTGGCGGTGGGCATGCGGCCTGCGCCGCGGCCGTAGAACAGGGTGTGACCCACCGCGTGACCGAACACGCTGACGGCGTTGAAGCTGCCGCTCACCTCCGCCAGCACGTCGGTTTCGTGCACCAGCGTCGGGTGGACGCGGAGCACCAGATTGCCGTCGGGCGTTCGTTCGGCGATCGCCAGCAGCTTGATCACGTACCCCAGTTCCTTGGCCAGCTTGATGTCCTGGTCCTGCAGCGTGTCGATGCCTTCGATGTGAATGTCGGCCTCGTCGACCCGCACGTTGAACGCCAGCCCGGCGAGCACGGCGAGCTTCTGGGCGGCGTCGCGGCCGCTGACGTCCATCGTCGGGTCGGCCTCGGCGAACCCCAGCTTCTGGGCCTCGGCCAACGCGGCGGCGTACGCCTGATTGTTTTTGGTCATCTGCGTCAGGATGAAATTGCAGGTGCCGTTGACGATGCCGACCAGCGCGTCGATCCGGTTGGCGACCAGCCCGTGGGTCAGCGCGTTGATGATCGGAATGCCGCCGCCGCAGCTGGCCTCGAAGGCGATGCACGTGCCGTGCGTGCGGGCCAGCGCGAACAGCTCGGGACCTGCGGCCGCCAGCAGGGATTTGTTCGCGGTGACGACGGGCTTGCCGGCCTTCAGGGCTGTTGTCACCCATTGTTTGGCGGTGGTGGTCCCGCCGATCAATTCGACGACCAGATCCGTTTTCGGGTCGGTGATGGCGGCGGTCGCGTCGGTGGTCACCGGCAGGCCCGGCCGGCGGTCGGTGTTTTTCAGATCGCGAACGACGACGTGTCGGAGCTCGAACGTAATGCCGGTCCGTTGGCGGAGCAGGTCCCGGTTGTCGAGCAAGATCGCGGCGACCCCGCCCCCGACGGTGCCGCAGCCGAGTAACGTGATGCCGACCGTGCGTTCTGCCATAGTGGTGCGGACTTTAAAGTGCGGGGGAGGTTCTCGCAAGAAAACGGGGATGCGCGCGGTGTCGCTGGAGGCGGAGGCCCGGCCCTTCGGGGTACCTCAGGACCGGCGTCTTGGGTGAGTCTTGAGTTGTGACGGTGGTTTTAGATCGTTGCGCGATTAAAGCTGAGTTGCACGCAGGACGTTTTTGATTGCGTTTCTAAGACGCTGGGTATGAGGTACTCCGAATCCCCGGATGTCTGCCGTGAGGCCCGGCCCTTCGGGGTACCTCAGGACCGGCGTCTTTTTGTGTCGTGAAATGTGGTGTCGGCTTTAGACACCCGCACGGTTGGAGCTGTGTTGCCTGCGGGTGGGTGTCGGTTGTGATCCCGGGACGCTGGGTATGAGGTACTCCGAATGCCCGGATCTGTTCGTCAATATCCGGCCCTTCGGGCTGCCTCAGGACCGGCGTCTTTTTGTGTTGTGAATTGTGGTGTCGGTTCTTGATCGTCGCGGGATTGGGGGCTCGTGCGTGTCGATTGCGTTTCTGGGACGCCGGTTCTGAGGTACCCCGAAGAGCCGGGTGATTCGTTGACGTCGTCTCAGATCGTCGCGAGTGCGGGCGTTACACGGTCTTCGCCTTGCAGGCGGATCAGCGACCGGTACATGTCGACCGTGTCCTTCAGTTGCCGGTCGAACGTGAAGTGCGTGTGCACGTGCAACGCGGCGAGCCTGCCCATGCGTTTTAACCCTTCGGGGTCGGACAGGAATTCGGTCGCGCCTTCGACGAACGCGTCGTGTTCGATCGGGACCGATCGGCCGGTGGCGTTTTCGACCACCAGCGCGTCGGTGCCGGCGGTGCGGGTGCGGAGCACGGGGGTGCCGGTGCTCATCGCCTCGGCGCAGACGAGCGAAAACCCTTCACGCTGGCTGGGCAGCAGCAGGGCGTCGGCGGCGTGATAGATCGGCATCGGGTCGCGGTGCCCGAGCAGGACGACGCGGTTCTGCAGTTTCTTTCGTCGTACCCGCCGGCGGAGTTTCGCTTCGTGCGGGCCTTCGCCGACCATCACCACTTTCAGGTTCGGTAATCGTTCGCGAGATGCTTCGGCCAGGTCGAGCATCCACATTTCGTTCTTGGACGTGTCCATCCGCCCGACGTAGGTGGCGACCAGATCGGTTGTTTTTAGTCCCAACGCTTCTTTAGCGGCGGCCTTGGCGGCGTCGCCGGCGACGGGGAACCGGCGGGGGTCGATGCCGTGGGGCAGGATCGAGATTTGTTTCTGCGGGACCTTGGCCACTTTCACGAGCCATTCGCGGGTTTCTTTCGAAGCCACGTGCGTGTGGTCGCCGAAGTCGGTCGCCCAGGGTTTACCGATCCGCAGGTCGGGCTGGTGCAGCGTGAACAGCAGCGGGGCGGCGTGCTTGTGCTGCAGCTGCCGGGCGACGTGAATGCAGTCGCGGTCGTGGACGTGCAGCAGATCGATCGGGTTGGCGTCGGTCCAGTCAATCAATGCTTCGGGGGTTTTGCGGGACGAGAACCAGCCGCGGCTGAATTTCGCGTCGATCCACGGGAACGGGGCCGTGTCGAAAAGCCAATGCCAGGACCCGACCTCACCGGCGACCGCCACCTGGTGCCCCATCGCCCGCATGGCAAAGCAAAGATCAAAAACGTATCGGCTCACACCCCCCGCAGCGGACGCGGGAATCAGGTGTAATACGCGTAGCGGGCGTGATGTTTTTACCGATTCTTCCATGCGATAAACTTCGATGTCTTATCGAGACTAATGCATCACGGTCGGAAAATCGAGTTGAGTTTGGACGAGGATGAATGTCGAGTGCGGGGCGCATTACTTCCCACACAGTTTAGCGGCTGTCCCGAAGGGACGCGTGTTTTCCGGCAAACTGCGTCCCTGCGGGACAGCCGCTAAACGGGGATTCGAACGGCCACTTCGGCAAATCAAGCGTCTACCAAAAAAGAAGGCGACGTGAAACGTCGCCCTCGACTAGTTCTTTCAGTGACCGGTCGAACGACTTCATCCGCCCTTGGCGGCGTTCTGGTACTGTGCCGTCAACTGGGCCCGCAAGGCGTTCCGGTCTGCCATGGCCTGATCTAGTCGGCCCTTGGCAGCGGCGGCGGCGGGGTCGGTCGCGATGGCCTGCTCTTCCATCTTCGTCACTTCGTCGCCGGCTTCGAGCTTGGCGTTGGCGGCATCCACTGCCGCGTTCGACGGCGTGCCGGCCGTCGACTGCGTGGCGTGCATGTCGTTGGTCGCCTGGTGTCGTCGATCCACCGCAGCTTTGTAATCGGCATTATTCCGAAGCCCCGCGAGCACGCGGTCGCGCTCCGAGTTCAGTGCCGACTGGGCAATCGCCACGCTGTTGCCGGCCGAGACCATGGCGGGGGATTTATCGACGGCGTTGCTGATCTGCGCCTGCACGTCGGCCGACGTGCCGCCGGTCTGCAGAGGTTGCAGCGTCGTGGTGGTCTGCTGCTGCCCGGTCGGCTGATTGGTCGTCTGCTGACCCGTTTCGGCACCGGTCGATTGCTGCGGCGTCACATACGTGCCGCCGGTGTTATTATTGGATTGGTTCGAATCGTCGAGCGGCAAGTAGAACGGGTACTGATTGCCGTTGTTGCCGTAATTATTGCCGTACCAACCACTGTTGTAACCGTACGAGAACGGCCACCACGGGTAGCTGTAATAGACGGCGACCGAGCGGTTGTTGTTGTACCCGTTGCCGTGTTGGTGATACGGATTGTACGGGCGGTTGCCGTTGCGATTCGTGACGCCGTTCAGGTTGTCGACGTTGTTCCCGCGGTTGGCGTTACTGAGGTTTACGCCGTTCTGGTTGTTTTGGTTGTTGACGACGCCGTTGCCGTTGCGGACTTCACCGGGCGGGACCAGGCCGGTTCTGCCGGTGCCTGCGTTGCCGTTCTCGGCTCCGCGATTGCCGTTTTGCCCGTTCCCGGGAATGATTGTTCTCGTTCCTCCGGTGACTGGTTCTGTGTGAACGCCGTTACCGCCGTTGGCACCGCCGGTGCCGCCGTTTCGTCCCGTGCCGGCACCTATGCCGTTGCCAACGCCGTTACCGGCACCCGCCCCAGTGCCCGTGCCGCCACCCCCGCGAGCGGCACCGCCGCCATTACCGCCACCCCCCCCGCCGCCGTTTCCAGCCCCACCGCCGGCGTTACCACCACCACCCGCGTTACCACCACCACCGGCGTTTCCACCGGCATGACCACCGCCACCACCGGCCGCTCCGGTACCCGCGCCACTGGCACCGCCGCCTCCGCCGCCAGTTGCTCCACCGCCGCCGCCACCTGTCGCGCCACCGCCGCCTCCACTCGCGTGACCACCGCCGCCGCCGCCACCTGATGCGCCGCCACCACCACCTGATGCGCCACCACCAGATCCGCCACCGCCTCCGGAAGCGCCGCCCCCACCACCACCGCCACCTCCTCCATTACCACCAGCGCCAAGAGTAAATGACCCGGACCCGATCCACATCAGCCCGGCGAGCGTAGCAATAGCGAAATTCGTCTTTGAAGATTTCATGTATATTCTCGTCTTTCGACCGCTTGAGCGTTTGCGTGTTCGCGAACGGTTAGCGTCGCAAGCCGAATGCCCCGGACGGCCAAAGCAGCTTCGGACTCGAAGATGAGCCATTTTCTTAAAAGATTCGCGTTTTCGTTCTTCGTCATTGCCGTCGTTCTGGCATTCCAGGCCTACCAGGGTTTGCAATCCCATGCGGCAGATTGGCGTGTCGTGACAAATCTGTTCGCCGCTGCTGCCGCGGTAGCCCTCGGTTCGGCGGGGGTTCGCGCACGTCATCGACAGCAGCCGTAGGTATATTACGGCACTGGATTTTCTCACGGCAACGCGAAATACGTCCGATAAAAAGGCAAGTACGACGGGGTAAGCGATCAGAAAGGGCTCTTATGTCCGTTGAAACACGCCGGGCGATTCAGCGAGAAGCCGACTTCGTCGCCAGCTTCACCGCCCAGTACCGGGCCAAGCTGGCCAAGACGATCAGCCTGCTCAACGCCACGCACCGCACCGCAGCCACCGGGCACGATCCGGCTTCGATGCGGTTCTGCATCGAAGCGGTCGACCTGGTTCTCGCGTCACACCAACAGTTCGCCGCCTCGCTCGCGGCAGGCCTGCTCGAGTGCATCGACTAGCGCCCGGCATTCTGCGGCCGTTCCAGCGTTTCCCCCGAAACCCCGCCGGCATCGTCGTCTGCTGACTCAACTGACTCTTCTTTCCCCGTCCGGTCCGCCTTTTCCCCGAATCCCGGGTCCAGATGTCGGTATAAAAACCCCGGCGGGTAATCGACATACCGATCCAACGCCGCGTCCAGTGGGTCACGCATCGCAGCCTCGTTAAAAAGAAGTGTTTAGCAGCGCGTGGAAGGGCAGGCTTGCTCGCGCAGGATGTGCTCGGATTACAAATAAACCGCAGCCGACGGATTACGGTTTTACGTTCATTGGCGGAATCGAAATGTCTTTGTCGGGGTTCTCGACATGAACCGGGGATCTGGCTGCCACGCGTTGCCGGTATAGGAACGCGCTGACGAGCGCTATCACCGTACTGCCGCTCAAAATTCCACCGAAAGCCTGAGCTCCGTGGGTTGCGGCGTAAGTCCCACAGCAGAAGTTTACCGTTGTAATCACCAGCGCCCCAATCTGCCCGATCCGGATTTCGCTCCGTCCGGCAGCCAGGTCTTTCGCCTGAGCGACAATCGAAGCCGACTCAAGGCCCTGGCGGTGCGCCATTTCTGACTCGGCCATTTTGATGATTCGATCCGCGCTGCCCGGAAAGCTTTGCTCGTATCGGGCGAGTACTTCTGGTGCGGGCAATGGGCCGCTCTGCTCGACTTGCAATTGAAATGAATGCACCGCTTCGAGCGACGCCTGGCTCAGTTTCTGCCGCTCGATGTCGCCGCCGGCCTTAGTGTTTTTTGCCATCCGTCGACATCTCCCCCGACGATTTTTTCATTGCCCGTTGTAAATGCTGGCCGACCCGAACCCAGTCCGACGCGATCGACTCATTGACCGTCCGAACTCGATGCGTGGCTTGAACTCGCCGTTTCTCTGCCGGTATCAACTCGATGATCGAGCCCGCACCGGTGATGAGGTTGGCGAACAGATTGGGCATAGATGAATTATCGGCTGGTTTTCGACTGCGGTCAAACACGCCAAGGTCTCATGAAGATAATAGATCGTGGAAAACGTTATTTCATGATCGCAGCGAATCGCTATAATGGTCCTTCGTGAGCGAAAAAATCATCCACTTCGGCGAATTTATTCGATGGAACCGCGTCAGTGCGGGCAAGACGACCGAGGCGTTCGGCCGGGAGGTGGGGCTCACCGCCCGCCGGTTGATCGCCATCGAGGCGATGGCCAAGCCGGACGTGCAGCACACGACCATGGTCGCGCTCGCGCGGGCGTTCAAGGTCGACCCGGAGCAGTTCGACCAGGTCTGGAAGTCCACGCCGGTCCCGGTGACCCGCCGCAAGGCCGGGCCCACCACGGACGAGTCGCGCCGGTTTACCCAGGCCTGCAAGGCCAGCGGGGTGACCCCGATCGAAGGCATGCGGCGGTTGCGGTCGTGGATCGTCGAGCAGGACACTAAAACCCAGCAGGCCGCGTTAGGGTATCTCGCCGAACACCGCCGCGACCCCGCCGAGGGGATGTTCACCGAAGCCGAGTTCACGGGCACGGTGGATCATCTTCAGGACCCGGCCGACTCGGTCCGCACGCGGGCGGGTCGGGCCGCCAGTCCGGGTAAATCAGCGGGATCGGATTCCAAAGCCGGAAGCAGGCGTCGCTGACCGCGACCGCCGTCACCCACGCCCGCTGATCGCGGGGCACCCGTTTCGACACCCGCAACACCCCCGCGTCGTGGTCGAACTGCGCCGCAAAGCTCTGCCCGTCCCGGTAAATAGGCCCTTCCACCAGCACCAGCTCGTAGACCCGATTCCCCACCTGGAAAATTTGCTTGCGTTGCGTCGGCATACCGAACAAAATGCTAACACGGGAACGGTCGAAGTCAAAGGGAAAGGAAGAGGGTGATGGGTGATTGGTGCGTGACGCGCGCCGAGTTTGTCTGCGTCACGCACCAATCAACAATCACCATTTCTCCACCAGAAGGAGCACACATGTCGCGCGTCGGAACCCTCATCCGCGGAATGCGTTTGGCAAAACAGTTGGATTTAATAGGCATGTCCTGCAAGCTGGGCACCACGGCTTCCCGGTTGCAACTGGTCGAAACCGGCGCCGTCTTCCCCTCGGCACTGGAACGGCGGCGGTGGGGCGCGGCGCTGGGGTTCAAGGACCTGGCCGACTTCGACCACCACTGGCGCGACGGCTGGGGAAAAGTGACCGCCGCCCACCGCGACGGCTGGGTCCCGATCATCAACAAAGCCCCCGCGGGTCCCGCGGTCGACTTTGAAGAATACGGCATCGACAGCGGCGTCGGCTTCGAATACGTCCCCCGCCCGGCCGGGCTGGAAGGCGATCTGCTGTTCGCCGTCGTGGTGATCGGGGACAGCATGTCACCGGTCTTTCGTGAAGGGGACCTGGTGATTTTTCGCCCGGTCAAACCGGACGATCTGGTGCCGGACGGGTCACCGGTTTTCGTCCGTTTCACGTCCGAACGCCAGCACGGCTGCACGTTCAAGTCCGTCTGGAGACGAGGCGACCAATGCTTGGAACTCCGCCCGGAGAACACCCGATACGCCGCCGTTATTGTTCGAACCGAAGAGATCGAACGCATGGCCGTGGTCGTCGACCGCCGCCCTGCATTCTGGCTGCCGGTCAAGCAAGTGCGTCACCTGCAGGATGATTACGTGCAGGAATCACCGGACGAGTCAGATTATTAAGTTACCAATCGGATCGACCCAATCCCGCAGCCGCGAACCGAAATTGCTGTGAACGCCTGATCTTAAAAAATCCCGAACGCCGGTTCTGAGGTAACCCGAAGATCCGGGCTGCGCCGCGCCAGGGCCCGACCCTTCGGGGTCTCTCAGAACCAACGTCTTTTGACCAATTCGGGTCGTGAAACCGCATATCGACCGGTCGTCGAAGTCGTGACAAATCGCAGCCCCGATCTGGTAATTGAATCCTGCGGCCATTATTCTTGTCAGATCACTTCAGTCAGTGCCAACGGAATATTCACATGAATCACACGCATCGCCGCGGCGTAACCCCGTCCCGATCGAAAAATCTCAACTGCCGCCGCGCGGCGGGCTACGCGATCGACCGGCTCGAACCCCGGCGATTGCTCGCGGCATCTTTGATTCAGGACGGCGGGTTCGAAACCCCGGTCGTCACCGGCAGCAACGGGTATGACATTTATCAAACCGGGGCGACGTTCGGCCCGTGGACCGTGGTCGGCGCGTCCGGGGCCGTGAGCCCGCTCGTCACCGGCTTCACGCAGAACGGGTTCAGCTTCCAGGCCGAATCGGGCTCGCAGTCGGTAGACCTTGCCGGGTTGAGCAACACTGCGACCGGCGTCTCACAGACGATTCCGACCACGGCCGGGACGTCTTACACTCTGAAATTTTCGGTCGGTAACGTCGTCGATGCCACGGGCCTGTTCGGGTCGTCCAGCGCCGTTCAGGTGCTGATCAATTCCGTGCCGTTGCAGACCGCGGTCAACTCCGGCGGGGGAAACAGCGTGAGCTGGATGCCGGTCGCCACCAGTTTCACCGCGACCGGTCCGTCGACCGCCATCGCGTTCATCAACGGCGACCCCCACAGCGACAATTACAACGGCCTCGACGACGTGTCCGTCGACGGCGGGGCACAGCTCGCGTTCGTGCAGCCCCCGAACGACACCGCCGCCGGTGACGTCGTCGCGCCACCGGTGACCGTCGCGGTCGAGGACGCGCAGGGTAATTTTCTAACCGCCAGCACCGACACGATCACCATCACCGCCGCGGGCAATACGCCCACCGCAACGGGCGTACTCACCGGCACGACGTCGGTCGCGGCGGTCAACGGCATCGCGACCTTCAGCGACCTTTCGATCGACACCAAAGGCTCGTACACGCTGACCGCCGCCGACACCGCCGCGACGCCGGTCACGTCGCCCGCGTTCAACGTCACACCGGGCAAGCTTGTTTACCTCACCGCGCCCGCCGACGGCGCCGCCGAGACCGCGCTCAACCCCGCCGTCCGCGTCGCGCTCGAAGACGGAAAAAACAACATCATCACCACCGACAGCAGCACCGTGGTGGAGTTGAATCCGGTCGGGTTCACCGCCGGAAATCCGATCAAGGGGAACTCGGTCACACTGAACAAAGGGATCGCCACGTTCGACAACCTGTCGCTGACCAAACCGGGGTTCTACACGCTGCAGGCGACCGACGGCGTCGACGCGCACGTCACCAGCGCGAAGTTCAAAATCACCGGCGACCACCTGGTGATCGGCAAACAGCCCCCGGCGGTGAGCGACGGGGGCGCGCAGATCCCGTTCACGGTCAAGATCGTGAACTCGGCCGGGAAGCTGGACAAAACCGCGACGTCGTCGGCGGGGATCAGCCTGAACGTCGTCACGCCGGGGAACAACCCGATGCTGTCCGGCACGCTAACCGCGCCGTTCGTCGGGGGGATCGCCACGTTCAAGACCACCGCGGGCCCCGCGATCGACGCGGCCGGAACTTACAATTTCACCGTCACCGAAGAGGAACTGTCGACCGGCGTATTCGTGCCCACCAACACCAGCGTGCCGGTGAACACGGCCGATTTCAAGATCGCCGGCGCGAGCCTGAAGTTCGTCAAGCAGCCGAAAAACGGCGACGTCAATCAACCCATCCCGTTGTCGGTCGCGCTGGTGAATCAGAAAGGCCAGGTCGATAGAACCCAGAACGGTCCCGGCGCGGTGCTGACATTGAACCCCGCCGCGGGCGCCGCGGCAACGACGCTGGGCGGCATCACCACCGGGAATTTCGTCAACGGCGTCGCCGCGTTCACCACGACCGCCGGTCCGACCGTCGGACTCGCCGGCACTTACACGTTGACCGCGACCGACCCGGCTCTCCCGGGCGTGGCGGCGGACAATTCAAACCCGTTCAAGGTCGCCGGGTTCCACCTGATGTTCAAGAAGCAGGTGACGCAGGCGGGCGTCGGTGCGCCGATCCTGTTTACCGTCGCGCTGCTGGATTCGAAAAACAAACCGGTCACGACCGAGAACTCCGCGACGGTCACTCTCGATTTCACGGCCAAGCTCGGCGGGGCCAACGCGAAGGTGTCCGGCACGCTGGTGCGGACACTGACCGCGGGCGTCGCCGACTTCACCGCCGCCGCCGCCCCGCAGCTCGACACCGCCGGGGTTTACCGGTTCACCGCCACAGAGACCGGGACCCCGTCGGTCGGGACGTCGGTCGCGTCGACCCAGACCGGGCAATCCAACCCGGTGACGATCGCCGCCGACCACCTGATATTCCTGACCGCGCCACCGGCGTCGTCGAATGCGAACTCGCCGTTCACGATCGGCGTCGCCGTCGTCGACAAAAAAGGCAACCGCGTCGTCGCCCAGAACAGCGACCTTTTGCAGCTCGCGCTCGACACCGTCTCCGGCGGGACCGGCGCCGTTCTCAAACCACTGGTGGGAAACCTGTCCCCGCAACAGCTGGCGTTCGGCGCGACGCAATTCATGAACCTGTTCGTCAACGCGCCGGGGACCTACACAATCACCGCGACCCAAATCGACGCCGGCACCGGGGCGGCCAGCAACCAGACCGTCCCGCTGGTCTCCAAGCAGTTCAAAGTCGAAGGGCTCCACGTCGCGATCCTGACTCAGCCGGGCGACGTGTTGCCGTATCAGCCGGTGGTGATGAAGTTCGCGCTGGAAGATTCGAAGAACAAAATCGACACCACCACGGTGGGTTATTTCGTCAGCGAATCGCTGGCGACGATCAACGGCGGGGCGGGCGCGTCGGTGGTCGGCGCGGGGACGTCGTTCGCGTTCACCAACGGGATCGCAGACCTGACCGTCAATCTCGGTGCGGCCGCGCCGCACATCACCAACAACCCCGGGACGTTCGCCTTCGACGTGACCGCCACGTCGGCGGTGCCGGGCGCGGCCGACGTGGTCGCCGTTAAAACCAAGCCGTTCAAAGTCCTCCCACTTCATCTGGCGATCACCCAGCAGCCGGCCGACACCACCGCGTACGGCAGGATCAATCTCAGCGTCTCGCTGCAAGGCCCGAACAACAAGGTCGACGTGTACGACGACGTGACCGTCCCCCGCGCGGTGATCAACGCGGTGTCCGGCGGTGCCGGGGCGCAATTGATTAACGGCAACGCGCAGGTTTTCAGCGCCGGCGTCGCGAACTTCACCAACGCCGGTGGGGTCGGAATCGACACACCCGGAACGTACACAATGACCGTGACCGAGAACTCGCTCGCCACCGGCGCGCCGGTTCCCGCGACCCCCGCGGTCACGACCACCAGCTTCAAGGTGTCCGCCATCCACATGGTCATTACGACGCAACCCGCGAACGTCGCGACCAACGCGCCGGTCAGCTTCGTGGTGGGATTCGCCGACGCCAACAACACGCCGGTCACCGGCCTCGTCGACGATCCCTCGGCGGAGTTCACGCTGCAACCGGTCACCGGAACGACCAACACGGCGTTCCAAGGCGTCGGGTCGGCCTTGTTCCTGCTGAACGGCGTGCTCGATCTCACCGCCACGCCGCTCACCATCGCCGTCCCCGGCACCTACCAGTTCGTCGTCACGTTCCAACCCGTGACCGGCCTGGCGACCCTGCCGCCGGTGACGACGTCGCCGTTCACGGTCCGCTGACGTTCAGCGGTCGCCCCGCAGGGGCACGGGCGGCGCGACGGGTCATGAAAAGCGCCCGTTCGGGGCAGCCGCTAAACATAAATCGGAAATTTCGCATGGGCGTGCTGGGGTTCCATGTCATCATCACCAAGTACGGGTTCTGGCTGCCGAACGAACCGCGCGAAGCGTAGTCGATTTGTAGTTCGGCCATTGCGGTCATATTTCTATCGGCGGTACCAATCGCGTTACGGTTTGATCAACCCGTTTAGCGATCGCCCCGCAGGGGCACGGGCGGCGTCACGGGTCACGAAAAGCGCCCCTTCGGGGCAGCCGCTAAACGTGAACGACGGAGACTTCGCATGGGCATCCTTGCCTACCACGTTATCATCACCAATTACGGGTTCTGGCTGCCGAACGATCCGCGGGGGTCGTGGTCGGACTTCGTCCGATCGTGGGACCTGTTCCTCGCCGGCGGGGCGGCGACGAAGACCGACACCCGCGCGTCCGTGGCCGGCAACGCTCACGACCACCGACGCCGCGCGTTTACCAAACAATCGCTCGTACGTCCCCCGGTCCTCTGGACCGGCCAACAGGCGAAAACGGTCGGCGACGGGGTTGCCCGGTTTATCACCAAAGCGCCGTTCGAGATTTATGCCTGTTCGATTCTTCCAAGCCACACTCATCTGGTCATCAGCCGCCCGGCGTATTCTGTGGAACAAGCGGCCAATCTTCTCAAAGGTGCCGCGACTAGGGCGCTTTCGCGGACCGGCCTGCACCCGTTTGCCGATGCGGCTTACCGGAATGACCGAGTTCCGACGCCGTGGGCGCGAAAACAGTGGGCTTGTTTCCTTAACAACGAAAACGCCATTCGCCGGGCGATCGCGTACGTCGAAAACAACCCCATCAAAGACGGCAAACCCGCGCAGCGCTGGCAATTCATCCGCCCCGTTTAGCGGTCGCCCCGCAGGGGCACGGGCGGCGTCACCGGCACGACCAGCGCGCCTTCGGCGCAGCCGCGAAACGACAAAGGAAACAGCGCCGTCCGACGGGCGACCGCGTACGTCGAACACAACCCCCTCAAAGACGGCAAACCCGCGCAGCGCTGGCCGTTCGTCCACCCCGTTTAGCGGTCGCCCCGCAGGGGCACGGGCGGCGTGACGAGCCGATGCGTGTTCCATAAATCCGTCATCCCCGCCGCCGCGTGTAACAAACCGCGTCCCGGGCCGTCCTTATACGCAGATTGGCCGTTTGACGGTCCACCGGACCCCCGTATATTGAGGGCGGATCTCACAACCCATTTTCGGACGAGGAATTATGCCACGTATTACTGCCGCCGCCCACGCCCGTTGTAATCACCGCCGCAACCGGGCGATGATGGAAGCGCTCGAAGACCGCCAGCTGATGTCGCTGACGATCCAGGTCCGCGCCGCCGACGGCAGCGCGTCGGCCACCGCGACCAGCGTTGGGCAGGTGCTCACGCTGCAGGTCGTCGGCGTCGTCTCGGCCGGCACCGTCGGCGCCAGCGACGTCAACGTCTCGGTCGGCCAGCCCGCCACCTACGGCGTCAATGACGTGACCGGTTCGCTGATCTCCACCGCGGTGTTTGCCAACCCGGTCAAGGGGACCGTCGCGACCAGCCTGCCCGGCACGTTTCAGGCCAACGGCTTCCAGGTCGGCACCCAGCGGGACCTGAACGGCGACGGCAGTCTGGACGTCGGCAGCAACACCCCGACCGACATTGCAGGTTACTTCTTTCCCCGCCACGGCGGCATCGACACCAGCGGAACCGTCTCCGGCAATACCAACTCGATCGTGCTCGGCACGGTAACCTACACCGTCACCAGCCTGAACGGCGGCGGTGAGACGGACCTGAACTTCGCCCCCCGGCCGAAGTGGACGACCTCGGCCGGTTCGGGCATCTGGATCGCCGCCGACTGGTTCGACGGCGTCCAATACAACGTCGACAGCTCGACCGGCCAAGGCCAGTACGGTTCTGACCAGAACGACACGCTGTCGGTCGGCACGCCCTTCGTCATCAAAAACCCCGCGCTGAACCCCGCCCCGGTGGTGAACACCAAGGCCGTCAACACCGTCCGCAATTCGCCGGTGAGCATCGACGCGCTGGCGAACGTGACCACGTCGGCGTCGCTGGTGGCCAGCAGCGAAGCGGTCGGCACCGCTCCGGCGCACGGCACTGCCGTCGTGCAGGGCGACGGGACGATCCTGTACACCCCGACCACCGGGTACACCGGGCCCGACTCGTTTACGTACCACATCACCGACGCCAACGGGAAAACGTCCAACAACGGAACGGTGAACGTGACCGTGGCCGTGCCGGCCCCGCCGGTGAGCGTCAATGACTCGGCCACCACGCTCCGCAATCAACCCGTCAGCATCACGGTATTGACCAACGACACCGCGCCGGCGGGCACGCTCGTGCCGAGCACGGTCGCCGTCACCGCCGCCCCCGCGCACGGCACCGCCGTCGCCCAGGCGGACGGCACGATCCTGTACACCCCGAGCACCGGGTACGTCGGCGGTGACAGCTTCACCTACACCGTCGCCGACAATCTCGGTGACACGTCCAACGCGTCGGCGGTCAGCCTCACGGTGACCCTGCCGGTCCCGCCGGTCGCCGTCGCCGACATCGCCAGCAACGTCGAAGGCGGACCGACCAGCATTTCGGTTCTGGCCAACGACACGTCGCAGTCGGCCGTGCTCGACCCGACCAAGGTCGTGATCGGCGCCGCGCCATCGCACGGCACCGCCGTCCCGCAGGCCGACGGCACTGTTCTGTACACCTCAACCCCGGGCTACATCGGCGCTGATAGCTTCACGTACACCAACACCGACGTGCTGGGTGACAGCTCTTCACCGGCCACGGTGAGCGTCGACGTGACCGCCGCGCCACCGCCGGTCGCGGGCAGCTTTACCGCCCCGGTCACCGCCGCCGTTGGGACTTCGATCAACGTGCTGACCAATTCCAGTTCCGACACGACGCTGGTCCCGTCGAGCGTGACCATCGGCACCGCGCCGGCCAACGGCACCACGGTCGTCGACGCCGTCACCGGCGCGATCACCTACACCGCCAAGCCCGGGTTCGTCGGCACCGACACCTTCACGTACACGGTCGCCGACGCCAATGGCAACACGTCCACCCCGGGCACCGTCACGCTGAATAATGGCGCCGAACTGTCCAGCGCCAAGGGCGGAAACCGGTCGATCACGTTTACCAATTCCGCTGGTGTGACTGAGATCGTCACGCTCAATAAAGGCACGGCCGAGGTGCTGTTCACCGGCGCCGGGACCGCCACCACCGCCAAGGGCGGGAAGGTCGCTATTACCGGTACCAGCCTGGACGTGGCCACCATCACCCTCAGCGGGACCACCAAGGCCAGCTCGCTGGTGCTCCGCAGCGTCGGGAACAAAACTTTTAGCGTCGGCGCGATCTCCGACACCGCCGCGCTGGGCAGCATCAACGCCAAATTCGCGAATCTGACCGGCAACGTCGACCTGCCCGCGGGCGTGAATTCGATCGTGGCCGCGTCCATGAACGGTGCGACTCTGACCATCGGCAGCGGGGCACCGAAGGTCGCGCTGTCGCTGGGGACGGTCACGAATTCGTCCATCACCAGCGCGGTGCCGATTTCGTCGCTCAAGGTCGCGTCGTGGGCGAACGGGCCCGCGTCGAGCCTGACGATCGCCGCCCCGTCGATCGGGACGATCAGCTCCACCGGCGGGTTCGACCCGATCGTCACGCTGTCGTCGGCGGTGTCACTGAATGCACTGAAAGTCGGCGGCACGTTCGGCGGCAGCCTCACCGCCGCCGGGACCATCGGCTCGCTGGTCGTCGGCGGGGACCTGACGGCCCCGGTCACCGGGGTCTCGGCCAAGTCGATTCGCGTGACCGGAAGCATCACCAACACGACGCTGACGTTCACCGGAGCGGCCGGCATCGGGCAACTGGCCGCCGGGGCAATGACCGGGTCGATTGTGACCGCCGCGACGACCGCCGGCACCACGCTCGACAACGTCACCGCCGCGTCGCTGGGCGCGGGTAGTATCGGCAGCATCAAGCTGACCGGCCGCACCGGCACGCAGTTCAGCAACTCCAGCATCCTGGCCGGCAAGATCAAGTCGGTGTCGCTGGGCGAGGTGAACACGTCGAACAACAGCGTCAGCGAAGGCATCGCCACCACGAGCCTCGGCTCACTGGCCGGCATCTTCGGCGGCAACAGCATCCGCGCGAACCACGCCCAGCTGGCGACCGAAGCGCTCGTTCAGTCGTATCTCACCCAACAGGCCGTCGTGTTGGGCGATTTCAAGATCTCGATCCTGTAAACGACGCGGCCCCCAGGAGAGCCGGGGCGTCCCCGCCCCGGTCCGGGGTGAGGACACCCCGGCTCTCTAGAGTTTGAATGGAAGGTCGACCGCCGGGATCAACCCTTCAAAATGTCCTGCCACGTGACGCCGAACGCCCGTTTCAGCGACTGCACATAACAGTCGTACAGTTCATCGCCTTTATGATTTGAACATTTGTGTCCAATGCGGACCTGATTGCGGCTTGCGGTTAGGTTCTGGTTATCGGCCGGAGCCTTGATGATCGTATCCCCACCCGAACCCGTAATTTCATACCCGCGTTTGATGAAATACTTCTGAACCTGACCCCACTTGACCGTCGGCCTTCCCATCCTACTCCCCCTCAGACGAGAACTTCTTCGAACGTTGCAGTGAACCGCTGGCTTTCTCGCTTGGGCTCTACCGACAGGTCAAGATCTGCCGGCCATTCGCCGTGCACCATCTTGTGGGCAATCTCGTAAATTTCCCGCGGAAGCTTTTGCGATTTAGATCGATATTTCTGAACTGACGTCGGGGCGTCGCGAAGCACCACCAGCGTCGGATCCTTCACTGCCTCGGCCACAACCTGCTGCACCGCCCGGATTGCATCAGCCAGCGCGTCGACGATCCGTCCGCCGGTCCCGATCTGGTCCGTGCGCAGCGAATGCGCGATCCAGCAACGGTCCTTCCTGCTGTGATAAATCACGATTTCGTCGCTGAATCCCGGCACGGTTTGAACCTTACGCATGTTGTTCCTCTATCGGTCCGATCCGCCCGGTCCGGGGACAAACGCCCGACGGGGTCCACAGAATATATCATAGTTCCAATATACGCGGGCGTTCTGCAACCAACCGGCAAATGCTTTTCGGCAGCTCAAGTGCGGTCACAGCCAGGTGAAACCACCCCAACGTCCGAGAAGCCGACTCCTCTGAAACAGTTCAGTGCCGACCGTTTCGGGCCGATGCATCAAGGTCAGCAGCCCGGGGCGATTTCAACCCAGCACCTGGCATTCGCGTCACACGGCGCCGACCGGCACGAGCGCGGTGCGGCGCACGGGCGGAGTTGAATTCAAAGCCGATCACCTTCGGCCGTCCGGGCGGATACTTTTTTCAGGGCGGAACTCATGAGCGGTCACAATTCTCGAACATCCATCCCGCGATCAAAAACAAAAAGCCCCGCGAAGCAAGCGGTCTGCGAACTCCTCGAACCGCGGCGGCTGATGACGGTGACCGCCGCCCCGGATTCGCTGAATGTCTCTATTATACGTTTGGGTGAAACCAACGTCCTGGCCAACGACACCGACGACACCGGCACGATCAACCCGTCGTCGGTCACCCTCGTGAGCCAGCCCGCGCACGGCGTGGTCGGCGTCGATGGCGGCAACGCCTATTACGAGCCTTACGCGGATTTCGCCGGTGCCGACAGCTTCACCTACACCGTCGCCGACAGCAACGGCGACGTGTCGGACCCCGCCCTGGTCTCAGTCGACGTGCAGGCGGCGCCGCTTCAGTTAAGAGATTCGGTCGACCAGAACCTTCACGCGTCCGGGGGAATCATAGATCAGGTGCGGAACGCTCTGTTCGCGGACTATTCGACCATCGCGGTGGTGACCCCGCCGGCGCACGGGACGACGTCGGTGGACTCGGTCACCGGCAGGATCACCTACGTGCCGGCGGCCGGGTTCATCGGGGTCGACTCGTTCAGCTACGACGCGAAGAATTTAAACGGGCTACTGTCCAACACCGCCACCGCGACCATGGTGGTGAAGGCCCCGATCTCCGACGCCAAGGGCGGCGTCCGTTCGATCGCGTTCGTCAACGGCGAAGGCGTTTCAGAAACCATCAACCTGAACATCGGCACCGCCGATGTGGTCTTCAGCGGGCGGATCACCTCCGTCGCCCGGCACGGCGGGACCGAGACGATTGCCGGTACGAATCTCGAAATTGCCAACATCAAACTAAGCGACACGACCAACGCCAGCGTGTTGAGCGTGCAGAGCGCGGGCAACCGAACCTTCCCTATTAGTCAGATCACCGACCCGACCACGCCGCTGGGCAGCATCAACGCGCCCGCGGCCACGTTGACCGGCGACGTTACCTTGGCCGGTCTTTCGTCGTTGAACGTCGGCAGCATCCAGGGCGCGGGAATGACCATCGACCGCGCCGGCGCGCAGCAGATCACACTGACCGTCGGGACGGTGACCAGCTGGAGTTTGACGAGCCGGGTCGCGATCGGTGTGTTGAAGGTCGGGTCGTGGTCGACCACGGACAATCCGTTAAGCGTCGCCGCCCCGTCGTTCGGCAGCATTGTGTCGGCCGGTGATTTCGACGGAGGCATTTTCGTCACTGCCCCCACGGCGGCGCTCGGTATCGGCTCGCTCAGAGTCGCCGGCACGCTGGCCGGAAATATCGTCGACGGCGGCGGGGCGGGCTCGATCTGCGTCAACGCCGTGGCCCCGAAATGGTCCGCGACCTTCGGCGGCGCGGTCTCGCTCATCAACATCAAGACCGGCGATCTGACCGGCGACATCACCGCCGGGTCGGTCGGCTCGATCAACATCAAAACCGGTGATCTGACCGGCGACATCACCGCGGGGTCGGCCCGGTCGATCCACGTCGCCGGCGCGATCAGCAACGCGAACATCTACGTCACCACGCCCGGCGGCCTCGGGGAACTGGTCGCGTCGTCGCTGGTGCATTCCATCGTGATGGCCGATGTCGATGGGTTTTACCGAATCGATTCCCAGCTCGCCGAAGACCTCGGAACAAATCTGTCCAAATATCTCGGCTCCGCGACGATCGGCAGCATCCGCCTGACCGGGCTGGATCACGCCCAGTTCGTCGACTCGATCATCATGGCCCGCAACATCCGCTCGCTGTCGTTGGGCATGGTCGACACCACGAACGACGGCAACATCGAAGGCATCGGAGCGTCGAATGTCGGAACCGTGAACGCCGTGTTCGGCGGCAAGACCATCCACCCGACCCGCGACCAGCTCGACAGCCAGGCGACGCTCGACACCTATCTCGCGCAGCAGAACGTCGCCTTCGGGGATTTTAAGATCGTGATCCCATAACGGTGCCGCGCGTCAGAAAACAAAGACGCCGATTTCGACATACGCCGAAGCGTTGTCGATGAAGAAACCAAGACGCCGGTTCTGAGGTACGCCGAAGATCCGGGCCTCGCGTCGAGAGTCCCGAATCTTCGGGGTACCTCGGAACCGGCGTCTGATCGAATAAAAACTTACAAGATTGCTGATTCGCGACTGATCACGGCGCCCCGGTTTCCTTCCGGATCAACGCGACCTCGTCCTGCTTATACGGCGTGCCGTCGGGGCGGAAGATGTCGTGGAACCAGAGCGGGGGCTCGGCCGTGTACGTCTTCTTCCAGCTGTCCCAGGGGTAAATCGTCTGCGACTTTCCGCTGACGAATCCCCAGTTATACGCCGCGACTTTTTCCTGTTTCAGGAACGGCAGGATGGTCGCGAACGTGCTGTGGACCGGGCGGGCCATGTACTCGGTGCACAGCAGCGGGCGGTTAAACTTTTGCAGGTCGTGGACGATTTTCTGCATCGCCGGCAGCGGGTCGTAGCTGTGGTAGTTGATCACGTCGCTGTTGGCCAGGTTGAACGCGTTGATCGGCGTCAGCTTCGCCGGGTCGCCGTAGTCGCCGCGCCAGACACAGGTGGTCAACGGCTGCTCGGGGTTGATCTCCCGGGCCCAGGTGTACAGCTTGACCATCAGGTCCATCGCGCGGTCGGTCTTTTCCTGGTCCGACAGGTCGACTTTTCCGTAGGCGTCGCCGTTGGTGTTGTCCTGTTCGTTGATCAGGTCCCAGACGATCACGCGGTGGTCGGCCTTGAAATGACCGATGACGCCTTTGACGTACGGTTCGAGCGAATCGTACTTGCTGGGATCGCGGAGAATGTCGATGCCCGGCGCCTGCACCCAGCCGCTGTTGTGCCGGTGCGGGGTCGGGTCACGCTGCTTGCCCAGCGCGGGGTGCGGGTCCCAGCAGCTGTCCAGCAGGACGAACATCACACCGATGTGGTGCTTGTCGGCGACTTCCACGAACTGGTCGAGCCGGCCGAGGAACCCGGCCGAGTCCTGGTCCCACAGCAAATTGTGCAGGAACACCCGGATCGTCGTGAACCCCAGCCCCTGGGCGTACCCCAGCTCTTTATCAATCTGCGGCAGATCGAACGTGTCGGGCTGGAACATTTCCAGCTCGTTGATCGCCGAGCTGGTGATGTAATTGCACCCGGCCATCCAAGGCTTGGTCTTGTACCAATCGTTAGCTTTTTCTTCGGACCACCGACCCGGTAACGGATCGGCGGCGCGGGTGATCGGCATGAAGGTGGCCATGACCAGAAGCATAGCCGTGATCGCGGGCAGTAATTTCACTTTTGTTTCTCCGCTAAGAGTTGCTGACCTGCGGAGGAATTTACCGGGAAACGCCCGAAGGTAAAAGGGGGGTGTAGAATCGGCCGACGCCAACGTGCCCGTGATTGAATCGAATGATCACTGCTCTCGATATTTCCAGTGACGTCCTGACCACCGCGACCCATCGCCTGCACCGCTTCTCGGCGAAGCCGGCGGGGCCGGCGGGGCCGGCGGGGCCGGTCGTCGCGCGGGTGTTGTTGCTGCACGGGTACGGCGACCATGCCGGGAAATATTTGCACGTGCTGACTTGGTTGGCCGAGCACGGCGTCGCCGCGCAGGCGGTGGACTTCCGCGGGCACGGCCGGTCCACCGGACGGGTCGCGAGCGTGCGGCGGTGGGACGAATACCTCGACGACCTGAAACAAATGCTCGCCGCGGAAGCGGTTTCCAACGGGGCGACAGGTGCGCCGCTGTTCATCCTCGCCCACAGCCACGGCGGACTGGTCGCCGTCGTGGCCGGGCTCCGCGGACTTCTGGACGGTTGCGCGGGCGTGATCCTGAGCGCGCCGTTTTTAAAATTGAAGATGACGGTGGGAAAACGCATGCGGGCGTTTGCCTGGTTCACGTCGATGCTGGTGCCGGGCCTTCGGTTGAAGTCGGGCGTCCGCGGGACGATGCTGACGCACGACCCCGAGTTTAACGAGGCCGCCAAGACCGACCCGTACGTGTTCCGCGTCGCCACCCCGCGGTGGTTCACCAGCGTTCAGAAAATGCAGGCCGCCGCCCGCGCGTCGGCATCGCAGTTCAAATTACCCCTGCTGGTGCTGGTGCCGAAAGATGACCAGATCGCCGACCCCGACGCGGCGGTCGCCTTCTTCAACCAAGCCGGATCGTCCGATAAACAGCTCAGGGTTTACCCGGATTGCCGGCACGAACTGCTGCGGGAGACGATCCGGGACGAGATCTTTCAGATGATCGTGGCCTGGATCACCGCCCGCATTTCGGCGTGATCGGGCGGCACTGCCGACGCCAAAATTTTGTTTGAAACATCCCCGATCGCACGGCATCCTTAGTGCACGCGAACGCCCGAGTTCGCCGCAAGTCTCAGACAGGTCCGAGAACAAGGAAACGTCCATGCACCACCTGATTCAGTCGCTCGAAGGGCGACAACTGATGTCGGCAGCCCCCATCGTGCCGTCGACCCCGAAGCTGATCTCCGAACCGGTCAGTGAATACGCGCAGATCTCCCAGAAGGTGCGGATCGGATATCTGCCGACGCTGAAGATCGGACACGTGTCGCAGCTGCATTCCACGATCGACTGGGGTGACGGCAGCAGCTCGCAGGCGACCTTCGAGCGGGACAAGCACGGCGGCATCGACGTGATGGGCACCCACGCCTACGCCAAGCCCGGCACGTTTTCGATCGGCGCGACCGTCACCGAATCGCCGTATACCAAACCCGGAACCGTGACGCCGTTGTTCGTCATCAATCTGGGGACGGTGGACACCAAGGCGACCGTCGCCACCACCCCGGCCACGCTCACCGAGACCGCCACCACGCCGTTCACAGCAACGCTTGGTAAATTCAACTACTTCACCCTGGACGTGATTTTAAGTGCAAAGATTAACTGGGGAGACGGTCACATCACCACCGGCACGCTGACCGGCGGTGACCTGGCGAACGGCAACTGGAAAGTCACCGGCACCCACACCTACGGCCACACCGGCCTATACACCGTGCACGCCGACGTCTACTCCAAAGTCGCCGGCAGCTCGCTGCCCCCGACGCTGTTTAAAGGCTTCGTCACGCTGATCCGCGTGATGGGCCACGCGTAAAATCGATCGGGACTGGCGTAATTCAAAACCCCGTTTATCGGTCGCCCCAAAGGGGTACGCGTTTCGTGCGATACACACAACGCGTGCCCCTGCGAGGCGACCGCTAAACGGGCGATTTAATTCTCTGCAAATGCTATTTCGCTTCGACCGGCGTCACCGTGAACGACGCCGTCCGGTCGTTGCCGAGATCCAGATCAACCGTCCCGCCCGGCGCGATCGTCTTCACGCAATGCACTGAAGTTTCGCGGACGACGATGTCGTCTTTATGATTTGGATCGATCTCGCTTTGACCGGCCGTGCACATCACGTGCAGCTTGTCCGCGGCCGTCACGTGCACCTTGACCTTCATCGATAGCCCGAAGTCGATCGTCGTCGACGGGTCGACCGGAATCGTCCCACCGCTAAGAAAACTGCCTTCTTTGTCTTCAGCGACGATCAGCTTTGTGGCCATCTTCTTTTCGTCGATCGCCACGCCATCGCTCCGCGACGCGGAAACAACCACATCGACCCTGAACGTCTGGCCCGATCGTGCGGTGGCGACGGTTCGGTATTCCGGCTCGGCGCTGGCCGCGGTGACCGGACGCATCGGCGTCGTCACACCCAGGGCCAACAACAGACACATTCCGATTCGCTTCTTCGACATGGTCGCTCCAAAAGTGATGCAGTAGATCACAGACATAATCGGCACTTCACGCGAACGAGCATGATTCGATATGCCCCCAATGCCATAGACCCTCCCCGTTTAGCGGTCGCCCCAACGGGGCACGCGTTTCGTGGATGGCACGCCACGCGTGCCCCTGCGGGGCGACCGCTAAACAGTGACGGCAGTTGGCGATAGTCAATTCTGTGTTTTCGGAGACGACGGACTCAATTCGTCAATGTAGCGCAAAGGTCGTTTCGATGTATTCAGCGCGAGCACGGCTAAACGCGTTTGCAGTCCGGTATATCCGATGAAATGTTTGTTGATCTCCAAATCTTGTCGCTTGATTGTGTAAGATGCAATTCGGCCGTCGTCTCCGAATTCGATCCGGAGAAGGTAACAATGCGCGTCAGACGCCGCTGGCAAGAAAAAGAGTGGAAGAAACAGGCGCATGCCAGTGACGGTGTCATAAGTGTACCCAAAGGCTTTGAAGTCTTCGCTGACCAATGGCGGCTCCCCCAAGTAGGCCGCAACAACATGTCGGTACGTCTTCCCAATTGTTAGGAGCTTGTCAGAATCGGCGGCGCCGATTAATGGCCTGAAGTCTTTTCCTGGATATCCATTCGTATGTCGTTCCCACCAAGGGATCGAAACACATCCGGCACTCGACCAAATTAGAAATGTCAAAACACAAAATCTGTGGAGTGCCATGCTCGCATTCATTCGCATTGGCGAATTTTACTTCCGACAACTTCCCGCGTCACTTAATCAGCTCAAAGCAGAACGAAGAAAGAGTGCTTCTTCCTCCGTTCTGCTCTGATGGTTCGACGAATTAGAACTTGACCGTCGCCTGAAAAATCGCCTTCGGCACCTTCAACACGGGCAAAAAAGTGTCACCTGCAATCATCTTGATCGTGACCGGGTCGGTGTTCAGCACGCCGTAGGCGAACATGCCGGCGGCCGTCGTCACGTTGTTCCTCAGCTGCTGCGTCGCGTCGCTGGTGGCCCCGCCGACGCTGGTGGGGACGGGGTACGTGCCTTCCAGCCAGCCGATCCAGTCGGGGCTGGGTTCGGGGGTGAATACAACCTGGTCGTCACCGACCAGACCCTGCAGCACGCCGTTGGCGTCTTCGAAGAACGCGTCGTAGGCCGGCAGCCATTTCAGCCCCAGCAGCGGCGACGGGATCTCGGCCGATGACAGGTACTGCGTGTTGTCCCCGGCGTTCCTAACAAAATAGTTCTGCAGCTTACTATTATTCGTTAAATAGGTCGGCACGTTCTTCCCATAGAACGCATACTTAATAGGATACCCCGTCAACTTGCTGGCGATCTGACGTAGATTCAGCAGCTGCTTATCGATGTCGGCCGCGGCGTTGTCCCAGCTCACGCCGAGCACCGGCGTGCCGGTCCCCAGCGGATCCAGCTGACCGGTGTTCCCCGCGGGTACGTTAAACCCGGCAATGGTCTTCGCACCCGCACTGGTCGGTAACAGGTTCCCTGCCCCGTCCCAATAAATAGAGCCTTGGAACAGCATCTGCGTGAGCGCTGCCACGCGGAGGTTGTCGAAGTTGGCCCGGAACTCGCGTACCTGCCGGGTGACTTCCTGAATGCCCCGGGTTTGGGCGGCGGTGTCGTCGTACTGCAGCAGATTTAAATAGTCGGTCGTCGACAATAAAATGCTTTCGACCGAGTGAATCAGCTTGACCGGCACGGCTTCGATCCCGCGCAGCTGCCGCTGCTGGCTCGGCGACCCGTACGCGGCGATGCGGGCGACCGTCCGCGTTCCGGTCACGCGGGTGTACTGCCCGGTGTCGCGGTCGACGGTTTTGTCGACCTGGTAAAACGATTCGGGAAACACGTTGCGGATCCCGGTCGAGGTGCCGTGAATCACGCCGCAGAGGTTGGGACCGCCGAGGACGTCTTGGAGAGTTACAGTTGGCATAAGGTTCCTTTAAAATAAGTGCTGCGGTAAAGCCCGAAATCCGAAACCAGAAATCCGAAGGAAATCCCAAACCCCAAATCCCAAAATGGGAGAGTCTCGGATGTTCGTGATCTCTTTTTTCGGATTTCGGATTTCGGTTTTCGGGCTTTTTTCGGATTTCTGGTTTCGGATTTCGGATTTTTCAAAGCCGGCTGGCTTAGACAAAATCATCGGAAAAGTTAGTCCCCGGACACGCGACGTGGATCGCGGCCTTGACCCAGGTTTTCAGGCTCGAATCGGCCGGGTAGTTGACGATCATGCCGGTGTTGATCGTCCCGCCGGCGGCCAGCAATTGGCCTTCTAATACGTCGACCCGCGCGGTGTTGAGTTGGTCGCTGACCTTCTTGCCCCAGGTGTCGCACAGCAGCGTGACGACGGTCTCGCTGCCGTCTGTGGGCTGGATGAGCGACCCGTTGACTGCGTCTGCTGCGATCGCAGTAATCGTGACCGCGCCGGTGGTCAGGTTGACCGCCGAGTAGGTGACGGTCTGGGTCGCGACGACCCCGCCGGCGGCGGGGGGACCGGTCAGCTTCAGCGTCCCGCTGGTGCCCAGCCGGCGCACGATCTCGGCGGCGGTGTTGACGTCGGTGGTCAGCACCGTCGGCGTCCCGCCGGCGTGGGCGTACGCGGTGGTGGTCGTCCCGATCACGCTGTTGGCGTACTTGCCCGTCGCGGTGACCCGGCCCATCGGCGTGCCGGCGTACAACATCCAGGTGTACGGCGCGTTTAACGGATTCGCGCTGAGTGCCCCGTCGATCGTGACCGGCGCGGCGACGAACTGCGCGAACGACCGGTTGGCCGAAAAAATCTCGCGTGGCACGGCCAGATAGCCCGGCAACACGCCCGGTTTCCCATTGGGAACGGAGAACATAAGCAATCCTTTCGAAAAAGAGTGGCGGAAGCAAAATGAGACGTGGCTAAAAAGACACACCCATTTAGCCCGGCGTGAGCACACGCCGGGGGTGCGTGCGAATGAAGATGAATTAAAAAATCGGAATTCGCTGCGGCGTGGATTCACACCGGGCAAGGATGGTCGGACGACCAGGGGTGAGTCTTCAAGTTCAAAAGCCGAGCGGAACCATCGCGTGTTTTGCTATGCAAACACCGACAACAAACCTGCAAGGCCGTCCCATGTTTTTGACGCGGGTGGAAACAAAGTTAGTGCGTCGACGGGTGGACGTAGTGCTCCAACTGCACTCACGCCATATGAGCTTCGAATCGTGAGATAGAGGTGTTAAGAAGACCCCGGTTCTGAGGTACCCAGAAGGGCAGCGACTTTTGAACGCAAGGCCCGGCCCTTCGGGGTACCTCAGAACCGGCGTCCAAGGTGATTTTTATATCGGGCTGCCGTTCGATTTCTGCCGAATCAACTTCGTAATCCGCCCCGTGCTGACCCATTCCACGATATACGCATCGCCATAGGCGTCGACGCAGCAGGCGTGGGGGCTGTTGAATTTGCCGGGGACCATCTTGTCGGGAATGTTCGGCCAGCCGGGCGTGGTCGGGGCTTCGGGGTTGTCGCCGAGCACGGCTACCACTTTGTCGTGGGCGTCGAGCACGACCACCCTGGCCTGCAGGTCGGCGATCCAGAGCTCGTCCTTGTACTGGTAAAAACCGCTCGGCTGCTTGATGTCCGGGTCTGAGACGATTCGTTTGAACTCGCCTTCCAATGTGAAGACCTGGATGCGATTGTTCCCGCGGTCGGCGACATATAACTCGGGGTCGGCCTTACGGGTGTCGATCCACCCGCCGTGCGGGCGTTTGAACCGGCCGGGCCCGTCACCCGGCCCGCCGATCGATTTCAGCAGCTTGCCGTGCCGGTTGTAAATGTGCACGTACGGCTGGCCGTACCCGTCGAGCACGAAGATATTTCCGTTCGGTGACACGCACACGTCGGTCGGTTTGAAGTCCATCGGCGTGGCGTAAATATCCAGCCGCGGCGGTACGCCGAGCCGAATTTGTTCCAGGCCGCGGAGGGTCGTTTTCACGACCGTGTGCAGTT
>CBDFHW010000004.1:0-1136 GCA_965247815.1 Tepidisphaeraceae bacterium | reverse complement strand
TCAACGTGATGAACTTGGACTACAAACAAGCGACCGCGGCGATTGCCGGGGTCGCGGCGCTGATCGGTCTCGCCTACATCGTCGCCATGCCACCGCGTCAACGGCGGACGCACGACTCGGACGCCGCCGAGTCCGCGATCCTGATTTCGCTGATGATTATCGCGTCGCCGATTGCGTACACGTACTATTTCGTCTGGCTGCTCTACCCCGTCACGCTGCTGATCCACCACGCCATGACCGGGCCGGACCGGACCATTCGCCGGGTCAGCTGGTGGACGCTCGGGCTGACGCTGTTCCTCATTGCCATCGGCACGCCGAACGACCGCCCGCACGTCATCCAAGCCTGGGGCAATGCGTTTTGGGCGATCGTCGTGTTGGTGATCGGGCTGACGTGGGTCATGCGGCGGACGGCGTCCCCGTCCGGGGCGGTTGAAGGACCGCGCGCGTCGCCATAAGATTTCCCCGCATACTGCCTCCCACCGTTCTGCGAAAGGTCTGTTGCGATGCGACACGTGCTGTCGGCTCTGGTGCAAAACCAACCGGGCGTTCTGGCCCACATCTCGGGCATGTTGGCGTCCCGGAACTTCAACATTGATAGCCTCGCCGTCGGCGAAACCGAACACGCCGACAAGTCCCGGATGACGCTCGTGGTCAAGGGCGACGACTCCGTGATGGACCAGGTCCGCAAGCAGCTCGACAAGATCATCACCGTGGTCGAGGTGTTCGACATCTCGTCGGAAAACTTCGTCGAGCGAGACTTGATGCTCATTAAGATCAAGTGCCCTGCGGACAAGCGGGCCGAAATCGCGTTGCTGTCCGAGACGTTCCGCGGGCGGACCGTGGACATCCAAATGGACAACGTGATGATCGAAATCAGCGGGTCCGAAGGGAAGGTCGAAGCGTTCATCGACCTGATGCGGCCCTACGGCATCCTGGAACTGGCCCGCACCGGGCGGATCGCCCTGGTCCGCGGCACACCGAAGAAGAGGGACGACGAATGAGCCAGCCCAACGAAATCGTCCTCCCGACGCGGCACCTCGATCCGAAGTTGATCGACCTGCTCAAGGGCCTGAAAACCGGCGACCGGATCAAGCTGACGCACACCGTCCGCGTCGGCGGAAAAACGTGGCCGGCGG
>CBDFHW010000003.1:0-1003 GCA_965247815.1 Tepidisphaeraceae bacterium | reverse complement strand
GCGACAGTCAAGGAACGCACCCGGTCCGCTCCCGGTTACAATCACCGACAGGTTATGCCGTTGTCGGTAATCGGACAGGGGCGCTCGTCGTTCTCGGCAGGCGAGAACAATTTTGGGCCCCAGCACGAAGTTCGAGGGGGAATACGCGCCCTCGGAATTCACCTTTCGGATTTCGTGCCGCGAATTTTGTGCTTTCCAGCGGAGGTGAGTCGTGGATCATCTGTGGGCGCCGTGGCGACTGGCGTATATCACCGCACCGAAGGACAAAACCGACCGCACCCGGCAACGACTGCTTCATCTGTAGCGCCGTTGCGAGTTCGGACGACCGGGCGAACTTGGTCGTGTACCGCACCGAAGTGTCGGTTGTGATGCTGAACCTGTACCCGTACAACAACGGGCACCTGCTCGTGACCCCGAACGCACACAAGGCCCGCCTCGACGAACTCACCGACGACGAACTGCTCGACATCCAGCGCACGCTGCGAATGCTGACCGGCGTATTGGAGAAGCGAATGAAGCCCGACGGGTTCAACGTCGGGCTGAACCTGGGCCGCGCCGCCGGTGCCGGAGTACCCGGCCATTTGCACTGGCACATCGTCCCGCGGTGGTTCGGCGACAGCAACTTCATGACGGCCGTTAGCGACGCGCGGGTGCTCTCGCAATCGCTGGAGTCGCTGTACGATCTGTTGAGTGAGGAACTGCGATCGTGAGCGCCGGCGAAACGCCCATCGCGAAGTTGAAAGCGGTCGGGTACTGGCGCCCTTCTCGGAACCTGCCGTCCCCGCGCTGGCTCGTGAACCGAAAGTGGGAGTTAGCTGACCGAGAGCGCATCGTCGCGTACCTCCGATTGGGCTTGGCAATTGTGCAGTGGATGGGGTTCTCTTCGTGTCGATTCGGTTGCAGAACTCATCCGCGGCGGATGGGATCTTGTGATCTGACCGACGGCATATGGGTCTGGCCGGAGGGGCTGGCGCATTACGTCGAGGAACACGATGTCATGTTG
>CBDFHW010000002.1:0-3388 GCA_965247815.1 Tepidisphaeraceae bacterium | reverse complement strand
GTCATCGCCGCAAACGGTAGCGGGCGCGCGCGCGCTTCCCAAGCCCCAGGCGGCTTCGACACCATAAAAATTCATCTCGACAAAAAAAGGGGAGCAGCGCGAACGCTACTCCCCCATCTTCGGCCTGTTGGCAGACCTAGAAGCGCAACTGCACGCTGGCAACGAACCGGCGTCCGAGCAAGTCGCTGTAGCTTGCCGGGATGATGACATCGCCGAACTTTTGGCCAACACGGTCCAGCAGGTTCGTCACCGACAGGTTCAGGCGATATTGTTTGCCGACGGCAAAATAGATCGACGGATTGATCGTGACGAAGTCGTTGAGCTTGTCGAACTCCCGGATGTCCGGACCGCGCGACACACGCGAGAACAGCTGCTGACCGGTGTAGTTGAACGACCAGGTCGTCCCCCAGGTCGGGCTCCGGTAGCTGACGTTCAGGAGGCCGGCAAATGTCGGATCGCCAAGCGTACCGTCGGTACGCACCGGAGCGACACCGGTATTATCGACGACGCGCTTGCCGGTGAAGATGAGATTGCCGTCCAGGCTGAATTGGCCCGGTATATGGAACCTGGACAACGACGTCGTGTAGCCAAGCGTACCCTGAATGCCTTCGAAAAAGATTCGCTGGCCGTTGATGAAGCCGCTGGATACGCCCGGTGTTGCCGGATTGTTGATCACCTGACCCGAAGCGTCACGCTTGATCAGCGAACAGAATGCGTTGCCGTTTGCCGGGTCGGCCGCATTGAAGCTCGCATTGTCGAAGCAGGCAGAGGCAATGTCCGACACGGCAAGCTGCACGATCGGATTCTTGATGTCGATCCGTACGTAGTCGGCGCTGAACGACAGCCCGCGAACCCAGCGCGGCTGGACCACGATCCCGAATGTGTAGCTGTTCGACACTTCGTTGAGCAGGTTGGGGTTGCCGCCCGACAGCGAAGGCACAGATGCATTGGCTGCCAGGAGCGGCGTGGCAGTCGGATATTTCGCGAGGAACGCCTGGCAGTTTGCCGTGCGGGTAGCCGGCACCGGCCCCTGGAGCTGCGCACCCGCGGTGCACAAGTCCGGCACGAAATCAAAGCTCGGCGAAATCGGCAGGAACAATTCGGTGACTGCCGGCGAACGGAACGACCGCGTGAAGTTACCCCGGAATACGACATCGCGGACCGGTGCGATTATGCCGCCGGCTGACCAGGAGAAAAAGCCACCGTTCGTCGTATTGTCGACATATCGACCACGTCCGTACACTTCGAGACGGTCGAGAAACGGAATTTCGTTATCGGACGTCACCAGCGGAGCATCGATTTCCCCGAACACTTCGTTGGTGCTGTATCCGCCCGCAACGGGCGTGACCGCCGACGAACGACCAAGTCCCTGCTGTTCAAACGTGCTGGGGCGGAAGTCGCCGCGTTCATCACGGTGCTCATAGCCGACGTTGAAGCCGACATCGTTGCCGAACAGCTTGAACGGGCTGCCACCGACGTTGGCATTGACCACCCACTCGGTCAGGATGCTCTTCGAATTATTGTTCGATATCACATAATCCCGGGCAGCTTGGCTGGCGCGGCCTTCGCCGAGCAAGTTCAGGGGAACACAGGCCGAATCGGCAACCGGAGCGATTCCGGACTGATCGGTGAAACCATAGACGTTCGTCGGGTTCGTCGTGCAAACGACTTGGCCCGCGCCGTTGGTCGTGTAATTCACCGCATTGATGAACTTCTGCGCGTCCAAATCCTGGTTGAAGTCGTTGATGACGGTCTGCCCGTAGGTGCCGCTGACTTCATAGTTGAACTTCTTCGAACCGAGGTTGAATTCCCCGCGGAACCCGCCGGCACCGCGGAACAGGTCCGTCTTATTGTATCCCGACGTGTCCGCCAGATCCGACGACGCACGCGAGACCTCGAACGTCTTTACACCTGCAGCAACCAGCGTCGCCCTTGCCTGAGGCGTGAGAAACGGGTCGTTGACGTCGTATAGCAGCGCATAGCTCGTGCCGCTGAACAAATTAGAGTTGAACGTGGGCTGGGTGAACAGCTGGTTCGTGTACGAGTTATAATATTCGCCTTCGGCAAAGAATTTCAGTGCCGGTGAAAAATCGTAATTGATGAACGCATTGAAAGTGTTGCGTCGCACGTCCCCGGTGATTTGCGAATAATCGTTGAACCGAAAGCCATCGCCGCCGCTCGCGAAAACCCCCGGGAAGAGAACGCCGGTGTTGAACGGCGAGAGATTCCCGTCCGGCCCGAACTTGAGTCCACCCGACGTGTTGCTCAGCAACTGCGTTCCAGCAGCATTTTCCCCATATTCGATAAGGCCACCACGCGTCAGGTAGAAGATGCTGACGTCGCGGACGAGGACGCTGCCCGGAAAACCGTCCGTCGCGCTTGAGTTGTAGCCGATGGACGTATCGACACGGCCGTCGTTCGCAGCGAGGAACCCTGCGCCGCGCAGCGCTGCGGCAGTGGCAGGCGACGGGTTGGTCGCGTTGCCCAGATTTTGCCGAAGGAAATCGCGGTCGTTGTAAGCGACGCCTTTCACGTCGTCGCGCGAATAGGAAAGGGTCACGTTGCCGCGCCCGCCTGCAAAGTCCCAGCCGCCAAGGACCGACGCATTATAGCGGTAATTGTCGCCGCGTTCGGTGACGCCAGAGTTGGCCTGCACCAAAATGCCCTTGTAGCGATTCTTCAGGATGATGTTGACCGTTCCGGCGATCGCATCGGACCCATAGGTCGGAGCACCACCGATCGACACGACATCGACATGATCGACGAGAATGGTCGGAATGTTGTTGAGATCGACCTGGGTGCCCGCAGACGCGCCACCGAACAGGCTCGGCGTATTGGACGTCACGAAGCGACGCCCGTTCACCAGCGTCAGCGTGCGATTGGAACCGAGACCGAAGCCATTCACGAAGTTGACACCCTGGCCGTAGCTACCTTGCGCACCGTTCGGCGTCACACTGCCACGGAAGCCCGGAAATTCGTTCAGGGCATCGGCGATATTGGTAATGCCACGATCTTCGACATATTCTTTGCCGACGGTCACGGTCGGCTCGAGCGAGTTGAGATTGCGACGAAGAATACGCGAACCGGTGACGACGATGTCTTGCCCGCCCGAAGCGGTGTTGGCCGTCGTGTCTTGTGGCAGTTTGGCGCTGGTCGACGGCGTCGGCTCGCAGACGCCGGAAGGCGACAAGACCGAGCCTGTAGGGCAATCGGCAGCTTGCGTTACCGGGGGCGTCGCTTGTGCGAAAGCGGGTGCCGAGGCAGCGGACACAGCGGCGATGGAAGCGCCGATATAGAGGATCGAACGGCGGTGGGACACGAAGGACATAAACAACCCCTTGCTTTTTTGGCCCCCCGACCTGCTCTCACATGATTGACTTTCCGCTTG
>CBDFHW010000001.1:0-24709 GCA_965247815.1 Tepidisphaeraceae bacterium | reverse complement strand
GCCCGGGTTTGGACGGCCAGTCGATGTTGGCCACCGTCGCCACCCAGGCGGCGCGGAACTCCCGGGGGACGGGCGGCGGGGCGTCGGGCGGGGCGGCCAGGGCCAGGGCGAGGACGAGCATGGCGGCGGAACCGTGGTGGCGGGGCGGCGGGCGGCTCGGGTAAGATATGCGGCAGCCGAGAGGAGGTGTCCGCGTGAACCCCACCCCGACCGCCGCGCCGGTGGTCTACCCCGACGACGACGGCCGGCCGATGTCCGACAAGACGCGACGGGCAGCCCGGGCGCGGTCGCACTGATCGTGGCGGTGCCTGCTGCGGCGGGCGCGGTGTACAGCCCGGTCGGGCTCACAGTGCCTCCTCCGTTCACCAGCGTAAACGTGGCCGCCGACTGGGCGGTGATGACCGTGCCGAACTGGTCGACGACGGCGGCGGTGAACTGCGTCGTGCTGCCGGGCGTTACGGTCACGCTCGCCGGCGTGATCGCAAAACCCACGCTCGTTTGGCTGACCTGCACCGTGACCGTGCTGGTGGTCGACCCGCCCCCGGGGTTGGTCATCGTCACGGCGAACGTGTACGTCCCGGCTTTACTGAACGTGGCGACCGTGTTCTTCGCGGCGTTGGTGCCGTTGACCGAAAACGTTACCGGCGCCGGTGGGGTGCCGGTCGTCGCCCAGGTATATTTCAGACCGGCTTCGCCGGAGGTGACGTCAGTCCCCAGCACGCTCAGCGTGGTCGTCGTCCCGGTGACGGTGGTGATCGCCGCGGCCGCGGGGGTGACTACCGTGGGGACCGCGAGCAGCGATACCTCGGGGGCCGACAAAGCGCGGCTGTACAGCCGGAAGTCGTCGATGCTCCCCTGGAACGTCGGGTCGGCGGCGAACTGCGATTTGCCGAGATAGTTCAGTGTTGTAAGCCCGAGGTGCGTCGGGTGCTGTGTCACGGCCGGGTTGGCGGCGTACGCGACGCCGTTGACGAACAGCGTTGCTGTATTTCCCGCGAGGGTTACCGCGACGTGCGTCCAGGTGTTGAGCACCATCGCTGGGCCGTTGACGAACTGCTCGCCGGCACCGTTCACGTTGATGGCGAACCGCAGCGCGTTGGTCCCGCCGGCGTCGGACGAGAGAAACATGTAGTTGTTCGTCCCCGAGCCGATGTCGAAGATCCGGGCCCAGTTCTGCAGGTTGGTGACCTTGACCCACGCCGCGATGGTGAAGTCGTTCAGGCTCGCGATTACCGAGGCCGGAAGGGTGGCGTAACCCCCGGCGAGCGTCAGTGCGTTCCCGCTTACGCCCGCGGTGAAACTGGTCGCGCCGGTGAGGGTCGCGGTCTGGGCGAATCCGGACGTGTCGGTGAGCGTGGTGTTACCGGTCGTTTGGTTAGCCGGATAGTACCCCAGCACTTCGCTGGCGACGGTGAACGACGCCGCGCCCGAGCTTCCGGCGGTCGATTGCGCCGTCACGATGACCGAACCGGTCGTCGGACCCGCGGTAAACAGGCCTGCGGGGCTGACGTTTCCGGTACCGCTGGTGACCGACCAGGAGAACCCGGGTTGGGTCGCCATGGGATTGTTGAATTGGTCGACCGCGACGGCCGACAGTTGAGTTCTGGTGTTGACGTATAGCTTTGTGTTTGCGGGCGTGACCGAGATGCCGGTCGCGGTCTGCTGCACGACCACGCTCAGGGTTGCGAAAGCCGAATACGTCGTCGCATTGGTGATCGCGACCTGGAAGTTGTAAGTCCCCGCGGCAGTGAACGTGACGGTGCTGTTCTTAGCGGCGTTGTTCCCGTTCGCCGAGAACGAAACGGCGGCCGGCGGTGACCCGCTGGTGATCCAGGAATAATTCAGGTCCGCGCCCCCGGCCGAATCGGTGCCGAGGACCGACAGCGTTGCCGTGGTGCCCGTCACGACCGCGGGGTTCGACACGGCTGGTGACGTGACGACCGGCGCATTTTCTCCCGAAAGCGAGATCAACTGTAGCGCGGCTGCCGGGCTGGTCAGGTTCGAATTCGCCAGCGACGCGTCGGCGGTATTCACGACGCCGTCTCGGTTGATGTCGTACGCGTTCGTGACCACGGCCGACGCGGCCGGGTGCGCGTTGATCGCCGCGGTGTCCGCGGTCGTGACCTGCGCGTCGGCGGCGTTGTCGCCGGTCTCGCCGATCGCGTTCCCGAAGTAGAACACGTCGTTGGCGGCCAACTGCAGGTGCGGCTGGGCGAACATCGTGACCTGAAGCCATTCGTTTTGGATGGCGTTGTCGTCCCAGATGATGGTGATCTGCGTCGACCCGCCGGGCCCGCGGCCGGGGTAGGTGTTAATCAGCGCGGGGGTGGGCGCCTGCGTCCACGTCGCGGGGTTGTTGCCGTTCCCGACGGCGAAATCGAAGTCGTCCAACCGGGGGAGCACGGACAGGTCGGCGACGTCGATGATGATGCCGTTGATGCCGCGGGAATAGCTGGTGTAGTTGGCGAACGAGGCGGTCCCGCCGGGCAGCAGGGCGGTCTTGTCGGTCGCGATGGCGGCGATGTCGGTCAGGTTCGATGACCCGTTCTGCCCGTCGAACGCGCTCCGGTTGTAGAAGATCGAGTTGGCGATCACGGTCGGCACCGGCGGGGTGACGCTCAGCACGCTCGACGCGGCCGAGATGCCGGCCGCGTCGAGTGCTTTGACCTGGTAATAGTATGACGGACCGGTGGTGACGGTCGTGTCGTCATAGACCGTTGCAGCGCCGGAGACGGTCGCGATGGGGGCGAAGGTGCCGTTCGTGCCGGTCTTGCGGTCGATTTCCAGGCCGGTGGTGTAGGTTGCCGAACTGCTGAAGCTGAGGTGTACGACCGGACCGGCCGCGAAGGTCGCGGCGGCAAGAACCGGCGCGGGCGGGGTGCCGGCGATCCCGGCGACCTCGGTCGCGGTCAGCGCCTGGTTGTAAATCCGCAGTTCGTCGAGCTTCCCGTTGAAGTAGTTCGCGCCGGTGCGGGCGCCGCCGTTGACGTCGGAGAGTGCGCCGAGCAGATAGAATGGCGTGGTCTTATTCCCGACGTCCAGGACCGACGTGTTATTCAGTATGCCGTCGATGAAGATCTGCGTGACGCCGGTGGTGGCGTTGCGGGTCATCGCGACGTTGTGCCACTGCCCGTCGTTGATCGGGTTGGTGCTGTAGACGCCCCCGGCGTCCCCGACGTACAGGCCGATGTGACCGGTGGCGTCGAGAGTTCCCCAGTTGATGTCGTTCGCGCCGCCGACTTGTTCGGTGCCGGTGATGGCAGGAGACAATGCGTGGCTCGCGACGCCGGTCTGTGTCGTCTGCACCCAGACGTCGAGTGTGCTGCTGCTGCCGAGGATCGCGGAGAGGTCAGTGCCGACCGTGACGGACGATTCGGCGGTCGTCTGGTCGTAGACGCCGTCCCCGCTGAACGACAGTGCCGACGAACCGAGTTTGCCCGGCGTGACCCACTGCGGGAGCGGCGCGCCGGTGAGGGTGCCGTCGTTCCCGCCGGCGGAATCGACCGCGGTGGTGCCGGTACCGGCGTCGAAGTGATACACGTCGACGGCCCCGGTCGCCGCGGACGTGGTCGCGGACGCCGACGGCGTGGTGAACGCGGAGTCACCGATCACGTTGGTCGCGCGGACGCGGTAGTAATACGTCGTGCTCGGCACGACAGCCGTGTCGAGATAAGTCGTCGCGTCGGTCCCGACGAGCGCGACCTGCGTGAAATTCACGTTGTCGATCGAACGTTCGATCTTGAAACCGCTTTCGTTGTTGGCGTTGTCGACCCAACCGACTGTGATGCCGGAGGATCCGTTCGCGGTCGCCGTGGCGAGCGTCGGCGCGGCCGGGGGGGTTGTCACCGGAGTCAGCAGTCCGTACACAGTCAGCGCGCCGGACGAGCCGACGAAGACCTCGCCGTCGGCGATTGTGGGTGTGACGTACTTGGTCGCAAGGCCCGGGACGGCGTCGCGGGCGGCGTTCTGACCGGAGTTGAAAAGTTCGGTCAATGTGGCCGCGTCGTAGGCGTGCAGCACCTGCCCGGCGGCGGTCCACTGCGACTCCCAGGCGATGCCGTTGGCGGCGCCGTTGGCCGAGATGCTGACGCTGCCGGTGCCCTGCGAGGCGTAGGTCACGGTGCTCTGCGCCGCCGGCGCCGCCGACAGCAGGCCGTTGGTCAGCGAGAACCGTTTCAGCACGTCGCCGACGCCGTGGTAGTAGATCGACGAGTTGTAATAGGCCGGCGTGCTGTAGATGCCGTGCCCGACGGTGACCGTTTGCACGACGTTGTTGGTAGTCGTGCTGTACTGCCCCATGTTGTCGCGATTGATGACGTAGATCGTGCCCTGCTTGCCGGCGCCGATCAGTTCGTGCACCGCGCCGGGCTGTCCGGGCGTAACGACCTGGTCGGGAACGATCAGCGGACCGCCCGACCCGAGGTCGGCGTCGGCGTCGGCGAGCGCCTGCTGGTTGAACGGCGTGAAATAGTCCGACACCTTGAGCCCGTATCCGGTGACGTTCGGCGCGGCCTGCGTGCTCGAGTCTGGAGAGACTTGGAGGAAGGTGTCGCCGTAATCACCGACGGCGGGATTGAAGTCGCCGTTCCCGGACTCGAGGAACAGCCGGGTGCCGTCGGAGGAGATCCCACCCCCGGCTTGCCAGAAACCGCTTTCACCGCTGTTGGCGTCGGTGTCGAGGTTCGGCGTGGTGTTCAGCACGCTGAGCAGATTCAGTGTCGAGGCGTCGAAGCCCAGGATCCAGCCGTGGTACGGGTCGGTGTCGGCGTACGCGCCGTAGGCGGCGTACACGACGTGGTTCACCAGCGCGAGCGCGACCCGTTGAATTTGTCGGTCGGCCGCGAACGGCACGGTGGTCCCGTTGCCCCCTACGCCGTTGCCCTTGACCGCGGCCGTCACCAGCATCGGCGTGACTTCGTCTGCCCCGGTGGTGATGCTCAGCGCGTGGATGTGGTGCGAGTACGCGTCCTGCCCGACGACGTCGTTGGTGAACGCGTCGACGTAAATCGTGCCGGTGCTGACGTCGATAACCGGCGTGCTGGTGATACCGACCAGCGGGGTGGTGTCGTGGTCGGGGCCGTACCGGAAGCCGATGAACGGGCTGGGCACCGTCGCGGCGGTGCCGAGGTTCACGTGCCATAGCAGGCCCGCGCCGACGCCGGAGTTGCTGTCGGCGTCGAACGCGTACACGTCGTTGTTCATCGTGGCAACGAACACGACGTCGTGCGTACCCTTGCCAGGGATGGCCAGGTTCGACACGTACAAAGGCTGCGCGTAGACCTGACCGGTGACGGCGTACGAAAAGAGCTTGCCGAACGACGTCGGGTTGACGTTCGCCGGCGTGAGACTGAGTTCACTAAGATTTTGCCCGGTGAGCGAGGCGTCGTTGTGCCAACTGAGCACGTTGACTGAAAGGAGCTGGCGAATCTCGAGCGACTCGATCGTCGCAAGTGCGCGGAATGCCTTGGAACGCCGACGAGAGACCGCCGGCCCTTTGGGTCGAAATCGTTTCACGAATTTTCCTCCACTCACGCTGTAACGGAACGTTCCGACTTCTTGCGCACGTTTCGGTCTGACCGAGCACCGAAATTGAACGCTGCTCCCACTTTTTAATTGTGAGGATACCTTTCACTAAGAATCAATTGCAAGAACCATTTCCCGCAAATTTACATGCGCTTCGTGGTTTATAAATCGAGCTTTAGCTTTAGTTAGAAAGGATTTTTTACATTGCGTACGAGTTGAGAGCGGGAAAGCTGTTGTCTTGGGCCTGTTCGGCTTTGCGGCAGTTTCAGTCGTGTCCGAAATCGGTTCTTTTCGCCGCATCGGTCGGGTTTGTTACACTGTGAGCATTGTGACAGACCCTGCCCCCGCATCGTCGCCGATCGAACCTTTGCCAATCGAACCTTTGCCAATCCAACCTTTGCCGGTCGAACCGCTGCCAGTGGAGCCGTTGCCGGTGGAGGCGCTCCCGGACGAGGCGCTCGAGGCCGATCCCCTGCACCACGAGATCCCGTTTGCGACAGTGGAAGTCGCGGGGCCAGAAGCGGTCGCCGTTTCCCGCGTACCCCCTATCCCGCCCCCGTATCCCCGGTACGACCTTGGACGGCGGTACACCCGGCCGGGCATTATTACGGCGATCGGGGTCAGCAGCATCGTGGTCGCGGCGATCTGCATGCTGGGCGGCGGGGTGATGATCCTGGTAAATCTGGTCGTTTCGTCGGTATCTCGCTTCCCGACGCCTGCCATAGCAGCGCCGGTCGTGGTGACACCCCCCGCACCGGGACCGGCCGAGCTGGTCGGGGCGAACGGTACAACGGCGGCTGACCGTGCGACGATCATCGAAGGGCTCGGGCGGGTTCAATTGCTGACGGCTTTGGAACGGGACCAGCTCGACGAATTGCTGGCCGAGGAAGGGAAGACGGTTTTGCCGCTGGGTGCAGATTTCACGCCGGAACAGGTGGTCGCCAACGTGACCCGCAGCGGGCACCTGTCGACCGGCGGGGCGGCAGGGTCGGAGTATTTCGTCCTCGGGACTGGTCGGCTCGAGGTGGGCGAAGACCGCGCGATCTTTTTCCCACCGAACGGCCAACCGTCGGTGCGGAGCAACGCGATCAGCATTCCAGCCGGGCCGTCCGGCGTGCTGACGCCGGACCAAATTCGCTCGGTGATCCGCGCGATCAACCGGCAGAACGGTTCGCGAATCAAGTCGGCCCAGGTCTCGGCGATCATTCAGATCCTGCAGGGGCCGGGCCAGCAGCTGGTCGCAGCTGCTAATGACGGGAGCGACCCGGCAACCCAGATCACGTCCGTGACGACCGATCGCGACGACGGGTCGCTTAAGGTCGCGACGGCCCACGCGGGGACCACGAGCGACATCACGGTCACCGCCGCCGGGCAGGTCACGTCTTCGAGCACCATGTCGACAACGCTTAATGGTTCTGCCACGAGCACATCTGTGACTTCATTCGGCGGATCGGGGTCGACCCGGCCCGGGTTCGACAAGTCTACCTCTCAATGGGCCATGTTCTTGACTGGGTTGCAGCTTGCGCTGGCGGTGTACCTGCTGATCTGCGGGATCTTCATGCTCCGCGAGGGCGGGCACCTGGGCCGGCGGATGCACCTGATTTATCTGGGGCTGAAGCTGCCGGTCGGAATCGCGGCGGCGGTCGTGAGCTACCAGCTCTGGGCAGGATTTGAGGCTTCGAATGCGTCGAATGGTGCTCCGCCGAGCCTGCCGATCGGGTTCATGCTCCCGGCCGCGATCGGGCTGATCTATCCAGTCGTATTACTGCCGGTGCTGCTGGCGAGCAGAGGTGTGCGGGATTACTTCTCGGCCGCACGGTATGCGGCCTGAAGAAACAGCGGTTTACTTCTGACGGAAAATGATCCGGCCCTTGGTCAGGTCGTACGGGGACAGTTCGACCTTCACCCGGTCGCCTGGAAGAATACGGATAAAATGCTTTCGCATCTTGCCCGAGACGATTCCCAGGATTTCACGGTCGGAATTGTCCAGCTTCAGCTTGAACATGGCGTTCGGCAACGCCAACGTGACAACAGCTTCTAACTCGATCGGCTCGGATTTGGCCACAAATACCTCGTTAAGGGGGAAACAACCTCGCACGCACCGAGTATGATGGTACGGCGTTGTGATCGTGGGGACAAGCACGCGGCCTCATTTCACCGGCGTGTTTCGATGCTGTGTGATAGATAGCCAGCGCCCGCCGTCGTAGTTACATCCATTGTTCCCGGATCAGTTTCAGCTGGATCCAGTCTTCCTCGTTGAAGTGTCCCGGCCGGTCGTGGCCGAGTGTCGTGAGTTCGTAAAAAAAATGCCGGGCGTCGGAGATGATCTGGTTGCGGGGTTCGCCGTGGCTTAATCGGCGGGCGAAATTGTCGTCTTCCTCGCACGCCAGTCTTAACGCCTGCTCGCCGGCGTGGCCGCGAATCAGATTGCCGAGCTGCTGATAGAAAAGCCAGATCTCGTCGTCCGGCAGTGGCGGGGGATTGCAGTGTCTTCGCAGTGCATGGTCGAAATACTTCAGCTTTTTACACCACGGCAACCTGGGTTCGAGCGCGAGCGTCACGTACTGGGCGACCTTGTTGGCCTCCCGCAGGTGGGGGTCGGCGGTCTTATCGGCGTAGTGAACTTGCCGGGCGTAGTACGCCTCGGGCATACCGATCTTCGGCATTTCAGGAATGTGACGGACCTGCTGCATGGCAACATCCCGCGTAATTCGACTAAGGCGACCAGAAAATGCTAGACGTGATCCCTTGGTATTCCCGTCGCCAATGACAAGTTTACATCTTTCGCTCAGAATTTCGCAAGAGATTTCAGGCGTCGACGAATGATTTCCTTCAATCGCAGGGAGTGCACAGCTCCGAATCGATAGGCGTGTTTTTCAAAACACGCGTTGCAGAACCGGGCTGCCGAAGCCCGAAAGCCGATCGCCTAAGGGTGAAGTCGCACAGAGCGAATTCGTTGTACTGTGAACGTGCACTGTAAACGAACCCAAAACGGGAATGACACCTAACCCGCATCAATTCCTGGCTCGTTGGAAAGCAGGTCGCTGGGCGACGGAAACTAATTTTCCCCACCACCGCATAAACTGCACCGACCAGTAGGCGACCGGCAGCAGACAAAGCAACACGGCCGCCGCCACCCAGCTGACGTACCCGCCGACGAAGGCGGTGTCATAGACGATTAACCAGAGTAGCCCGAATAGCATGAGCTTCTGTCCGGCGTCGGTGGGAACGGTGTTTCGCTTGCGGATCAAGAACGCGACACCGACGAATGCCGCCGCCGCCCCGAGCACTGGGAGCAGAGCCCAGTCGAGTTGAACGGCTTTTACCAGGCCGGAATCTCGATTCCGCCAGCCGAACGCCGCGATCAGGAACAGGTCAATCCCGGCCAGCCCGCCGAGCACGGTCCCCCAGTGCTTGCGGGTCAAAGGCGGGCGTTTTTGCTCCCAGTGGTACGCGACGGCCGACAAAATCGTCACGTGATTGAGCAAAACAAGCGGGTGCCAGATCACCGGCAGCAACGGCGCGGCGATCGACGCCTGCAGGAACCGGATCATTCCCAAGCTCAAAAGCCCGAGCGCGACCAGATACTTTCCCGCAAAATCGTAAAACACAATCAGCAGGCCAGTGACCATCAGCAGTGCGAAACTGAGCGACGAGGTTTTAGGGGTCCAGTGTGCGTAAGCGGCACCCCCCCAGCCGGCGAGCAGGGCCAGACAGACGCAGATCGCGTGGGCGGTGACGAGCCGAATGCGGCCGCTGGGCAGCGGCCTGTGGGCGGCAATCCGGCTATCCCGACGCCGGTCGATGATGTCGTTCAGGCTCATGCCGAAGCCATAAAGCCCGACCGAAACCGCCGCCATCGCCGCCAGGCTCCGTGGGTCTAAGTGGTCCAGATATCGGTCTTTACCCCCCTCGCCGGCCGCGCGTAACAACACCTCGCAGGCCCCGTTCGAAATGGCAGTAAACACCAGCGCCATCCGCGTGAGCTGGAGCACCGTCAGGATGCGCTGCGACAAGGGACCGAGCATCTGATGAAGGTAGAATACATTCCAACGAAATGCGAACCAACGAGAAATCCCCGGCCCTGCAGCGGTCAATCCGCCGGCCTGTATTAGAGTTCGAGCGTCGGCGTGGATTACCAAGACCGCCCGGACGCTCCACTGGTTTCGCGTGTCAGTTCCTCGATCTTCGGGCGTGGTTCGTCTACCGTCAGAGTAATGAGCAAAGACGCCCCGGATTTCGAACCATCAGACATTCCCCTCGACGCCCGCGTGGCGGTGGTCGCGGCTCGTTTCAACGGTGACATCGTAAACGAACTGCTGCTGGGGTGCCGGCGTCGGCTGGGTGAAGCGCAAATCACCGGGAACCGGCTCGACGTCTTCCGCGTCCCCGGCGCGTTCGAACTGCCGGTGACCGCCAAGGTGCTGGCCGACACCAAGCGATACGCGGCCGTGATTTGCCTCGGGTGCGTGATCCGCGGGGACACGCCGCACTTCGACTACGTCGCCGGTGAAGCCGCCCGCGGCCTCCAGCAGGTGGCGACCGACACCGGCATCCCCGTCATCTTCGGCGTCCTGACCACAAACACCGAGCAGCAGGCCCTGGACCGAGTCGGCGGCACGCACGGCCACGCCGGCGAACGCGCCGCCGAAGCCGCGATGGAGATGATCACAGTGATCTCGGCCATCGGCCGAGAAAATCCGAAACCCGAAGATCGAAATCCGAAAGAATGAGGCCGCGGGGTGTGACACACGCGTGGACGGATATTTCTGCGGCCGCGGAAACCCGAAATCCGAAGCCCGGACCGCGGGGAATAACACGCGCGTTGACGGATATTTCTGCGACCGCGGAAATCCGAAATCCGAAGTTCGAAATCCGAAATAATCAAGACGCGCAGCCGACACGCGCGGCGGAGTTCTGGCGCCTCCGTCGCGGAAAATCGAAATCCAAAATCCGAAGCTCAAAGTCCGGCGTCAACGGTCGCGCAGCGTTATAGCTTCCAACGTCTTCTTTCGGATTTCTGGTTTCGGATTTCGAACTTCGCCCCCGCGCCCTATACTGCCGGTCGAATGCTGAACAAACGCCAAATTCGCGAACTCGCGATGCAGATTCTGTTTCTCTGGGACTCGCAGGACTCGGCCGACCGTGAGCTCGCCAACCAGATTGTGATGGACGGGTCGGAAGACCCCGACGTCCGCCGGGCCGCGCTCGACGCCGCCGCCGGCACTTGGGAGCAGCGAACGGTCATCGACAAGCAGGTCGAGCGGATCGCCCCGCAGTGGCCCCCGCGCCGCCAGCCGGGCGTCGACCGCAGCCTGATCCGCCTGGCGGTCTGGGAGATGACCAGCACCGCCACGCCCCCTAAGGTGGTCATCGACGAAGCGATCGAAATGGCCAAGCAGTTCTCGACCGAAAACAGCGGCTCATTCGTCAACGGCGTCCTCGACGCGATCCTCAAAGAACACACCGCCCTGATCACCGGCACCGGCAACGAAGAAAACCGGCTAATGAACGAATAACGCCCCACACCGCCAGATCCTCAGTCATCGTTTTTTTCGGTTTTCGAGCTTCGGATTTCGGACTTTCGGTACACCGATATGGGTTTTTTCTCCAAGACACTAGACAAGCTCAAAGGCGCGCTGAAGAAGACCGCCGAGGTGCTCAACACCGACGTCCGGACGCTGTTCATCCCGGGCCGGCAGATCGACGACCAGTTCCTGGCCGAGATGGAAGAGAAATTCCTGCAGGCCGACATGGGCGTCAAAAACGTCGAACTGCTGGTCGGCGAGGTCCGCGACCGCTGGCGGCTCGGTAAAATCAAAAATGCCGAGGACGCCGAGCGGGTCGTCAAGGAACAGATGGTCACCGGCTGGGGCACACCCGACAGCCGGGAGGTGCACCTGGCCGAGTCCGGGCCCACGGTCATCCTGGTCGCCGGGATCAACGGCGCGGGAAAGACCACTACCATCGCCAAGCTGGCCTGGCTATTTAAAAACGAGCTGCATAAGAAAGTGATGGTCTGCGCCAGCGACACGTTCCGCGCCGCCGCCGTCGATCAGTTGACGATCTGGGCCGAGCGGTTGGGCGTCGACATTGTGAAGCACAAAATGGGAGCCGACCCCGCCGCGGTGGCGTACGACGCCTGCGAGGCCGCCAAGGGGCGCGGCATCGACGTGCTGATCGTCGACACCGCCGGCCGTTTGCACACGCAGGACAATCTGATGCGCGAGCTGACCAAGATCCGCGACGTGGTCAGCAAGCGGATCGAGAACGCCCCGCACGAAGTGCTGCTGGTGCTCGACGCCACCACTGGCCAGAACGCGATCCTGCAGGCCAAGAATTTCGGCAAGGCGATCGACGTCACCGGCATCGTCCTGGCCAAGCTGGACGGCACCGCCAAAGGCGGCATGGTCACCGCCATCCGCGACCAACTTCAACTCCCCGTCAAATTCATCGGCCTCGGCGAAACCCCCCAGGACATCGAAACCTTCGACCCCCAACGCTTCGTAGACGCGCTCTTCGCCGAGCGGTTCTGAAACCGAGCCACGGCGTCGGCCGACGGATATGCATCCGCGGCTCCCTAAGAAAGTCGATCGCCGTTCCGGAGCCGCGGACGAATATCCGTCGGCCGAATCAACATTGAACCCCGCCGTTCGCGGCTGTCCAAACGGCCCGGTACAGTGACATTATGAAAACGCTGATTTCAAAACAGAACTGAAAAACGGCGGGAGCTGAAAAACGGTGTCGGACACCGTTTTTATAAAATACCTTCGGAAGTGATTTTATAAGACATCCGATTAAACGGTGTCCGACACCGTTTTCTCATGTCGACCTGAATTGGCGCGTTCTCTAAGACGAAACCGAATCAATGGACACTGCTTTCATGCAACGCCTATCGACGGGCGTCGAGGTGAGCTTTGCATTTTCATTGCGGTAAGATGACGCCCATGAGCAGCGTCACCTCCGAACTCGGAGCGACACTTCATCAGCTAGATGCCCGGTCGGCATCCTTGCTCGAACGTTTGGTGCGTGACGCCTTGGCCCTCGTGCGTCAAGGCAGTGGCCTGCCGCAGTCGTCCGACACGAGAGGGTGGCCCGTCGGACATTCTGAACAGACCGCCGGCAGTTTCGTCAATGAGTCGCTCGATGCCCCGGCCGACCCGCCGCCGACGTCGAACTCGCAGTGGTGATTTCCCGACGGCTTGCATCCGCGGATTCCTAAGAAAGTCGATCGCCGTTCCGGAGCCGCGGATGAATATCCGCCGGCGGGCCGTTCGCCGCCTATCGAACGGTCTGTTATACTTGCCGACATGGAACTGCAGATTCCAGATAAAACGCGGTACACGGTCGACGAGTATCTCAAATTGGCAGAGGCTTCATCGACGAAGTTGGAACTTCGCGACGGCAAAATTTTCGACATGGCCGGAGCATCGCTGAACCACAATCTGATCGCGGCAAATCTCGGCGGCGAATTGAGAAACAAGTTAAAAGGCACCCCCTGCAAAGTCGTCGGCAGCGACCAACGCGTGCTCGCGGCCGACGATCGTTATACCTATCCCGACCTCACCGTTTTCTGTAACGCGCCGGTCTTCGACCGACGAGACGGGCAAATGACGATCACCAACCCCACGGTTCTGATCGAAGTGTTATCGCCGTCGACCGAGGTTTCAGACCGCGGCGAAAAGATGATCCGGTATTTGAACTTACGCAGCCTGCAGGAATATTTTCTCGTCTCGCAGGACAAGCCGCAGGTGCTGTCGTACTGCCGCGAACCCGACGGGCGGTGGATCGTCACGCCCGTTGTAGAAAGTATGTCCGCCAGCGTGACGTTCCAGAGTCTTGGGGTGCACATTCCGCTCGGTGAAATCTACGCCAATATTCGGTTCGAAACGACGGCGAGCGAGCACGGGTCGTGAGCGGTCGATAAGACTCCCGAGCTTTTTGCGTTTCCATGACGCTGTATGCTCCCGCGTCGCGGTGGGTAGGCTCGGGGCATCCGGCGGTGGGCGACAGGCTGCGTTGTAAGACTCGGAATGGCGTTGGATGCTTCAGGGGCGGGAACGGTGGATGTCACCTGTTCAACTTCCCACCAAATGGACGTTTCCGCAACAAGGGTTATGATGGACCTGTGGCAAATCTAGACGAATCGATTTCAAGGCGGTTGCGACTCGAAACTATGGACCTTGAGTTTAACAAGGATGTGCGCGAGGTATCATTTGAAAAGCATGAGTTAACCCGGGTTTTCGCAGTTAATCGAACGTTCACAAAGGTTGATTTCACGCACTCAATAATCAACGCTTGCTACTTCAGAAATTGCACTTTTATCGACTGCAAATTCACTGGAGTTGCTTTCAAAGATTCAAGCTTCCGCGGCTCAACATTCAAGGGATGCACATTCAGATACAGCTTTTGGGACAAGACGTTTTTAGAACGCTGGGCTTCCCCACTAAGCGCGGGCGCTGCGGAGGGCAGAGTAATATCTGTCCAAAGGAGCGTCCATGGCACGAAGAAAGTACACCCGGGAGTTCAAGATCTCCGCGGTGAAGCTGGTGAATGAGCAAGGGTATTCGGTCGTCGATGCGGCCAAAAGTTTGGGAGTGGACCCCAATTGTGTCCGCGGGTGGGTCGGCAAGTTTGGAGCCGAGGCCGGCTTGGCGCCGACTGGCGACGGAGCGATGGCGGCGGAGCTGCGTCGGTTGCGCAAGGAGAACGGCCGGCTTTTGATGGAGCGCGAGATTTTAAAAAAAGCAGCTCAGTTCTTCGCAATGGAGCAGCTGTGAAGTTTGCCTTCATCGAAGAACACCTCCGTGACTTTCCGGTTGAGGTTTCGTGCCAGGTGCTGGATGTCAGCCGCTCGGGTTACTACGACTGGATCAACCGGCCTGCGAGCGAGCGGTACAAACGCCGGGAGGAACTGACGGCCAAGGTCAGAACCGCCGCCGTGGAAGGGCGCGGCGTCTACGGCAGCCCGCGGATCTATAAAGCCCTGGTGGCCCGGGGCGAAAGCGTGTGTGAAAACACGGTGGCAAAAGTGATGAAAGCGGCCGGAATCCGGGCGAAACAAAAGAAAAAATTCGTGCCGACCACCACCGACAGCGACCACCCCAACCCGGTGGCCGGCAACGTGCTGGACCGGCAGTTCGCCGCCGAACTCCCGAACCAGAAATGGGCGGTGGACATCACTTACATTCCGACCGACCAGGGATGGATGTACCTGGCGGGGGTGATTGATTTGTGCAGCCGGATGATCGTCGGCTGGTCGATGGCGGATCACATGCAAACCGATCTGGTGAGTGATGCGCTGCAGATGGCGATCGCGCGAAGAAGCCCCGAGAAAGGCCTGCTGCACCACAGCGACCGCGGCGTTCAATACGCGAGTGATAATTACCAGCAGCTGCTGGAATCGCATGAAATGAACCAGAGCATGAGCGGCAAGGGAGACTGCTGGGACAACGCCGTAATGGAAAGCTTCTGGTCCACGCTCAAGACCGAGTTGGTGCATCACCAGAAGTTCGCCACACATGACCAGGCCCGGGCGTCGATCTTTGAGTACATCGAGGTGTTTTATAATCGCAGACGTCTGCACAGTTCGTTAGGCTATGTCAGCCCCGAGATGTTCGAGGCGAGCCTGAATTAACCCCTCCGCAGCGCCCGCGCTTGGTGGGGAAGCCCACGCCGGTTTCTGAAAAGCTGTGTTCCATCTGAAGAAAATCTCGCTCGCGATCTTGCGCGTGCATTGCGTGTGAACTACCAGCAAATTGGGAACTATCAAGCGGCAAACGATGCAATTAAATTTGAGATAGCGATGGAAGGACTGTACCTGCGCCATTCTACTTTCTCATTTAAAACCTACTATCGCGAAAAATATCCTTGGTATACAAGGCCCATTCAGCTAGCAAAGTTTCTTAAGTGGCAATCGCTGCAACTTTTGTGGGGCAATGGCGAGAGCTTTCTCCGGATAACATTCGTTCTTTTGGTCGCTATGTTGATTGTAGTGGCTGTAGTCCGAGCAGCCCACCCGTCGATATCCTGGCCAGATGCAATTACGAACGGCCTCGCGTCTTTTTGGGGCGTAAAGGCGGATTTTGTGATTAATACCAAGTACCTTGTCTTATTTACAATTTGTCGGTTCACGCTTTTTGAGCTATTTATGGCTGTTGTCATAAAACGGCTTGCTCGACGATGAATGCAGAACTTTATATCTTTGGATCCGCGGTGCGTGGCGAAATCGATGCCAGTTCTGATCTCGATGTATTGGCCGTTCCCGCTACTGGTATAACAGCTTCATATCCTGAAGGATGGAGTATCTACCAGCGTTCCACGCTTAAGCGCTATTTTGAAGAGGGCCGTCTTTTTGCGTGGCACTTACATCTCGAAAGCGTCTGCGTATACAAGCCAACGAAAGAGAGCTACATTGAGGGACTCGGGAGACCGGCATTATACAAGGATGGCGTGCAAGATTTTGAGAACTTCAATGCGATGTATTGCGACGCGGTTGCTGCCATAAGGGCGGGTACTTCCAGCATAATATTTGAAACGGGCTTAATATACACTTGCCTTCGCGATTTGGCAATGGCGGCCTCTTGGCATTTGCTTCATCGACCGGATTTCTCACGGTACAGCCCGTTTCATCTTCCAACCCCGATTCCTCTGTCGCGCGCAGCTTATGAAACTGCTATTGCATCCCGGCATTGGTCAAATCGCGGATGTCCACGAACGATGCTACTTTCTCAAGAAGACATCAAGCAATTGTGTAGCGAAAAAATCCGCGAATGGATCGCGGCGACTCGGGAAACACTATGAAGAATCCATTCAACAAGCGTGTCACCATGCAACGAAGAGTTCTGGCGATCGTTAATCGGAAGTCGAAAGAGTGGGGTGAACTTGCCGGCTTATCACGCGCCGCAATCACCTTGTGGGCAAACAATGGGCTTGAGAAGGCACCAGCAGATATCATCCAGTGCATCAGCCGCATTTCAGAGTTATCCGCGTCGGCGTTAGATATAAGCGACCCTCCAGATGCATCTGTGATCGCCAGAAGTAATTTAGAGATTGAAGACAACGTGGCATTGTTAGAAAAAATGGTTGAAGGCTGCCACCTGTCCCCAATCGTAGCGAGTAGCCGGCCCTAGTGGAGGCAGAGTGCTAGGAGATCAGTCTGTCGGTCTCCGCATTTATCAGCGGTCGGTAGGAGGCGGGGCCATGCCTACTTTCCTCAACAAATAGTGACTTCTTCGTAGCAACCAAAAGAATAATGTGTCAAAAAGTAAGGATCGGGAGTGTTATAGGGTAGATTTTCCACCACCAACCGATTGTCATTTCAGCGGTCGCTAAGGTTGGCTCACGTTAAAAATTAGACTGAAACACGCTCTTGCTCATGAACACCAGCCCTAAGCTCAGCATCATGATCAGCCCAACCCCGCAGCCGTAGCCGGCGAAGAAGACGACCCTATATTGCGGCCAGTCTTTTTTGCCGAACTTTTTCTCGAAGTAGTAGCGGCCGAACATCGCGCCGACGAATTGGGGGAGGATCACGTCCGGGGTGGATTGATCGAGCCCGCGGATGATGCCGTAGACGAGCAGAATCGGCAGGCCGAAGTAGCTCAGTACGCCGTACGTGCCCAGCGCCAGGCCGAGGCCGGCGAACAGGTAGCTCCAGTGGAACGCCTCGTAGAACGGGCCGTGTTCGCCGCCGGGCAGGGTACTGCTCATGAACAGCGCCTGGCGGTAGGCGATCTGCTCCCAGTACTGATTGGCGAACGGGAAAGCGCTGCTCGGCACCGGGGCGATCCGCCAGATGAACTGGCTGAAGATGATCGTCGACACGATCACCACCGGCAGGATGAACGTCTCGGCTTTGATCATGCTGGTGATCTTCGTGCCGGTCAGTTCGGTCTGTCGGAAGTAGCTGGTCTGGCTGCCGTAGTTGTAAGCCGGGAACGGCGCGAACCAGATCGCCGCCCCTTTATATCCGGTGAGGATAAACGTCGCCTCGCGGACGAACGGCACGTTCACGCTCATGCCGACGATGCCTTCCATGCGGGCCGATACGTAGCTGATCACCGGCGTGTACACGAACCCGTAAAAAATCAGCACGATCAGCAGCGTCCAGGTGACCGGACTGTTGGCGGGGTTGGTCAGGTGGGCGTGCTGGAGCAGGAAATATGCGGTGACGATCGTCGTCGTAGTCGACAGCAGATAGATGCCGACCGCGATCCAGATCGAGATGTCGCCGCGCCCGGCGGGGGGGTTAAACAGTTGCCGCCAGTCGACCTTGGCCGCGCCGGCCAGGTCCATTTCCTTGTTCCGGCGGAAGACGCTTTGGAAGACCTGCCAAAACCCGATGATCGCGATCGCGGCGGTCAGACCTAAACTGAACGACAGATAAAAATCGAGCGTGTTGGCGTTGATGGTGCTCAGCGCGCCGATGCCGCGGGCCCAGGTGTGCAGGATGCCGAAGTGGTACAGCACGGGGTTGGCGATCATGCAGACGATCAATCCGATGAAGCTGCCCACCATGGCCGAGAACGGCAGGACCATCCCGCTGATGACCAGCATCAGGTCGAGAGTGAGCATCATGGGCACGGCCGGCAGGAAGCTTTCGGTGTTGGGGGTCAGGTCCTTGAACGGGATGGGGAAGATGCTGATGGCCTCGGGCAGGAACGCGCCGGTGATAGCCGGGAGCGCAAGGTAGACCGCGCCGAAGATCATGCCGAGCATCGCCCCGAAGCTGAAGACCCGCCACCGCCAGGTCTCCTGCCCCCCGGACGCGTCGGCCAGCGCGGTCACGCCTTGGGCGGCCACCGGCGCCATCGGGAAAGGCAGCTTTTCCACGTCGCTGGTCAACCGGTACATCACATACCCCAGCCCGAAATGGTCGACCCGCTGCAGCACCTGCCCGAGCGCCATCAGACCGATCGCCGGAAGCCAGGCACGATGAAACAGGCTGCGGGCACCGAGAATGTTCGGGTCACTGGGCGCGACCCAGATCGGGATCTTGTCGGCAATGCCGAACTGCCGCATGTTCGTGCTGGTGACCAGGAACTGGTTCCACAGCAAGCCGCCCGCGCCGCCGACCAGCGCCGCGCCTGCCATGTAATACAGCACATAAATCTCGGGCCGCTTGAGCGAAGTGAACGACCGCCGGGCCACTTCGATAAACAGGATCACGGTCACCCACTGGGCGGCCCCGCCGATGTCCCGGCCGAGCACGAGGTTCATGTACATGCTCGCCGGGGTCATGATCAACCCGACGAACAGCCCGCCGATCATGGACTTGAACCCGAACCCGTCCTCCCAGTGGTCCGGCGCGGTCATCAACTCGCGGAACTGTTTCAGTTCCGGGTCTTCCCCGGCAGACCGGCGGACGCGCTTTGGTTTTCTCGGCGCGACCGTCATCTTATTCCGGCTCCGAAATTTTGTTCACCGCGGAGACGCTGAGACGCGGAGAAGAAAGTCTTAACCACGGATGAACACGGACGGGCACGGATAATGAAGATTGGTCTTTAGCTTTGCGCGCGGTCGTGCGCGTCGGGTTCGAGTCGAGCTGAGGCACTGAGTTCTGTTGTTTCGACTCCATGTCGTTTTCGTCCGCACTTACAAAATTCGATTTCTTCCGACCAATGATTTTCTCTTCTCCGCGTCTCCGCGTCTCGGCGGTAAATCAACCCGTCGACGTCACGGCAGACGAGTCACCGAACAGCCGTTTGCTGGTTTCGATGAACTCGACCATTCGGGCCGGGGACAGGGACCGCCATTGCAGGAACTGTCTGCGCAGTTCGGTCAGGAACGAGCGGTTCATTCGGTACCAGCTGTGATCGTCGCCGCTCAGGCGGCTCAGCACCACCTGCACTTCGTAGATGTCCGGGAACTGCCCCGGGTGCACCAGCAGCATCAGGTGTTGCCGGACACCCAGATCGAACGGCGTCAGCCAGATCGTGGTCTTCAACCCCCGGCTCATGAGCCCGCGGTCGTCGGGGATGCTGAACGCGTCGACTTCGGCGGCGGAGAATTTCCCGATGCTGCCTTCCTGATGCGCGTCGAAAAAATCCGCCAGATACGCCAGCACGCCCTCGGCGGCGGTCTTGTTGATGGTAAACGGCAAGACGGCGGTGATCTCGTCCCCCTTGGGTAATGGCACTTTCCAGGACCGCTCGATGCTCGGCGCGGCGATCTTACTGGCCAGCCGCGCCGGGACCAACGCACTCAATAACACGATCAGCAGAATCAGCCCCATGGTCAACATCGCACTGGTGCCCGAATAATTCAGCGTCACATTTCCCAGCCAGCCGAGCTTCAGCAGTAACGTGCCGAACCCCTGACCGATGATGTACCCGAACACCGTTCCGATCAGCCCGTAGGTCATCGCCTCGGCGACGAACAGTGCGCCGACGTGCACCGGCGCGAGCCCCAGCGACGTGTAGACATGAATCTCCCGCTTCCGCTCGGCGATCGACCCCATCATGGTGTTGAAAATGATCAGCCCGGCGATCGCGAGCGGGATCGCCACCTGCCCCGCGCCACTGACGCTGGACAGATTAGACGCTACCACCAGCTGCACGCCCGACCGTTCCCCGGCATACAGCGCGACGCTGAATCGCCGGCTCAAGTCGTCGGCGACGGCTTTCACCAGCGGGTCACCCGAGTCGACGTCGGGCGCGAGCTTCACCCCGATCGACGTGAGCCGGGCGCCGGGCAGCAGCTTTGAAATCCACGACGGCACGATCGCGAACTGGCTCGCGGGCAGGTGCTCGTAATTGTTGTTCAGCTCTTGACCGCCGTTGCCGGAATCCAGGTTCAGATCGTCTGCCCCGCTGTCCTGCAGTTTCTTTCCGCCGGCGTCGAGCGCGTCCTTCACGTACTTCAGCGGCGCGAGGCTTTCACCGCTGAGCATCGTCACTTTCTGGTCGAACGCGTCGGCGTCGAAGATGCCGGCGATCGTCAGATCGATCCCGCCGACGTCGACGACGTCTTTCTCGTGCACGCCCAGCTGGGCGGCGATCGTGTTACTCAGATAGATAATCGCCGCGTTGGGGTCCTGCTCCAGCTGCTTGAATTTTTCGACCCCGATCACGTTCGCGATGTCGCTGAACTGCGATTCACCCGGTGACAGCCCCAGCATGGCCGGCAGCGATACCTGCGCGGTCTTCGAAAAAACGATGTGGATCTGGTCCTGCGGGTCGAACGGGTTCAGGTTCCACCAGTGCTCGACGACCGCCGGGCGGTCCACGCGGTTCTGCTTTCGGTATAAATCTTCCAGCGCGCCGGTGACGTTCATCAACATCTGCCCGGTCATCGGCCGGAACCCGCGCTGGCGGATCAGCAGCCCCGAGTACTGGCTGGTCACCCCGGTCGGCAGCGTGCTCGTGTCCAGGTACCGGCTCGAACTGGTGAAGCAGAGCACCGCGAACGTGATCAATACAATCGTGATGCTGGTCAAAAACGTGCGGAATTTCCGCTTCCGCATGTTCGCAATCCCGAGCACGACCGCGCTCATCAGCACGCTGCCCCGCGCGACGCTCGCCCCTTCGACCGCGCCCCGGCCGCTGCGGATTCGTTTCAGCTCGCTGTCGAACTTGCTGTAGACGACGCTGATCACCACGATCGACATGAAGATGATCGCGAACGCGAGGATGATAATCAGCGGGCTGGAACTGATCCGAAATGCCGGGTGAAAGCTCCAGAGCGCGGCCGTCATCACGGCAAAGATCGCGCAAATCCCGCCGATCTGTTTGTACACGTTGGGCGTACCGATCAGCAGCCGTTCCATGCAGAACGAAAACGGGACGCAGAGCAGCAGCAAAAAGATGGCGGCGTGGATCACGTCGTTGGCCATGTCCTGGGCGGCGAAATAGACCCGGGTCTCGTTGGCCCAGGCGCCGTTGGCGTTCGTCACGACCGATTGCCCGTCGGCCTTGGTGGAACCGGCGAGCGCGTTCGCCTCGTCGATCTGTTTTGCTGCCTGCTTGTGCAGCGAATCGATCAAGTCGCTGGTCACCCCCGCCCGGGCGTATTTCTTCAGTCGCAGGTCGTCGATGTTCCAGAAGTCCTGCGCGGTCACCAGCGACAACTGACCGATGCGGTTCAGCTGCCCCGGTGTGAACCCGCGGCCCAATTCGTCCGCGCCGGCGGAGGCCGACACGTCGTTGGTCGTCGGCTTGGGCATGTTGACCAGGATCAACCGGTTCCCCACCCGGCCGTACCGAAGCAGCAGATACACCTTGCTGCTCGATTCGACGTACCCGGCCATCAGTTGCTGTTGAATCAGCACGTTGTACTTCTGCGGTTCGGCATTCCGCCGGGCGTCCAGCAGCAGCACGTCGCCCAGTTCCTGCAGGTAACGCGGGTCGTAAAGCCCGGCCAGGCTGAACTCCGAACAGTTAAACACCAGCGACCGCACCGGGTCGGGATCGCGGTCGCGATAATTGGCATAGATCTTCACCTCGCCGGCCTGCGTGCCCAGGTCGGTGGTGGCGGTGACCGCGCCGGTGCCGGGCTGGACCTGGAAGGCGTTGATCGCCATCTCTTCCTGGTCAGTTACGAGCCGCCACATGCCTTCGAAACGGTAGTTGCCGTCGGCGTCGCACGGCTGCACTTCGGTCCTGCGATTCCCGATGCAGTACGACTCGGACCGCAACGCGGGGATTTTCAGATCGTCCCGGGACACGTTGAAATAAGTCGCGAGGAATCCGCCCCGCGGCAGGTCCGGGACCGGCTTGCCCGGCGACGGACTCACCACCTGCCCGGTCAAGGTCACCGTGTTCCCCTTGGGGTGCCCGCTGCTGCTGAATTTCGGGTCCGCCCAGGCGTGGGTCAGCAATGTGTGAATCGCGTTAAGCTGCTGCACAATCGACGTGAAGTGCGGGATCTTGTCCAGCGTGTCGGCCGGTGTGTCGCGGTACAGCCGAAGGTCGTCCAGCGTGATGAACGACATCGACGGCACCCCCCACGCCTGTGCCATCTCGCTGGGAATCGATTGCAACCCCGGCATCCAACTGGTCGGCGTCAGCGCGTTGCTCAGCGGGGTCAGATCGATCGTCCCGTACACGTCCTTGAACCAGCCGTAGTTCGGCTCGTTTTTTAGAAAATTCTGCTCCGCGCGGTCGAACCATTCTGTGTAATGCTGGACGTCGGCAATGGTGGAACTGTGCGCGAACTTGCCGAAATGCACCGGCCCCGCGCGGTACCCCCGGTCGGTCAGGTCGAGACCGACCATCAGCTCGATCAACCAGGAACTGCCCCCGCCGATTTCCGGGTCGGGGTTGCGACCCTCGGCATTGGCCAGCCAGTGATACAGGTCGACCCGGTCCTGCAATTGTCGGTGACGCGCGATGTAATCCTGGATCAGACCATTGGTCCGCCGCCGGGCCGACCCGTTCAACGTTTCGACGACGCGGTCGCACATCTCGCGGGCGTCGTCGGCCAGGTCGACCGAGGCCAGCTCGCGCGGCTGCTGCTTGAACGCGTATTCGAGCCGGCTCAGAAGCGCCTGCCGGGACTCCAGAAGATGCCGTTGTTTCAACGTCTCGGGGGTCGCCTCACCGACGACCACGCCGCGGACTTCGAACAACTGGTCCTGAACGAACGCGGCCTCGGTCTCGATCGTCTTGGCCAGCCGGTCGATCAGACCGCGGTCGGCGGTCACGTCGATCGACGCCGGGTTTTCCTGAATTTCCCGGGCGCGGTGCAACTGCTGTCGAGCGGCGGCTTCTTTGACCGAGACCTCGGCCAGCTCACCCGTCCAAGTGGCGGGCACGTCCGACAGTGCCATGTGCATGTTCCGGCTGCCCAGGAACGCGACGCTGTCCCCGCCGGTGAAGCAGACCAACACCGGCCGGTCCGGCGGCGCGCGGGACAGGTCGCGCAGAAGCCCCAATCCGCAAGCAGCCTGCACCGCCTGGGTCGCGCCCGGGGCCAGGTCCGGGACCAACCCGCTGGAATCGAACGGTACGGTGATCGCGAGCGCGGCCGGCGGGATCCCTCCCCCGGCGGGGGGGAGTGCCGGCGTCACCAGCGCGTAATAATTCACGGCCAGAATCTTCGTCCACGACACGGTCGCCTTCAGCGTCACCGGCTGGGTGATCTGCCCGGCCCGCATCGCGTTGGCGAGTAGCCCCGGCAGGACGTAGAACCGTGGAAAATTGACCGGCACGTGGAAGTCGTGCGCCCGGAGCTCCACGTTGTCAGTCTTCGGGGTCCCCAGCAGAAGGATGGCCTTGGCCCCCATGTTGACGGCGACAATCCAGTTCGGACCGGACGTGGTTTCCAGCACGGCGATCTGGCCGTTCAGGTCTGCCGGGTGGATGTCCTTGAGCTCCGCGTCCCGGCAGTACACGAGCCGGCCCGTGATCCCGTCGGCCGGTGTGGAATTCAACCGGACCCCCGCGGGCCAGAGCGGGTAAATGTTCTCCAATGGTTGCCCCGGCACCGCGAGCGTCGCCAGCTCGGTGAAGGGGACCATCATGGGGAACAAATGCTGGCGGAGCTGGACGTTTTTGAGTGGCGTGATTTGCTGTTGAAGATAGACCGCCGCGTCGTGGTATCCCTGCGTGCCGGGCGACCGGGTCGGCCCCGCGGTCATCGCTTTGACATCGGCCGCAAACTGGTTCTCGTCGATTTGCGCGACCGCGACGCCCCGGGTCAGCAGGAGCAGGATCAACCCGTACCACAAGCGCAAGAGTACGCCGTTCAGGGATCTCCGGGACGAACTACCACCGGTTGTAGGCGTACGGACGGGAAATTTGATTAGACAAAATCTTTCGGTATGCTCTCGATTCAGGTTAATGCTAGCCGATAGAGATAAGGCACCGGTTAACGAATCGTTGCCCCTCTGACTCCGATCTGTCATCAGCTATTGTCCTGTCCTTCGGGCGGTTTGTTCAACGCAGCTCGGATAAGACGCGGCAACTTGGATCAGACGCGTCCGGGCCGTGCACTGTTCGGGGCTGATTATCTCGACTCGTTCGGGATTTGGCAAAGCATTCGAGACCGTATTTCGAACCCATTGAAAAAGTCGACGCGGGCCGAGGAGCGGCTTCCGGGTGGACAGGTATCTGCGATTTAGCAGCGAAAAGCGGCGTTCTACGGCCGCTTTGCAACTCGTGGCATCCGCTCTGCTAGGTCTAATCAGTATCAAGGTTGCAAATGTGTTCGAGTTGGCAAGACCGGCGGGATCGACGGGTCGGGG